>NZ_JAPJIV010000002.1 GCF_026241895.1 Pseudomonas sp. RIT-562 | reverse complement strand
CTTGCCGGCGATGGACGCAAACGATCACGCGCCATTCCTGACAAAACACCATCAGCCCCAGAACTCTCCGGCTCACCGAGCGATTGCAAATGTGCTCTTTGTAGAACGGGTAGCAGCGGCGGATCGTGATCCCGCCCCTGCAGCGGTCCAGTTACTCGGGTTTGAAACCGGCTTTGCCGTTGGCTGATGATGGATTTGGCATTCGCAATTTCCGTTCAAATATATGACGCCATCGCCGGCAAATCGGGCTCCGAAGCAAGATCAAAAGATCGCAGCCTCGTTTCACTCGTCAGCTCCTACAGGTGGAAGGGTGGAAGGGTTGAATGACGCTACGAACGCACGAAAAGGTAGAGGCCGCCCTTGCCACGACCGCCAAACAAAAACATCGCCCATAAAAAAGGCCGCTGCAAACGCAGCGGCCAAAGTAAGACGTTCGATCAAGGAGCTACAAATCAACGTCTGTGTACACAGTGCTATGAACCGAAAATCTTCAATTCATCAAAAATAGAGGCGCAATATCCACGCCTGATCAAACTTCGCCTTCAGCTCGTTCCCCTGAAAGCCCGTTCAGAATAAAGCCTTGTCCCCAAAGGAAAAATAGCCAATACCGACATGCAGTGTTGCAGCATCGGCAACAGTCCCGGCATCACACATCCATACTGTTGATACCGCCCCATCCAATCCATTCATACCCCGCCCAAACCCTCACCCCCGCCGGCCTGTAATCCTTTGGAGCGACACCGCGAATACCTCCTTGGTGCGCTTATCGCCCCCGGTCGGCGGCAGTAGGGTGTGGCCTTCTGTCACTCACCGGGGAAGACGCATGACAAAAACAACAATGCGCGCCATCTTCAAGCCGCAGGCGCTGGCCGCTGCGGTGGCCTTGGGTTGCTGCGCTCAGGCGCAGGCGGTTTCGTTCAATGTCGGGGAAATCGAGGGCACCTTCGACTCTTCGTTGTCGGTTGGCGCGAGTTGGGGCATGCGCGATGCCGATAAAGCGTTGGTGGGTACGGTCAACGGCGGGACCGGCCAGGCTTCTACGGGGGATGACGGGCGGTTGAATTTCAAAAAGGGCGAGACCTTTTCGAAGATCTTCAAAGGTATCCACGACCTCGAACTCAAGTACGGCGACACCGGGGTCTTCGTTCGTGGCAAATACTGGTACGACTTTGAGCTGAAGGACGAGGACCGTCCGTTCAAGCCCATCAGCGATCACAATCGCAAGGAAGGTTCGAAGTCCGCCGGGGCGCAGGTTCTCGACGCCTTTGTTTATCACAACTACTCCATCGCCAACCTGCCGGGCACCGTGCGCGCGGGTAAACAGGTGGTCAGCTGGGGTGAGAGTACGTTTATCGGCAACTCGATCAACAGCATCAACCCGGTGGACGTCTCGGCGTTTCGCCGCCCGGGTGCCGAGATCAAGGAAGGGCTGATTCCGGTCAACATGCTGTTTGCTTCCCAGGGGCTCACCGACAAACTCACCGTTGAAGGTTTCTACCAGTTGGAGTGGGACCAGACTGTCCTGGATAACTGTGGCACCTTCTTTGGCGGTGACGTCGCAGCGGATGGTTGCACCAAGGGCTACACAGTTGCCAGCCCGGCCATTGCGCCGCTGCAGCCGATCGCTGCGGCATTCGGCCAGGGTTTTGAAGTCACTCGAGAAGGCGTGGTGGTGCCCCGGGGCGGTGATCGCGATGCGCGGGATTCCGGGCAGTGGGGCACGGCGTTGCGCTGGTTGGGGGATGACACCGAGTACGGCCTGTACTTCATGAATTATCACAGCCGCTCGCCAAACGTCGGCACCACCACCGCCGGCCTGGGTACGCTAGCGGCGCTGCCCGGCATTGTCGGCACCGCCAACGCGATCGCCCCGGGGACTGGTTCAGCCCTGGCGCAAAGCGTGATGCTCGGTCGCGGGCAGTATTATCTCGAGTACCCCGAGGACATCCGCCTGTACGGTGCGAGTTTCTCCACCACCTTGCCTACCGGGACCGCGTGGACCGGCGAGATCAGCTATCGCCCCAACGCGCCGGTGCAAATCAACAGCACCGACCTGACCCTGGCCATGCTCAATCCGATTGCCGGGGGCGCCGCGTCGCCTATTGCCACCGCGCCCGGCGCGGACAACAAGGGCTATCGGCGCAAGGAAATGACCCAGGTGCAGAGCACCCTGACGCACTTCATCGATCAGGTGGCGGGCGCCGATCGCCTGACCTTGGTGGGCGAGGCGGCAGTGGTTCACGTGGGCGGCCTGGAGGCTCGATCCAAACTGCGTTATGGCCGCGATTCGGTGTACGGCCAGTACGGTTTCAACGGTGACACCGACGGTTTTGTGACCTCGACGTCCTGGGGCTATCGCGCTCGCGCCATCCTTGACTACAACAACGTGATCGCCGGGATCAACTTCAAACCCAACCTGTCCTGGTCACACGATGTTTCCGGTTATGGCCCAAACGGCTTGTTTAACGAAGGCGCCAAGGCGATCAGCGTCGGCGTCGATGCCGATTATCGCAACGCCTACACCGCCAGCCTCAGTTACACCGATTTCTTCGGTGGGGACTACAACACCCTGGAAGACCGTGACTTCCTGGCGTTGAGCTTTGGCGTGAATTTCTGATCTGGCTGAGAAGGATGATGGTTATGCGCAAGATGATTCTGCAATGCGGCGTGCTGGCCTTGAGTTTGCTGGCGGCCCAGGTGATGGCCGCGGTGTCGCCGGAGGAGGCCAACAAGCTCGGTACCAGCCTTACTCCGCTGGGCGCCGAGAAGGCCGGCAATGCCGATGGCTCGATTCCGGCCTGGACCGGCGGCATTGCGAAAAATGCCGGAGCGGTCGATAGCAAGGGCTTCCTGGCCGACCCGTTCGCCAACGAAAAGCCGTTATTCACCATCACGGCGAAAAACGTCGACCAGTACAAGGACAAGCTCTCGGACGGCCAGATAGCCATGTTCAAGCGCTATCCGGAAACTTACAAAATTCCGGTCTACCCGACCCACCGCACAGTGGCGGTCCCACCGGAAATCTATGAGTCGGCCAAGCGCAGCGCCTTGAATGTAACGCCGATCAACGACGGTAACGGCCTGGCCAATTTCACCGGCAACCGCTACTACGCTTTCCCGATCCCGAAGAATGGGGTCGAGGTCATCTGGAACCACGTGACCCGTTACCACGGTGGCAATCTGCGCCGTACCGTGACCCAGGCCACGCCGCAATCCAATGGCGATTTCACCGTCATCCGCTTCAAGGACGAAGTTGCAGTGCCTTCGCTGCTGGGCGATCTGAAGCCGGGCAGTGACGAGAACGTGCTCAACTATTTCAAGCAGGAAGTCACCGCCCCGGCGCGTCTGGCGGGCAACGTCCTGCTGGTCCACGAGACGCTCGACCAGGTCAAGGAGCCGCGTAAGGCATGGATCTACAACGCCGGTCAGCGCCGCGTGCGCCGCGCACCGCAAGTGGCGTATGACGGAGTCGGCACCTCGTCGGACGGCCTGCGCACCACCGACAACTTCGACATGTTTTCCGGCGCTCCTGACCGGTACGACTGGAAGCTGGTAGGCAAGAAGGAAATGTACATCCCCTACAACAGCTACAAGCTTGATTCGCCCAGCCTCAAGTACACCGACGTGATCAAGGCCGGGCATATCAACCAGGACCTGACCCGCTACGAGCTGCACCGGGTGTGGGAGGTGGTCGCTACGGTCAAGCCGAACGAGCGCCACGTCTACGCCAAGCGTCACATGTACATCGACGAAGACAGCTGGCAGGTGGCACTGGCGGATCACTACGACGGTCGCGGCCAGTTGTGGCGAGTCGCCGAAGGCCATGCGCAGTTCTATTACGATCACCAGGTTCCGGCCTATACGGTTGAGGCGTTGTATGACCTGATCGCCGGTCGCTACATCGCCCTCGGAATGAAGAACGAGGAGAAGCGCAGCTTCGAATTCAACATCGATGCCAAAGCTGGGGACTACACGCCAGCAGCCCTTCGGAGTACGGGCGTAAGGTAGTTTTCCTACAGTACGTTCCATAAAAGGTGACCTCTTGGTCACCTTTTTTATAGGGCTTGATCAGTGCGCTGAATACTTCTTCAACAAGCTGGCGAGACAGGACTAGGGTGGCGCCACAACTACAACAAGGCGCACCCCTATGACTGCCATGACGCGGTGCCTGGACCGACCTGGAATTCGCCCCCGGTTGTCTGCACATCACCAGTCTCGGCCGCGGTTGATCGAACCGTTGCTGGCGTCCACCGCTCGCGTGAAGCTGTTCTGCGCCCCGGCTGGCAGCGGCAAGACCGCGTTGATGGTCGAGTGCTTGATGCAGGCGCCCGAGGGTTGCCAGGTGTGCTGGCTGCCACTGGCCGGCGGATCAATGTCGGTGACTGATTTGCGCCAGCGATTGGCTCAGTCACTGGGCCTGGCAGGCACGGATGAGTCGACTTTGCTCGCGGCATTGGCCAGTTGCCAGACGCCGGTTTGGATTTTTCTCGATGACTATTGCCGCGTGCGCAATCCAGAGCTGGACCTGCTGCTGGACCAGCTGCTGACGGTCAGCAGCCCGGCGATCACCTGGTGGTTGAGTGGGCGCCGCCGTCCGCAAATCAACTGGCCGCGCTTGTTGCTCAACGATGAACTGTACGATTGTGAACCCGGGACGCTGGCATTTACTCAGGAGGAAATTGCCTCGTTGTTGCAGCATTTGGAGCCGGTGCACGCGAGCAAGGGCGCCAACAGGATTTATCAACTCAGCGGTGGCTGGTGCGCCGGCGTGCGTATCGCGCTGTTGCAGAAATGCGACTGGTCGCGCAGTGAGGCCCAAGGTCGGCCGGACACCCTGCATGACTATCTGGAACACGAACTTTTCGCCAGCCTGACGCCGGAGTTATTGGAAGCCTGGCGCGTGCTGGCGCATCTGCCGCGGTTCAATGCGCGCTTATGTGAGCACCTGTTTGGCGCGGTCGTTGGTGTGCAGATACTGGAGGCGCTGCAGGAGCTGGGGTGTTTCATCGAGCCCTGGGAAGGCACTGCGGACTGGTTGCAGATATTTATCCCATTGACCCGCCTGATGCGTGAAGAACCCTGGCCGCAGGGGCGGTCCTGGCATCGGCGAGCCTGCCAGTGGTTCGCCGCCGAGTCGGACTGGAAGGCGGCGTTCGAGCAGGCTTTGCTGGCGCAGGAGTTCGAAGTCGCTGTGAGCCTGTTGCAGCATTTCAGCTTCGAGCACCTGTTCGAGGAGCAGACCGTGGTGCTGTTATTGCGGCTGCATGAGCAACAGGGCGAGGCGCTGTTGTTCGGTTCGCCGCAGCTGATCGGTTTGATCACTGCGGCCTTGCTGTTTGCCGGACGTTTTGATCCAGCAGGTGAGTGCATCGCGCAGCTGTCGCGCTTTCTGCCCCAGCCGAGTGAGTTTCTGCAGCGCCAGTTGCTGGCGCGGTGGCTGGCGCAACAAGGCTGGCTGCTGCACCTGCAAGGGCGCATGGAGGCGTCCCGCGCGCATTTTCTCGAAGCCTTGAGCGAGCTGGGGCCGGAGCTGTGGACCGTGCGGCTGATGTGCTTGTCGGGCCTGACCCAGCAGGCACTGCTCAGGGGCGAACTCGATGTGGCACAGGCGACCAACCGTGAAGCGTTATGCCTGGCTCGCGCCAAGGGCTCGTTGGTTTTCGAAAGCCTGCTGGAGCTCGACCATGCGCAATTGCTCGAGCAACGTGGCGCCCCAGCCAGGGCCGAGCAACTGCTGGCAGCCATGCACGATTTGCTTGCCGGACAAAAAATCGCCGAGCCCTTGATGGGGCGGATTGCCTTGCGGCGCGGGCGCCTGAGTCTGTGCCAGGGGCTGGATTCGCAAGCGGTCGGGTTTTTCGAGCAGGGGCTGCAGATTTGTCTGCGTAACCACGACAAACGTGCGCTCTATGGTTTCCTCGGGCTGGCGCAATTGGCGGCCAATCAGGCCGATTACGCCCAGGCGTTCGTGCTGCTGCGCGATGCCGAGCGCTTGATGCAGCAACGGCAGATCCCCGACACCGTCTACCGTGGGGTGTTGTTGCAGGTCAGCAGTCACTTCTGGTTGCAGCAAGGTCGCCCGGAGCTGGCTCTGGAAGCCTTGACGCGAGTGCTGCGGCACTACCATGGCCCCCAGGCGCGTCAGGCACCACCGGCGACGCTGGAGCTGATCAGTGGCCTGGACTACCTGCTGGTGTTAGCTGAAGTCTACCTGGGGCAGGCTCGAGCACCTTTGGTTCGCCTCGAGGCTCAGTTGCAGTCGGCCAGGAACAGCGGGATGTCGGGCTTGCAGGCGCAATTGCACCTGGTGATGGCCGAAGCCGCCTGGCTGACCGGCAACCCGGTTGTTGCCCGCCAGTCGCTGCGCGAAGGATTGGCGCTGGTCGAGCGCTGCCATCTCCACCAGGCCTACCGGGAGTTGCAATTGCGCCAGTCACGTCTGCCGGAGGCCATAGACCAGGTAGGGCCGGTCAATGACTCGGATACCATACCGATGGGAGAAAACCGGTTAAGTCAGCGTGAAACCCAAGTGCTTGAGTTAGTAGCTCAAGGCAACTCGAATCAACAAATTGCCGATCTGTTGTTTATCTCTTTGCACACGGTGAAAACCCATGCACGGCGTATCAACGGTAAGTTGGGAGTGGAGCGCAGGACTCAGGCGGTAGCCAAGGCAAAAGTGTTAGGCATTCTAGTTTGAAGTGTACTTGATCCGAAGTCGCGCTCATGAATACACACACGTTTTGAAGTGTGCTCTGACTCAAGGAAGTTTATAAGCTCTGAATGGCTCGACGATTGTTTGATCGCGGCCATAACTTTCACCACGGACGATGCATCAATATTAATGGATTAATACACATGAATGATCACAGTTATCAGGATGACTTGCCGCGCCCGTCAAGGCGCACAACGTCCCTGCAAGACCACTCACTGCCGCAGTGGTTGCAACGTGCAAGTGCAGACGATCGCCAATATTACTTCGATGCTGAACAGGCCCTGACAGAAAAAGAACAGGCACTGGACAAGTTGCTCGGGGAAATAAAGTCCCTGAGAGCCTTCGCCCAATTTCATGCGCGGGAGCTGGTAAGAATCCTCACCGGCGAAGTCGTCAACCCGGAGCAGATTTTCGTCCGGACTCGTCACACCTTCTTCGTCGGCAAGCAGAAGGTCGCGCAGAGTAATCGACTGACGCTTCCCGAATTCATGCTCAACGGTCTGCAGGATGCCTCGTCCGTCCCATGGGAAATCACCCTGGAAGGCGACGACCTGCCGACTGGCATTACGGGCGAAGATCTGGTGCACGTGATGAGCAATGCAAGCCTGCGCGTGCTGTATGCGCAGCGATTTGAAAAAAAGTACGCGCAAGACGCAGTGCTCGAAGCGCTGCATGCCTTATTGGGCTGTCGCCTGGCGCTGAGTTCTTTCGGCGCGAAATTGCAGGGGCATCTCAGCGAAGAGAATTTCAGGATCGTGTCTATTGCCGGTCAGGGCGCACATGACAGCTCCATGGGAGCGCTGGTGTTCGCTGATGCCAGGAACGCGCTTGCGCAGATGATGGTCTTTTGCGGGCCGGAGGGGGAGCAAGGTACTTGTATTCTGTATGCCCCGCATGCTCCCGGCGATAGGGACTGGTACGAGTTCGCGAGCATCAGGCAGATGAACTTCCACCTGTTCGACTGGACGACTCAAGCGCAAGGCCGCGGTTACCTGAGCCGCCAGACGTATTCCAGTGAACGTGAGCAGATCGACGCCTTCATGAGGCACATTCAGGAACTGCCTAGTTCGTGGCGTGATGTGCGGCGCAGTTTATGGTCAGACGAAGGGGACGGCGTGTTACGCCAAGCCGTATTGCTGCAGGTCGGTTGGCTGCGCAGTAATCTGGAAGCGGTCATACCGGCAGGATATCGCTCGGCCACCGAAGAGCAACGACAGCTGTTTACTCGGCTCAATACCGAGCTCAAAGGGCTGACCCGACTGGCCAGCCGCGAGGCAGCGTTGATCAGTTATGAGCAATTTACCTACCAACTGGTCAAGCAGCGAGTTGAACAGGTATCTGCCCAACACGGTCCGTCAGTTACTGTAGATCCTGACCGCATCATGATCAGGCTCG
This sequence comes from Pseudomonas sp. RIT-562, assembly GCF_026241895.1. GTDB lineage: Bacteria > Pseudomonadota > Gammaproteobacteria > Pseudomonadales > Pseudomonadaceae > Aquipseudomonas > Aquipseudomonas mandelii_F. Next base: position 453,023 of record NZ_JAPJIV010000002.1, on the reverse strand, counting down.
ATGCCTCGCGAGAGATGACCCTGTCACAGCTGATCATCAGTGAGCATCACATTACCGAAGACAGTGGTTCTGTTCGATATCCTGATATTTACCCTTCCCTTTATGTGCTGCCTGACCATCCGGTAATGTTCGATGGGCTGATCCATTACGTGCGTGGCTGGTCGAAAACCTTGCGGCCGGGTGAAAAATACATCGCTATGCTGAAGTCCGACTATCTGGCTGAAGGGGCGCCGGGATATGCATTGAAGCGCGACGTCTACGTGAACCTGCAGCGTCAAGAAATGCATCGTTGCGCCTTGGCCGAGCTTTTCAGTGGTCAACTTTCAAGTAACCAGTATGAACTGATCGAGAAACTGATCGAACAGCTGCACCAGTCAGAAGTCAGGGGGCCGTTCTCTCAAGAACAGCCAGATTCTCCCCAGCGCAATGGGGTCTACACGTTTTACCTGCAGGATCGCCGGATCGATGGAGTGTATGTTTTCCGCATCATGGTGGATGGGGGTGCGACTGATTTCCTCTACACACCAGCCAGCCCGGATGGCCGATCGTTCAGGTTCCTGAGTGAGTTTGCCAGTTCGGTGAAAGTGGGTGGGTTGGGGTGTTATTACAGCAAGCGAGCCAAGTACACCGAGCAAAAGATAGTCAGTGAATACATCGAGAAGGTGCGCCTGCAAAGTATCGAAGCTGTTCCAATGTTACGTTTCGACAGTCGCGTGCGTAATTTTTACCAGTGTTATCGGGATGGAATCATGCAGATCATTGACTGCGTTGACGCCAAAACCACAAGTCTTGCCGAGATTGTCGGTAAGTTGGTGTATGAAACCGCAGTAGCGGCTGTCGCCATTGTCGCCATCCCTTTCGCGCCCATCGGCCTAGGATTGAGCGCCATCGTCATGACAAAAGCGCTGTTTGAAGGCGTCGAGGCCTTGCTCCAGGGTGATTACCGGAAGCTGTTCTCCAGTTATCTCGATTGCATGCTCGAACTGGCCACGATGCGCATTGGCAAGTTGGGCTTCTCGATGGCGCAGAAGGCCATTGCCAGACAGTTGGAGAACGTCAACACCTGCATGGGCGTCATCACTGCATGCACTGGGAAAACGGTAGATCTTGCCGTGGTTACCGAACTGCTGAAGCAGGCCCACGCGGAACTGGACTCCAGCGAGCAAACGATTCTGCTATAGCGCGCAGGCGCTAACAGACCGTTGCCGATGGCTGATACCCCATCCGCCAACTCACGGCCCGAGTCGCTGCCAGCAATCGCTGCGCGGCCGGGCCGTCTTCATCAGCGTGGAACAACGACGCCGGGCCGACAATGGTCATCACTGCTACCACTTGGCCCACAGCGTTGAAGACCGGTGCCGACAACGCATCCACTCCAGGCATGAGCAAGCCATGTACATGATGCAAGCCCCGGTCGCGGATCTGCTCACACAGTGTCGCGTAGGCCTGATCGTCTGCCAGTGGATGCGGTTTTGCGGCCTGCAACTCCACCTCACGCAGGTCCACGGTTTCACGCTTGGGCAAGTACGCACCGAATACCAGGCCGGTGGATGAACTGAGCAATGGCAATACCGACCCCAGTTGCGTTACCACCGTCACCGCACGTACAGCGGGTTCGATGTGCACTACCGTCGCACCTTGATTGCCCCACACCGCCAGGAAACAGGTTTCGTTCAGCTCGTCGCGCAACTCGGCCAGGGGCAGGGCGCCGACTTTGAGCACGTCCATACTGTTCAAGGCTGCCAGGCCAACACGCAGGGCTTCGCGGCCCAGGCCGTAGTGATTGGTGGCGGCGTTCTGTTCGGCAAAACCGCTGGCGATCAATGCCTGCAAGTAGCGATGCACCTTACTCGCGGGCATTTGCACGTGTTCGGCCAGGCGTGACAGCGAGGTCGAGGGCGACAACTCGGCCAGCGCCTTGAGGATGTCAGTGCCGACCTCGGCCGAGCGGACTTTCTGCTTATCGTTGCTGCGCGGCGTTTCCATGAAGGCGATCTGATCCTGTAGCGAATGGGCGTCTTTATAGCTTGACGGTCGATACCAATCAAATTACGTTATGCGTAATCGAATTACGATAAAAATAACCCGGGCGTGCCGAGATTTCTGCAAAGCAGGACTGGCCACGGCCTGCTCCCTGTTCAGGAGGCTCCATGAACCTCGATCCAACGGTGCCCGCACTGGCTTACCAGTCCGGTTTCGGTAACCAATTCAGCAGCGAGGCCCTGCCTGGCGCCTTGCCCATTGGCCAGAACTCTCCGCAGAAAGCGCCCTACGGCCTGTACACCGAATTACTGTCCGGCACCGCATTCACCATGGTCCGCGCCGAGTCACGACGCACCTGGATGTACCGCATCCAGCCGTCGGCCAATCACCCTGCGTTCGTCAAGCTTGAGCGGCAATTGGCGGGCGGTCCGCTGGGGGAAGTGACCCCCAATCGGCTGCGCTGGAACCCGCTGGACATGCCGGCTGAACCGACCGATTTCATCGACGGGCTGGTGAGCATGGTGGCCAATTCGGCCGCAGACAAACCGTCCGGCATCAGCATCTACAACTACCGCGCCAACCGCTCCATGGAGCGGGTGTTCTTCAATGCCGATGGCGAGCTGCTGCTGGTGCCCGAGATGGGTCGCCTGCGCATCGTCACCGAGCTGGGCGTGCTGGAGCTGGAGCCGCTGGAAATCGCCGTGTTGCCCCGCGGCATGAAATTTCGAGTCGAATTGCTTGATCCGCAGGCCCGTGGCTACATCGCCGAAAACCACGGTGCGCCGCTGCGCCTTCCGGACCTCGGCCCCATTGGCAGCAACGGCCTGGCCAACCCGCGGGACTTCCTGGCGCCGGTGGCGCATTACGAAAACCTCCAGCAACCGACCACCCTGGTGCAGAAATTCCTCGGTCAGCTGTGGGGCTGCGAGCTGGATCATTCGCCGCTGAACGTGGTCGCCTGGCACGGCAATAATGTGCCGTACAAATATGATCTGCGCCGCTTCAACACCATCGGCACCGTCAGCTTCGATCATCCGGATCCATCCATCTTTACGGTCCTGACCTCGCCCACCAGCACTCACGGTTTGGCCAATCTCGACTTCGTGATCTTTCCGCCACGCTGGATGGTCGCTGAAAATACCTTCCGTCCGCCCTGGTTCCACCGCAACCTGATGAATGAATTCATGGGGCTGATCAAGGGCGAGTACGACGCCAAGGCCGAGGGTTTTGTGCCCGGCGGTGCGTCCCTGCACAGCTGCATGAGTGCTCACGGACCCGACGGCGAAACCTGCACCAGGGCGATCAATGCGGAACTGGCGCCGGCGAAAATCGACAACACCATGGCCTTCATGTTTGAAACCAGCCAGGTCCTGCGCCCGAGCCGTTTCGCCCTGGAATGCCCACAGTTGCAAAAGAACTACGACACTTGCTGGGCTACGCTGCCCGCCACTTTTGACCCGACCCGGAGATAACCCATGACTCAGACTTCCATTACTCGCAGCTGGGTTGCTTCGGCCAACGGGCATATCGATTTCCCGCTGCAGAACTTGCCGCTCGGCGTGTTCAGCATCGACGGCGGGGCGCCACGCAGCGGCGTGGCCATCGGCGATCACATCTTCGACCTGGAAGCGGCGCTGGATGCCGGTCTGTTTGAAGGCACCGCCAAGGTCGCTGCAGAAGCCACCCGTGGCGGGCAACTGAATGCGTTTTTCCAGGCGGGCCCCGAGGCGCGAGTGGCATTACGTGAGCGTCTGCTGCAGTTGCTGTCCGAAGGCAGCACCCTGCACGGCAAAATCGAAGCCCAGGGCGCTAAACTGCTGCCACTGGCCGCCAACTGCGTGATGCACCTGCCGGCGAAAATCAGCGACTACACCGACTTCTACGTAGGCATCGAACATGCGCAGAACGTCGGCAAACTGTTCCGCCCCGACAACCCGCTGCTGCCGAACTACAAGTACGTGCCAATCGGCTACCACGGCCGCGCCTCGACCATTCGCCCTTCAGGTACCGACGTTCGGCGCCCTAAAGGCCAGACCCTGCCTGCCGGGCAGACCGAGCCGGTGTTCGGCCCGTGCGCACGCCTGGATTACGAGCTGGAGCTGGGCATCTGGATCGGCCAGGGCAACGAGATGGGCGACTCGATCGCCATTGGTGATGCCGCCAATCACATCGCCGGTTTCTGCCTGTTAAACGATTGGTCGGCACGGGATATCCAGGCGTGGGAATACCAGCCGTTGGGGCCATTCCTGTCGAAGAGCTTTATCACCAGCATTTCACCCTGGGTGGTGACGGCCGAAGCGCTGGAGCCGTTCCGCCGTGCCCAGCCCGCGCGTCCACAAGGCGATCCGCAACCGCTGCCCTACCTGTTGGACCCGCGTGATCAGGCCGCTGGCGCTTTTAACATCGAGCTGGAAGTGCTGCTGCTGACCGAGGCGATGCGCGAGCAGAATCTGCCCGCCCATCGCCTGACCCTGAGCAACACCCGGCATATGTACTGGACCGTGGCGCAGATGGTCGCGCACCACAGCGTTAACGGCTGCCAGTTGCAGGCGGGCGACCTGTTCGGTTCGGGAACTTTGTCCGGGCCCGAGAGCGGTCAGTTCGGCAGCCTGCTGGAGATCACCGAAGGCGGTAAAAAGCCGATCGAGCTGGCGAGCGGTGAGGTGCGTAAATTCCTCGAGGACGGCGACGAAATCATCCTGCGCGCCCGTTGCAACCGTGAGGGTTTTGCCTCCATCGGTTTCGGCGAGTGCCGCGGCAAAGTGCTGCCGGCTCGATAAGAGGAGCGCCTCATGGAACTGTTTACTTACTACCGCTCGACCTCGTCTTATCGGGTGCGGATTGCCCTTGCACTAAAGGGCCTGGATTATCAGGCGCTGCCGGTCAACCTGATCGCGCCGGTGGGCGGCGAACACCGTCAGGCGCCGTACCTGGGCATTAATCCGCAAGGCCGGGTGCCGGCCTTGCGCACCGACGATGGCGCCTTGTTAATCCAGTCACCGGCCATCATTGAATACCTGGAGGAACGTTATCCACAGGTGCCGCTGCTGGCGACGGACCTCGTCGCTCGCGCCCATGAGCGCGGGGTCGCGGCGCTGCTCGGTTGTGATGTGCATCCGCTGCACAACGTCAGCGTGCTCAACAAGCTTCGGCAGTTGGGACACGAGGAGCCGCAGGTGGTGGAGTGGATAGGGCACTGGATCAGCCAGGGGCTGGGGGCGGTGGAACAATTGATTGGCGACGAGGGGTTCTGTTTCGGGCCGGAGCCTGGGGTGGCGGATGTTTATCTGATACCGCAGCTGTATGCGGCTGAACGCTTCAATGTCTCCCTGGAGTCCTGGCCGCGGATTCGTCGAGTGGCGGCGCTGGCGGCGGCTCATCCGGCGTTCATCAAGGCACATCCGGCCAATCAGCCCGATACTCCCTGACTGCACGCCACAATAAACAATCACGAACCTGTGGAAGCACGTTTGGCTCCACAGGTTCGGGCGTCAGTGGACGATGGTGTTCGGCGGCAAATGCCCCAGTCGTTCAGTCAGGCGAATCCGCTGGATCGGATCCTCGCTGAGCATCAGCGCATGCTCCAGGTCGAAGCGTTCGGCGTTGGGACAGTCCAGTCTTTGATACAGGCTCGCCCGCGCCAGGTAATCAGCGGCGCTGGCGTTACCCAGTTCCAGCACCCGCTCGGCGTCGATCAGCGCACCGATATAATCATCGTGAGCCAAATGCAGCTGACGCAGGTTGCGCGACAGGCGTTGCAGCATCTGCAGCGGTTCGGCGGTCACCAGGTGCTCGGCGCTCAGCTTCATGTTCGGACCGTACTGGCGATGCAGCAACTCCCTGCAATCATTTGGGTACAAACGCCGCCCGCCGCAAGGATCGAGCAGGTGATCGGCGCCCGGCACACGCAGCAGAAAATGCCCCGGGAAGTTGACGCCGACCATGGGAATCTCCAGGCGTCGGGCAAGCTCCATGGCCAGCAGTCCCAATGCCAGCGGTTGGCCGCGCCGACGTGTCAGCACCTTGTCGAGCAACGCCGCTTGCGGTCGCAGGGGCGTGAAGTCGTCCTGGGCAAATCCCAGGTCATTCATGCGGCGCAATAACGGCTGGGCCAATTCACTCACAGGCAACATTGGCAAACCACAGCTGACGCGCTGCTGCAGATCCCTGAAGTGCGCCAGCACAGATTCGGCGTCCAGCTCCTTGTCATGCTCGACACAAATCCACAACGCCGCCTCGAACAGCGCGGGCGGTGAGCGTTGCAGGCATTCAAAGAAGCGTTGGCGGGGCGTCATCTTAATCTCCCGGGACATGCCTCGTTTTAGCCCCGTCTCCTCCATTCGTCCAGTGCCTCGAAAGGTTATGTCCGAATGCCTGTACGCGGTCGATCTTTATTCCGGTGCGCTTCAGCAAATTTCAGGCGCGAGCCTATACTGGCGACTACAAGAAGTGATTTTCGGGAGCCTTACGATGTTCGCTCTCATGCAAAGCAATCGCCTTGAATCGCTGCATCTGAGCGTCGACCCGGTCACCGGGTTGAAGGCCGTGATTGCCATTCATAACAGCCGCCTGGGCCCAGCACTGGGCGGGTGTCGATACCTTGCCTATCCAGACGACGAATCCGCCGTCGAAGATGCTGTGCGCCTGGCCCAGGGCATGAGCTACAAAGCGGCGTTGGCCGGGCTGGCTCAAGGCGGTGGAGTCGCCGTGATCATCCGGCCGATGCACGTGGAAAACCGTGCCGCGCTGTTCGAAGCGTTCGGTCGTTGCATCGATCAACTCGACGGGCGCTACATCACCGCGATCGACAGCGGTACTTCAGTAGCGGACATGGATTGCATCGCCCAACAGACCCAGCATGTCACCAGCACCACCTCGGCGGGCGACCCCGCGCCGCACGCAGCCATGGGCGTGTTTGCCGGCATTCGCAGTACGGCAATGGCACGCCTGGGCAGCGACAATCTTGAAGGTCTGCGCGTGGCCATCCAAGGCTTGGGAAACGTCGGCTACGCGTTGGCGGAACAACTGCATGCAGCGGGCGCGGAATTGCTGGTGAGCGACATCGATCATGGCAAGGTGCAACTGGCGATGGAGCAGCTGGGTGCTCATCCCATCGCCAACGATGCATTGCTCAGCACACCTTGCGACATACTCGCGCCGTGCGGGCTGGGTGGAGTTCTTAACAGCAACAGTGTGTCTCAATTGCGCTGTTCGGCAGTGGCGGGGTCGGCGAACAATCAGCTGACTCATGTGGAAGTCGCCGATTTGCTCGAGCGCCGGGGGATTTTGTATGCGCCGGATTATGTGATCAACGCGGGCGGGTTGATTTATGTTTCGCTAAAGCATCGTGGCGAAGAGCTGAGCACCATTACCGCACACCTGTCGAAAATCAGCTCCCGGTTGACCGAGGTATTCGCCCATGCCCAAGCGGAAAAACGTTCGCCGGCGCGGGTAGCGGATGAGTTGGCGGAGCGGGTGTTGTATCGCTGATGCCGAGCCTGAAAAAGACCCTGAGTCGCTGGATTCAGGGCTTGTTCAATTCGGGTGTTGATTACTTCGGTGCCTTTGCCGCCTTGGCAGGTTTGGCGGGTGCCACGGGTTCAGCTGCGTCAGGTGCTTGCGGCGCTTCAACAGGCGCAACAACAGGGGCAACTACTTCGGCAGGTGCACTCAACAATTCGGACAGGGCGTCCGGTTGGCTCTTGAACGCCTTGGCGAACACGTCGCGGTTCTTCGCCATGTAGATCCCGGCTTCTTCCACTTGCTGTTCTGTCAGGGACGGAACGGCTTTTTGCAACACTTCCGCCAGCAATTCGGCGAGTTCGAGCATTTTGTCATGACGGTCAGCTTCGGCTTTATCCATGAACAAGCGCTCCAGATCTCGGCTGCTGCGGTATACCACTTCGACGGCCATTCACCACCTCACATGCCTTCACATTAAGTTGTCGTATTCGACCACTGTATTTATATACAGCGAAAAGGATAAGCGAATCCTTGCGCTTTGGGTAGTGGCTTTTCAATGTAGACCGAAAATTGGGGGTCGCGGGCTGACGGTAGTGATTTGTGACCGTGTACATATCCGTTTCTGTGGTCATGGCGGCTATTGGTTCCGCCCTTACGGCGGGTCACTTTTGGCAAACGCCCCAAAAGTAACCAAAAGGTCTTTGCCCCACCACTTGGCACCTCGCCTAGGCTCGGTGTGCCCGAACGCAGGCATTGCTCCGCGGGTCGCTGCGATGGGCCATCCCTGGCCCAGCGCAGCTAAACCGGCATCCTTGCCGGTTTACCCGCTACGCAATACCTGCGTTCGGCCATCGTGGTTAACGGGCGTCCGCGATCAACAACCGGGCCGAGGCGGCCTGAAAGCCGACCTGACGGCTAGTTCGGCTTTGCATCGGCGGAGTTACGTATACGCACATATTTGGCACAACCAAAATCCCCTGTAGGAGCCCGGCTTGCCGGCGATGGCGATCTCGCGGAAGCCATCGCCGGCAAGCCGGGCTCCTACAGTAAGTCGTGTTTTATTTAATAAGTACGCGTAATCGTTCACGTCCATCGCGAGCAGGCTCGCTCCTACAGAGGGGGGGCGGCAATGCGAGAGGACAGGCACGATCAAACCAGCGCAGCGCGCCGGCTTGACGCCTTGGTCGGCCCGAAGGCCGCCACGGCCCGGTTTGTGATCACGGACGCCCATTAACCACGCTGGCCGAACGCAGGCATTGCGTAGCGGGTAAACCGGCAAGGATGCCGGTTTAGCCGCGCTGGGCCAGGGATGGCCCATCGCGGCGACCCGCGGAGCAATGCCGGAGTGAGGGCACACCGAGCCTAGGCGAGGTGCCGAGTGGTAGGGCAAGAAGCGTTTGGTTACTTTGCGCTTTTCAAAGTAACCCGCCGTAAGGGCGGAACCAATTGAAGCCGTGACCGCAGAAACGGATATGTACACCGCGAAACCGCCATCGCGAGCAAGCTTTGCTCCCACAACCGGCTCCCAAATGGACTTTCACAACCAGCTCCGAAATCGGCTCCCGCACCCGGCCTTCAAAACCCCAAAGTGCCTCACATCACCCAGCCACCATCTCACCTCCCAACCCCTGGCCTTTTTTCTGCATGCCAAACAACCGTCACGTCAAACCCGCATCATCCGGTCAAGTCGACCTAAGGAAGAATCACCGTGAAAATCAACTGGGCCGAGAAATTGCGGCAGAACGTGCATCAACTCGCCGAATCCCTGGGCAACCTGTTCGTCGAAAGCTTCCACTACCTGGCTTTGTTCGCCATCGGAGCGGTGACTGCCTGGGCAGCGGTGATGGAGTTCCTGGGGATGCTGGATAAGGGACACATCAAGATCGATGACATCCTGCTGCTGTTCATCTACCTGGAACTGGGCGCAATGGTCGGGATTTACTTCAAGACCAACCACATGCCAGTGCGCTTCCTGATCTACGTGGCCATCACCGCACTGACCCGGCTGCTGATCTCCAACGTCTCGCACCACAACCCGCCGGACGTCGGCATCATCTACCTGTGCGGCGGCATCCTGTTGCTGGCGTTCGCGATTCTGGTGGTGCGGTACGCCTCGTCACAATTCCCTTCGGTGAAAATCGAGCACCCGCAGCGCAAGGTTGGCGCGGGTTCGAGCGAGCATCCCGAAGTAGAGAAGGGCGAGCTCTAAAGCCCCATCGCCGGGCGCGGCAAGCCCGTGGCCGGCGGTGGTGGCAGCGTCCGGTTGTCGCCATCGGTCATGGCTTCGAGAATGGCGACCGCGCTGTGGCCCTGTTCGATGGCAATACCGAACTGAATACTTTGCACCAGGCGCTTGAGGCGCTTGGGGTCATTGCGCTGTTCGGCACTGATCATCCGCTTGGCCACTACTCGTCCGCTGTTGGACAGGGTGAGCATGATGCTGCCGTCGAGTCCCTGAATACTCAGGTTGATCTGGTAATCCGGCGCAAAGGCATCGGTAATGAGCTGAAAAGGATTGTCCATGATGCGTCACCGCCTGATTGAACGTGCAATTGTTGACCGGCCATGATCGGGTTGGTTCGCATTACCGGACCATTGGCAGGCCGCTCGCCGTGTCAATAGGGATATAGCAAGGGACATGCCGGAACGATTGTCGAACAATAATCACATCCCCTCAATTGCACCGCAAAACACCTGTAGCAGCCTGCGTTCGGCGGCGAAGCCGTCGTAAATCCTGAACTCGCGGTTTAACTGAAAACCGCGTTGTCCGATTTCACGACGGCTTCGCCGCCGAACGCAGGCTTCGCCAGCTGCTACAAGTAGTGTGTCAGGTGTGCTTAACCTGCCCGATTCAGGGCAGGAATGAATAAATGATCGCAGACAGTGCAATCAAGCCGATCAACACCACGAACACATTCGAAGCCTGACCCGAATACTGGCGCAAGGCCGGTACGCGGCGGATGGCGTACATCGGCATCAGGAACAACAGACAGGCGATGACCGGCCCGCCGAGGGTTTCGATCATCCCGAGAATGCTCGGATTAAACGTCGCCACCGCCCAGCAGCTGAGGATCATGAACAGCGCCGTCGCACGGTTCAGCCAACTGCTGGACATCACCTTGCCGCGGCCGCGCAGGCTTTTCACGATCAGGCCCTGGAAGCCTTCGCTGGCGCCGATGTAATGACCGAGGAAGGATTTGGTGATCGCCACCAATGCAATCAGCGGTGCAGCGTAGGCGATGACCGGGGTCTGGAAATGGTTGGCCAGGTAGGACAGGATCGAGATGTTCTGCGCTTTCGCCGCGGCCAGGTCCGCAGGGGACAACGCCAGCACGCAGCTGAAGCAGAAGAACATCACCGTCACCACCATCATTGCGTGGGCGATGGCTAGAATGCCGCTGCTCTTGGCTTCGGCCTGTTCGCCGTAGCGCTGTTTCTGATCGACCGCAAAGGCCGAGATGATCGGCGAATGGTTGAACGAGAACACCATCACCGGGATCGCCAGCCACAAGGTCTTGAAGAACAGTGGCAGCGGCATGCCTTCACTGGCGGTGGCGAAGAAGGCGCCGTTCCAGTTCGGGATCAGGCTGATGCCGAGCAGCAGCAATGCGGCGACGAACGGGTAGACCAGCACGCTCATGCATTTGACGATCACGCCCTGGCCGCAGCGGACAATGGCCATCAGGCCGAGGATCAACCCCAGCGACAAAATGGCCCGAGGCGGCGGAGCGATGTGCAGCTGGTGTTCCATGAAGCTGCTCAGGGTGTTGGTCAGCGCGACGCTGTACACCAGCAGAATTGGGAAAATCGCGAAGAAGTACAGCAAGGTGATCAGCTTGCCGGCGCCGATGCCGAAGTGTTCTTCCACTACCTCGGTGATATCGCCAGAGCGACCGGACAGCACGAAGCGTGTCAGGCCGCGGTGGGCAAAGAAGGTCATCGGGAAGGCCAGCACTGCGAGGATCAGCAGGGGCCAAAAACCGCCGACCCCGGCGTTGATCGGCAGGAACAGCGTTCCGGCGCCGATTGCCGTGCCGTAGAGGCCGAGCATCCAGGTGGTGTCGTGTTTACTCCAGCCTTTGCTGACTGTGGCGGTGTCGCGTGGTGCTTCTACAGCAGGATTTTCGGCAGCAGGTGTACGTACATCGGTCATCGTATTGGCCTCGTTATTGTTCTTGCTCGGGCTCACGTGGTACGGGCGGTCAGGGAATGCTCCTCAGCACTCCACCCAGCTCACGGCCAGGCCGCCCCGTGAAGTCTCTTTATATTTGTCGTGCATGTCGGCGCCGGTATCGCGCATGGTGCGGATGACCCGGTCGAGGGAAATGAAGTGTTTGCCGTCACCGCGCAAGGCCATTTGCGTGGCGTTGATCGCTTTCACGGCAGCGATTGCGTTGCGTTCGATGCAGGGCACCTGCACCAGCCCGCCGACCGGGTCGCAGGTCAGCCCGAGGTTGTGTTCCAGGCCGATTTCCGCAGCGTTTTCCAATTGCTCTGGCGTGGCGCCAAGCACGTCCGCCAAGCCCGCAGCGGCCATCGCGCAGGCGGATCCGACCTCGCCCTGGCAGCCGACTTCGGCACCGGATATCGACGCATTCTTTTTGCACAGAATGCCCACCGCTGCGGCGCCGAGGAAGAAGGCGACCACGTCGTCATCCGAAGCATCCGGATTGAATTTCATGTAGTAGTGCAGCACCGCTGGAATAATCCCGGCCGCGCCGTTGGTGGGTGCCGTGACCATGCGCCCGCCGGCGGCGTTTTCTTCGTTGACGGCGAGGGCGAACAGGTTGACCCATTCCATGGCCGACAGGGTGGAGGTGATGACGTTAGGCTTACCGATTTCCAGCAAGGCGCGGTGCAGCTTCGCCGCTCGACGCGGCACATTCAAACCGCCGGGCAGAATCCCCTCATGACGCAGGCCTTGCTCTACGCACTCGCGCATCACCGACCAGATGTGCAACAGGCCCTGGCGAATCTCGGTTTCGCTGCGCCAGGCCAGTTCATTGGCCATCATCAGCTCGGAAACCCGCAGGCCGTTCTGGTTACACAACTTGAGCAATTCGGCGGCGCTGGAAAAATCATACGGCAGCACGACGTCACTGGACGGAGCAATGCCAGACTCGGCCTCGGCTGCCTCGATGATGAATCCGCCGCCGATCGAGTAATACGTCTGCTCGGCCAGCTCTCCGGTTTCACCAAAGGCCGTCAGAGACATCGCATTGGGGTGGTAGGGCAGGCTCTCGTCGAGTAGCAACAGGTCGGTTTGCCAGTTGAAGGCGATCGTGTTTTCCCCGGCCAGTTTCAGTTCGCGGGTTTTCAACAGCGTGTTGATCCGCTCTTCGATGCAGGTCGGGTCGATGCTGTCTGGCCACTCGCCCATTAGCCCCATCACACAGGCGCGGTCGGTGGCGTGACCAACGCCGGTGGCCGACAGGGAGCCGTACAGGCGGATTTCCACTCGACGAACGGCGTCGAGCAGATTCTGCTCCTTAAGCGCCTGGGCGAAAGTCGCTGCGGCGCGCATGGGGCCGACGGTGTGGGAGCTGGACGGGCCGATGCCGACTTTGAAAAGATCGAAAACACTGATAGCCATGCTAAAGCCTATACAAGCAATGGGAGAGAAATCGCTGCCATTTTTGTAGGACAAGCGCAATGTCGGCGATACTGCCCACCTCGGTCCTACGTGACCAACGAAATTTCCTACTCAAGCCTTTAGCAGGACTAAACGATGAGCCGTCAATTGCATGCCCAGACTTATGTCTGGCTGCACGTGTTTTCCTGTGCCGCGCGGCACCTGTCGTTTACCCGATGTGCCGAAGAGCTACACATCACGCCGGGTGCAGTCAGCCAGCAGATTCGCCAACTGGAAGAGCGCCTAGGTTTCCGTCTGTTTCACCGGCGTGCCCGTGGAGTGGAATTGAGTGCTGAAGGCCAGCGATTGGCCATTACCGTTAATGAAGCCTACGGCAGCATCGATGCGGAATTGCGACGACTGGACGCGGGAATGATCAGTGGAATCCTGCGGGTACGTTCGATTCCATCGTTCCTCAGCAAATGGCTGACTCCGCGTCTGCCGCGCCTGCAGCAACGCTTTCCGGACATCCAGCTGCGGCTGGTGGCCGAGGACAGCAGCGTGCCCTTGCACGAAGGTGACTTCGACCTGGCGATCGACCTTAACGACGGCAGTTATCCAGGGCTGTTATCCACAACCCTGCTGGACGAACAGATTTTCCCGGTCTGTTCGCCGAGCCTGTTGCGCGGTCGTCCACCGCTGCACGGGCCGGCAGACCTGCTGCACTTTCCACTGCTGCACGACATCACCGCCTGGCGCGGCAGCTATGAGTATGCTGAGTGGGAGTTTTACCTGAATGCCATCGGCTTTGAAGGCGCGGACGTGCGGCGCGGGCATACCTTCAATCGCAATCACCTGACCATCGAAGCGGCAATAGCCGGCATGGGCGTGGCGATTGCGCGGCGCACCTTGCTCAATGACGAACTGGAGCGCGGGACCCTGATCGTGCCATTCGGCCTGGCCGTGCCCAATCACAAACGCTACGTGCTGCTCTATGCGCCGGGGGCGCTAAGTCATCCGGGCGTCAGGGCGGTGCATGACTGGCTGGTGGAGGAGGCGGGGATCTTTCGGAGCCTGCACCCGCTGGGCGAGCGGCAGATGTGAGCGGCCTGGGTAGTTGAACAGTGTCTACCCAACTCCCGACCTTAACAGTGCTTTTCGCGGTTGTCCGGCTTTTTTTGCGAATACATATTTATCTTTTTTTAGGGGTTGAAATGTTCTGCGAGCAGACCGATTGTGTAAGTAAGAGGTCACGGTGATGACGCCCAAGGGCCAGCCGAAGGGCCTCTCGCGAGCTAGCTGAAATAAGGGATGAACTATGCAAATCCAAGTCAACAGTGATAACCATATTCAAAGCAGCATCCGACTGGAGGAGTGGGTACGTACTACCATTGAGAGCACGCTCGAACGTTATGAAGAGGACCTGACACGCGTCGAGGTTCATCTGCGGGACGAGAACGGCGACAAGCCTGGTCCCCACGATATGCGCTGCCAGCTGGAAGCGCGGCCAAAAGGCCATCAACCGATTTCCGTGACCCATAAAGCCGACACCCTGGAGCAAGCGATCGACGGTGCGGCGGAAAAACTCGAACATGCGCTGGAGCACCTGTTCGGCAAACTGCGGGGCAAACCACGTGCCGCGATCGTGCCGTTCGAAAGAGTCGCGGCTGATGCGCTGCTCGAAGACGAGTTTCTTGAAAATGAACAGGCCGCGCAAAACGGCTGAAGCCTGATGTGATCTTTTCTTGCCAACGACAACGGGCCTGCTGATGCAGGCCCGTTTTTATTTGTGGTGTGCCATCACCTACACGGCATCATGGCTCCCCCCATGGAGTAGCCAATTGCAACGTGATGAGGTAGCGCTCTTCTGTCGGGCGCTTATCGTCCTGGAACCGATTGACCCCCAATAACACCTGATACTTGTCTTCAGCCCGCCAATAGGCAGTTCCCCCCCTTGTTCACGTTGTGCAGTCTGGCGCGCCATTCAGGTGTATCGGCGAACGATGGGAAGCGATCAAGTCTTATTGGCCTCCAGCCTCCCTGATGCCATTGATCTCGCAAGTCCAGCAGCATCCTCGAACTTTTTTGCATATGAGAATATTTATCATTATTATTGCCGCCTGCTCAGCCGCGTGACTATCGCGCAGCTCCACTTGTTTCAAGGCCGAAACATGAAAGTCAAAACCAGCACGCTCCCCGTTTCCTATCGACTGGCGGTCACTTCGCGGGTGCTTGCCGCCGTGGTGGGCGGATACGTGGTTGCCGCTTTGGCCAGTGTCAGCCTGACGCTCTGGCTGCCGATGCCGCGCGCCGAAGCGGTGGTGACCGGGATGATGACCTCGTTTCTGGTCTACCTGTGTGCCGTGCTGTGGTGCTTCGCCTGCCGCAGTGCGTGGCAGGCCTGGTTCGGCTTGATGGTTCCGGCCCTGGTGCTGGCGGCAGTCGCTGGGGTGGCTTACTGGATGGGGCACGCATGAAGGAGGGATTTCGTCAGGCGATGGCTTGGGTCCATACCTGGACCGGTTTGCTCTTCGGCTGGCTGCTGTTCGCTATTTTCCTGACGGGCACGCTTGCTTACTTCAATGACGAGATCAGTCACTGGATGCAGCCGGAGATTCCGGCGCGATCGGTCTCATCCGAACACAGCCTCGACCTCGCCCAGCAATACCTGCAGCAACACGCACCCGGTGCTTCGCGCTGGCTGATCGACCTGCCGAGCGCCCGGCAGCCAGCGCTGACGGTGCGTTGGCAACAGTCGCCCGCCAAACGCGGCGAGCGTGGTCAGTTCACTGAAAAAACCCTCGACCCGCAGTCCGGCAGCGAAGTGCAGGAACGGCAAACCAGGGGCGGCGACTTCTTCTATCGCTTCCATTTCCAGCTGCAGATGCCCCATCCGTGGGGCCGCTGGTTGTCGACGATCGCGGCCATGGTGATGTTCATCGGCCTGATCACCGGCATCATCACGCACAAGAAAATCTTCAAGGACTTCTTCACCTTTCGCCCGCGCAAGGGCCAGCGTTCGTGGCTGGATGGCCACAACGCAGTGGGCGTCCTGGTACTGCCTTTCCACTTGATGATCAGCTACAGCAGCCTGGTGATTTTCATGGCGATGGTCATGCCAGCGAGCATCCTCGCTTCCTATAACGGTGATGTGCGGGCGTTCTACGATGAGGTATTTCCTGCGTCCAGCACGCCCGAGCTCGCTGGCCGCCCCGGTCAGTTGGCTGCGATGGCGCCGTTGCTGGAGCGGGCGCGGGAGCAGTGGTCGGGTGGGCGCGTGGCGCGCCTGACGGTGAACAATCCGGGCGACGCCAATGCTTCGGTAGTGTTGGTACGCGACGGTGCCGATCGGGTGGTTCACGACGTGAGCAGCGCCGTGACGTTCAATGGCGTCAGCGGGCAACTGCTCAGTGCCACACCTGGGCAACCGGTGGCGATGGCCGTCGCTGGCAGTTTTTATGGCCTGCACATGGGCCGTTTTGCCGGCCCGGTGTTGCGTTGGTTGTACTTTATCTGCGGCTTGGCGAGCACGGCGGTGATTGGCACCGGGCTGGTGATCTGGCTGGGCAAGCGCCAACTCAAGCATGCGAAAAGTGGCGTCATGCCGTTCGAATTACGCCTGGTGGAAGTCCTTAACATCGCCAGCATGGCCGGGTTGACGGGCGCCGTGGCGGCGTTCTTCTGGGCCAATCGCCTGTTGCCGGTGGAGATGGCTGCCCGGGCAGACTGGGAGGTCAACTGCTTCTTCATCGTCTGGGGCCTGAGTGTGGTGCACGCCGTGATCCGACCTGGGCGCACCGCCTGGGTTGAGCAGCTGATTCTGGCCGCACTGCTGTTCTGCGGCATTCCATTGCTCAATGCGCTGACCACTGCGCATCACTTGCTGGCGACCTTGAGCCAAGGTGATTGGGCGATGGCCGGATTTGACTTGGCCTGCCTGGGCAGCGGCCTGTTCCTGGCGTGGGCGGCGTGGAGAATGCGCCGCGGCGGCGAGGTTGCCAGGGCCCCGCGTCAACGTGCACGTGCCGTCACTCCAGAGCGGGAGGCTAACTGAATGCTGCTTGCCCTGTTGCTCTGCTACAGCGGTTTTACCGCGCTTTGTCTGTCGATGGATCGGCATCACGTCGAACTGCTCGGCCACAAGCCCACGGCTGGTCGGCGCAAATTCTTGAAACTGGCTGGCTGGGCGTTGCTGGCGGTTTCGCCCTGGTTACTGGTGGCCCGAATCGGGTGGGGACTGGGCCTGGTCGAGTGGTGCGCGGTGCTGATGCTCAGTGCCTTGTTGTTGGTGCTGGTGTTGCCTTACCGCCCGCGCCTGGTGTTGGCGCTCGCCGGCCTGAGCCTGCTCGCCAGCCCCGTCGCCGCACTCGCGCAGTAATGATTCGATGATCAGCCACCCGCCTGAATCCAGTGAAGACGAACAACAAGGCGGGGGGCGTGCGCATTTCCTGCAGGTGTTCCTGTCCCAGCGCTCGCAGATGGAAGCGCTGGTCAGTCGTCGGGTTGGCTGTCGGGCGACGGCGGCCGATCTGGTGCAGGATTTGTTCCTGCGATTCTGGCGGCGACCATTGGTGCAGGTCGAGGAACTGAGTACCTACCTGCTGCGCTGTGCCGGCAACATTGCCATTGACCATTTGCGCAGCGAAGGAGCGCGGGTGCGGGGCAACGAGGGTTGGCTGCCCGACCAGCCGGACAGCCACGGCAGCGAACCCGAGGCTGCGCTGCAGGCCGGCAATGATTTGCGACATGTCGAGGCGGCGTTGCGTGCGTTGCCCGAGCGCACTCGGCAGATTTTTCTGCTCAATCGCATCCACGGGCGCAAATACGCGCAGATCGCCAAGGCCATGGGCTTGTCCCAGAGTGCCGTGGAAAAACATATGATGCGCGCCCTCGAAGCCTGCAAGGCCAGCCTGGAAACCAAACCGCGCACGCCAGGGAAAGCACCGTGAATCACGTTGAACGAATCATTCCGACGCCGGCCCAGGAACAGGCCGCCTACGCCTGGCTGAGCCTGCTGCACGACCAGCCCAGCAGCGGCGATCAAGTGACCTTCAGCCGCTGGCTGCAGGCCGATCCCGCCCACGCCGAGGCCTACGCCCAGGCTCAAGTGGTGTGGGAACTGAGCGAAGCACCGGCACGCACGCTGGCAAGCGAAGATGCGCTTGCCTTGCAGGGTTACCTCAACTCAATGGATCGTTCCCGCCAGTACCGTGTGCGGCGCTGGGCTGGCGGATTGGCAATGGCGGCTTGCCTGTTGTTGATGATCGGCATGGGGGCTGGATGGCAGCCTATGCGCTGGGTGGATGACCTGGGAGCGGACTACGTCTCGGCTCCAGGGGAAATTCGCACGGTGACGTTGGCTGATCAATCCCAGGTAACGCTGGATGCGGACAGCGCCATTGCGGTGAATTTCAGCGGTGGTGAACGGCATGTGCAATTGCGCCGCGGCGCCGGGTTTTTCAGCGTCGTCCATACCGGCGAGCCTTTTATCGTCGACGCGAACCAAGGCCAGGCGCGGGTCCTGGGCACGCAGTTCGAGGTACGTCTGCAACCGGCTGGCGCGCAGGTGACGGTGCTGTCCGGACGGGTCGGTGTCACGGCGCGCCAGCAGGCTGCACAGCAGATTCTCGGTGCGGGCGAGCAGGTCAGTTATGGCGCTGGCTCGGCGCAGAAAGTTCGTGGGGTGGACAGTGAAGCGCAGCTGGCCTGGCGCCAGGGTTGGCTCAATTACTACAGGACGCCACTGGCGGACGTAGTGAAGGATCTGGGGCGTTATTACCCAGGGCGCATCGTATTGCTCAACGATGAACTGGCGACGCGCCGGGTCAGTGGCAGCTTCCCGAGCAAGGATCCGCAGGCGGTATTGAGTTCGCTGCAGGGGGTGTTGGGGTTTGAGCAGACCCAAGTCTTCGGGCATCTGATCTTTTTGCGCTAGCGCAAGATCAAAAGATCGCAGCCTTCGGCAGCTCCTACAGGGACACGCGATCTTCTGTAGGCGCTGCCGAAGGCTGCGATCTTTAGATCCTCTGAAAATAATTCAAATTTGAAGTGAGGTAAAACCTCGCGCCATCCGTGTAGTGACTGAAACTGCGAGTCATTCGCATCCGTTGCGGTTCTACACAGGTCATGAGCAATGAAGTCCAGGGCAAAATTGGTTTCGGTCAAACAGTGGTTGAGTGCATCCGCACTGGGCATTACCGCGTCGGCTTTGCTGCCGTCGGGCATTGCCCTGGCTGCCGAGGCCGGCGTGACCCAGCAACACACCCAGTTCAATTTCGCCCTGGCCGCCAAACCGCTGCCCCAGGCCTTGAGCGACTTCAGCCGGGTTACCGGACTCAGTGTGGTCTACACCGACGAAGCGCCCTACGGTATCACCGCCCCGGCGGTCAGCGGGCAGATGAGTGCCGAGCAGGCGCTGCAGCGCTTGCTCGGCGGTTCTGGATTGACCTTCCACCGCACCGATGCTCACACCCTGGCACTGCAGCCTTTGCCAACCCAGGGTGCCTTGAACCTGGGCGCGACCACCATCACCTCGGTCATGGAGCAATCCACCAGCTACCAGCCGCCCCCCACGAGCTCGGTGATGCGCTCGCAGGCGTTGCTCCAGGAAATCCCGCAGACCGTCAATGTAATCCCGGCCCAGGTCATTCGCGACCAGGCGCCGCGCAATCTGGATGACGCACTGGCCAATGTCAGTGGCATTACTCAAGGCAACACGTTGGGCAGCACCCAGGACTCGGTAATGACCCGCGGCTTCGGCGACAACCGCAATGGCTCGATCATGCGCGACGGCATGCCGCTGATCCAGGGCAGGGGGCTGAATGCCACGGTGGATCGGGTCGAAGTGCTCAAGGGTCCGGCTTCGTTGCTGTACGGCATTCAGGACCCTGGCGGTGTGGTCAATATGGTCAGCAAGAAACCCGAGCTTGAGCAGTACAACGCCTTGACCTTGCGTGGCTCGACCTACGGCAACGGCAAGAATGGCAGTGGCGGCGGCCTCGACAGCACCGGCGCCCTGGGTGATTCCGGGTTGGCCTATCGCATGGTGCTGGACCACGATGACGAAGATTACTGGCGCAACTATGGCGTGCGTCGCGAAACCCTGGTTGCGCCGTCCCTGGCCTGGTTCGGCGACGGCACTACATTGTTGTTGGCCTATGAGCACCGTGAATTCCTCACCCCCTTCGACCGCGGCACCGTGATCGATCCCCGGGACAATCACCCGCTGGATATCTCCCGCGAGCGGCGTCTCGACGAACCGTTCAACGACATGGAGGGGCGGTCCGACCTCTATCATGTCGAGGCCGATCACCAGCTCAACGACAACTGGAAAGCTCATTTCGGCTACAGCTGGAACCGCGAGACCTACGATGCCAGCCAGGTGCGCGTCACGGCCATCGATACCAGCACGGGCAGGCTGACTCGCAGCATGGATGGCACGCACAACGCAATCAGCACCGACCGCTTCACCACGGCCAGCCTGGAAGGCCAGGTCGATGTGGCGGGCATGCAGCATGACCTGGTGATCGGTATCGACGACGAGTACCGCAAGATCTACCGCGCCGACCTGATCCGCCAGAAAAGCCTGAGCAGCTTCAGCTATACCAATCCGGTGTACGGTCGCGAGGTGGAAGGCACCACGGTCAGCCCGGCAGACAGCGCGCAGACCGACATCCTGCGCAGCGATTCGCTGTTCCTGCAGGACTCGATTCACCTGACCGATCAATGGATTCTGGTCGGCGGCGCGCGATTCCAGGAGTACGACCAGTACGCGGGCAAAGGCGTACCGTTCCAGGTCAACACCGACAGCAATGGCCAGAAGTGGGTGCCGCGCGCCGGACTGGTGTATCGCTATACCGACGCCCTGTCGTTCTACGGCAGCTACACCGAGTCGTTCAAACCCAACTCGACCATTGCGCCGCTGAGCGGCAGCAGCACGGTGCTCGATGGCAGCATCGCCCCAGAGGAGGCCAAGTCGTGGGAAGTCGGGGCCAAGCTGGATCTGCCAGGACGCGTCACCGGCAACATCGCCTTGTTCGACATCAAGAAACGCAATGTGCTGGTCGCCAATTCCGAGGGGCCGGTGACGATCTACAGTGCCGCAGGCGAAGTACGTTCCCGGGGCCTGGAAATGGATTTGAGCGGTCAGCTCAGCGAGCGCTGGAGCATGATCGGCAGCTATGCGTATACCGACGCCGAGGTCACCGAAGACCCGACCTACAAGGGCAAGAAGCTGCAAAATGTGGCGAAGAACAGTGGCTCGCTGTCGGCGGTGTATGACTTTGGCAACATTATCGGTGGTGACCAGCTGCGGGTGGGCGCTGGCGCTCGCTACGTGGGGGAGAGGGCGGGTAACGCCGTGAATGATTTTGACCTGCCGAGCTACACGGTAGCTGATGCGTTTGCCACCTATGACACCAAGGTCGAGGGCCAGACGGTCAAGTTTCAGCTCAACGTGAAAAACCTGTTTGATCGCACGTACTACACGTCGGCAGCGAGCCGGTTCTTCGTGTCGATGGGGGATTCGCGGCAGGTGACATTGTCGAGTACGTTGGAGTTCTGACGGTACACCGCGTCATCGTTCATCGCGAGCAGGCTCGCTCCTACAGGGTTGAGTGATAGGCGGGTCAACTCTGTAGGAGTGAGCCTTGCTCGCGATGACGGCGGCAAAGTCGCTGAACATTTCAGATCTAGCGCAAGAAAGCCTGCCGATACTCCCCAGGCGTTCCACCCACCGCCTGGCGAAACCTGTTGGTGAAATGACTGGCACTGGAGAACCCGCACGCCAGGGCAATCTCCCCCAATGGCTGCGCGGTCGTGCGCAGCAGATCCTGGGCCCGCCGCAAGCGCCGCGCCAGCACATACTGGTGTGGCGGCAGGCCAAAGCTCTCGCGAAACATCCGCGCAAAGTGATACTCCGACAACGCACACAACCCGGCCAGTTGCCCCAGGCTGATGGCTTCGGCCAACTGGCTGTCGATGAACTCGACCAGTTGCCGGCGCTGATGCGCAGCCAGTCCGCCCTTGAGGCGCAACCCTTCGCGCTTGCCCACCTGGCCGAGGAGGACATGGCTCAGCATCTCGTGGGCCAGGCTGCTGGTGAGCAGGCGTTCGCCGGGCTCATCCCAGTTCAGTGCGATCAACTGGCGAAAGCGCCGGGCCTGGATCGGGTCGTCGAGAAAGGTGTGCTCGCGCAGGAGCAGTTCGCGAGGTTCGCGGTCGAGCAGGGTGACGCAGCCCAGGGCAAATTGCTCAGGACTGAAGTACACGTGGGCCAGGCGGATATCGCCATTGATCACCCAGGCCGACGGATGCTCGGCTGGCAGGATGCACAGTTTGTCCGGGCCGCCCATGATGCCGGGTTGGTCGCGGCGAAAGGTGCCGGTGCCGCCGCCGATGTAGCAGGACAGGGTGTGATGACTGGGCGCCTCGTAGTCCTGAGCGTCGTGATGATTGTTCCACAGGGCTGCAGCCATGCCGTCACCGAGTTCGGCGCTGTGCTCAAGACGAGCATGGGGCGAACGGTTAAGGGCTTGAAAGACTTGCAGGGTTTCCAGTGCGGCCATGATCGATTCTCCAACGCCTTGCATCCTACTCCGTAGCACATGACCTGCCAGCCCGTGGCCGGACAAAAGCGCAAGTTTATGCAAGTGCGCCGAGGCCAGCCGCAGGACACTGAGCCCCTGTCCAGGAGCTTTGATCATGAACCTTTCGCTGTATTTGCTGACCGTGCTGATCTGGGGTACTACCTGGATTGCCTTGAAATGGCAGTTGGGCGTGGTAGCCATCCCGGTGTCAATCGTCTATCGCTTCGGCCTCGCCGCGCTGGTGCTGTTCGTGATGTTGCTGCTCAGCCGCCGCCTGCAAGTGATGAATCGCCGCGGACACCTGATCTGCCTCGCGCAGGGTTTGTGTCTGTTCTGCGTCAACTTCATGTGCTTCCTCACCGCCAGCCAGTGGATCCCCAGCGGTCTGGTCGCTGTAGTGTTCTCCACGGCCACCTTGTGGAACGCCTTGAACGCCCGGGTGTTTTTCGGCCAGAAAATTGCTCGCAACGTCTTGATGGGCGGCGCCTTGGGCTTGCTCGGCCTTGGTCTGCTGTTCTGGCCCGAGCTTGCGGGTCACACCGCCTCACCTGAAACCTTGCTTGGCCTGGGATTGGCACTGTGCGGCACGCTGTGTTTTTCCGCCGGCAACATGTTATCGAGCCTGCAGCAGAAAGCCGGGCTCAAGCCGCTGACGACCAATGCCTGGGGCATGGCCTACGGCGCGGCGATGTTGTCGGCCTGGTGCCTGGTCCGGGGCATCCCGTTCGACATCGAGTGGAATACGCGCTACGTAGGCTCGTTGCTGTACCTGGTGATTCCCGGCTCGGTGATCGGTTTCACCGCCTACCTGACATTGGTCGGGCGCATGGGGCCTGAGCGGGCCGCGTACTGCACCGTGTTGTTTCCGGTGGTGGCGCTGAATGTGTCGGCATTTGCCGAGGGTTACCAGTGGACCCCTCCAGCACTCGTCGGGCTGGTGCTGGTGATGCTGGGCAACGTCTTGGTCTTTCGCAAACCCCGCGTCAGTATCAAGCCAATGACCGGCAAGTTGGCTTGAAACCCATGTTACTCAACTGTCCTTGGCGACCGTCAGGTATATCAAGGCGAGGAACATGTATTCAATATTGTTTTGAGCCCAGCGGAAGGCATCGTATTGTTGTGAGTAGTCCATGTCGAACCATTCGTTGAGAATGGTAATGTAGAAAACATGGTAGACGAATAGTGCAGTCACGAATCCAATGATGGCAAATTTTTTAGACTCGTTGAATTCGTTGCGTGGTGCTTTCAAGTTGCGATAGAGCTGCCAGCTGCCGTATAGCAGACTAAACGTGAAGATGACCTCGAGGGTGATAATCGCCCAGTAGAAGCGGTGGTGGAACAGTGTTGAAGTGATACCACGATGTTTCCTGGATTCGTTGTCGTGCGTATCGCTCATGCTGAGGATGCGTCCAATGTATTCAGCGTAGACAGCGTAGTCGGTGAGATTGTTGGCCAGCGTGGTAAGACCGAAAATGGCGGCCATCAAGACGATCAGTACTTTGCTGCGTCTGATGGTGGTGGCAGTAGTGAAGTTGCTCATGAAGATGTTCTCCGAAGTCCGTTTCTGACTGTTGACCGCTTCGAAGTTTATAATGAATCTCGCGCAGCACTGCGGGCCACTGAGTTGCAAGTTATGTACTTTTAAATGAGTGGCGGAGTTAATTAATTCAGCGGGTAATTATCGCCGTATATATATGCATGGCACGCCGGTCGGGCGTGCCATGCTAGCAATCAACCGTTCCAGCTCTGCGGATTGACCAGGTCTTGCGGGCGCTCACCTTGCAGCGCGCTACGCAGGTTGGTAATGGCGCGATTGGCCATTGCTTCACGGGTTTCATGAGTGGCCGAGCCGATATGCGGCAGGGTCACGGCGTTCTTCAACTGGAACAATGGCGAGTCGCTCAGCGGCTCTTTCTCGTAGACGTCCAGGCCCGCGCCACGAATGCGGTTGTTCTGCAGGGCTTCAATCAGCGCCGGTTCGTCTACCACGGGGCCACGGGAGATGTTCACCAGGATCGCGCCCGGCTTCATCAGCCCCAGTTCGCGGTGGCTGATCAGGTGTTTGGTCTTCTCGCTGAGCGGCACCACCAGGCAGACAAAATCGGCTTCGGCCAGCAACTGGTCGAGGCTGCGAAATTGCGCGCCGAGCTCCTGTTCAAGTGCAGGCTTGCGACTATTGCCGCTGTAGATGATCGGCATGTTAAAACCCAGACGACCGCGACGGGCGATAGCCGCGCCAATGTTACCCATGCCGACGATGCCCAAGGTCTTGCCGTGTACATCGCTGCCAAACAGCGCAGCGCCGACACTGGCCTGCCATTGTCCGGCCTTGGTCCAGGCATCCAGCTCGGCCACCCGGCGGGCGCTGCTCATGATCAGGGCAAACGCCAGGTCCGCAGTGCTCTCGGTCAGGACATCGGGGGTGTTGGTGAGCATGATCCCGCGTTCGTTGAAATACGCCACATCGTAGTTGTCGTAGCCCACTGAAACGCTGGAGACCACCTGCAGTTTCGCCGCGTTTTCCAACTGCGCCCGTCCAAGCTTGCGACCGACGCCGATCAAGCCATGGGCGTGAGGCAGGGCCTCATTAAATTGGGCATTGATATCGCCGTTCTTCGGGTTGGGCACGATGACGTCGAAATCCTGCTTCAGGTCTTCGATCATCTCCGGCGTGATACGGCTGAAGGCGAGTACGGTCTTTTTCATGGGTGGAGGGCTCGTCGGGCGGTGAGAATGCCAAGCACGCTAACATTCTTTTCCAGTGCTGGGCGAGCCTGGATAATCAATTAGCCAACCGAACCCCGGCCAGGCTGCCGCTCAATTCATAAGCGGTCAATTCAGCTTGATGCGCTGCCAATATCTCCGGCAACGACCCTCGCAGATACTCAACCCAGGTCTTGATCTTCGCGTCCAGGTATTGGCGCGAAGGGTAGATCGCGTACAGGTTCAATTCTTGCGAGCGATAGTTCGGCATCACTCTGACCAGCGTGCCGTTGCGCAGCCCTTCGATCGCCGCATACACCGGCAGAACGCCTACGCCCATGCCGCTGGTGATCGCGGTTTTCATGGCGTCGGCAGAATTCACCAGGAACGGCGAGCTGTTGATGGTGACCATTTCCTGACCCTCAGGGCCATCAAATGTCCATTTCTCCAACGGTATCACCGGGCTGACCAGCCGCAGGCAGGCGTGGTTGAGCAAGTCGCTGGGTTTGTGCGCACAGCCGTTGGCTTTCACGTAGGCCGGCGAAGCGCAGACGATGCTGTAAGTGATGCCCAGACGCTGCGAGACGAAGCCGGAGTCGGGCAGTTCGCTGGCCAGCACGATGGACACGTCGTAGCCCTCGTCGAGCAGGTCCGGTACGCGGTTGGCCATGGTCAGGTCGAACGTCACGTCCGGGTGGGTCTTGCGATAGCGCGCGATGGCGTCGATCACGAAGTGCTGACCGATGCCGGTCATAGTGTGCACCTTGAGCTGTCCGGCCGGACGGGCGTGGGCGTCACTGGCTTCAGCCTCGGCTTCTTCAACGTACGCCAGGATCTGTTCGCAGCGCAGCAGGTAGCGCTTGCCGGCCTCGGTCAGAGCGATGCGCCGGGTGGTGCGGTTGAGCAGTCGGGTTTGCAGGTGGGCCTCAAGGTTAGAGACCGCGCGCGAAACGTTGGCCGTCGTGGTGTCGAGTTGCACGGCGGCCGCAGTGAAGCTGCCGGCCTCGGCCACGTAACTGAATGCGCGCATGTTTTGCAAAGTGTCCATGGGGTGCTCTCTGGGCGAATGACAAATTGTGACACAACGTTTCAGAGTCCGAGACCCCGACCAAGGGATTATCGCGTTAACGGTAACAAAGATTCACAAGAATCCCAGCTTATCGCCAACAAAACCCGCCCCTAGAATTGCGCCACCTCTTACGGGGATCTCCCCTATCTCAGGAATATCCGCAGTGCCGCGTCGCATCAGCAGAGCGCTTCAGACGCTCAGTGTTCTCGCCCTATCCCTGGCAATCAGCGGCTGCATCGGAACCGCAGGCATTGCCCCACAAGGCAAGGCACTGGAGGCCAATTCCCTGGCCACCGACGAGGCCATCCAACAGGCTGCGCAGGACGCCAATTGGCCTGTTGCGCAATGGTGGCAGGCCTATGGCGACCTTCAATTAAATCACTGGATCGACCTGGCCCTGCAGGGCAGCCCAACCATCGCCATGGCCGCCGCACGGGTGCGCCAGGCGCGTTCGATGGCCGGCATTGCCGAGTCTGCCGAGTCGCTGCAGATCAATGCCGAGTCCACCCTCAAGCGCCACAACTGGCCCACCGATCAGTTCTACGGGCCGGGCGAACTGGCCAATACCACGACCTGGGACAACAACGCCGCGCTGGGCTTCAGTTACGCCCTCGACCTCTGGGGCCGCGAGCGCAATGCCAGCGAGCGTGCCGTCGACCTGGCGCACATGAGCGCCGCCGAG
Source organism: Pseudomonas sp. RIT-562 (assembly GCF_026241895.1). GTDB lineage: Bacteria > Pseudomonadota > Gammaproteobacteria > Pseudomonadales > Pseudomonadaceae > Aquipseudomonas > Aquipseudomonas mandelii_F. The sequence continues at coordinate 425,964 of NZ_JAPJIV010000002.1, read as the reverse complement.
GCCCGGCAGGCCCAGCTCGAATTGCAGAACAACATCGTGCGCGCCTATATCGAACTGTCGCTGCATTACGCCCAGCGCGACATCGTTGCCGCGACGCTGCAGCAGCAACAGCAGATCCTCGAACTGGCGCAAAAGCGCCTGGACGCCGGCATCGGAACGCACTTCGAAGTCAGCCAGGCGCAAACCCCACTGCCTGAAACCCATCGCCAGCTCGATGCACTGGACGAGGAGATCGCCCTCAGTCGTAATCAGCTGGCGGCATTGGCAGGATTGGGTCCCGGCGCGGGGGCGCAGTTGCAGCGACCGACTTTGTCATTAGGCACCGCCCTGAAGCTGCCGTCGGTACTGCCGGCGCAATTGCTCGGCCAGCGGCCCGACGTGGTTGCCAGCCGCTGGCAGGTGGCGGCACAAGCGCGGGGTATCGATGTGGCCCATGCCGGTTTTTATCCCAACGTCGACCTGGTCGGTAGCCTCGGCTACATGGCCACGGGCGGCGGGGCCCTGGAGTTTTTGACTGGCAAAAAACTCAACTACAGCGTTGGCCCGGCGATCTCGCTGCCGATCTTCGACGGCGGTCGGTTGCGCGCGCAGCTGGGTGAAGCAGCGGCCGGTTACGACATCGCCGTGGCTCACTACAACCAGACCCTGGTCAACGCGCTGAAGAACATCTCCGACCAGTTGATCCGCCGCGAGTCCATGGACAAGCAGCAAACTTTCGCCGCCGAGTCGGTCGCGGCCGCGCAGAAGACCTACGACATAGCGATGATCGCCTACCAGCGCGGGCTCACCGATTACCTCAATGTGCTCAACGCCCAGACGCTGCTGTTCAAGCAGCAGCAGGTGCAGCAACAGGTTCAGGCGGCGCGGCTCAGTGCCCATGCGGAACTGGTGACTGCGCTGGGTGGCGAGGTTGGGGCGGGCAATGATGTGCCGACCGCGAGCGAAACCGCTGCACCGAAAACCCCGGCACTGCTTAAGAGCCTGTCGAATTGAACACAGGCCCCCTGGAAGCCCCTGTAGGAGTGAGCCTGCTCGCGATGGCGGTGTGTCAGTGCATGCTGAAATTGCCTGGCATAGCGCAATCGCGAGCAGGCTCACTCCTACAAGGAACGAGTTCATGCCGCGCCAATTATTGAGCAGGACACCATGACCCCCTTGCCCGCACCTCTGCGCTGGCTGTATTCCCTCGAATGGCGTCGAGGTTTTTTTGACTGGGCACGCAGCGATGGCGTGACCTGGGTCTACATCTTCAAAGTGCTGTTCGCCGCCTTCCTGACCCTGTGGCTGGCGATGCGCCTGGAGCTGCCGCAGCCGCGCACGGCGATGATTACCGTGTTCATCGTCATGCAGCCGCAAAGCGGCCAGGTATTCGCTAAAAGCTTCTACCGCTTCCTTGGCACGCTGGCCGGTTCGGCGGTGATGGTCGCGCTGATTGCGCTGTTCGCGCAGAACACCGAACTGTTCCTCGGATCGCTGGCGATCTGGGTCGGTATCTGTTCGGCGGGCGCGGCGCGTTACCGCAACTTTCGCGCGTACGGCTTTGTGCTGGCGGGCTACACCGCGGCGATGGTCGGCCTGCCAGCGCTGGCCCATCCCGACGGCGCCTTTATGGCGGCCGTCTGGCGCGTGCTGGAAATCTCCCTGGGGATTCTCTGTGCCACCCTGGTCAGTGCCGCAATCCTGCCGCAAACCGCCAGCGCGGCGATGCGCAATGCCTTGTATCAGCGCTTCGGGGTATTCGCCCTGTTCGTCACCGATGGCTTGCGCGGTCGCAGCCAACAGGCGGGGTTCGAGGCCAGCAACGTACGCTTTATCGCCGAGGCGGTTGGCCTCGAAGGCCTGCGCAGCGTCACGGTGTTCGAAGACCCGCACATGCGTCGGCGCAACGGCCGCCTGAGCCGCCTGAACAGCGAGTTCATGGGCATCACCACGCGCTTCAATGCCCTGCACCAACTACTGGAACGTTTGCGCAGCAGCGGCACCGATCACGTGGTGGCAGCAATCACCCCGGGTTTGCAGGACCTGGCCGAAGTGCTCGACAACTTCAGCGGCCGCGCCCTGACCAGCCCCGACGCTGCGCGCCTGGCCCTGGCACTGGCAGCCTACAAGGATGCTTTGCCTGCCCGGGTGCGTAGCCTGCGCGCCGCATTCCAGGAGAGTGCCCCGAGCGATTCCGAGCAGTTGGACTTCCATACCGCCTACGAGCTGCTGTATCGCTTCGTCGATGACCTGCACGGATACGCCCAGACTCACGCCTCGCTGGCCGAGCACCGCCACGCGCGGGAGCAGTGGGACGAGCCGTTCACCCCGCAGACCAACTGGCTCGCGGCGGCCGCATCGGGGATTCGCGCGGCGTTTGTGCTGGTGGTGCTGGGCAGCTACTGGGTGGCCACGGCCTGGCCGAGCGGTGCGACCATGACCCTGATTGCTGCCGCGACTATCGGTTTGTCCGCGGCCACGCCGAACCCGAAATGCATGGCGTTTCAAATGGCCTGCGGGACATTTCTCGGCGCGCTGATCGGCTTCGTCGAGATGTTCTTCATCTTCCCCTGGATCGACGGTTTCCCCCTGTTGTGCGTGATGCTCGCGCCGGTGATCGTGCTCGGCTCGTTCCTGTCTTCGCGGCCGCAGTACGCCGGGGTCGGCCTCGGCCTGTTGATCTTTTTCAGCACCGGCTCGGTCCCGGACAACCTCACGGTCTACAACCCCTACAACTTCATCAATGACTACATCGCCATGGTCATGGGCATGCTGGTCTGTGCGGCTGCGGGGGCGATCATCCTGCCGCCCAACAGCCGCTGGTTATGGCGCCGCCTGGAGCAGGACTTGCGCGGCCAGGTGGTGTTCGCCATCAGTGGCAAGCTCAAGGGCCTGGCGTCCAGTTTCGAAAGCCGCACCCGCGACCTGCTGCACCAGGCCTACGGGCTCGCGGCGGGTCAGCCGCAAGTGCAACGGGACCTGCTGCGCTGGATGTTCGTGGTGCTGGAGGTCGGCCACGCGATTATCGAGTTGCGCAAGGAACAGGCGATCCTGCCGGTGCATCCGGCCTATGCCGAATCCCAGCCTTGGCGCCAGGCAATCCGCGTAATGGGCCGCTCGCTGGTGCGCCTGTTCCTGCAGCCGAGCCAGAGCAATCTGGAGCGCAGCCTGATCGCCGTGGATCACGCCATCAGCCGCGTCCAGGCCACCGATGAGCCCTTCGCGCCGCACTTCGATACTTCGGCGCTGCGCCGGGTGAAGAGCTACCTGCACTTCATCCGCACCTCGCTACTGGACCCGCAATCGCCACTGGCTGCCTATGCCGCCACCCCGCCGCAAGGACTTGAGCATGCCTCGTGAAATCGCCTTCCACGGCGTGTACATGCCGACCATGACGTTGATGTTTTTCCTCGCCGTCGCGCTGGCATGGGCCCTGGACCGCTTCCTGTCCGGGCTCGACCTGTACCGTTTTTTCTGGCACCCGGCGTTGTTGCGCCTGAGCCTGTTTACCTGTCTGTTTGGCGCCCTGGCGCTGACGATTTACCACTGACTCTCTCCCTCAGAGAATGCCTTGATGAAAAAGCTTTTCAGCCTGCTCGCCACCTTGCTGGTGCTGGCGCTTGCGATATGGATCGGCCGGACCCTCTGGGTGCATTACATGGATACCCCCTGGACCCGCGATGGCCGCGTGCGCGCGGACATCATCAACGTCGCCGCCGACGTCACAGGCGAAGTGGTGGACGTACCGGTGCGCGATAACCAGTTGGTGCGCAAGGGGGATCTGCTGATGCAGATCGACCCCGAGCACTATCGCATCGCGGTCAAACAGGCGCAGGCGCTGGTTGCGTCGCGCAAGTCGACTTGGGAGATGCGCAAGGTCAATGCCCATCGTCGCGCGGACATGGACGCGCTGGTGATATCCAAGGAAAACCGCGACGACGCCAGCAACATCGCCGACTCGGCCCTCGCCGATTATCAGCACGCCCAGGCGCAACTGGAAGCGGCGCAACTGAACCTAAAACGCACCGAAGTGCGGGCGGCGGTCGACGGTTATGTCACTAACCTCAACGTGCACCGTGGCGACTATGCGCGTATCGGCGAAGCGAAAATGGCCGTGGTCGATATGAACTCGTTCTGGGTCTACGGCTTCTTCGAAGAAACCAAGCTGCCCCACGTGCGGGTTGGCGACCAGGCGGATATGCAGCTGATGAGCGGCGAAGTGCTCAAGGGGCATGTCGAGAGCATTTCCCGCGGCATCTACGATCGGGACAACCCGGAAAGCCGCGAGCTGATCGCCGATGTCAACCCGACATTCAACTGGGTGCGCCTGGCGCAGCGGGTGCCGGTGCGGATTCACATTGACGAGGTGCCGGAGGGGGTGCTGTTGGCGGCGGGGATTACGTGTACGGTGGTGGTCACGCAATCCCCTGCGCCATTACGACAAACCGCACATGACTGATTCAGCCAAGGTAATCGAATAGCGTGCCCCTTCCACCGTCGATTCCGGTGGAATTGCAGGCCAAGAGGAATTTGTTTTCGGGGTGATCCAATAAAGTGACCGGCCCTGAACACTGGGTGTCTTCTGAAATTCCTCCGTCAATGCCGAACCCTTTGTCGAATTGGCCGTCCGCCTCAAATCGCGAAATGTAGAGGTAATGCCGTCCCGCCGAGATCACCAACTTTCCATCGGATTGCACGTAACCATTGAGCCACGCGTTGTTCCTTTCCGGATGGTATTTAGTCAGCAGCGCTTTACCCCCGTTGAAGCCGGAATCCAGCAAGCCATTTTTGGTGATACCGACAAGCATTCCTGCGGTGGAGGGATCTTTCCAACCACCGGCTTCACCAACCCCGACAAAACCGCGCTTCGTGGACAGCAGGGCGTTGAACCGGGTAGGGCGCTTGGCTATCGGCATGCTGACGTACCCCGGTGAAGTTGGGTTGCCGAATTCGCTGTCGAGGACCCCTTTGTCATCGAAGCGCGCAATGAGGGCTGTTTCGTATTCCGGTTGAAGAAACGCATGGCCCGCCACCACGATTTTTCCGTCCGCTTGTGGCAGGCAGGCGGTCAGCGCGGTAGAGGCTATAGAACCCGGCAATTTGAAGTCCAGGCGACCGGATTTGCCGAAGGATTCGTCGAATGTGCCATCGACATTCAGCCGAAAGAGCACGCCGGTGGTATCAGTAATGTTGCCAAATTTGTGATAGGTGGTGCTGATCAGTAGTCTACCGTCTGCTTGTTGGGCAACTGCGGACACGTCCGTCATGCACACTTCTTCCGGCTGGTTTTCGATAACCAGGTGGCCTGTGCCATTCCCTCCGAACGTTTTGTCCAGTGTGTAATCGTGGCGATAACAGGCCATGGCCAAGTGGTTTAAAGGTTCCACCCCTCCTGGGTAGGTAATGTTCGAGCCAAGCATCAACAGACGTCCGTCCGCAAGACGCAAGAGCATGCCACCCGAGCTGGCATCTTCTCCCTTGAAATGGCTGGTGAACATGCCTCCATTGATAAAGCGCGGGTCCAGGCTTCCGTCAGGGGTCAGTCGCACCAGCCCGTATTGCCCGAAGCCTCGCCTTGTTTCCAGGGTCACGCTCAAGAGAATGTGCTTGTCGGGGAGCACCAGAGCGCCTTTGATCAGGCGGGTGCGCTGAATTACATCGGAAAGGATGCCGAGTGTGACCTTGCCACCGTCGCCAAATGCCTTGTTGCGATTGCCTGGGCGATCTGCAGGATTATTTTGATTCATAAACACCTCTGAATGATAAGGGGCCGTGCAGACGAGCGAAAAAGGGCTATGCGCTCATCGGTAAACCAATGCTGGGCATCTCCCGATCAGCAAAAGTCTCTACCCGAGGCAGTAGGGTGTCTACTGTCAGAAATAACAGGTTTAAGCACATCCGGACGGGCGGTGGGGATGTCTAAAGCAGTGGTGGGGGAAGGAGAGGGGGCATGCATTCAGCTGCAGTCTGTCTCAACACCTCGACTTTGAGCTGAGAGGAGGGAGGTCGTCTACTGTCAACTCTGACAGTAGACAGGGACAGAGGATTTAATAAAGCTGCAGGGTCGCCGGGAGACCACCCGGACTCATGCCTTGCAAAAAGTCTCATGCAGATGCCGCCAAATAATTGGGCCGGTTGCCTGTTTCTCAAAGACGACCGTCGAGCGTCGATCCGAATGCAGCCCCGTCGCATCAGTCTGTTGTTCGCGATAACTCACGACGGCGCCACCGTCATACAGTGCAATGCCGCGCAACTCGCTGAGCTCAATCCTGAACCCGAGCTTCTTTGCGCCCGCCAGCAGGAACAACTCGCTCAACACCTCGAAATCCAGCACCCGGCCCAGCGGTGAGATCATGGAGAACTGCGGCGAAAACCGCGCCAGCAAGTTCTCCAGCACGGCAGGTGACTGGACGCTGGCGAACCACTGTTCGATCAGCCGATGAGCTTCAATCACTTCATCAAAGTATTCGCGGTAATCATTCATGCAGTTGTTTCCTTGGAGGGAGAGGGACGAACAAGCGCTTGCACCCGTGCTGCATCAAAACGCAGTACGGCAATCAGGGGTAGCAAAGTCAGGGCTGCGGCGACGAGAAAACACAGCTCAAAAGCCTGGAGCGAGTCCGCACCCAGGGCTCCCAGCAACGCACTCAATACCGCCGTGCCGAGGCAGAAACTCAGCTGACGATTGATGTTCCACAATGCGCTGGCGTGGTTCATGCGCGCTGGAGGTACTTCGAGAAACGCCAGGGTCTGTGCACTGCTGCTGCAAAAGCTGCCGCCCAGTCCCATCAGGGCATAGGCGCAGATGGGCAGCCAGGTTTGAGCGTGATCAATCAGGACCAACGCGGCGATGCCCAGGCTTTGCATCAGCATGCCGGCGATCAGCAACGGCCTGGGGCCCCAGCGATTAAAACCACGTTTGCCCAGGCCTATCGCCACCGCCGAGCCCAAGGCCCAGGGCAACATCAAGGCGCCGATCCTGGGGCTGGCGAAGCCCAGTTGGTGCAGATACAACACGGCAATCAGGCTAGTGCCGATGAACACGCCAGGCACGAACACGTACACCGCCATGGCCAGCCGCAGCGACGGGCTTTTAAGCAGTTGCAGATCAAGCAGGGGGCCGATTGGTTGGCCGCTGTCGCGCACCTCATCTGCCCGTAACCACAGCGCGGCCAGCAACAGGGCCAAGAGTGTCAGCGGCAGGTTGAGGATAAACACCCAGCGCCAGGACAACACCTCGACAACCCAGCCGCCCGCTGCCGGTGACAGCGCCGGCACCAGCAAGGCCACGGACAGCACCCAGGCAGTCAGGCGACTGCGCAGGGGCAATGGGCAGTGCCGGAAGGCCATGGCCTGGCCGACGGGAATCAACAATCCGCCGCCCAGGCCCTGCAACAGGCGCCAGCCGATCAGCGCTTCTATCCAGCTCGCGCCGGCGACCAGCACCGAGGCGAGGCCGAACAGCGCCAGCGAACCGAGGATCAACCGTCGCTCGCCGACCTTCGCGACCAGCCACACGCTCAACGGGATGATCGCCGTCAGGCCCAGCATGTAGGCATTGCTGATCCATCCCAGCTGGCTGACCGAAGCGTGCAGTTCCTGGGCAATGTCGGGGTAGGCGATGCTGGCGATGAACATGTTCAGCAGGTCGAGTGCGAAGCCCAACAGATACACCAGTGCAACTTTCGAGCGATAAGCCATGACGACTTCCCTGTAGTGAGGCGTGCAGGGTAAGGCGGCGAAAGCGCTATGGAAACGCGGTTTTGACTGCTAGTTTGTCAAAATTATTTTGACAACGAGTGCCTGTGAGCATGGTCAGCCTGGACCGATTTGATACCTTCAAGGCCGTGGTCGAAGCCGGATCATTGACCGCTGCGGCGAATCTGCTGGGGCAGACGCGTGCTGTCGTCAGCTTCAATTTGAAGCGCCTGGAAGCCGAGCTTGGGGTCACGCTGCTGACCCGCAGCACGCGCAAGCTAGCCCTCACCGACGCCGGCGAGCGTTTTTATCAGCGCTGTGTGCGCACCCTGGATGAGGCGCGAATGGCGGTCGAGGATGCGCGCTCCGAGCACACGCAACTGCGCGGCACCTTGCGCATTACCACCACGGTGGAGTTCGCGCTGGCGCAAGTGGTGCCGGCGCTGAAAGTCTTTCGAGAGCAGCACCCCCAACTGAACGTGCACCTGTCGACTTCTTCGACCCACGCCGATCTGATTTCCGAGCGCTTCGACCTGGCGATCAGGTTGGGGCGCATGCACGACTCCAATCTGCGCGCGGTGCAGTTGTCGACGTTCGAGATTTTCGCGGTGGCTGCACCGGAGTTGGTCGACTGCTTCGAGCCGCTGTCGAGCCTGGCGGCACTGGAGCAGTGGCCGGCGCTGGGGCATGGGCGAGTGGCGGAACTGGCGGTGACGGACCCGGCTGGCGTCGAGCATTTGTACCAGCCGGCGCCCGGGAAGATGACCATCGTTGCCGACAATTCGATCACGCTGCGCGCGTTTGCCTTGAGCGGGCAAGGGGTGGCGATTTTGCCGCAGTGGCTGGTAGAGGAGGATCTGCAGGCGGGGCGGTTGGTGCGCTTGCTGGCGGATCACTCGTTCAGTCAGCAGGGGGTGTATGCGTTGTATCCGGATACTCGGCATTTGCCGCTGAAGGTGCGGGCATTCATAGATTTCATGAAAGATTGGCGGTGAATGTCAGGGGCCCATCGCGAACAGGCTCACTCCTACAGATGATTGTGATATCCGATAAAACGCATTCTCCTGTAGGAGTGAGCCTGCTCGCGATGGGGGCTACTCGATTTCAGAGCTGCCCCTTCAACCCAAACCGCTTCATCAGCCCCGCCTCCAGCAATCCCTTGGGCAACAAAGCCGCCAACAACGGCAAAGCTCGGCTGCCATTACCCAGGCGAATCAACCTGGGCGGCTGATCTTGCTGCACCGCTTTCAACAAACCTGCAGCAAATTCACCGGCCGGCGTTGGCTTATCCTGCGACGCCTTGGCCCGCGCCCGGATACCCTCGCGCAATGGCCACCAGGACGATTGCTCGGTGATCAACTGCTCCGCCTGCTGTCCGGCATTTTTCGCGAAGCTGGATTCGATGGCACCCGGCTGCACCTCCATGACCCGGATACCAAAGGGTGCCAGCTCCATGCGCAGCGTATCGCTCAAGGCATGCACCGCAGCCTTCGACGCACAGTAGGCGCCGGCAAATGGCGTCACCAGCACTCCGGATACGCTGCCGATATTCACCACCAGGCCCTTGGTGCGTCGCAGCAGCGGAAACAGCGCCCGGGTGACGCCGACAATCGCAAACACATTGGTTTCGAACTGGCGCTGCATCGCCGCCACACCGCCATCGAGCAGCGGCCCCATGGCGCCATACCCGGCGTTGTTGATCAGCACATCGAGGCCGCCGCGCTCCTGGTCGATCCGCGCACTCAACGCCTCAAGCGCCGCAGCGTCATTGACGTCCAGCTGCACCGCAGTAAAGCCGGCGGCGCTCAGCACAGCGATGTCTTCAGCCTTGCGGGCACTGGCCCAGACTTCGTACCCGGCAGCCTTGAACGCATCGGCGAGGGCGCGGCCGATGCCGCTGGAACAACCGGTAATCAACGCAATCGGCATGGCGCAGTCCTTGTGCAGGAGAAAGAAGGGCAATCAGTCGGAGAAACTACCCTGCAAACGCTCGGCGCGAAACTCCAGGGTTTCCGGGCGATATCCCGGGCGCAATGGCGGCAGGGGCAAGCAGTCTTGCCAGTTGCCACCGGCTTGCAGTTCACCAGGACCACGGTAGCGCGGCGCAGTGTATTGGTTGTCCGCAAGGTTGACTGTATCGCCAGGGGCATATGCGGCGACGCGCCAGCGCAACTCGGTCAGCGGCACGTCGTTGCCGTTGTTCATGGTCAGCTGCAGGGGCCGGTCCGCCGGACAGCTCTGGGGCGCGTAGCTGATGCGCAACTCCAGCCGTTCCAGTTGCTTGAGTTCACGGTGGTCCATCCAGATGACCCAGGTGGCCACGATGCCCAGCCCCACGGCGGCGGCCATGGACACCGGCAAGGCTTTCGCGGGATAGCGCAGGAGCAGGACCAGCCAGGTAATGACCAGCAGGACGCCGATAAACATGACGCGAAACCTCGGGGGGAGAGGAGGTCATCCTACCTAAGCGCAGGGGAGGTGGCGATGGGCTTGATGTTTGTGTCGAGTTGCAGTGCCTCATCGCGAGCAGGCTCACTCCCACAATGGATCTGCGTCGGCCCTGTAGGAGTGAGCCTGCTCGCGATGAGGCCGGTCGAACCACCCACAATGCGCAAAAAAAAGCCCCCGCCCAACCCGCTGCGGATGGGGAATCGCAGCGGCCTGGGCGGGGGCTTCCTGTCTTGCTTAACGCTTACTGCGCGATGGTTTTCACCGACACGCCGCGCTCGATCGGGGTCGAGCGACCGTAGATATCTTCAAACCGCTCGATATCATCTTCACCCAGGTAGCTGCCCGATTGCACCTCGATGATCTCCAGTGGAATCTTGCCCGGGTTGCGCAGACGGTGGACCGAAGCGATCGGGATGTAGGTCGACTGGTTCTCGCACAGCAGGAACACATTCTCGTCGCAGGTCACTTCAGCCGTGCCGCTGACCACGATCCAGTGTTCGGCGCGATGGTGGTGCATCTGCAGCGACAGGCACGCGCCCGGCTTGACTGAGATGTGCTTGACCTGGAAGCGCCCGCCCATGTCCACCGAGTCGTAGGAGCCCCACGGACGATAGACTTCGCAGTGGTTCTGGGTTTCGCTGCGACCCTGCTCGTTGAGGGTGTTGACCATCTGTTTCACGCCCTGGACCGAGTCCTTGTGGGCGATCATCATGGCGTCCTTGGTTTCGACCACCACAATGTTTTCCAGGCCGATCACCGACACCAGTTTGCCGTTGCCGTGGATCATGCAGTTCTTGCTGTCCTGGATCACCACGTCGCCTTTGGTGACGTTGCCGTTGACGTCTTTGTCATTCACTTCCCAAAGCGAAGCCCAGCAACCGACATCGCTCCAGCCGGCGGTCAGCGGCACGACGCAGGCGCGTTGGGTTTTTTCCATCACCGAGTAGTCGATGGAATTGTCCGGGCAGCAGGCGAAGGTGGCTTCGTCAAAGGTGATGGTGTCGGCGTCCTGTTCGCTGCGCTCGAGGGTCAGCAGGCAGGTGTCGTAGATGTCCGGATCGTGCTTTTTCAGCTCTTCGAGGAAGCGGCTGGCGCGGAACAGGAACATGCCGCTGTTCCAGAAATAACCGCCGGACTGCACGAACTCGGTGGCGCGTTTCACGTCCGGTTTCTCGACGAAGTGCGAGACGCGGCTGACGCCTTCCGGCAGCAGCGAATCGTTGGTCGACTTGATGTAGCCGTAGCCGGTTTCCGGCTTGGTGGCCGGGACGCCGAACAGCACCATTTCGCCGTTTTCCGCAGCGACTGTGGCCAGGGCCAGCGCACGTTGCAGGGCCTTCTGGTCATCGAGCACGTGGTCGGCCGGCAGTACCAGCATCAACTCGTCGCGACCTTCATTGACCAGCATCATCGCCGTCAGGGCTACGGCTGGCGCAGTGTTGCGACCGAACGGTTCCATCAGGATGCGCTGGGTCTCCAGCTTGCGGGCACTCAGCTGCTCGTTGACGATGAACCGATGGTCTTTGTTGCAGACCACAATCGGCGTGTCCATGCCGTCGAACACCAGGCGCTCCAGGGTTTGCTGGAACAGCGTGTGCTCGCCGGTCAGGGCGAGGAACTGCTTGGGGAATTGCTTGCGCGAAAGCGGCCAAAGACGTGAGCCGCTACCGCCTGACAAAATCACCGGAATCATGTTGTTACTCCTTGAAAATCGTTTGGTTAGAGCTACGAACGCTGTGTCGTTTCACTCTTGTTTTTGTTCCGTGTCCTGACTGACACCTCGGTCCAATGTGGGAGCGGGCTTGCTCGCGAAGGCGGTATATCAGTCGACATCATCGGTGAATGTCGGACCGCTTTCGCGAGCAAGCCCGCTCCCACAGGGATGCGGGTCAATCAGGAAAATTTGTTAGCGCGTCGAAACCGGGCGTTTCACCCAGACTGGCGACAGGCTGCTGCCTTTGCCGGTGACGTACAGCACGGCGGCTTCGCCGCGTTCCAGGGCAACCGGTTTCACGTCGCCGACTTTGGTGGCGCCGTCGTACAGGGCCAGGCTGACTTTGACCGGGTTGATTTCACGCTCGCCACGGCCTTTGGCCGCTACGGATGGCACGACTTCGGTCTTGCCGTCAGCCGTTTTCAGGGTCAGGGCCTTGTCGCTCAGGTTCTGCACGCGCACCAGGGACTTCTGCTTGTTCTTGAACGGCGGTTCTTCGATCAGTTGTGGAGCGCCGCTGGCGTTGTTCACCAGGGTGTAATAGTGATCGCCCGCCAGTTTCACTGGCAGGGACTGGCTGCCGACCTTGGCGCTGTAGTCGCCGCCCGGCATGAAGCTGAAGTCGGTGCTGGACAGCGGCGCGACTTCGGCCAGGTTGGTGCTGCCGACGGTGGCGCTGACTTCAGCATTACCAGCGTTGTAGACACGCACGAAGCTGGAGCCTTTTGGTGCGGTCGGGCCGTAGAGCGCGGAGTCGCCACCGGCGAATGCGTTCATCGACAGGACGCTGAAGGTTGCGGCCAATGCAAAGGTCTTGGCGAGACGACGAGGAGTTGTAGTGAAAGTCATGGTAGTACCTCTCTCTTTCAGTTTTGCGCCCGGTCGGGCGTCTCGGATTTAGTGTTTGCGGCTACGTTTTGTTGGCGGGCGCCGGCTTGTTTAAGCTCTGCGACCCACTGCGGGTCGGCGTCACCGATTTCGTTGTTCACAGGCAGATAACGTTCAGGAAACTCCCAGATCAGCACCTGTGGCGGGCTGTTCTTGAAAGCATCGCTTTTCAGGTAGCTGAGCATTGGCAGGATCGGGCCATGGCCGTCTTCGGCGTAATTGACCACGTCGCTGTTGAGCGCTTGCTTGAGAGCACCAACAAAGTTCCAGTTGGGGTTGGCGCTGTAGCTGGTACCGATCAGGGCCACTGGCACTTCGGTGTTGGCGAACAGCGCGTCGTCACCGGCAGGCTGTTCGGCAGCGGCGACGGTGTTGCGCTTCTGCAGCGGCTCCTGCTCCGGCATCAGGTTTTCAAACAGCGGGTCCAGTGGCAGGAACAGGCGCAGGTCGCCCTTGTGGGTGACTTTCTCTGCGGGCTTGGTAACAAATTGCTGCGGTTCGCCGCTGAGCGGGTACTTGGCGGCGATAGTTTTCGCCAGGGTCTCGGCAGCCACTTGCGCGCCTTCCGGCGTCCAGTGGGTGTCGGTGCGCAGGAATACTTGCTCACCTTTGAGCTTGGCCTTGTTGAACGGGCCGAGCAGATCCGGGGCAAGGATCTTGTTCGCCGCGACGCGGGCGTGGAAGTCCTGGTACAGGTTGCCGTGAATGCTCGAAGGCTTGACCTCACCCAGGTGCTCCGGATACAGGCGCGCCTTGGCCGGCACGATGGCCATTACCAGTTTCACGCCTTTCTCTTTCAGGGTCTGGCGCACGCCTTCGACCAGCGCGTAGTTGCCTTGCAGGTTCAACTCTTCGTTGACGATCGGGTTGAACTCTTCATCGCTGTACAGCCACTGATCGCGACCGAGCACCACGCCCGGACGACCCTCGTTGAACAGCTTGAAGTCCAGTGCGGCCCAGAGGTTGGTGCCCAGGCGCTTGATCGGGAACTCGTCGTCGTAGTGCGTCTCGACCGCCTTGGCCCAGCGCCCGTTGAGCACTGTGGTTTCGGCGTTGGTGCTGAAGCCCAGGAAGCTGCGCGTGGACCACAGCCCCAGGACCACCAGGATCACCATGAACAGGGCGATGTAGAACATACGTAATGAGCGGGTCATGGTCAGATCCCTCAGAACTGGAAGTAAAGGAACGGCGAGAAGCTTTGCGCCGAGAGTTTGAAGATCGAGGCGATGAACAGCAGCAGGACCAGGGCGCGCATCACATAACGCGACCAGTCGGCAGTCCAGTAGGCCGGTTGCACCTGGGCTTCGACGCCGACGGTGTAGCCAGGCTGATGGATGCTGGACGGGTTGTCGCCCGGTACGGCCTTGATCATCCCAGGCGTGGCAGCGGCAGGCCCATCGACCTCGACGTTGACCTCCGGCTTGCTCTTGACCGGTGGCTGGTTGCTGTAGAAATCACGGATGCCGAAGAACGCCAGGGTGGCGTACGCCACGACCAGGGTTGCCACTTGCAGGCCGGTGAGGCTGGCCTGGTTGAGTTCCGACAGCGACCATTCGCCGAAGCTGAACATCGCACCGTACATGCGGCCGGCGACGTGCAGGTTTTCCGCGCGGAAGATGACCCAGCCCATGACCACCAGCAGGAACGTCAGGGCCCAGCGGATCGGGTTGATGCTGCGTGGCGAAGTGTTCAGGCCCAGGGCCTTCTCGATCGCCAGCCACATGCCGTGCCATGCACCCCAGATGATGTAGGTGATGTTCGCACCGTGCCACAGGCCACCGAGCAGCATGGTCAGGAACAGGTTGCGATAGGTCATCAGCGTGCCTTTGCGGTTACCGCCCAGGGTGATGTACAGGTAGTCACGCAGCCAGGTGGACAGGCTGATGTGCCAGCGCCGCCAGAACTCGGTGATCGACTGGCTGATGTACGGCTGCTTGAAGTTTTCCATGAAGCGGAAACCCATCATCAAGCCCAGGCCGATGGCCATGTCGCTGTAGCCGGAGAAGTCGAAGTACAACTGCGCGGTATAGGCCAGGGCGCCGAGCCAGGCATCGCCCGTGGTTGGGTTCTGCAAGGCGAAGCAATGGTCGGCAACCACCGCCAGGGTGTCGGCGATGAAGACTTTCTTGATGAAACCCTGCATGAACCGCGTGCAGCCCTCGGAGAACTTGTCGAGGGTGTGGGTGCGGTTGTTGAACTGATCGGCGAGGTCGCGAAAACGCAAAACCGGGCCGGCGATCAGGTGCGGGAAGATCGCCACGAAAGCGGCAAAGTCGATGAGGTTGCGGGTGGCTGGGGTATCACCGCGGTAGACGTCGATGATGTAGCTGATGGACTCGAAGATGTAGAACGAGATACCGATCGGCAGCAGCACGTGGGTCAGGATGAAGGGCGACAGGCCGACCGAGGTCATCATCGCGTTAATGCTGTCGACGCCGAAATTGGCGTACTTGAAGTAGCCGAGGATGCACAGGTCGACGGCCACGCCGAGCAGTAGCCAGCGCTGGGCCGGTTTGGTGCGCACGCCGGCTGCACCGACTTTGAGGCCGATCCAGTAGTTCCACAGCGTGACGGCCGCGAACAGTGCAAGAAAGTCCACTCGCCACCAGGCATAGAACACATAGCTGGCGATCAGCAGCAGCAGGTTGCGATAGCGTATTCCGCTCAGGTAGTACATGCCGAGAAAGATCGGCAGGAACAAAAACAGGAACACGTTGGATGAAAATACCATCCCGGTCTCTCCGTGTTTAACCAACATTCAAGGGCCAACGGCCCCCCCAAACCCCCCACCGAAAAACCGGGGGGCTAACTCAAAAAACTCAAGACTTGCACTGCCCCTGTGGGAGCGGGCTTGCTCGCGAAAGCGCTGTGTCAGTCGACATCAATGGTGAATGTCGAACCGCATTCGCGAGCAAGCCCGCTCCCACAGGGGGTTTGGGTCTGGCTCTAGGAGCCTTTACCTTTTTCATTGGCCGGGTCGTAGACCTTGGTCAGGTCACCCCCCAGGCGGAACGTCTTGAACGGCTGCATCTCGTGCTTTTTCTCAAGCACATCCGGCGAGCAGGTGTAGAGCGTGCAGAACGGTTCCAGCCAGGCGAATTTCGAGTCGACCTTGAGGTCGGTCATGTCCTGTTCCTTGCCGTTCTTGTTCTCGAACTCATCCGGGTCTTCAACCCCGGACAGCACTCGCTCGCCCAGGCGCTTGAGTGCGCTGTTGTTTTCCTGACGCAGGTCCACGCCGTTGACCAGCGCAAAACTGGCGATCATCGACAGCGGCGGCAGGGCGTAGTTGTGATAGGCGAGGGCGCGTTGCTGGCGCTTCAGCTCGTTAGGCAGGAAGCCATCGGCATCGACCTGATTGGCGCCGACCTTGTATTCCTTCACTGCCCAGTCGAACAAGTCGCGGCGGTTGGTGGCGATGGAAGTTGCCATCACCGACCAGGCAGACCAGTACGAGTGGTTATTGGTTTTTTCCAGCGGCAGGTTGTCCCAGTCGCTGACCACCTGATCGGCCATCTTGCTGAACCAGGCTTCGATCAGTTGCGACTCCTGTTGATGGTTCGCCAGTGGATGCGAGTCGGAGAATTTCAGGCGAATGTACGAAGACGCCATGCTGCCCAGTGCCCATTTGCGCATGGACTTGCCGGTGTGGTTGAAGTCCTTGGACATCAACGCATCGGCCTTGGCCCACGCGGTCAACCAGTTCAGCGTGCATTCGAGCTGTTCCGGGCGACCGTCGCGCATGAACTGCATCACGCGCTTGCTGGTGCCGCGCTCGATCTTGGTGATGTCGGCAGTGGTCTCACGGAACGCTTTTTCCGATGCTTCGTTCAGTGTCGAACGGGCCTTGTCGGAGCCTTCGTACTTGCTGCGAAATTGCAGCGAGCCGGTGTAGGGAGTCGGCATGGCGTCACAGCCATCCTTGAAATCGCCGGTCTTCACTTTCTCGATCGGCGCGAAGTAACCCTGGGGCGGGCGCAGTGGTGCGGCGGCCTGGGTGGCGCCGGCGAACATCGCCAGCGTCAGCAGAGAAGGGGCGAGCAACTTCTTCAGCGTTCGCGATTGCATGCATGTCATAAGAGGTAACCTCATTGCCCGGCTTGAGCGGTACGCTGCCCAGCGCCAGGGAACACATTGCGTTTGCAGATTTTCGCTTCGACCTTCTGCGGCGCGGCACCTGCTTCAGGGCCCTGGACTTCGACGGCCAGCAGATTCTGCGTGGCCCAGTCTTCGTCCGTGCGCAACTCGAAGGCGAAACGCCCGTCGGTGTCGGATGTTTCCGGTTTGTCGATCTTGATGTCCTCGTGGCGACCGTTCATGTACCAGAGGGTGGCTTGCAGGGTTTTCACCGATGGATCGGCGAACCGGATGTCAACCTGGTGACTGCCGTTTTGCAGGTTCAGGTTCTTGCTGTTGACCATCAATTCGTTCTTGCCCGGTTTCAGCGTGGTGCTGCCGGTCATCTGTGCGTCCTTGCCTTCACAACCGTTGTCCAGCAGCGCCATCATCTGGCGGTAGATGGTTTCCTGGTCGAGGCGATAGAGCGGCGAGAATTCCCAGATCAGAATCTTCGGTGGCTTGGTCTGGAACTCTTCGCTGCCCAGGTACTGCAGCATCGAACCTTCCAGGCCACCGCCCGGGAACGCTACGTTAAGGATGTCGGCGCCGATGGCCTCCTGGAGGAAACCGGCGAAGTTGTAGTTCTTGCCACTGTGACTGGTGCCGACCAGGGTGATCTCCGGGTTGCCGGAGTCGCTGAACAGATCGCCATCGGCGGCTTCGCCTTTGGGCTCCGTGGTGAATTGATCCATGTACTGGATGGCGTAGCTGGTGCCGCAGAGTTGACCGGCCATATTGTGTAATGTTCCGGTCTTACCCATGCGACCCGACTTATGGGTCTCGAATTCACGCTTGGGAATGTCGGCAAAGGCCGGAATCTGCTTGACCTTCTCGGCCACGATTTTTGCCGTGCGTTGGGCGCCATACGGCGTCCAGTGCTGGTCGCCGCGGAAGTAGAAATCGTGGGCGGGCAGGGTGTCGGGCAGCGACTCGTTGGTCAGTGGCGACAGGTCCGGCACCACGTAGCCCATCTGCGCAAATCGGCCGAGCATGGTCTTGTAGTTCTTCAGCGCCTTGTCGAAATCGAACTGGGCTTTTTCCTGCGGGTTGAGCTTGTTGCGGTTCACCAGGCCACGGGTCGGCTGGTACACAACTACCAGCTCGACGCCTTTGCTCTTGAACGCATCGTGCAGTTGTTGCATGCGCTTGTAGCCGGCTGGCGTGGTGTCGAATTCGGTGCGCAAGTCTTCCTGGGTACGGAACAGCCAGTCGCCCTGGGCCTGTACCAGCGTGGTGAAGTTCTGCTGGTAACGCGTGGTGTAGTTCTTCGCGTCATGGGCTTCTGGGCACAGGTTGCAGCAGGGTTCGGCAGTGAAAGCCGGCGCCTTGAGCTCGTCGGCGCGCACGCCGTGGCTGGCGGCGAGAATCCCCAGGGTCAGGCCCGACAGGCTGAGTAATTTGATCAAGTGTGGGTGCATAAAATTATCCTCAGTCCTGCAGTTCGGTCTGGCGTTCGACAGGGTCGATCAGCACGGCTTTCTGCTGGCGCACCAGCAGGTCGAGAATTTCATCCTGGCGCTCGCCAAGAATCCCGTTGAAGCTGATGCCGCTGGATTTGGTCGGGGCAAGCATCGATACGCGATACAGCTCGACGCTCAATGGCGAGTCGATGGACAGCGGGCCGCTGCCGTTGCCGGCCAGTTCGCCGCCGACGATGATCAGCGAAACCTGGGCGTCGAACGGGTCGAGCTTGATGTCACGGTCGGTGTCGCTGAGATCCTTGATGTGCCCATAGACGCCGGTCAGGCCGTTGGCCATGGCCAGGTTTTCGTAAAGGCGGATGTTCACGCTGTTACGAATGCGGATGCCATGGCGGCGGTTGCTGATCACTTTGTTAGCCCACAGCAGGTTGTCGGCACTCTCGTAGAGGGTGATGCCGTCGGTGTGGTTCTTGTAGATCTCGTTGTAGGCGATGATGTTGTTGACGCTGTTACGGTCGATCACCAGGCCCGACAGCTTGTTGTCGTAGCTGCGGTTGTTGAAGATGAAGCTGTCGTTGACCTCACGGGAAATAATGATCCCGTGCTTCTTCTTCGTGCCGTATACGGTGTTGTCGGCGATGATCAGGCCATGGGAGCGGTCATGCGGGTCAATGCCGTAGACGATGTTGTCCTTGTAGGTATTGCCCTTGACCACGAAGTCGCGGGTTTCGTAGCAGTAGAAGCCGTACCACATGTCCGAGAACTCGGAACCGACGATCCAGCCGCTCGGTTCCGGGCGCTTGAGCACCTTGGCCATGTTCGGCGTGTATTGGGAAATACTCACGCCGTAGGACTTACTGTTTGCGTAGCCGAAACTGGCGATCTTGCTGTTGGCGATGTAGGTCTCGGTACCGCCCCAGGACAGCAGGAAGGGACGGAACTCCTTGGGCGACTTGAAGGCCGCCGGGCCGTTGGCTTTCTCGCTCCAGCCAGTGATTTTGGTATCCCGCACGAACAGCTGGCCGTCGTTGACCAGGAACGAGCCGGCCTCCTGGGACAGGCGCAGCTCCTGGGTCTGCCGGTCGATTTCGAGGATGCCTTTTTCACCGACCACGATCGGCAACTTCGCCAGGTAAACCCCAGGCGAGGTTTCGCTGAAGTACTGCTTGGGCAGCTTCTTCGCCAGGTCCTTGAGGTTCATGTAGCCGTCGTCGATGAAAATCGCCTGGGGGATGCCGTGCTGGCGTACTACCCATTCGGCCATCTTGTTATCACCGCCGATGAAGTCCTTCAGGGCGTTTTCCTGCATCATCCGGCGCACGCTGGTTTTACCGGCCTTGGTGCGCACGACCTTGGCGGCAATGGCTTCGGCGGTGTAGCCGGAGGTGTCCGGCAACTTGGGTTTTTCCAGCTCCAGCGGCGCGGTGGGTGCACTGGTGACGGTGTAGGTCTTGGCCTGTTGCAGTTCCTTGCCCATGGTCACCGGCTTGGTCGCCGGCTCCACGTTGGCGAAGGCGGCCGCACTTGCCAGCAGCATCGCGCCGGCCAGCAAGGTGATTGAACCGCGCTTCGGATTGTTCATGTCGGGCACTCCCTTCGCAGTTGGCATCAGAAGCGCCAGATCACGTCGATGAACGCGCGGTGCATGTACGAGTCGACTTCTTTGCCGTAGGCATCGCCCGGCTTGAACACGCCGCCACGAAAGCGCACGAGCGCCGAAGGCTCATCGATGGACTGGCTCAGGGACGCTGGCAGCAAGCCTTGCTTGAAGTACTTGGTGACCACCAGGTCCATCTCCTGACCCAGGTCCTTGCTGCCATCTTCCAACGGCAGGGAAGTGCTGGAGAGCACGGCGCCGGTGACGTCGTCGGTATCGTTCTGCACGGCATTGATGCCGTTGCTGCCGACCGGCTTGTTGCCGTCGACGCGCCAGAATTTGTGGTAGATCAGGCTGGCGTCGTACTCGTCATTGAGCATCCACGAGCCGAACAATGTGGCGGTCTGCATGTTGTTCATTTCACCGCGGAATGCCTCGCCGAAACGGTGCACGCGCGAGCGGGTACCGGTGTAGTTCGAGCGGTTGCTTTCCAGGCCGTTCTGTTCGTAATCGGCGCTGGCGCGGGCATAGGCGGCACCGACCTGCCATTGCTGATCGAGGCGCAGGCGCACGCCGATATCGGTGGCCCAGCCGTTGAGATCTTCGCCGCGCTTGGCTTCGGCGGGACGGGTGCCATCGGCGTTCAGTGGGTTCACCGTGTCGGTGTCGCCGCTCATGCCGGTGATGCTGCCCCAGTAATTGAGGGTGTTGGTGTTGCGATAGTTGTAGGCATCGCTGTCGGCGGTGAGGCCCAGCCAGCTGATGTCGCCGTTCTGTTGCTTGTCCAGCGAATCGCCCGCCACGCCCGGTTGCGGATAGTCGAGCTTGCCGTCGTCGTGGGTGTGGTGACCGCGAATGCCGACCCAGTTGCCCGGTGTCCACTGATAAGCCGCATCGGCGTACGCGTGCATCCGGTCCTTGTCCTTCGGCGCGAGCTCCTTGAGGTCGGTGCGGTATTCGCTGAAGCGTTCGGCCACGCCGACGTTGGCGCGCAACAGGGTGGTATCGAAGGTCCAGTTCAGGGCTTCGATATTGGTGTCGCGCCATTGCCCGTCATCGTTGCGCAGGCGCTGGCGACCCAGCTTCAACTGCTCGCCCGGGTAGGGCGTGAGGCCGCTGTAGCCGACCCAGAACTCGCGCATGGCGAGGTAATTCTTCTTGGTCTTGCGGTCGCTGTTGTCGGTGGTCTGGGTGCCATCGCTGTCGGACTGTTGCAGGGTGTCGGTTTCGATGATGTCGGTGGACGTCACCGCCTGACCCATGGCGTAGGCACTCCACGCGCCGCTTTCGCCATAGACCCATGGACGCAGGTCCAGGCCGACGCCGTTGACGTCGCCGCCGCTGGCGGTGCCCAGGTCACGGTCGTCTTCGGACTGGCCGGTGATTTTCACGTCCAGACCGTAGTTCTTGGTGTCGGTGAGCGCAGCAAACGTTGGAGAAGACCAGACCAGCGCGAAACCCAGTGCCATGCCCAGCTTCGACAACGTGAAGAACTTTGTAGCAGCTGGTGAAGCCTGCGTGTTCTTTACCAGCGTAGGGCGACCGCTGCGCGATCGAACGCAGCCTTCGGCAGCTGCTACAGTATTGAAATTCATAGGGATTCCTCGCCGTCTTGTTCTTGCAGGGCGTGCAGTTGCAGCGTGTTCTGGCTCAACGCACCACGCACGGCCTGTTCCTGTTTCAACAGGCGTTGGGCCTCGGCGAGTTGCGCAGGCGGCAGTTGGGCTTCGAGTGTTTGCGCAAGCTCGGTGGCTTGCGGGGTGTTTTGTGCCTTGGCCAACTGGCTGAAGACGTAGGCATTGAGCGGATTGGGCCGAGTGCCCTTGCCTTGGGAAAACAGCTGGGCGATGGCGAAGTCGGCGCTGTTCTGGCCATTGCGCGCAGCGGTCAGCAGGTGATCCAGGGCTTTTTGCGAATAGACCTTGCCCAAGTAACCACGGCGATAGATCTGGCCGAGGTAGTAGTCGGCGGCGACTTCGCGGCCGACGGCTTTCTGGAAGTGTTCCTCGGCTGCCTTGGCATCTGCCGGGACCATCTTGCCTTCGTAGTAGAGCTTGCCCAGCAACAGTTCGGCGCGCGGTTGATCAGCGGCGCGACCGTTGTCCAGGTACTTCATCATCGTGTCGACGTCTCCCAGTTCCGGGAAGTCGTAGAGCAATTGCGCCAGGCTGACCCAGGAAGCCGGGTAGCCGGGGGCGATGCCTTCGAGCAACGACTGGGCGGTTTTCTCGTCGGTGGTGCCAAGGCTTGCATCACCGAGCACGCGGGCGACGCTGTCCACTCGCTGTGCGGAAACCGTGCCGCGGGCATGGGCCGCTTGCATCTGCTTGATCAGCTCGGCCTGTTGCTCGGGCTTGGCCTGTTTCTGGTAGACCGTGGCCAGTTCGACGTAGCAGATGTCGGTGGTATTCAACGCGGCTTTGCAGATGGTCTCGACTTCGTCCAGGTGCTGGTCGTAAGTGCCTTGGGTGCGATACAGCAGCACCTGAGCCAGGCCGGCTTCCGGCTTGCCTTCGGCGCGCCATTTGCTGATCTGCTGTTGCGCGTTGCTGTTGGGGAAACTGTGGGGGTATTGCAGGTACAGCATGGCCAGCGGAATCAGGGTGTTGCCTTCGCCAGCGGTCGAGGCCTTTTTCAACAGGCCTTCGGCTTCGTGCTGTTCGGCTTCGGTGGAGCCGGGCTTGGCCACCAGCAGGCGACCCAGGCGGGCCTGGGCCCGCGGCGACACATCGGCGGCCGCGCGGTAGGTCGCTTCGGCCTGGCGAATCTGCGCCGGGTCACGGCTGTCGACCTGGATGTCGGCGAGGCCTACCTGGGCTTCGCTGTAGCCGAGGTCGGCGAGTTGCTTGTAGTTCTGCTGGGCCAGCGCGGTGTCGCCGCGCTTGAGGGCTTCGTTGGCCAGGCGCTGGTCAGGCAGGCCGGCACAGCCGCTGAGGCTGACCGCCAGGGCCAGCGAGCAGAATGCAAAACCCATGTGGGAGCGGGCTTTGGTGGGAGCAAAGCTTGCTCGCGATACAGCCGACGCGGTATCACCGGTAGACCGAGCCGATCCGTTCGCGAGCAGGCTCGCTCCCACACAGGCTCGCTCCCACAGGGACTGCGGTGTTCTGAGGAAAGTTGGAATCGTCACGGGCATGTCCTCCGGTTACAGACCAGCAGCCATGGCTTTGTCGATCAGCCAGTTCAGGTTCGGGCCACGGTCGCTGTTCACTTCAACCGGGCGCCCGGCAAACTTGCTGTCCAGCGGCTCGTCCGGCTGGATCAGCACGCGGATGTCGGAGGAGAGGTCGGCGCTTTTCAGGCTGGTGCTGCTGACGATCTTGCCGGTGCGGGTCTTGTCTTCGCCGGCGATCTGGAAGCTGACCTGGGTGCCTGGACGCACGTCGCTGAACTGGCGATAGGAGAAGCGCGCTTCGACGTTGGCTTCGCTGTTACGCGGCACCAGCTGGAAGATCACGTCACCCTTGCTGGCGTACTGACCGTCGGCAACCAGTTGCTGCGACACGGTGCAATCGCACGGCGAGGTCAGGGTGCCGGTCATTTGCTTGCCGAACAGCTCTTCAACCTTGGCCGGTTGCAGCTGGTCTTCTTCCAGATGGCCCTTGAGCACATCGAGCATGCTGGTGCTGAAGGTCGCCAGCGGGGCGCCTTTGGCGGCAATGCCGTCGGCCTTGATCAGGCTCTGCACGGTGCCGTCGCGAGGCATGGTGATGTTCATGCCCGGCACGCTGACCAGGCCAGCCTGGGCGTGGCTGACGAAGTACATGCCGTACACCGACTTGAAGATGAAACCGAACGCCGTCAGGCCGACGAGGAAAATCGCCAGGCTGAAAGTCACCGCACGCAAACGCCCGAACGGGGTCATGCCGTGGCCGCCGTCCTTCATCTTGCGCGCCTTGGTGAAGTTGTCGCGCTGCAGGGTCGCCAGCACTTCACCCATGCTGACGATGTCGCCGGCCAGGTGCGAAGTGATCAGGTGGCGCAGGGTCGAGATGTCCTGCGGTTCCAGGTTCTGGAACTGGCAACCGGCGCGACCGGTCTGGCGATCGAACGAACGCACTTGCAGCTCGACGTCCATGGCCAGGCCGAGGTTATCGATCACGAATTGCAGGCGAGCCTTGTGCACGTCGCCGATCTTCAGCGGCAGCTGGCCGGCGTTGAAGGCCAGGCCGCCGGCGGAGAGGTCGAGGACCCGGGCTTCGACTGGGGTCCGGTCGGGACCGAAGAAACGCAGCTTGGCCGGGATTTTCACGCGGGCGTGTTGGCGCTGGGCTTCTGATTCGTGCACTACGTTGGCGTTGACGGCGGTATTCATATAGGCGATTCCTGGTTAATTCAATAAGGGGGCGGTCAGACCATCATCAGCAGCACGGCGACAAAAATGCTGCCGGCGGAGAAGGTCATGGTCCGAGACGACCAGGTGTTGAACCAACGTTGAAAGCTGGCGAGATCACGGGTCAGTTTGGTGTCCTGGCGAGTCCAGGATTGTTGGTCGAGGCGGAAGAACACGTAGATCTTCACCAGCGCGCCGACGATCTGGTTGTAATAGAGGATCGCCGGGTAGGCCGGGCCGATCTTGTGCCCCGAGCAGGACAGCAACAGCGTCAGGATCAGGCGGGTGATGCCGATCCACAGCAGGTACACCAGGATGAACGCGGTGCCGTACTTGAAGCTGGCGATGATTGCCACGGTCAGGCCCAGCAGCGAGGTCCACATCGATACGCGCTGATCGAACAGCACCACCGAGGTGAACAGGCCGAGGCGTTTGACTCCCAGGCCGAGTGCGCGAGCGTTCTGGCGCAAGTTGTTGCCGTACCAGCGGAACATCAGTTTGCGGCTGGCCTTGATGAAGCTTTTTTCCGGCGGGTGTTCCACGGTGTGGATCGCCGCGTCCGGCACGTAGAAAGTGTCGTAACCCAGGCGCATCAGGCTGAACCAGCTCGACTTGTCGTCACCGGTGAGGAACTTGAAGCGGCCCAGGCGCCAGTGTTGCAGCGAGTCGCTTTCGACGTCGGCGATGAAGTCCGGGTCGGTGACCACGGTGGCGCGGAAGACCGACATCCGTCCGGTCATGGTCAGTACGCGCTTGGACAGGGCCATCGAGCACATGTTGATGTGGCGCTGGGCGAAACGCAGCTTGTGCCACTCGCTCATGATGTAGCCGCCGCGCACTTCGCAGAACTCGTTGGTGGTCAGGCCGCCGACGTTGCCGAACAGCTGGAACCACGGCACGGTCTTGAGTACGACACCTTCGGCGAGCACGGTGTCGCCATCGACTACAGCGACCACGGCACGGTCGTCCGGCATGTGCCGGGAGATAGCGCGGAAGCCGTAGGCCAGGCCATCACGCTTGCCGGTGCCAGGAATGCGCACGAAGTCGAGCTTGACCCGCTCTGGCGGGTTCATCCGCGACCAGAGGCTTTTCACCAGCAGCTCATCGGACATTTCCACGATGGAGCAAACCACGGTGGTCGGCAGGCCGCAGTCGATCGCTTCGCGAATGACCGAGCTGTAGACCTGGGCGGTGGTCAGCGCGTCGATGCGAAAGCTGGTGACCATCAGGAACACGTGGGACGGGTCTGCCGCCTTGCCCAGTTTGCGTACTTTGCGGCGCAGGTGCGGGTAGACCACGTACAGAAACAGCATGCCGCGCAGGAAGTGCGTGGCCCCCATCGAGTAGCGCCAGATACCGACGATACCGATCAGGAAAATGAAGTCCTTCGACTGGGAGTCGAATGTGGACACAGGCAACGCCATGGCGATGCCCATCAAAATAGTGAGGTAAAACAGCCAACCGGCGGCCTGAAGTAGGCCGTGCTTTAGCCTGTGCATAATCGGAATCCTAAAGTCAGTTGCAAGCTCCTTGCCCCCGTAGGCGCCCGGCTTGCCGGCGATGGCGATTTGAAGTTCGTCATCACCGGCAAGCCGGGCGCCTGCGGGTGTTCCCGGAGGCGGGATTCCGTATTACCAGCAGATACCTTCGGTACGATCGGCGACGCTGGTGGCCTGGGACATGAAGCCCACCAGGTCGACCACTTGCTTGCCGTGCGGGGCGTTCTGCGCCAGGGCGCGGAATTTCTCGTCACGGTTGCCGAGGATGATCACGTCGGAGTTGTTGATCACGTCGTCGAAGTCGGAGTTGAGCAAGGACGAGACGTGGGGGATCTTCGACTCGATGTAATCCTTGTTCGCACCGTGGACACGGGCGTACTCGACGTTGCTGTCGTAGATGCTCAGGTCGTAACCCTTGCCGATCAGCATTTCGGCCAGGTCGACCAGCGGACTTTCGCGCAGGTCGTCGGTACCAGCCTTGAAGCTCAGGCCCAGCAGGGCGACTTTGCGCTTGTCGTGGCTGGAGACGATGTCGAACGCGTTTTGCACCTGCGATACGTTGCTGCGCATCAGCGAGTTCAGCAGCGGCGCTTCGACGTCCAGGGAACCGGCGCGGAAAGTCAGGGCGCGCACGTCTTTCGGCAGGCACGAACCGCCGAAGGCGAAGCCTGGGCGCATGTAGTACTGGGACAGGTTCAGCGTCTTGTCCTGGCAGACCACTTCCATCACTTCACGACCATCGACACCGACAGCCTTGGCGATGTTGCCGATCTCGTTGGCGAAGGTCACCTTGGTGGCGTGCCATACGTTGCAGGTGTACTTGATCATCTCGGCAACGGCGATGTCCTTGCGGATGATCGGCGCGTCGAGTTCTTCGTACAGCGATTGCAGGACATCGCCGGAGGCTTTGTCGAACTCGCCGATGACGGTCATTGGCGGCAGGTCGTAGTCGGCGATCGCGGTGCTTTCACGCAGGAACTCGGGGTTCACTGCAACGCCGAAATCGACACCGGCTTTCTTGCCGGAGCAGTCTTCGAGGATCGGGATGACAACGTTTGCGACAGTACCCGGCAGCACGGTGCTGCGAACCACGATGGTGTGGCGGGTGGTCTTGTCACGCAGGACAAAACCGATTTCGCGGCACACGGCCTCGATGTAGTTCAGTTCCAGGTCGCCGTTTTTCTTGCTCGGCGTACCGACGCAGATCATCGACAGGTCGGTGTCGCGAATAGCTTCGGCGAAGTTGGTCGTGCCGCGCAGTTTGCCGGTATCGATGCCCTTGCGCAGTAGTTCGCCCAGACCCGGTTCAACGATCGGCGATTTACCGGCGTTGATCATATCGATCTTGTCTTTGGCAACATCGACGCCAACCACGTCGTGGCCCCGTGCAGACAGGCAACCGGCACAGACAGCGCCCACGTAACCCAAACCAAATATGCTGATGCGCATCGCAAATTACCTCTGTGTTTTATCAAGCCATTACATGGCCGGAGTTAATGGTGTTCAGCGGTCAAAGTGCACTCGGAAGTACGGCATACAAGCGCCGCAGTGCCGCGTACAGGCATATAAGTTCCGAGTGACTAAATAAGTGCACTCAAGATGTGCGCAACTAGGCTTTATTGTTATGGCTTGCCCTGTCATGCAGCGGATCCTCGGCTCAGAGGACCGTCGTGCAAAGATCTTGCGCGCTTGATGCCGGGCAAAAGGCCCGTAGATCAAGCGGTTGGGTGCTCAGGTGAGCACGTTTATAGGGGCGCAGCCTTGGCCGTTCAGGGGATAGCTGTTTGGCTTATCTCCAGTCCTTTCAGTGTTGCCCAAATGAGTGATTAGTTAGCGCTAGTTAATGTGACAACTTCGCTGCATGAATCGCTTATCTGCGTAAGTTATCTCGTACAACCTCACGGATAATCGTTACCGGTGGTATGAACGACGCATTTGGACATAGTTCCTGTCCGCCCATCGCGAAATCTGAAATTTCTTGAAATATTGACAAAGATGGCACTGCTCTCATATTGATAGCACTTGCCGTTTCGCCCTTTATATATAGGTGCATAATTGACGGGGATAGTTTTGTGCCACTACAGAGAAAAATTTTTGGTGCCACTACTGAAAAAAATCATCGACGTCGAGTGAAACAAAAGTTAGGGGAATGGGTGCTGTATTTTTGGCGCCAGATTGTCGGCGATATAGGAGGGGGATTGTCAGACGATCAAACGGCGGCGCACACAAGCTTGTGCGCCGCCCTGGTGCATCACTCGGGAGCGTGATCGCGAAGGAACACCAGGTTGTCCGGTTTGGACTGCTCGGCACTGAACCGATAGCCCTGGACGTCAAACTGCTTGAGCGCTTGCGGGTCTTTGATGCGCTCTTCAATGACAAAACGGCTCATCATCCCGCGGGCTTTTTTCGCGTAGAAACTGATGATCTTGTACTGGCCGTTTTTCAGGTCCTTGAACTCGGTATTGATGATGCGCGCGTTCAGGGCGCTGCGTTTGACTGCGGAGAAATACTCGTTGGAGGCAAGGTTCAGCAGCACGTCGTCACCCTGGTCAGCCAGGGCTTCGTTCAACCATTCGCTGATGCGTGTACCCCAGAAGGCATATAGATCCTTGCCGCGGGCGTTGGCGAGTTTGGTGCCCATCTCCAGCCGATACGGTTGCATCAGGTCCAGGGGCCGCAGCAGGCCGTAAAGACCTGAGAGCATGCGCAAATGCTCCTGGGCGTAATCGAAATCGGTTTCGCTGAAGGTTTGCGCGTTGAGCCCGGTGTAGACGTCACCCTTGAAGGCCAGCAATGCCTGCTTGGCGTTTTCCGGGGTGAACGCGGGTGTCCAGCTGCCAAAACGCGCGGCGTTGAGCCCGCCGATCTTGTCGGAGACATGCATCAGTGCGCTGATCTGTGCGGGCGTGAGCTCGCGCAACTGCAGGATCAGCTCCTGGGAATGGTCGAGGTACTGCGGCTGGGTGAAGCGCTGGGTGGCCGGCGGTGTTTCGTAGTCGAGGGTCTTGGCGGGGGAAATCACCATCAGCATGAAGTCGTCTCCTTTAATCGTGGCGGCGATTCTAGGGGGTTGTTCGTGTTGACTCCAGCTATGGGTGTGATAGGTGATCGGCGGCTGCACGCAGTTCCCTTGTAGGAGTGAGCCTGCTCGCGATGGCGGTTTCACATTCATCATTGATGATGGCTGACCCACCGCGATCGCGAGCAGGCTCACTCCTACAGGGGGACGCGGCCAAGCTGTCGGATCGGCTATAGTGCCGCGCGGGTTTTGTTATGGAGACATCCCATTGCGTATCGTTTTTCTAGCCCTTGCCTGCCTCATCAGCCTAGGCGCCACGGCTGCACCCGGCGAGGTGGCGACGCTCGACCGCA
This sequence comes from Pseudomonas sp. RIT-562, assembly GCF_026241895.1. Classification (GTDB taxonomy): domain Bacteria; phylum Pseudomonadota; class Gammaproteobacteria; order Pseudomonadales; family Pseudomonadaceae; genus Aquipseudomonas; species Aquipseudomonas mandelii_F. The sequence goes on along the minus strand of NZ_JAPJIV010000002.1, from coordinate 396,893 downwards.
GCACCTGGCCCGAACAGCTCGGCAACCCGACCCTGTTCGACGTCGCGTCGCGGGCCGAGATCCTCATGTTTGCGCGAGTGCTGCTGGCCAGTGAGTCCATGGACGACGCCAGCCTGGCGCAACGCCTGGGCCTGCGCACGATCAATGCGGATGCCGTGCAACAGCTGCGCGAGCGCCTGTGGCAGCGCCTGCTGACCAACTATGACTTCGCCCAGCAGAGCTGCGATCAGGACGCCTCGTTCTGCTTCCTGGTGGAAGATATGGCGACCCTGCGCGAACAGGCCGCCAAGTTCCAGGTAAGCGACGACAGCTACTACATCAAATGGGCCGAGCCGAGCCGCCTGTTCCACGCGCAGTACCTCGACGAACTGTTGCGCAAGGCTGCGCTGTTCCCGCAGACCCCTAGCGAAGTCGATCGTTTTGGCGACTATGAGCGCAACGGCGAGCACATGCATGACCGGCTGTTTCTGCTGACCTTCGACAGCGCCGCCAACGCTATCCCGGACAACACCGCCTGGGTCACCGATTACCTGCGCAAGGCGAATATCAGCGGCACTTTTTTCGTGCTGGGCAAGGACATCCAGGCGCGACTTGCCGAGCGCTCGGTGTCCAGCCTGCAGTCGACTTATTCACAGCAGTGCATCGGCGTCCAGGGCTGGGAGTTTCGTTCCCACAGCTATTGGCAGGATTGGCAGGACTCGGTACGGCGCAGCGCCGACCTGGTGAAAAGCAAGCTGCCGGAAAACTATGTGCCGCTGTTTCGCCCGCCCGATGGCCAACGTCGAGCGGACGCCGCGGCCTTCTTCAAGGCGCAGGGCTTGCAGGTGGCGTTGTGGGACATCGACGCCCAGGACGGAGCGGGCAAGCTCAAGGGTAATCAGGCCGCGCAACGGGTGCTGACCCTGATGCTGCTATGGCGTCACGGGGTGATCAACTTCAATGTGAAGCAGGATGGGGTGAAAACGGCGCTGCCTTGGCTGATCACGCAAACGGCACCCAGTGGCATCGGTTGGGACGACTGTCAGGACGGTTTTCGCTGAATAGGGGGAAAGCCCGGAAACATTGGGCGCGGGGCGAATTTGCGAGGAGTTTCGATGCAGGCGGACTTCCGACTTTAACGGCACATTGCCTGCACGCCAAGGGCTTTTCGTCACTCTGAAAAATAAACTTCAAAAAAGCGTCAAAGTACTTTTTCCTGTCACCTGTTTTGGAGTATTACGAAGACAGACCGCCGAAACCTGCAACACAGGTGGCGTCTCCCAAGACCCAGTTGTGTGTGCAGTTCACTTGAATCCTCGCAGGTGAATTCGGTGGCCACTTCGAGGCGCAGCACTGTCATGGTATTGCGTCGAATGGCTCCCACAAAGGTGACCGAGTATGGATGATCACGGACGTAGTTCTTCCTCCAACCAGCCTATCCTTTATGTACTCGATACCAACGTATTGATTCACGATCCAAACGCCCTGCTTAATTTCGAAGAACACCACGTCGCCATCCCAATGACCGTGCTTGAGGAGCTGGACAAGCTCAAGAGCGGGCATCACAGCGTGGCTGCGGAATGCCGCCAGGCGATTCGCCTGATCGACAAGACACTGGGTGAAGCCAGCCCTGAAGACGTTGAACTGGGGGTACCGATCCAGCGGGGCAAAAGTGGGCCCAAGGGTTTGCTGTCAATTCTGATGAGCAAACGCGCCGAACCGAACATCATCCTGCCCGAACATCTGAACGACAACATCATCATCAACCAGTTGATCGACCTGCATGCGCGCGAGCCCAAGTTGCCCGTGGTGCTGGTCACTAAAGACATCAACATGCGCCTCAAGGCCCGGGCCTGTGGCATCGCAGCCGAGGACTACAGCACCGACCAGCTGGTGGACGACGTTTCGTTGCTGCCCAATGGTTATCACAACATGGACGGCTCGTTCTGGGACCGTGTGAAAAATGTCGAAACCCGTCAGGACCATGGGCGTACCTGGCACCAGGTGCAGTTGATCGACAATCTGCCAGCGGTGCACATCAATGAATTCATTATCGACGAGCAGGGTTTTGTCGGCTGGATCAAGGAGATCGAAGAAGACCGCCTGCTGATTCTCGACCTGCACCAGGAACCCCTGTTGCACCAGGAAGCCTGGGGCCTGAAACCACGTGACATCTATCAGAGCCTGGCGCTGTACGCCTTGCTGGATCCGGACATTCACCTGGTCAACCTGTCCGGCGCCGCCGGTTCCGGTAAAACCATCCTGGCCCTGGCTGCTGCGATCGAGCAGACCATGGTCAGCAAACGCTACCGTCGCATCATCGCGACCCGCAGCGTGCAGGGCCTGGACCAGGAGATCGGTTTCTTGCCCGGTACCGAAGCGGAAAAAATGGAGCCATGGCTGGGTGCCATTACCGACAACCTCGAAGCCTTGCACATGGATGATGAAAATACCCATGGCAGCGTCGACTACATCCTCAGCAAAGTGCCGTTGCAGTTCAAATCCCTCAACTACATCCGGGGTCGCAGTTTCCAGCAGAGCCTGATCCTGATCGACGAATGCCAGAACCTCACGCCGCACCAGATGAAAACCATCATCACCCGTGCGGGCGCCGGTTCCAAAGTGGTGTGCCTGGGCAACCTGGCGCAGATCGACACCCCTTACCTGTCCGCGACCAGCTCCGGGCTGACGTACCTCACTGAACGCTTCAAAGATTTCCCCAACGGTGTGCACATCACCCTGCAAGGGGTGCCTCGCTCGATTCTGGCTGAATACGCAGAGACGCATTTGTAACCCCTCACCGAAACCGGGCGGCCTTATGGGCCGCCGGTTTTTTTGTGCATGAACACAAATCCAAATGTAGGAGTGAGCCTGCTCGCGATAGCGGTCTGACAAGCAATATCAATTTTGACTGAATTACCGCTATCGCGAGCAGGCTCGCTCCTACAGGGGATTTGCGCTGTGGCTGTAATCACACTCGCGAAAAATTGACCCGCAGGTTTACAATCGCCACTCCTGATCAGGAGTAACCCCGTGCTGACTCATCTCGATTCCCAAGGTCGCGCCAACATGGTCGACGTCACCGAAAAAGCCGTGACCTTCCGCGAAGCTACGGCCCAGGCGCTGGTGCGCATGCTGCCCGAAACGCTGCAGATGATCGTCAGCGGCGGTCATCCCAAGGGTGATGTGTTTGCCGTGGCACGGATTGCCGGCATTCAGGCGGCGAAAAAGACCAGCGATCTGATTCCACTGTGCCATCCGCTGATGCTCACCGGCGTCAAGGTCGAGCTCAGTGCCGAAGGCGACGACAGCGTGCGCATCGTCGCGCGCTGCAAGTTGTCCGGGCAGACAGGGGTGGAAATGGAAGCGCTGACCGCAGCCAGCGTTGCCGCTCTGACTATCTATGACATGTGCAAGGCGGTGGACCGCGGCATGGTCATCGAAAGCGTGCGTTTGTTGGAGAAAGTCGGCGGCAAGAGCGGGCATTTCCAGGCGGAGCCGCTATGAACATCACTGTGAAGTTTTTCGCCCGTTATCGTGAAGCGATGGGGGTCGATTCCATGCAGGTCTCGGGTGATTTCGCCACTGTCGACGATGTGCGCGAGTTGCTGGCCCGGCGCGACGGCGCTGTGGTGCTGACGGAGCAGAACCTGATGTGCGCCCGCAACGAAGACCTCTGCCAGCTCGATGAGCCGGTAAGTGATGGCGATGAAGTCGCGTTCTTTCCGACCGTGACCGGGGGCTGAACATGGCGATTCGCGTGCAGTCCACGGCGTTCGACCCGGGCGCTGAACTCAATGCCATGCACGCTGCCAACGTCGGCGTGGGAGCGGTGGTGAGTTTTGTCGGCTACGTGCGCGACTTCAATGACGGGCTCGACGTGGCCGGGATGTTTCTTGAGCATTATCCAGGCATGACTGAAAAGGCCCTGGGCAAGATTGCTCTGGAGGCCGAACAGCGCTGGCCGCTGCTCAAGTTGGAAGTGCTGCACCGCATTGGCGCCCTTGAACCGGGTGAGCCGATCGTCTTTGTCGGCGCCGCCAGCGCCCATCGCCAGGCGGCATTCGACGCCTGCGCCTTCGTCATGGACTACCTGAAAACCCGTGCGCCGTTCTGGAAGAAGGAAAACACCAGCGACGGGCCACGTTGGGTGGAAGGGCGCGACAGTGATCATGCGGCGGCGGATCGCTGGAAGTAGTTGGTCTTCATTTCTCTCAGTTATGCCATCGCGAGCAGGCTCACTCCTACAGAGGATCTTCATGTCCGACGAAGATCCCCTGTAGGAGTGAGCCTGCTCGCGATAAGGCCTCCAGTCTCACCCCAGGGTCTCCCGACCACCGGCCGATCGCCCGATTGACGACCAGTACACAAAAGTCCAGTATGGAATTATAAGTACAAAAAAGGCCGTCCCCTGTTCCAGCTTGTTCTTCTGTCTTGCCAAACCAACAACAACCCGCGAGAGAACGAATATGAAGCAATTCCCCCTCATCACCGGTCTGGCCCTGAGCCTGTTGGCGTGCAGCTCTGTGTTCGCCGCCGAGAAAACCTTGCGCATCGGCATCGAAGCAGCTTACCCACCGTTTGCCTCCAAGACTGACAAGGGTGAGATCGTCGGTTTCGACTACGACATCGGCAACGCCCTGTGCGCGCAGATGAAGGTCAAGTGTGTGTGGGTCGAAGGTGAGTTCGACGGGCTGATTCCTTCGCTGAAAGTGAAGAAAATCGACATGGCCCTGTCGTCCATGACCATCAACGAAGACCGCAAGAAGTCGGTGGATTTCACCCACAAGTACTACTTCACTTCATCGCGTCTGGTGATGAAAGACGGCGCGGTGGTGGATGACCAATACGCCAGCCTCAAGGGCAAGAACGTCGGCGTGCAGCGCGCCACCACCACTGACCGCTACGCCACTGAGGTGTTCGAGCCCAAGGGTGTCAACGTCAAGCGTTACAGCAATAACGAAGAGATCTACATGGACTTGGCAGCCGGTCGCCTTGACGCCATCTTCGCCGACACCATTCCGCTGAATGACTTCCTGTCGATGCCCCGCGGCAAAGGCTATGCGTTCGTCGGTCCTGAACTCAAGGACCCGAAATACGTCGGCGAGGGCGCCGGGATTGCGGTGCGCAAGGGCAACACCGAGCTGGTCAGCGAGCTCAATAGCGCAATAGACGGCATTCGCGCCAATGGCGAATACCTGAAGATCTCCGAGAAGTACTTCAAGTCGGATATCTACGGCGACTGATCAACCGCTTTCCCGAGCAAGCCCGCTCCCACAGTTTGGAATGCGTTCTAGCTGTGGGAGCGGGCTTGTTCGCGAAGAGGCCAGTGGCCAGTCCAAAAAATCTGGAAACTGCCCCAAGTTAATCCCTTCTTAACCGCCCTGTCGTTTATTCCCCGACATCTATTCAGCGCACCTCGGGCTCTCCAAGCCCGGGGCCAGCGTGTAGACTTCCGGTCAATCGATATTCAGAAGGGAAATGCAATGAGCGAGGAAACGATGCGGTTGGGCCGTGAGCGGCGCTACCTGGTGTTGCTGGGTATCATCTGCCTGGCGCTGATCGGCGGCGCGTTGTACATGCAAATCGTCCTGGGCGAGGCGCCTTGCCCGCTATGCATCCTGCAACGTTATGCATTGTTGCTGATCGCGGTGTTTGCCTTTATCGGCGCGGCAATGCGCACCCGTCGCAGCATCACCGTCCTCGAAACCCTGGTGGTGATCTGCGCGCTGGCCGGTGTCGCAGTGGCCGGCCATCACGTCTACACCCAGTTCTACCCGGCGGTCAGCTGCGGCATTGATGTGCTGCAGCCGATTGTCGATGGCCTGCCGCTGGCGAAGGTCTTCCCGCTGGGGTTCCAGGTCGACGGTTTCTGTTCCACTCCGTACCCACCGATCCTGGGCCTTTCCCTGGCCCAGTGGGCACTGGTGGCATTTGTGCTGATCGTGGTTCTGGTGCCGTTGCTAACTGTGCGTAATCGCAAAGCGCTGGGCTGAGGTGTAATCGCCTCGACAATCGTCCTGACAAAAATGCCCCGGTCCTTCGTGAGAGGTCCGGGGCATTTTTTGTGGGTAAAAGCCTGTTTCACTCCAGAAGTAAAAAGAGCGTGATGTGTGACAGTCAAGGGTGCGACAGGTGTGCGACATGTTGTCACAGCGCTGATGTCGCAAGGCGTTTCAGGATGGCTGATTGGCGCAGTTCTGCACGATCGAATTGGCCTGGTTTTCGGGTAAGCGCTGCGCAGCCGAAAAACCTCGAACAGGCAGTTTTAACAGGCCCCGGCGATTTGCCGGAGCCCTTGTCATATAGGGGCTACGGCGAGGTGGCGCGAGGCTGAAGGGCCTTCGATACTGTCTGAACTGCGCCCGGTAGACCTACTATTTTTGGTGTTTTTGTTGAGAATTATTTTCGATACCATGGCGCACTTTTGCGAAAACCGTGAATGATTGTTGCTGGAATGGATAAAAATTATTTCGGGATGAGACATGGTTTATAAAACGTTACATATCTACAATCGCCACCACTGAATTCCCGGCACTGCTCACCCCAGAGCAGAACAGGGTGTCGAGAAGCTTCACCGCTTCATGCGACTCCCCAGGTGTCGGTGCCTTCCAATTATCCGCACCAAATGGAATTGGTCTGTAACAAGGCCTTTGACCACGAATTCGAATAAGAACTCACCGCTGGCCCAGGATTTGTCGAACAGCGTCTGACGCGCGACGGGCAGCCCTTATTCAATCCAAGAAAATGCCAACCCTTGGCAGGGTGAAGTGTTGGCGATCAAAACCCAACTGCATTGCGCAAGCTGCTTTAGAGGTCGTGAGATGAGTAAAAACAGGTACCCCAGACTACTAGGCTTATTGCCGCTGATCGGCACGTTGCTGCTGTCAGGCTGCAACATGACCTTGCTCAATCCAACGGGCCAGGTGGGCCTGGAGCAGCGAAACCTGATCATCACCGCAACGTTGCTGATGCTGTTGGTCGTGGTTCCGGTCATCGTCATGACCTTCCTGTTCGCCTGGAAATACCGCGCGACCAACACGGACGCCGTGTACACGCCGAAGTGGTCGCACTCCACCAAGATCGAAATCGCGGTGTGGGCCGTTCCAGTACTGATCATCATTGCGCTGGGTTACGTCACTTACGTGTCGACCCACGAACTTGACCCGTATCGTCCGCTGGAATCCGACGTCAAGCCGATCACCATCGAAGTGGTGTCGCTGGACTGGAAGTGGGTGTTCATCTATCCAGAACAGGGCATCGCCACGGTCAACAAGATCGTGTTCCCGACGAATACCCCGGTCAACTTCAAAGTGACTTCGGACTCGGTAATGAACTCGTTCTTCATTCCGGGCCTGGGCGGCCAGATCTACGCGATGGCCGGCATGCAGACCAAGTTGCACCTGATTGCCAACCGTGACGCTGAAATGGAAGGCATCTCTGCCAACTACAGCGGCGCAGGTTTCACCGGCATGAAATTCAAAGCGATCTCGACTTCCCAGGAGAATTTCGACGCCTGGGTAAGTGAAGTCAAAAAGGCACCTAAACAGCTGGAAAAAGCTGAATACGAAGCCCTTACCAAACCAAGCCAGAACAACCCAGTCGAGCTCTACTCCTCGGTTACGCCGAACCTGTTCCAGTTCATCGTCGACAAGTACGAAGGCATGAAACCGGGCAAGCCGATGCACCACGAGAAGAAAGAGAAAGAAGTGGCCCATATGGAAGGGATGGACATGAGTTCGCATTCAGCTGCCGGGGCAGAGGAGTAAACGATGTTTGGTAAATTAAGTTGGGAAGCGGTCCCGTTCCACGAACCGATCGTGATGATTACCATCGCCATGATCGCGCTCGGTGGTCTGGCGCTGTTCGCTGCAATCACCTACTTCAAGAAGTGGACCTACTTGTGGACCGAGTGGTTGACCTCGGTCGACCACAAGAAAATCGGCGTGATGTACATCATCGTCGCCATGGTCATGCTGCTGCGCGGTTTTGCCGACGCCATCATGATGCGTACCCAGCTGGCCATGGCCACCGAGGGTTCACCTGGCTACCTGCCACCTGAACACTATGACCAGATCTTCACCGCTCACGGTGTGATCATGATCATCTTCATGGCGATGCCATTCTTCACCGGCCTGATGAACCTTGCAGTGCCGCTGCAGATCGGCGCGCGTGACGTTGCCTACCCGTTCCTGAACTCCCTGAGCTTCTGGCTGCTGGTATCCGGCGTAGTGCTGATCAACCTGTCCCTGGGCGTCGGCGAATTCGCCAAGACCGGCTGGGTTGCCTATCCACCGCTGTCGGGCCTGCAATACAGTCCTGGCGTAGGGATGGACTACTACATCTGGGCGCTACAGCTATCCGGGTTAGGTACGACGCTAACGGGGGTCAACTTCCTGGCCACCGTGCTGAAAATGCGTACCCCGGGCATGAAGCTGATGGACATGCCGATCTTCACCTGGACCTGCACCTGGGCCAACGTCCTGATCGTGGCTTCGTTCCCGATCCTGACCGCTACCCTGGCACTGCTGACGCTTGACCGTTACATGGATTTCCACATTTTCACCAATGAACTTGGTGGCAATCCGATGATGTACGTCAACCTGTTCTGGGCCTGGGGTCACCCCGAGGTTTACATCCTGATTCTGCCGGCGTTCGGGATCTTCTCCGAAGTCATCTCGACCTTCACCGGCAAGCGTCTGTTCGGTCACCACTCGATGGTCTACGCATCGGGCGCGATCTCGATCCTGGGCTTCATGGTCTGGCTGCACCACTTCTTCACCATGGGTTCGGGGGCGAGCGTCAACGCCTTCTTCGGCCTGGCGACGATGCTGATCTCGATCCCGACGGGGGTGAAGCTATTCAACTGGCTGTTCACCATCTACCAAGGCCGTCTGCGTTTCACCAGCCAGGTTCTGTGGACCCTGGGCTTCATGGTGACCTTCGCTATCGGCGGCATGACCGGCGTACTGCTGGCCATCCCGGGTGCTGACTTCGTCCTGCACAACAGCCTGTTCGTGATCGCTCACTTCCACAACGTGATCATCGGCGGCGCGGTATTTGGCTACATCGCAGGCTTCGCGTTCTACTTCCCGAAAGCGTTCGGCTTCAAGCTGCACGAAGGTTGGGGCAAGGCCGCGTTCTGGTTCTGGATCACCGGCTTCTTCGTCGCATTCATGCCGCTCTACGTACTGGGCTTCATGGGCATGACCCGTCGTCTGAACGCCACCACCAACCCTGAGTGGGTGCCGTACCTGTACGTCGCCATGTTCGGTGCGGTGATGATCGCTGTCGGCATCGCCTGCCAGCTGATCCAGCTGTACGTCAGTGTGCGTGACCGCAACAAGCCGGAAAACATGTGCGAACACGGTGACCCGTGGAATGCCCATACCCTGGAATGGTCGACCTCGTCGCCACCTCCGTTCTACAACTTCGCGGTCCTGCCGAAAGCAGAAACCATCGACCCGTTCACCGAAGCCAAGGAAAACGGCACCGCGTACCAGGCTCCGGCCAAGTACGAGCCGATCCACATGCCAAACAACACCGCTACCGGTGTGGTCATGGGTGCTCTGTTGACCGTGTTCGGTTTCGCGATGATCTGGCACATCTGGTGGCTGGCAATCGTTGGTCTGGTTGGCACCGTGGTGTACTTCACTATCCATGCCGCCCGTGACGATCAGGGCTACATGGTGCCGGTGGATGTCATCGAGCGCATCGAAGCCGAGCAGCACAAACGTCTGGTAGCGGCCGGGAAAATCCCAGCCAACGCCACCCGTGTTGAAACCTCGTTGGAACAGGCTTAAACCATGTCGAACTTAGTGACCAATGCTGGACACACCCATGTCGATGGACATGGGCACGATGACCATCACCACGACTCGGGCGAGATGACCGTATTCGGTTTCTGGCTCTACCTGATGACCGACTGCATCCTGTTTGCGTCGATCTTCGCGGTGTACGCGGTACTGGTTAACAACGTAGCCGGTGGCCCATCGGGCGCCGACATTTTCGAGCTGCCGTACGTACTGGGCGAAACCGCTCTGCTGCTGTTCAGCTCGATCACCTACGGCTTCGCCATGCTGGCGTTGTTCAAGGGCAAGAAGACTCAGGTCCTGGGCTGGCTGGCCATGACCTTCCTGCTGGGCGCCGGCTTTATCGCCATGGAGATCAACGAGTTCCACCTGTTGATTTCCGAAGGCTACGGCCCTAGCCGCAGCGGCTTCCTGTCCGGGTTCTTCACCCTGGTCGGCACCCACGGTCTGCACGTGACCAGCGGTCTGATCTGGATGGCGATCATGATGTACCAGGTGCAGAAAAACGGCCTGACGGCGACCAACAAGACTCGTCTGAGCTGCCTGAGCCTGTTCTGGCACTTCCTGGACGTGGTGTGGATCTGCGTATTCACCGTTGTTTATCTGATGGGGACTATGTAAATGGCTAACGCTCATTCCCACGATAGCCACGACGCCGGCCACGGCAGCGTCAAGTCCTACGCTATCGGTTTCATTCTGTCGGTGATCCTGACCGTCATTCCATTCGGCCTGGTGATGTACCCGTCGCTGCCGAAAGCCATGACCCTGTGGATCGTACTGATCTTCGCAGTCGTCCAGGTGCTGGTGCACCTGGTGTACTTCCTCCACCTGGACCGCTCGGCCGCCCAGCGTAACAACGTCATTGCGTTTGTGTTCGCTGCGATCGTGATCGTCCTGCTGGTTGGCCTGTCGTTGTGGATCATGTTCAGCATCCACACCAACATGATGGCGCACTGAGGTAAATCCGGATGTCCTTGAAGCACTTTATCCAAATCACCAAACCGGGGATCATTTTCGGTAACGTGCTTTCAGTGGCAGGCGGATTTTTCCTGGCCTCGAAAGGGCATGTCGATCTGGCCATCTTCCTGGCCGCCATGATCGGCACGTCCCTGGTTGTCGCTTCCGGTTGCGTGTTCAACAACTGCATCGACCGCGACATCGACCTGAAGATGGAACGCACCAAGAATCGGGTGCTGGTGCAGGGCTTGATCTCCCTGAAACTGGCACTGATCTACGCGACTGTCCTGGGTGTCGCCGGCGTTGCCTTGTTGTACAAGGTGGCCAACCCGCTCGCTGCGCTGTTTGCGGTGATCGGCTTTGTCATCTACGTCGGTTTCTACAGCCTGTACCTCAAGCGCAAGTCGGTTCACGGCACGCTGGTGGGCAGTCTGTCGGGCGCCATGCCTCCGGTGATCGGCTACGTAGCCGTGAGCAACAGCTTCGACATGGCCGCGCTGACGCTGCTGGTGATGTTCAGCCTGTGGCAGATGCCGCATTCCTATGCCATCGCGATCTTCCGCTTCAACGATTACCTGGCTGCGTCGATTCCGGTGCTGCCAGTGAAGCGCGGGATCAAAGTGGCGAAGAAGCACATCCTGCTCTACATCCTGGCGTTCCTCGTGGCGACCTTGATGCTGACCTTCAGTGGCTACGCCGGCATGAGCTACCTCGCCGTCGCCGCGGCCATGGGCATGTACTGGTTGTATATGGCCTGGACCGGCTACAAGGCAGTGGATGACACGGTCTGGGCACGCAAGCTGTTCGTGTTCTCGATCTTCACCATTACGGCGTTGAGCGTGATGATGTCCCTGGACTTCAAAGTGCCCTCCGAGCTGTTGCTGACGTACGCGCCTTAAGCGTCGGATGCTGTAGGAAAAACCCCGCCTTCGAGAGATGTGCGGGGTTTTTTATTGCCGATCCCCTGTAGGAGCTGCCGTAGGCTGCGATCTTTTGATCTTTTTGGGGTGAAGAGAAATCGCGGAAACCAGAAGATCGCAGCCTGCGGCAGCTCCTACCGGGAGGGCGGTGGTCAGCTATTTCTGCACTGTATCCAGCAATCGAAAGAACCGCTCCCGCACCTGGCTGTTATCGCTATGGGCAACGTTGAAGCGTAAATATTGGCTGGCATCCGGGGCCTTGCTCAGCAGGGTGCCCGGGGCCAGGACCAGGTCGATTTCCAGGCCTTTGCGGGCCAGGGTTTCGGCGTGGTACCCGTCGGGCAATCGGGTCCAGATGAACAGCCCTTCGTGCGGCAACGATGACACCGAGCAGCCAGCCTCTTGCAGCCAGCCGGTCACCCGGCTGCTCGACTCGTAGAGCCGGTCCACGGTGCGGCGGGTGTGTTTGGCGTAGCTGCCATCGCTGAGCATGGTGCAGATGATCTGCTCGGCCAGCTCCGAGGTCATGCCGCCAGCGGCCATCTTGAGTCCGATCATTCGCGCTGCCAGTTGCGGCGCGAGCACCGCGTAGCTGACGCGACTGTTGGCCGTCAGGGTCTTGGAGAAGCCGGACACGTAGCTGACGTTTTCCAGCCCACCCGCTGCCAGGCGAGGGGTGCTGCGTTGTTGCAGGTCGCAATACAGATCGTCTTCGACGATGTGGAAACCATAACGGTGGCTCAGCTCCAGCAGGCGATAAACCTGGGCTGGCGAGAACGAGTGTCCGGTGGGGTTGTGCAGGCTGTTGTTGGTCATGTAGAGCACGGGCCGGTGGGCAATCACTGTTTGCTCGAAAGCTTCCAGGTCCATGCCGTCGACACCCCGGTGGATGGTGACTACCTTGGCCCCATGCAAGGCCAGATTGGTGTGCATGGTGAAGTAGCACGGATCATCCAGCAGCACCGTGTCGCCGGGTTTGATCAGCAGGCGCATCAGCATGTCGATGGCCTGCACGGTATTGGCCGTGGTGACGATCTGTTCCACCGGCACCTCGATGCCGATGGCTGCCAGCTTGACTCGCAACGCCTCGCGCAATGGCGGATAGCCGGCAGCCACGCCGTACTCGCCCATGCGCAGGGATGCGGCGCGCAAGGTTCCGCGCACGGCCTTGAGCAATTCATCCGCCGGAAGCCACGAAGACGGTAAAAAGCCCGCGCCAGGGCGCAGTGCGCCGTTGTCCTGCAGCACTGCGCGGCGGACTACGCTGAGCGTGTCCTGGGGTAGCAGGTCCGGGCCGGCATCGGGCTTGGGCGTAGCGCTGGAGCGGTGCACGAAATGCCCCGAACCCTGGCGGGAAACCACCAGGCCCTTGGCCCGCAAGCGATCCAGGGCATCGACCACGGTCGACTTGCCCACATTCATCAGGTCCGATAGCTCGCGAATCGGCGGCAGGCGGGAGCCATGGGGCAGGCCGCCCTGGTTGATCGCCACCGACAGCTGATCGACGATCTGCTGCACCAGCGGTACGCCGGGCTGGAACTCGATGGCGGCGATGACTGCGCGCTGAACCTGCATTTTACTGGTCTCTCCGGCAGTAAACTTCGTTCGATTCTATACGAACTTGCTCTGATCAAGACAAGTGTCTCTCTCTACCATCACCTTACAGTCTTTCCTGATTGTCAGCGTTTTTCGCTCGCACAATCACTTGGTTCCAGAGGTGTTGCATGAGTGTCGAGACAACGGTAGCCATCGCCAAACCGGTGACCAACATCCGTCTGTTCACGATCCGGATCATTACCGCCGTGTCGCTGTTTGCCGTGCTGGGCAAGGCCAACGTCTGGCTCGACACCGCCACCAACAGTATTCTGGCCCTGGGTTATCGGGCGTTGTTATTGCTGCTGCCCTTGACGTTGCTGGTACTCGGCCGTCGTTCGCTGAGCGTCACCTTGCTCTGCGCCGCCCTTGGGTTGGTGCTGCTGGCGGTCACCAGCAACCAGGGCATGGTGATGTTTGCTGCGGCGCTGTTTGCCTATGGCATCGCGATCGCCGGGTACCTGATCAAGAGCGAGGCGGCCCAGACCAAGGAGGGCGCAGCCTACAACCGGGTGGCGATGAACATGGGCAGCCTGCTGGCCGGGTTGATCCTGCTGTCGCCGCTCCTGACCCCAACCATGTTCTTTCTCGGCGCCGCCAGCTTTGTCCTGCTGTGCCTGCCGATTGCCATGGGAGCGACCTTCACCACCCAGGCGCCCGTAGCCAGTGCGGCCACGCGGGACGGCAGCGGCTGGCGCAACAAACTGCCGTGGGCGATCGCCGGCATCATCATGGGCATCAAGCTGTTCGGCGTGTTTTCGATTCTTCCACAAGCGATCCTGCTCGAAACCGGCGAGTTGCCCGCCTGGTACGGCCTGATGCTGATCCTCAACAGCGCCGTGGTGGTGTTTGCCCAGGTGCCGGTGATGAAACTCATCGAACGCACCGGACGCTTCAAAGTGCTCGCGGTCATCGGGATCATCGTCGCAGGCTTCGCGGTGCTCTCGTCGCCGGCGGCATTTCATGTGGAAACCCTGCTCGGTGCGCTGATCTGGGTGGCCTTGCTGTCCATCGCCGAATGCGCCTTCAGCTACCTCGATTACTTCTCGGTCAAGCAGAACAACATGTTCGTCAAGGAAGTGTCCCTGGGCGTCGGCGCCGGGCTCACGGTACTGATCATGCGGGTTGTCCCGGCGCCCTATAACGCATTGCTGCTGGCCGCCATAGGCGCGGGCGGGATCCTGGCGTGGTATTGGCTCAACCGCAATTCCATCACTTCTCTACATGATTGAGCCCGCAGGGATGCGCCATCGCGGTAGCGTTTTTTTGCTTCACAGGTCGGAGGTTTCATGAAGACGACGTCATGCGTAGTAGTGGTCGGGTACAACGGCAACCGGGTTCACGATATCCAGAAGCTGCGCGACCTCTGCAAGACGCTCTACAACGCGAGGCTGATGCTGGTGGTCGAGCGTATTGCGCCCGATGACGACCAGGTAGCGGACCACGTTTGCAGCGCCTCACTGGCGCCCGAGGATGTGACCGATTCCCTGGAACTGGTGGTTGGCTGCCTGGCAGTCGACCGCTGGAAACTGATCGGCGTGCTGCCGTTTTCCGATCGCGGCGTGTTGCTCGGCGCGGCCCTGGCCACTCATTACGGCCTGCCGGGAATTACTCCGGGCGAAGCGCGGGCGGGACTGGACAAGCAGATCTTCCGCAAGCTCGAAGCCACCACAAGTAGCGCACCCGAAGATTACCGACCGGTCTTTTCGACCCGTGTCGAGAGCCTGGCCGAGCTGCGCCAGCGGGTTGTCGAACTGGGTGGCAGGGCATTCATCAAGCCGGCTTGCGAAGGTGCAAGCCGAGGCTGCCGGGTGATTCATCACCCGTCCGAATGCGACGAGGCGTGGCAGGCACTCAAGCCTTATCGCAGCGGCGGCATCGTGTTGGAAGAATTGATTCGTGATGCTCGGGAATACAGCTGGGACTACGTCGCCGGCAGCACCTGGGTGACCGAGAAAACCACCACCGAAGGCGCCTTCCGGGCCGAGATCCAGCAAGTGGTGCCGGCGCCTCTGCCAACTGATACCCAGGCTCGGCTGTCAGCGGCCGGTCGGCACATGGCGGGGCTGGTCTCACTGGAAAACGGTGCCTACCACAACGAAATCTTCCTGCGCGGGGGCGACCTGACCTCGGCAGTGGAAACCAATATGCGCCCTGGCGGCATGCACATCTGGGACCTGGCGCGGATTGCCTTTGTCGACTTCGACCCTTGGGAACGCTGGGTCAGGTGGGCAGTCGAGGGGCAGTGCGAGCACCAGGATCCGGTCGCCCGGGGTTACTGCGGCATTCGCCTGCTCAGGGCACCCGCCGGTGGCCTGTTGCGTGACCTGCCCGATATAGCGGTAGTAGCGCGGATGCTCGATATCGAGTTGGTGGAGGCCGTGTATGAGCGACGCATCGGCGACTCGGTGACGGCGCTGGTCAAGGACAACACCTCGTTTATCGGCCACATCGTTTTGTTCAACAAAGACTACGAACAACTTGCCAGTGACTTGTTGCGTCTGGCCGAAGCGGTCGAGGCCCGCATGGAAGTCGCCTGCCTGGCGCCCCCCGCTAGAGCGGTGGGATGAATTCGAATTGATTGAGAGGTTATATCCCCATGTTTGAACACACTACCTGCGATGAGCGCTTCCTCATCCTCGCCAAGGAGCTGGGTTACGACATCTACGGCGAGAACACCGCTGGCGGCCACTACGCGCCGTTGGTACGGCACCATGATGAGCTGTACATCAGCGGCATGGTGCCGCGCATGAACGGCAAGATCCAATACCCAGGCCGGGTTGGCCTGGAGCTCAGCCTGAGTGATGCCCAGGCAGCCGCCAGCATCAGTGCCATGCGCGGGCTGGCGTTGATAGTCGATGCCATCGGTTCGCTGGATAAGATCAAGTCGCTGGTGCGGGTCACGGTTTATGTGAAATCCACTGCCGACTTTGTCGACCTGAGTGAAGTGGCCAATGGTGCATCGGATGTTTTCAGCCATGTGCTGGGGGATGCTGGGAAACATACGAGAACCACGGTCGGTGTTTATCAGTTGCCAAAAAATGCGGCGGTGGAAGTGGACATGATCGCAGCGTTGCGGCCTTCGGCATTATGAGTGTCGGTTGTCGGCTTTACAGTGTTGATGGGTTGACCTATGGTTCGGTGAATGACGTCGATGTATAAGTTGGAATTCGCGGATGAATAATGTTCAAGGTGCGTTTTTTTCATATGACGAGTTTCGCCAGAGTTTAAATCAGCCGCCGCTGAGTGCGCGAGTTTGGACTCATGATGAACTTGCAGCAATGCGCGAAAGTCTCGCGGCCAGCGAAGTTGATATAGTCGCACTGGCCCACGACAACAGCCTCGAAGGCTGCAAATTGACACCGGGAGTGGCGGTGTCCATGCAATGGTTGAAACCTGGGGCTGTGTTGAATGGGCACGCTCACGGCTGGTGGCATCTGTTTGTCATACAGGCCGGCAGCGGCTTGCTGACAATGGGTGAAGGCGAAGCGGTGCGCGCCAGTGCTGGCGACGTATTGCTGGTGCCCGCCTGGACCCGGCATGGCTTCGTCAACACCAGCGCCAGCGAGCCGATGGCCATGCTCAACATGAGCAACATGCCGCAATTGGCGTTGCTTTCCAGTATGGAGAACGCTGTTACCTGAGTCCGCGCCGCCAGTCATTCTCTTGTTGCTGTCCTTCCGAGAGTCCGCATTAGCCGACTCCCTTTTTTTATTTCTGCTCCTCCAATCTATGCGTCTCTGTATCCGTATAAACAGATAATTTCTGTATCTGTTCAGCCTGCGGGCAACTATCTACGATCGATTCCAGTGCGACGGATTAATAGTCTTTGAGCAAGGGAGCGATCTATGGAAAGTTCACAGTTAAAGTTGTACGTGGGGGCGGATTTTGTCAGCGCATTTGCCATGTCGGCATTTGTCGCGTTGAAAGAAAAACAACTTCCGTTTGACCTTGTGACAATTGATTTAAAAGCCCGAGAGAACTATCAGGCGGATTATCAAAACCTGTCGATGACTTGCAAGATACCCACTCTGGTTCACCAGGACTTCGCTCTTTCAGAGTCCTCGGCCATTGCCGAATATCTGGACGATATCGCAACTGAAACCCGCAAGCTGTTGCCCACCGACATCCGGCTGCGCGCCCGGGCCCGCCAGCTCCAGGCCTGGTTACGCAGTGACCTGTTGATCATTCGCCGGGAGCGTCCGGCGGATCTGATCTACTTCGGCAAAAAAGAAATGCCTTTGTCCGACGAGGCCCTGGTGGCCGTGGATCGTTTGTTTTTTGTCGCCGACCGCCTGCTCAAGGGCGGCGCCGATCACCTGTTCGGAGACTGGAGCATCGCCGATACCGACCTGGCAATCATGCTCAACCGCCTGCTTGCCAATGGCGATCATGTGCCCGCGCGACTGGCCGCCTATGTTCGCCGGCAATGGGATCGCGACAGCGTGCGGGGGTGGATGGACATCGAGCGTGTAGCGCCGGTCGTCCAGTAATTCGCCAGGAATTCATCGGGAGCGCTGCCATGCAGGGAATGTCGGAGCTGCACAAATACAAACCTTACAATGCCCGGACCATCCGCGAGACGCCGTACTGGCACAGGCTCACGCCCGGCTTGCAGGAAGCCATGAATGTGGTGTCGCGGGTGATGCCGTTTCGTACCAACGAATACGTTCTGGGAACATTGATCGACTGGGACAACATTCCCGACGATCCGATTTTCCGCATGACCTTTCCTCATAAGGACATGCTGTTGCCGGAGGAATATTCGTCGCTCAAGCACCTGATCGAGCAGGATGATGCCGCCGCCATCAAGCGCCGGATCGAGGCGATCTGGCTGCGCATGAACCCCCATCCGGCCGGCCAGTTGACTCATAACGGCGCCAGCCTCGACGGCAAAATACTGCCGGGCATCCAGCACAAGTACCGTGAAACCGTGCTGTTTTTTCCCGGGGCAGGCCAGACCTGTCACGCGTACTGCACGTTCTGTTTTCGCTGGGCGCAGTTCATCGGTGAAGAGGAGCTCAAGTTCAATGCCCGCGAGTCCCAGGAGCTGGTGAACTACTTGCGCGTACATACCGAGGTCACTGACGTGCTGATCACCGGCGGCGATCCGATGATCATGAACACTCGCTCGCTGGCCGGTTACATCGAGCCGTTGCTGGAGTTGCCGCACCTCAAGAACATCCGCATCGGTACCAAGTCGGTTGCGTACTGGCCGCAGAGGTTTGTCAGCGACAAGGATGCCCCCGAGTTGCTGGAGCTGTTCCGACGGATCGTTGCGGCGGGCAAACACCTCTCGGTGATGGGGCATTACAACCACCCGGTAGAGCTGCGCCAGGCCATCGCCCGCCAGGCTGTAGAACGCATTCGCTCCACCGGCGCAGTGTTGCGCATGCAGGCGCCAGTGATCCGCCACATCAACGAAAACCCCGCCGATTGGGTGGAACTCTGGACCGAAGGCGTGCGACTTGGCGCGGTGCCTTATTACATGTTCGTCGAGCGCGACACCGGCCCTCGTCATTATTTCGCGATGCCGCTGGCCCGGGCTTTCGAGATCTTCCAGGCAGCCTATCGCAGCGTGTCCGGGTTGGCCCGTACGGTGCGCGGTCCCTCAATGAGCACCTTCTACGGCAAGGTGCTGATCAATGGCATCGAGACTGTGGCCGGGGAAAAAGTCTTCGTGCTGCAGTTCCTTCAGGCCCGGGATCCGCAATGGGTGCTGCGCACCTTTCATGCGAGCTTCGATCCCCTCGCCACCTGGTTCGATGACCTGCGTCCGGCCTTCGGTGAGCGGCGCTTCTTTTTTCAGACCGAGCCGCTAACAGGGCCCGAATTGATACCGGTCCTGCTCGAAACGGCGTAGGACGATTCATCAGGAGATAGGGATATGAGTGGCATTCCGTTTGATCAGCGAGAAGGCTTTATCTGGCTCGACGGCGAGTTTGTCGAGTGGTCCGAGGCGCGCCTGCATGTGTTGACCCATGGTTTGCACTACGCGAGCACCGTGTACGAAGGCGAGCGAGTCTACAACGGCAAGATCTTTAAACTGCGCGAACACAGCGAGCGCCTGTATCGCTCGGCGCAGTTGATGGACTTCGAGCTGCCCTATGAGCTGGCCGAATTGGAAGCGGCCAGCCATGAACTGCTGCTGCGCAATAACGTGGTCGACGGTTATTTGCGGCCGGTGGCATGGCGCGGCAGCGAAATGATCTCGACCTCGGCCCGCTTCAATCGAGTGCACGTGGCAATCGCCTGCTGGCAGTGGCCGAGCTACTTCGACCCGGCGGGGCACATGGAAGGCATTCGCTTGAAGACCGCCGAATGGCGCCGGCCGCCACCCAGCAGCAGCCCATTCGAGGCCAAGGCGTCCGGGCATTACCAGATCGCCACACTCAGCAAGCACGATGCGGAAAACAATGGCTATCACGATGCGCTGATGCTCGACTGGCGCGGCCACGTTGCGGAGGCCACCAGCGCCAATGTGTTCTTCGTCAAAGACCGGACGCTGCACACGCCGCTGCCCGATTGTTTCCTCAACGGCATCACCCGCCAGACCGTTATCGAGCTGGCTGGGGCGCTGGATTATCAGGTGGTCGAGCGCACGATTCTTCCTACTGAGCTCGGCGATTTCGATGAGTGTTTTCTCACAGGCACCGCCGCCGAAATCACCCCCGTGCGCAGCATCGACGACCAGCGCTACCGACCGGCCAGCGCCTGTCGCGAATTCATCGCCGCCTACACCTCAACCGTCAACGCCGGATAACTGCCAGGAATCTCGCCATGTCTGATCAAGGGATTGCGTTCAAAGCTGATTTTTCACTGGGGCACCGCCACGAAGAGCTGTCGGCACGCGGCTGGACCGTGCTGACTGCCGAGGAATTTGCCGACGACGTGGTCGGCACACTGCAGGAGTTCGGTCCGATCATCCCGCAGTTCAACGGCCAGATGGCGTTCGCGATCACGCGCAAGCCGGGCTATGAAGACTTGCCGTATTCACAGAGCATGAACGGCATCGGCCCGCACACCGAGGCGCCGGTGTATGGCCCGCCGCCACGCTACCTGGCACTGCATTGCCATCAACAGGCGACCTGTGGCGGCGGCCATACCGGCCTGGTCGATGGCTACCAGTTCCTGGCGATGCTGGAACAAACCGAGCCGCATTTGCACCAGTGGCTCGTGGATACGCCAGTGGAGTTTGTCGCCACGGCCAAGCCCGGGGAAGCCGCGCAACGTCGGGTCAGGGAATACATTCTGACGCCGACTGCAGACGGTGACATCTTCCGCTTCAGCTACAACCAGTTTCACTACGGCGACGTCAATCCTTCCAGGGAGGATCTGCAGCAGTCGCTGGTGGCGAACAGCTCCTCGCCGCTGGCGCGGTTCGCGGTGTTGGGGGAGGCCTATTTCATCGAGCACAACACTCCGGTGTTGATTCCTGATGGCTGCATGTTGATCTGGGACAACTGGCGCATGATCCACGCCCGCAGTCGATACACTGACCCCGCGCGTAACCTGACCCGCTATTGGCTGGCCTGATTTTTCCGTCGCCGTTCATTCAATTTGCGTACTCCTGGGCGGGTACGCGTCCTACAGGTATCGCGTTATGCAAACAGCCATCGAGATCGCCAAGGTCGATCATCAATTGATCGTGCGGCTCAACCAGGCGTGGACCAAACGGGCCACGGTGTGTGCCCCGGAAAAACTGCAGGTCAGCGAAGCGTTCGACCCTGCGCGCCCGGACTACCCGGAGTGCATGGTGCCGTTTTTCCATCACCCGAAATTCCAGGCCCTGAGTGACGAACTCAAGAGCAACGTGGTGACCTGGGGCTGGATTGGCTACAACCTGCGCACCGTCACTGCAGAGGAGCATGTGGTAAACCCTGCCCTAAGCGTCATCGCCAGCCAATACCTGGGTAAGCACGACTGGCATTTTCGCGAGGCGATGCAGCAGACGTTGATCGACGAGCACTACCACACGTTGATGCACCTGCGCGCTATCGAGCGCACCAGGGTCGATCGCGCCCTCGACCAGGAACTGGATTTACCGCCGTCAGTCACCTACCTGCGGCTGCAGGCTCTGCGCGCAGATTTGCCGGAGCAGTGGCAGCGGGATCTGGCCTCGATCACTTTTGCGGTGGTGGCCGAAATCAGCGTCAACGCGTATCTCGACCTGCTGGCGGACGACCAGAGCATCCAGCCGCAAAACCGGCGTGTGGCCGAGCTGCACAACCGTGACGAGTACGCCCACAGCAAGGTCCTGGCCGAGGTGGCCAAGGTCATGTACGCGAATATGCAGCCGCTCCAGCGGGAATTTTTCGCACGCACTTTGTCGGTGGCGCTGAGCGCATTTGTCGCCCAGGACTACTCGATGTGGGAAGCGATCCTGACTCAATTGGGAGTCGAGGACGCGGCATTGATTATCGCCGACACCCGCGAGAGCAACCGCAACGCGACGATCATGCGCGACTACAGCGGGCTCCAGCGTCTGGCCGAGGACCTGGGCATCACCGAACAAATCGATTTCGACTTCCGACCGACGCTCAAGCCTGCCTCCGTGGCCTGAATCAGGAGCTGCCCATGACCGTGCCCGAGTACCAAGTGTTCGCCATCCGAGTCGGCGCCAATGCCCAGCGCACGGCCCGGGAAAATTTCCTCTACGACGCCTGCTGTGGTGATCCGAACGCGCCGATGCCCCTGGATTATTACTTCTGGGTGATTCGCAATGAGCAGCAGGTGATAGTGGTGGACACCTGTTTTCAGCCGGCCACGGCGGATCGGCGCAACCGTCAGATGTATCGCCTGCCGGAAGAATCCCTACGCCAGCTGGGGATTGATCCGGCACAGGTGGAGAACCTGATCCTGACCCATCTGCACTGGGACCATGCCGGTAACCTGGGGTTGTTTCCCAAGGCCACGGTACATCTGCAGGAGGCGGAACTGCGCTTTTGCACCGGGCCGAAAATGGCCCATCGCACGGTGAATAAAACCTACGAGGTGGATGACGTGATGTCGGCGCTGCCGCCGCTGTTCGAGGGGCGGATGCGCCTGCACACAGGCACGGTTGAGGTTGCTCCCGGCGTGACCCTGCATCCGGTGGGTGGACACACGCCGGGCAGCCAGGTAGTGCGGGTGCATACCCGGCGTGGGTGGATCGTGCTGGCTTCGGACGCTGCGCATTTGTGGGTAAACATTCGTCAGCGCAGTCCGTTTCCGATCATCGATGACCTGGCGCAGTCGCTGGAAGCGTTCAGCCAAATCGAGCGCCTGGCAGACGGCGAGGATCACGTCATCCCCGGCCACGATCCCCTGATAGCCGAGCGTTTTGCGCATTGGAATGATGATCCGCACATCATCTGCCTGCACGAAACTCCGACCTGAAATACGCCTCTGGGCCTGCACCCAAACCCGGCCTGAAACAACTCCCCCTGTAGGAGCTGCCGAAGGCTGCGATCTTTTGATCTTAAACATCAAAAGATCGCAGCCTTCGGCAGCTCCTACAGGGCACGTATATATCGCCGGCCTACGCCTGGTTTTTCAGGAGTTGGCCCAAAGTCGCCAACGCCTCCTCGATCCGCGGCGTAACCAGCGCGCCACACGCGATTCTGAGGCAGTGCCCAAACCCCGCCCCATTGGAAAAGATATCCCCAGGCAAAATCTGGATGCCCACGTTCAGCCCGTCATGAAACAAACGCATCGCCGAATACCCCGGG
Organism: Pseudomonas sp. RIT-562; assembly: GCF_026241895.1. Classification (GTDB taxonomy): domain Bacteria; phylum Pseudomonadota; class Gammaproteobacteria; order Pseudomonadales; family Pseudomonadaceae; genus Aquipseudomonas; species Aquipseudomonas mandelii_F. The sequence continues at coordinate 373,922 of NZ_JAPJIV010000002.1, read as the reverse complement.
GGCAGTTCCACCCATAACAGAGTGCCACCCCGAGGCTCGGTCACGCGGGTGCCCTGGGGAAAGTGGCGCAGGATTGCCAAGCGCATCTGCCGGCGTTGCTGGGTCAGAATTATCCTCAACCTTCGTAGGTAGCGTTCATAGGACGGAGTCTTCATGAACGCACTCACCGCCAACTGCGACAGCGCTTCGCAGCCGCGCGACTGACTGTGCTTGAGCATCTCCACCCGGTCGTGCCACCTGCCGGCACTGATCCAGCCCAGGCGCATGCCCGGCGCCAGGGTTTTGTTCAGCGAGGCGCAATAGATCAGGTTATCGCTGCGGTCCCAGTACTTCAGCGTGGACAAGGGTTGCTCGGTATCCACCAGGTCGCCGTAGGTGTCGTCCTCGATTAGCACCGTAGCGTGCTCGGCACACAGCTGCACCAGTCGCGCCTTGTGCGAGTCGGGCATGATGCTGCCCAGTGGATTTTGCAGGTTGGGCATTACGATCAAGGCCTGGATCGACTCGGGGCCGCGCAGCAATTGCTCCAGGGCAGACAGATTGATCCCGCAGTGCGCAGTCGCCGGCACTTCTCGCACTCGCAAGTTCAGGCTTTCGAGGATCTGCAGCAGGCCGTGGAAAGTCGGGGATTCGACGGCAACCGTATCGCCCGGCTGGGTGACTGCGCGCAGGGCCAGGTTGAGCGCCTCGGTTGCACCATTGGTGATCACGATCTGCTCGGCGCTCAGGTGGGTTTTGCTGGTGAGCGCGCGGCGGGCGAGGATGTTGCGCAGCGCGAGGTTGCCGCTGGTAGGGGCGGTTGAGCCCAGCAGTTGCGGCTCCTGACGTAATGCCTTGACCATGTGATCCTGGAGGATTTTCAGCGGGTAGAGCTGCGGCGCGCAGTACGGGTTGGCGAAATTGACCTTGATCGTCGCTCGCTGGCTGGCCTTGAGCACCGACGACACCTGCTGATGAATGCCGATATACGCATCGGCATTCAGCGGTGCCGGCGGCTTTGGCAGGGGTAAGGGTTCCGGCTGGCGAATGTAGTTGCCCGAGCGCGGTCGCGCCTCCAGCACGCCCTGGCCCTCCAGCTCCCGGCACACCTGCACCGCAGTCGACAGGCTGACGGCGTGTTTCTCCATCATCAGGCGGATGGAAGGAAAGCGTTCGCCGTTTTTCAGGGTGCCGCTGCGGATCGCGTCAAGGTAGTGATTGGCTAACTGACGGTACAGGGGTAGTGCGTTCATACGGGCCTCAGCAGTTGCACCACTGAGGTCCCGGGCTGGACAGTGAGTTACGCTCCCCGCAGGCGGACCCATGGTGCTCGAGGGTTAAGGGAAGTGTTGGCGCTGTTTCGATACTGGAACAGTAGTCGCGGACTTGCCTGATTCGCAGGCAATAAAAAGCCCCGCACGAGGGCGGGGCTTAGTGGAGGCAGGCGCTGTGTCGCTGCATCAATGTTGCGAAGGGCGTGTTACTGCGCGGCGATGCTGTAACCATCAAACGCGGTCTGCTGCTGCAGCGCGCTAATGATGTTCTTGCGGTTGACCGCCTGTTCGGTGCCGCTGTTGTCCAGGAACGTTTCGCTTTCCAGCTCTGCCTCATCACCTTCACCGATGAAAGTGAAGCCGAGGAACTCCAGGGCTTCGCGATCGACGTTCAGGCGCGAACGCGGAGTGCGCAGCGGCAGGGTGACGCTTACGCCGTCCTTGCTGATGGTGAACACTTCGACTTCTTTCTTCGCCCGAGCGGTCTTGCCCTTGCTGCTGCTCGGGTTGCTGATGGCCTGATGTGTCTGGTTCAGCACTTTCAGCGCGAGGCCGTAGACGATTTCCTGGAAGGCCGGGTCGTCTTTGAAGCTGGACAGGATGCGACTGATCGGGAACTTGCTGCTGAGGTCTTCGAGTGCCGCGATGTCGGCGGCTTCGGCGTCCTTGAGCTGCTTGAGCTCGCCCATCAGTTCGTAAGCCTTGTCGTCGTCGAAGCTGTCGTGAGCCTGGCGGATCGCGGCGCGCAGCTCGCGGATCTGATCGCTTTCACGGGTGGACTGGAACGAGTCCAGGACCATCTCGGCGATGGTCTTGGCCTGGGGCACATGCTGTGAAAGATTGATGGAGTTTTCGTATTCCGCTTTGGACGACAAGGTGACTACGGATTCAGCGGTATTGGAATCGGACATTGAAATTTCACTACTTCTTTAACTTTGGATGAGGCGAGAAAGCCCAAGGCCTTTTCAGGCCGCCTAATCTATTGGACCGGGGCCGCGTTGTCACGGATTCGTCGCCGGTGGGATTTTCAGTGAACGGAACACCTGATAAAACTTGATTGAACGCCCGCAAAACAATCCGCTGGCAATCCCCGACGCACAGGCCTTGAGCAACATCACTGGGAGTGTTTTCGACAGTTGCGGGTGCACCTCGGCCTCGTAGCCGAAGTAATAGTTGACGGCAAAGAGCAGCAGATACAGCACCAGGGTCTTGCTGGTCCCCGGCAGCATCAGCCCGGTTCCCTTGGCATCCAGCCTGACATCCTTGCTGGAGAAAATCAGCAATGCCGCGGCGCTGCCCACCAGTACTGCCACCAACCAGAAGCCCAGCGATAATGCGGGATGCAGTGACAGGTTCAGCGAATACAGGGACCAGGCGAGGAGGATCGGCGGCGTGATCAACAGTGACGTTCTGCTCTCACGCGTGGGGGAGAGGGCCTTGATCCCGAGGTAGCAGAGCAGCACGAACAGCGCGTAGACCCACGGCGGGGTGTTTTGCAGGGCGTTCAGCATCTTGACGCGTCCGTGTCGAAAAGTGAGGGAGGATAGTAACCGTGCAGCGTGCTCAGCAGCGACTATTTCCCCGGTCTGCCTGGATGAAGCACTGGCCAGTGAGTCGCGATTGGTGTTTATTGCTCGTCGGGGCTTCGACGGTTGGGATGCGTTGGGGCAAGGACTTGAGCGTGCAAGGTGACGGAGGAAGTGTCGACATGAACCCTGTGGAACAACGTTTACGCGAGGAGTTGGCCGCCTGTTACCGGCTGATCGCGCACTTTCGCATGACCGATCTGATTTTCACCCATATCTCGGTGCGCATTCCGGGCCCCGAGCATCATTTCCTGATCAATCCCTACGGCTTGATGTTCGATGAGATCACGGCGTCCAACCTGGTGAAAATCGACCTTCAAGGTCGTGCGGTGGAGGCCAGTGCCTACCCGGTGAATCCGGCGGGTTTTGTCATTCACAGTGCCATTCACGGCGCCCGGGAAGATGCCCAGTGCGTGCTGCACACCCACACCAAAGCTGGTTGCGCGGTCGCCGCGTTGAAGTGCGGGCTGCTGCCGGTTAACCAGATTTCCATGGAGTTCTATGGTCGGGTGGCCTACCACGACTATGAAGGCGTGGCGCTGGACATGAGTGAGCAACAGCGTTTGGTGCAGGACCTGGGGGACAAGTCGGTGCTGATGCTGCGCAACCATGGTCTGCTGACAGTGGGCGAGACCGTGAGCCAGGCATTCCTGCGCATGTACTACCTGGAAAAAGCCTGCGAAATCCAGCTGGCGGCGCAAGCGGCGGGTGAAGTGATTTTGCCTTCAGCCGAAGTGTGCGCACACACCGAACGTCAGTTCAATGATCCGGGGCGGCCGCTGGAGGAGGGCGAGCTGAATGACCCGGACGCGCTGCAATTGGCTTGGGCCGCATTGATTCGATTGCTGGATCGGGTGGCTCCGGGGTATCGGGATTGATCCGGCTGCTGTTGTGAGCTGACTGGCGTAATCGCCGACTAGCCAGCAAGATCCTCTGTGGGACATCCTCTGTGGGAGCAAGGCTTGCCCGCGATGCAGGCGCCTCGGTGTGTCAGGCCTGCCCCGGTGTGTTCAGGTTCATCGAGCGCACTGCCAATTGCGTCGCAACTGCCTCATCCACCGGCAACGAAAACACCAAAGTTGCCCCTTGCCCCGGCACATCCACCAAACGAATTTCCCGGCCATGCAGTTGCAGGATCCGTTGCACAATACGCAACCCCAAGCCCCCATCACGCCGCGCGCCGCCGATGTTGAACGGGCGCAAAAACAACCCCTCGCGCAACTGCGCAGCAATACCCGGGCCGCTGTCACTGACGGTGATCTCGACGAACCGGTCTTGCGGCACCAGGTGGATGCTGATGACTCCGCCCACTGGCGTATGGCGCAGGGCGTTATCGAACAGGTTGGTCAGTACCCGCTCGATCAGCCCCAGGTCGGCGAACACCCCGGACACCGTGGGTGCAAAGCAAGCCTTGAGCTGCACCTGGCGCGCTTCGGCAGTCAGTTCGAATTTCTGGAAAATGTCCTGCACCAGGTCGGTCAGGGAAAAACGTTCCAGCACGGGCTGCACAAACCCATGCTCCAACCGCACCAGTTCCAGCAGCGACTGCGCCAGACCACCAACCTTGCGGCTTTGATCGAGGGCGATGCCCAGGTAACGACGACGGTCGGCAACGGACAAGGTCGCGTCCTTCAGGGACAGGGTTTCCAGATAACCATGCAGCGACGCCAAGGGCGTGCGCAGGTCGTGGGAAATGTTCGCCACCAACTCGCGTCGCTCCTGGTCCTGGCGAGTCAGTGAACGCCATTGGTCACTCAGACGCGCCTGCATCTGGCGGAAGGCGGCATCGAGTGTGGCGATCTCGTCATGGCTGACGGCCTTTTCTACCTGAGTCGCAGGTGTGGGCGCTATGCCATCGATGTCGAACTGGCTGACATTGCCCGTCAGGCGCCTCAAGGGCCGGGTGATCAGCGAGAAGGCCGTGAGACCGGCGATCAGGCATAACAACGCCACCAGCCCGATCGACCACAAGGCCGTGTTCAATGCAGCGCTGGTTGCGCCTTTTTCGGCAAAACGGTCGTGTTCTTCGCCGAGCAGCACCACATAGAGATAGCCTGCCGGCCTGCCATCGACTTTTAGTGGCGCCGCGCTGAACACCTTGCGCGCTTCGGTGCTGCGCGGGTCGTCGCCGAGTATCGGCAGGGCAGCGCCATTGAGCAGGCGCTGGATGGGTGCCAGGTCCACCTGCTGTCGGCGAATCCGCCCTTCGGGCGCTGCGCTGCCAACAATTCGGCCTGCAGGGTCCAGCAGGTACACCTCGACGCTGGGGTTCACCAGCATCAGCTGGTTGAACAGGTTGCGTACCGCGTCCGGCATCAGGCCCTGAGTGTTCATCAGCACCGTATCATTGGCAATGTGTTGTGCCAGATTCCTCGACAACCCCTGCACCACCTCCTGCTCATGCATCTGGTTGGAGCGCACCTGCATCCACGCCGAAGTACCGCAGCACACCAGCAAAAGCACGGCGAACACCAGTGACAGGCGTTGGGTCAGGGTCAGCTTCATGGCTGCTCCTCTTGCGCCGCAAACTTGTAGCCACGCCCCCACACCGTGAGGATGCGTGCCGGTTGGGTCGGGTCGGCCTCGACCTTGGCCCGCAGGCGATTGATGTGGGTGTTGACCGTATGCTCGTAGCCCTCGTGGCTGTAGCCCCAGACGGCATTGAGCAGGTCCATGCGCGAGAACACCTTGCCGGGCTGGCGGGCGAAAAAATACAACAGGTCGAACTCACGGGGCGTGAGGTCCAGGCGCCGACCATCGAGGGCGACGTCGCGGGTGATCGGGTCGATCGACAGACCGTCGAGACTCAGGCTGCCGGCGTCCATCTTCAGGTTGCGCGCCATTGCGTCCACCCGGCGCAGCAGCGCCTTGACCCGGGCCACCAGCTCGAGCATGGAGAAAGGCTTGGCCAGATAGTCGTCGGCGCCCAGCTCGAGGCCCAGGATCCGGTGCATTTCACTTGAGCGGGCGCTGGTGATGATGATCGGCGTATAGCGCGCCATGGCCCGGGCGCGGCGGCAGATCTCCAGGCCGTCGACCCCTGGCAGCATCAGGTCGAGTATCAGTGCGTCCCAGCTTCCCTGCTGCAGCATGCGCATGCCTTCGTCACCCTCTGCGCAGTGCACCACCTCGAACTGCTCATCACGAAGATGCAGGCAGATAAGGTCGGCGATATGCAGGTCGTCCTCGACCACGAGGACGCGTTTGGTCTGTTCCATCAAGCTCAATCCTTCAGCGCAGTATGCGTAGTGTGCGGGTTTTTCCCCGGGCGAGTTATCACGATTTATTTAACTCTCCGTGAGGATTTGGCGATCAAACCAAGCCTAGGCTGTGTTCCATGAAAGGCCCCTTGGATTTTTGGAGACGAGCATGTTTTCTCGACGGCAGTTTCTCGTAGCGAGCAGCGGGCTGGGGGTTGCAGCCCTGGCGATCGGTGTATTGCCAAAATTTGCCGGTCGCCCCTCATTCATTGGCGATGCCAATGCCGCAGAGGTCTTCGAAGTGACTCACAGCGACAGTGAATGGCGTGCCCTGTTGAGCGATGAGCAATACGAAATCCTTCGCGAAGAGGGCACCGAGCGGGCCTACAGCAGTGCGCTGAACGATGAACACCGCGACGGTACTTTCACCTGTGCCGGCTGTGACCTGGCACTGTTTTCCTCTGCCACGAAATTCGACAGCCGTACCGGCTGGCCAAGCTTCTGGGCACCGCTGGACAACGCGGTGGGCATTCGCCAGGACCGCTCATTCGGCATGGTGCGCGAAGAGGTGCACTGCCGAAGATGTGGCGGCCACCTGGGGCATGTCTTCGATGACGGGCCCAAACCCACGGGCCTGCGTTACTGCATGAACGGCCTGGCGATGAAGTTCACTCCAGCTTGATCCTTGTTTCGGGAGTAAGACCCATGAAAGTCTCCTTCACCTGGCGTCGCACACTGTTGGGCCTGGCAGCCGCCAGCGTGATCGGGCAATGCTCGGCCTTCTCCTTTGGTGCCGAGGACGCAGTGGTTATCCCACCTCCGGCATTCGACCCTACCACCCAGGCGCGCAGTGAAACCGCAGTCTTCGCCGGCGGATGTTTCTGGGGCGTGCAGGGTGTGTTCCAGCACGTCAAGGGCGTGCAAGGCGCCGTGTCGGGATATGCCGGTGGTACCGCTGAAACAGCCCGCTACGAGCGGGTGAGCGACGGCGATACCGGGCATGCGGAAGCAGTAGAAGTCAGGTTCGACCCTACCCAAGTGAGTTATGGCTCCCTATTGCAAATTTATTTCTCGGTGGCCCACAACCCCACCGAACTCAATCGCCAGGGCCCCGACAGTGGCACCCAGTATCGGTCGGCGATTTTCACTCGCAATGGCGATCAGCAAAAAATCGCCCAGGCCTACATCGCCCAGCTCGACTCCGCGCATTCGTTCAACAAGCCGATCGTGACCAGGCTGGAAAGCTACAACGGCTTCTACCCGGCAGAGGATGAACACCAGGACTTCCTGACCGAACATCCCACTTACCCGTATATCGTCATCAACGATCTGCCCAAGGTGGCGCAGTTGAAGCAACTGTACCCGGATCGGTACCAGGAAAAACCGGTGCTGGTTAAGGGCGGCTGGTAATTTTGGGGCTACACATCGGTCAGGCGCTTGCCTATTTCAAAGGCACATCCCGTCCTAACCTGGCTACTACTGCTTGCCCCACAGCTGCATCGCGAAATCAACGAAGTGGCGCAGCTTGGGCAGACGGTATCTATCCTGGGCATAAATCAGGCTCATGGGCCGGCTCGGCAGTTGATAGTCAGGGATCAGGGCCACGAGTTGTCCGCTCGCCAGGTCCTGCTCCACCAGCGCGTCCGGCAACATCACGATACCCATGCCGGTGCGAGCCGCCTGGTGCAGGCCCGCGGAGCTGTTGATCAGCAGCGTGCCGCTGACCGCTACCATCACTTCACCGTCAGGACCGCTGAGGCGCCAGTGTTTCTCCACCGAGTGCCAGTCGTCCCCGGCCGGATAGGCGAAGGCCAGGCAGTCATGTTGTCGCAGGTCCTCGGGTGTTTGCGGATTGCCCCGGCGTGCCAGGTAGTCCGGCGAAGCGCACATGGTCAAGGTGTAGTCGATCAGCGGCCGGGCGATCATGTTGCTTGGCTCGATGGCGCCCAGACGAAACGCCACGTCCAGGCCGTTTTCCAAAAGGTCCGGGCGGCCGTTGGAGAGCATCACGTCGAGTTTGACCTGGGGGTAGCGCAGGGCAAACTCGCTGAGGGCCGGTGCAAGTTTTTCAGTGCCGAAAGTCAGCGGTGCGGTGATGCGCAATGTACCGCTGGGTGTGTCCTGGCTTTGTTCGGCCATCCGCTCGGAGTCGGCCACCAGGCCCAGCACTTCCAGGCAGCGCTGATAGTAGGCCGTGCCGAACTCCGTCAGGCGCTGGCGCCGGGTGGTGCGATTGAGCAGGCGCACGCCCAGGCGCTGCTCCAAGGCACGCAGGTGATTGCCCACCATGGTGGTGGACATTGCGCACTGGTACGCGGCGGCGGTCATGCTGCCGGTCTCGACCACCCGCACGTACACGGTCATTGCCTGGAACAGATCCATTATCAAGCCCAGCTTTAAAATGATTGAAGGAATGCAGCGTTTATCCAGCTCAGGTGGCTAACGATACTGGAAAAACACCGACAATTGATGGAGCTTTACGTCATGACCGCCGCCTGCCTGATGACCACCTACCAACCACTGGCCCTGAGTTTCTGCAAGGGCCTGGGTACGCGCCTGTGGGATCAGGCCGGGCGCGAATACCTCGACGCGGTGGCGGGAGTGGCAGTGACCAACGTTGGCCATTCCCACCCGAAAATCGTCGCGGCGATCAGCGAGCAGGCGGGACTGTTGCTGCATACGTCGAACCTGTACAGCATCGACTGGCAACAACGCCTGGCCGGTAAGCTGACCCAATTAGCCGGCATGGAGCGGGCGTTCTTCAACAACTCCGGCGCTGAAGCCAACGAAACCGCGTTGAAGCTGGCGCGACTGCACGGCTGGCGCAAAGGTATCGAAAAGCCGCTGGTGGTGGTCATGGAAAACGCTTTCCACGGTCGGACCCTTGGCACCTTGTCCGCCAGCGATGGCCCGGCCGTACGGCTTGGGTTCAGCGAGCTGCCAGGAGACTTCGTCAAAGTGCCGTTCGGCGACCTCAAGGCGCTCGATCGGGTGCAGCAACTCCACGGCCCGCGCATCGTGGCAATCCTGATGGAGCCAATCCAGGGCGAAAGTGGCGTGCAACCGGCGCCACCTGGCTACCTGAAAGCCGTGCGCGAACTGTGCAATCGGCAAGGGTGGCTGATGATGCTGGATGAGATCCAGACCGGAATCGGCCGCACTGGCCAGTGGTTCGCGTTCCAGCACGAAGGCATCGTCCCGGACGTCATGACCCTGGCCAAGGGCCTGGGCAACGGCATCCCCATCGGCGCCTGCCTGGCACGGGGCAAAGCCGCCGAGCTTTTCACCCCTGGCAGCCACGGCAGCACTTTCGGCGGTAATCCGCTGGCCTGTCGGGTTGCTTGCACGGTGTTGGAAATAATCGAAGAGCAGGCCTTGCTGCACAACGCCGCACGCCAGGGCGACCGCCTGCTCGCCAGATTGCGTGCCGAGTTGGCGGACAATCCGAACGTGCTGGCCATTCGTGGTCACGGCCTGATGATCGGCATCGAACTCAAGCAACCCATCCGCGACCTGACCCTGATTGCCGCCCGCGACCACGGCTTGCTGATCAACGTCACCCGCGGCAAAACCATCCGCCTGCTGCCACCGTTGACGATTGATGAGCGGGAGGTGGAGATGATTGTCAGAGGGATATGTCGGGTGATCTGATTTCTCGATTCACCCACAACCCCCGTAGGAGCTGCCGCAGGCTGCGATCTTTTGACTTTGATGTTTTCGGCGATATTGAAGCCGCTGAAGATCAAAAGATCGCAGCCTGCGGCAGCTCCTACGGGTCCGTCGTTCACTTTGAAGGGAAGGGCTTTCCCCACCAGGCAGCCACCGAACACCGTCCATAGCCATAGGTCGCCAGCAGATAATTGAAATCTAGGTGTTCTAACAACGGCGTTCCCCCAGGCTTTCCACCAACCGCACCAGGTAACCGTCCGGGTCCTGTATCAGGAATTCCCGCTGGCCCACTTCAACCTTGTCGGCGCGATACCAGGTGTCGGCACACGCTCGAAACAGTGGCCATTGAACTTCAGACAGCCGCTGCAGAATCGGTTCAACTGATTCAACCGTAATCTGAAGATTGATCCCCCGACCAAAGGGCGCCTGCAGCGCACCACTGAGCCATTGCCCCTCCCCGGGATCGTACTGCTCCAGCATCAGCTGCGCGCCGTTCAGGTCAAGGTAGGCAAACCCGACTTCAGGACGCTCGTAGGCAATTGGAATACCGACCAACACCGTCCAGAAATGCAGGCTGTTCCCGATATCGCTGACCATCAGTTCAGGTACCAACTTGCTCCGTGCAAACATAAATATCCCTTTGTAGGAGTGAGCCTGCTCGCGATACGGACAACCCGGTCTCCCGTCAGTCTTCGTCCGGCGCAACCATCCGCGTCTTCGGCAGGCCGTTTGAATTGTGCTGATAAACAGCCTCAGGCTGTCCCTGCTGATTAAAAAACACCTGCCCAATGCCCGCCGAATTCCACAGGCGCTCACCCGCTTCAGCATGCTCCGGCACATGCGGAACAATGCGCATCAGCCGGCGCTTGGTCAGCCAGTTCAGCGGGGAACGCGGGGAATAGAGCCAGCGGTTCAGCCGGTCGAACCACTCCAGTAGCGTCGGCGGAAACTCGTTCTTGATGCCGCTGCTGACGATTTGCCAGATACGCGGACCGCCCTTGCGATGTCGGATAAATACCTCGTAGACGAAGGAATAATGCACATCCCCCGACAGCACTACGTAATTGCCCGGCGTCCGCGAGTGGCGGAAAATATTCAGGATTACCTGCGCCGCGCCGCGATGGGCCATCCAGTTTTCCGCGTCCACCAGCAGCGGGAAACCGCACCAGCTGAATATTTTCTGCACAGTCTCGATCAACTTCACGCCAAAGATCGGCGCCGGCGATACGATGATTGCCGAAGGGTGATCCAGCAATTCCTGCTGCAGCTCGCTCAGCGCTTCCCAGTCAAGCAAACCTGAGGGCTGCTTCAACGTCATTTCACTGCGCCAGCGGCGAGTGCGGGTATCGATCACCACCAGCGCCGGGCTGGTGGGCAGCACGTAGTGCCACTGCTGAAATTTCAGCAGGTCGTCGATCAGGTCATCCTGCACCGGGCTGTCCAGGTAACGGTCCTGCCCGGTCGCGCTGAACTGCGCGGTTTTCTTCAGCAGATCCTTGAACACATCCGGGTTATTACCCCAGCCCTGACACAGCATGTAGGCAATCAACGCATTGCCGATGATCCGCTTGGAGAACGGATGCCCGTAGGCCGTTTCCTCCCACTGCGCGGAAAGATTCCAGTCATCGGTAATATCGTGGTCATCGAAAATCATCAGGCTCGGCAAGTGCGCCAGCGCCCGGGCCACGCCACCCAGGCCGGCAGTGAAGCCATCAATGCGCGTCTGCTCCAGCGCATAACGCTCGCGCCGCTGCGCAGTCAGCACCGGCGGCTGCGGCGCAATCAGCGTCCACGGGGTCGGCGACCACACCAGCAGGTACATCGCCATCACCTCGGCAAATGTCACCAGATGATTGTCGGCGCTGCTGCTGGTGAAAATCGGCTTACGCGCCCCACCGAAAAATCGCTCACGCAGCGTCTCGTTGCTCTCAAGCGCCGGTAACAAATCCGCACGATGGTAATAACTGGCCGGGTGCTCGTAGAGCTTGGCGCTGTCGCTGACCACCGCGCCTTCGAGGTGTTCCTCGAACAACCCCAACCGCTCGATCAACGCATGAATCGCCCGCAGCGTCGGGCCAGCAACGTCGTCGGCATACACCTGGTCGCCGGTCATCATCAACACTGCGGGACGCTGCTGCGGCGGGTGCGCGGTCGCCAGCAACTGATCGACGCAGAGCAAACCATCGGCCGCAGGATGATGCGGTTTGCGACAGGAGCCATGCAGTAACTGATCGATCCGCGAGCGCAGCACGAAATTCGGCTGCAGTGCCTCTCCATACAACAGATGCGGCGCCCACTCGGCAATCCCGGCCCCGTCAATCAACAAGTCATATTCGATCAGGGTGTCGCAGGGCAGGGCGTTGTCGATTGGCACGTCGATCAAATGCACGAAGGCATGACTGCCCACCGCAATGACTGTGCATCGAGTGGAGGCGAGGTGGATGTCGGCGACACCCTGTAGACGCAGGGTCAGCTCCAGCTCCCGCGAACCCACCAGCCACAGCACCAGCCGCGTGGGCTCCAGGCGCCGCAACAGCGGGCCGGCGAGAACCGGTGGCAGGGAGTGAAGATCGGCGGGCGGTGGCAGCGTTACGGGCATCCGGGGTCATGGCTCTTGGGGCGCAGAGGCCGGCGATGATAACGCAGGTGGCGGCGGGACAGGCTAATGTGAATTTGTGTGACCAGATCTGTCATGAAATGAAAAGCCATTGTCGCCCGATGAGAAGCGTCGTATCAGGCCGCGACCTACAGTCCAATCAACGCAATTCGATGCCGCACGCCAACTTGCAGATTGGAGAATAAAAATAATGGCCAAAGCCGTACGCTTTTACGAAACCGGTGGTCCCGAGGTTCTACGTTATGAGGACGTCGAAGTCGGCGAACCCGGTCCAGGCGAGGTCCGCCTTCGTCATGTAGCGGTTGGCCTCAACTACGCCGACACCTACTTTCGCAACGGTACCTACCCGATCCCGATGCCCAACGGCATGGGGGTTGAAGCCTCCGGGGTGGTCCAGGCCATTGGTGAGGGAGTGACCAACGTGCAGGTGGGGGATCGCGTCACTTACACCGGTTTCCTCAATACCCTCGGCGCCTACAGCACCGAGCGCCTGATCCCGGCTGCGCCGCTGATCAAGCTGCCGGAAACCATCAGTTTCGAAACCGCCGCCGCGATGACCATGCGCGGGCTGACGTCCTCGTACCTGATGCGCCGCATCTACGACTTCAAGGCCGGTGACAGCATCCTCCTGCACGCTGCCGCCGGGGGCGTCGGGCTGATCGTCTCGCAGTGGGCCAAATTGCTCGGCCTGAACGTGATTGGCACTGTGTCGACCGAGCAAAAGGCTGAAATAGCCCGGGCTCACGGTTGCGCCCACACCATCAATTACAGCCACGAAGACGTCGCCGCCCGCGTTCGCGAGTTGACCGATGGCGTGGGGGTCAACGTGGTGTTCGACAGCGTTGGCAAGACTACTTTCATGGGGTCGCTGGATTCGTTGAAGCCTCGTGGCCTGATGGTCTGCGTGGGTACTGCGTCCGGGCCGATACCGGCGTTCGACCCGGTGCTGCTGGCGATGAAAGGTTCGCTGTTCCTGACTCGCCCGGCCCTGGCCAACTACATCAGTGACCCTGCGGAGAAAGCCGCCCTGGCCGGTGAGTTGTTCGACCACGTCGGCAGCGGTCGGATCAAGATCGAGATCAACCAGCACTACGCCTTGCAGGATGCAGTGCAGGCCCATCGCGATCTTGAGTCACGCAAGACCACCGGCTCGTCGATTTTCGTCATTTAAGGAGCGGCCAGCCATGAAAGTCGAACAATTGACCTGCAGCATCGGCGCCGAACTGATCGGCGTGAACCTCGCCGACGCGGTGCACGACGACGCTCTGTTTGGCGAGATCCGTGCCCAACTGCTCAAGCACCGGGTGGTGTTCCTGCGGGACCAGGACATCACTCGCGCCGAGCACGTGGCCTTCGCCCGACGGTTTGGTGAGCTGGAGGATCATCCGGTGGCGGGCAGCGATCCGCAGCATCCGGGGCTGGTGCAGATCTACAAGAACCCCGACCAACCGATGGACCGCTACGAAAACGCCTGGCACACCGATGCCACCTGGCGCGAGGCGCCGCCGATGGGGTGCGTGCTGCGTTGCGTCGAGTGCCCGCCGGTGGGTGGCGATACCATGTGGGCCAACATGGTTCTGGCCTACGAGAATTTGCCGGACGAGGTGAAAGTGAAAATCGCCGACCTGCGCGCCCGCCACAGTATCGAGGCGAGCTTCGGTGCGGCCATGCCGATCGAGAAGCGCCTGGCGCTCAAGGCGATGTACCCGGATGCCGAGCACCCGGTGGTGCGCACTCACCCGGAGACCGGCGAGAAGGTGCTGTTCGTCAACGCCTTCACCACCCACTTGAGCAATTACCACACCCCTGAGCGAGTGCGCTTCGGCCAGGATGCCAACCCCGGCGCGAGCGAGTTGCTGCGCTACCTGATCAGCCAGGCGTACATCCCCGAATATCAAGTGCGCTGGCGCTGGAAGCCCAACAGCATCGCCATCTGGGACAACCGCAGTACCCAGCACTATGCCGTCATGGATTACCCGCCGTGCCATCGCAAGATGGAGCGCGCCGGGATCATCGGCGACAAGACCTACTGACCCACCCCTTCTGCATACGCACTCGCTGACACGTCTGCCCGGCACGACTCCGGGTGGGCGGGACAATCATAAAAACTGGAGCAAGCCATGCAATTCTTCGACGATTCCCTGCACCCCGAAAACATGGAAAAAGTGGTCATTACCGTGGCCCCGTACGGCCCGGAATGGATGCCGGAAGACTTTCCCGAAGACATCCCGCTGACCATGGATGAGCAGGTCCAGAAAGCGGTCGATTGCTATGAAGCCGGTGCCACGGTGCTGCACCTGCATGTGCGCGAACTGGACGGCAAGGGCTCCAAGCGCCTGTCGAAATTCAATGAGCTGATCGCCGGTGTGCGTGAAGCGGTGCCGGACATGATCATCCAGGTCGGCGGTTCGATTTCCTTCGCCCCGGAAAGCGACGGCGAAGCCGCCAAGTGGCTGTCCGACGACACCCGGCACATGCTGGCCGAGCTGACCCCGAAGCCGGATCAGGTGACGGTGGCGATCAACACCACTCAGATGAACATCATGGAGCTGCTGTACCCGGAGTACCTGAAGGGCACTTCCTTGGACAACCCCATGATTCACGCCGCCTACAGCGAAATGACCGTACCGGCCGGTCCCGCCTGGGTCGCCGAGCACCTCAAGCGCCTGATGGACAACGGCATCCAGCCGCACTTTCAGCTGACCGGCATGCACGCGCTGGAAACCCTCGAGCGCCTGGTGCGCAGAGGTGTCTACATGGGCCCGCTGAACCTGACCTGGATCGGCATTGGCGGTGGTTTTGACGGGCCGAATCCGTTCAACTTCTTCAATTTCATCCATCGCGCGCCGGACGGCTGCACCCTGACTTCCGAGTCGCTGCTCAAGAACGTCATGCCGTTCAACACCATGTCGATGGCCATGGGCATGCACCCGCGCGTAGGCAACGAAGACACTATTATTGACCACAAGGGCGACCGTTTCGGCTCGGTGGCGCAGATCCAGCAGACCGTGCGTATCGCCCATGAGCTGGGTCGCGAAGTCGCCAGTGGCAAAGAAGCCCGCGAGATTTATCGCATCGGTGTGCAGTACGACAGCATCGAGCAAACCCTGCTGGCCAACGGCATGGCCCCCAACCGCAGGGCCGGGCAAAAAGGTGTGCCGCAACGCGGCTGACCGATGGAGCGGGCGAGGGGCCGTGCCCCCTCGTCCACTGAGCTGCAACGTGCTTGATAACAACAATAAATAAAAGCTTTGAGGAGGCTGCATGGCCTTTCACCCAATCGCCGCAGACGATGACGACTCCAGCGGAGTCGGCGTTCCGCGCCAATATGCCTGGATCGTCTTTGCCCTGACGTTCGGCTTGTTGATTTCCGATTACATGTCGCGTCAGGTGCTGAACGCGGTGTTTCCGCTGCTCAAGGGCGAATGGGTCCTGAGCGACGGCCAGCTCGGGCTGCTTAGCGGCATCGTCGCCTTGATGGTCGGCCTGCTGACATTCCCGCTGTCGCTGCTGGCTGACCGTTTTGGTCGGGTCAAAAGCCTCGCGCTGATGGCGCTGCTGTGGAGCCTGGCCACCCTGGGTTGTGCGGTGGCGCAGGATTATCAGCAGATGTTCATTGCGCGGTTCATGGTCGGCGTTGGCGAAGCGGCCTATGGCAGCGTCGGCATTGCGGTGGTGATTTCAGTATTTCCGAAACACATGCGCGCCACCCTGGCCAGTGCGTTCATGGCCGGCGGCATGTTTGGCTCGGTGCTGGGCATGGCATTGGGCGGTGCTATCGCGGCCAAGCTGGGCTGGCGCTGGTCGTTCGCCGGCATGGCGTTGTTTGGCCTGGTGCTGGCGGTGCTTTACCCGATCATCGTCAAGGAGGCGCGCATCGCTCCGCAACGGCTCGCCAAGGCTGTGGTGGGGGTCAAGCGGCCGTTACGGACGTTGTGGTCCAGCCGTTCGGTGGTGGCGACTTACATCGGCAGCGGCTTGCAGCTGTTCGTCGGCGGCACTGTGATGGTGTGGATTCCCAGCTACCTGAATCGCTACTACGACATGCCCACGGACAAGGCCGGCGGCATGGCCGCGATCATCGTGCTATGCAGCGGTGCCGGGATGATCGTGTGCGGCATGCTCAGCGACCGGCTGTGTCGCAACTCGCCGGAGCGCAAGGTCAGCCTGGCGATCGGTTTTTGCCTGGGCAGTTGCCTATTGCTGTCGGCGGCGTTCGCATTGTCAGCGGGACCTTTGCAACTGGGGCTCATATGCCTGGGCATGCTGATTGCCACAGGGACTACCGGGCCTGCCGGCGCGATGGTTGCCAACCTGACCCATTACTCCGTGCACGGCACCGCGTTCGCCACGCTGACGTTGGCCAACAACATGCTGGGGCTGGCGCCGGGGCCATTCATCACGGGGCGCGTGTCCGACCTGATTGGCCTGCATGCCGCTTTCCAATTGGTGCCACTGGTGAGCCTCGCGGCAGCGGCGGTGTTCTTTTATGCCAAGTGTCATTACCACAAAGACATTGCCCGCCTTCAGGGTCAGAGCGTGCCTGACGTCGTCCGTGAAGCCGGGTTAGAGGTGAAGTTGTGAGTCGTCATTTACAGATTGATGTGTTTTTCGATTTTATCTGCCCTTGGTGCCTGATCGGCAAACGCCAGTTGGAGCATGCGCAGGTCCAGTTCCGCAGTCGCCATCCGGACGTGAATATGAGCACGGTGTGGCATGGCGTGCAGTTGCTGCCGCAGTTGCCGGCAGAAGGCGAGCCCTTCGCCGATTTCTACCGCCAGCGCCTGGGCAGTGCCGACGCAGTGAGCCTGCGTCAGGCTCAGGTTCAGCAGGCTGCCGCGGCGGTTGGGTTGAACATCGATCTCGGCAGCATCGAGACGATGCCGAACACAGCCGACGCCCATCGTTTGTTCGAACGAGTTGGCGCGGTGGGCAACGTTGCCCAGCGTGAAATGCTGCTCGAACGGCTGTTCGCGGCCTATTTCTCGAGACGCGAAAATCTTGGGTGCGGTGAAACCTTGCTGGCTATTGCCCGTTCCTGCGGCGTCGATTCAGAGGTGCTGCTCGATTGCCTCAAGGGCGATGCCACGCCATTTGCAGGATCTGCGGCCGCTAGCAGTGGGGTGCCGAGCTTTCAGTTCGACCGCCGCATGACGGTGGTCGGTGCACAACCTGCGCAGGCGCTGCTCGGCGCGATGAACCAGGCGCTGAAGGACAGTGCGCGCGAGCGCCACCCGGCATGACCCGGCGCGTTCCCGTACCTGCCGGCAAATACCCGCAGGCCGGTGGCCGTGCGCTGTTCGAATTCGAAGACAAAAGCCTGGCGTTGTTCAACGTCGACGGGCAACTGTTTGCCATCGATGACAGCTGCCCGCACCAGGGCGCCTCGCTGTGTGGCGGGCGCCTGGAGGGCAGGGTTATTCAGTGCTGCGCCCATGGTTTGCGCTTCGATTTGCACAGCGGCTACTTGCTCAATTCCAGGCAGGTCAAAGTCAACAACTACCCGGTCGAGATCGTCGACGGCCAGGCGTTCATCGTCATTGTTCCCGAGGAGGGCGCGCCATGAGCGCCATTGCTCTGACCCGTCTCCATAGCCGCACGCGCGAATTGGCCCCGGGTTTTATCGTCAGCCTGATCGTGGCGGCGGCCGCGTCGTTTCTGTCCGAGCACTACGGTGCGCCGGTCATGCTGTTTGCCTTGCTGCTGGGCATGGCGCTGAATTTTCTTGCCGATGACGGCCCGTGCAAGGCCGGTGTCGAGTTTACTGCGCGCACCGTGTTGCGCATTGGCGTTGCGCTGCTGGGCATGCGCATCACTCTTGAGCAAATGGCCGCGCTGGGCTGGAAGCCGATTGCCCTGGTAGTGATCCTGGTGGTGGTGACCATCGGCGTTTCCGTGATCGCCGCCAAGGCCCTGGGCTTTCAACGTTTGTTTGGCATGCTCACTGGCGGCGCCACGGCGATCTGTGGCGCCTCGGCGGCGTTGGCCCTGGCGGCAGCACTGCCGAATCATCCGCAGAAGGAGCGGGCGACGCTGTTCACGGTGATTGGCGTTTCGGCGTTATCGACCCTGGCGATGATCGTCTACCCGATGATTGCCAACTGGCTGGAGCTGTCGCCGCAGGTGGCGGGGGTGTTCCTTGGCGCGACTATCCACGATGTGGCCCAGGTGGTCGGTGCCGGCTACAGCATGTCGACCGAGACCGGCGACACGGCCACGGTAATCAAGCTGATGCGGGTCGCCATGTTGCTGCCGGTGATCGTCGCGGCGGCCATGATCACCCGTATGCAAGGCGCTGATCCGACCGCCAAGCGCCCGCCGTTGCTGCCGTGGTTCGCGGTCGGTTTTCTGCTGCTGGCCTGCGTCAACAGCACTGGGTGGATAGCCCCGGCAGTGCAGGGCTCGGTTAACGAACTGTCGCGCTGGTGCCTGGTGGTGTCCATCAGTGCCTTGGGCATGAAGACCCGTCTGAAGGAGTTGGCTGCAGTCGGTATCAAACCGATCCTGCTGATGGTGGGGGAGACGGTGTTCCTGGTGGTGCTGGTGCTGTTGTTGCTGCGCTGGGCAGTTTAAACCTGATACAAAACCTGTGGGAGCGGGCTTGCTCGCGAAGGCGGTGTGTCAGGCGGCATTGACGCTGGATCTGCTGGCCACTTCGCGAGCAAGCCCGCTCCCACAGTGATTTCGGGTACACGCCGATTATGGGTCAGGACAGCTTGTGCTTCTGCGCCCGCCACGTCGCAGGCGGCATGCCGAACTGGTTGATGAACCAGCGCGTGAAAGAACTCGCCATGGAGTAGCCGAGCATGTCGGCAATTCGGCTAAGCGGGTAGTTCGGGTTTTCCAGATAACGCAGCACCAGGTCGCGGCGCACGTCGTTGATCAGGTCGTTGAAGGAGCAGCCGTCGTCCTTCAGGCGCCGCTGCAGGGTGCGCACGTTCATGCCCTGGGTTTGGGCGATCTGCTCGATGGTGGCGCGGCCCATGGGCAACAGCATGTAGATCGCCTTGCGCACTTCGAACAGCAGCGAGGCGCCCTCATGGTTCTGCAGCGAGTCGAGGTAACTCTGCGCGTAGCGGGCCATGGCGGGATCGGCGTGGGGATTGGGCAGGTCGAGACTGGTATTGGGACAGACGATGCCATTGAACTCGCTGCCGAACTCCAGGTTGCATCCGAACAGGCGCCGATGCAGTTGCAGGTTTTCCGGCGCCTGGTGCATGAAATTGACGCTGTAGGGGTGCCAGTGGCTGCCGAGCAACGCGGCGCACAGACGGAACATCACACCAATGGCCAGCTCAGTGGCCTGCTTGCTGGGCATCGGCGATTCGGTGACCACCTCTTCGCGAATGATCACCATCTTGCCGGCTTCTTCGACGAAGATCGCCAGGGAATTATTCATCAAGTGCCGGTAATGCAGCACCACCTGCAACGCATCGCGCAAGGTGCGCTGGTGGCTGAGCAGCAGGCTGACCACCCCGAAATCCGAGAGCTGGCGCGACTCGGCCATGCTCAGGCCTAACGTCTGGCAGCCGCTGGCGGCAGCCGATTCTTCCAGCAGGCGCACGGCAGAATCGATGGGAATGCGCGACTCGGGGGCTTGCAACTGGGCCTTGCTCAGGCCAACGCCCGCCATCACGTCCCGCGGGTTGAACCCCAGGTACTGGGTGACCTCCAGGTAGTTGGTCAACACGGCGGCGCGAACTAGCTTGGGCATGCGAAGGTCCTCCGTGGGTCGATGGCTATCGGCGTAAGCGAGGCGACTATATCCAGCGCGTGGGCCGTTGAACAGTTGTCGTCCGACAATCTGTCATGAAAAGAAAAGTACCTGACGTCCAATGTAAAGCGCACCGGTTGAGGGCTCTTTAATGTCGACACTACAAAAAGCCCCTGGCGCAAAGAGCCAGTCGAGTAATCGAGAAAGCGAAGGTGTTGAAGTGGACAAACTGCAAACTGCCGCCACCGTTCTGATCGTCCCCGGTCTGCGCGAGCACGTTGCCGAACATTGGCAAACATTGTTGCAAGCCAGATTGAGCAAGGTCCGCAGCGTGCCGCCGCTGGAAACCGACAAGCTCGACTGCCAGGCGCGTGTGCGGGCAATCCAGCACGAGCTGGAACAGATCGACGGGCCGGTGATTCTGGTCGCCCACAGCGCCGGTGTGTTGATGGTTGCGCACTGGGCCGCGCAGTTCGGTCGTCCGATCAAGGGCGCGCTGCTGGCCGCGCCTCCGGATCTGGATGCGGTTTGGCCGCCCCACTATCCGTCCTCTGCAACCCTGCGCAGTCAGGGCTGGAATCCGCTGCCCCAAGGCCCGCTGCCGTTTCGCAGCATCGTCGCCGGCAGCACCAATGATCACCTTGCCAGCCTTGCTGCGGTCACCCGCATGGCAACGGGCTGGGGTGCCGAATTGCTCAATCTGGGCGAAGTCGGCCATCTCAATCCGGCCGCAGGATTTGGCCACTGGCCGCAAGCCGAGGCACTCATCCTGGAGCTGGACCGCTAATACAAGGAGCTGGACTGGCAGTACGCCAACCGGCATTTGCCCTCATTCCTTAATCGCACACCCACAGAGGTTTGCGCGGGGGCGGCTGCGCTTAAAACAAATACAAAAAGGCGGAGACACGTAATGCACAACAATAAGAATCATGGCTTCACCACTGCACGTTACACCCTGCTGGCCTCGGCGATCCTGGCCACCCTTGTGCCCGCCGCCCATGGCGCAGAAATAGATATGGGGGACCCGGACTGGGCTGTGCGTGTGGATAACACCATCAAGTACAACTACGGCGTACGCACGGAAAGCGCCGATAAACGCCTGTTGGCAACCCCGAACAACAACGACGGCGACTACAACTTCCGCAAGGCCGGCACCAACATCACCAACCGTTTCGACTTGCTGACCGAGCTGGACGTGGTCTACCAGAATCACATGGGCTTTCGCGTCAGCGCCGCCAGTTGGTACGACAAGGCTTACGAGAACACCGGCTCCAATTCCAACCCCTTCGTCAACGGTAATGACGCCCGCTCGGGCCTGGTCGCCAACGACCCGCGCCTGGGCGCCGTCACCAGTGACAACGTCGGCAATGGCAGCCCGCACCTGAGCAATTATGCCCAGCGTTATTACAACGGTCCGTCCGGTGAAATCCTCGATGCCTTCGTGTTCTACAGCACCGAAATCGGCGAGGAGTCGCTGCTGAGCGTCAAGGCTGGCCAGCACAACGTGTTCTGGGGCGAGACTATTCTCAACCCGGTGCATTCCAATAGCTACGGCCAGTCCGGCCTGGACCTGGCCAAGCTGGCTGCATCGCCGGGCACTGAGGCCAAGGAGTTGTTCGTCCCGCGTAATCAGCTGTCGATGTCATTCACGGTCAATCCTGAACTGACGGTGGGTGCCCAATATTTTCTCGACTGGGATGCCGCGCGTCTGCCTGAAGCCGGCACCTATTACGGTGGTTCCGACCTGGTCGGTTTTGGTGCGCAATCGTTCCTGCTCGGCAACACCAACGCCGTGGTTCCGGGCAGCCCGCTGGGTTGTGGCCTGGCGCCGTGCAACGGCTTGACCAACGTGCGTCGCGGGCATGACCTGACGCCGGACAAACGCGGCGACTGGGGCCTCATGGCCAAGTGGTCGCCCGCCTGGCTGGACGGCACCCTCGGCGTCTACTACCGCGAAACCTCGGAAATCCTCCCGCAAGCCTGGCTGGATGCCCGGGGCCTGAGTTCGGCCAACGCCAACGGCACTCCGCCGGCAGGGCAGGTGCCCGCAGTGGTCAACACCCTCAACTCGCTGAGCACCGCCACCTATCAAATGGCCTATGCCGACAACATCAAGATCGTCGGCCTGAGCCTGTCCAAGGACGTTGGCGGGGTGAGCGTGGGTTCGGACCTGAACATCCGCCACAACATGCCGCTGGCGAGCATTCCGGCCATTGTCAGCACCAACAGCCCGCTGGGTCTCGGCCAGGGCCTTGGCCTGTTGCCAGCGCGTACCGCCAGCACCGGCGTGGTGTACGACACCCCGCAAAAAGGCGACAGCATGGCCGCCACCGGCGACACCTTGCACTGGACGCTCAACGGTCTGATGACCATTGGCAAAACGCCTGTGTTCGATTCGGCGACCCTGCTTGGCGAGCTGTACTACAGCAATCTGCTCAAGCTCGATAGCAAGAACGAGGCGCTCTACAAGGGCAAGGACACCTATCGCGGCATCGACGCGCCGACTCGGGACAACTGGGGCGTCGCGGTCAACTTCATCCCCACCTGGTACCAGGTATTTCCCGGTGTCGACCTCAACGCGCCGATGTCCATCAACCTCGGTCTCGACGGCGTTTCACCGGTCTCCGGTGGCGGCGCCAAAGACACCGGTAACTACGCCGTCGGCCTCGGGGCCGTTGTGTACAACAAATACTTTGTCGACCTGAAGTACGTGGACTCTTTCGGCAAGGCCGACAAGTGCAATGTCAGCGGCGTCAGCACCGGCCCGAACGGCGGCGACGGTCCTGCGCCGAACGCCTTCAGCGGTAACGAAAACTACGCCTGTTACGCCGGCGGCTACTCCGCCTTCTCCGGTGGCGGCGCAACGACTGAAGACCGTGGCGCCGTGTACCTGACGATGAAAACCACTTTTTGATGCACCACTGATTTGCTCAATGCAAGCAGGAGAATAACAAGATGAAATTCGTGAAAACCGTGTTGGCCGCGTCGCTGACCATCATCCTTGTCGCCCAGGCACAGGCCGCTGTCTCAACCCAGGACGCTAGCCAGTTGGGCAGCAGCCTGACCCTGGTGGGTGCCGAAAAAGCCGGCAACGCTGATGGCTCCATCCCCGCCTACAGCGGTGGCCTGACCACCGCGCCGGCCAGTTTCAAAGCCGGTGACAGCATGCGCCCGGACCCCTTTGCCAATGAAAAACCGGTGCTGGTGATCGATGGCAAAAACGTTGATCAGTACAAGAGCATGCTCAGCGCCACCACGGTGGAGCTGGCCAAGCGCTTTCCGACTTTCCGGGTCGACGTGTACCCGACCCACCGCACCGTCTCGCTGCCCAAAGCGATCCTCGATAATGGCGTGAAAAACGCCACCGGCGCCAAGTCCCTGGAAAACGGCTTGGCCATCGACAACGTGCTGCCGGGCGTGCCGTTCCCGATTCCGCAGTCGGGCAACGAGGCGATGTGGAACTTCCTGTTGCGTTACCAGGGCGTGAGCATCAACTCCAAGTACGACTCGTGGAACGTCGACTCTGCCGGCGTGCCGAGCCTGGCGACCACCGGGCAGGCGTTCATCTCGTATCCGATCTACGAAAACCTGACGCAACCGATCAGCAGCGCCGACGTGTATTACCAGATGAAGCTGTCGTACACCGGCCCGGCGCGGCGAGCGGGCGAAGCGGTGATGCTCAAGGACGCCGCCAACCCGTTGCAGCAACCGCGTCGCGCCTGGCAGTACCTGCCTGGGCAGCGTCGGGTCAAGCTGGCACCGAACCTGGCGTACGACACGCCTAACCCGGGCACCGCTGGCGCAGGCACCTACGACGACGTGTTCGTGTTCAACGGCGCGCTGGACCGCTACGACTGGAAGCTTACGGGCAAGCAGGAAATGATCGAGCCCTACAACACCTACAAGCTGACCTATGCCCAGGATCCGAAGGCGTTGACCACCGCCAATCACCTGGCACCGGACTTCGTGCGCTGGGAAAAACACCGCGTCTGGGTGGTCGAAGGCACCCTCAAGGCCGGCGCCCGCCACATCTACGCCAAGCGCCGCTTCTACCTCGACGAAGACAGCTGGAGCGCCCTGGCCTCGGATCAATATGACGCCCGTGGCCAGCTCTATCGCGGCTCCTTCGCCTTCCTCAGCCAGAGCTACGACAAACAGGTGCCGGACTCGACGCCGTTCATGATCTACGACCTGGTGGGCGGTTCCTACAACATCAACGGAGTGGTCGGTCCTTACGGCGGCATCAAGTACATCGACCCGCTCTCCAAGGCCCAGTGGTCGTCGGAATCCCTGGCCGGCAGCGGCATTCGCTGACCAACCGCTGGCTTGAACGCCAGGCACACGACTGTGTGTCCTGGCGCGGTTTTCCGAAGAGGGCGCGGTATGTGTTCGTATAAGAATTATCTGCAGGTTGCGTTTGGCCTGATGCTCGGCCTGATGCAGGGCGTCACTCACGCGACCGATTACGTTGATGTGCTGGACCTGCCGGCCAAGGTCAGCCCATTGGCGATCAACAGTTCGTTGTCCGGCATGGCCCGCGCCGGTGAGCGCGTGATCGCCGTCGGCCAGCGCGGCCATATTTTATATTCGGATGACGCCGGCAAGCGCTGGCAACAGGCGGCCGTACCGGTCAGTGCCGACCTTACCGCCGTGAACTTCCCAACAGCCACCCAAGGCTGGGCGGTGGGTAATGACGGCGTGGTACTGCACAGCCGCGACGCTGGCGCGACCTGGTCCCGGCAACTCGACGGGCGTCAGATGGGTGCCTTGCTGGTCAAGCACTACTCGACGCTGGCCAGCGCCGAACCGGGCAACGAGCAATGGCCGCTGCTGGTTGCCGAGGGCCAGCGCCTGGTCGAACAGGGCGCAGACAAACCGCTGCTCGACGTCTGGTTCGCCAATGACAAGGTCGGTTATGTGATCGGTGTGTTCAACCTGATCCTGCGCACCGACGACGGTGGCCTGAGCTGGACGCCATTCCAGGATCGTACCGATAACCCCCAAGGCTTTCACCTCAACGCCATCGCCTCCACTGGCGACGCTCTGTACATCGCGGGCGAGCAAGGCCTGCTGCTCAAATGGGACGACAGCCGCCGCCGCTTCGCCGCCGTGCCGACGCCTTATCAGGGCAGCTTCTTCGGCGTGCTGGGCAAGCCGGGCGAAGTGCTCGTCTACGGCTTGCGCGGCAACGTACTGCGCAGCACCGACGGCGGCCACAGTTGGAACGCACTGAACACTGGCCTGCACGTCAGCATCACCGCCGGCCTGATCGATGCCGGTGGCCACTACCGCCTGTTCACCCAGGGCGGGCAGATGCTCGTCAGCCAGGGCTCGGGCGCAAACCTGCAGCTGCTGCGGAAAACGACGCCGACACCCATAGCCGGTGCCACCCAATCTGCCGATGGTGCGCTGGTGGTGGCGGGCAGTCGTGGCGTGCGGACGCTGTCCGTCGATCCAGCCCTCGAACCCTAAGAGCGAGAACCCAGACATGGGCAATATCAAACAAGACGCCATGCCGGTGATCCGCGACCTGCGTGATTTCGATTGCCGCTCCGGCAACCTGCTGGAACGGCTGGTGTTTAACTATCGGCCGCTGTTCATGCTGCTGATGGCAATCGCCACCGTGGTGTTCGGCTTCATGGCGGTGACGCGGCTGGAGTTGCGCCCAAGCTTTGAAAAGATGATTCCGCAGAGCCAGCCGTACATCCAGAATTTTCTCGAAAACCGCCATTCGCTGCGCGGCCTGGGCAACTCGGTGCGGGTGGTGGTGGAGAACACTCAGGGCGATATTTTCGACCCCGGTTACCTGGACGTGCTCAAGCAGGTCAACGACCAGTTGTTCCTCACCGAAGGCGTCGACCGTGCGTGGATGAAGTCGCTGTGGAGCCCGGCGGTGCGCTGGACTGAAGTCACCGAGGAAGGCTTCCAGGGCGGCCCGGTAATGCCCGATACGTATTCCGGCCAGGCTGAACAAATCGAGCAATTGCGCCAGAACATCTCCCGCGCCGGTCTGGTCGGCAGCCTGGTGGCCAGTAATTTCAAATCCACCATGCTGATCGTGCCGTTGCTTGACAAGGCCGCTGCCGGTGGCCAACCCATCAACTACCACGCGTTTTCGCAGATGCTTGAAGAGCAACTGCGCGACAAGATCGAATTCGCCGGCGACATTGCCGCTCGCAAATCCGGCGTCGAGGGCAAGGGTCAATACAAGGTCCGGGTGATCGGTTTCGCCAAACTGATGGGCGACCTGATCGACGGCCTGATCCAGGTGATGATGTTCTTCGGCCTCGCCGTCGTCACCTCGCTGGTCATCATCTATGCCTACACCCGTTGTGTGCGCAGCACTTTGCTGGTGGTCGGCTGTTCGTTGATCGCGGTGGTCTGGCAGCTGGGCATCGTCGCCTGGCTTGGCTATGCCATCGATCCGTACTCGGTGCTGGTGCCGTTCCTGATCTTCGCCATTGGCGTTTCCCACGCGGCGCAGAAAATGAACGGAATCATGCAGGACATCGCCCGCGGCACTCACAAACTGATCGCCGCGCGCTACACCTTTCGCCGTTTGTTCATCGCCGGTGTCACCGCGTTGCTGGCTGATGCGGTGGGCTTTGCGGTGCTGATGCTGATCGACATTCCGGTGATCCAGGACCTGGCGATCACCGCGAGCATCGGTGTCGCCGTGCTGATCTTCACCTCGCTGCTGCTAATGCCGGTGGCGCTGTCCTATGTCGGCGTCGGTGCCAAGGCGGCCGAGCGCGCCCTGAAAATCGACACCCGCGCCGAACACCACAAAGGCTTCGGCAAACTGTGGGACTTGCTCGACCGCTTCACCACGCGCAAATGGGCCACTGGCGCGGTCCTGGTTGCAGTGTTGATGGGCGTGGGTGGTTTCATGGTCAGCCTGAACCTGAAAATCGGCGACCTTGAAAGCGGTGCGCCAGAGTTGCGTGCAGACTCGCGCTACAACCGCGACAACGCCTACATCACTGAGCACTACGCGCTGTCCAGCGACCTGTTCGCGGTGATGATCAAGACCGCGCCGGAGGGTTGCCTGAACTACAAGACCCTGGTGCTTGCCGATCGCCTGGCCTGGGAACTGCAACAATATCCGGGCGTGCAGGCGACCACTTCGCTGGTCAATGCGGTGCGGCAGATCACCGCCGGCACCTACGAAGGCAACCCCAAGCTCAACAGCATCCAGCGCAACCAGGACGTGCTGAACTACGCCGCGCAGCAAGCCTCGGTGAACTCGCCGGAGCTGTTCAACAACAACTGCTCGCTGATGCCGGTGATCACCTTCCTCAAGGATCACAAAGCCGAAACCCTGGATGCCGTGGTGGCGATTGCCGCCAAATTCGCCAGGGAAAACAGCACCGAGGACCGCCAGTTCCTGCTTGCCGCCGGCACAGCCGGGATCGAGGCCGCGACCAACATCGTGGTGCGCGAGGCCAACCGCACCATGCTGCTGTATGTCTATGCGGCGGTGACGTTGTTCTGCCTGATCACTTTCCGCAGCTGGCGCGCCACCCTGGTCGCACTGTTGCCGCTGGTGCTCACCTCGATCCTCTGTGAAGCCCTGATGGTAGCCATGGGCATTGGGGTAAAAGTCGCGACCCTGCCGGTGATCGCCCTCGGCGTGGGGATCGGCGTCGACTACGCCCTGTACCTGCTCAGCGTGCAATTGCACTTCCAGCGCCAGGGCCTGCCGCTGTCCCAGGCCTACCGCAACGCCGTGTCGTTCACCGGCCGGGTGGTCGGGCTGGTCGGCATCACGCTGGCCGCCGGCGTGGTGTGCTGGGTCTGGTCGCCGATCAAGTTCCAGGCCGACATGGGCATCCTGCTGACCTTCATGTTCCTGTGGAACATGCTCGGCGCGCTGATCCTTATTCCTGCCCTGTCGTACTTCCTGCTGCGCGAAAAAACGCTCGGCACCGTTCCTGTTGCGTCTACCCAAACCACTGAACGTCCGGGCGTGCCCCACGCCCTGACCACTTCCGAGTAAGTAACGATGCCTGAATACAAAGCTCCCCTGCGCGACATGCAGTTCGTACTCAACGAGGTTCTCCAGGTGTCCCGGCTGTGGGAAAAATTGCCTGGCCTGGCCGAGGTGATCGATCAACAGACCGCCGACGCGATCCTGGAAGAAGCCGGAAAAATCAGTGCCGAAGTGATTGCTCCACTGAACCGCGCCAGCGATGAACAGGGTTGCACCTGGAGCAATGGCTCGGTCACCGCGCCGGACAATTTTGCCCAGGCCTACCAGGCGTTCGCCGAGGGTGGTTGGGTCGGCGTCGGCGGTGATCCGCAGTTCGGCGGCATGGGCATGCCCAAGGTCATTTCGGCGCAGGTCGAAGAGATGGTCAACTCGGCCAGCCTGTCCTTCGGCCTGTACCCGATGCTGACGGCCGGCGCCTGCCTGTCGATCAACGCCCACGCCAGCGAAGAGCTCAAGGAACGTTACCTGCCAAAAATGTATGCCGGCACCTGGACCGGTTCGATGTGCCTGACCGAAGCCCACGCTGGTACCGACCTGGGCCTGATTCGCACCAGGGCCGAACCCCAGGCGGACGGCAGCTACGCCATCAGCGGCAGCAAGATTTTCATCACCGGCGGTGAGCACGACCTTACTGAAAACATCATCCACCTGGTCCTCGCCCGGCTGCCGGATGCGCCGGCAGGGCCCAAAGGCATTTCACTGTTTCTGGTGCCCAAGGTGCTGGTCAATCCCGATGGTTCGCTGGGTGAGCGCAATGCGCTGTCCTGCGGCTCGATCGAACACAAGATGGGCATCAAGGCTTCCGCCACCTGCGTGATGAACTTCGACGGCGCCACCGGGTGGATTATCGACGCACCCAATAAAGGCCTGGCGGCGATGTTCACCATGATGAACTACGAGCGGCTGGGCGTTGGTATCCAGGGCCTGGCCCAGGGCGAGCGCTCCTACCAAAACGCTTTGACCTATGCCCGCGACCGCCTGCAAAGCCGGGCGCCAACCGGTGCACAACACCCGGACAAGTCCGCCGACCCGATCATCGTCCACCCCGACGTGCGGCGCATGCTGTTGACCATGAAAGCCCTCAACGAAGGCGGTCGCGCGTTCTCCAGTTACGTGGCGCTGCAACTGGACGTCGCCAAGTTCAGCGAAGATCAGGCCAAACGTACCCGTGCGCAGGAACTGGTGTCGCTGCTGACCCCGGTAGCCAAAGCGTTCCTCACCGACATGGGCCTGGAAACCACCCTTCACGGCCAACAGGTCTTCGGTGGTCACGGCTACATCCGCGAGTGGGGCCAGGAACAGTTGGTGCGCGATGTGCGCATTACCCAGATCTACGAAGGCACCAACGGTATCCAGTCCCTGGACCTGGCCGGGCGCAAAGTCGTCGGCAGCGGCGGGGCGCTCTACCGCCTGTTCGCCTCGGAAATCCGCAACTTCACCGCCAATGCCTGCGCTGACCTCGGCGAGTTCACCAAACCATTGAACGCCGCCGTGGACACCCTCGACGCACTGACTGCGTGGCTGCTGGACCGGGCCCAGGGCAACCCGAATGAGATTGGCGCGGCCTCGGTCGAGTACCTGCAAGTGTTCGGCTACACCGCGTACGCCTACATGTGGGCCCGCATGGCCAAGGCCGCCCTGAGCACCCATTCCACAGACGATTTCTACGCCAGCAAACTGGCCACCGCGCAGTTTTACTTCGCCCGCCTGCTGCCTCGCATCCACTCGTTGAGCGAGTCGGCCAAGGCGGGCAGCGAATGCCTCTATCAACTGGACGCGGCGCAGTTCTGAGCCCCCGGACAAGGAACTCCACATGCTAAAAACAAAAATCATCCCGCCTGCTGAAGGCGCCTACGCCTACCCCCTGCTGATTAAGCAATTGCTGCTGTCCGGCGTGCGCTACGAGCCGGGCCGGGAAATCGTCTATGCCGACAAACTGCGCTACAGCTATCAAGTACTGAACCAGCGCATCCGCCGCCTGGCCAATGCGCTGACGGCGGCCGGGGTCAAGGCCGGAGACACTGTGGCCCTGCTCGACTGGGACAGCCATCGCTACCTGGAATGCTTCTTTGCCGTGCCGATGATCGGCGCGGTGTTGCACACGGTGAACATCCGCCTGTCGCCGGATCAAGTGCTCTACACCATGAACCACGCCGAGGATGATTGGGTGCTGGTGCATGATGATTTCCTGCCGCTGCTGGAACAGATCCAGGGTCAGCTGCCGACGGTGAAGGGATTTCTCCGACTGACTGACGACACGCCAGTGAATACGTCTTTGCCGATGCTGGGCGAGTACGAACACCTGCTGTCCCAGGCCTCGGACCAGTACGACTTCCCTGACTTCGACGAGCACTCGGTGGCGACGCTGTTCTACACCACCGGCACCACGGGCGCACCGAAAGGCGTGTACTTCACCCATCGCCAACTGGTCCTGCACACCCTCAACGCCGTCGGCACCCTGGGCGTCTATCAAGGCCAGCCGCTGTTGCGTTCCGACGACGTGTACATGCCGATCACGCCAATGTTCCACGTGCATGCCTGGGGCGTGCCCTATGTTGCGACTATGATGGGTATCAAACAGGTCTACCCCGGGCGCTACGAGCCCAACAGCCTGGTCCGGCTTTTCAGGGATGAGAAGGTCACTTTTTCGCATTGCGTGCCCACCATCCTGCAAATGATCCTCAACTGTGAGGAAGGCAAATCTGCGCGATTCGACGGCTGGAAAATGCTCCTCGGCGGCAGCGCCCTGACCCTCGGCATCGCCAGCGAAGCCGCCGGCAAAGGCATGCTGGTGCACGCCGGCTACGGCATGTCGGAAACCTGCCCGCTGCTGTGCCTGACCTACCTGCGCGACGAAGACCTCAAGCACCCCATTCCCGGCCAGTTGCCGTTCCGCATCAAGACCGGCACTCCCGTGCCGATGGTCGACCTGAAAATCATCGACGGCAACGGCGCCGATGTCGTCCACGATGGCGAATCCCTCGGTGAAATCGTCGTCCGCGCACCCTGGCTGACTCAGGGCTACTTCAAGGAGCCGGAAAAAGGCGCCGAACTCTGGCACAACGGCTGGCTGCACACCGGCGACATGGCCTCGATTGACGCGATGGGTACTGTGGAAATCAAGGACCGGATCAAGGACGTAATCAAGACGGGCGGGGAGTGGATCAGCTCCCTGGAGCTGGAAAGCCTGATCAGCGAACACGCGGCCGTCATGTCCGTCGCAGTCGTCGGCATCGCCGATCAACAATGGGGTGAACGCCCCATGGCGCTGGTGGTGTGCGAACCGGGGCACTATCTCGACCGCAAAATCCTCGAAACCCACCTGCAAAGCTTCGTTGACCGCGGCCGCATCAATAAATGGGCGATACCCAAGCAATTCAAATTCGTTGCCGAAATTCCCAAGACCAGCGTCGGCAAAATCAATAAAAAACTGATCCGCGAAAGCGCAGCGAACTGAGCGCTGCCCCTTCGGGCGCGACATCGCAGGGGCATGCGATGTCACGCTTTCCGGCGCTTGTGCCAAGCTGATGGAACCCTGCAAAGCCCTCAGCCCAGACAATCTCCAGGAGCCCATGCCATGAAAGCCAATCATGCATCGAACGTGCGCAGAGAATTCTTCAAAGCCACCGGCTTCTACCTTCGAGTCGTGTGGCCGATCATTTCCGTGCTGGTGCTGATCATCATCGGCTCCGGCCTGATCATCGGCTATCTGGAGGACTGGAAGGCGCTGGACGGCATCTACTTTGCGTTCGTGACGGGTTTCACTATTGGTTATGGAGAACTGGTGCCCAAGCTTGGCGTGTCGCGGGTGTTGGCGATCTTGCTTGGGTTCAACGGCGTGTTGATGACGGCGATATTTGCGGCGGTGAGTGTTCGGGCGATAGAGGTTGCGGTGAAGGCATCGGTGTCGGACTCGGCTTCGGGGTCGGAGGAGTAGGTAAAGGCTGCGACAACATGCTTAGATGGGCGTTTAAATCGGGCGGAATGGCAGATGATCGACTTCAACAACAAGGGCTTTTTTAAACTCAAGCAGAACGACGAATATGCTGAACGGGTTACCGCGCTGCTGCTGGACGGCGAGCAAGTCATCGACTCGTACAAGTCCATGCGCGACGGCGTGGTGTTCACCAACAAACGCATCATCGCCGTGAACGTCCAAGGACTTACGGGCAGCAAGAAAGACTTCACCTCATTGCCGTATAAAAACATAGTCGCCTATTCGGTAGAGACGTCCGGAACATTCGACCTGGACTCCGAACTGGAGATCTACTTTTCGTCGCTGGGCAGAGTGAAATTCGAATTCACGGGCCGAACTTCGATGGTGGAAATCTCGAAGTTGATCTCGCAGCATTTGCTCTGAAGCAAGCGAGAAGCCCCGAAAGGCCGGGGCCCGAGGCCATCCAAAACTACTCCAGAATCCACGCGAGCCCCACCGCAGAAGCCACACCGGGAAAGATCCAACCTGGCAGGCCAACTCCCATGCACCACGCCCCACTGTAGGAGTGAGCCTGCTCGCGATAACAATCCCCCAGCCCTCCAACACCCAAAATCCCACCACAGCCATGCCAGCCCCACCCCACAAAAAACGTAACCTGCGAACAAAAATCCACCCCCCAAACACAACTCAATGTGGGAGCGGGCTTGCCCGCGAACGCGCCAGATCACCCACCACCAACCCAAATGACCCACCACCACCGCAGACAACCCCGCAGCCCTAGTATCTAAAGGGTACTGGTCTTGCTCTTCGAGATTTGTCTAGTTCACCTTTGCAGTAAAAAACTGCGTCCCCGTTTTTCTCCGTTTTTCTGATACCCGTTTTTCATGTCCGTTTTTTACTCTGTCTCATGCCTTCGTCTTGCCGTCGCTCAGCTCTTCCTTATGTTTATATTACCCAGCCAGGGTGTCGGCAGATTCGCCAGTGAAGGTATAGGCAATAGACGGATGTTCTGATACATGGCAGCAGGGAAAACGAGTTCCGAACCCACAGCCGTGCCTCGGTCGCCTGGAATAAAAGTAAAATCTCTACCCGGCTGTTTGCTTGGGTAGTCTTTAACATAGACGCCGTAAATGGTTGGCGATTTTCCAGCGATGTATGACGTGTTGGCTATGGCTGGATCATAAGAAAAATCTGCGTACGGGAAAATATCCTGTTTGTTTCCTCTATAATCTCGGTCGACTGATGTTTTGGCGTAGTTTCCAGCGAAGTCGATATCAAGTGTTGCATAGAATCCCTCTCCGTGTTTTTGTCCGTTGGCAGACCCCGCGAGATTTATGTCGAGGCCTTTTTCGAAACTTTGTAGGTGCTTACTTGAAGAGCCATGGAATGCAGCCAACAAGTATCCGTCGGCAGTTGATGAAGCACCGTTAAGACTTGAAGTTGTAGAAGGAATTAGGTGTGGGCGGGGTATTTTCAATCTTGGTTTGTGTTTTACAAGTGCGTTGACGATGGAGTCCATCAGAATGGGTGTACGTCCTGTAGGGTCTCGTCTCGTGATTGGGTTTCCTAAACAATAAGCGTAAGGGTTTAGACCGCCGCTACCAAATGGGCTGAAGCTGTCAGGACTGTTAAATCGCATCAATACTGGGTTAAACGCCCGATATCCGTTTCCCAATAAATAATGCCCGGTTAACGAATCTGGCCGCTCGCCATTAAAGCCTAGCAAGCTTGTTTGCCAGCTTTCAGGTTGGGTGTAACCATAGGGTGTATAAAGAATGTGGTGAGTTGTATTTTTACCTGAGGATGTCTGCAGGACAGTGCGATTTTGATCCGTGGTCAGTAATGATATGAAAAGAGCGTCACCCCTGCCTTGTTTTTGTGCTAGCACTTGGCCGTCGTTGTGAAAGATCGAGCAATGTTCCTCCCCCTCTACCTCTGTGGTTAGGAGTCTTTTGCAGTAGAAGCGCTGACACTCCGCTTCGCCGTAGAGTGCGCTGGCAACAAGGCGGTCGAGAGCGTCGTAGCGATAATGGCGAAACGGGTTACATTGGATTGACATGCGATAAGCGCTCGGAAATCCCATATGAAGGCGCTCAGTATCGAATGAATCGTCAGATCGGGGTACTAGCAGAACTGATAGTGCAGATACCAAGAATCCGAATGCCCTGCGGCTGGGGAGTAGTCGGCGCATAAGAAGCGGGGTGCGCTAGCGCGCAAAAAGGGGAGCGCAAAAAGGAACGAATTATTTTCCGCCTCACGTCCATTTTCCTTTTTTTCACCTCTTCCCTTTTCTTGATTTTTACGGCCTACACCAGAAGGGGTACCTGTCCCATCTCCATTTGCGTCGGTTTTTTCTGCCCGGCTTGTAGGATTATTCCTGATTTTCTAGACCATCTTGGGTTTTCTATCCGGCCTTGTACTTTGCGTTAAACCGCTCATCCCGAGGCGGTTTATCGATCGTTAACAGTGGCGCGCTTCCCATGATCGGGGCGGCAAATGTTCCTCTCGCCTCCCAGCCTGGTTCATCGGTGGACGGAAGTCGGCGGCGTGGGGCCGGTGCCGGGATACGCCACTCATCTTGAGGGAGTGGCCAAGGCTTCCAAATACCTTAAGTACGGTGGCTGGGTCGGTACAGCGGTCGGGGGAGGGGCGTCGGCCCTGAAGGTGCAGGATGTGTGTACGACAGGAAAATCCGAAGCTTGCGAGCGGGTTAAATTCACTGAGGCGGGAAGTTTCGTCGGCGGAATCGCAGGCGGTGCTCTAGTAGGTGCGGCCTTAACTGCTCAGACTGTTGGTGGGATTTGTCTGGCGGTTGGCGTACCCACAGCCGGAATTGGAACCTTGGTATGTGGCGTGGTAGTGATGACGGCGGGATCGTTAGCAGGTGGTGCGGTGGGTATTGGGCTTGGTGATTTATTTGGAGATGTCGTTTACGAGATGCGTAGATGAGCCCGGCGAAATTGACTTTCGGACTTTTAGGTGGTGCGCTTCTCATAATGATATTCATTTGGATGGGCTTCGCACTTTACTTGGCCTACACCAAGATGGATGTAGTGCTTAAATATTTGAAAAACAGCACTGCCGTCTTGGCGTTATCTCATTACCGGCGTCAAGGGGTGTGGGGCCAACTGCACTTGATTGCGGAGATAGCAGCACTCGTCACATGCCCCAAGCGGCATGTAACAAACGGTACTCTAAGTGGTGAAGATTTAAACAGTCTTCCTGCTTCCCTTAAACGCCTACTTGTTATTTGGCGCTGGGGGATAATAATTCTTTGTGGGCTGCTTTTTTTATTTGGTGGCATTGGTGGAGTTGCCGGTTGGCTTTAGCGATCTCAAAGCCTGTGCTCCGCCAGTCAACGCGCACTTTAATCATTCCAACTTGTAGCATGCGCTGGGGCATGGACGAATTTGGAGGTTTTGGTCCTCTTTAGGTTCTCACCTTTTTTGGTCCATGCACCCCAACCCCAACCCTAGCGGCATTGCCGTGTGTTCGAAGAAACAAGTCTTTCTTCCGCCCTGAACCTCGGTCGCAATGCGGGCGCCGCCTTCATTCATTGAATGTCTTTCAGATAGTCCTTGAGCGCGATAAGGGGCGCTTCAAGCTGGTCGATCGTCCGCACAGCGCTGAAAGCCGCTGATAGTTTTTGCAGCTCGCGACCCAGTGCTGTATCAACACCACCGACAGTGCTCAGGGCCAAGGTCAGACATTCACCCACTTTCCCCTGAATCGCCTCTACATCCCCCCGCCGAACCAACAACCCAAAAACCTCCCGCTCATAATCACTCATGATCGGATCATCCCGCAGAATCGGGCTCGACCCCTCCGTCTCATAAGCGAGCTTCAGGCAATACAGGGCAACGGCTTCCAGGAGCAATTCCATGGTGGGGAATCCTTGTGAAATGGTTCACCGGGTGGGGGGAGGGCGCGCGCAACGAGCAAGATCAAAAGATCGTCCGATCGCGGCCCGAGCCTTCGGCAGCTCCTACGTGGGTTCGCACCGGGGTGGCTTTATCGCAGGCGAAAAAAAAGGCCTTGCAAAGCAAGACCTTTCTTAATTTTGGTGCCCCGAGGGAGACTCGAACTCCCACTTCTTGCGAAAACGGATTTTGAATCCGCCGCGTCTACCAATTCCGCCATCAGGGCTCAATGGCGGCGAAGTATAGAGATGAGATTACCGTTGGTCAATCACGTTTCATGGAGAATTTTTGATATTTCCGCTAGACTTCCCGGCCCTGCTAGACGAACCCCATCATGCGCGTTGCTGACTTTACTTTCGAGCTCCCTGATTCGCTGATTGCTCGCCATCCTTTGGCTGAGCGTCGCAACAGTCGCCTGTTGACCCTTGATGGGGTCAGCGGCGCCCTGGCACACCGTCAATTCACTGATTTGCTGGAGCATTTGCGCCCCGGCGACTTGATGGTGTTCAACAATACCCGGGTGATTCCGGCGCGGCTGTTTGGCCAGAAAGCTTCCGGCGGCAAGCTGGAAATTCTGGTTGAGCGGGTGCTCGACAGTCATCGCGTGCTGGCCCATGTGCGGTCCAGCAAGTCACCGAAGCCGGGTTCCAAGATCCTGATCGACGGCGGTGGCGAGGCCGAGATGCTGGCGCGGCACGATGCATTGTTTGAGCTGGGGTTTGCCGAAGAGGTGTTGTCGCTGCTCGACCGCGTCGGGCACATGCCGTTGCCTCCTTATATAGACCGCCCGGATGAAGGCTCGGATCGCGAGCGTTATCAGACGGTGTACGCCGAGCGCCTGGGCGCGGTGGCGGCGCCGACGGCGGGGCTGCATTTTGATCAGCCGCTGCTGGAGGCGATTGCCGCCAAGGGCGTCGAGACGGCGTTCGTGACTTTGCACGTGGGTGCAGGCACGTTCCAGCCGGTGCGCGTCGAGAAGATCGAAGATCACCACATGCACACTGAATGGCTGGAAGTCGGCCAGGACGTGGTGGATGCGGTGGCGGCCTGTCGCGCTCGCGGTGGGCGGGTGGTGGCGGTGGGGACCACCAGCGTGCGGTCCCTGGAAAGTGCTGCGCGCGATGGCGTGCTCAAGCCGTTCAGTGGCGATACGGACATCTTCATCTACCCGGGCCGGCCGTTTCATGTGGTCGATGCCCTGGTCACCAACTTCCATTTGCCTGAATCCACGCTGTTGATGCTGGTTTCGGCGTTCGCCGGTTATCCCGAAGCCATGGCCGCTTATAAAGCCGCCGTGGAGCATGAATACCGCTTTTTCAGCTACGGTGATGCGATGTTTATCACCCGTAACCCCGCACCACGTGGCCCTGAGGACAAAGAATGAGTCGCCAAAGTCGTATGTCGTTTGAGTTGCTTGCCACAGACGGCAAGGCTCGTCGCGGTCGCTTGACCTTCCCGCGCGGTACCGTCGAGACCCCGGCGTTCATGCCCGTGGGCACCTACGGCACGGTCAAGGGCATGCTGCCGCGGGATATCACCGCCACTGGCGCGGAAATCATTCTGGGCAACACCTTTCACCTGTGGCTGCGTCCTGGGACCGAAGTGATCAAGAAACACGGCGACCTGCACGATTTCATGCAGTGGAAAGGCCCGATTCTGACCGACTCCGGTGGTTTCCAGGTGTTCAGCCTGGGCGCCATGCGCAAGATCAAGGAGGAGGGCGTGACCTTCGCCTCCCCGGTAGATGGCGCCAAGGTGTTCATGGGCCCGGAAGAGTCGATGCAGGTCCAGCGCGACCTGGGCTCGGACATCGTGATGATTTTCGACGAATGCACGCCGTACCCGGCTGACGAAGACGTCGCGCGCATTTCCATGGAGCTGTCGTTGCGCTGGGCCCAGCGTTCGAAGAATGCCCATGGCGACAATACGGCGGCGCTGTTCGGCATCGTTCAGGGCGGCATGCACCAGGACCTGCGCATGCGCTCCCTGGAAGGGCTCGACAAGATCGGTTTTGACGGCCTGGCCATTGGCGGCCTGTCGGTGGGCGAGCCCAAGCACGAGATGATCAAGGTGCTGGATTATCTGCCGGGCCAGATGCCGGCTGACAAACCTCGTTACCTTATGGGCGTTGGCAAACCGGAAGATCTGGTTGAGGGTGTGCGCCGCGGTGTGGACATGTTCGATTGCGTGATGCCAACCCGTAATGCCCGCAATGGGCATCTGTTCATTGATACAGGCGTGCTGAAGATCCGCAACGCGTTCCATCGCCATGATGATTCGCCGCTGGATCCGACCTGCGATTGCTACACCTGCCAGAACTTCTCCCGTGCTTATCTGCATCATCTGGACAAGTGCGGCGAAATGCTGGGTAGCATGTTGAATACCATCCACAATTTGCGCCATTACCAGGTGCTTATGGCTGGTTTGCGCGAGGCTATTCAACAGGGTACATTGGCCGCCTTTGTCGATGCCTTCTACG
Source organism: Pseudomonas sp. RIT-562 (assembly GCF_026241895.1). Lineage (GTDB taxonomy): Bacteria > Pseudomonadota > Gammaproteobacteria > Pseudomonadales > Pseudomonadaceae > Aquipseudomonas > Aquipseudomonas mandelii_F. The sequence goes on along the minus strand of NZ_JAPJIV010000002.1, from coordinate 335,554 downwards.
CCAAACGCGGACTTCCCGTTCCGCCTTTGGACTGAGTTTTCTGACCCCAAGATTCAACATTTGCAACTGGAGTGCTAAATGAGCTTTTTTATCTCTAACGCCATGGCTGACGCTGCTGCACCTGCTGCAGGCCCAATGGGCGGCGGCTTTGAGTGGATTTTCCTGGTCGGTTTCCTGGTCATCTTCTACCTGATGATCTGGCGTCCACAGGCCAAGCGCGCCAAAGAGCAGAAGAACCTGCTGAGCAGCCTGCAGAAAGGCGACGAAGTTGTGACCACTGGCGGCATCGCCGGCAAGATCACCAAAGTAGCTGACGATTTCGTGGTTCTGGAAGTTTCCGACACCGTCGAAATGAAGTTCCAGAAAGGCGCTATCGCCGCCACGCTGCCAAAAGGCACGCTGAAAGCGATCTAAGTTTCAACTTCTACTCAATCGACGGGGCGCGCAAGGCGCCCCGCGTCATAAGCGGGCGGCGTGATGCTGAACAAATACCCTCTGTGGAAATACATTCTGATCCTGGCGGTGCTGGCGGTCGGTCTGATTTATTCCGCTCCCAATCTTTATCCTGATGACCCGGCCATTCAGGTCAGCGGTGCAAGCACTGCGCTGCAGGTCAATCAGGCTGATCTGGATCGTGTGAGCACTGCGCTCAAGGAATCCGGGATCAACGTCAAGGCGACTTCGCTGACGGCGGGTGGCAAGGGCGGTCTGATTCGCCTGGTCAAGGCTGAAGATCAGCTGCCGGCCAAGGACGTCGTGCGCAAGGCATTGGGTGATGACTACGTCGTTGCACTGAACCTGGCGCAAACTACTCCGCAATGGCTGCGCAACCTGGGCGCGCACCCGATGAAGCTGGGCCTGGACTTGTCCGGTGGTGTGCACTTCCTGCTGGAAGTGGACATGGACAAAGCTCTGGATGCTCGCCTGAAAGTCTACGAAGGCGATGTGAAGAGCCTGTTGCGCAAAGAGAAACTGCGCTATCGCAGCCTGCCGCAACTCAACGGTGCCATTCAGCTGGGTTTCAGTGATGAAGCTTCCCGCGAACAGGCCCGTGCACTGATCCGCAAGAATTTCAGCGATTTCGACATTGTTCCGGCCGACCTTAACGGTCAGGCGGTACTGCGTCTGGCGATGACCCCGGCCAAGCTGGCGGAAATCCGCGAATATTCCATCAAGCAAAACTTGACCACGGTACGTAACCGCGTCAACGAGCTGGGTGTTGCCGAACCGATCGTGCAGCGCCAAGGCGCCAACCGCATCGTGGTTGAGCTGCCAGGCGTGCAGGACACGGCTGAAGCCAAGCGTATCCTCGGCAAGACGGCCAACCTTGAGTTCCGTCTGGCTGCAGAGCCTGGTGCTTCGAAAGCCACTTCGGAATCTTTCGAGTTCCGTGAAGGCAATCGTCCTGCGGCGCAGATCGAGCGTGGCCTGATCATCACTGGCGACCAGGTGACTGACGCCAAGGCCGGCTTCGGCGAACAAGGTACGCCAGAAGTGAACATCCGCCTGGATGGTCACGGTGGCGAGCTGATGAGCCGTGCGACCCGTAACAACGTCGGTCGCAGCATGGCGGTGATCTTCATCGAGCAGCGCCCGGTCACCACTTACACCAAGCAAGTGGTGGATGGCGTCGAGAAAGACGTAGCGGTGCAGACCTTCAAGGAAGAGAAGAAGATCATCAGCCTGGCGACCATCCAGTCGCCACTGGGTGCTCAGTTCCGCATCACTGGCCTGAACGGCCAGGGCGAGTCGTCCGAGCTGGCGCTGTTGCTGCGTGCCGGTGGTCTGGCCGCGCCAATGTACTTCGCTGAAGAGCGCACCATTGGCCCGAGCCTGGGTGCGGACAACATCACTAAGGGTATCGATGCGTCGCTGTGGGGCATGCTGTTCGTCTCGCTGTTCATCATCGCCATCTACCGCTTCTTCGGCATCATTGCCACGGTCGCTCTGGCTGTGAACATGGTGTTGCTGCTGGCACTGATGTCGCTGCTGGGTGCAACGCTGACCCTGCCGGGTATCGCCGGTATCGTATTGACCATGGGTATGGCGGTCGACGCCAACGTGCTGATCTTCTCGCGGATTCGTGAAGAGATTGCCGCAGGCATGACCATCCAGCGGGCAATCAACGAAGGCTTCGGCCGGGCATTCACCGCGATTCTCGACGCCAACCTGACTACGTTGCTGGTCGGCGGGATTCTCTTCGCCATGGGCACCGGCCCGGTCAAGGGCTTCGCAGTGACCATGTCCCTCGGGATCTTTACCTCGATGTTCACGGCCATCATGGTGACCCGCGCGATGGTCAACCTGATCTTCGGCGGTCGTGACTTCAAGAAGTTGTGGATTTAAGGGGCTGCCATGTTACGTACAATCAACTTCATGGGCGTTCGCAACGTTGCGTTCGGCGTCACATTGTTCCTCACGTTGCTGGCCTTGTTCAGTGTCGCTACCAAGGGCATGAACTGGGGCCTGGACTTTACCGGCGGTACGCTCATCGAGCTGACCTACGAGCGTCCGGCCGATGTCACCAAGGTGCGCGAGCAGCTGGTGACGTCCGGTTATCACGATGCGATCGTGCAGAACTTCGGTGCGACTACCGATTTGCTGGTGCGCATGCCGGGTGAAGACCCGCAGCTGGGCCATCAGGTAGCGGAAGCGCTGCTGAAGGTCGGCGGCGATAACCCGGCGTCGGTCAAGCGCGTCGAGTTCGTTGGCCCGCAGGTGGGTGAAGAGCTGCGCGACCAGGGCGGCCTCGGCATGCTGATGGCGCTCGGCGGTATCCTGATCTACCTGGCTTTCCGCTTTCAGTGGAAGTTTGCGGTCGGTGCCATCCTGTCCCTGATCCACGACGTGATCGTGACCATCGGTATCCTGTCGTTCTTCCAGATCACCTTCGACCTGACGGTGCTGGCGGCGGTGCTGGCGATCATCGGTTACTCGCTCAACGACACCATCGTGGTATTCGACCGGGTTCGAGAGAACTTCCGGGTGCTGCGCAAGGCGACGCTGATCGAGAACATCAACATCTCGACCACCCAGACCCTGCTGCGCACCGTGGCCACTTCGGTGTCCACGCTGCTGGCCATCGCCGCGCTGCTGTTCTTTGGTGGTGACAACCTGTGGGGCTTCTCCATTGCGCTGTTTATCGGTGTTCTGGCGGGTACCTACTCGTCGATCTACATCGCCAACGTGGTGCTGATCTGGCTGAACCTGAGCACTGAGGATCTGATTCCTCCGGTGGCTACTGACAAGGAAGTTGACGACCGCCCATAACGGCTATCGTCTTCCAGCTGTCGGCCTGAAAGGCGCGAGTATTGAACTCGCGCCTTTTTTTGTGCTCCAAGGCTGGGAGAAGCGCGGGCTTTGTCCCGCATGTGATGGTCAGGAGGTTCATGTGAACAAGTCGTTGCTGGTTGGTGCGGTATTAGGTGCTGTCGGTGTGACTGCCGGGGGTGCTGTTGCCACCTACAGCCTGGTTAAAAGCGGCCCTGAGTATGCGCAAGTTCTAGCCGTTGACCCGGTCAAGAAACAGATCAAGACGCCACGTGAAGTGTGCAAGGACGTAGCCGTGACCCGCCAGGCGCCGGTCAAGGATCAACACCAGATCCTCGGCACTGCCATTGGCGCAGTCGCCGGTGGTCTGCTGGGCAATCAGGTCGGCGGCGGTACGGGCAAGAAGATTGCCACCGTTGCGGGCGCGGTTGGCGGCGGTTATGCCGGTAACAAGGTGCAGGAAGGTATGCAGAACCGCGATACCTACACCACGACCCAGACTCGCTGTAATACAGTGAATGACATCAGCGACAAGGTCGTTGGTTATGACGTTCGTTATTCGCTGGATGGCAAGGAAGGCAAGGTGCGGATGGATCGCGATCCGGGAAATCAGATTCCGGTGGATAAGGAAGGCAAGTTGATTCTTTCGCAGAATGAGCCTGGCCAGTAAGTCGCTGGAACAGACTAAAAAAGCACTCTTCGGAGTGCTTTTTAATGCCACATTTTTGATATCGCCTCTTCGCGAGGTGCGAGCGGTCAGATCTCCAAGTTATCCATTCGCACGATAAACACCGATGATGGGCTCCCCGACACGATGTGACTACCGCCCCTCAGCCAGATCAGCTTGTTCGCTGTCCTGGCGTCCTGGACCGCTCGCACTGCCCGCTGGCCAATGAAGTCCGACATCCTGTGCTCCAACAACGCCTGGTTACTCGACTCAGGGATGTGAAGGCGTCGACCGTGAGCGCGATGCAAGGTCATGTAGAACACAAAATCATGTCCCGTGCGCTTGAACACCAGTGCCGGAAAAGTAGTGGCGTCTGTTGGCTTGAAGACGGTGTATCCATTGCGGATCAGCAGGCGGGCCATGAATCGTTTCAAATCTACGGCGGACTGGGTCGAAATGAAGTATTGCCATGCATCAGTAAATTTTTCGGGATCAAACTCCAGTCGGTGCAGGGGCGAACGGTCGGGAAGCGCAGGAAACTCCAGTATTCTGTTGGCCTTTAAGCCCGGGGTCATTTGCGTCACCGCAAGCATGAGTAGTGGATCCGCTAGCCCTGGCCGTGGAGAGATGTTTGAGGTCTTCCAGTCGTTGAATGTTTGCCGCAGGGTCGTCAGTCCGGCGCTTGTTGCCTTGTCCGAGCCGTTGGCGAGGTAAAACTGCTGTCTGGCAACATTAACCAGGGAGGCTGTGGTCAGCTCCGGGAAGTAAGTGGCGACATAAGTGGGAAGCGGGCCCCGAAAAGGCAGCGTCGGATCGACTTCCCAGCGCTGGGTCGGCGGGATCTGAATGGCGCCTCGGGGTTGTTGTTCGATGTCGTGTATGAGAATTCCCTGCAGTGAGTCAAAGTCGTAATCGGGGTGCGCAGGATTTTTGACGTAAACAACGAGCGGGGCTGGTACTGAGCCGTGTGGAAGTACTCTGTAGCGTAGGTCTCCTGCGGTGATGTCTTCGGGGGACATATGTTGCGGGCTGATTCCCCAGTTTTTCCAGGGCTCGGCTCTGGGGGGCTGCGGAACGAGTGGCGCGGGCGGGTCTGTGGGGCTTGTTTCGTCGATTTCGCTTTCGTCGGTACGGCGGGGGCGCTTCGCTGGGGTCGCCTCGTCTTCATCTGGAAGCGGTCGGCGCGAAATAATCAGTTCCGAATCGCCGGTGGCATGACTGTCTGGTTGCACCGGGCGCCATTCAAGAGTGCCTGCCACCCGCTCCAGGCGCGGCCCGGAGGGTGCAAGTTCGGACGTCTGTCTTGCCCTCAGATGACCTTGTGCATCCAGGCCCACAAGGACCGTCCAGCCATTTTCGAGATCTACGTACTGACGTCCTGAGGCAATCGAGCGCAGTGCGGTTGCGGGATCTGCAGCGGGTAACCGTTCTGCCAGTCTTGGGGCAAGATAGTAGTTAGTTAGCGACAGGCCTGTTGTGGTTCGGCTGATGAGTGTATCGCCAGGGAGATCGAAGATCTCAATGGCTGGCGCCTGGCTGCCAGGTGTAAGAGGATGTTCCGGAGTTATCAATCGACCGTCCGGGTGCAGTCCTGTCATGCCAGTACTGGGCAAGGGAGTCTGAGGATGTGTGCTGCCCTCGGCAGGGTTGTTTCGATCTGGCTGGTCCGTTTTTGGTCTGTCGGGGTTTGTAACTTTTTTCGGCGGCTTCATGCCCATGAGGTTGCTCCAGAAATCAGCGGATAGTGGTCGATTGCACCTGGGCGATTGGATCGCTCGGGCGGCTGTTCAATATCCCTCGCGCTTCAGTGCACGGTGCGCTAACTATTTATCGCTGCTTGCTGGTGCGACGGGCTCCTGGGATTGAGGCCAAAACGAAAAATGCCCCGCATCTTTCGATGTGGGGCATTTTCTGTGCTAACGCGGATTAGCAGTTTTTCACACAGTCTTCGAAGAGTGCTGTGTGGCGCTGTCGCTTAGCGTTTCAGTGAAGCTGGCAGGTGCGGCTGGATGGCCGTCAGGACTGCCTTGAAGCATTTGGTGTTACCGGCAACGATGTGGCCTTTCTCAAGGAAATCGTGACCGCCGGTGAAGTCGCTCACCAGGCCGCCAGCTTCCTGGATCAGCAGGGCGCCTGCAGCCATGTCCCACTCGGACAGGCCCGACTCCCAGAATGCATCGAAACGACCGGCGGCCACATAGGCCAGGTCCAGGCTCGCCGAGCCAGCGCGGCGGATGCCGGCAGTCTGGCCAACCAGGGCGCGGAACATACCCAGGTAGTTGTCGAGGTTGTCCATCTGGTCGTCACGGAATGGGAAGCCGGTACCCAGCAGGGCACCGTCCAGGCTGGTGCGGCCGCTGACGCGCAGGCGACGACCGTTCAGTTGGGCGCCGCGACCACGGCTGGCGGTGAATTCTTCCTGGCGTACCGGGTCGAGAACCACTGCGTGTTCCAGGCGACCACGGTATTTGCAGGCAATGCTGACTGCAAAGTGCGGGATGCCGCGCAGGAAGTTGGTGGTGCCGTCCAGTGGATCGATGATCCACAGGTATTCTTCGCCTTCGATACCGGTGCCAGCGTGCATGCCGGTTTCTTCACCCATGATCGAGTGATTCGGGTAGGCCTTGCGCAGCGCGTCGATGATTTTCTGTTCGGCTGCGCGGTCCACCTCGGATACGTAATCCTTGGCGTCTTTTTCGTCGACCTTGATGGTATCCAGGCGCTCGATGGAGCGGAAGATCAATTCACTGGCGCTGCGGGCGGCGCGCAGCGCGATATTCAGCATGGGCTGCATGGATGTGTCACCTAAGGTTGTTAAAGAAAGCCGGGCATTCTATCAGAAAGTTTCTACAGGTGAAGGACGACGTTCGCTTTCGTAGCTTAACGGTAGTAGGCGCTGTAAGATTCGGCTCCCCTTTATTGTGTTCGAGAGCGCCTCCCTTGCTGCAAAACATTCGTGTCGTCCTGGTCAATACCAGCCATCCCGGTAACATCGGCGGGGCTGCGCGTGCCATGAAGAACATGGGCCTGTCGCGGCTGGTGCTGGTCGAACCGCGGTTGTTCCCGCACCACGAGGCCGATGCCCGGGCCTCCGGGGCCGGGGATATCCTGGAAAACGCCCAGGTCGTCGCCACCCTGGAAGACGCCCTGGTCGGCTGCAACCTCGTGCTCGGTACCAGCGCCCGTGACCGGCGCATCCCCTGGCCGCTGCTGGATCCGCGTGAATGCGGGACCAAAGTGGTCGAGGAGGCGGGGCAGGGTGCCGAGATCGCCCTGGTGTTCGGTCGTGAAGATTCCGGCCTGACCAACGAAGAGCTGCAGCGATGTCATTATCACGTGCACATCCCATCAGACCCTGAATTCAGTTCGCTGAACCTCGGGGCAGCGGTGCAGGTGTTGAGTTATGAAGTGCGCATGTCCTGGCTCGCGGCCCAAGGCCAGCCGAGCAAGGTCGAGAAGGATGAAGTGGCTTCCACCAAGAGTGGCGAGTTGGCGACCATGGATGAGCTGGAGCGATTCTATGAGCACTTGGAGCAGACCCTGGTGGCCATCGAATTCCTCGACCCGGAAAAGCCACGGCACTTGATGGCGCGCCTGCGTCGGTTGTACGGACGAAGCTCGGTGAGCCGGGCGGAAATGAATATATTGCGTGGCATCCTCACGGAGACCCAGAAAGCGGCCCGTGGTGAGCTTCTAAAGCGGAAGGATTGAAAAAATGTTCGAGCGTTTGCGTGAAGATATCCAGAGTGTTTTCCATCGTGATCCGGCAGCGCGCAACGCCTTTGAAGTCCTGACCTGCTATCCGGGCCTGCATGCCATCTGGATTCATCGGCTGGCGGGTGCCCTGTGGCGTGCCGAGCTGAAATGGCTGGCGCGGCTGGTATCGAACTTCGGTCGTTGGCTGACCGGTATCGAGATTCATCCGGGGGCCAAGGTCGGGCGGCGGTTCTTTATTGATCATGGGATGGGCATCGTCATCGGTGAAACTGCCGAGATCGGCGACGATGTCACGCTGTACCAGGGTGTGACCCTGGGCGGCACCAGCTGGAACAAGGGCAAACGCCACCCGACCCTTGAGGATGGTGTGGTGGTCGGCGCCGGTGCCAAGGTGTTGGGGCCGTTCACGGTCGGTGCGGGCGCCAAGGTCGGCTCGAATGCCGTGGTGACCAAGGCCGTGCCGCCGGGCGCGACTGTGGTGGGGATTCCGGGCCGGATCATCGTCAAGTCTGATGATGAGGTTGATGCCAAACGCAAGGCCATGGCCGAAAAGATCGGCTTTGATGCCTACGGAGTCGGCGAGGACATGCCCGACCCGGTGGCTCGCGCGATCAACCAGTTGCTCGATCATCTGCAGGCAGTTGATGGGCGGCTGGAGGGGATGTGTGGGGCGTTGAAGGATCTGGGCAGTAATTACTGTGCGAAAGATCTGCCTGAGTTGCGCGAGGAAGACTTCGCCTGTGTGAAGGACAAAGACCAAAGTCAGGCCAGCTAAACCGACTCGACTGCATCGCGAGCAGGCTCACTCCTACAGGGAAATGCATTTCAAATGTGGGAGCGGGCTTGCTCGCAAAGAACGATAGCTCGGTACTACTGGCTGTCAGAGCCAGGCCTTTGCTATGATACCGCCGCTCTTTTGCGGGTAATCCTGACTAAAGTACTAGGTCTTATAGTTGACTTAAATACTCGGGAATTGCATACTCGCCCCATTCCGAACTCCGTGGTAATTGTCCATGCGACTGACTACAAAAGGCCGATACGCCGTGACCGCCATGCTCGACCTGGCGTTGCACGCGCAGCACGGGCCGGTGTCCCTGGCCGATATCTCCGAGCGCCAAGGCATCTCCCTGTCCTACCTCGAACAGCTTTTCGCCAAGCTGCGTCGTAGCAACCTGGTTTCCAGCGTCCGCGGTCCGGGCGGCGGCTACCAGCTGTCGCGCGACATGCAGGGCATCCAGGTGGCCCAGGTGATCGATGCGGTGAACGAATCGGTCGATGCCACCAAGTGCCAGGGCCAAGGGGATTGCCATCAAGGCGACACCTGCCTGACCCACCACCTGTGGTGCGACCTGAGCTTGCAGATCCACGAATTTCTGAGCGGTATCAGCTTGGCTGATCTTGTCACTCGCCGTGAGGTGCAAGAAGTAGCCCAGCGTCAGGATCAGCGTCGTTGCAACAGCAAGGCGCCGCGCCTGGACAAGATTGAAGCGTCCGCCGTCGAATGACAGCCAAAGAGCTAGCGGCACGCCAGCCAGCCTGATTTAGGAGATAGTCCATGAAATTGCCGATTTACCTTGATTACTCTGCGACCACCCCGGTTGATCCGCGTGTAGCGCAAAAAATGAGTGAATGCCTGCTGGTCGACGGAAACTTCGGTAACCCGGCGTCCCGTTCCCACGTGTTTGGCTGGAAAGCCGAAGAGTCGGTCGAAAATGCTCGCCGGCAGGTCGCTGACCTGGTGAACGCCGATCCGCGTGAAATCGTCTGGACTTCCGGTGCCACCGAATCCGACAACCTGGCAATCAAGGGTGCGGCGCATTTCTATGCCACCAAGGGCAAGCACCTGATCACCACCAAGATTGAGCACAAGGCTGTCCTGGACACCATGCGCCAACTGGAGCGTGAAGGTTTCGAAGTGACCTACATCGAGCCTCGCACCGATGGCCTGGTCACTCCCGAAATGGTTGAAGCTGCCCTGCGTGACGACACCATCCTGGTTTCGATCATGCACGTGAACAACGAAATCGGCACCGTCAACGACATCGCGGCCATCGGCGAGCTGACTCGTTCCAAAGGCATCCTGTTCCACGTTGATGCCGCCCAGTCTACCGGCAAGGTCGAGATCGACCTGCAGAAGCTGAAAGTCGACATGATGTCGTTCTCGGCGCACAAGACCTATGGCCCTAAAGGCATCGGCGCGCTGTACGTCAGCCGCAAGCCGCGCGTGCGCATCGAAGCGACCATGCACGGCGGCGGTCACGAGCGCGGCATGCGTTCGGGCACCCTGGCGACCCACCAGATCGTTGGCATGGGTGAAGCCTTCCGCGTGGCCAAGGAAGACATGGCTGCCGAAAACGTCCGGATCAAAGCCCTGAGCGATCGCTTCTTCAAGCAGGTCGAAGGTCTGGAAGAGCTGTACATCAACGGCAGCATGACCGCCCGCGTACCGCACAACCTGAACCTGAGCTTCAACTACGTCGAAGGCGAGTCGCTGATCATGGCGCTCAAGGATCTGGCAGTTTCGTCCGGTTCGGCCTGCACCTCGGCATCGCTTGAGCCTTCGTACGTACTGCGCGCCCTGGGCCGCAACGACGAACTGGCACACAGCTCGATTCGCTTCACCTTCGGCCGTTTCACCACCGAAGAAGAAATCGACTACGCCGCGCAGAAAGTCTGCGAGGCCGTTACCAAGCTGCGCACTTTGTCGCCGCTGTGGGACATGTACAAAGACGGTGTCGACATTTCGAAAATCGAGTGGGCGGCACACTGATTTCAAGTCGCCGCAAACCGGCCCTGCCAGTCTTCGGGCGCAGGGCTTCAAGAGCGACTCTCTGATGAGTGAGGATTAAGAATCATGGCTTACAGCGAAAAGGTCATCGACCACTACGAAAACCCGCGCAACGTCGGCAAGATGGACGCGGAAGACCCTGATGTCGGCACCGGCATGGTCGGCGCTCCGGCGTGCGGCGACGTCATGCGCCTGCAGATCAAGGTCAACGAAGCTGGCATCATCGAAGACGCCAAGTTCAAGACCTACGGTTGCGGTTCGGCTATCGCCTCCAGCTCCCTGGCGACCGAGTGGATGAAAGGCAAGACTCTGGACGAAGCAGAGACCATCAAGAACACTCAGCTGGCTGAAGAGCTGGCCCTGCCACCGGTAAAAATTCACTGCTCCGTACTCGCTGAAGACGCCATCAAGGCCGCTGTTCGCGACTACAAGCAGAAGAAAGGCTTGATCTAAGCATTGGGCGACGAGTAAGGAGTCAACGATGGCTATCAGCATGACAGAAGCGGCTGCTCGACACGTGCGACGCTCCCTTGACGGGCGCGGCAAAGGTGAGGGGATTCGTCTGGGTGTTCGCACCACGGGCTGTTCCGGCCTTGCCTACGTGCTGGAGTTTGTCGACGAGGTGGTTGCAGAGGACCAGGTGTTCGAGAGTCACGGCGAGAAAGTGATCATCGACCCAAAGAGCCTGTCCTACCTGGACGGCACCGAGCTCGACTTCGTCAAGGAAGGGTTGAACGAAGGCTTCAAGTTCAACAACCCCAACGTGCGCGGTGAATGTGGCTGCGGCGAAAGCTTCAATATCTGAGGCTGATCGTGGGTACTCCTTGTCATTTCGCTTTATTTGAGCTGCAGCCGAGTTTCAACCTGGACCTCGACCAGCTGGCTACGCGCTACCGTGAGTTGGCGCGCAGCGTTCATCCGGACCGCTTTGCAGACGCTTCCGAGCGCGAGCAGCGGCTGGCGCTCGAGCAATCCGCGAGCCTCAACGAGGCCTACCAGACGCTCAAGAACCCCCCAAAGCGCGCGCGATACCTGCTCGCCATGGGTGGTCACGAGTTGCCGCTGGAGGTCACGGTGCACGATCCGGACTTCCTGCTGCAGCAGATGGAGCTGCGCGAAGAGCTCGAAGACCTGGCCGATCTGGACGGTGTCGCAGCCTTCAAGCGCCGCCTGAAGCTCGCCCAGGATGAACTGAACCAAAGCTTCGCAGCCTGTTGGGATGATGCAGCGCACCGTGATCAGGCCGAACGCCTGATGCGTCGCATGCAGTTTCTCGACAAGCTCACCTACGAAGTGCGCCAGTTAGAAGAGCGCCTCGACGATTAACCCAGTGCCGCTCCGGTCGCACGCCTGATATACAGATAAGTCCTGATTACGATGGCCCTACTGCAGATCGCCGAACCCGGCCAAAGTCCTCAACCGCACCAGCGTCGTCTGGCTGTGGGGATTGACTTGGGCACTACCAATTCGCTGGTCGCTGCATTGCGCAGTGGTCTTTCCGAACCTTTGGCCGACGCTGACGGGCAGGTCATCCTGCCGTCCGCCGTGCGCTACCACGCCGATCGCGTCGAAGTGGGCGAGTCGGCCAAGCTGGCTGCCGCTACCGATCCGTTGAACACTGTGCTGTCGGTCAAGCGCTTGATGGGTCGTGGTCTGTCCGACGTCAAGCAGTTGGGCGACCAGCTGCCGTACCGATTTGTCGGTGGCGAGTCGCACATGCCGTTCATCGAGACGATCCAAGGCCCGAAAAGCCCGGTCGAAGTCTCGGCCGATATCCTCAAGGTGTTGCGTGAGCGTGCTGAAGCGGCTCTGGGTGGCGAGCTGGTAGGGGCGGTAATCACCGTTCCGGCCTATTTCGACGATGCCCAGCGCCAAGCTACCAAGGACGCGGCCAAGTTGGCCGGGCTTAACGTGCTGCGCTTGCTCAATGAGCCGACTGCCGCTGCGGTGGCCTACGGTCTGGATCAGCATGCCGAAGGTCTGGTCGCTATTTATGACCTGGGCGGCGGCACCTTCGATATTTCGATCCTGCGTCTCACCGGTGGTGTGTTCGAAGTATTGGCCACCGGTGGCGACAGCGCCCTGGGCGGCGATGACTTCGATCACGCGATTGCTGGCTGGATCATCGAGAGAGCCGGCTTGTCCGCCGACCTCGACCCGGGTGCGCAACGCAGCCTGTTGCAAGCAGCCTGTGCAGCCAAGGAAGCGCTGACTAACGCCGCATCGGTTGAAGTGGCCTATGGCGCCTGGAAAGCTGAGCTGAAGCGTGAAGCCTTTAATGCGCTGATCGAGCCAATGGTCGCTCGCAGCCTGAAAGCCTGTCGTCGTGCGGTGCGTGATTCGGGTATCGAGCTCGAAGAAGTGCATGCCGTGGTTATGGTCGGTGGTTCGACCCGTGTGCCGCGTGTTCGCGAAGCGGTTGCTGAAGCGTTTGGTCGTCAGCCCCTGACTGAAATCGACCCGGATCAAGTGGTGGCCATCGGTGCCGCGATCCAGGCCGATACCCTGGCTGGCAACAAGCGCGATGGCGGCGAGTTGCTGCTGCTGGACGTGATTCCGTTGTCCCTGGGCCTGGAAACCATGGGCGGCCTGATGGAGAAGGTGATTCCGCGTAACACCACCATCCCTGTCGCCCGCGCCCAGGATTTCACTACTTACAAAGATGGCCAGTCGGCCATGGCGATTCATGTGCTGCAGGGTGAGCGCGAGCTGATCAGCGACTGCCGTTCCCTGGCGCGTTTCGAGCTGCGGGGCATCCCGGCAATGGTCGCGGGTGCGGCGAAGATCCGCGTGACCTTCCAGGTCGATGCCGACGGTCTGCTCAGCGTGTCGGCTCGTGAGCTGGGTTCGGGCGTTGAAGCCAGCATCCAGGTCAAGCCGTCGTACGGCCTGACCGACGGCGAAATCGCCAAGATGCTCAAGGATTCGTTCCAGCATGCCAATGACGACAAGGTCGCCCGCGTACTGCGCGAGCAGCAGGTCGATGCCCAGCGCCTGATCGAGGCGGTGCAGGCTGCCCTTGAGGTCGATGGTGAGCGCCTGCTCGACGCCGAAGAGCGCATGGTTATCGACATGCAGGTGCAGGAACTGACCGAATTGATGAAAGGCACCGATGGTTATGCCATCGAGCAGCAGACCAAGCGTCTGTCGCAAGTGACCGATGCTTTTGCTGCCCGCCGCATGGATTTGACGGTGAAAGCCGCTCTGTCGGGGCGCAATCTGAATGAAATCGAGGATATCTGATGCCGCAGGTCATTTTTCTGCCCCACGAGAAGTTCTGCCCTGAAGGCATGGTGGTCGACGCTGCACCCGGCACGTCGATCCTCGAACTGGCTCACGAACACCATATCGAAATGGAAAGCGCCTGCGGTGGCGTCTGCGCCTGCACCACCTGCCACTGCATCATCCGCGAGGGTTTTGACTCGATGGAAGAGGCTGACGAGTTGGAAGAAGACTTCCTCGATCGCGCCTGGGGTCTGGAAGCGCAGTCGCGCCTGGCGTGTCAGGCTATCGTTGGTGAAGAAGACATCACTGTCGAGATTCCGAAGTATTCGCTCAACCACGCTGCCGAAGCGCCGCACTGATTGGTACTACTGTCATGAGTTATGGTTGGAATGATGTTCAGCGCATTGCAGAAGAATTGGCCGAATCCAAGCCGGATGTGAATCCACTTTCTGTCAATTTCGTGGACCTGCAGCGATGGATCATGGAACTTCCGGATTTCGACAACACTTCGGGCCGTTGCGGTGAGAAGGTGTTGGAAGCGGTTCAGGCGCTCTGGATCGAAGAAGCCGACTGATCGTCCTCGCAGGTTAGGCAATACCCAAGAACCCGCGTATAATTCGCGGGTTTAATTTTTCACAAATTACCGTTTCTGGAGTTACACCATGGCTGTTCAACGTACTTTCTCCATCATCAAGCCTGACGCAGTAGCAAAAAACGTCATCGGCGAGATCACCACCCGTTTCGAAAAAGCCGGCCTGCGCGTTGTAGCTTCGAAACTGAAGCAACTGTCCAAAGCTGAAGCTGAAGGCTTCTACGCTGAGCACAGCGCTCGTGGTTTCTTCGGCGACCTGGTTGCTTTCATGATCTCCGGCCCGGTTGTTGTTCAGGTTCTGGAAGGCGAAAACGCTATCGCTCTGAACCGTGAGCTGATGGGCGCTACCAACCCTAAAGAAGCTGCTGCCGGCACCATCCGTGCTGACTTCGCTGACTCGATCGATGCCAACGCTGTACACGGTTCGGACTCCGAAGCCGCTGCTGCTCGCGAAATCTCGTACTTCTTCGCAGCTACTGAAGTAACCACTCGCTAAGCATTGGCTTAAGAGTGAAGGTGAATCCATGACTACATCGACTGTAAAAACCAACCTGCTGGGTCTGACTCAACAGGAAATGGAAAAATTCTTCGACTCAATCGGGGAGAAGCGTTTCCGTGCCGGTCAGGTAATGAAATGGATTCACCACCTTGGCGTCGATGATTTCGACGCCATGACGAACGTCAGCAAGGCCTTGCGCGACAAGCTCAAGGCTATTGCCGAAGTTCGCGGTCCTGAGGTCGTCAGCGAGGACATCTCCACCGACGGTACCCGTAAATGGGTAGTGCGCGTGGCGTCCGGCAGCTGCGTCGAGACCGTCTACATTCCCCAGGGCAAACGCGGCACTCTGTGCGTTTCGTCCCAGGCAGGCTGTGCCCTGGATTGCAGTTTCTGCTCCACCGGCAAGCAAGGTTTCAACAGCAACCTCACCGCCGCCGAAGTCATCGGCCAGGTGTGGATTGCCAACAAATCGTTCGGCAGCATCCCGGCGACCGCCGACCGTGCCATCACCAATGTGGTGATGATGGGCATGGGTGAGCCGCTGCTGAACTTCGACAACGTCGTGGCCGCCATGCATCTGATGATGGATGACCTGGGCTACGGAATCTCCAAGCGCCGCGTGACCCTGTCCACTTCGGGCGTGGTGCCGATGATCGATGAGCTGTCCAAGCACATCGACGTGTCCCTGGCGTTGTCGCTGCACGCACCAAATGACGCATTGCGTAATCAATTGGTACCGATCAACAAGAAGTATCCGCTTAAGATGCTGCTTGAGTCGTGCCAGCGCTACATGTCGTCCCTGGGCGAAAAGCGCGTGCTGACCATCGAGTACACCTTGCTCAAGGACATCAACGACAAGGTCGAGCACGCGGTTGAAATGATCGAACTGCTCAAGAACATTCCGTGCAAGATCAACCTGATTCCGTTCAACCCGTTCCCGCATTCCGGTTACGAACGCCCGAGCAACAACGCGATTCGCCGTTTTCAGGATCAGCTTCACCATGCCGGCTTCAATGTCACCGTACGCACCACTCGTGGTGAGGACATCGATGCCGCGTGTGGCCAATTGGTAGGGCAGGTGCTGGATCGCACCCGTCGCAGCGAACGTTATATCGCCGTGCGCGAGTTGAGCGCCGAGAACGATATCGCACAGAACGCCGCGAAATAAATTAAGAGAGGATCTCTATGTCCCTGCGCTTAGCGCTGCTTTTGCTGTTGGCCAGCCTGTGTGCTGGTTGTGTCCTGTCGGGTGATTACAACCCGATGAAGACCAGCAAGGGCCGCGACGAAGCGCGTGCTGCGTACGTGCAGTTGGGCCTGGGGTACTTGCAGCAGGGCATGACCGAACGCGCCAAGGTCCCGCTGAAGAAGGCCCTGGACCTGGACAGTTCGGACCCTGACGCCAATGCGGCACTGGGCCTGGTGTTCCAGGCCGAAATGGAGCCGCAGCTGGCTGATGAGCATTTTCGCAAGGCGTTATCTTCGCGCCCGAAAGATGCGCGAATCCTCAACAATTACGGCAGTTTTCTTTACGAAGAAAAGCATTACAAGGAAGCTTACGAGCGCTTCGAACAAGCCGCTTCCGACTCCCTGTATCCTGAACGTTCGCGAGTGTTCGAGAACCTTGGGATGACCGCTGCGAAGCTGGGAGAGCGTGACCTTGCCCTGCAGCAACTGGAAAAAGCCCTGCGCTTGAATCGTCAACAGCCACGCGCTTTGCTGGAAATGGCTGAGTTGTCTTACGAAGACAGGCATTATGTGCCCGCGCGTGACTATTACGATCGTTTTAGCCTGCTCACCGAGCAAAATGCACGTAGTCTATTGCTCGGCATTCGGTTGGCAAAAGTGTTTGAAGATCGCGACAAGGCTGCCAGTTATGGCCTGCAACTAAAACGACTCTATCCCGGTACGCCGGAATATCAGCAATACCTGTCGGAGCAATGATGAAAGCGGCGCATCCCGAAGTTGTAGCAGCGAATCGCGTAAACCCCGGTGAAACCCTGCGCCAGGCCCGCGAGAGCAATGGCTGGTCGCTCGCCGAAGTGGCGCTCAAGCTCAACCTCACCGTTAACTCCCTGAGCAATCTTGAAGCCGGCGCATTCGACAAGCTGCCGGGGCACACCTTTGCGCGTGGTTATATCCGCGCCTATGCCAAGTTGCTCGGCATGGACCAGACCGTCCTCGTCCAACAGTTCGACCAATCCACCGGCACCGACTCCCAGGGCAGCAATGTGCACAGCCTGGGACGTATCGAAGAGCCGGTGCGGGTTTCCCACACCATTTTGCGCATCGTCAGTCTGTTGCTGCTGGTTGCGGTGATCGGCGGCGGTTTTGTCTGGTGGCAGGATCAAACCTCCCAGCGCGCCAAGGACCTCACCACCTTGAGTCCGGAGCACGTCGAAGTCGAAGGCGCCGACGGCACTACGCAGATCCATCAGCTGGACGAGCCGGAAGACCAGGCCGTGGTTGAAAGCCAGGCCGAGGGCGCTACTGCCCTGGCACTGCCGCAGGCCAATACGCCGGCGGAAGCTGAAGTGACTGCGCCAGCCGCTGCACCCACCACGCCTTCCGCGCCTGTGCAGGCTACACCGCCGGCTGCCGCGACTCCGGCGACTCCGGCTCCGGCCGTTCCGGCCGTGCCAGCACCGGTGGTGACTGCGCCGGTTGCGCCATCTATTCCCGCTGCCGCACCGGCCGCTGCAGTTGCCGGCCAGGGCCAGGTTTCCCTGCAATTCAGCGCCGATTGCTGGACGCAAGTCACCGATGGCACCGGCAAAGTGCTGTTGAGTGGTCTGAAGCGTAAAGGCGAAAATGTTTCCGTCAGCGGCAAGCCACCCTTCGCCGTGCGACTGGGCTACGCCCGTGGCGCACAGGTCAGCTATAACGGGCAGGTGGTTGATGTCGCTCCGTTCACCAGTGGCGAGACTGCTCGCCTGAAGTTGGGTCAATAAGTCATGCACGGCGAATCTCCAATCAAACGTCGCGAATCGCGCAAGATCTGGGTCGGTAATGTGCCCGTGGGCGGCGATGCCCCTATCGCTGTGCAGAGCATGACCAACAGCGATACCAACGACGTCGCGGCCACCGTAGCCCAGATCAATCGTCTGGAAGCGGCGGGCGTCGACATCGTGCGCATTTCCGTACCGGACATGGACGCTGCCGAGGCGTTCGGCAAGATCAAGCAACTGGTCAAGGTGCCGCTGGTTGCCGACATCCACTTCGACTACAAAATCGCCTTGCGCGTTGCCGAACTGGGTGTGGATTGCCTGCGCATCAACCCGGGCAACATCGGTCGTGAAGACCGGGTGCGCGCGGTCGTCGATGCTGCGCGCGATCGCGGAATTCCGATTCGCATCGGGGTCAACGCCGGTTCCCTGGAAAAAGACCTGCAGAAAAAATACGGCGAACCGACCCCGGCTGCGCTGGTCGAGTCTGCGCTGCGTCACGTCGAGCACCTTGAACGCCTGAATTTCCATGACTTCAAGGTCAGCGTGAAGGCTTCCGACGTGTTCATGGCCGTCGAAGCCTATCGTTTGCTGGCGAAAGAAATCGTCCAGCCGTTGCACCTGGGGATCACCGAAGCCGGTGGTCTGCGTTCGGGCACGGTGAAATCCGCCGTGGGCCTCGGTATGCTGCTCGCCGAAGGGATTGGCGATACTATTCGCATCTCGTTGGCGGCTGATCCGGTCGAGGAAGTGAAAGTCGGCTACGACATTCTCAAATCCCTGCACCTGCGTTCCCGTGGTATCAACTTCATCGCCTGCCCGAGCTGCTCGCGGCAGAACTTCGATGTGGTGAAAACCATGAACGAACTGGAAGTGCGCCTTGAAGATCTGCTGGTGCCGCTGGATGTCGCGGTGATCGGTTGTGTGGTCAACGGCCCCGGCGAAGCCAAGGAAGCCCATATCGGCTTGACCGGCGGTACACCGAACCTGATTTACATCGACGGCAAGCCGTCGCAGAAACTGACGAATGACAATCTGGTGGATGAGCTTGAACGCTTGATCCGCCAGAAAGCGGCCGAGAAGGTCGAAGCTGACGCAGCGGTCATCGCGCGCGGCTGAGGCCGACTGAAGAGCCGAACGAATTTAAGGATTTATAGTGAGCAAGTCTCTGCAAGCCATACGTGGCATGAACGACATCCTGCCCGAACAGACGCCCCTGTGGCGTCATTTCGAAGGCACCGTCTCGCGCCTGCTGGATAACTACGGTTACAAGCAGATCCGCATGCCGATTGTTGAATTCACCGAGCTGTTCAAGCGCTCTATCGGTGAAGTGACCGACATCGTCGAAAAAGAGATGTACACCTTCGACGACCGCAACGGCGACTCGCTGACCCTGCGCCCTGAAGGCACGGCGGCCTGCGTACGTGCGGTGCTGGAGCACGGCATCACCGGTGGTGGCCAGGTGCAGAAGCTCTGGTACATCGGCCCGATGTTCCGCCACGAGCGTCCGCAGAAAGGCCGTTATCGCCAGTTCCACCAGATCGGCGTGGAGGTGTTCAACCTCGACGGTCCGGACATCGACGCCGAGCTGATCGTGCTGACCTGGCGCCTGTGGGGCGAGCTGGGCATTCGTGATGCGGTCAAACTTGAGCTCAACAGCCTGGGCACCGCCGAGTCCCGTGGGCGTTACCGCGAGGCGCTGGTCGAGTACCTTTCGGCGCGCCTGGATCAGCTGGACGAAGACAGCCAACGGCGTCTGAAGACCAATCCGTTGCGCGTGCTGGACACCAAGAACGCCGACACTCAAGCCGTGCTGGTCGATGCGCCGAAAATGGCCGACTACCTCGACGAAGAGTCTCGTGTGCACTTCGAGGGCCTCAAGGCTCGCCTGGATGCTGCCGGTATTCCTTATGTGATCAACCCCAAGCTGGTGCGCGGGTTGGATTACTACAGCAAGACCGTTTTCGAATGGGTCACCGACAAGCTGGGCGCCCAAGGCACCGTGTGTGCCGGTGGTCGTTACGATGGCCTGGTCGAGCAGATGGGCGGCAAGCCGACTGCGGGCGTGGGTTTCGCTATGGGTATCGAGCGCCTGGTGCTGCTGTTGGAAACCCTGGAGCAGATCCCGGAAGAGATCTCCCGTCAGGTCGACGTCTACCTCTGTGCCTTCGGCGAAGCGGCCGAGTTGGCCGGCCTGACCCTGGCCGAACGAGTGCGTGATCAATTACCCAACCTGCGCCTGCAAGTCAATGCCGGCGCCGGCAGCTTCAAGAGCCAGTTCAAGAAGGCCGACAAGAGCGGTGCGTTGTACGCGCTGATCCTCGGTGACGACGAAATGGCCCAGCAAGTGGTAGGTTTCAAACCCCTGCGTGGCCAGGGCGAACAACAAAGCATTGCCTGGGATGCGCTTGCTGCACACCTGGCCACCTGCGTCGTGCAGGGTTGAAGCTGTCATAAACAGCCGATTTAGCGATTAAGGAGTATTGGGGTGTCGAGTACCGAAGACGAAAACCTGGCGGATTTGAAGGATTGGTGGACACGCAACGGCAAGCCCCTGGTTACTGGCGGCCTGTTGGCGCTGGTCATCGTGTTCGGTTGGCAGGCCTTTCAGAAGTATCAGAGCAATCAGGCACAAGGTGCCTCGATTCTCTATCAGCAGCTGCTCGAAACCACGCTGACCCCTGACGGCAAGCCTGATGCGGCCCGTGTCTCGGACCTGGCCGGCAAGCTCAACAGCGAGTTCGGCGGCAGTGCTTACGCGCAGTACGGCAGCCTGTTCGTGGCCAAGGTTGCGGTCGACAGCGGCAAGCTCGATGACGCGGCAACCGAACTGAAGGCGATCGTTGCCAAACCGGCCAACCCGGCACTGGGCGAAATCGCCCGTCAGCGCCTGGCGCAGGTTCTGGCGGCGCAGGACAAGGCTGAAGAAGCCCTGAAATTGCTCGAAGGCGACGCCGACACCGCATTCCTGGCCACCCGAGAAGAGCTCAAGGGCGACCTGCTGGTGAAACTGGGTCGCGCAGATGAAGCAAACACGGCGTATCAAAAAGCCAAGGCGGCACTGTCGGATGAAGCGGCAGTAGGTGGCCTACAAATCAAGCTGGATGACCTGGCCAAAGGGGATGCGTGACGTGATCCGTTGGAAACATGCAGCATTGCTGGCCCTGGCCATTATGGCCGCGGGTTGCAGCAGCAACAGCAAAAAGGAATTGCCACCGGCCGAGTTGACCGACTTCAAAGAAGAAGTGGTTTTGCAGAAGCAGTGGAGTCGTTCGATCGGTGACGGTCAGGGCGAAACCTATAACATGCTGGTGCCGGCGATCGATGGCGATACCATCTATGCCGCCGACGTCACTGGCGTGGTGATGTCGATGGATCGCAGCAACGGCGACGTCAAATGGGAAAAAGATCTTGAGTTGCCAGTTTCCGGCGCCGTTGGCGTGGGTTACGGGCTGGTCATGATCGGTACGCTCAAGGGCGAGATCGTTGCCCTGGATGCCAGCAGCGGTGAAGAGAAATGGCGCGCTCGCGTGTCCAGTGAAGTCCTCGCTCCGCCTGCCAGCAATGGTGATGTGGTGGTGGTCCAGACTCAGGATGATCGTCTGATCGGCCTGGATGCCGCTACCGGTAACCAGCGCTGGTTGTATGACAGCACTCCGGCGGTCCTGACCCTGCGCGGTACCAGTGCGCCGATCGTGACCAACCGCCTCGCGGTGGCTGGCCTGTCGACCGGTAAAGTGGTCGCCCTGGACATTTCCAACGGCGTACCGGTGTGGGAACAACGCGTTGCCATTCCACAGGGTCGTTCGGAACTGGAGCGTGTGGTCGACATCGACGGCGGCTTGCTGCTGTCCGGCGGTACGCTGTACGTGGCCAGCTACCAGGGTCGTGTTGCGGCACTGGACCTGGAAAGCGGTCGTCAGCTCTGGCAGCGTGATGCTTCCAGCTATGCCGGTGTCGCCCAGGGTTTTGGCAGCGTCTACGTCAGCCTGTCCTCGGGCACCGTTGAAGGCGTTGACGAACGTACCACCACAGCCTTGTGGACCAACGATTCGCTGGCTCGCCGCCAACTGTCGGCTCCGGAAGTGTTCTCCAGCTACGTGGCTGTCGGTGACCTGGAAGGCTACCTGCACCTGCTGAGCCAGGTGGACGGTCGCTTCGTCGGTCGCGAACGCATCGACAGCGACGGCCTGCGTGCCCGACCGCTGGTGGTGGGTGACACGATTTATGTGTATGGCAACAGCGGCAAACTGGAAGCCCTGACCATCAAGTAAGAACTATGCTTGGGGTTTAACCCCCAAGCGGCTTCATCTTGGTAGGACTGTAGGAGCGAGCTCGCTCGCGATGGACGTCAACGATTACGTTGGCATCCTGAATAAACGCGTTGTCCTGGCGTTTTTCGCGAGCAAGCTCGCTCCTACAAAATTTCGAGATGATTGCCCCGAGCACCAGCCGCTGCCTAGCAGCGGCTTTTGTATTTTCTGAAATAACGAAGTGGAGAGCCGCATGGTTCCCGTAATCGCCCTGGTGGGCCGACCCAACGTCGGCAAGTCCACCTTGTTCAACCGCCTGACCAGGACTCGTGACGCCATCGTCGGCGACTTGTCCGGTCTGACCCGTGATCGCCAATACGGTGAGGCCAAATGGCAAGGGCGTTCCTACATTCTGGTCGACACCGGTGGTATCTCCGGTGACGAGCACGGTATGGACGAAAAAATGGCCGAGCAGTCGCTGCTGGCCATTGAAGAAGCCGATGTGGTGCTGTTCCTGGTAGATGCCAAGGCTGGTTTCACCGCCGCCGACCAGATGATCGCCGAGCATTTGCGCAAACGTAACAAGCGTTCCTACGTGGTGGCCAACAAGGTCGACAACATCGACCCGGAAATGGCCCGCGCCGAATTCGCTCCATTGGGCATGGGCCACGCGATTCCGATCGCTGGCGCCCACGGTCGTGGCATCACTCAGATGCTGGAAATCGCCCTCAGCGACTTCCCTAAAGACGAAGAAGAGCTGGAAGAAGGCGAAGAAGAGATCGTTGCCGAAGGTGAGGAAGCCAAGCGCATTCCTGGCCCAAGCGAAAAAGACGGGATCAAGATCGCCATCATCGGCCGTCCGAACGTTGGCAAGTCGACCCTGGTCAACCGCATGCTCGGTGAAGACCGGGTTATCGTCTATGACCAGCCGGGCACCACCCGCGACAGTATCTACATCCCGTTCGAGCGTAATGAAGAGAAGTACACGCTGATCGACACAGCGGGTGTGCGCAAGCGCGGCAAGATCCACGAAGAAGTTGAAAAATTCTCCGTGGTGAAAACCCTGCAGGCGATCAAAGACGCCAACGTCGTGATCTTCGTGATGGATGCCCGTGAAGGTGTGGTCGACCACGACCTCAACCTGCTGGGCTTCGCCATTGAGTCGGGTCGCGCGCTGGTTATCGCGATCAACAAATGGGACGGCATGACGCCGAGCGAGCGCGACTTCGTCAAGGTCGAGCTGCAACGTCGACTGTTCTTCGTCGACTACGCCGATATCCACTTCATTTCGGCGCTGCACGGCACTGGCGTAGGCAACCTCTACGCGTCGGTACAGAACTCGTTCAAGTCTGCGGTCACCCGCTGGCCGACCAACCGTCTGACCCAGATTCTGGAAGATGCGGTTGGCGAGCACGCACCACCGATGGTCAACAACCGTCGGATCAAGCTGCGTTATGCCCACTTGGGTGGTGCTAACCCGCCGATCATCGTGATCCACGGTAACCAGATCGAGAAGGTGCCGAAGTCGTATGTTCGTTACCTGGAGAACACTTACCGCCGCGTGCTGAAGCTGGTCGGTACGCCGATTCGCATCGAGTTCAAAGGCGGTGAGAACCCGTACGAAGGCAACAAGAACTCGCTGACCGACCGCCAGGTCAACAAGAAACGCCGGATGATGTCGCACCACAAGAAAGCCGACAAGAAGCGCCGCGACAAGCGCTGATTCAGGTCTGGCCTGACTCCTGTGGGAGCGGGCTTGCTCGCGAATGCGATCTGTCCGCCAGCACATTCGCCGGCTGGAGAATCGCATTCGCGAGCAAGCCCGCTCCCACACGGAAATCTCAAAAAAAGGGTGCCATCCGGCGCCCTTTTTTTATGGGCGCCGTATGGGCTATCCTCGGGCTCTCCCGCGCCGCCGTTAGAGCCGGGTGCAGAGCAGGGAATCACCGATGATCACCAGTAAGCTGCCGAATGTCGGCATCACTATCTTCACTCAGATGTCGCAGCTCGCGGCGCAAACCGGCGCGTTGAATCTGTCCCAGGGCTTCCCCGATTTCGACGCCCCGCAGGCACTGTGCGATGCGGTCGGCCGCCACATCGCCCAAGGCCATAACCAGTATTCGCCAATGACCGGCCTGCCGGCGCTGCGCCAGCAGGTAGCGTCCAAGATCGCTCGCAGCTACGGCATCAACGTTGATGCCGACAGCGAAGTGACGATCACACCTGGCGCGACCCAGGCGATCTTCTGCGCGATACAGGCAGTCATCAATAACGGCGACGAAGTTATCGTGTTCGACCCGTGCTACGACAGCTACGAACCTTCGGTGGAATTGGCCGGCGGTCGTTGCGTTCATGTGCAGCTGGGTCTGGATGACTTCGCCATCGACTTCCAGAAACTCGCTGAAGCCATCACGCCGCGCACGCGAATGATCGTTCTCAACACCCCGCATAACCCCAGTGGTGCACTGATCAGTCGCGCCGAGCTGGACCAACTGGCGCAGCTGATTCGGGACCGCGACATCTACCTCATCAGCGACGAGGTCTACGAGCACCTGGTGTTTGACGCAGTGCCCCACGTCAGCGTGCTCGCCCACGAAGAGCTGTACCAGCGCGCATTCGTGATCAGCTCCTTCGGCAAGACCTACCACGTCACCGGCTGGAAAACCGGCTACGTGGTCGCGCCACCGGCCCTCACCGCAGAAATGCGCAAGGTTCACCAGTACGTCAGTTTCTGCGGGGTGACTCCGTTGCAATTCGCCCTGGCCGACTTCATGGCCGAGCACCCGGAACATGTCGAGGAGCTGCCGGCGTTCTATCAGGCCAAGCGCGACCTGTTCTGCGACTTGCTGGCGCCGTCGCGTTTCAGTTTCCAGCGAGTGGCAGGCACCTATTTCCAGCTGGTCGACTATTCGCAGATTCGCCCGGACCTCAACGACGTCGACATGGCGTTGTGGATGACCCGCGAACACGGGGTGGCCAGCATTCCGATCTCGGTGTTCTACCAGACTCCGCCCGAAGGGCAGCGCCTGATACGCCTGTGCTTCGCCAAACGCGAGGAGACCCTGCGTGAAGCAGCGGAAAAACTATGCGTGATCTGAGTGCCTTGCCGAACCTGAACATCGCGCTGATCCAGACCACGCTCGCCTGGCATGACCGCCAGGCCAACCTGGAGCACTTCGAGCAACTGCTGGAGCAGGCACGCGGCGCGGATCTGATCATCCTGCCGGAAATGTTCACCACCGGTTTCTCCATGGAATCCGAGACCTTGGCCGAGCCGGAGAACGGCCCCACCAGCAAATGGCTGCGGCTGCAGGCGGCGAAGTTCGACGCGGTGATTACCGGCAGCGTCATTGTGCAAGCCAGTGATGGCAGCCATCGCAATCGCCTTTTATGGGCGCGCCCGGACGGCGAGGTGCTGCACTACGACAAGCGCCATCTGTTTCGCATGGCGGGTGAGCACAACCATTACACCCCGGGCGAGCGCCAGGTGCAGTTCGAGCTGAAAGGCTGGCGGGTGCGTCCGCTGATTTGCTACGACCTGCGATTCCCGGTCTGGAGTCGTGATGCCCAGGACACTGACCTGTTGCTGTACACCGCTAACTGGCCCGGAGCGCGGCGTCAGCACTGGAACCGCTTGCTGCCGGCGCGGGCCATCGAGAACCTGTGTTATGTCGCGGCAGTGAATCGTGTCGGTACCGATGGCAAAGGGTTCGCGTATACCGGCGACAGCCAGGTGCTGGATTTCCAGGGTGAGACCTTGCTGAGCGCGGGGGAGGCCGACGGGGTATTTCAGGTGGTGCTGAATGCAGCCGAGCTGGCGGCGTATCGCACCAGGTTTCCGGCGAATCTGGATGCTGATACCTTCGAGTTCACCTGATACCGGAAAAGATCGCAGCCTGCGGCAGCTCCTACAGGAGACCGCATTCCGAGGTAGGAGCTGGCGAAGGCTGCGATCTATTGATCATGAAACAGCACAAACAAAAAGGCCCCAAGGTTCGCACCAAGGGGCCTTTTGCATTGCGGTTGAGGCTTTTACGCCGCTTTTGCTTCCGGCTGGCTCAACGACCGGTTCAGCGCGCTGAACAGGGCCTTGAAGCTGGCGGTGGTGATGTTCTCGTCGATACCGACGCCGTGCACCGCACGCTCACCATTGACTCGCAGTTCGATGTAGGCCGCCGCCTTGGCATTGGTGCCCGCGCCGATCGCGTGTTCGTTGTAGTCCATGATCTCCACCGGAATTGGCAGGCCGGCCACCAGGGCTTCGAGGGCGCCGTTGCCTTTGCCCTGCCAGCGCAGATTGGTTTCACCCTGGCCTTTGCTCGACACTTCGACTTCCACCGAGCTGTTGCCGTTTTCTTCCTGCAGGCGATGGCTGACCAGCGCGTACGGGGTGTTGGCTTGCAGGTATTCACGCTGCAGCAAGGCGTAGATCTGCGGCGCGGTCATCTCCAGGCCCACGCGGTCGGTTTCGGCCTGGACTACCTGGCTGAACTCGATCTGCATGCGACGCGGCAGGCTGATGTCGTATTCCTGTTCGAGCAAGTAGGCGATACCGCCTTTGCCCGACTGGCTGTTGACGCGGATCACCGCCTCGTAGCTGCGGCCGATGTCGGCCGGGTCGATCGGCAAGTACGGCACTTCCCACAAGGCGCCCTGTTTCTGCTGGGCGAAGCCCTTGCGGATGGCGTCCTGGTGCGAGCCGGAGAACGCGGTGTGGACCAGGTCGCCGACATATGGGTGGCGTGGGTGCACCTGGATCTGGTTGCACTCCTCGACAACCTTGCGCACGCCATCGATGTCCGAAAAGTCCAGCTCAGGGTGTATGCCCTGGGTGTAGAGGTTCAGTGCCACGGTCACGAGGTCGACGTTACCGGTACGCTCGCCATTGCCGAACAGGCAGCCTTCGACGCGATCAGCGCCGGCCATCAGGCCCAATTCTGTAGCGGCAACGCCAGTGCCACGGTCGTTGTGGGTGTGCAGGCTGATGATCACGCTGTCACGACGGTTGATGTGACGGCCGAACCATTCGATCTGGTCGGCGTAGATGTTCGGGGTGGCGCACTCGACGGTGGCCGGCAAGTTGAGGATCATCTTGTGCTCGGGCGTCGGGTTCCAGACCTCGATCACCGCATCACACACTTCCTTGGCAAACTCCAGTTCGGTGGCGCTGAAGGTTTCCGGAGAGTATTCGAAGGTCCACTCGGTGTCCGGCTGCTGGGCGGCATACTTGACGAACAACTTGGCGGCGCTGACAGCGATTTCCTTGATGCCGTCCTTGTCTTGGTTGAAGACAATGCGACGGAACGACGGCGAGGTCGCGTTATACAAGTGAACGATGGCTTTCTTCGCCCCGCGCAAGGATTCGAAGGTGCGCTCGATCAGGTCTTCACGGCCCTGGGTCAACACCTGGATAGTGGTGTCATCCGGGATGTGGTTGCCTTCGATCAGGGTACGCACGAAGTCGAAGTCGGTTTGCGAAGCGGCCGGGAACGAGGCTTCGATTTCTTTCACGCCGACCTGCACCAGGGTTTTCCAGAAGCGCAGCTTTTTAACCGCGTCCATTGGCTCGATCAGCGACTGGTTGCCGTCGCGCAGGTCCGAGCTGCACCAGATCGGCGCGGCGGTGATGGTCTTCGATGGCCAGGTGCGGTCCGGGATATCGATGGTCGGAAACGCGCGGTACTTCGAAGACGGGTCTTTGAGCATGCTCATCGGGAAATCCTTGTTGTAGGGGCCGAAAAAAGGCGGCCTGCCGGTAGATCAAAAGTTCTGGGGGTCAAGCGTAGGACGAGGCACCGCGATTCAGCCCGGCAGTCGTGCACTGACGAGGCACAGACTGCGGTGCTGGCGAAGCTGAATGAGGGTGTGAGAGGTTTTCATGCCTTCAACCCTAACCGCGAGGGTGAAGGTTGGCAAGCGGTCGAAAAAAATTGAGAGGAATACTCTTGGGAGGAGAATTCACGAGATTTTATTGCTTGGATTCAGCCTGATTATCCCAATGATTGCTCAGGGTCTAAACACTGCGCAATCGATCGGGTGGTCTCGGGGACTAAAAGGGTTGGGGGCCTGAGCCGGGTTACGGACGAATCTCGATCATCGTGCCATCCGGGACCAGGCCCCACACTTCGCGCATGTCCATGTTGCGCATGGCGACGCAGCCGTCGGTCCAGTCCAGGGTGTGGAACAGGTTTTCCGGGTAGTCGTAGGTATCGGGAGTGCCGTGGATCATGATCATGCCCCCGGGCGGCACACCTTCACGCTGCGAGCGCGCGGAGTCGGCGGCATTCGGGTAGGAGATGTGCATGGCCAGGTTGAAGCGGTCGCTGACTTTGCGCCAGTCCACCCAATAGAAACCTTCCGGCGTGCGCTTGTCGCCTTCCATCAGCTTGGCGCCCTTGGGCTGCTTGCCCAGGGAAATTCGATAGGTTCGCACGGGCTGGCCATCGGCAATCAATTGCAATTGATGAGCAGACTTGAGCACCAACACCTTTTCGATACGTTTGCCGTCCAGGGTCACCACGGTGGAGGCCTGGGACAGGGTAATGAACGACAGGCAAAACAGGGCAAGCAACCAGCGCATTAAAACGATATCCCTAAGAGGTGTCGCAACTATCTTATTGTAGGAGCTGCCGCAGGCTGCGATCTTTTCGCTTTGGCAATATTTCGCACTACAAATCAAACAATGACCGCCTGAGTCAGCGGCGGAATCGATTCCGACCTCACTGGGTAGACCTCGGACCGCCGGTCAGCGAAGAAGCATTCTAGAGTACGTCCCACTGTGCGGAAAGCCAGGTCGGACCAAGGGATGTCGGCTTCCTCGAAAAGCTGCACTTCCAGGCTTTCTATGCCAGCTGCAAAATCCAGGTCTACCAGTTCGGCGCGATAGAACACGTGTACCTGGCTGATGTGCGGCACGTCGATCAGGGTATAGATGTTCAGGTCGCGAACCCGGGCACAGGCTTCCTCGGCGGTTTCGCGGATGGCGGCCTGTTCGATGGTCTCACCGTTCTCCATGAACCCGGCGGGCAGGGTCCAGTAGCCGAGCCGTGGCTCGATGGCCCGCCGGCACAGCAATACCTTCGAGCCCCAGGTGGCCACGCAGCCGGCGACGATATTGGGGTTCTGGTAATGGATGGTGTGACAGCTGTCACAGACAAACCGCAGGCGCGAATCGCCTTCGGGAATGCGTTGGGTCACCGGGTTGCCGCACTGGCTGCAAAATTTCATGCTTGGGTTCCTGAATGCTGCGCCTATCTTGGCGTGCGGCAGTGCCGGTCGGCAAGTTGTCGTTTCGCGACAGACGGCTATTCGGGGGTTGGGCGGCCGGTGTGATTGGTGCATGATGCAGGGTAAGTTACAGATCGAGATCACTCATGCTGGACGAGCTACTGCATCGGGTAAGCAACCACACACCGCGAACCCTGGAAACCGACAAACGTTTTCCCGAGGCCGCCGTACTGGTGCCCATCACCCGCAGTGACGAACCGGAACTGGTTCTGACCCTGCGCGCCAGCGGGCTCTCGACCCATGGCGGAGAAGTGGCCTTCCCCGGCGGCCGTCGTGACCCGGAAGACCCTGACCTGATTTTCACCGCCCTGCGCGAAGCCGAAGAAGAAATTGGCCTGCCGCCCGGGTTGGTCGAGGTGATCGGGCCTCTCAGCCCGCTGATTTCGCTGCATGGCATCAAGGTTACGCCGTATGTCGGAGTGATCCCTGATTTCGTCGAGTATCGGGCCAACGATGCCGAGATCGCGGCGGTGTTCAGTGTACCGCTGCAGTTTTTCCGCGAAGATCCCCGCGAGCATACCCATCGCATCGATTATCAGGGGCGCAGCTGGTATGTGCCGAGCTATCGGTACGGCGAGTTCAAGATCTGGGGCCTGACGGCGATCATGATCGTTGAGTTGATCAACTTGCTGTATGACGCGAAAATCAGCCTGCACCAGCCGCCCAAAAGTTTTATCAACACCTGAAGCCATCGTTCGTATGGCAATACCCGAGCCGGCCTGGCCCTGAGGACAACAAGATGAAATACCGCCTGGGCGACGCCCGAGTCGAGACCCACCCGCAGAGCTGGGTTGCCCCCAACGCCGTGCTGGTAGGCAAGGTCAAACTGGAAGAGGGTGCCAACGTCTGGTTCAACGCTGTGCTGCGCGGCGACAATGAATTGATCCTGATCGGCAAAAACAGCAACGTCCAGGACGGTACGGTGATGCACACCGACATGGGCTACCCGTTGACCATCGGCACCGGCGTGACCATCGGCCACAATGCGATGCTGCACGGCTGCACCGTGGGTGATTACAGCCTGATCGGGATCAATGCGGTAATTCTCAACGGCGCAAAAATTGGCAAGAACTGCATTATTGGTGCGAATTCGCTGATCGGCGAGGGCAAGGAAATTCCCGATGGCTCACTGGTGATGGGCTCGCCGGGGAAAGTGGTGCGTGAGTTGACCGAGCAGCAGAAGAAAATGCTCGAGGCCAGCGCCGCGCACTATGTGCACAACTCCCAGCGCTATGCCCGCGATTTGGTTGAGCAGGAACAATGACCACCGCCGAACGCCCGGTGCGCTCGCCTTGCGTAAACGTCTGCGCGCTGGATGACGATGACATCTGCACCGGTTGCCAGCGCACGGTCGACGAGATCACGCGCTGGAGCCGGATGGACAACGACGAACGACGCAAGGTGTTGGGGTTGTGCCATGAGCGGGCCAAGTCCAGTGGGCTGATCTGGATGATCGGCAAAACCCCAGGCCTGTAGATGATCGGCAGAACACCTCTGTTTTGGATTTGGCGCTGGTGTATGTCTGAAGTACCCTGCGCAGCAAATTTGACAGGTATCTCCACGCCCCATGCTCTTCCTGATCGCCTACATCAGCAGCGTCGTGCTGATCAACTATGCCTTTTCCTCCGCCCCGCACCTGGACATCATCTGGTCGGCCTGGGGTGGTTTGGTGTTCGTGCTGCGCGACATGGTTCAAACCCGCTTCGGGCATGGGGCAATCATCGCCATGCTGGCGGCGCTGGTGTTGTCCTATGTCACCTCGGACCCTTCCATCGCCTTGGCCAGCGCCACGGCTTTCGCGGTTTCCGAGTGCATTGACTGGCTGGTATTCAGCATCACCAAGCGCCCACTGCACGACCGTCTGTGGATAAGTTCGGCGCTGAGTATTCCGCTCGATACCTTCATCTTCTTCGGCATGATCGACGCGTTCACCCCGGCCGTGATCCTCACCGCCATGGCCTCCAAGTTCGCGGGCGTGACCGCCGTCTGGCTGATCATGGCCTGGCGCCTGCGCAAACAGGCCGTCGCCAGCTGAAGCCAAACCCGCCGGTTCATGTAAAATGCCGCGCTTTCTCCCCATGGGATGCGCGCCCGGCGTTGCTTCCCTCGATGATCCGCTTCTTTGAGGACCTGAGATGACCCGTATCGGAACTCCATTGTCGCCAACCGCGACCCGCGTATTGCTGTGTGGCTGTGGCGAGTTGGGCAAGGAAGTGGTGATCGAGCTGCAGCGCTTGGGCGTTGAAGTGATCGCCGTGGATCGTTATGCCAACGCACCGGCCATGCAGGTCGCGCACCGCAGCCACGTGATCAACATGCTCGATGGCGCCGCCCTGCGTGCGGTCATCGAAGCAGAAAAACCGCACTTCATCGTGCCGGAAATCGAAGCCATCGCCACCGCGACCCTGGTCGAGCTGGAGGCCGAAGGTTTCACCGTGATTCCGACCGCGCGCGCCGCGCAGCTGACCATGAACCGTGAAGGCATTCGTCGCCTGGCCGCTGAAGAGCTGGACCTGCCGACTTCGCCTTACCACTTCGCCGACACCTTCGAGGATTACAGCAAGGCGGTCGAAGACCTCGGCTTCCCTTGTGTGGTCAAGCCGGTGATGAGTTCGTCGGGCAAGGGCCAGAGCCTGCTGCGCAGTGTCGATGACGTGAAGACTGCGTGGGACTACGCGCAAGAAGGCGGCCGAGCCGGCAAAGGTCGGGTGATCATCGAGGGCTTCATCGATTTCGATTACGAAATCACCTTGCTGACCGTGCGCCACGTCGGCGGCACCACGTTCTGCGCGCCGGTTGGGCATCGTCAGGAGAAGGGCGATTACCAGGAGTCCTGGCAGCCACAGGCCATGAGCCCGGTCGCGCTGGCAGAGTCCGAGCGAGTCGCCAAAGCCGTGACTGAGGCCCTGGGTGGCCGTGGCCTGTTTGGCGTCGAGTTGTTCATCAAGGGCGATCAGGTGTGGTTCAGCGAAGTGTCGCCACGGCCACATGATACCGGCCTGGTCACGCTGATCTCCCAAGACCTGTCGCAGTTCGCGCTGCACGCCCGGGCCATCCTGGGCTTGCCGATCCCGTTGATCCGTCAGTTCGGGCCTTCGGCTTCGGCGGTGATTCTGGTGGAAGGGCAGTCGACCCAGACGGCGTTCGCCAATCTTGGTGCGGCGTTGAGCGAACCGGATACCGCGCTACGCTTGTTCGGCAAGCCTGAGGTTAACGGTCAGCGCCGCATGGGTGTGGCGTTGGCGCGGGATGAGTCGATCGAAGCGGCTCGGGCCAAGGCTACCCGGGCTTCTCAGGCCGTCGTAGTAGAGTTGTAAACCGAGGCGCGGCTATCGCGAGCAGGCTCACTCCTACGGGAATGCTGGTTGGGCATACATTTTGTGCGCATCCAAGTCCGGTGTAGGAGTGAGCCTGCTCGCGATGGCGGTCTGTCAGGCCACCTTGTTCAAATCGTTATGCCGCGTTTCCTTCAAGCACAGCACCGCAATCAGGCTCAACACCGCCGCCCCCGACACATATCCCCCCACATAACTCAGCCCGCCCATCGCCACCAGCTTCTGCGCGAAGAACGGTGCAGCCGAGGCCCCGACGATGCCACCGAGGTTGTAGGCCGCCGACGCGCCGGTGTAGCGCACATGGGTCGGGAACAGCTCAGGCAACAGCGCTCCCATCGGCGCAAACGTCACGCCCATCAGAAACAGTTCGATGCACAGGAACAGCGCCACGCCCCAGGTCGAACCCTGGGTCAGCAGCGGCTC
This sequence comes from Pseudomonas sp. RIT-562, assembly GCF_026241895.1. Classification (GTDB taxonomy): domain Bacteria; phylum Pseudomonadota; class Gammaproteobacteria; order Pseudomonadales; family Pseudomonadaceae; genus Aquipseudomonas; species Aquipseudomonas mandelii_F. The sequence continues at coordinate 302,553 of NZ_JAPJIV010000002.1, read as the reverse complement.
CATCAGAAACCCGGACAGAATCGCCAGCACGCCACCGATGATCAGCACCGGTTTGCGTCCGTAGCGGTCACTGGCCCAGGCCGACAGCGGAGTGGCAGCCGCCATGAACAGCACGGCGAAGCACAGCAGGGCCAGGAAAGTCTCGCGGGTGTAGCCCAGGGTTGAGACGCCATAGCTCAGCGAGAACACTGTGGATATGTAGAACAGCGCATAGCACACCACCATGGAGCCAGCCCCCAGCAACGTAGGGGCCCAATACTGGCTGAACAACTCGACCAGGGGCATCTTCACCCGTTCCTGGCGCGCCATGGCATTGGCGAACACCGGTGTTTCGTGGAGTTTGAGGCGTACATACAGACCCACCATCACCAGCGCCGCACTCAGCAGGAACGGAATCCGCCAGCCCCACGAGCGGAACTGCTCGTCGCTCAGGGTCATCGCCAGGGTCAGGAACAGGCCGTTGGCCGCAAGGAAGCCGATCGAAGGCCCAAGCTGGGGAAACATGCCGAACCAGGCGCGTTTGCCCTTGGGCGCATTCTCCGTCGCCAACAGCGCCGCACCGCCCCATTCGCCGCCAAGGCCCAGGCCCTGGCCGAAGCGCAACACGCAAAGGAGGATGGGTGCCCAGGCTCCGATGCTGTCGTAGCCCGGCAATACGCCGATCAGCGTGGTGCACACGCCCATCAGCAATAGCGAAGCGACCAGGGTCGATTTACGCCCGATGCGGTCGCCAAAATGGCCGAACAGCGCCGAGCCGAGAGGACGGGCCAGGAACGCAATGCCAAAGGTCAGGAAGGCCGACAGCATTTGCGCGGTGCCGGAGGTCTGGGGGAAAAATACCGGGCCGATCACCAGTGCAGCGGCAGTGGCGTAGACGTAGAAGTCGTAGAACTCGATGGCGGTGCCGATAAAGCTCGCCGTGGCCACGCGGGTGGCGGAGTTGGTGGGTTGTGCAGGCGTGGTTTCGCTGTAAGTCGTGCTGGTTGTCATGCGGTTATCCCTGACAGTCATGTGCCCCAGTGGAGCGAATTATTATGGTCGAACACCCAGGGATGTGGGTTTAACGCGGAGTGCGGATAGCACTGGGGTGGGGCGGCGCTTGGGTAAGCGGCTCGATTATAGGAAGGTGGCTAACGATTCAACAAGAGGCAAAAAGATCGCAGCCTTCGGCAGCTCCTACGTCCGGAATGCATTCCACTGTAGGAACTACCGCAGGCTGCGATCTTTTGGTTATCTAACGGACGGGCACGAGGGCCGGCACCGAACTGGTGTGCCAGACCAGCACCTGGGTCACGCGGTTATCCTCAGTCTCGAGAATCTCCAGTCGATAACGCCCGATCTTCAGGCATACGGAGCTCTCTGGAATGGTCTCCAGGGCTTCGGTCACCAGGCCGTTGAGGGTTTTCGGGCCGTCGCTTGGCAGGTGCCAGCCCAGGCTCTTGTTCAGCTCGCGAATCGACGCGGCACCCTCGATCATCAGCCGGCCATCAGGCTGTGGATGAACGTGCGGGTTGGCCAGGCTGTGCTGGCTTTCGAACTCGCCGACGATTTCTTCGAGGATGTCTTCCAGGGTGACGATTCCGAGCACTTCGCCGTATTCGTCCACCACCATGCCCAGGCGTCTCTGTTGCTTGTGGAAGTTCAGCAGCTGCAGCTGCAGCGGCGTGCTCTCCGGCACGAAGTACGGTTCGTGGCAGGCCGCGAGCAATGCCTCGATCGTCAGGCTGGCGTCCGCCAGCAGATGGCGGATCTGCCGGGTATTGAGCACCGCCTCGACCTGATTGATATCGCTGTGAAACACCGGCAGGCGAGTGCGGCGGTTGTTGCGCAACTGTTCGATGATCTCCGGGAGATCGTCGTCGAGGTTGATTCCGTCGACGTCACTGCGCGGCACCAGGATGTCATTGACCGTGATGTTGTCCAGCGCGTGGATACCGGCCAGCACGTGCGGGCGGCAGGACGCAGGTTCGTGGTCTTCGTGGCGATCCGTGGTGGATTCGTCTGCGCTCTGGCGCACCACCTTGACCTTGCGCGCGAACGGGCGCATCAGCAGCTGGCTCAAGCCGTTGAGTAACCAGGCGGCGGGATAGACGATTTTCAGCGGTGCACCGAGCAAGGTGTTGCCCAGGCTGAGAACAGCGTCGGGATAACGCACGGCGAGCGCACGCGGCAGATAGTCGGCGAACACCAGCAGAATTGCGCCCGCGCCGATGCAGGCCGCCCATGGGCCATTTTCCGCCCAGGTGAAAATCGCCAGCAGGGTGCTGATGACCATCACCAGGGCACGACACAGCGTGTTGCAAAGGATCAGGCTATTGAGCGGGAAATTCAGCTTCGCCACCGGCTTGTCGCTCGCGCGCGAGGCTGTGCGCTGGGCCAGCAGGTGTTGTTGTGCGACCTCAATGGCGGTGAACAGCCCCGACCACAAAATCAGCAGGGCAATCACTGCGAGCATCGGCCCTATGGGCAAGTCGTCCATTAATGCCGCCCGTCAGATGTGCAGAATGTATTCACGGACCAGCTTGCTGCCGAAGTAGGCCAGCATCAGCAGACAGAAGCCGGCGAGGGTCCAGCGGATAGCCTTGTGCCCGCGCCAGCCGAGTCGATTGCGGCCCCACAGCAGCACGCTGAAGACGATCCAGGCGAGGCACGCCAGCAGGGTCTTGTGCACCAGGTGCTGGGCAAACAGATTGTCGACGAACAGCCAGCCGGAAATCAGCGACAGCGACAGCAGGGTCCAACCAGCCCAGAGGAAGCCGAACAGCAGGCTTTCCATGGTTTGCAGCGGCGGGAAGTTTTTGATCAGCCCAGAAGGGTGCTTGTGCTTGAGCTGATGATCCTGAACCAGCAGCAGCAATGCCTGGAACACCGCAATGGTGAACATCCCGTAAGCCAGGATCGACAGCAGGATATGCGCGAGGATACCCGGCGCTTCGTCGATGATCTGCACCGTGCCAGCAGGCGCGAACTGCGCGAGCAGCACCGTCGCGGCGCCCAGCGGGAACAGCAGGATCAGCAGGTTCTCCACCGGAATACGCGAGCAGGCCAGCAGGGTCAGGGCAATGACCGCTGCTGCAATCAGGCTGGCGGCGCTGAAGAAATCCAGGCCCAGGCCGATCGGCGTCAACAGGTGGGTGAGCAGGCTCGCGCTATGGGCCAGGACAGCCAGGATGCCGAGCGTGACCAACAGGCGCTTGTTCGCCTTGGCGCCGGTGGCCAAGCGAGTGCCCTGGTAGATGGTCGCAGCGGCGTAGAGGCAGGCGGCGGCGAGGGTAGTTAGCAAACTGGGTGACAAGGGGAGCATAAATCCTGTTAGGCAAGCCCGAAAGGCGCTGAGTTTGGCATAGAACCCTCATCGCACGAAAGTGCGAGGTGTCCGCCAGACGCAGTCTTCGCTATAATCCGCGACCTGCCCACGCCGCAGGCTCGCCGAGCACATGTTTATTCCGGTCTGGGCCGCCATTATCCCGGTCTACACAGGGCCTGAAAGGATCGCGCAATGTTTGAAAACTTAACCGACCGTCTCTCGCAGACGCTGCGCCATGTCACCGGCAAGGCCAAGCTGACCGAAGACAACATCAAGGACACCTTGCGTGAAGTGCGCATGGCGCTGCTCGAGGCCGACGTGGCCTTGCCGGTGGTCAAGGACTTCGTCAATTCGGTCAAGGAACGTGCCGTCGGCACCGAGGTGTCGCGCAGCCTGACCCCGGGCCAGGCGTTCGTGAAGATCGTCCAGGCCGAACTCGAAAGCCTGATGGGCGCGGCCAACGAAGACTTGAACCTGAGCGCCGTACCGCCAGCCGTCGTATTGATGGCCGGTTTGCAGGGTGCGGGTAAAACCACCACCGCCGGTAAACTTGCGCGCTTCCTTAAAGAGCGCAAGAAGAAGTCGGTCATGGTTGTGTCCGCCGACGTCTACCGTCCTGCGGCAATCAAGCAGCTGGAAATGCTTGCCGGTGAAGTAGGCGTGACCTTCTTCCCTTCCGACCTGAGCCAGAAACCGGTCGAGATCGCGCAAGCGGCTATTAAAGAAGCAAAACTCAAATTCATCGACGTGGTCATCGTCGATACCGCCGGTCGTCTGCACATCGACGAAGAGATGATGGGTGAGATCAAGGCGCTGCACGCTGCGATCAACCCGGTGGAAACCCTGTTCGTGGTCGACGCCATGACCGGCCAGGACGCCGCCAACACGGCCAAGGCCTTTGGCGACGCTTTGCCGCTGACCGGTGTGATCCTGACCAAGGTCGACGGCGACGCCCGTGGCGGTGCTGCACTGTCGGTCCGCGCCATCACCGGCAAGCCGATCAAGTTCATCGGTATGGGCGAGAAGAGCGAAGCGCTCGAGCCGTTCCACCCGGAGCGTATCGCTTCGCGCATCCTCGGCATGGGCGACGTGCTCAGCCTGATCGAGCAGGCCGAACAGACCCTCGACAAGGACAAGGCCGACAAGCTGGCCAAGAAGCTGAAGAAGGGCAAGGGCTTCGACCTCGAAGACTTCCGCGATCAGCTGCAACAGATGAAAAACATGGGCGGCCTCGGCGGCCTCATGGACAAGCTGCCGAATATCGGTGGTGTGAACCTGGCGCAAATGGGCAATGCCCAGGGCGCGGCAGAGAAGCAGTTCAAGCAAATGGAAGCCATCATCAACTCCATGACCCCGGCCGAGCGCCGTGACCCTGAGCTGATCAGCGGTTCGCGCAAGCGCCGGATCGCCATGGGTTCCGGCACTCAGGTGCAGGACATTGGTCGCTTGATCAAGCAGCACAAGCAGATGCAGAAGATGATGAAGAAATTCTCCGCCAAAGGCGGAATGGCCAAAATGATGCGCGGCATGGGCGGTATGTTGCCCGGCGGCGGTATGCCGAAAATTTAGTGTCCAGTCACGCCAATACTGCTCAATTTTGGCGAGACTGGACACAAAGAATCCGCGCCGGCAGTCATGTCGGCGCAGACCCACAGCGATGTGGGATCAACAGCAAACCCGCACTTGGCGGGAGCTGACTGGCCGTTTTCAACGACGGCTCTATAGCAAATCTGCATGGCGTCCGATAGGCCGCCGGAAAAAGACATTTGCAAAAGTCCGGATATTCCTTAGAATATGCGGCCTTTCGGGCACCTATGCCCGCTGTGCCTTTAGATTTGCAGCACCGACTACAGGAACGATGTTCACATGCTAACAATCCGTCTTGCCCTTGGCGGCTCCAAAAAGCGCCCGTTTTACCACTTGACCGTAACCGACAGCCGCAACCCGCGCGACGGTTCGCACAAGGAACAGGTTGGTTTCTTCAACCCTGTTGCTCGTGGTCAAGAAGTTCGTCTGTCCGTGAACCAAGAGCGCGTAGCCTACTGGCTGAGCGTTGGTGCACAACCTTCTGAGCGCGTTGCTCAGTTGTTGAAGGATGCATCTAAGGCTGCGGCCTGAGCGATATGAACGCGACGCCTGCCATTGCTGATGATTTGATCGTTATCGGCAAGATTTACTCTGTCCATGGCGTTCGCGGCGAAGTGAAGGTGTATTCCTTTACTGATCCGACTGAAAACCTGTTGCAGTACAAAACCTGGACGCTCAAGCGCGAAGGCAATGTCAAACAGGTCGAGCTGGTCAGCGGACGCGGGAACGACAAGTTCCTGGTCGCGAAGCTCAAGGGTCTTGATGATCGTGAAGAAGCTCGTCTTCTGGCCGGTTATGAGATCTGCGTGCCGCGCAACCTGTTCCCTGAATTGACCGACGGCGAGTACTACTGGTACCAGCTGGAAGGTCTGAAGGTTATTGATCAACTCGGGCAATTGCTCGGGAAAATCGATCATCTTCTGGAAACCGGCGCCAATGATGTAATGGTGGTCAAGCCTTGCGCTGGCAGCCTGGATGATCGCGAACGCCTGTTGCCCTATACCGAGCAATGTGTGTTGGCAGTCGACCTCGCAGCAGGCGAGATGAAGGTGGAATGGGATGCGGACTTCTAAGCGTGGCTAATTTGCGCGTAGAAGTGATCAGTTTGTTTCCCGAGATGTTCTCCGCCATCAGCGAGTACGGCATCACCAGTCGTGCGGTGAAACAGGGGCTGTTGCAGCTTACCTGTTGGAATCCGCGAGACTACACGACGGATCGACATCACACTGTGGACGATCGCCCATTTGGCGGTGGCCCGGGCATGGTGATGAAGATCAAGCCCCTGGAAGATGCTCTGGTTCAGGCCAAGGCAGCAGCCGGGGAGGCGGCGAAGGTGATTTACCTGTCCCCCCAAGGCCGTCAACTGAATCAGTCGGCGGTACGCGAGTTGGCGAATCTGGATGCATTGATCCTGATTGCCGGCCGTTATGAAGGCATTGACGAGCGTTTCATAGATGCTCATGTCGATGAAGAGTGGTCGATTGGCGACTATGTACTGTCTGGCGGCGAGCTGCCGGCGATGGTCCTGATCGATGCGGTTACACGACTGCTGCCTGGAGCTTTAGGGCATGCGGACTCCGCCGAGGAAGATTCCTTTACGGATGGTTTGCTGGATTGCCCGCACTACACCCGACCTGAGGTGTATGCGGATCAGCGTGTTCCCGACGTGTTGCTAAGTGGCAATCACGCGCATATCCGGCGTTGGCGTTTACAGCAGTCCCTTGGTAGGACCTTTGAACGACGCGCCGATCTTCTGGAAAGCCGCTCGCTTTCTGGAGAAGAGAAGAAGCTGCTCGAGGAATACATCCGCGAGCGGGACGATAGTTAACAACGTATCGATGGTAAATCCGTTGATTTACCTTAGGAGCACAGCATGACTAACAAAATCATCCTTGCACTCGAAGCAGAGCAGATGACCAAAGAGATCCCTACCTTTGCCCCGGGCGACACCATTGTCGTTCAGGTGAAAGTGAAGGAAGGCGACCGTTCGCGTCTGCAAGCGTTCGAAGGTGTTGTTATCGCCAAGCGTAACCGCGGCGTAAACAGTGCTTTCACCGTTCGTAAAATCTCCAACGGTGTTGGCGTAGAGCGTACTTTCCAGACCTACAGCCCGCAAATCGACAGCATGGCCGTTAAACGTCGCGGTGACGTACGTAAAGCCAAGCTGTACTACCTGCGTGACCTGTCCGGTAAAGCAGCTCGCATCAAGGAAAAACTGGCTTAAGTCCAGCTTCCGATGCAAAAAAAGCAGCCTGCGGGCTGCTTTTTTGTTGCCTGCGATTTATCTTCCCCCGACTGTACTGACGGTCTTGCCTGAGCGCTTATGCCTGCCATCGATCATCCATTGATAGACCAGTTCCTGGACGCGTTGTGGCTGGAAAAAGGCCTGTCCGATAACACCCGCGGTGCCTATCGCAGCGACCTCGCCCTGTTCAACGGCTGGCTGCAGGACAAGGGACTGGAGTTGATCAACGCCGGACGCGAGTTGATCCTCGATCACCTGGCCTGGCGCCTTGAGCAAAACTACAAACCACGGTCTACTGCGCGCTTTCTCTCCGGAGTGCGTGGCTTCTATCGCTATCTGCTCCGGGAAAAGTTGATCGCGGTCGATCCGACCTTGCGTATCGACATGCCGCAACTTGGCAGGCCGCTGCCAAAATCCTTGTCGGAGGCAGACGTTGAGGCGCTGTTGAAAGCACCGGACCTCAGTGAAGCCATCGGCCAGCGCGACCGTGCCATGCTCGAGGTGTTGTATGCCTGCGGGCTGCGGGTGACGGAGCTGATCAGCCTGACCCTGGAGCAGGTGAACTTGCGCCAGGGCGTGCTGCGGGTGATGGGCAAAGGCAGCAAGGAGCGGTTGGTGCCGATGGGGGAGGAGGCGATTGTCTGGGTCGAGCGCTACATGCGCGACGCTCGCAGTGAGTTGCTCGGCGGGCGTCCCAGTGACGTGCTGTTTCCCAGTTTGCGCGGCGAGCAGATGACTCGCCAGACGTTCTGGCATCGCATCAAGCACCAGGCCAAGGTCGCCGGGATCGGCAAGTCGCTGTCGCCGCACACCTTGCGCCATGCGTTTGCCACGCACCTGCTGAACCACGGCGCCGACCTGCGTGTGGTGCAGATGCTGCTCGGCCACAGTGACCTGTCGACCACGCAAATCTACACCCACGTCGCCCGCGCCCGCTTGCAGGACCTGCACGCCAAACACCACCCGCGCGGTTGACACAACCCCTGGCCGCGCCCGCATGCTTGTGTAGCAGCTGGCGAAGCCTGCGTCCGGCTGCGCAGCAGTCGTAAACCCTGAGCTCACGATTTAACTGAACAACCGCAGCGTTTGATTTCACGACTGCTGCGCAGCCGGACGCAGGCTTCGCCAGCTGCTACATAAAAGCGTCGTGCCACCGTCAGCGAGATGTCTTGCATCACCCGCATTCGGCCCCACCAGCCTTATGTGATAGGCTTTGCCGGTTTGCACGGTGGGCGGTTGTGACCCGGTGTTTCGGCACGGGCGTTCTGATCGTCCCATTTGTCCGCCTTCAGGAGTTCTCATGCGTCTGACCCAGATTTTCGCCGCCGCAGCCATTGCGTTGGTCAGCACCTTTGCCGTCGCCGATGACGCGGCTGACAAAGCCATTCGTAAAAGCCTGGCGAACCTCGACCTTGAGGTTCCGGTAGAAAGCATCTCCGCCAGCCCCCTGGCAGGCCTGTATGAGGTCAGGTTGCAAGGCAGCCGTGTGCTCTACGCCAGCGCTGATGGCCAGTACGTCATGCAGGGCTACATGTTCCAGCTCAAGGACGGCAAACCGGTCAACCTGACCGAGAAAACCGAGCGCCTGGGTGTTTCCAAACTGGTCAACGCAATCCCTGTCGCTGAAACCGTGGTCTACCCGGCCATCGGCGAAACCAAGTCGCACATCACCGTGTTCACCGACACCACCTGCCCGTACTGCCACAAACTGCACGCCGAAGTGCCTGAGCTGAACAAGCGCGGCATCGAAGTGCGTTACGTCGCGTTCCCGCGCCAGGGCCTGGGCTCGCCGGGTGACGAACAGCTGCAGGCGGTCTGGTGCTCCAAGGACAAGAAAGCCGCCATGGATAAAATGGTCGACGGCAAGGAAATCAAGGCCGCCAAATGCGAGAACCCAGTTTCCAAGCAGTTCGCCCTCGGTCAGTCGATCGGCGTGAACGGTACGCCGGCCATCGTTTTGGCTGACGGTCAGGTCATTCCGGGCTACCAGCCTGCGCCACAAGTCGCCAAACTGGCGCTGGGCGCGAAGTAAATTCGCATCGTCACGGTCAGCCTTTGACGATCATGGTCCGGCGGCGGTTGCGCCGGGCCATTAATAGAGAACCGCGAGCATGCGGTTGTTTTCACGGCCGACCATGCGTCGGCCGTTTTATGGGGAGTTCACAGTGAAACCGGTCAAAGTAGGCATCTGTGGGTTAGGAACCGTCGGTGGCGGTACCTTCAACGTACTTCAGCGCAACGCCGAGGAAATTGCTCGTCGTGCCGGGCGTGGAATCGAAGTGGCACAAATTGCCATGCGCACGCCAAAGCCTCAGTTCCAAACGACCGGTATTGCGATTACCAACGATGTCTTCGAAGTGGCCACGAACCCTGAGATCGACATCGTCATAGAGCTGATGGGCGGCTACACCGTTGCCCGCGAGCTGGTACTCAAAGCCATCGAGAATGGCAAGCATGTGGTCACCGCGAACAAGGCACTGATTGCCGTTCACGGTAACGAAATCTTCGCCAAGGCACGCGAGAAAGGCGTGATCGTGGCATTCGAAGCAGCGGTGGCCGGTGGTATCCCGGTGATCAAGGCGATCCGTGAAGGCCTGTCGGCCAACCGCATCAACTGGGTCGCCGGCATCATCAACGGCACCGGCAACTTCATTCTCACGGAAATGCGCGAGAAGGGTCGCACCTTCGAAGACGTGCTCGCCGAGGCGCAAGCGCTGGGTTATGCCGAAGCCGATCCGACCTTCGACGTCGAAGGCATCGACGCGGCCCACAAGCTGACGATCCTGGCTTCCATCGCCTTTGGCATCCCGCTGCAGTTCGACAAGGCCTACACCGAAGGCATCACCAAGCTGACCACCGCCGACGTGAACTACGCCGAAGCGCTGGGCTATCGCATCAAGCACCTGGGTGTGGCGCGCAGCACTGCCGCCGGTATCGAGTTGCGCGTACACCCGACACTGATCCCGGCCGATCGCCTGATCGCCAACGTCAACGGCGTGATGAACGCGGTGATGGTCAACGGTGATGCTGCCGGTTCGACGCTGTTCTACGGCGCTGGCGCCGGCATGGAGCCGACCGCTTCGTCGGTGATCGCCGACCTGGTGGACGTGGTTCGCGCCATGACCTCCGACCCGGAGAACCGTGTGCCACACCTGGCCTTCCAGCCGGACTCGCTGTCGGCGCATCCGATCCTGCCGATCGAAGCCTGTGAAAGCGCCTACTACCTGCGCATTCAGGCCAAGGATCATCCGGGTGTATTGGCCCAGGTGGCGAGCATCCTGTCGGAGCGCGGCATCAACATCGAATCGATCATGCAGAAGGAAGTCGAAGAGCATGACGGCCTGGTGCCGATGATCCTGTTGACTCATCGCGTCCTGGAGCAGCACATCAACGATGCGATCGCCGCCCTCGAAGCGTTGGCTGGCGTGGTCGGTCCGGTTGTGCGGATCCGCGTCGAGCACCTGAACTAAGCCGTTATCGTTCACCGGGCTCGCGTGCGGGCCCGGATTTGCGAACACTGTCTATTGGAGCCAGTCATGCGTTATATCAGTACCCGCGGCCAGGCACCGGCCCTGAATTTCGAAGACGTCCTGCTGGCCGGTCTCGCCACCGACGGCGGTCTGTACGTCCCGGAAAACCTGCCACGTTTCACCCAGGAAGAAATTGCTTCCTGGGCCGGCCTGCCGTATCACGAGCTGGCCTTCCGGGTGATGCGCCCATTCGTCACCGGCAGCATTCCGGATGCCGATTTCAAAAAGATTCTTGAAGAAACGTATGGCGTGTTCTCCCACAGCGCCGTCGCTCCATTGCGTCAGCTGAACGGCAACGAATGGGTCCTGGAGCTGTTCCACGGCCCGACCCTGGCGTTCAAGGATTTCGCCCTGCAACTGCTCGGTCGCCTGCTCGACTATGTGCTGGAAAAACGCGGCGAGCGCGTGGTCATCGTCGGTGCCACTTCCGGTGATACCGGTTCGGCTGCCATCGAAGGCTGCAAACACTGCGAAAACGTCGACATCTTCATCCTGCACCCGCACAACCGCGTGTCCGAAGTGCAGCGTCGGCAGATGACCACCATCTTTGGCGAGAACATCCACAACATCGCCATCGAAGGCAACTTCGACGACTGCCAGGAAATGGTCAAGACCAGCTTTGCCGACCAAAGCTTCCTCAAGGGCACTCGCCTGGTGGCCGTGAACTCGATCAACTGGGCGCGAATCATGGCCCAGATCGTCTACTACTTCCACGCGTCCCTGCAGTTGGGCGGGCCGGCGCGTTCGGTGTCGTTCTCGGTGCCGACCGGCAACTTCGGCGATATCTTCGCCGGCTACCTGGCGCGCAACATGGGCCTGCCGATCAACCAGTTGATTGTCGCCACCAACCGCAACGACATCCTGCATCGCTTCATGAGCGGCAACCAGTACGTCAAGGAAACCCTGCACGCCACGCTGTCGCCATCGATGGACATCATGGTCTCCTCGAACTTCGAACGCCTGCTGTTCGACCTGCACGGTCGTAACGGCGCGGCGATCGCCGGGCTGATGGACAGCTTCAAGCAAGGTGGCGGTTTCAGCGTCGAACAGGAACGCTGGACCGAAGCCCGCAAGCTGTTCGACTCCCTGGCCGTGGACGACGCACAGACTTGCGAAACCATCGCCGAAGTCTACGAGCAAACCGGCGAACTGCTCGATCCGCACACCGCGATCGGCGTCAAGGCCGCGCGCGAATGCCGTCGCAGCCTGGACATCCCGATGGTAATCCTGGGCACCGCCCACCCGGTCAAATTCCCCGATGCGGTGCTGAAGGCCGGTGTCGGCAAGGCGCTGGAACTGCCGGTGCACCTCGCTGACCTGTTCGAACGCGATGAGCGCTGCACCGTCCTGCCAAACGATCTGAAAGCCGTCCAGGCGTTCGTCAGCCAGCATGGCAATCGCGGCAAACCGCTGTAAGCGACAACGCTGCAAACTGAAAAGCCCGTCTTCCGACGGGCTTTTTCGTTGGTGCGGCGCATCGCTGTTTTTTCCCTGTCATCTTCGTCATGCATGCTTCACCAACCAGAGACGTCGACGCCCCTGCAGTTACCATTCAGAACTTTCTTCTGAGGCCGATGGTCATTTAATGTAGACCTGCCCCAGGCACTTTGTTTTCGGACTAATGAGTGGTGATCGATTTGGAAAGTATCAGTCTATTGCTCGGTGAGGCTCTGAGCCCGTATCAAGTCACGCTGACCCCTTCGGGTCTGCAGGGTGAATGCCTGGTGACCCTGAAGAGTTCGACCGGCGCCATCGTGGTCGAACGGGCTTTCAACCAGGCTCAGTTGAGCGACAAGCGCTTGCTCACGGATGTGGTCGACGGTTTGCGGCGCGACCTGATGATCGCCGAAGGTCGTCTGGAACCCTGTGTTATCGCAGCCTTGCGCAACGCAGCACAGGACAAGCTCCTCGCCAGTCGAAATTGAATCGCGTCAGGCGGGAACCTATTTGCAGGACAGTCAGTCAGAGGATGTAACAGTAGGATCAAGCATTGTGCTCCGGTGCTTGCCGCTTGCTGTTACTGGTCTTTATGTAGGCCACGTTTAACCCCGAGTTGTCTCCCCACTTCTCGGGGTTTCTTTTTGCCTGCGATTTGTCACGGCTGCGCCTGATGCTCGAAAAATACTCGAGTGTCCTTCAGGTAATCGCTGCGCATTTGCGGATCGAGCCAGTCGGCGTAGAGCGGGTCGAGCCGGTCTCGGGGCAATGCGCGCAGCAGTTGGTTGATCTCGCTGATCGCCTGTTTGCCCTGTGCCGTGTGGGAACAGCCGATGTGCCCTGACAGGTATTGATCGGTGCCCTTGATCGGCAGGAACGCCAGTTGATCGTCAGTGATCTGTTCGCGATTGGCCAGGTAACGGATTTCCGGCCAGTAGCCCAACACCACCTGCAGGCGACCCAGGCGTTGCATCTGCAGCAGGCTGCCTAGGGCTTCGTTGCCGTGATGGGAAGTCAGGGCTGCAGGTGATGCCTGTTTGAGCAGGGCGTCGATGCGCTGGCCGTAACTGCGTTCGGCGACGATCCCGACTTTGGTTCGACCGCTGGCCAGCAGCGCCGACAGATCGACCTCGCCGTCGCTGACAAACTCATCCAGCACTGCTCGGTCAGTCTGGCGCACCGCCAGGCCGTTGCTGACCGCGCGAAAGGCCGGGAGTGAAAAGGTGATCCACTGGGCTCGTTCCTTGGTCCAGACCAATGACGGATCGCAGGTAAACGATTGTTCCTGGAGCATCTGCATGCCGCGGGCACGGTTGACTCGCATCAGCACGTGGTCATATTGCGGCATGCCGGCGATCAACAGCGGCAGCATCTGGTCAATGATGCCCTGGCCCTTTTTCGGCCCCTCGAAGATCATCGTGGGCGGCAGGTCACGCAGCAGCCAGATCAGCGTGTCCCTGGCCTGTGCCAGATTGGGCGCGACCAGCCCGGTCAATAGCGCGAGAGCCGCCAGGGCCGGGCGGTTGTGCAGGGCAGATGGCAACAGGCGTTTCAGCTTAAATGGCTCCGTCTGCGCGCAGCTTGGCGATCTGGGCCTGGTCGTAGCCAAGGTCGTTGAGTACCTGGGCATTGTGTTCGCCCAGTTGCGGGCCGACCCACTCCGAGGACCCTGGGGTGTCGGAGAGTTTCGGCACGATCCCCGGCATTTTGAAGTCCTTGCCGTCCGGCAACTTGGCCTGCAGGAACATTTCCCGGGCCAGGTACTGCGGGTCCGCGAACATGTCTTCGGCACTGAAGATTCGACTGGCCGGTACGTCCGCCTGATTCAATTGCTCGATGATGGTGTCCAGCGGCAGCGAGTTGGCCCAGCGATCGATCACCCCGTAGAGCTCGTCGCGCCGGGTGTCGCGCCCGTCGTTGCTGGACAGGGCAGGATCGTTGGCCAGGTCTTCGCGGCCGATAATCAGCATGAAGCGCTTGAAGATCGCATCGCCGTTGGCGCCGATCTGCACATGTTTGCCGTCGGCGCTGGTGTGGATCGAAGAGGGCGTGATGCCCGGCATGATGTTGCCGGTGCGTTCGCGGATAAAGCCGAACACGTCGAACTCCGGCACCATGCTTTCCATCATGGCAAAAATCGCTTCATACAGTGCAACGTCCACGACCTGGCCCTGGCCGCCATTGACCTCGCGATGACGCAAGGCCATCAGCGCGCCGATCACGCCCCAGAGCGCGGCAATCGAGTCGCCGATGGAAATCCCGGTACGCACCGGAGGCCGATCCTCAAATCCGGTGATGTAGCGCAGGCCGCCCATGGACTCGCCGACTGCGCCAAAGCCCGGCTGATCTTTCATCGGCCCGGTCTGGCCGAATCCCGACAGTCGCACCATCACCAGCTTGGGGTTCAGGGCGTGCAGCACGTCCCAGCCCAGCCCGAGCTTTTCCAGGACACCGGGGCGGAAGTTCTCGATCAGGATGTCTGCTTCGCCGAGCAATTTTTTCAGGATGGCCAGGCCTTCGGGGTGCTTGAGGTTCAAGGTCAGGGATTTTTTGTTGCGCGCCTGAACAAACCACCACAGCGAAGTGCCTTCATAGATTTTGCGCCACTTGCGCAATGGATCACCGCCGTCAGGTGATTCGACCTTGATCACTTCAGCGCCGAACTCGCCGCAAATCCGCGACGCAAAGGGCCCGGCGATCAAGGTGCCCAATTCGATGACTTTCAGACCTGAGAGCGGTTTGGCGGTGAACGGCATGCTGGATCCTGTAGGACAAAGGCTGACTGGTAGAGCGTTTTAGCATAGCCGGGCGCCAGTCGCCCAAGGTTCATCGCGACAATTCGTTGATTGGTGGTCGCATCGGTTAGACTTGCCGCCTTTCCTCGTATCAAGAAGCCCGTTCATGGCCCAGCCGTCCACGACCTACAAGTTTGAACTGAACCTTACCGACCTCGACCGCAGCGTCTACGAGAGCGTGAAGCAGACCATCGCCCGGCACCCTTCGGAAACCGAAGAGCGCATGACCGTGCGGCTGCTGGCCTACGCCTTCTGGTACAACGAACAGCTGTCTTTCGGTCGCGGTCTGTCGGACGTAGACGAGCCTGCCCTATGGGAAAAGAGCCTGGATGATCGGGTTCTGCACTGGATCGAAGTCGGCCAGCCGGACGCCGATCGCCTGACCTGGTGCTCGCGTCGCACCGAGCGCACCAGTCTGCTGGCCTACGGCAGCCTGCGGGTCTGGGAAACCAAGGTGATCCCAGCGATCAAGAACCTGAAAAACGTGCACATCGCTGCTGTTCCTCAGGACGTCCTGGAAACCCTGGCCAAGGACATGCCGCGCGTAATCAAGTGGGACGTGATGATCAGCGAAGGCACCATTTTTGTGACCGATGACCGTGGTCAGCACGAAGTCCAGCTGCAGTGGCTGAGCGGCGAACGCGGCTGATCGGCTTCGGCCGTCGCGGTAATCAGTTTTTTCCTACGTATTCAAGAGAAGCACCCGTCACCCCATGCGCATCGAACCTCGCCAGCTGCCCGACATCCTGCCTTTCCTCGGTGATATCCCGCCCCTGTTGACCCGCTTGTACGCGGCACGAGGCGTGCAATCCGAGGCTGAACTGGACAAGAGCCTGGCGCGGCTGATCCCGTTCCAGCAACTCAAGGGCATTGATGCTGCGGTGGACCTGCTGGTGACCGCCCTGGAGCAGCGTCAGCGCATCCTGATCGTCGGTGACTTCGATGCCGATGGCGCCACCGCCAGCACCGTCGGCGTGCTGGGTTTGCGCCTGCTGGGTGCTGCCCACGTCGACTATCTGGTGCCCAACCGGTTCGAATATGGCTACGGCCTGACTCCGGAAATCGTCGAAGTCGCGTTGACCCGCACCCCACAACTGCTGATCACTGTGGACAACGGGATCTCCAGTGTCGAGGGCGTCGCGGCGGCGAAACAGGCGGGGCTGCAGGTGCTGGTCACCGATCACCACTTGCCGGGCGATGAGTTGCCGCTGGCCGATGCCATTGTTAATCCGAATCAGCCGGGCTGTGCATTCCCGAGCAAGGCGCTGGCCGGTGTCGGGGTGATCTTCTACGTGTTGATGGCCTTGCGTGCGCGGTTGCGCGACCTTGGCTGGTACGCGACCACGCCACAGCCGAACATTGGTGAGCTGCTCGACCTGGTGGCGCTGGGCAGCGTCGCCGACGTGGTGCCCCTGGATGCCAATAACCGCATCCTGGTGCATCAGGGGCTAGAGCGGATTCGCGCCGGCCGCGCCCGCCCGGGGGTCAAGGCGATTCTCGAAGTGGCCAAGCGCGACCACGCGCGTATCACCTCCACCGACCTCGGTTTCATCGTCGGCCCGCGGCTGAACGCGGCGGGGCGCCTGGACGACATGAGCCTGGGCATCGAATGCCTGCTGACCGACAGCCAGGACCTGGCCCGGGAAATGGCGGTGCAGCTTGACGGCATGAACCAGGACCGCAAATCCATCGAACAGGGCATGCAGCGTGAGGCGCTGGCCCAGCTCAAGGATTTGCCCGTCGAGTCCATGCCGTTCGGTTTGTGCCTGTTCGACCCCGAGTGGCACCAGGGCGTGATCGGCATCCTCGCGTCGCGAATGAAGGAGCGTTATTTCCGCCCGACCATCGCCTTTGCCGATGCCGGCGATGGCCTGCTCAAGGGTTCCGGGCGTTCGGTGCAGGGCTTTCATATCCGCGATGCGCTGAGCGTGGTGGCGGCGCAACATCCGACGCTGATCAGCAAGTACGGCGGCCATGCCATGGCGGCGGGCCTGACTCTGCCGGAAGCGAATTTCCCACTGTTCGCCGAAGCGTTTGACGCCGAAGTGCGCCGCCAACTGCGCGAGGAAGACCTGACGGGACGCCTGTTGTCGGACGGTACCCTGGCGGTCGAGGAATTTCATCTGGAACTGGCGCGAGCCCTGCGGCACGCCGGGCCCTGGGGCCAGCATTTCCCCGAGCCGCTGTTCCATGGGATGTTCCAGCTGGTGGAACAGCGCGTGGTTGGCGAACGCCACTTGAAAGTGGTGCTCAGGAGCGAATGCGGTTCGGTGAAACTGGATGGCATCGCCTTCGGCATCGATCGCGACATCTGGCCCAATCCGACCATCAAGTGGGTGGAACTGGCCTACAAGCTCGACCTCAACGAGTTTCGTGGCAATGAAACCGTGCAGTTGATGATTGCCCATATCGAACCGCGTTAAGGCTCTCGCAAGCAGGCTCACTCCTACAGGCGCACCGCCATATCCAGTGTAGGAGTGAGCCTGCTCGCGATTCGATGTTTCTGACACCCATTACATCTGAACCCTCCTCGATCCCCCGTTGTCGACTAGGCTCTAAGCACTGCTTGATTTTCCTTGTGACGTCTTGTCGAATTTTTTGCCCGCGGGGGCGGGTGCTGCATCTCCTTACTGTCACTCGTCGACTGTCAAACAGAACCCTGGAGCCTGCCCACTGATTCGAGAGGTGCCCCATGAGTCTGCTGCTTGAACCCTACACTCTGCGCCAGCTAACCCTGCTCAACCGCATCGCGGTATCACCCATGTGCCAGTATTCCAGCGTCGATGGCCTGGCCAATGACTGGCATCTGGTCCACCTTGGCAGCCGCGCGGTTGGCGGCGCGGGCCTGATTTTTACTGAAGCCACGGCCGTTACCGCCGATGGTCGCATCACCGCCGAGGACCTCGGCCTGTGGAATGACGAACAGATCGAACCCCTGCAACGCATCACTCGCTTCATCGCCGCCCAAGGCGCGGTCGCGGGCATTCAGCTGGCGCATGCCGGGCGCAAGGCCAGCACGTTTCGGCCGTGGCTTGGCAAGCATGGCAGCGTCAAGGTTGAGGATGGCGGCTGGGTGCCGGTGGGCCCGTCGCCGATCGCTTTCGACCCGCAACATACCCAGCCCACGCAACTGGATGAAGGCGCCATCGCCGAGATCATCCAGGCATTTGTCGACTCGGCAAAACGCGCGCTGGTGGCCGGTTTTAAAGTGGTGGAGGTGCATGCTGCCCACGGTTACCTGCTGCATCAGTTCCTCTCGCCGCTGAGTAATCAGCGCCGGGATCAGTATGGCGGTTCGTTCGAGAATCGCATCCGCCTGGTCCTGCAGGTCACGGAAGCGGTGAGGGCCGTGTGGCCCGAAGAGCTGCCGCTGTTTGTGCGAGTGTCGGCGACGGACTGGGTGGAAGATGGCTGGAACCCGGATGAAACCGTTGAGCTGGCGCGGCGCCTGCAAGCAATGGGCGTGGACCTGATTGACGTGTCCTCGGGCGGTACGGCGGTCAATGCGGAAATTCCAACCGGGCCGGGTTACCAGACTCGCTTCGCCGAAAGGGTGCGCAAGGAGTCAGGCATCGCCACGGGCACAGTAGGAATGATTACCGAACCTGCGCAAGCCGAGCACATCCTGCGCACGTGCCAGGCGGATATCATCTTCCTGGCGCGAGAACTGTTGCGTGATCCGTACTGGCCGTTGCATGCCGATGATGATTTGGGCGGGCGCAAAGCTGTATGGCCTGCGCAGTATCAGCGGGCGACGCATCGGGATCAGCCGATCCATGAGTCGGATTTGCGTGACTGAAGTCACGCCGGCCCTATAACGCGGTGATGTCTGTGGGAGCAAAGCTTGCTCGCGATTACTGAGTAACATTCAGCATGGATGCTGAACATCAGACTGCCATCGCGAGCAAGCTTTGCTCCCACAGGGTGCGCCACCACAGTGATCGTGCCTTACATCAGTGGTGTCATACGGTCACACGTATTTACGCTTGTCCGGCGCAGGCGGGAAGTACTGATACAGCCAGGTTTCGCTCAAGGTGCGGTCATTGGTGCGGATAAACAACCGCAGCTCCACCGGCTCCACGCTGTCGCTGGTCGGGTACCAGTCGAAGAGAATGCGATAACCCTTGATGTCATCCAGCACCAGCACGCTGAAATCCTTCACCTCGCCGTGCGAACAGGTCACCACTGGCTCGATTCCGGTGCCCTCCGGCAAGCGATCCAGACCGCCACCATTGAAGTCCACGGCAAATCGCCGCGCCCAGACTGGCGGATAATGTTCACCCGGCGCCCAACCCTCGGTGAAGCCGCCCATGCCGGAACGCGTCGCGTTGACTCGCGCCAGTGGCGTGCCTACCGGTGGCAGGGCGCTCCAGTAGAGCTTGTAGCCGTAATTCAGCGAGTCCCCGGCGGCCACCGGTTTTTTCGGCGTCCAGAACGCGACAATGTTATCCAGGGTCTCGCCGGTCGTAGGAATTTCCAGCAAATCGATGGAGCCTTCGCCCCATGCGGTTGTAGGTTCTACCCACAGGCTTGGACGCTTGCTGTACCAGTCGACAGTGTCCTGATAACTGGCGAATTCGTGATCGGTCTGTACCAGGCCGAAACCCTTGGGATCCGTGTCGGCAAACGCGTTGAACTGCAGGGTCGCCGGGTTGTTCAGCGGCCGGCAGATCCACTCGCCGTTGCCGCGCCACATGGCCAGGCGATCGGAGTCGTGAATTTGCGGATGGATGGTGTCGCACATGCGCCGTTCGTGGGTGCCACAGCTGAACATGCTGGTCATCGGTGCGATACCCAGTTGTTCGATGGCCGTGCGCGCATTGATGTGCGCGTCGACGGCCATGACCACCTGGCTGGCCTGGCAGTCGATGTCGAACCGATAGGCACCGGTGGCGCTCGGCGAGTCCAGCAGGGCATAGACCACGAAGCGGGTGCTGTTCTTGTCCGGGGTCTCGAACCAGAACTTGGTGAAATCAGGAAATTCCTCACGCTTTTTCGCGTAGGTATCCACCGCCAGGCCACGTGCCGAGAGGCCGTACTGGCCTGTGGCGTCGACTGCCCGGAAATAGCTGGCGCCGAGGAATGACAGTACGTCGTGGCGGTCCAGCTCGGGTGCCTTGAACAGCTTGAATCCGGAGAAACCCAGGTCACCCTTGAGCTGCTGGGTGTCGACCGTGGTTTTCTCGTAGTTGAACAGGGAAGGGCGGAAATGCACTTCGCGAGCCTGGCGGGTCTTGGGATCAACGCTGTACATGCGCACGGGCTGCTTGAACCCCATGCCCACGTGGAAGAACTGCACGTCGAGCTGGCCGTTCAGGTCATTCCACAGGGAATGCTCGGCGTCGTAGCGGATCGCGTTGAAATTTTGCGGCGTCATGGTGGCCAGGGTCGGCGGCAGCACCTGCTTGGTGTCCTGGTAACGGTTGCCGGCAAGTTGCTTGGCCTGGATCTTCAGTGATTCGAAGTCGAAAGCCTGGGCGTCGCCATCGGCCGTGCCATTGGCGGCCCAAGCCCGGGACGCCAGCAGTCCGGTAGCGGACAAGCCTGTGTAAGCCGCAATGGCCATGGACGCTTTGAGCAAATTCCTGCGGTGCATAAGTAAACCTGTCGTGAACAATCCCGCGCCGTTCCTGGCACGTGCTGGATCAAAAATGGGGTTCGGACATGCCTTCGGCCAAACGCAACGGACTCTAAACAGATGCCAATTAGCTTAAACCGTTCGGTAGCAGAGCAAAATTGATTGATGGCATTAGGACAGCCCGGCAATGAAACAAGAAATGTCGGTTAACTTTTCTTACAGGCCGTTCTGAATTTGAGGGCATTTCTGCTTTTTTCGACTAATTACTCTAAAAACCCCTTTTCAGCGCCGATTAACTTTCTATTCTATGGGCATGACCGGTTTCTGCCCTTCAGGCCGGTGGCTGCACAATTGGATAGGGGCGATGGGCATTTAGGTTTCTCTGACATATGGAAGGACATCGTCCATGGCGAAAGTACAAGGCATTACCGAAATGTTGGGATTATTTCCTTGCTTCAATGTCAGTCGTCGAAGGCGTCGATTGAGTTCGGATGAAATGAAATTGGTGGAGCAATACCGCGACCTCTCGGAGAGCGACCGGATCGCCATGCGCTACCTGGTGGACGCGATGCGGACTGTATCGCGGTTTTGATGAAGCAGGGATCGGCCGTAACGTCTAGTTACGGCCGAATCTTTTTCGCCTACCCGACTTCCCCCACCGCTCGATACGCCTCATCAATCGCCGCATGCGCATAAGCGCTCCATGCCGCGTCCGAGTTGGCGATGCTGACTCGACCTACTGGCTGACGTGCCAGGTTCATCAGTTTTTCGCTCTCATCCGCATCGTCGTACAGGCTATTGGAGAAATAGGCGTAGCCGTGGGACCAGCGATTGACCGTGATTGCCAGGATGTCGGTCTGGTGGTTGAAGCCGCCTGGGCCGAGCATGCGTTGCAGCTGATCGCGCAGCTGCGCTTCCAGTTGTTCGAACGACTGGCCGTACAGTCGACCGCGGCCGGCACGTGCCTGGTCGCGGGCGTTCATGCCGCTGTTGGGGCTAGTGGGAACGTAGACCATGTGCAGGCCGATGGGTTGTTTCGGGTCGCGAGGGTGATCGTAGCCGCCCATGCTCACCGGATAGTCGAGCTTGATGCGGCTGTAGGGTTGGGTCGCGGCGTAGATTTCATGCACGCCCAGTTTCTGGAACGACTCCCAGTTGCGGATCACCACCTTGGTGTACACCAGCGGGAACTTCACGTTCTGGCTCAGTGCATGAGACTGCTCGGCCGACAGGTCGCGCAGCAGGTAGGGGATGACCATGTTGTAGCAGGCCATGATGCAGTGCTTGCCCCGCACCTGGCTGAGCTGACCGCCCCGGCTGTAGCCGACGTTCACGCCACTGCCGACGTTGCGCACGCTGACCGCTGTGCTGTTGAGGCGAATTCGCACGGGGGCCTTGGGTTGATCGAGCCTGGCGTAGTCGAACGAAGCAAGGACCACGTCGTCCATCGTGTGTCCCGGTGCCACTGAGGGGATCAGGCTGCGCACCAGCAGGCGGGCGAGCGAGGCGTTGCCGTCGGGGAAATGGTAGATGTAGGGCTCTTCCATTTCTGCCTGGGCTTCTTCGCTGATGGGCTCCAGATTCATCGCGCCAAAGCCTGGGAAACCGACCGAGTAGGCGTCGGAAGCGGCGACAGCGTCGATGCTCAGCGCCATGAAATCGTTGGTGCGACTCTGGAAGTATTTCACCGCCTGGGCTGACAGCCCTACGTCCTTGAGCAGGAAGTCCTGGTAACTGGTGGTTTCCAGGTGCGCGGTTTTTTCCTCGGTGGTCTTGCCGGCCAGATAGTCCTTGGGTGTCGTGTGCAGCGCGATCAGCGCCTGGCGATCGGCTTGGGGCAGCGGGAAGTCGTTGATGAAATCGCTGATGGAACGGGCGTGGAGCTGATCAGGGGCGATGTCGTCTGCCACCATCGGCGTTGGATCGCCGCTGACCAGTTTGTCTTCGCCGAAGTTTTCCTTGTCGAAGAACACCGCGCGGGACAAGCCCAGGTCGGGATAGAACTGGCGGTCGAAGGCGGTCTCGAAGCGCTTGATGTCGACGCCGAGTTTTTTCAGCAGGCCGTTCACTTCCTTGCTGTACAGATGATTAGGCGACTGGAAGGCTTCGCTGCCGCCGTAGCCGATGATCGTGCGGCCGCCGGCCGAAAATTCATTGCGCTTGGCGTGACCGCCAAAGTCATCATGGTTTTCCAGAATCAGGATGCGCGCTGTCGGATGTTTCTCACGGTAGAACCAGGCAGCTGACAGGCCGCTAAGGCCGCCGCCTACCACCACCAGATCGTATTCCTCGGTGATGGGCAGCTTGTCGGTGTCGAAGACCTTTTTCTCCCAGCCCATCTGGTGGGCAATTTCGAAGGAGCCGACGTGGCTGCCGCGCAGGCCGGTCAGGGCCGGTGGGTAATAGCGGCCATCGGGAGCGGCCTGGAGAATCTGCAGTGGCGTCATGCCAGCAGCAATGGTGACTGCAACGCCGTTGAGGAAGTCGCGGCGGGTGATGTCCATGTTCAATCCTTGTTGGTTTTGATAAATCGCCCCGGCATCCACATAGATGCCGGGGCGAGAGCCGTTACCGGCTGACTTTCCAGGCATCGCCTGCAGGCGCGGTGCCGTGGTCGTAGGGTTTGGCGAGCCACATGTACAGCAGGCCCAGGCCGATGACGATGGCGGTGCTCAAGACCATGGCGTAGTTGACGTACCACGCCGCATCCGGCGTGCGCGGCCAGGCCATGTTGATAATGGCCGCGACACCATAGACCAGCGCGCCGATATTGACCGCCCAGCCCCAGGCGCCCAGGGTGAATTTGCCGCTCGGCTTCCAGCCCTTCATGCGTGCGTACAGCGCCGCCAGCACGATCATCTGGAACGCCAGGTAGATACCGATGGCGGCGAAGCTGACGATGGTCGCCACCGCATCCTGCAGGAAAAAGCCCAGCACAATGATAAGCGCCGGCAGGACACCGGACACGAACAGTGCAGCAACCGGAACCTGGGTGGTAGGAGAAATCTTCTTCAGCAGCGAACTGCCGATGACCATTTCATCCCGCGCATAGGAATACAGCAGGCGACTCGCCGCTGCTTGCAGGCTGATGACGCAGGAGATGAAGGAAATCATCACCACGCCCATGACCATTTTCGAGCCGACAGGGCCGAAGGCGTTATTGAGGATGGTAGTCACCGGGTCCTTGTCGGTGCCGTCGATGACCGCCTGCATGTCGGGCACCGCGAGTATCAGCGCCAGGCAGGCAAACATTGCGGCGATGCCACCGATGTAGATGGTCATGCGCATGGCCACCGGGATCTGCTTGCTCGGGTTCGGGGTTTCTTCGGCGACATCGCCGCAGGCTTCGAAGCCGTAGTACAGGAACATGCCCGCCAGCGAGGCGGTCAGGAAGGCCGGCAGGTAAGAGCCGTTGATGCTGATGTCGAAAGTATTGAACAACACGCTGAGCGGTTGATGGCGCTCGAACACCAGCAGGTACACCCCAACGATTACCGCGCCGACCAGCTCGCACAGGAAGCCGAACATGGCGATGCGCGCCAGCACCTTGGTGCCGCTGAGGTTGACCAGGGTGGCGAACAGCGTCAGCACCAGTGCGATGATGATGTTGGTGTTGTTGCTGGGTTCAAACCCGAGCATGGCTGCCAGGTACGGGCCGGCACCGACTGCCACTGCGGCGATGGTGACGCACAGCGCGATAGAGTAGATCCAGCCGACCATCCACGCCCAGCGCTTGCCCACCAGGCGACGCGCCCAGGGGTAGACGCCGCCGGAAATCGGAAACTGCGAGACCACTTCACCGAAGATCAGGCACACCAGCAACTGGCCGCAGCCGACCAGCAGGTAGGCCCAGAACATCGGGGGCCCGCCGGCAGCCAGGCACAGGCCGAACAGGGTATAAACCCCTACGACCGGGGACAGGTAGGTGAAGCCCAGGGCGAAGTTTTCCCACAGGCTCATGCTGCGATTGAAGTTGGAGGTGTAACCCAGTTTGCGTAGCTGCTCGGCATCGCTGTCGACGGCGGCTGTGGAGAGATCGGGTGATGCACTCATGGTCTGTTAGCTCCGGAAAATCGGCAGATTTCGGATGTCCGAAACCGTGGCGGGGTTGCGATGATTCAGCCCGGTTCGGTGGTTGTTGTTTTGGTTTTTCTGATGTGAGACCTGGTGGTACTGAGTGCCGGTTTCTGCCTTGAATCCGGGGGACGCCATCGCGAGCAGGCTCACTCCTACAGGTTTTGTGGTCACCTTGCCCCTGTAGGAGTGAGCCTGCTCGCGATGCTTTTGCTCTTTAGTGCTTGAACATCACATGCCGCACAACGGTGTAGTCCTCCAGCCCATACATCGACATGTCCTTGCCATACCCGGACAATTTCTGACCGCCATGGGGCATTTCGCTGACGAGCATGAAGTGCGTGTTGACCCAGGTGCAGCCATATTGCAGGCGCGCCGCCAGGCGATTCGCGCGGCCGACGTCGGTGGTCCATACCGAGGACGCCAGGCCGTAGTCCGAGTCGTTGGCCCAACCCAGCACCTGGGCTTCATCGCTGAACTTGGTCACCGAGACCACTGGCCCGAACACCTCGCGGCGGACGATTTCGTCATCCTGCTGCGCGTCCGCCAGGACCGTCGGCTCGAAGAAGAAACCGTTGCCTTCCACCGCCTTGCCGCCCGTGATCAGGCGGATGTGCGACTGCGCCACGGCGCGTTCGACGAACCCGGCCACGCGGTCGCGGTGTTGCGCGGTGATCAGCGGGCCGAGCTCGGTCGCCGGATCATCCTGCAAGCCGTACTTGATGCTGCTGACCGCGGCACCGAGTTTCTCGACGAACTGCTCGTAGATCCCGGCCTGGGCGTAGATGCGGCAGGCTGCAGTGCAATCCTGGCCGGCGTTGTAGAAACCGAAGGTGCGGATGCCTTCCACGGCGGCGTCGATGTCGGCGTCGTCGAAGATGATCACCGGGGCCTTGCCGCCCAGCTCCATGTGCATGCGCTTGACGCTGTCGGCGGTGCTGGAAATGATGTTCGAGCCGGTGGCGATCGAGCCGGTCAGCGAGACCATGCGCACTTTGGGGTGGGTAACCAGCGGGCTGCCCACCGTAGGACCACGACCGAACACCAGGTTGAGCACACCGGCCGGGAAGATTTCCGACGCCAGTTCGGCCAGGCGCAACGCGGTCAGCGGGGTTTGCTCCGACGGCTTGAGCACCACGGTATTACCGGCGGCCAGGGCCGGGGCGATTTTCCAGGCGACCATCATCAGCGGGTAGTTCCACGGTGCGATGGAGGCGATCACGCCCACTGGATCGCGGCGGATCATCGAGGTGTGGCCCGGCAGGTACTCACCGCCCGCCGAGCCGCTCATGCAGCGGCTAGCGCCGGCGAAGAAGCGGAACACGTCGGCAATCGCCGGGATCTCGTCGTTCAGCGCGGCGCTGTAGGGCTTGCCGCAGTTGTCCGATTCCAGCTTGGCCAGCTCTTCGCCATGGGCCTCGATGGCGTCGGCGAGCTTGAGCAGCAGCAGCGAGCGATCTTTCGGCGGCGTTTGCGACCAGCTGTCGAACGCCGCATCGGCGGCGCGCACGGCGGCATCGACCTGGGCTTCGCTGGCTTCGTTGATTTCCACCAGGACTCGGCCAAGGGCCGGGTTGAACACGGCTTGGGCGGGGCCTTCGCCGGTGATTAGCTGGCCGTTGATCAGGAGTTTGGTTTGCATGGGGTTGTCCTCATTACAGCTTGTTATTTTTCTGCCGAAACCGGATTCGAATGTAGGAGTGAGCCTGCTCGCGATAGCGGTCTCACGGTCGACATAACTGTTGAATGAAAGTCAGTCATCGCGAGTAGGCTCACTCCTACAGAGATTCGGTTCCTTCAGTGGATTCAGTTATTTCCCGCCACTACCCGCAACACTCTCGCCGCCGCGCGTCAGGTAGTACGCGCCGAGGATCGGCAGCATGGTCACTATCATCACCAGCATCGCGACTACGTTGGTCACCGGCACGTCCCGTGGGCGGCTGAGCTGGTTGAGCAGCCACAGCGGCAAGGTGCGTTCATGGCCTGCGGTAAAGGTGGTCACGATGATTTCGTCGAACGACAGCGCGAACGCGAGCATGCCGCCGGCCAGCAACGCCGAGCCGAGGTTCGGCAGGACGATGTAGCGGAAGGTCTGCCAGCCATCGGCACCGAGGTCCATCGAGGCTTCGATCAGGCTGTGGGAAGTACGGCGCAAGCGGGCGATGACGTTGTTGTAGACGATCACCACGCAGAAGGTCGCGTGGCCGACGATGATGGTGAACATCCCCGGCTCGATCCCCAGCGTCTTGAAAGTCGCCAGCAAGGCGATCCCGGTGATGATCCCCGGCAATGCGATCGGCAGGATCAGCATCAGCGAGATACCTTGCTTGCCGAAAAAATCCCGGCGGTACAGGGCCGCTGACGCCAGCGTACCGAGGACCATCGCAATCAAGGTCGCAATGGCCGCGATTTGCGCCGACAGCTTGATTGCCTCCAGCACGTCGGGGCGCGAGAACGCGACGCCGATCCACTTCAGGGTGAAGCCCTTGGGCGGGAAGCTGAACGCTGCGTCTTCGGTGTTGAAGGCGTACATGAAGATGATCAGGATTGGGAAGTGCAGAAACACCAACCCGCCCCAGGCCGCAATTTTCAGGCCTAAAGAAGCTCGCTCAGAGTGCATCGAAGGCCCCCAGTCGTTTAACGATAGTCAGGTAGATGGCAATCAACACAATCGGCACCAAGGTGAACGCTGCAGCCATCGGCATGTTGCCGATCGCCCCTTGTTGGGCATAAACCATGCTGCCGACGAAGTACCCCGGCGGACCCACCAGTTGCGGCACGATGAAGTCGCCCAGAGTCAGGGAGAAGGTGAAGATCGAGCCAGCGGCAATGCCCGGGATCGACAACGGCAGGATCACCTGCATGAACGTCTGCCGGGGCTTGGCACCGAGGTCGGCGGAGGCTTGCAGCAGCGAGGGCGGCAGGCGCTCCAGGGAAGCCTGGATCGGCAGGATCATGAACGGCAGCCAGATGTAGACGAACACCATGAAGCGACCCAGGTGCGAGGTCGACAAGGTGCTGCCGCCCACCCCCGGAATGCCCAGCACGAATTGCAGGACTGGCTCCAGTCCCAGGTGCTGGACGAACCACTGCGCCACGCCGCCCTTGGCCAGCAGCAATGTCCAGGCATACGCCTTGACGATGTAGCTGGCCCACATCGGCATCATCACCGCGATGTAGAAAAACGCCTTGGTCTTGCCGGTGGTGTAGCGCGCCATGTAGTAGGCGATCGGGAAGGCCACGATGGCGCTGGCAATCGACACGACGATGGCCATGCCCAGGGTGCGCAGGATGATATCGAAGTTCGACGGCTGGAACAGGGCAGCGAAGTTCGCCAGGGTCAGGTCGGGGGTGACCGCCATGGTGAAATCGTCAAAGGTGTAGAAGCCTTGCCACAGCAGGGTCAGCAACGAGCCGAGGTAGATCGCACCGAACCAGATCAGCGGCGGCACCAGCAGCATCGACAGGTACAGGTTGGGCCGGCGATACAGCAGGTTGGCGAACCGGCGCAACGGCGAGCCGCCCGACGGAGTTTGCGAGATAGCCAAGGTGTTCATCTCACACCCCGCCGACTGCGTGGTCTTGCAGCGCGATCATCGCTTCCCGGGCCCAGCGCGCGGTGATCCGCTGACCGGTCTGGTGCCGGGCGCTGGTGTCCAGCCATTGGTTGTTGGCCTGGCTGATGTTCAGGGTCTGGCCGTTTTCCAGCTTCAGTTCATAACGCGTGGCGCTGCCTTGGTACTGGATGTCGTGGAGCAGGCCGCTGACTTCGATTTCATGGCTGGCCAGCGGGCCTTCGGCGAAACGTACGTGTTCCGGGCGAATCGAAAAAGGTTGTGGATTGCCGCTCAACTGTTGCGCCAGGTCGCCACGAATCACGTTCGAGGTGCCGACAAATTCGGCGACGAAAGTGGTCGCCGGCTTCATGTAGAGGTTGCGCGGGGTGTCGACCTGTTCGATGCGACCCTTGTTGAACACCGCCACGCGATCGGACATCGACAGGGCTTCGGTCTGGTCGTGAGTGACGAAAATGAAGGTGATGCCGAGCTGGCGTTGCAGCTTCTTCAGCTCACTTTGCATTTGTTCGCGCAGCTTCAGGTCGAGCGCGCCAAGCGGTTCGTCGAGCAGCAGTACCCGCGGGCGATTGACCAGGGCGCGAGCCAGGGCCACGCGCTGGCGCTGGCCGCCGGACAGTTGCACTGGCTTGCGCTCGCCATAGCCGCCAAGGGCGACCATGTCGAGGGCTTCTTCAGCCCGTTTGAGGCGCTCGGCCTTGCCCACGCCCTTGACCTTGAGGCCGTAGGCGACGTTGTCGCGCACGTTCATGTGCGGGAACAGCGCGTAGTCCTGGAATACGGTGTTGACGTCGCGTTGATACGGCGGCAGCCCGGCGGCTTCTTGGCCATGAATACGGATGGAGCCTGCGCTCGGTTGTTCGAAGCCGGCGATCAGGCGCAGACAGGTGGTTTTGCCCGAGCCGGAAGGGCCCAGCATGGAGAAGAACTCGCCGTCCTGGATGTCGATGGAAACCCGGTCTACGGCTTTCACTTCGCCGAATAGACGGGAAACGTTGGTGAATTGGACTGCAAGCGTCATGGTGCGGTGCTCCGAAAAGGCGCGGGCCGTCACAGCGGCCCTGCCTGGACTTCTGAAAAATCTGAATATCGATGAATTACCTGTAGCAGCTGCCGAGGTACGAGGCTGCGTTGCGAGTCCGCAGGACGACCTCGGGGGCCGCTGCGCAGCCCAACGCAGCCTCGTGCCTCGGCAGCTGCTACACCGGCTACACGGGCTACGCCGGTATTAGCGACCGCCCATGATCGCGATGTAGTCCTGGGTCCAGCGGCTGTACGGCACGAACTTGCCGCCTTCAGCCTGCGGGGTTTTCCAGAAGGCGATTTTCTCGAACTGGTCAAAACCGTTGGTCTTGCAGCCCTCGGCGCCCAGCAGCTCGCTGCCCTGGCAGGCGGCCGGCACTGCTGGCAACGAACCGAACCATGCGGCTACATCGCCCTGGACTTTTGGCTGCAGCGACCAATCCATCCACTTGTAGGCGCAGTTCGGGTGCTTGGCCTCGGTATGCAACATGGTGGTGTCGGCCCAACCGGTAGCGCCCTCTTGCGGGATAGTCGAAGCGATCGGCTGTTTCTCGTTCATCAGGCCGTTGACCTGATACGGCCAGGCACTGGACGCGACCACGCCTTCGTTCTTGAAGTCACTCATCTGCACGGTGGTGTCGTGCCAGTAGCGGTGGATCAGTGGCTGTTGGGCGCGAAGCAGGTCGAGGACGGCCTTGTACTGAGTTTCGGTGAGTTCGTAAGGGCTCTGGATGCCCAGTTCCGGCTTGGCGGTTTTCAGGTACAGCGCGGCATCGGCGATGTAGATCGGGCCGTCATAGGCTTGCACGCGGCCCTTGTTCGGCTTGCCGTCGGGCAGGTTCTGCGCGTCGAACACCACGTTCCAGCTGGTGGGGGCGGTCTTGAAGACGTTGGTGTTGTACATCAGCACGTTCGGGCCCCACTGATACGGGGTGCCATAAGTCTGCTTGTTGACCACGTACCACGGCGCGTCTTTCAGGCGCGGGTCGAGGCTTTTCCAGTTCGGGATCAGGTCAGTGTTGATCGGCTGCACGCGCTTGCCGACGATCAGGCGCAGCGACGCATCGCCCGACGCGGTCACCAGGTCGTATCCGCCCTTGGCCATCAGGCTGACCATCTCATCGGAGGTAGCGGCGGTTTTCACATTGACCTTGCAGCCGGTTTCCTTCTCGAAACCGGTGACCCAGTCGTAAGCCTTGTCGCTTTCGCCCCGTTCGATGTAGCCGGGCCAGGCCACGATATCCAGCTGGCCTTCGCCGGCGCCAAGGGCTTTCAGCGGTTCGGCGGCCTGGATGCTGGCACTGGCCAACAGCGCTGTGGTGATTGCACTGAGGAGTGCGGTCTTGTGCACGAACATGGGGTTTCCCTCTTCTTTAATTATGGTCGGGGCAGTTTTTCAATACGGTCTAACGTTGCGAACCCGCCTACAGGTTCGCGGTGTTCTCACGTTTCAACATCAATGCCTTTACGGCTAATTGTCAGCGTAGTGCGCTTTTTATAAATGCTGTCCGTGGCGGGCCATGATGTGCCGCACCACGCTGTAGTCCTGAAGCGAATCGCTGGACAGGTCCTTGCCGTAGCCCGAACGTTTCAGGCCGCCATGGGGCATTTCGCTGACCAGCATGAAATGGCTGTTGATCCAGGTGCAGCCGTATTGCAGGCGTGCCGCAACTTGCATGGCCTTGTCGAGGTTCTGCGTCCAGACCGAAGAGGCGAGGCCGTATTCCGAGTCGTTGGCCCAGTCCACTGCCTGTTCCAGTTCATCGAAGCGGGTCACGGTGACTACCGGGCCGAACACTTCGCGCTGGACGATTTCATCGGTCTGTTTGCAGCCCGCGAGCAGGGTTGGCTGGTAGTAGAAGCCGGCGCCGGAATGCACGGCCGCGCCGGTCACTCGCTCGATGTGCGGCTGGCCGAGGGCGCGTTCGACAAAACTGGCCACGCGGTCACGCTGGCGGGTGCTGATCAGCGGGCCGATCTCGTTGTCGGCATCGCGCTTGCCGGCGAAGCGCAGGCTGCTGACGGCAGCGCCGAGCTCGGCCACCAGCCGGTCATGGATGCCGGCCTGTGCATAAATCCGGCAAGCCGCAGTGCAATCCTGCCCGGCGTTGTAATAACCATAGGTGCGCACGCCTTCGACCACGGCCTGGATGTCGGCGTCGTTGCAGACGATTACCGGCGCCTTGCCGCCCAGTTCAAGGTGCGTGCGCTTCAAGGTTTTCGAGGCGGCCTGGAGGATTTTCTGCCCGGTGACGATATCGCCGGTCAGCGACACCATGCGCACTTTCGGGTGACTGACGAGGTGACTGCCAACGCCTTCACCACCGCCGCACACAATGTTGATCACGCCCCGTGGCAGAATCTCGGCCAGGGCAGGCGCCAGCGCCAGGATCGACAGTGGCGTGTGTTCGGAAGGCTTGAACACCAGGGTGTTGCCGGCGGCGAGGGCCGGGGCGATTTTCCACGCGGCCATCATGATCGGGTAGTTCCAGGGCGCAATCGAGGCCACTACGCCGATCGGATCGCGCCGCACCATGCTGGTGTAGCCCGGCAGGTATTCGCCGCTGAGCTGACCGGTCTGGCAGCGTACGGCGCCGGCGAAGAAGCGGAACACATCAACCGTCGCGCTCAGGTCATCCTGGCGGGCCAGGTGCAAGGGCTTGCCGCAGTTCAGCGATTCCAGGCGGGCCAGCAGGTCAGCGTTTTCCTCGATGGCATTGGCGATGTCCAGCAGCAGCGCCGAACGTTGCTGCGGCGTGGTCCGCGACCAGCTGGTAAATGCGCGATGAGCCGCAAGGATGGCGGCTTCGACCTGCTCGGTGCTGGCTTCGGCAATATGCGTCAGCACTTCACCGGTGGCGGGATTGATGATCGGTTCGACAAAGCCTTGCCCAGCGACGAGTTCGCCATCGATCAACAACGCGGTGAACAACGGAGTCTGCGCGCCAGCCATTTTTCGGGTTCTCTTTTCTTGTGTGGCCATGGTGCTCCCAGTGACTGGAGCCCGGCCGTCTTATATAGATGTAACAAGACTAGTCCGAGGCCCCGAGGTCGACAAATACTAAATACTGAAGGTGGCGTTCGATTAAATAGATGGCTTGCGTCCGCCGTGGGGTTGCTCGCGGGCAACGGTCAGGAACGGGTCCACCAGGCGCGGGCGAGCGGTGCCGCGACGCCAAGCCAGGCCGACATCGAGGGTCTGGCTGAGGTCGGCGATGGGGCGCGCCTCGATAATGTCGCCCTCCAGCGACCAAGGGCGATAAGTCATGTCGGGCTGGATCGAAACGCCCAGCCCGGCAGCTACCAGGCTACGCACCGCTTCGGTCGAAGCGGTTTTCAGGGTGATGCGCGGTTGCAGGCCGGCGCTGCACCACATGCGATGGGCGTTGCGGTCCATTTCGTCGACGTTCAGCTGGATCAGTGGCTCGCGCGCGACGTCGGCCAGGTTGATGCTGTCGTGTTCCAGCAGCGGATGCTGGGCGGGCAGCCACAGGCGGTGCGGCGAGTGGGTCAGGACCTCGGTCTGCAAGGCGTGGCGATCTTCGAGGTTGGAGAGAATCAGCACCCCGACATCAATTTCGCCACTGACCAGCAGGTGCTCGATGTAGGGCCGTTCGTCTTCCATCACGCGAATTTCGACATTGGGGTACGCGCGCTGAAATCGAGTCAGCAGATCGGCCAGGTAATAACCGGCGACGAGGCTGGTCACGCCGACGATCAGCTGCCCGGCGACCTGGTCGGTGCTCTGTTGCAAGCTGCGCTTGGCGTTGTCCACGGTGGCCAGGATCAAATGTGCCTGGCGCAGGAACTGATGGCCCTGGTGGGTCAGGGTCATACCCTTGGCGTGGCGGTTGAACAGGCCGACACCAATCTCCTGCTCCAATTGCTGGATTGCCAGGGTCAGGGTTGACTGGGAGATGAACGCAGTCTGCGCAGCGGCAGAGATCGAGCCGGTTTCGGCCACTGCGATGAAATGACGGATTTGACGCAAGGTCATCATGAAGGATTACCCGGTGGGCGCTATTTTTAGATTAATGCCAGTGTATATCTTTTTTTCTCATGGGCTGGGGGGCCGTCTGTGAATCCATGCAACATCCGGAAGCACTCTCTCAAGGGGGCTTGCGGCACTTTCGATCTAGGCTGATGGCCTTATTGGTCCATAGACCGAATGTTGGAGGCGCACATGATTACCCGTGGATTACTCGACCAACTGCTTAAGTCCGGCCAGGATTTGCTGCAAAACAAGGCCGGGGGCTCGCACAACAAGTCATCCAGCAGCGGCTTGGGCGGCCTGCTCGGTGGTTCCGGAAAATCTGCCGGCCTCGGCGGGCTGTTGTCCGGCGCTGGTGGCGGGGCCTTGGCGGCTGGCGCGATGGGCCTGCTGATGGGCAACAAGAAAGTGCGCAAGGTCGGTGGCAAAGTCGCCATCTACGGCGGCCTCGCGGCGCTGGGCGTGATTGCCTACAAGGCCTACGGCAACTGGCAGGCGCAGCAGGGCACTGCACCCAAGCAAGAACCGCAAACCGTGGATCGTGTGCCGGCCGCCCAGGTCGAGCAGCACAGCCAGGCGATTCTCAAGGCGCTGGTGGCGGCGGCCAAGGCGGACGGGCATGTCGATGAGCGCGAGCGTGAGCTGATCGAAGGCGAATTCACCAAACTCGATAACGATCAGGAATTGCAGCACTGGCTGCATGCCGAGCTAAACAAGCCACTGGACCCGACCGACGTCGCCCGTGCCGCCAGCTCACCGGAAATAGCCGCAGAGATGTACATCGCCAGCGTGATGCTGGTGGATGAGGAGAACTTCATGGAGAAATCCTACCTGGACGAACTGGCCCGCCAGCTCAAGCTTGAACCGGGGTTGAAGGCCGAGCTGGAGAAGCAGGTGCGCCAGGCGGCCTTGTAAGGGCAGGCTTGTCGGCGAAACATCGCCCGGACGCATCGTTCTCAGGTCCGCCATCGCCGGCAAGCCGGGCTCCTACAAGGTATTCGACGTATGCATTTCCTGTGTCCGCCGCGCAACCTGTAGGAGCCTGGCTTGCCGGCGAAAAATCTTCAAGGCGCATTGCTTTCGGGTCCGCCAGCGCCAGCAAGCTCGCACCACACCCGCAGTCATCATTCGTCGATATGCGAACTGGTACGCATCCGTCTTATAAATGAAACACCACCCTCAGCTATACTCGGCAGCATTTGATCCGGCCCCGAGGACTGACTGTGAAGAACTGGACGTTGCGCCAACGCATTTTGGCGAGCTTTGCGGTAATCATCGCCATCATGCTGCTGATGGTCATCGTCTCCTATTCCCGTTTGCTCAAGATCGAGGAAAGTGAGGCCAGCGTTCGTGAGGATGCCTTGCCAGGGGTGTACTACAGCTCGATGATTCGCGGGGCCTGGTCCGACAGTTATCTGCAGATCCAGCACATGCTCGGGCTAAAGGAAGGCCAGGGCGTCAGTGCCACAGACCAAGCCGAGTTCAATGCCTTCGAAGCCCGTTTGCAGGAGCAGATGAGCAACTACCGCGGCACGGTCACCACAGAAGAGGACAAGCTCGAATACGCCACCTTCGAAAAACTGCATCAGGACTACAACAAGATCCTGGTCGCGGTACTCGACTTGCACAAGCGCAATCAGGAGGTCGAGGCGATCCGCATGTTCGATGAGCAATTGACTCCGGCGTGGAAGGCCGGCCGGGTCAAGCTCAACGATATTATCCGCCAGAACAAGGCCGTGGCCGACCAGGACATCATCGCCATCGATAACGCGGTGCTCACGGCCAAGATCATCATGGGCATCTCGCTGCTGATCGCGGTACTGGCCGCCGGCCTGTGTGGCCTGCTCCTGATGCGCGCCATCATGGCGCCGATGAATCGCATCGTGAACATCCTCGAAATCATGCGTACCGGTGATCTCAGCAACCGTCTCAACCTGGATCGCAAGGATGAGTTTGGCGCAGTCGAAACCGGCTTCAACGACATGATGACCGAACTCACCGCGCTGGTATCGCAAGCCCAGCGCTCGTCGGTGCAAGTGACTACGTCGGTGACCGAGATCGCCGCCACCTCCAAGCAACAGCAGGCCACGGCCACTGAAACAGCGGCCACCACCACCGAGATCGGTGCGACCTCCCGGGAGATTGCCGCGACGTCCCGGGACCTGGTGCGCACCATGACCGAAGTATCCACCGCTGCCGACCAGGCCTCGGTATTGGCAGGCTCCGGCCAGCAAGGCCTGGCGCGCATGGAAGACACCATGCATTCGGTAATGGGCGCTGCGGACCTAGTCAACGCCAAACTGGCGATCCTCAATGAGAAAGCCGGCAACATCAATCAGGTGGTGGTGACCATCGTCAAAGTGGCCGACCAGACCAACCTGCTGTCGCTCAACGCCGCCATCGAAGCGGAAAAGGCCGGGGAATATGGTCGCGGATTTGCCGTGGTGGCCACCGAAGTCCGGCGCCTGGCGGACCAGACTGCCGTGGCCACTTACGACATCGAGCAGATGGTGCGCGAGATCCAGTCAGCCGTATCGGCGGGCGTCATGGGCATGGACAAATTCTCCGAGGAAGTGCGTCGCGGCATGTCCGAGGTGCAGCAGGTCGGCGAACAGTTGTCGCAGATCATCCATCAGGTGCAGGCGCTGGCACCGCGGGTGCTGATGGTTAACGAAGGCATGCAGGCCCAGGCCACCGGTGCCGAACAGATCAACCATGCGCTGGTGCAGCTGGGTGATGCCAGCAGCCAGACCGTCGAGTCCCTGCGCCAGGCCAGTTTTGCCATCGACGAACTGAGCCAGGTGGCCGTGGGCCTGCGCGGCGGCGTGTCGCGATTCAAAGTCTGATGAGCGAACTCGCGGGCAGACGCGCCACCGTGGCGCCGGCAAAGCAGTCGTTGTTCCTGGTGTTTCGCATCGGTGACGAGCGTTATGCCGTCCAGGCGATCGAAGTGGCGGAAGTGCTGCCGCGCGTGCCGTTGAAGCCAATTGCCAAGGCACCGGACTGGGTGGCCGGAGTGTTTGCCTATCGCGGCGCGGTCGTTCCGGTGATCGATCTCAGCGCGCTGACCTTCGGCCAACCGGCGCAGGCGCGCACCAGCACCCGGTTGGTGCTGGTGAACTACCGTGCGGATGAAACGGCGCCGACGCAACTGCTCGGGCTGATCCTCGAACAGGCCACCGACACCCTGCGCTGCCACCCTTCGGAGTTCCAGCCGTATGGCCTGGACAATCGACAGGCGCCGTATCTCGGGCCGGTGCGTGAAGACGCCCAGGGTCTGCTGCAATGGGTGCGGGTTGCCGATCTGCTGGACGACTCGGTGCGCGCGCTGCTGTTTCCATCACCGCCCCTGGATCCCGCGCTGCTTGAGGAGCGCTCATGAGCAGCGACCAGCGGTTTTTTGATTTCCTCAAGGAGCGTATCGGCCTCGACGTGACGTCGGTCGGGCCGGCGATCATCGAGCGCGCCGTGCGCCAGCGCAGCAGCGCGAACAATGCGCTGACCGCCGACGAATACTGGCACCGGCTGCAAGGTTCGCGCGACGAGCAGCAGGCGCTGATCGAAGCCGTGATCGTGCCCGAGACCTGGTTCTTTCGTTACCCGGAATCCTTTGCCACCCTGGCCAAGCTGGCGGCCAAGCGCCTGGCTGAGATCAACAACATGCGCGCCCTGCGGATTCTCAGCTTGCCGTGCTCAACCGGCGAAGAGCCGTACTCGATCGCCATGGCGCTGCTCGACGCAGGGCTCAAGCCGCATCAGTTCAAGGTCGAGGGCATGGACGTCAGCCCGCTGTCGGTGGAGAAAGCCCGGCGCGCGGTGTTCGGCAAGAATTCATTTCGCGGCCAGGACATCGAATTTCGCGAGCGTTTTTTCACCGCTGAAAACGATGGTTATCGCCTCGATGAGCGAGTGTTGGAGCAGGTGCGCCTGCAGGTCGGCAATCTGCTCGATCCGACGCTGCTGGCCAATGAACCCGCCTACGATTTCGTGTTTTGCCGCAACCTGCTGATTTATTTCGACCTGCCGACCCAGCAGCAAGTCTTCGAAGTGCTCAAGCGCCTGACTCACCTCGACGGCGTGCTGTTTATCGGCCCCGCCGAAGGCAGTCTGCTGGGACGTTTCGGCATGCGCTCGATCGGCATCGCGCAATCATTTGCCTTCAGTCGCCAGGCGACGCCCGAGCCGGTTCCGACCGTCCTGCCGACAACCCTGGCAATCCCGCAGCCCCAGCGCCAGCCGGTGCGGAATGAGGCGCCAGCGCGCCCCCGGCCATTTGCGAGCGTGGCCCCGTTGCCGGTGCCGGTGAAAGCACCGCCGTCGGACGCCGCCGCCTTGTTGGCGAACATTGCCGCCCTGGCCAACGAGGGCAAAAGTGCCGAGGCGCGCGCCGCGTGTGACCGCTATCTGCGCAGCCACGAACCGGTGGCCCAGGTGTTCTACTGGCTGGGTCTGCTCAGTGATATTGCCGGCAGCGCCCTCGAAGCCCAGGGCTTCTATCGCAAGGCGTTGTACCTCGAACCGCAACATGCCGACGCGTTGATGCACCTGGCAGCCTTGCTGCAATCCCAGGGCGACACGGTGGGTGCCAGACGATTGCAGGACCGCGCCGCTCGCAGCGAGCGCGCCGCAGACAGTGAGCGCAAACGATGAACGCCTCCGACACCTTGAGC
Organism: Pseudomonas sp. RIT-562; assembly: GCF_026241895.1. Classification (GTDB taxonomy): domain Bacteria; phylum Pseudomonadota; class Gammaproteobacteria; order Pseudomonadales; family Pseudomonadaceae; genus Aquipseudomonas; species Aquipseudomonas mandelii_F. The sequence continues at coordinate 264,741 of NZ_JAPJIV010000002.1, read as the reverse complement.
GTCACTCATGAAGATGCCCAGGCCATCGACGACTGCTGGAACCGCATTGGTGTCCACGGCGACAAGTCCTGCCCGCTGCTGAGCGAACACATTCACTGCCGCAATTGCGCGGTGTATTCCGCTGCCGCCACGCGCTTGCTCGATCGCTACGCGCTGCAGCAGGACGATCGCGCGCAGGTTTCGAGCAGCGTCGAGAGCGACGTGAAAACCCGTTCTCTGCTGATGTTTCGCCTCGGCGAAGAATGGCTGGGGCTGGCTACCCGAACACTGGTGGAGGTCGCTCCGTTGCAGCCGATTCACTCGTTGCCGCACCAGCGCTCCCGAGCCTTGCTAGGCGTGGCAAATGTGCGCGGCGCACTTGTGGCCTGCCTGTCGCTGGTGGAGTTGCTCGGGCTCGAGGCGGCGGGAGGTGCGGCCTCCGGGGCGCGGGTCATGCCGCGCATGTTGATCATTGCCGCCCGGGGTGGGCCGGTGGTGGTGCCGGTGGACGAAGTGGACGGGATTCACGCCATCGACGAGCGAGTCCTGGAGGCGGCGTCCCGTTCCGGCGCCCACGCCAGCAGCAAGTACACCCATGGCGTCTTGCAATTCAAGGGTCGCAGCCTGCGTTGGCTGGATGAAGAGCAGTTGCTGTCCGCCGTGACCCGGAGCCTTACATGACCCCCGAACAAATGCGCGACGCCTCGTTGCTGGAACTGTTCAGCCTGGAAGCCGAAGCCCAGACCCAGGTGCTGAGCGCCGGCCTGCTGGCCCTTGAGCGCGACCCGACCCAGGCCGATCACCTTGAGTCGTGCATGCGCGCCGCCCACTCGCTCAAGGGTGCTGCGCGAATCGTCGGAGTCGATGCCGGGGTCAGCGTCGCGCATGTGATGGAAGACTGCCTGGTGAGTGCCCAGGAAGGCCGCCTGTACCTGCGGCCTGAGCATATCGACGCCTTGCTGCAAGGCACTGACCTGTTGATGCGCATCGCCACGCCCGACAATGCACCAGGCATTGCGGACATCGAGGCTTACGTCGCGTTGATGGCGCTATTGCTCGACCCGATGGCCCTGGCCGCGCCGATCAGCACGCCGATTGCACCGTTCATGGCCGAGCCGGAACCTGAAGCCCCGGCGCCGCTGATCGAGGTGCCGGTCCCGGTATTGGAGCCGTTGCCCGCGGCTCCCGCCGAGCCGCCGTTGAGAAATCGCCGCACCACCGACACTGGCGAGCGAGTCCTGCGGGTCACGGCGGAGCGCTTGAACAGCCTGCTCGACCTGTCGAGCAAATCCCTCGTGGAGACCCTGCGTCTGAAGCCGCACCTGGCCACCATGCAACGCCTCAAACGCGTGCAGGGCAACGGCTTGCGCGCGCTGGAAAACCTCAATGCGCTGCTCAAGGATCAGACCTTGAGCCTGGAAGCCCAGGAAGCCCTCGACGATGCACGCCGGCTCCTGGCGGAATCCCAGCAACTGCTGGTGGAAAAAAATGCCGAGCTGGACGAGTTCGCCTGGCAGGCCAGCCAGCGCGCCCAGGTCTTGTACGACACCGCACTGGCCTGCCGCATGCGCCCGTTCGCCGATGTGCTGGCCGGACAGGTGCGAATGGTCCGCGACCTTGGGCGCAGCCTCGGCAAACAGGTGCGCCTGGAAATCGAAGGGGAGAAGACCCAGGTCGACCGCGATGTCCTGGAAAAACTCGAAGCGCCGCTTACGCACCTGCTACGCAACGCCGTCGACCACGGCATCGAATCCCCCGAGCAGCGCCTGCTGGCGGGCAAGCCTGCTGAAGGGCTGATTCGCCTGCGCGCCTCCCACCAGGCCGGCCTATTGGTGCTGGAGCTGAGCGATGACGGCAATGGCGTCGACCTGGAAAAAGTCCGGCGCAGCATCATCGAACGCCAGTTGGCTCCGGCCGAAACCGCCGCCCAGTTGAGCGAAGAGGAGCTGCTGACCTTCCTGTTCCTCCCGGGTTTCAGCCTGCGCGACAAGGTCACTGAGGTTTCCGGTCGTGGAGTCGGCCTGGACGCGGTGCAGCACATGGTTCGCCAGCTGCGCGGCGCGGTGGTGCTGGAGCAGACGGCGGGTGAGGGCAGTCACTTCCATCTTGAAGTGCCGCTGACGTTGTCCGTAGTCCGCAGCCTGGTGGTGGAAGTCGGTGACGAGGCTTATGCCTTTCCACTGGCGCACATCGAACGCATGTGCGACCTCGAACCCGCCGATATCGTGCAGGTCGAGGGGCGCCAGCACTTCTGGTATGAGGGGCGGCACGTCGGGCTGGTGGCGGCCAGCCAGCTGTTGCAGCGCCCGGCGAGCCAGGGCCACCAGGAGACGCTCAAGGTGGTGGTCATCCGTGAGCGCGAGGCGATCTACGGGGTGGCTGTCGAGCGTTTCATTGGCGAGCGGACCCTGGTGGTGCTGCCGTTGGATGAGCGATTGGGCAAAGTGCAGGACATTTCCGCCGGAGCCCTGCTTGATGACGGATCGGTGGTGCTGATTGTCGACGTCGAGGATATGCTGCGCTCGGTGGACAAACTGCTCAATACCGGGCGCCTGGAGCGGATTGCGCGCCAAGGCAGTCAAGTCGTCGAAGTCGCTCGCAAGCGCATTCTGGTGGTCGACGATTCCCTGACCGTGCGCGAGTTGCAGCGCAAGTTGCTGCTCAATCGTGGCTACGATGTGGCCGTCGCGGTCGACGGCATGGATGGCTGGAATGCCCTGCGTTCGGAGGATTTCGATCTGCTGATTACCGATATCGACATGCCACGCATGGACGGCATCGAGCTGGTGTCGCTGCTGCGGCGCGACAACCGCTTGCAATCGCTGCCGGTGATGGTGGTGTCCTACAAGGACCGCGAGGAAGATCGCCGTCGTGGACTGGACGCCGGAGCCGACTACTATCTAGCCAAGGCCAGTTTTCATGACGATGCCCTGCTTGATGCAGTGGTTGAGCTCATCGGAGGAGCACGGGCATGAAAATCGCAATCGTCAACGACATGCCCATGGCGGTAGAGGCCTTGCGCCGCGCTGTGGCCTTCGATCCGGCACACCAGGTGATCTGGGTCGCCAGCAATGGCGCCGAAGCGGTGCAACGCTGTGCCGAGCAGACGCCGGACCTGATCCTGATGGACCTGATCATGCCGGTGATGGATGGCGTCGAAGCCACTCGCCGGATCATGGCCGAGACTCCTTGCGCCATCGTGATCGTCACCGTCGACCGCCAGCAGAACGTGCATCGAGTGTTCGAGGCCATGGGCCACGGCGCGCTGGACGTGGTCGACACCCCGGCGCTCGGCGCTGGCAATGCCCACGAAGCGGCGGCACCGCTGTTACGCAAGATCATGAACATCGGCTGGCTGATCGGCGACAAGGGCAACCGCGAACGCCCGGTCCCCGGCCCGCTGCGCAGCTCCGGCTCGCGCCAGCAATTGATCGCCATTGGTTCTTCGGCTGGCGGACCCGCTGCGCTGGAAGTGCTGCTGAAGGGCCTGCCGCGGAATTTTTCGGCGGCCATCGTACTGGTGCAGCATGTCGACCAGGTGTTCGCCGCAGGCATGGCCGAATGGCTCGGCAGTGCCAGCGGCCTCAACGTGCGCCTGGCCCAGGAAGGCGAGCCGCCGCAAAGCGGCACGGTATTGCTGGCTGGCACCAACCACCATATTCGCTTGTTGAAGAACGGCACGCTGGCGTACACCGCCGAACCGGTCAACGAGATCTATCGGCCCTCGATCGATGTGTTTTTCGAAAGCGTGGCCAATTACTGGAATGGCGATGCCGTGGGAGTTTTGCTCACCGGCATGGGGCGCGATGGTGCGCAGGGGCTTAAACTCATGCGCCAGCAGGGCTACCTGACGATTGCGCAGGACCAGCAGAGCAGTGCGGTGTACGGCATGCCCAAGGCGGCTGCAGCCATCGACGCGGCGGTGGAAATTCGTTCGCTGGAAAAGATAGCGCCCCGATTGCTGGAGATTTTCGCCCAATGAAGATCCTTATCAGCAATCCGGGCCCAAGTAGTACTCAGGTGATCGCACATGAATGAATTACAGCTCGACGAATTCAAGACCGATGAAAACGCCGCCATGGTGTTGCTGGTGGACGATCAGGCGATGATCGGCGAGGCAGTGCGGCGCGGGTTGTCGCACGAAGAAAACATCGACTTCCACTTTTGCGCCGATCCACACCAGGCCATTGCCCAGGCGATCCGCATCAAGCCGACGGTCATCCTGCAGGACCTGGTGATGCCCGGCCTCGATGGCCTGAGCCTGGTGCGCGAATACCGCAACCATCCGGCGACCAAGGACATTCCGATCATCGTCCTGTCGACCAAGGAAGACCCTTTAATCAAGAGCGCTGCGTTTGCCGCCGGCGCCAACGATTATCTGGTCAAGCTGCCGGACAACATCGAGCTGGTGGCGCGCATCCGCTACCACTCGCGCTCCTACATGACCCTGTTACAGCGGGACGCGGCCTATCGGGCCTTGCGCGTGAGTCAGCAACAGTTGCTCGACACCAACCTGGTGCTGCAACGCCTGATGAACTCCGATGGCCTCACCGGGCTGTCCAACCGCCGGCATTTCGATGAATACCTGGAACTGGAGTGGAGAAGGTCGCTGCGTGATCAGACCCAGCTGTCGTTGCTGATGATCGACGTCGACTACTTCAAGTCCTACAACGACAGCTTCGGCCACCTGGAAGGCGATGAAGCCCTGCGCAAGGTCGCCCTGGCGATCCGCGATGCCAGCTCGCGGCCTTCCGACCTGCCGGCGCGCTACGGTGGCGAAGAATTCGCCCTGGTGTTGCCCAACACCTCGCCCGGCGGCGCCCGGCTGGTCGCGGAAAAACTGCGCCAGACCGTCGCGGCCCTGAAGATCCCGCACATTGCGCCGGCCGAAGGCTCAAGCCTGACCATCAGCATCGGCTTGTCGACCATCACCCCGCAGCAGGGCAGCGACTGCCGGCAATTGATCCTGGCGGCGGACAAGGGGCTGTACCAGGCCAAGCACAATGGGCGCAATCAGGTCGGCATTTCGTAACGCAACTCTGTTGCAGGACTGCTGATCCCTTGTAGCAGCTGCTGAGCCTGCGAGGCTGCGTTCGAGGACGCAGTCCTCGCAAATCCTGCGCATGCGGTCTGCCAAGGGAACCGCGTCATGAGGTTCTACGACTGCTTCGCAGCCGGACGCAGCCTCGCAGGCTCGGCAGCTGCTACAAGTACTGGGTGGTTTGCGCAATCATTCCCTCCTAAAGCCGCCAGGCGGGCTGCCGTGACAGCCTGTTTACGGTATACTCGCCGGCTTTCAAAAGTTCGCCAACGAGTGCTGCCCGCCATGGAAATCAACCCGATCCTTAACAGTATCAAGGACCTGTCCGAGCGCTCCGAAACTATTCGGGGGTATCTTTGACTACGATCAAAAGCATGAGCGTCTGACCGAAGTCAATCGCGAGCTTGAAGATCCGAGTGTCTGGAACAACCCTACCTACGCCCAGGAACTGGGGCGCGAGCGCTCCCTGCTGGCGCAGATCGTAGAAACCCTCGACGAGATGCACTCGGGCCTGGCCGACGCCAAGGACCTGCTGCTGATGTCTGCCGAGGAAGAAGACCAGGCCGCCGTCGATGACGTAGCCGCCGAAGTCGAGCGCCTGCGCGAGTCCCTGGAAAAACTCGAATTCCGCCGCATGTTCAGCGGTGAGATGGATGCCAACAACGCCTACCTGGACATCCAGGCCGGCTCCGGTGGCACCGAAGCCCAGGACTGGGCCAACATCCTGCTGCGCATGTACCTGCGCTGGGCTGACAAACGCGGTTTCGATGCGACCATCATGGAGCTGTCCGCCGGTGAAGTCGCCGGAATCAAGGGCGCGACCGTGCATATCAAGGGTGAATACGCCTTTGGCTGGCTGCGTACCGAAATCGGCGTGCATCGCCTGGTGCGCAAGAGTCCTTTCGACTCCGGCAACCGTCGCCACACCTCGTTCTCGGCCGTATTCGTGTCGCCGGAAATCGATGACAACATCGAAATCGACATCAACCCGTCGGACCTGCGCATCGATACCTACCGCTCCTCCGGTGCCGGTGGTCAGCACGTAAACACCACCGACTCGGCCGTACGTATCACCCACGTACCGTCCAACACCGTGGTCAGCTGCCAGAACGAACGTTCCCAGCACGCGAACAAAGACACCGCGATGAAAATGTTGCGGGCGCGCTTGTACGAGCAGGAAGTGCAGAAACGCAACGCCGCCTCGCAAGCCCTGGAAGACACCAAGTCGGACATCGGCTGGGGTCACCAGATTCGCTCTTACGTGCTCGATGCGTCGCGAATCAAGGATTTGCGCACTAACATCGAACGCAGCGACTGCGACAAGGTGCTCGACGGCGACATCGACGAGTATCTGGTAGCAAGCCTGAAGCAAGGCCTGTAACACGGATCGCTGACACACTCGATCCCCTGTAGGAGCCGGCTTGCCGGCGATCCCCGGCCCGAAGGCCGGGGGCAATGAACCCGTGATGGAATATCTAAAGACATGAGCGACCAAGAACTCGACCCGCAAGCCCTGCAACAGGAAGAAAACTCCCTGATCGCCCTGCGCAAGGAAAAGCTGGCTGCCGAGCGCGCCAAGGGCAATGCCTTCCCGAACGACTTCCGCCGCGACAACTACTGCGAAGACTTGCAGAAACAGTACGCGGACAAGACCAAGGAAGAGCTCGCAGAGGCTGCAATCCCGGTCAAGGTTGCCGGTCGCATCATGCTCAACCGTGGCTCGTTCATGGTTATCCAGGACATGTCCGGACGCATCCAGGTCTACGTCAACCGTAAAACCCTGTCCGAAGACACCCTGGCCGCAGTCAAGACCTGGGACCTGGGCGACATCATTGCCGCCGAAGGCACCCTGGCGCGTTCCGGCAAGGGCGACCTGTACGTCGAAATGACCAGCGTGCGCCTGCTGACCAAATCCCTGCGCCCGCTGCCGGACAAGCACCATGGCCTCACCGACACCGAGTCGCGCTACCGTCAGCGCTACGTTGACCTGATCGTCAACGACGAAGTGCGCCAGACTTTCCGCATTCGTTCGCAAGTCATCGCGCACATCCGCAGCTTCCTGATGAAACGCGATTTCCTCGAAGTCGAAACGCCGATGCTGCAAACCATCCCTGGCGGCGCGGCAGCCAAACCGTTCGAAACCCACCACAATGCCCTCGACATGGACATGTACCTGCGCATCGCGCCGGAGCTGTACCTCAAGCGCCTGGTGGTCGGTGGTTTTGAAAAGGTCTTCGAGATCAACCGCAACTTCCGTAACGAAGGCGTCTCGACCCGTCACAACCCTGAATTCACCATGTTGGAGTTCTACCAGGCGTACGCCGACTACGAAGACAACATGGACCTGACCGAAGAACTGTTCCGCGAACTGGCGCAGCTGGTTCTGGGCAGCACCGACGTGCCTTATGGCGACAAGGTGTTCCACTTCGGCGAGCCATTTGCGCGTCTGTCGGTGTTCGACTCGATCCTCAAGTACAACCCTGAGCTGACTGCCGATGACCTGAACGACATCGACAAGGCTCGTGCCATTGCCAAAAAAGCCGGCGCCAAGGTGCTGGGCTTCGAAGGCCTGGGCAAGCTGCAGGTGATGATTTTCGAAGAGCTGGTCGAGCACAAGCTGGAGCAGCCGCACTTCATTACCCAATACCCGTTCGAAGTGTCGCCGCTGGCCCGTCGCAACGACGACAACCCGAACGTCACCGACCGTTTTGAGCTGTTCATCGGTGGTCGTGAAATCGCCAACGCCTACTCCGAGTTGAACGACGCGGAAGACCAGGCCGAGCGTTTCATGGCGCAGGTGGCCGACAAGGACGCTGGCGACGACGAAGCCATGCACTACGACGCCGACTTCGTGCGTGCGCTGGAGTACGGCATGCCGCCGACGGCGGGTGAAGGTATCGGCATCGACCGCCTGGTGATGTTGTTGACCAACTCCCCGTCGATCCGCGACGTGATCCTGTTCCCGCACATGCGGCCGCAAGCGTAAGTGTTTCAATTAAAAAGCCGCCTTCAAGGGCGGCTTTTTATTGCCTGTCTGGTACAAACGTATCAATTTATTGCTTTCATCTGAGAGGAAAGACCTGTCGTGAATCGTGCAATGGCTCAAGAAGGTGCAGCGGGTATCGCCACTGCGGTTGCTGAAAGTGTTCAGTACCAGGGTCGCAAGGCCAGCCGACAGGGCAGCGAACAGCGGCGACAGGACATTCTCGATGCAGCGATGCGCATTGTGGTGCGCGATGGCGTGCGGGCTGTGCGTCATCGCGCGGTGGCAGCTGAAGCGGGCGTACCGTTGTCGGCGACCACTTACTACTTCAAGGACATCGACGACCTGCTCACCGACACCTTCGCCCAGTACGTGGAGCGCAGCGCGGCGTTCATGGCCAAACTGTGGGTGAACAACGAAGGGTTGTTGCGTGAGATGGTGGTCAGTGGCGACGGCAGTCCGGAGTCGCGCTCGCAGCTGGCCGATGATATCGCGCGCCTGATGGCGGACTATGTGCATCGTCAACTGGTGAACCGTCGCGAGCACCTGATGGCCGAGCAGGCGTTCCGTCAGGAGGCGCTGCTGAACCCGCGCCTGGCGGAACTGGTGCGCTCCCATCAGCAGATTCTGCTGCAGGGGACCTGCCAACTGTTCCAGGTATTGGGCTCCCGCGAGCCCCAACAGGACGCCAAGGTGTTGACGGCGATTATCGGACGGATGGAATATCAGGGCCTGCTGAACGACGCCGAGCCTGCCGCGGAAGCTGAAATGCTCGGTATCCTCAATCGCTACATGCACCTGGTGTTGGCGTCGGCATGATTTTTCTGGTCGATACTCAACACTTGTAGGAGTGAGCCTGCTCGCGATGGCGGTCGAACATTCGACATTAACGTTGTCTGGCACACCGCGATCGCGAGCAGGCTCACTCCTACAGAGACCGGGGATTAACACGAGATGTGGTGTATCGATAGGGAGTATTGAATGAAAACCTGGCGTGTCGTTGTGATCGCCTTGTCGTTCCTGTTGCTAAGTGGTTGCCTGGTGTCCTTCAAGGAGCCGCTGCCGCAGAGCGATCCCGCGCCAAAGGGCCTGCTGGGCAAATGGACCAGCACCAATGCCTGGGGTGAGCCGATGAACCTGGAGCTGACGCGCATCGGCAATAATCGTTACCAGGCGGTCAGCTACTTCAAGGCCAGGCCGAAGACTCGCGAGGCCTATCCTTTTACCGTGTCGCGGCATGGCGATCGCTGGTACCTGTCGGCGAAGGTGCCGGCGCAGTTTGGCGGCCACTTCATCATCGCCGGTTTCGAACTCAACGAGCAGCGTGAGCTGGTGGTCTACAACCTCGACCTCGAGCAGATCAACCAGGCGCTGGGGCACAAATCCCTCAGCGGCCAGGGCTTCCAGACCGATGATGGCGAGGGCGTGCTGATCAACAACAGCATGCCCGAGGTTTTCACCTACCTGGACGATCCGGCCAATTCCGACGTGTTTGTCGAGGCCGTGCGCTATCAGCGCCTGGCCCAGGCCAAATAAATCCAGTACTGAACGGTTTTACTACAGGAGTTTCGGGTGGACGATTACCAGCAGACGATACGCATTTTGTCCGATCGCATTGTGCTGGCCCAGACGCCGATTCGCGTCCTCGACGCGGTGAAGTGGGACGACGGCATCCGCAAGGGTTTCCTCAAGGCCAAGGGCAAGGAAATGCCGGCGGTAGACCGTGACTACTACCTCAACCGGCCACTGTCTTTCGACTCCAGCAAAGTGAAACTGGAATTCCAGAACATCGAACGCGACATCACCCGCCAGCTTGGCCAGTTCAACCCGGTCGGCCAGATCATGCGGCGCATGTGCAAGGAATACCGCATGGTGGTGCGCATGCTCGAAGCGCGCGGCACCGAAGACTTCGGCTTGATCTCCCAGGAACTCTACGGCGCCGCGTCCGATGCGTTTCACGCCGGCGACCCGACCTTGTCCGACCTGGGTCTGATGCTGTCCGACTATCTGAACAACATCGATGGCCGTGGCGATCTCAAGGACGAACCGAAAGTCCTCACCGCCAAGGATGCCGTGAACCTGCTGCAGACCCGCCTGAGCAAGGTGTTCGGCGAAGCCGAGGAAACCATCCGGGTGTTCGAGTCCGACGGCATCGTCGCGGACGCGGCGGCGGGCGCGGACTACATCAAGATCCGCACCGATGCGATGTTCAACGAGCGCGACGTGCGCGCGCTGGAAGTCCACGAAGGGCTGGTGCATGTCGGCACCACCCTCAATGGCCTGAACCAGCCGATCTGCACCTTCCTCTCCAAGGGCCCGCCTTCGTCGACGGTGACCCAGGAGGGCCTGGCGATTCTCATGGAGATCATCACCTTCGCCTCCTACCCGAGTCGCCTGCGTAAACTGACCAACCGCACTCGCGCCATCCACATGGTGGAGGAGGGTGCCGACTTCCTGCAGATCTTCGAGTTCTTCCGCGAGCAGGGCTTCGAAATGGCCGAAAGCTACGGTAACGCCAGCCGGGTTTTCCGCGGCTCGGTGCCAAACGGCCTGCCATTTACCAAAGACTTGTCCTATCTCAAGGGCTTTATCATGGTTTACAACTACATTCAGTTGGCCGTGCGTAAGGGCAAACTGGAGCAGATTCCCTTGCTGTTCTGCGGCAAGACCACCCTGGAAGACATGCGTACCTTGCGCCAGCTGGTGGATGAGGGGCTGGTGGTGCCGCCGAAGTATTTGCCGGAGCAGTTCAGGGATATGAACGCGTTGTCGGCGTGGATGTGCTTCTCCAACTTCCTCAATCACCTGAGCCTGGATCGGATCGAAGCGGATTACTCCAATATCCTGTAATCAACAAATCTCCCTGTAGGAGCTGGCTTGCCGGCGATAAAGGATAACGCGGTATGCCTGATCGACCGCAGCGCGGCCATCGCTGGCAAGCCAGCTCCTACAGGATTGCGTCGTTACTTATTCCTATCGCGAGGCTTCACCGGATGAGAATCCTCGGCATCATCTGTCTTCTCCTGACCCTGAGCGGTTGCAGCTCGCTGCTCTTCTACCCGGAGCCCGGTCAGCTGTTCACCCCGGCCAAAGCCAAGCTCGAATACCGCGAAGTCACCCTGGTGACTGCCGACGGCCTCAAGCTGAATGCCTGGTGGCTCCCCGTAAAGCAAGGCGTCGAGGTCAAGGGCACGGTGCTGCACCTGCACGGCAACGGCGGCAACCTGCCGATGCACTTGGGGGGTAGCTGGTGGTTGCCGGAAGAGGGTTATCAGGTATTGCTGGTGGACTATCGAGGTTATGGCCTGTCCGAGGGCGAACCGAGCCTGCCGGCGATCTATCAGGACATCGACGCCGCCTTCAAATGGCTCGACCAGGCGCCCGAGGTCCAGGGCAAGCCGTTGATCCTGCTGGGGCAGAGCCTCGGTGGTTCGATGGCCGTGCACTACCTGGTCCAGCACCCGGAACGCCAGAAAAAGCTCAAGGCATTTGTCCTCGACGGTGTACCGGCCAGCTACCGCAGCGTCGGGCAGTTTGCCCTCAGCACTTCCTGGCTGACCTGGCCCTTGCAGGTGCCGTTGTCGTGGCTGGTGCCGGACGGCGACAGCGCAATCAACTCCATGGCGCAGCTCGACGGTGTACCCAAATTGATCTACCACAGCATCGACGATCCGATCGTGCCTCTTTCCAACGGCATCCGTCTGTATCAAGCTGCGCCGCCACCACGGGTGCTGCAACTGACTCGGGGTGGGCACGTGCAGACTTTTGCCGATCCGGTCTGGCGCAAGGTCATGCTGCGCTACCTCGACGATCCGCAACATTTCGACGGCCTGCGCCGCCTGGGCGAGATCCCGAATTACCCGGCACCCCCGAATTCTGAAGATGAACCACCAGAGAGTCCGCAATGAGTGAAGAACGTAACGCCATCCCGCTGATCATCACCGGTATCTGCAGCATCCTCGGCACCGTCGCCGCCCTGTGGTGGTACGGCTACCTGCACTTCGCCAAGCCCGAGGACGCGCTGCTGCTGAGCGAGTTCACCATGCTCAAGACTGTGCCCGGCGAAGACTACAAGGTCTCCCTGCAGCCCGCCGCACAAGTGGCCCAGTGCATCGATGGCGTGCTGGTGATGTTCGATACCGAGCAGAAAGGCCTGACGGGCGTGCTTGTGGATAACAAGAAGAAGGCGGTGCGTTGCGTGGGCCAGGAAACGCCGCAGAAATTGCAACCGTAGCGCGGCCGAAATGATCGCAGCCTCGTTGCACTCGACAGCTCCTACAGGGCAACGCATTCCAATGTAGGAGCTGTCGAGTGCAACGAGGCTGCGATCTTTTGATCTTAAAAAAAAGCCCCGCCTGATCAAATCAGGCGGGCTTTTTGCGTTACTGAGTGAAGCTTAGTTCGAGCTGACAGCCGAGCGCGGGATGACCGGCTGGTTGTCATTGGAAATGGTCACTTCAACTCGACGGTTCATGGCACGACCCGAAGCGCTGCCGTTCTCGGCAACCGGGTATTCCTTGCCGTAACCCTGGGCAACGATGCGCGCTGGATCAACGCCCATTTTCACCAGGGCGGTGCGCACGGAGCCAGCACGACGCTCGGACAGCGACTGGTTGTGCGACGCGGTACCGGTGCTGTCGGTGTAGCCTTCGACGATCACCTTACGGTCCGGGTTTTCCTGGAGGAACTGCGCCAGTTTGTTGATGTTGACCAGGCCGCTGGATTTCAGGTCGGCACGGTCGGTGGCGAACAGCACGTCACCGAAGGTCACCAGCGTACCGCGATCGGTCTGCTTGGCGTTCAGGCTGTCCTGCAGCTGCTTGATTTGCGCGTCACGAGCATCCAGGCGAGCCTGGGCACGTTGCGCCGAAGCGTTTTTCAGGTTGGCTTCAGCGGTGCGCAGGGCGATGGTCTGCTTCGCCACTTCGACGCGCTGGTTGGTCAGGTAAGCCAGCTGATCCACTTTCGACGCGTCTTCCTTGTTCAGGTAAGCCTTGTCAGCCTTGTCCAGGTAGTCACTGGCTTCCTTGGTTTCCAGCGCAGCCACTTTGCTGGCCTGCGGGTTGGTCTGCAGGCCGGTGTAGTTGGTGCGGGCGTTTTCCAGGTTCGCGTTTGGCGGAGTGGAGCAGGCTGCCAGTGCAACGCTTGCGGCCAGGAGAGCGGGGATCATCAATTGTTTACGCATAATAAGTCGTCCTTTCTATCGATTAGAGCTTCAGGTCTGGGGTCTGGATGCGCGCTTACTGCACGGTGCGCTGACTTTCCTGACGCAGTTCCTGAACACCTTTCTGAGAGTCCTTGACTGCCTGTTCGGCTTTCATTGCCTGGGCTTTACGTTCCGCTACGCGGGCGTCCCACTCGGCTTGTTCAGCCAGAACCTTGGCTTCGTCGTACTTCTTGTCGTGCATGGCCAGTTCGGCTTGCTTGAGTTTGTCCTGAGCGGACTTCATTTCCACGGCTGCGAACTCAGTACCGCCAGCGCTCACGGCGCTGTTAACGGCCGATTCAGTCACGGCGAATTGCTCGGTCGGCGGATTGCCGGCACAACCGGCCAGGACGAAGCTGGTGCCGATTGCCAGTGCAGCCATTTTCAGACCGCGCAGGTGGGTAGACGGGGATTTGGCGATGCTGGTCTTCATGGTCTTCAACTCCATTGGAAATACTCCTGAAAAACTTGAAAATCCATCCTGGGCAAGGAGCCGTACCATCGATACTTTGCAGACGTTTTTGAAACGGCCGTCCCAGGCGTGGTTACAGGGTACGACCCGAGCGTTTTTTCAAAAGTTCAGAAGAGATGGCCTATCGCCCGAAAAAATATCTGACCGATCGGTCATGGTTTTGGAGGGGGAACTTTGAGGTTTCGTGGGGGTACGCGCGGGATTTTTGGCTGCCACTGTAGGAGTGAGCCTGCTCCGTGCTCACTCCTACAGAGTTATGCCTGATGGATCAGTGTTTAGGCTTGTCGCCACCACTCGCCAAATCATGCAAATGCCTGCGCGACAGCGCCAGAAACCGCGGGGTCGCGCCAATGTCTTCATACAGCGGATCACCTTCCTCATCAGTCGCCACCACGGTCGAGCCCTTCACATACGGGAAGCTTTTCTCGAGCTCTTCCAGCGCCGCGCCGATCAGCTCTCCGAGCAGTTCCTCGGGCTGACGTTTGGGGTACATTTCGGTGATCGCTGCCAGCCTGGCAGCCGCTTCCATGTCCAGGTGAATCTTGTAGCCGGTGTCGGTCAGGCGACCTTTGGCATTTTCTTCCCAATGCTGGGCGAGTTCGCGAATTTTCATGTGAACCTCATTGCGCGCCTGCTCGTGGCAGGCCGGAGAGTATCCGCCGGTGCGCGGCGGCAAGCCGTTGTACGGCTTACTCTTCAGACTAGCTTTAACCCTCAAGGTTTAAAGTCCCTTCGTCGTCTGCTTGTAAGAAACGGTCTGGAGCGGCACTCTTGAGGTTCATGGCCGCCCGGATTTTCTGCTGGAGAACTGCTGATGACCGATATTGATGCACGCTTGCGCGAGGATGTTCACCTGCTGGGTGAGCTGTTGGGCAACACCATCCGCGAGCAGTATGGCGATGGCTTTCTCGACAAGATCGAGCAGATTCGCAAAGGCGCCAAGGCCGACCGTCGTGGTTCGATGGACGCCGAGCTGAGCGCCAGCCTCAACCAGTTGAGCGAAGACGAATTGCTCCCGGTTGCGCGGGCGTTCAACCAGTTTCTCAATCTGGCCAATATCGCCGAGCAGTACCAGTTGATCCACCGGCGTGACGAGTCCCAACCCGCACCATTCGAAACCCGAGTACTGCCGGAACTGCTGGCTCGCTTGCTCGCCGAAGGCCACGGCGCTGAAGCGTTGGCACGCCAGCTGGGACGCCTGGAAATCGAACTGGTGTTGACCGCGCACCCGACTGAGGTGGCTCGCCGCACCCTGATCCAGAAATACGACGCCATCGCCGCGCAACTGGCCGCTCAGGACCATCGCGACCTCACGAGTGCCGAGCGCGAACAGATCCAGGTCAAATTGCAGCGTCTGATCGCCGAGGCCTGGCACACCGAAGAAATCCGCCGCACCCGACCGACGCCCGTGGACGAGGCGAAGTGGGGTTTTGCGGTCATCGAACATTCGCTGTGGCACGCCATCCCGAATTATCTGCGCAAGGCCGACAAGGCCCTGTACGACGCCACCGGTTTACACCTTGCGCTGGAAGCGGCGCCCATTCGCTTTGCCTCCTGGATGGGCGGCGATCGCGACGGCAACCCGAATGTCACGGCGACGGTCACCCGCGAAGTGCTGCTGCTGGCGCGCTGGATGGCTGCCGATCTGTACGTTCGAGATATCGATCAGTTGGCGGCGGAATTGTCGATGCAGCAGGCCAGCGACGCACTCAAGGCCAAGGCTGGCGACAGCGCCGAACCTTATCGCGCAGTGCTCAAGCAACTGCGTGAACGCCTGCGCGCGACGCGTAACTGGGCGCATGCATCCCTCACCGCCAGCACGCCGGCAACCGCGGATGTACTGCAAAACAACCGCGACCTGCTGGACCCGCTGCAGCTGTGTTATCAGTCGCTGCACGAGTGCGGCATGGGCGTGATTGCCGATGGGCCGCTGCTCGATTGCCTGCGCCGGGCGGTGACGTTCGGATTGTTCCTGGTGCGTCTGGATGTGCGTCAGGACTCTTCGCGGCATTCGTCGGCCATGACCGAAATCACTGATTACCTGGGCCTGGGGCGTTACGAAGACTGGAGCGAGGAAGAGCGCATCGAGTTCCTGATGCGCGAGCTGGGCAACCGGCGGCCACTGCTGCCGGCGTACTTCAAACCTTCCGCCGACACCGCCGAAGTGCTCGCCACCTGCCGGGAAATCGCTGCGGCGCCGGGCGCTTCACTGGGCTCATATGTGATCTCCATGGCCGGCGCCGCCTCGGACGTGCTGGCCGTGCAACTGCTGCTCAAGGAGGCCGGAGTGTTGCGGCCGATGCGGGTAGTGCCGCTGTTCGAGACTCTCGCCGACCTGGATAACGCCGGCCCGGTGATCGAAAAACTGTTGCTCCTGCCTGGCTATCGTTCGCGCCTGCAAGGCCCGCAGGAAGTAATGATCGGCTACTCCGACTCGGCCAAGGACGCGGGCACCACGGCAGCGGCCTGGGCGCAGTATCGAGCGCAGGAACGCCTGGTCGACATTTGCCGCGAGCAGCAAGTGGAGCTGCTGTTGTTCCACGGTCGCGGTGGCACCGTCGGACGTGGCGGCGGCCCGGCCCACGCGGCCATCCTCTCGCAACCGCCGGGGTCGGTCGCTGGACGATTCCGCACCACCGAGCAGGGAGAAATGATCCGCTTCAAGTTCGGCCTACCGGACATCGCCGAACAGAACCTCAACCTGTATCTGGCGGCCGTGCTCGAGGCAACGTTGTTGCCACCGCCGCCCCCGGAGCCGGCCTGGCGCGATCTGATGGACGAGCTGGCCGCCGATGGGGTCAAAGCCTATCGCGCAGTGGTGCGGGAAAATCCGCAGTTCGTCGAGTATTTCCGCCAGTCCACTCCGGAACAGGAGCTCGGTCGTCTGCCGCTGGGCAGTCGCCCGGCGAAGCGACGTGCCGGTGGTATTGAAAGCCTGCGGGCCATTCCGTGGATTTTCGGCTGGACCCAGACCCGCCTGATGTTGCCGGCCTGGCTCGGCTGGGAAGCAGCGTTGAGCAAGGCCCTGGAGCGCGGCGAAGGTGACCTGCTGGGACAGATGCGCGAACAGTGGCCGTTCTTCCGCACGCGCATCGATATGCTGGAGATGGTCTTGGCCAAGGCGGACGCCGACATCGCCCGCTCCTATGACGAGCGTCTGGTCGAGCCGGATCTGCTGCCATTGGGCGCGCATTTACGCGACCTATTGTCGCAGGCCTGCACTGTGGTCCTTGGGCTGACCGGTCAGTCGCAACTGCTGGCGCATAGTCCGGCGACCCTCGAATTCATCCGCCTGCGTAACACTTACCTTGACCCGCTGCATCTATTGCAGGCGGAGTTGCTGGCGCGCTCGCGGCAGCAGGAAGTCACGCAAGGCAGCCCGGTAGAACAGGCGCTGCTGGTGTCTGTGGCGGGGATTGCCGCCGGCTTGCGTAACACCGGCTAACATTTTCCCGGTGGCGTCCGACACCTGCGTCAGGTGTCGGCTGCCTGCCGGCGAGTCGCGCTAAAGTGCGGTCAGGCGACAGTTAGTGATGGGGTTGCGACTTGGGGTACCCCTTCGCAAAGTCACGCAAGGCGCGGGTTTCTCCGACTTTCGGCGGCTTGTGTGGGCAGGAACTGCTGTGTATCTTGATCAGCCTTTGGCCGTTTGGGCGGTCACGACCCTATTTTTGAGATTGGCCCCATGAGGCGAATCTGACGTTATCCATATAAAAAATTGAGGAGCACATCGATGCGCGTCATTCTGCTGGGAGCTCCCGGGGCCGGTAAAGGTACTCAGGCGAAGTTCATCACCGAAAAATTCGGCATTCCGCAAATCTCCACTGGCGACATGCTGCGTGCAGCGGTCAAGGCCGGCACCGAGCTGGGCCTGATCGCCAAGAGCGTCATGGACAGCGGTGGCCTGGTCTCCGACGACCTGATCATCAACCTGGTCAAGGAACGCATCAGCCAGGCTGACTGCGCCAATGGATTCCTGTTCGACGGTTTCCCGCGCACCATTCCGCAGGCTGAAGCACTGGTCAAAGCCGGCGTGGAACTGGATCACGTAGTCGAGATCGCCGTTGACGACGAAGAAATCGTTCAGCGCATCGCCGGCCGCCGGGTTCACGAGGCCAGCGGCCGCGTGTACCACACCGTCTACAACCCGCCGAAAACTGCTGGTAAAGACGACATCACCGGTGAAGACCTGGTGCAGCGCAAGGACGACACCGAAGAAACCGTGCGTCATCGCCTGTCGGTCTACCATTCCCAGACCAAACCGCTGGTGGCTTTCTACCAGAAGCTGTCGGCTGAAACCGACGGCAAGCCGAAGTACAGCCACATTGCTGGCGTCGGTTCGGTTGAAGCGATCACCGGCAAGGTGCTTGAAGCACTGAGCTGATAGCTGCTTGCTGTTCTACGGCCCGCTTGCGGGCCGTAGTTGTTTATACTGGCGCACTTTTTCTGAATCTCTGACGGATACATCGATGAGCACCTTGCTGGCCCTGGACACCGCGACTGAAGCTTGCTCTGTTGCCCTGCTGCATGACGGCAAGGTCACGAGCCATTACGAGGTGATCCCGCGCCTGCACGCGCAAAAGCTGTTACCGATGATCCAGCAGTTGCTGGCAGACGCCGGGACCACCTTGCAGGCGGTCGACGCCATTGCTTTCGGCCGTGGGCCAGGGGCGTTTACCGGAGTACGGATTGCCATTGGCGTGGTCCAGGGGCTGGCGTTTGCCCTGGATCGCCCGGTGCTGCCAGTGTCCAACCTGGCGGTGCTGGCGCAGCGGGCCTTGCGCGAGCATGGCGTAACCCAGGTAGCCGCAGCGATCGATGCGCGCATGGATGAAGTGTACTGGGGCTGTTACCGCGAGACGGCGGGGGAAATGCGCCTGGTGGGGGCCGAGGCGGTGTTGGCGCCGGAATCCGCGGCATTGCCTGCCGATGCCAGTGGCGAATGGTTCGGTGCCGGTACCGGTTGGGGTTATGCCGAGCGCATTGCTGTCGAGCTCGCCGGGCAGGATGCGGGCATGTTGCCGCACGCTGAAGACCTGCTGACGCTGGCGCGATTTGCCTGGGAACGCGGCGAGGCAATCGTGGCGGATGAGGCACAGCCGGTTTATTTGCGCGATAAGGTGGCGACGCCTAAAGCGCGGTAAGGCTTGAATCAGGGTGAGCCCAATCGCGGGCAAGCCTTGCTCCCACAAGGGTTGTGCTGCTGACTTTTTCTGGACAACCCACCCTCTGTGGGAGCAAGGCTTGCCCGCGATAGCCACCTGACGGGCCCAGCCAATCGTCGATTTATTCCCCCAGCATTTAAACCTTTTGCCCTTTCTGTGTTCTAGTTATCACTCGGCAGTTTGCGAAGAGCCTCGCGCGCCACTAAACTGCCATCATCGATACCGAGCATGACTTTATGCGTATAGACGGCTTCCCCTCTCAGTCCTACCCCATCAAGCGCCAACAGCGTAAGAGCACTGTGGTGGAAGACGAACCGGTCGATATCGACGGTGAGCTGGAATATCCGTCCGAAGAGCAACTGGCTGCCCGCACCGCCAAAGCTGCTGCGCAGCGCCTGAGCAATCTCCCTGCTCGTCAGCAAGACATGATCTACCATCGTGCCATGAGCAAGAGCGTCGCGATGGCCCTGGCCAGCTACCTCAGCACTGCCGGTTTCGTCGATTGGGATGCAGATGTGCTGGGTCTCGACCTGTACATCTGATGCTGCTGCCGTATTACCTCGGCTGCCCGTCCTGGAGTGAGAACGCCTGGCGCGATTACTTCTATCCACAAGACGCTAAACCCAGCGAATTTCTCTCGCTGTATTCCCAGGTGTTCAACGCCGTCGAAGGTAACACCACCTTCTACGCGAGCCCCGCTGCCAGTACTGTGCAGCGCTGGGCCGAGACCATGCCCGAACACTTTCGCTTCACTGCCAAATTCCCTGGCGACATCAGCCACAATGGCGACCTGCGTGAACAGCTGACCGCCGCCGAGACTTTCATGCAGCTGCTCAGCCCGCTCGGGCAAAGGGTTTCGCCACTATGGCTGCAACTGTCGAAGAGCTTCACGCCGCAGCGCCTGCCGGAACTGGCCGGGTTCATTGATGCGCTGGAGCGGCCGCTGGCGGTGGAAGTGCGTCATCGCGAATTTTTTGCCAAGGGCGACAGCGAGCGGATGCTCAATCGATTGTTGCGCGATCGCGCAGTCGAACGAATCTGCCTCGACCCCCGGGCACTGTTCAGTTGCACCTCGACCGATCCTGCAGTGCTCGACGCCCAGGCGAAAAAGCCCAACGTGGCGACCCGCCCGGCCGCGTTCACGCAACATCCCCAGGTGCGCTTCATTGGTCATCCGCAACTGGAGGCGAATGATCCGTTCCTGGTGCCGTGGGTGGGAAAAATCGCCCAGTGGATAGAGGAGGGGCGCACGCCCTATATCTTCCTGCACACCGCCGACAACCTGCTGGCGGCGAAGCTCGCGCAACGCTTCCATACCCAACTGATGCTGCGTTTACCTGGCCTGCCGCCGCTGCCTGAGCTATACAGAGAGCCCGCCGCCGAGCAACTTGGTCTGCTCTGAGCTGCGATTGGTCTTTTTCAGGAGCCTGCCAATGGATGCGCAAACCCTTCGAGCCCAGGCGTTCAGAGCGCTGCATGAACGCGACGAGGCCTTTGTTATCCCCAATCCTTGGGACGCCGGTTCGGCGAAAATGCTCGCCAGCCTGGGGTTCCAGGCACTTGCCACCACCAGCGCCGGTTACGCTTTTTCCAATGCTCGCCCTGACGGCGGGCTGAGCCTGGAGGACACCCTGGCCAATGTCCGGGCGATCGTCGCCGCCACGGATCTGCCAGTAGCGGTCGATCTGGAGAACGGCTTTGCCGACGATCCCGCCGAATGTGCGCAGAGTATTCTGCGTGCGGCAGAGGCCGGGGCTGTCGGCGGTTCGATCGAAGACGCGACGGGCCGCGAAGACGCTCCAATCTATTGCTTCGAGCATGCCGTGGCGCGCATCGAAGCGGCGGTGACCGCCGCTCGCAGCCTGCCCTTTGCCTTCACGCTGACGGCCCGGGCGGAAAACTTCCTGCATGGCAATCCCGACCTGGATGACACCATTCGCCGCTTGCAGGCGTTTGCCGAAGCCGGCGCCGACGTGCTGTATGCACCCGGTTTGCGCAGTGCCGAGGACGTGCTGGCGGTGGTTCGTGCGGTCGCGCCCAAGCCGATCAATGTATTGATGTCCGGCGGGCTAAAGCTCACGGTCGCGCAGTTGAACGACATGGGCGTCAAGCGCATCAGTGTTGGTTCGGCCCTGGCCCTGGCGGCCTATGGCGAGTTTTTCCGCGCAGCCCAGGAGATCAAGGAAGCCGGCACGTTTGGCTTCACCGCTAGGTCCATGCCGTACGCCCAGGCCAATCAATTGTTCAAGGGCTGACGATGCGCTGGTGGCTGTGGTTGCTGCTATTGATTATCGGCATAAGCGCAGCGGGCGTCTGGCGTGGCTGGATTGCCCTGCCGCCGCAATGGAACCCCTGGGCGCCGCTGGACGTTGCCGCTGCGCCGAATTTCCTCACTCGCTACAAGCTCATGCGTTTGCGCGCCGATCCGCAGTTGTGTGACCAGGCCCTGGCCAGTTCCGGCTTGCGCACCAGCCGCCAGGCCGACAGTCGCGACGCAACCTGTCCGTTGATCAATACCTTGCGCGTGCAGGGTGGCGAGGTGGCCCTGAGCAGCAGCTTCCTGGCCAGTTGCCCACTGGCCGTATCCTTCGCGCTATTTGCACGCCACGCGCTGCAGCCGGCAGCTCAGGCGGCCTACGGTCAGGCGGTGACGCGGGTCGATCATCTCGGCAGCTTCGCCTGTCGTAACGTTTATGGGCGCGAAAATGCCCGGCGCAGCCAGCATGCGTCCGCCGACGCGCTGGACATTGCCGGTTTTCGCCTGGCGGATGGGCGATCGATCAGCGTGCTCAAGGATTGGCCACGGGAGAACCGCGACGCGCAGTTCCTACGACAGGTGCGCGATGGTGCCTGCGAATTGTTCAGCGTGGTCTTGAGCCCGGATTACAACGCCGCCCATCGCAATCACTTTCATGTGGATGTCGGGCCGTGGTCGGTGTGCCGCTGAGGGTCAGGCGGCGATGCGCAGGTTGTGCAGGACGATCGGGCGAGCCCAGCCGATGTCGAAGTCGAAGTTTTTCTGCTGATCCACCAGCTCTTCAGGCGAGAAGGGCGGGAATGGTTTGTCCAGCAACTCGAGTTCGAATTCGGCAATCGGCAGGTGCAGCGGACGCGGTTGTGGCGCCGGGCCGGCGTCTGCGAGTGGCGGGACAGCATTGAGCACAATCGGGCGAACCCAGGCGCTTTCGAAGTCCTGCTGTTTTTGCTGGGCGACGATTTCTTCTTCCGGGAACGGCGGGAAGGGTTTGTCGGCCAAGTGCAGCTCGAATTCGGCAATCGGCAGGAACAGCGGCTCGGGCGGGCGGATTTCGGTGTCCTGCACGTTACATTCGCGCTGGGAAACGATATGCGCCAACAGGTCGCTACCGACGGTGGGTTCGACCGGGCTATCGAGATCGACCGGTGGGAAATCCAGCGAAGCCGGCAGCACATCTTCCTTCGACTGATCGGCCAGGGCCCGGGCAAAAAAATCCTGCCACAGGTGACTGACACCGCTCAGTGCTTGGGAATTTCGCAGGCTGTAATCGCCGTAGGGCGAGATAAAGCCGGTGATGATGGGTTGAATGGCTGACATTTTTCTCGGTCGACGCTCAGCTCTGGCAAAATGCTCGATACTTTTGTTATCGGCCGTTTTTGCCGATCATTAATTTTTTGAGTGTTTTCCATGATTGAGCAACCGGCGGCCTGCCGCATCCATGTCGAAGCCCTGGGCACGACTTTCCAGTCACAGGCCGAACAATGGGCCGAGCGCCTGGGTTTGCCGTTGCTGGTGGCCGACGCCGAGTTCGCGCTGCAGGTAGGCGAGCAGGGGTTGCAGCTGCAACAGCTGGGGCCGGATGCGCCCGGCCCGGTGCGGGTGGATTTTGTCGAAGGCGGCGCCGCCCACAGGCGCTTGTTCGGCGGCGGTACCGGACAGATGATTGCCAAGGCGGTAGGCATCGGCCAAGGCGTGCGCCCGCGGGTGCTGGATGCCACGGCGGGTCTGGGCAAGGATGCGTTCGTGCTGGCGAGTCTTGGCTGCGAGATGAGCCTGATCGAACGTCAGCCATTGATTGGCGCCTTGCTGGAAGATGGCCTGCTGCGGGCAGCGGAGGATTTTGACGTGGCACCGATCGTGGCGCGCATGCGCTTGCTCAAGGGCAACTCGATCGAGGTGATGCGCAATTGGCAAGGTGAGCCGCCGCAGGTGATCTACCTGGACCCAATGTTCCCGCACCGAGAGAAAACCGCGCTGGTGAAGAAGGAGATGCGCCTGTTTCGGCCGCTGGTGGGCGATGACCTGGATGCCCCGGCCTTGCTCGCTGCTGCCTTAGCCCTGGCCAGCCATCGGGTGGTGGTCAAGCGCCCGCGCAAGGCACCGTGCATCGAGGGGCCGAAGCCGAGCTATGCACTGGATGGGAAATCGAGTCGGTATGATATTTATCCGAAGAAGGCGCTCAAGTCCTGAGACCGAGTCGCACCCATCGCGAGCAGGCTCACTCCTACAGGGATCAATCCCAATGTAGGAGTGAGCCTGCTCGCGATGGCGCCGGTGCTGACACCAACAATCCAGCAGGCTAATCCGGCCGGTAAGCCCGCATAAACAACCCCACCACTTCGCGCACATGACTCTCCGCAGCCTCGCCGGCCAGCGGCTCGCCGCAGCCATACAGCAGGCGAAAATTCCCCGCACCCTTGAGCAGGCAAAAGAAATGCTCGGCCGCGTTGCGCGGTTTGTCGATGCTCAGCGCGCCGCTCTGATTGATCCTGCCCAGCAATCGCTCCATGCCATGCAGCATGCGCTCCGGCCCTGCTTCGAAAAAGATCAGGGACAGCTTCGGATCCTGGCTGCCCAGGGTCATCATCAGGCGATGCAGGTTCACCGACTCATCGCTGTTGATCAGCTGGTGAAATCCCCGGGCAATGTTCAGTAGCACCGTTTCCACCGCAATGCCGTCGGGGAGTTCAAAGAACAACGGCGGCAGTTGCTCTTCGCATTTGGCCACCACGGCCGCGGAAAACAGCGTCTCTTTGTCGTTGAAATGGCTGTACACCGTGAGCTTGGAAACCCCGGCTTCGGCTGCCACCGCGTCCATGCTGGTGCTCGCGTAGCCGTTGCTGAGGAAGAGGATTTTTGCTGCATCGAGGATCGCCTGGCGCTTGGCCAGATCCTTGGGGCGGCCAGGGCCGTTGGGGGCTGAAAGATTGTTGGACATTCTTCGCTTTAATACTGGACTGGTGAGTTTGCTATTAATAACATACTGGCCAGTATAATTATTCCAAGCACCATTAGCGAAAGGTCCTTCACCATGTTCCGCTATGCCTTGCCCCTCGCGTTGCCAGTCGGTCTGGCTTTTTTATTGTCCGCGTGTGGTCACGAGGAGGCGCCCAAGGTCACTGTACGACCGGCCATGATGGTGCAGCCAGAGCCTTCGGCGCAGGCAATGGACAGTTATCCCGGGGAGGTGCGGGCCCGTTACGAGCCGGAGCTGGGTTTCCGTATTGGCGGCAAGGTCATTCGACGACTGGTCGAGGAGGGGCAACGGGTCAAGGCCGATCAGCCGCTGGCCGAACTCGATCCTCAGGACGTACGCCTGCAACTGGAGGCCACCCGTGCCCAGGTCGCGGCGGCTGAAGCCAATCTCAACCTGGTGCGAGCCGAGCGTGATCGCTACAAGACCCTGATGGACCGTCAGATGGTCAGCCGTTCGGCGTACGACAATGCCGAAAATCTCTTCCGCTCCGGTGAAGCGCGTCTCAAGCAAATCAGAGCCGAATTTAACGTGTCGACCAACCAGGCCAGCTATGCAGTATTGCGGGCTCCCCAGGACGGCGTGGTGGCCAAGCGTGCGGTGGAAGTCGGGCAGGTGGTCGCCGCCGGACAAACCGTGTTTACCTTGGCCACCGATGGTGAGCGCGAAGTATTGATCAGCCTGCCGGAGCAAAGTGTTGGCCGGTTCAAAGTGGGCCAGCCGGTGTCCGTGGAGCTCTGGACCCAACCTGACCAGCGTTTCGCCGGGCGCATCCGCGAGCTGTCGCCGGCGGCCGATCCGAAGTCGCGCACCTTCGCCGCGCGTATTGCCTTCACTGCCGGTAAGGTCCCCGCCGAGCTCGGCCAGAGTGCCCGGGTGTTTATCCAGGCGGCTGAAGTGGTATCGCTGTCGGTGCCGCTCTCGGCAGTGACCGCAGAAAACGGCGCTACCTATGTCTGGATACTCGGCGCCAACAACACCCTGAAAAAAGCCCCGGTGCGGGTCGGCGCCTTCGGCGAGAAGAGCGTGCCGGTGCTCGAAGGCCTGACTGCCAGTGATTGGGTAGTCGCCGCCGGTGTGCATGTGTTGCATGACGGGCAGCAGGTGCGTCCGGTGGACCGCTCCAACCGCGTGATCAATCTGGCGGACAAGGAGTAAACCCGATGGGCTTCAATCTTTCCGAATGGGCGTTGCGTAACCGCCAGATCGTACTGTTCCTGATGTTGTTGCTGGCGGTGGTTGGAGCGCTTTCCTACACCAAGCTCGGGCAGAGCGAAGATCCGCCGTTCACTTTCAAGGCCATGGTGATTCGCACCAACTGGCCGGGCGCCACGGCCGAGGAAGTCTCGCGGCAGGTCACCGAGCGCGTTGAAAAGAAACTGATGGAAACCGGGGAGTATGAACGCATCGTGTCGTTCTCCCGCCCGGGTGAGTCCCAGGTCACGTTTATCGCCCGCGATTCCATGCACTCGGTGCAGATTCCCGAGCTGTGGTATCAGGTACGCAAGAAGATCAGCGACATTCGCCACACTCTGCCCCCAGGCATCCAGGGGCCGTTCTTCAACGATGAATTTGGCACCACCTTCGGCAATATCTACGCCCTGACCGGCGATGGCTTCGACTACGCGGTACTCAAGGATTACGCCGATCGCATCCAGATCCAGCTGCAGCGCGTCAAGGATGTGGGCAAGGTCGAGCTGCTTGGCCTGCAAGACGAGAAGATCTGGGTCGAGCTGTCCAACGTCAAGCTCGCCACACTCGGGTTGCCCCTGGCCGCGGTACAGCAGGCCTTGCAGGAACAGAACGCGGTCTCGACGGCGGGATTCTTTGAAACCACCAGCGAGCGGTTGCAGCTACGGGTCTCGGGGAATTTTCAGACAGTCGACGAGATAAAGAACTTTCCGATCCGGGTGGGCGATCGTACATTCCGCATTTCCGATGTGGCCAACGTGCGTCGCGGCTTCAACGATCCTCCCGCGCCACGCATGCGGTTCATGGCGCAGGATGCCATCGGCCTGGCCGTTGCAATGAAGGACGGCGGCGACATCCTGGTGCTGGGCAAGGCCCTGGAAATCGAGTTTGATCGGATCCAGAAGAACCTTCCGGCCGGCATGCAGTTGCGCAAGGTCTCGGACCAGCCGGCGGCAGTGAAAACGGGGGTCGGCGAATTCATCCAGGTGCTGGTGGAAGCCCTGGCGATCGTGTTGCTGGTGAGCTTCTTTTCCCTTGGCGTGCGCACCGGCATGGTCGTGGCGCTGGCGATTCCCTTGGTACTGGCGATGACATTCGCCTGCATGTATTACCTCGGCATCGGCTTGCACAAGATCTCGCTCGGCGCTTTGGTGCTGGCGCTGGGCTTGCTGGTGGACGATGCAATCATCGCCGTGGAAATGATGGCGATCAAAATGGAGCAGGGCTTCGACCGGGTTAAGGCGGCGAGCTATGCCTGGACCAGCACCGCGTTCCCCATGCTCACCGGCACGCTGATCACCGCTGCGGGCTTCCTGCCAATTGCCACGGCGCAATCGGGTACTGGCGAGTACACCCGCTCGATCTTCCAGGTAGTGACTATCGCGTTGCTGGCGTCCTGGGTCGCTGCCGTCGTCTTCGTGCCGTACCTGGGGGAAAAACTCCTGCCGGATCTGGCGAAAATTCACGCAGCCAAACACGGCAGCGGACAGCCGGATCCTTACGGCACGCCTTTCTACCAGCGCGTGCGGCGCCTGGTGGAGTGGTGCGTGCGCTGGCGCAAGACGGTGATCGTGCTGACCGTGGTGTTGTTCATTGCCTCGATTGCGCTGTTCCGCTTCGTGCCGCAGCAGTTTTTCCCGGCGTCCGGTCGCCTGGAGTTGATGGTCGACCTGAAGCTGGCCGAGGGCGCGTCCCTGAGCAACACCGCCGAAGAGGTCAAGCGCCTCGAAGCACTGCTCAAGGATCACGCCGGTATCGATAATTATGTGGCCTACGTGGGCACCGGCTCGCCGCGCTTTTACCTGCCCCTGGACCAGCAGTTGCCAGCCGCCAGCTTCGCCCAGTTTGTGGTGCTGGCCAAGACCATCGAGGACCGCGAACCCCTGCGCACCTGGCTGATCGAGACCCTCAACGAACAATTCCCGGCGCTGCGCTCGCGGGTGACACGCCTGGAAAACGGCCCTCCTGTGGGGTATCCCGTGCAGTTCCGGGTAACCGGCGAACATATCGAGGAAGTGCGTGCCCTGGCGCGCAAAGTCGCGGCGAAAGTTCGCGAAAATCCGCATGTGGTCAACGTGCACCTGGACTGGGAAGAGCCGAGCAAGGTGGTGTACCTGAACATCGATCAGGACCGGGCGCGGGCGCTTGGGGTGAGCACGGCGAATCTGTCTAAATTCCTCCAGAGTTCGCTCACCGGTTCCAGCGTCAGCCAGTATCGCGAAGACAACGAGTTGATCGAGATCCTGCTGCGCGGCACCTTGCACGAACGCACCGAGCTGTCGTTGCTGCCGAGCCTGGCGGTGCCGACCGATAACGGGCGCAGCGTGGCACTGTCGCAGATCGCCACTCTGGAGTACGGCTTCGAAGAGGGCATCATCTGGCATCGCAATCGCCTGCCGAACGTCACGGTTCGGGCCGATATCTACGGCAAGGAGCAACCGGCGACCCTGGTGGCGCAGATCATGCCGACCCTCGACCCGATTCGCGCCGAACTGCCGGACGGCTACCTGCTGGATGTCGGTGGCACTGTCGAAGATTCGGCCCGCGGTCAGAACTCGGTGAAGGCCGGCGTACCACTGTTTATCGTGGTTGTGCTGACCCTGCTGATGCTGCAACTGCGCAGCTTCTCGCGCACGGTCATGGTATTCCTGACCGCGCCCCTGGGGCTGATCGGCGTGACGCTGTTCCTGCTGATATTCCGTCAACCGTTCGGTTTCGTCGCGATGCTCGGAACCATTGCCCTGTCAGGGATGATCATGCGCAACTCGGTGATCCTGGTGGACCAGATCGAACAGGATATCGCCAGCGGGCTGACGCCATGGCAAGCGATCATCGAAGCGACCGTGCGGCGCTTCCGGCCGATCGTGCTGACGGCGCTGGCGGCAGTGCTGGCGATGATCCCGCTGTCACGCAGCGTATTCTTCGGGCCGATGGCGGTTGCCATCATGGGCGGCCTGATCGTGGCAACAGCGTTGACGCTATTGTTCCTGCCGGCTTTGTATGCGGCGTGGTTTCGTATCAGGAAGGATCCTGCCTGAGTCCTATCGGGCAATATTCTGGGCGCGTAGAAAGAACACCCATTCGCGCCCGATCTTTCTTTTCTCGAACAGGTTCAGAGCAACCAGCCCGTTCAATGCATTTGCACAACATCTGCAGGCGTGAAGCCAGCCCGGCCGCAGGGGGCGGGGTGTGGACGACATTGCCCTCGCCATCCTGAACTACCACTTCGTCATTGCTCCTCAGAGTACCGGGCGAATACTGCGCGTCGTCAATGCCTTCCACTCCGGCCTGGAGTGAGCGTCCAGCCCTGGCGCCCAGCGGTAGCGTAGCTCCTCGAAAGGCAGATACCGACCTTGGCCGTCGAGGGGCTTGAGCAGCGTCAGGTAATCTGCGAGGCGATTTTTGTGGGGAGAACGCGCCAAGAGATCGAATACCGGATCGGTTCGACCGCTCAGCGCGGGTGGCTTTTTCATCGCTGCAGTCTCAAAAACTCATAAATTTGAGACGCGAGTACAGCATCTGGAAGCCGCTATCTCAATATCGGACAGTTTTGAGATTGATGTAGGAAAAGTTACAGGGTGCCGAACACCTTCTTGGCCAGGCTGGTCGCCGCAGCTGCCGGATTATTACGGATGGTTTGTTCCTGCTTGCCGATCATCTCGAACAGACCGTTCAGTGCCTGTTCGGTCACGTAACCTTCGATGTTGGCGTTCTTGGCATCCAATACACCCAGCGTGGCCGCCTGGCCGGCGAAGGAGTTGTATTGCTTGGCCAGGCCAACCTGGTCGGTGGCTTGCTTGACGATGGGCAGGAATTTCACACGGATCTGTTCGCGGCTGGTTTTGCTCAGGTACTGCGTGGCCGATTCATCACCGCCGCTGAGAATGCCCTTGGCATCGTCGACTGTCATCTTCTTCACCGCATCCACAAGGATCGGCTGGGCCTGGACCACGGCAGCTTCCGCAGCCTTGTTCATGCTGGTCTCCAGTTGATCGACCTGGGCTCCCATGCCGAACTGTTTCATTTTGCTGGCGACTTTGCCCAGTTTGCCCGGCAGCTCGATTTTCACTTCCGGATTGTTGCTGAAGCCACCCGGAGTGCCGAGTTGTTTGACGGCGAGCTGAGCACCCTGGGTCAGGGCGTCCTTGAGGCCACCGGTAGCGTCTTTTTGTGACAGGTCGTTCAGCGACAACGCCAGGGCGTTGGCGCTGATCAGCAATCCTGCGCAGAGGCCGGTGAAGCGAAGGGTGGTGCGGAGCATGGCGGCTTCCTTGTAGAGCAAAGAGTGTCAGCGGGCGGCGTCGACGCGGATTTTCAACGGCTGCGGGTCGCTGCCATCCAGTTGCACGGCGTGATTTTCGGTGGTGATGAACAGCAGCTGGCCATTATCTTCAATGCGCGCGCTGACCGAATAACGATGGCCGGGTTTGACCTGCGCCGGATCGTAGCTCAGGTGAAACGGCAGCGGCACCTGGCCTTTCACCGGGCCTTTGTGCTCGTCGAGGACTACTGCTGGCGCGTCGGCCAGGGATACGTCCTGCAAGCTGACGCTCAGGGTGGCGGTTGGCGGCAGTGCGATGCGCTGCAGATAAAAGACTTCGCCGTCGAGGCTGGTGGTGGCGTGAGGTTTCGGGGTTTGACAGGCACTGAGCAATACTGCCAGTCCCAGGAATGCGAGTTTTTTCATGACTAATCCTTGAAGTTGACGCCGGTGAAAGCTCGGCGCCAACTGCAATCTACCGGATTTTGCGGGCGAGATCCCATGCAAACATAGATCTATGTAGTTTCAGGAAACGCGCCGGGTACTCAGTTGGTGATTCTCAGACGGGGTCGACCAGCACTTCTTGCCCTTGCAAGTGATCGACGCCCAGGACCACTTGATGTTGCGTGGTGGTGTAGAAGATCAAGTGGTCATTGTGGGTAATGCGCGCACTGATTGCGTACGTGTGATTGCTGAAGACATCCGCAAGGTCGTACGTCAGGTTGAAGTGCAACCCGGCGTCGCGAGCATTGGGTGTCACTTGTACGTCCAGAACCTTGGCAGGTGCATCTGCCAGGGAAACATCCAGCAGGCTGACCTCCAGTATCGAGTCAGGTGGCAGACCCATCCTTGCGAGGTAATGCACGCGGCCACTGATTGTTTTGACGGTTTTGTTATTCATGCTGATTTCCATATCAATGACTCGTCGGAGTTGACGAGTACTCACCATAAAGAGAGTTTCGTCATTTCTATGTAGGGTAATTCCTTCGATCCGAGGCGAATAGTTTGCTGGGTACGGCAGAAACGTCCTTGTTCCTGCCAAACATTAATAGCGTCAGACCGGCGTTACCAACTCCGCCGCATCTTCACTGCGATGCAAGGCGACTTGACGGATCGACAGGCGAATTTCCGCCGGCAACACCCGCTTCGCTGCACCTTCGGCCAGCTCACCGAGCAGCTCGTGATAACTGAGCTTGCCGGCTTCGTCGCGGCGCAACACGTCAAGGTCCAGCATGGTCTGGATGAAATGTCGGAACAGGCTCTTGTCGAAGAACTCCGGCGCGTTCAGGCCGTGCAGGATAGACAGGCGCTGGGCCATGACGGTGCACAGGTCTTCCAGTTCTTCGGCGCTGATGCTGTGTTGGCCGCTGTTTAGTAGCAGGGACACGGTCATGTAGAAACGCTGCAGGGTCTGCGCAATGCTTTTGGACAACAGGGTCAGCAACACGAAGTGCCGCGAGCTGGGTGCCGGGCGCAGGTAGACATTGTTTTCGAATCGCAACAGGCCCTGTTCGACGAACGCTTCGAGCCATTGATCGACCACCGCATCAAGGTCGTCCAGGGACCAGCGGATGAACAGCTCCGACTGCAGGTACGGATACAACGCACGGGTATAACGCAGGATCTGCTCCCGGCTCATGCGCGATGCGCTCTGGAAGAAACTGGCCAAGAGCGCGGGCAATGCGAAAATGTGCAGCACGTTGTTGCGGTAGTAGGTCATCAGGACGGCGTTCTGCTCATCCAGATACAGGATTTTGCCCAGGGCATCGCTCTGCTCGGAGAGCAGGTCCATATCCTTCACATGCTCGATCAGCGCTCGGCCATCGCCTTCCGGCAAGGTGGTATGCGGCGAGTACGGCACTTTGCGCAGCAGCGCCAGATACAGGTCGAGTACTCGCGCCATGGCACGATCATCCAGGGCCAGGCGGCTGGTGGAGAGCAGCGCGAGCGCTACCAGGTTGACCGGGTTGATGGCCGCCGCTTCGTTCAGGTGTTGCGCGACCTTCTCTCCAAGGCGGTTGGTGGTTTCGTTGAGCCACGCTGGCTTGTACTGCGGGCCGAGCTCCTGCTGGCGCCAGTCTGGCTGCTCGCTGTCGAGGAACTCCGCCAGCTTGATCGGTTCGCCGAAGTTGACGGCCACCTGGCCGAAGCGTTGCTTGAGGGCGCCGATGACCTTGAAGATGTCGAAGATCGACTCCTTCTTCTTGGTGGCGCCGCGCAGCTCGCCGAGGTAGGTGCGGCCTTCCAGCACTCGCTCGTAACCGATGTACACCGGGACGAAAACGATGGGCATGCGCGAGGAGCGCAGGAAGCTGCGCAAGGTGATGGCCAGCATCCCGGTTTTCGGTTGCAGCATGCGCCCGGTGCGTGAACGGCCACCCTCGACGAAATATTCGACCGGGAAACCTTTGGTGAACAGGGTGTGCAGATATTCGTTGAACACCGAGGTGTAGAGCGGGTTGCCCTTGAACGTGCGGCGCATGAAAAACGCCCCGCCGCGGCGCAGCAGGCTGCCGATCACCGGCATGTTGAGGTTGATCCCGGCGGCGATGTGCGGCGGAGTCAGGCCGTTGCGAAACAGCAGGTAGGACAGCAGCAGGTAGTCAATATGGCTGCGATGGCACGGCACGTAGATGACTTCGTGACCTTGGGCGACCTTCTGCACGCCTTCGATGTGGTTGACCTTGATCCCGTCGTAGATCTTGTTCCAGAACCAGCTCAGTACCACTTCCAGGAAGCGGATCGCGGTGTAGGTGTAGTCCGAGGCGATCTCGTTGCCGTAGCGCAGGGCCTGGGCCTTGGCTTTTTCCGGGGAGATGTTTTCGCGCTCGGCTTCGTCGAGGATCGCCTGCTTGACCAGTGGCTGGTTGAGCAGACCCTTGACCAGATTGCGCCGGTGGGAAATGTCCGGACCGATCACTGCGGCTTTCAGGTTGCGAAAGTGCACCCGCAGGATGCGCTGCGCCATGCGCACGGTGCGTTCATGGCCCTTGTTATGGTCGATCAGCTCACGCAGGTGGATCGGTGCGGAAAACTGCACGCGGGTCTTGCGCCCCAGCACGACGATGCTGAGTAGCCGGCGCAGGCGCCCGGTGACCGCCCAGCTGTCGGCGAACAGCAGTTTCCACGGGCTCGATTCGCTGTCCGGCGACTGCCCCCAGAACACGCTGACCGGGATGATCTGCGCGTCTTCGGCGGCATTCTGGCTCAGCGCGCTGACCAGGCGGGTCAGCGTCGGCGGTGCGCCACGCTTGTCCTGGCGGCCGAGCCAGTCGGGGTCGGGCGTCAGGTAGAAAAACGCCGCCGGCTCCAACAGGTTACCCACCGATACCGGCAGGACCGGGCGTGGCAGGCCAGCCTTGGTGCATTCGGTATCGACCACGGCCAGGTCGGTCAGCGATGGATTTTGCAGGACGTAGAACACCGGCCGACTGCGGTCGAGGTTGAGAGTGAACGACGACTGGTTGATCGTCTCCGAGCGTACCCAGAGATACAGCAGTCGACGCAGGGTGCCAAACACTAGACGGCGAAACGGGGAGCGGGTCATACGGCTTCTGCGTGAGTGAGTGAGACCGAGCGTTTGCTCGGGCGGCCGATAGTGTGCCGGATTCATCGAAAATCGGCAAAAAAGCGGGTAAGTAAAGTTGAGTTGAGAGTTTTCCGGGCTGTCATATACTCGCCCCTCAACAATAAAAAGAAGAGGTACGATTCATGGCAACGCGCGAGACCGGCAATGTGAAATGGTTCAACGACGCCAAGGGTTATGGCTTCATTCAACGCGAGGACGGGGTGGACGTGTTCGTGCACTACCGCGCGATCCGTGGCGAGGGGCATCGCTCGCTGGCTGAAGGTCAGCAGGTTGAATATGCGGTGGTGACGGGGGAGAAGGGGTTGCAGGCTGAGGATGTTGTTGGGTTGTAAAGCTTATCTTACGGATCACCCAAAACCACTGTGGGAGCGGGCTTGCTCGCGAATGCGGCGTATCAGTCAAAGTTGATGTCGACTGACACACCGCATTCGCGAGCAAGCCCGCTCCCACATTTGATCGGCGTCGCTTATGCTGTTTTCCAGGTGATCTCTTCTTCACCATCCGCGCTGATCCGCATCCAGCGATCCGCCGACTCTTCACCTTCTTCCTCGACCCAACTCCCCGGCGCGCAGCGCACTTCGACGTTCAGCGCAGCAAATGCAGCGCGGGCGCAGGCGATGTCGTCTTCCCACGGAGTCTGGTCGCTTTCCAGGTACAGGCTGTTCCATTTTCCTACAGCCTTTGGCAGCCAGGTCACCGGCACATTGCCGGCCTTGCACTTGTAGGTCTGGCCCTTCTGGACCCAGTCGGTGCACGGGCCCAACGCCTGACTGAGCCAGGCTGCTACAGCCTTGTAGTCGACGTCGGCGTCTTTCAGGTAAATCTCGATATCGGGTTGGCGCATGGATGTCCTCACTGCGGGTCTGAAAAATCCATTCGCGGATTTAGCCGGCCTCAAGCTGTTTGCTCGAGACCAAAAATTATTGAAGTACGAAGTAATCGTAACGCATTGAAACCGTGACCTCGAACGGTTCAACCTGCTCGATGACCGCCGTGCGGCGTTCGGCACTGGCGCGCCAGCCATGGGGGGTCATGGCCAACAGGTTGGCACGGTCCTGGCCACTTTCCAGCGTCAGGCGAAATTCCAGGGTTTCACTGTGTTGCAGCACCATGCCGTCCGGCACCAGGGCCAGGTGCTTGTCGTCAGTGTATTCACGGACTTCATCGTACAGGCGTTCGCGTAATTCCATCAGGTGGCCGCTGGTCGGCCCGACCTTCATCAGGCCGCCACCGGGGCTGAGCAGGCGCTTGGCCTCTTCCCAGTCCAGAGGGCTGAAGACGCTGGCGAGGAATTGGCAGCTGCCGGAAGCCAGTGGCACCCGCGCCATACTGGCAATCAACCACGTCAGCTGCGGGTTGCGCTTGCAGGCGCGTTTGACCGCTTCCCGGGAGATGTCCAGCGCGTAGCCGTCGGCATTGGGCAGGGCCTGGGCGATCTGTGCGGTGTAGTAGCCCTCGCCACAACCGATGTCCAGCCAGCGTTGCGGTGCGTATTGCGCCGCCAGCTGGGCCAGGCGCCGGGCGACCGGGGCGTAATGACCAGCATTGAGGAAGTCGCGGCGCGCCTCGACCATCGCCAGGTTATCCCCAGGGTCACGGCTGTTCTTGTGCTGTACCGGCAGCAGGTTGAGATAACCCTGGCGTGCACGGTCGAACCGGTGCCCGGCGGGGCAGGCTACGCCGTTGTCCACCGCATTCAGCGGTTCGCTGCAAATCGGACAGGCGAGCATCAGGCGAGCAACTTGATCAGGGTCTGGTAGTAAATTTCGGTCAGCACGTCGAGATCGGCGGCCAGCACACGTTCGTTAACCTGGTGAATGGTCGCGTTGACCGGCCCGAGCTCAACGACCTGGGTGCCCATGGTTGCGATGAAACGCCCGTCGGAGGTGCCACCGCTGGTGGACGCCTTGGTCTCGCGACCAGTGATGTCCTTGATGCTCGATGCCACGGCATCCAGCAGGGCGCCCGGCTCGGTGAGGAACGGCAGGCCGGACAGCGCCCAGTCGATGTGCCAGTCCAGGCCATGCTGATCGAGAATGTCGGCCACGCGCTTCTGCAGGCCTTCAACCGTGGATTCAGTGGAGAAACGGAAGTTGAACACCGCCACCAGGTCGCCCGGGATCACGTTGGTCGCGCCGGTGCCGGAATTCACGTTGGAAATCTGGAAGCTGGTCGGCGGGAAGAAGTCGTTGCCGTTGTCCCAGTGCTCGGCGGCCAGCTCGGCCAGTGCCGGGGCGGCCAGGTGGATCGGGTTCTTCGCCAGGTGCGGGTAGGCCACGTGACCTTGTACGCCGCGCACGGTCAACTTGGCGCCGAGGGAGCCACGGCGACCATTCTTGACTACGTCACCCACTAAAGTAGTGCTCGACGGTTCGCCGACGATGCACCAGTCCAGGCGCTCCTTGCGTGCCGCCAGGCGCTCGACCACGGCTTTGGTGCCGTGATGCGCCGGACCTTCTTCGTCGCTGGTAATCAGGAACGCGACCTTGCCCTTGTGATTCGGGTAGTCGGCAACAAAACGCTCGGCGGCCACGGTCATGGACGCCAGGCTGCCCTTCATGTCCGCCGCGCCGCGGCCGCAGAGCATGCCGTGTTCATCGATCAGCGCGTTGAACGGGTCGATCTGCCACGCGGCCACCGGGCCGGTTGGCACGACGTCGGTGTGGCCGGCGAAACACAACACCGGGCCTTCTTCCTGACCGTGGGT
This sequence comes from Pseudomonas sp. RIT-562, assembly GCF_026241895.1. Lineage (GTDB taxonomy): Bacteria > Pseudomonadota > Gammaproteobacteria > Pseudomonadales > Pseudomonadaceae > Aquipseudomonas > Aquipseudomonas mandelii_F. The sequence goes on along the minus strand of NZ_JAPJIV010000002.1, from coordinate 228,916 downwards.
GGCCCAGAAGTTATCCACATCCTCGATGCGCATCGGCTCCAGCGTGAAGCCGGCATCGCCCAGGCGCTGCATCATCTGCTTCTGGCAATCGGCATCAAGCGGCGTCACGGACGGACGGCGGATCAGGTCGATGGCGAGTTGAAGGGTCGGCGAAAGGTCGGCGTGGGCCGTCATGGGAAACTCCAGAAGCTTGATTTGTGGGAGCAAAGCTTGCTCGCGATGAATGATGATGCGGTCTTTGTGTTACACCGCGTCACGGCAATCGCGAGCAAGCTTTGCTCCCACAGGAGATGGGCTGGGCCCTGCAAAATGGCGGTTATCTTAAAGCAAAACGGCGGCCATTGGCCGCCGTTTAGTGCATCGGCAAAGATTTAGACTGCCGGCGCCGTCTCCGGCTCGGCGGCAGGTTTAGGCAGCGAGGAGAGGAATGCCATGATCAACGCGGCCAGGTAGGGCAGCGATTGCACCAGCAACATGATCACCCAGAAGCGCATGTCGTTGCTCGGCATGCCGTTCACCAGGTAAATCCCCAGCGCCGCGCCCCACAACAGCAACATGATGAACACCTCTTCCCGAGCTTCCGAAATCGCCACCCAGAAGCCGTGGTTGTCGGCATTCTTCGGCGTGCGGAAGAACGGAATGCTGCTGGTGAAGAACCCGTACAGCACCGCTTTGGCGATGGTGTGTGACAACGCCAGCCCGGCCAACGCCGCGCAAAACGCATCCTTCAGGTTCACGCCCACCGCGCGGCGGTACAGGAAGATGATCTTGCCGACCTTGAACACGAACAGCGCCAGCGGCGGAATCGCGAAGATCAGCAACGGTGGATCGACCCGCTGCGGCACGATGATCATCGCAGCCGACCAGAGCAGGGCGCCGACAGTGAAGAAGATGTTCATGCCATCCGCCACCCACGGCAGCCAGCCCGCGAGGAAGTGGTAACGCTGGCCCCGTGTCAGCTCGGTGCCCTTGCCGCGCAGCAGGCTGGCAGTGTGTCGCTTGATGATCTGAATCGCGCCATAGGCCCAGCGGAAACGCTGTTTCTTGAAGTCGATAAAGGTATCGGGCATCAGTCCTTTGCCGTAGCTGGTGTGGTAATACGCCGCCGACAGGCCTTTTTCGAATACGCGCAGGCCCAGCTCGGCGTCTTCACAGATGCACCAGTCAGCCCAGCCGAGCTCTTCGAGCACTGAGCGACGGGTCATGGTCATGGTGCCGTGCTGGATAATCGCGTCACGGTCGTTGCGGGTGACCATGCCGATGTGGAAGAAGCCTTTGTATTCCGCATAGCAGAGCTTCTTGAAGGTGCTTTCGTTCTGGTCGCGATAATCCTGTGGCGATTGCACCACGGCGATTTTCGGGTCGGCGAAGTGCGGCACCATGTGCTTGAGCCAGTTCGGGTCGACGCAGTAATCGGAGTCGATTACCGCGATGACTTCGGCATCCTTGGCGGTGTGCGGGATCAGGTAGTTCAGCGCGCCACCCTTGAAGCCTGCCAGGGGCGCGACGTGGAAGAACTTGAAGCGCGGCCCCAGGGTTGCGCAATAATCGCGCACCGGTTCCCAGACTGCCGGGTCCTTGGTGTTGTTGTCGATAATCAGGACTTCGAAGTCCGGATAGTCGAGGTTGGCCAGGGCGTTGAGGGTCTGTTTAACCATCTCCGGCGGCTCGTTATAGCAAGGCACGTGGATCGAGACCTTCGGCCTGTAGTCCGAATCCCCCACGACCGGCAGGAATTCTCGCCGGCGTTTGTGCGTCCAGACCGCTTCAGCCAGTTCATGGGCCTCGGTCAGCAGCACGATAAACACCCCGAACGCACCGAGGGCGAGCAGGATGCCCACCGTCAGGCTGAACCAGGTGCTGTATTGCAGGCTGTAGTCGTAACCGATCCACACCAGCACCGAACCGCACAGGAACGCGATGAAGGTCAGGAAGGTCCGACCACGCTGGCGCAATGCCGAGCCGTCGATCATCAGCAGCGTCAGGGAGAGCAACGCCAATACCACCGAGCCGACCGCCAGCACACGCCATTGCGGGATCGCGACCACCGGGCCTTCAAAGTTGAATTTCTGCTGGCGCGCGGCGTTGAACACACCCCAATAAGCGCCCACCGAGCCTTCATCACTGGCCTTCCACGGCTGGTCGAAGGCCTCGATCACAAAGTAGTTGAAGCCCTGGCGGTTGAGCTTGTTGACCAGCGTACGCAAATAGATCGCCTGGTCTGCCGGCGACGCGTCGGCGCCGCCGCGCATGCGGCCGTTACTCGGCCAGCCAACCTCCGAAAGCAGCAGGGGTTTCTTGGGGAACATTTTTTTCAGGTCGCGGGCACGGTCCAGGACGAACTGCCCGGCCTTGTCCACCGGGATGAACTCCCAGTAGGGCAGCACGTGAGCGGCGATCAGGTCGACATGTTTAGCCAGTTCCGGGTGTTCTTCCCAGACGTGCCATTGTTCAGATGTGGTAACGGGCACTTTCACCGCCGCGCGCACGCGGTCGAGGATCATGCCGAGCTCGGCAGCGGTAATTTCCTTACGGAAGATTGCCTCGTTGCCTACAACCACCCGCACTACGCTGCGCGACGTGTTGGCGATTTCAATGGCGCGCAGGATTTCCCGCTCGTTGCGCTCCTCATCCGGGCTGATCCAGATCCCGAGGGTCACGCGCAGGCCAAATTCTTCCGCCAACTTGGGGATGTCGCCCAACGTACCGTCGACCGAGTAAGTGCGGATGTTGTCCGTCAGCTTGCTCATGATCTCCAGGTCACGGCGCATTTCATCGTCGCTTGGATATTGATCTTTTTGCGGGTACTGGCCTTGCTGGAATGGCGAATAGGAGAAGCCGGAGATCTGTTCGGGCCAGTTGGGAGCGGTGACCGGGCGATTTATCAGTGCCCAGAAGCCGGTAAACAAGGCTGCGATGGCGAGCACCACGACCAGGTTGAGTCCAAATTTACGCGATGACATAGCTTTTTCGGGTTCCAAAGGCTGTGGAACGAAGGAGCGGTTGGCGACTGACTGCCAGGGCAGGGCCGCGCATCCTACACTGGAGGTTCTCTGACCGTACAGCTAACAGGGAAATGCCTGACATTGGGCACCCAGGTTTCACATAAGTTCTTACACTAGTCGCTGAATATTGCACTTGGCCCTATAATGCGCCCCGGTTTTTGGGGTGATGGTCATGAGTACAGAAGATCCGCGGTTCGCCGGCATCGCCCGCCTATATGGCATTGAAGGGCTTCAGCGCCTGCGCGCGGCGCATGTGGCAATCGTCGGCGTCGGCGGCGTCGGTTCCTGGGCGGCGGAAGCCATCGCGCGGTGCGGCGTGGGCGAGATCTCGCTGTTCGACCTGGATGACGTTTGCGTCAGCAACGCCAACCGTCAGCTGCACGCGCTGGATAGCACAGTGGGCAAACCGAAGGTCGAGGTAATGGCCGAGCGTTTGCGCGGGATCAACCCGGATTGCACCGTGCACGCGGTGGCGGATTTCGTCACCCGCGAGACCATGGCCGAATACATTACGCCGAACATCGACTGCGTCATCGACTGTATCGACAGTGTGAATGCCAAGGCAGCGCTGATTGCCTGGTGCAAGCGCCGCAAGATCCAGATCATCACCACCGGTGGCGCCGGCGGGCAGATCGATCCGACGCTGATCCAGGTCTGCGACCTGAACCGTACCTTCAATGACCCGCTGGCTTCGAAAGTGCGTTCCACGCTGCGCCGCGATTACAACTTCTCGCGCACCGTGACCCGGCATTACAGCGTGCCGTGTGTGTTTTCCACCGAGCAACTGCGCTACCCGAAACCGGATGGCAGCATCTGCCTGCAGAAGAGTTTTGTGGGCGACGGGGTGAAGCTGGACTGCGCGGGTGGATTTGGTGCGGTGATGATGGTGACGGCGACTTTTGGCATGGTCGCGGCGACCAAGGCGGTGGACAAGATTGTGGCGGGAGTGCGGCGGCCGGCGGATCGCATAAAGCCCGAGGCATAGACCCTACGGGGGATACGCGCCGCCTGCATCGCCAGCAAGCAGGCTCCTACAGAGCAAGTTCCTGCATTCGCTGGAGAACTGCATTGAGGCCATTACTGCGCGAAGGGGAGAGCTGCCGGCTCAGGCCCAGCTGATTGAACCAGTCGGGTAAATCGACCTGCTTCAATTCACTGGCCGAAAGTCCGTTGACCCGCGCCAGCAGCAACGCCACCAGTCCGCGGATCAATCGCGCGTCGCTGCTCGCGGTAAACTGCCAATGACCGTCCTGCAGCGCCCCCACCAGCCACACCTGACTTTCACAGCCATGCACGCGATTGGCATCGACCTTGTCCTCGTCGTTCAGTGCGGGCAGGCGGTCGCCCCATTGCATCAGCAGACGTGCGCGTTGTTCCCAGCCCGCCGCCTGGTGGAAAGTCTCCAGCGCCGTGACGGCATCCGCTGGCAGGGTCATCGCAGCAACTCCAGGGCCTGGTCCAGCGCTTCGAAGAACCGTTCCAGATCGTCGGAGTCGTTGTACAACGCCAACGACACCCGAATCGCCCCGGCCAGTTCAAGGCTTTTCAGCAGCGGCATGGCGCAGTGATGCCCGGCACGCACGGCAATCCCCTGTTCGGTCAGCAGGTGGGCCAGATCCGAGTTATGCACACCCTCGACCACAAAGCTGGCCAACGCCAGTTGCGGCTTGCCCAGCAGGCGAATGCCGTTGCGCGCTTGCAGGCCCTTGAGCAAATAGTCGTGCAGTGCCGCTTCATGGGCCGATACGGCGTCCTGGTCCAGCCCGGACAGATAATCCAGGGTGGCGCCAAGGCCGATGACGCTGGCGATCGGCGGGGTGCCGGCCTCGAAACCCAGGGGCGCGGGACGGAATCGAGCGTCGTGGTAATTGGCATCGAGCACCATCTCGCCGCCGTACTGCCAGTGCCGCAGTTGTGCCAGTGCTTCAGATCGCCCAAACAGCACGCCGAGGCCATCTGGGCCGTACAGCTTGTGGCTGGAAAACACATAGAAGTCGCAACCCAGGGCCTGTACATCGTGGCGACCGTGAACCACTCCCTGCGCGCCATCGACCACGGTCAAGGCTCCGTGGCTGCGGGCCATGGCGAGCAGGGCAGGTAGCGGTTGCCACGCGCCCAGCACGTTGGACAACTGGCTGACGGCGAGGAGGCGGGTGCGCGGGCCGATCAGTCGGGCAGCGGTGTCGAGGTCGATCAGGCCGTCGGCGTCCAGCGGCAGGATCACCAGCTGCAGCTCGCGCCGCTGGGCAAGTTGCTGCCATGGCAGCAGGTTGGCGTGATGCTCCAGGGCGCTGATGACGATCTCGTCGCCCGGATTGAATGAGTGTTCGAGGCCATAGGCCAGTAGGTTAAGCGCGGAGGTCGCGCCGTGGGTGAAGATGATCTGCCCGCTCTCGCCGACATTCAACCATTGCCCGACCTTGCTGCGACTGTCCTCGAAGGCCTGGGTCGCGTGGGCGCCCGGCAGGTGTTGCGCCCGATGCACGTTGGCTGCGCCGTTGGCGTAGTAATGCGCCAGCGCATCCAGCAGGGCCTGGGGTTTCTGTGTGGTGGCGGCGTTGTCCAGGTAAGTCTGGTCTTGCCGTTGCAGTGCGGCGATGGCCGGGAAATCGGCACGCCACGGGGAGGGGATCATCATGCACATTGGCCCTGCAAAACATGGGCGGGGAAACGCCAGGCTCTGGTGGAGCATGGCTGGCTGGTGACGGTTTCGGTGGCTTGGAGGGCCTCATCGCGAGCAAGCTTTGCTCCCACAGGTATTGCGAAGCATGCTCGCGATGTTTTCGGTGGCCTTAAGGGCCCCATCGCGAGCAAGCTTGGCTGCTACTAGTTGTGAGCGTGCAGCGCTTCGTTCAGTTCGATGGCCGATTTGTGCGTCTTGCACTCCACTGCACCGGTTTCCGAATTGCGGCGGAACAGCAGGTCGGATTGACCGGCCAGTTCACGGGCCTTGACCACTTTCACCAGCTGATTTTTCTCGTCCAGCAGCGCAACCTTGGTGCCAGCGGTGACATACAGGCCGGATTCAACGGTATTGCGATCGCCCAGTGGGAAACCGATACCGGCATTGGCGCCGATCAGGCAGCCTTCGCCCACCTTGATCACGATGTTGCCGCCGCCCGACAGGGTGCCCATGGTGGAGCAACCGCCGCCCAGGTCCGAACCCTTGCCAACGAATACGCCTGCCGAGACACGACCTTCGATCATGCCCGGGCCTTCGGTGCCGGCGTTGAAGTTGATGAAACCTTCGTGCATCACGGTGGTGCCTTCGCCTACGTAGGCACCCAGGCGCAGACGCGCGGCATCAGCGATACGCACGCCGGCCGGTACCACGTAGTCGGTCATTTTCGGGAACTTGTCCACCGAGAACACTTCCAGCAGCTCACCGCGCAGACGGGCTTCGAGTTGCATCTCGGCCAGTTCGCTCAGGTCGATTGCACCCTGGCTGGTCCAGGCCACGTTTGGCAGCAGCGGGAAGATTCCGGCCAGGCTTACACCGTGTGGCTTGACCAGGCGATGGGACAGCAGGTGCAGCTTGAGGTACGCCTCGGGGGTGGAGCTCAGCTGCGCGTCTTCGGCGAGCAGGGTGGCGACCAGCGGCTTGTGGCTTTCAGCCAGGCGGGTCAGCAGCTTGCCTTGTACCGCGTCGATGCCTTTCACGGCTTCAGCCAGTTGCGCGGCTTGTGCAGTGGTGAAGGTGATGGCCTGGTTGCCTTCGCTGTAACCGAGAATTGGCGCAACGGCAGCGACCAGTTCGGCCGATGGATTCAACAGTGGCTGAGGGTAAAACACTTCCAGCCATGCGCCTTGACGGTTCTGGGTGCCGACACCAAAGGCAATGCTGAACAGGGAATTGGACATGTAAATACCTCTACAAAGAATGACGGGCTGCTTATTTGATAGCGGCCGCGTAGATATCTGGCTTGAAGCCAATCAGGGTTCGGTTACCGAGATCGAGCACCGGGCGCTTGATCATCGAGGGTTGCGCGAGCATCAGTTCGATGGCTTTCGATTGGTCGAGATCGGCTTTGCGTTCGTCTTCGAGTTTGCGAAAGGTTGTGCCTGCGCGGTTCAACACCACTTGCCAGCCGTGCTCGTCACACCACTGGGTCAGGTGCTCACGGTCGATTCCGGCCGTCTTGTAATCGTGGAAGTCATAGCTGACAGCGTGTTCATCAAGCCAGGTGCGCGCCTTTTTCATGGTGTCGCAGGCCTTGATGCCGAAAAGGTGCAACGTTTTACTTGAAACGGTCAAGGAATTGCCCCCTTCACAGGTGCTGGAAAAAAAAGGTGAAGGATTATGCCATGACCCTTGGGTTAAAACCCAAAACCCTGTGGGAGTCTGATGACCGCGATGCGACATTGGTGTAACGGTCGGTCCGCAGTCTAAACCGCTAATATGGCACTTCAATGCTGTTGATTGCCTGGGAAACGCTTTATGCAAACCGCCTACACCGTTCTGATCCTGCTGATGTTGGTCAGCGTGTCTCGCCTGGTCGGGCGGGTGATCCCGCTGCCCCTGCCGCTGGTGCAGATTTGCGCCGGGGCGTTGCTGGCCTGGCCGACGCTGGGGTTGCATGTGGCACTCGACCCTGAATTGTTTCTATTTTTGTTTTTGCCGCCTTTGCTGTTCTCCGATGGCTGGCGGATGCCCAAGCGCGAGCTGTGGCGACTGCGCGGGCCGATCCTGACATTGGCGGTGGGCCTGGTGTTGTTCACCGTAGTGGGCGCCGGTTATTTCATTCATTGGCTATTGCCGAGCATTCCCTTGCCGGTGGCGTTCGCGTTGGCGGCAGTCTTGTCGCCGACGGATGCTGTGGCGGTTTCCGCGATTTCACAGAACAGGCTGCCGACGCCATTGATGCACATGTTGCAGGGCGAGGCGCTGATGAATGACGCCTCGGGCCTGGTCACCTTCAAATTTGCGCTGGCCGCCGCCGTGACCGGTGTGTTCTCCCTGGCCAATGCCAGCCTGACTTTTGTCCTGGTGGCCATCGGCGGGTTGGCGGTGGGCGTTGCGCTGAGCTGGCTGGTCGGGCGTTTGCGCTCCTGGATGATCGCGCGGGGCTGGGATGACCCGGCGACCCACGTGGTGTTCATGCTCTTGCTGCCATTTGCTGCTTACGTGCTGGCCGAGCGCCTGGGGGCGTCGGGCATCCTGTCAGCGGTGGCGGCCGGGATGATGCAGAGCTGGCTCGACCTGCTGCCACGCCAGACCAGTACCCGGCTGCTCAATCGCAGCGTCTGGTCGCTGCTGGAGTTTGCGTTCAACGGCTTGATCTTCCTGCTGCTGGGCTTGCAGCTACCGGACATCATCAAGGCGGTTGCCAGTCATGAAACCTCGCTGTGGCCGACCTTGCTCTACCGCTGCCTGGATGTGGTGGCGATCTTCCTCGTGCTGTTGGTGCTGCGGTTTGTCTGGGTGCAGAGCATCTGGCGGTTGTCGGGCCTGCTGCGGCGCTGGCGTGGCAAGGGTGAAATGACGCAGGTCCCGACCGCGCGTTCCTGCTGGTTGCTGACCGTTGGCGGCGTGCGTGGGGCAGTGACGCTGGCGGGGGTGTTGTCAGTGCCGATATTGATGGGAGGCGCGGCATTTCCCGAGCGTGATTTGCTGATTTTCATCGCGGCAGGGGTAATCCTGCTGTCGCTGATTGCGGCCTGTATTGCACTGCCGTTGTTGTTGCGCGGAATCGAGAAGAGTCCCGACGACAAGCGCCGCAATGAAGTGCGTGAGGCCTGGCGCAAGACCGCCGAGGCGGCGATTCATGCTCTCGAAACGGAAGAAGTCAATCCGCAGGACGCGGCGCAGGCGGCGCTTGCCGCAGAGCTCAAGGCGCGGATCATGTCCGAATATCGGCATCAGCTGGAGGTGTTCAACGACTCGGCGGAAGCCCAGGCGCTGGCATTCCAGATGGATTTGCTGGAGCGGCGGATGCGCTTGAAGGCATTGCGGGCGCAGCGGCTGGAATTGTATAGCCTTAGCCGTCATCACCAGATTGGCGATGACGTACTGCGTGAGGTATTGGCGGAGCTGGATTTGAGCGAAGCTAATCTTGGGGCGGTGAAGTAAGGAGGTAGCATCGCAGGTGACGCGGTTACGGGTAAATCGCGCGCACGGCCGCAATGTCACCTTGGCTGATATGCAAATTCACAGGCTGATGCCAGTCACCCAGGGTAAGTTCGTCGAGAACTTGATAATGCATGATTGAATGCCGGTCATAGGGCGTATAGACCCGAGAAGCGCTCCGTTCTAGTGGGAATACATTGGCATCAACTTCAGCCTTGGAAAACCTCGTGGTGTTAGCCATGTGCAAATATGTTTTTGCTCGGTTCCATGGTATTCCGGCGTCCGGATGTTGATGTTCATGTCCCAGTCCGAGAGCATGCCCAAACTCATGAACAACCAAGGATTCGTAATAGGGCGAGGAGAAGTCGGTGCCCAGCACCATGGAAGGAAGGTCGGGGCTGCCCGTACGCGAGTCGGTACCGATTAATGAACTACCGCTACTGCCTAATCCTGGCTGAAAATCAACACGAATGTCCCCCAGGAACTCCGTCGCAGCCAACATGGTTTGCTCGTCCAGTTCAATGAATTCGAACTGCAGATTGATGTACGGCAGCCATTTACTCGCGCTGTTCTTGATGGTCGCAAAAGAATGCTCGTTATATTCAACAATAACAATTTTCAGGGTTTTTCCGGGTTGCCAATATTTGGTGTGCTCGCCGACGCTGCGTTTGTTGCGGTTGCCGGGACTCGCGCCATTACTAGGCCGCTCATTGATAGCGGCATGATAAGCGGCGGTCGGGTCGGAAGATGTAATGGCTTTACAATATTTATATTGATGCATGTGGTTGTGGCCTCTGGTTTGTTAAGGAGGCCTGAAATTAGATAGTTGAGGGGGTTGTGTCGAGCTTGTTAGTTTTGCAGTTTGTTTAGCGGGCAATCTCAGCCGTAAAGTTTCGGTGTGAACGTTGTTATGACTTCAGGATGAATTGTAGTCCCGCCGCTGTATTGTGCAGGGCGGGACTTATATGTTCAGCGTTTGGCAATAATAAAAGCGCGAATGCGTTCAGCGGCCTCGACGCACTCTGCCAGCGGCGCGACCAGCGCCAGGCGCACACGGCCAGCCCCGGGATTGAACCCATCGACTTCGCGTGACAGGTACGAGCCCGGCACCACCGTCACATGTTCCTCAACGAACAGGTCGCGGCAGAACGCCTCGTCATCGCCTTCGACGTTTGGCCACAGGTAAAAACCGCCGTCCGGACGCTGCACGTCCAGTACCGGGCTGAGGATCGCCAGCACCGCGTCGTATTTCTCGCGGTACAGGTCACGGTTGGCGCGTACGTGGGCTTCGTCATTCCATGCTGCAACGCTCGCCAGCTGGGTTTGCACCGGCATCGCGCAGCCGTGATACGTGCGGTAGAGCAGAAAGCCTTTGAGAATATCGGCATCACCGGCCACAAAACCCGAACGCAGGCCGGGCAGATTGGAGCGCTTGGACAGGCTGTGGAACACCACGCAGCGCTTGAAGTCCTGGCGACCCAGTTCCACGCAGGCGCTGAGCAGGCCGGCTGGCGGGGTCTGTTCGTCGAAGTACAGCTCGCTGTAGCACTCGTCGGCAGCGATCACGAAATCGTATTCGTCGGCCAGAGCGATCAGCTTCTTCAGGGTTTCAACCGGAATCAGTGCGCCAGTCGGGTTGCCTGGGGAGCACAGGAACAGGATCTGGCAGCGTTTCCAGATGTCCGGGGAAACGGCATCGAAGTCCGGGTTGAAGCCGTTTTCATCCAGGCACGGCAGGTAGTGGGGTTTGGCGCCAGCGAGGAACGCCGCACCTTCGTAGATCTGGTAGAACGGATTCGGGCTGACGACCAGCGCGTCATCGCCGCGATTAACTACGGTCTGGGTGAAGGCGAACAGCGCTTCCCGAGTGCCGTTGACCGGCAGCACGTTGCGCGCCGGGTCGAGCCAGCCGTTCGGAACGTTGAAGCGACGTTCACACCAGGCGGCGATGGCTTCGCGCAGGGCCGGTATGCCGAGGGTGGTCGGGTACACAGCCATCTGATCCAGATTGCTGGCCAGGGCTTCGGCCACGAAGCTGGGCGAACGGTGCTTGGGCTCGCCAATGGACAGGGCGATAGCGCGCTTGTCCGGGTTTGGCGTGACGCTGCCGAGCAGGGCGCGGAGCTTTTCGAAGGGGTAGGGCTGCAACTGGTTCAGAGCGTTGTTCATCGGGGGCCTCTTCTAATGTGGGAGCCGGTTTTTGTGGGAGCCGGGCTTTCCCACAGGGGGAAATTTGTTGATTCAGATGCTGATGCGCGACAGCGCGATTCCGGGTTCCTGGCTGACGGTCAACTGCTCGACGATGGCATCCTGCAAACGGCTGCACAGCAGCGGGTCGGACAGCGGCTGATTGTTCGCATCGGTGATGAAGAACACGTCTTCCACGCGCTCGCCGAGGGTCGCAATCTTGGCGTTCTGCAACGACAGGTCGAATTCCAGGAAGATCGTGCCAATGCGCGCCAGCAGGCCAGGGCGGTCCGGGGCACTGAGTTCCAGCACGGTCACCGGGCGCTGGGCGTCGTTGTGAATGGTCACTTGGGGCGCAAACGCGAAGTGTTTGAGCTGGCGCGGCACTCGACGCTGAATGATGGTCGGGTAGTCGTCCGGGTTGCGCAGGGCGTCGGTCAGGCCCTCGCGGATCTGCTTGACCCGGGTGGGGTTGTCGCCGATCGAGTCGCCGTCGGTATCGAGCACGATGTAGGTGTCGAGGGTGAACTGGCTGCTCGAGGTAATGACCCGCGCGTCATGAATGTTCAGGTTGAGCTGGTCCATCGCCGCTACGGTCACGGCAAAAAAATCATGTTGGTCGGGTGCATAGATAAAGATCTGGGTGCCGCCCTCGAACTCGCGCTGGGTGGTTTCCTTGATCAGCACCAGGGGGCCGCCGTCTGCCGGCTGCTGGAGTATCGCGTCACTGTGCCAGGCCACGTCGCCAGCGGTATGGCGCAGGAAGTAGTCATCACCCAGTTGGGCCCACAGCTGCTCGACGTCGTCGGGGTCGGTGCCGCCACGTACCAGAATGTCGAGGGCGGCGCTTTGGGTCTGGCGAATCTGTTCTTCGCGGTCTACCGGATTTTCCAGGCCGCGACGCAAGGCACGCTTGGTCTCGGTGTAGAGCTGGCGCAGCAGGCTGGCGCGCCACGAGTTCCAAAGCGTCGGGTTGGTGGCGTTGATGTCCGCCACTGTCAGCACGTACAAATAGTCGAGATGGGTCTCGTCACCGATGATCTGCGCGAAGTCGTGGATCACTTGCGGGTCCGACAGGTCTTTGCGCTGGGCCGTAGTCGACATCACCAGGTGATTCTGTACCAGCCAGACGATCAGCCGACTATCCCATACCGGCAGTTGGTGGCGCTGGCAGAACGCCTCGGCATCGACTGCGCCGATTTCCGAGTGGTCGCCATGCCTGCCCTTGCCGATATCGTGGTACAGGCCGGCCAGGTAGATCAATTCGGGCTTCGGCAGCTTGGCCATGAGCTTGCTGGCCAGTGGGAATTTTTCCGACACCTGGGTGTACTGCAACTTACGTAGATGTTTGATCAGGTTCAGGGTGTGAGCATCGACCGTATAGATGTGAAACAGGTCGTGCTGCATCTGCCCGACGATGAAGCCGAACTCCGGCAGATAACGCCCAAGAATACCGTAGCGGTTCATCCGGCGCAGGTTGCGGTGGATGCCGATCTTGCACTTGAACAGCTCGATGAACAGGCTGGTGTTGCGAATGTCGTGGCGAAAGTCATCGTCGATCAGGTGCCGATGCTCGCGCAGCAGGCGAATGGTATCGGCACGCACGCCCTTGATTTCCGGCTGCTGGGCCATCAGCACGAAGATCTCGAGCATGGCGAACGGCGTCCGCCGGAACACATTGTCGTTGCGCGCCTCGATGTAGCCGTCGTGGAGCTGGAATCGCGAGTTGATCGGCTGCGGCGGCGCTTCATCTTCCGGGGCGAGGATGACTTCTTCGAAATGCTGGATGATCAGGTCGCTGAGCTGGGCAATGCTCATGACCACCCGGTAGTACTGCTGCATGAAGTTTTCGATGGCCTGCTTGGCGTCATCGCCTTCGAACCCCAGCAGCCCGGCAATCGAGCGCTGGTGATCGAACAACAGGCGGTCTTCGGAACGGCCGGCGAGCATGTGCAGGGCGTAACGAACCTTCCACAAAAATTCCTGCGAGGAGGCCAGCAGGGCGTTTTCGCTTTCAACCAGGAAACCTTCGCCAGCCAGGGCGCGCAGGTTCAGGGTGCCGTACTCGCGCCGCGCTACCCACAGAATCGTCTGGATATCCCGCAGGCCACCGGGCGAGCCTTTGACGTTGGGTTCCAGATTGTATTCGGTATCGTTGTATTTGTGGTGCCGGGCCTTTTGCTCCGCGCGCTTGGCCAGGAAGAACTCCTTGCTGGGCCACATGTGCGCAGTGCTGGTGACGTCGAGCATGCGCTGGCGCAAGCGCTCGGGGCCACAGATGGTGCGGCTCTCCATCAGGTTGGTAACGACCGTCAGGTCGGCGCGGGCCTCGATGGCGCATTCGTCCACCGAGCGCACGCTTTGGCCAACTTCCAGGCCGATGTCCCACAGCAACGTGAGAAAACGCTCGATGGAATCGCGGAAAACTTCGTGATCGGCACTGTCGAGCAGGATCAGCAGATCGATGTCGGAATAGGGGTGCAACTCGCCGCGACCGTAGCCACCGACCGCGACCAGCGCGATGTCGGCGTCTTCGCTCCAGTCGAACTGCTCCCAGGCCTTTTGCAGGATGTTGTCGACGAACCAGGCGCGATCCTCGATCAGGCGGCGAATGTCGCGGCCGCTGCGAAAGCGCCCGTCGAGCACCTCGCGGGCCTGGCGGATCGCCTTCTTGAAGGCGGCGATAGGGCTTGCCTTCAGGGCCAGTTCAGCCTGGAACTGGCCGCGGTCGAAGAGTTCTGGATCCACCTGCGGCATCGATTGGCTTTCCTTTCTATAGGCTGGGAGCTGCGCTGGTTGAATCAGGCCGAAACGCGAGGGATGGTGTCATCGCTGCGCAGGGTGAAGATCTCGTAGCCGGTCTCGGTCACGACCAGGGTGTGTTCCCACTGGGCGGAGAGCTTGCGGTCCTTGGTAATGGCGGTCCAGCCGTCGCCCAGCACCTTGGTGTCGGCCTTGCCCTGGTTGATCATCGGCTCGATGGTGAACGTCATGCCCGCTTGCAGCTCCATACCGGTACCGGCACGGCCGTAATGCAGGATCTGCGGTTCTTCGTGGAACACTTTGCCAATGCCGTGGCCGCAGAACTCGCGAACCACCGAGAAGCCGTTCTTTTCCGCGTGCTTCTGGATCACTTCGCCGATATCGCCCAGGCGGCAGCCTGGCTTAACGATTTCGATGGCCTTGTACATGCATTCCTGGGTGACCTGCGACAGGCGCTCGGCCCAGACCGGCACGGTGCCGACGTGGAACATGCGGCTGGTGTCGCCGTGGTAGCCATCCTTGATCACGGTCACGTCGATGTTCAGCGTGTCGCCATTCTTTAATGGTTTCTCGTTCGGAATACCATGGCAGACCACGTGGTTGATCGAGGTGCAGATCGACTTCGGGTAGCCTTTATAATTGAGCGGAGCAGGAATGGCCTGTTGCACATTGACGATGTAGTCATGGCAGATGCGGTCCAGCTCTTCAGTGGTGACGCCCGGTTTGACATGTTCAGCAATCATTTCCAGCACATCGGCGGCCAGTTTGCCGGCGACACGCATTTTTGCGATGTCCTCTGGAGTCTTGAGGTTGACGGTCATACAGGCTCTCTCTGCGCTCGATGGCGCTTCACTAAGTCAAAATGGGCGGTGCGCAAACGTTCTTCGCTGCCCTGAAAAACGCGATTCTACCAGACGATCAGGGCAAATCTGAGGCCCTGTGCATCGCTTCTTCCTATAGATGGGCGCATTCCCGGGCGATTCCAAGGGCGTGGATGAAGACGTGCATCAGCAATTGAGAATCCGGGTTCCGTTTTTCCGAGCCTTATGGTATAAAATGCGCCGCTTTCCGGGGATACCCCGAAAGGCTTAAATCCACACACGTGTCGACACGATGACCTGGGTGCCTTCAGCTGATGCTGCTGGTTGGTCATTGGGATACGTGGAGGCCAAACCCGACTTATTAAGGAACTATCATGTCCCAAGTCAACATGCGCGATATGCTGAAGGCCGGTGTGCACTTCGGTCACCAGACCCGTTACTGGAACCCGAAAATGGGCAAGTACATTTTCGGCGCGCGTAACAAGATCCACATTATCAACCTTGAAAAAACCCTGCCAATGTTCAACGAAGCTCTGACTTTCGTAGAGCGCCTGGCCCAGGGCAAAAACAAGATTCTGTTCGTCGGCACCAAGCGTTCCGCTGGCAAGATCGTTGCTGAAGAAGCAGCACGTTGCGGTTCGCCGTACGTCGATCACCGCTGGTTGGGCGGCATGCTGACCAACTTCAAAACCATCCGTGCTTCCATCAAGCGTCTGCGTGACCTTGAAGTGCAAGCCGAAGACGGTACTTTCGCCAAGCTGACCAAGAAAGAAGCGCTGATGCGCACTCGCGATCTTGAGAAGCTCGATCGTTCCCTGGGTGGTATCAAGGACATGGGCGGTCTGCCAGACGCTCTGTTCGTTATCGACGTTGATCACGAGCGCATCGCGATCACCGAAGCCAACAAGCTGGGCATCCCGGTTATCGGCGTAGTCGATACCAACAGCAGCCCGGAAGGCGTTGACTACATCATCCCAGGCAACGATGACGCAATCCGCGCGATCCAGCTGTACATGGGTTCGATGGCTGACGCTGTAATCCGTGGCCGCAACCACGTTGCTGGTGGCACCGAGCAGTTCGTTGAAGAAGCTCCGGTAGCTGCAGCTGAGTAATTGACGCCTTGGCGTTGACTCAGTAAGCAAAAAGGGGGCTTGGCCCCCTTTTTGCCACCTCGAAAACCATTTGTGTGCAGCGCAGTTGCAACCTTGTAACGTGCAGCCGCTATCAAAGAAGCTTCGGGAAGAATTGAACGCCCGTTTGATCGGGTGGAATGGTTGAAAACCTATCCAAGAGGATTTTGAAATGGCAGAGATTACTGCAGCGTTGGTCAAAGAACTGCGCGAGCGTACCGGCGAAGGCATGATGGATTGCAAAAAGGCCTTGACCAAGGCCGGCGGCGACATCGAAAAAGCCATTGATGACATGCGTGCTTCGGGCGCCATCAAGGCTGCCAAGAAAGCAGGCAACGTAGCTGCTGAAGGCGCTATCGCTCTGAAGGAAGACGGTAAATCCGCCGTTCTGCTGGAAGTGAACTCGCAGACCGACTTCCTGGCTCTGCAGGACGACTTCAAGGCATTCGTTGCCAGCAGCGTTGAAAAAGCGTTCGCTGACAAACTGACTGACGTCGCTCCGCTGATCGAAGCTCAAGAAGCTGATCGCCTGGTACTGGTCGGCAAGGTTGGCGAAAACGTCAACATCCGTCGCCTGGCTCGCGTTGAAGGTGATGTTGTTGGTGGCTACCTGCACGGCAACAAAATCGGTGTTGCAGTTGTTCTGAAGGGCGGCGACGTTGAGCTGGCCAAAGACATCGCGATGCACGTAGCAGCGACCAACCCTGAATTCCTGCTGCCATCGGAAGTTTCCGCTGAAGCGGTAGAGCGTGAGAAGGGCGTGTTCCTGACCCTGAACGCTGACAAGATCGCCGGCAAGCCGGAAAACATTGTTGAAAACATGGTCAAAGGCCGTATCAGCAAGTTCCTGGCTGAAGCGAGCCTGGTTGAGCAGGCGTTCGTCAAGAACCCTGAAATCAAGGTTGGCGAACTGGCCAAGAAAGCCGGTGCTGAAATCGTTTCCTTCACCTACTTCAAAGTAGGCGAAGGCATCGAGAAGCCGGTCGACAACTTCGCTGAAGAAGTTGCTGCCCAGCTGGCTGCCGCCAAGCAATAAGACAGTTCTCAACTGTCGCCCAGAAGAGGCTGCCCGCTTACGCGCGCAGCCTCTTTTCAGATGGGCTGCCAAATTTTTATTTGGTTTCCCTTTGGAACTGGCTTACAAAGCCATGTTCCGATGGCGCTGAAGCAGCGCCAAGCTAGAGTGAACGCCAGCTGTAAACAGCTCGCAAAGAATTTTTAAAATACGCCGCAGGAGAGATTCGCAATGGCTCAGCAGGGCAGTGGTTATCAGGCTCGCTATAAACGCATTCTACTCAAGCTTAGCGGCGAGGCCCTGATGGGCTCGGAAGAGTTCGGGATCGACCCGAAAGTTCTGGATCGCATGGCACTGGAAGTCGGCCAACTGGTTGGCATCGGTGTCCAGGTCGGTCTGGTGATCGGCGGTGGCAACCTGTTCCGCGGTGCAGCGCTGAGCGCAGCCGGCATGGATCGGGTGACTGGCGACCACATGGGCATGCTGGCCACTGTGATGAACGCCTTGGCCATGCGCGACGCGCTGGAACGTGCCAATATCTCGGCCATCGTAATGTCGGCCATTTCCATGGTAGGCGTGACTGATCATTACGATCGTCGCAAGGCCATGCGCCACCTGAATTCCAAGGAAGTGGTGATTTTCGCAGCCGGTACCGGTAATCCGTTCTTTACCACGGATTCCGCAGCCTGCCTGCGTGCAATCGAAATCGATGCCGATGTCGTGCTCAAGGCGACCAAGGTCGATGGCGTCTACACTGCCGACCCATTCAAAGACCCGCATGCCGAGAAGTTCGATCATCTGACTTACGATGAAGTGCTGGATCGCAAGCTGGGTGTGATGGATCTGACGGCCATTTGCCTGTGCCGCGACCACAAGATGCCATTGCGCGTCTTTAACATGAACAAACCCGGCGCCCTGCTGAATATCGTGCATGGCGGCGCTGAAGGGACCCTGATCGAGGAAGGCCAACAATGATCAACGAAATCAAGAAAGACGCTCAAGAGCGCATGCAGAAATCCCTGGACTCCCTGAACCATGCATTTGGTCAGATCCGTACCGGCAAGGCTCACCCAAGCATTCTGGGTAGCGTGATGGTGCCGTACTACGGCACGGACACCTCCATCACCCAAGTGGCCAACATCACGGTAAAAGACTCCCGTACCCTGCAGGTCGTGGCGTTTGAGCGCAACATGCTCGCGGCAGTCGACAAGGCCATCCAGAGTGCTGGCCTGAACCTCAACCCGACCAACCTGGGCGAGTTGCTGCTGATTTCCATGCCGGCCCTGACCGAAGAGACCCGCAAGGGCTTCACCAAGCAGGCGCGCAGTGCTGCTGAAGACGCTCGTGTTGCCGTGCGCAACATTCGTCGCGATGCACTGGGCGACCTGAAGAAGCTGGTGAAGGACAAGGAAATCAGCGAAGACGAAGAGCGTCGTGCGGCAGCCGATATCCAGAAGCTCACCGACAAGGCAGAGGCGGATATCGACGCGGCGACCAAGCAGAAAGAAGCGGACCTGATGGCCGTATAAGGGTCACGTTTTCATGGAAAAGACTAAGCAGACTGCACCCTTCGCGGTGCCGCGCCATGTCGCGATTATCATGGATGGTAACAACCGCTGGGCGAAAAAACGCTTTTTGCCCGGTGTCGCCGGTCATAAAGCGGGCGTAGATGCGGTGCGCGCGGTGATTGAAGTGTGCGCCGAGGCCGGGGTCGAGGTATTGACCCTGTTCGCGTTCTCCAGTGAAAACTGGCAGCGCCCGGCCGATGAGGTCAGTGCGTTGATGGAATTGTTCTTCAAGGCGCTGCGTCGCGAGGCCAAGCGCCTGAACGACAACAACATCAGTTTGCGCATCATCGGCGATCGTTCGCGCTTCCACCCCGAGCTTCAGGCCGCCATGCGCGAGGCTGAAGCCATGACGGTGGGCGCCAATCGCCTGGTCCTGCAGATCGCCGCCAATTACGGCGGCCAGTGGGACATCGCGCAGGCCGCGCAACGCCTGGCTCGTGAAGTCCAGGCCGGGCACCTGCGCCCGGAGGACATCACGCCAGAGCTGCTGCAGACCTGTCTGTCGACGGGCGACCTGCCGTTGCCGGACCTGTGCATCCGCACCGGTGGCGAGCACCGCATCAGCAACTTCCTGCTGTGGCAACTGGCTTACGCCGAGTTGTACTTCTCCGACCTGTTCTGGCCGGACTTCAAACACGACGCCATGCGCAAAGCGCTGGCCGATTACGCTTCGCGCCAGCGCCGCTTCGGTAAAACGAGCGAGCAGGTCGAAGCTGGAGCCCGGGCTTAATGCTTAAACAACGAATCATCACTGCACTGATCCTGCTGCCGATAGCCCTGTGCGGCTTTTTCCTGCTGGAGGGCTCCGGCTTTGCGCTGTTCATTGGCCTGGTCGTGACCTTGGGCGCATGGGAATGGGCTCGCCTGGCGGGCTTTACCGCCCAGCCAGTGCGCGTCGGCTATGCGCTGGCGGTAGCGGTGATGCTGTTTTTCATGCATATCTTGCCCGGGCTTGCGCCTTGGGTGTTGGGCGCGGCAGTACTGTGGTGGGGCGTTGCGACCTATCTGGTGCTGACGTATCCACGTTCAAGCGGCCATTGGTCGAGTGCTGCCTGCAAGCTGGTGATCGGTCTGCTGGTGCTGCTTCCAGCCTGGCAAGGCCTGATCCTGATCAAGCAGGAGCCCCTGGGTAACTGGCTGATCATGGCGGTGATGGTGCTGGTCTGGGGCGCGGACATCGGGGCTTACTTCTCCGGGCGAGCCTTCGGCAAGCGCAAGCTGGCGCCGCAGGTCAGTCCCGGCAAGAGTTGGGAAGGGGTGTATGGCGGCCTGGCATTGGCGCTGGTCATTACGTTTGTCGTCGGGCTGGTTCGCGACTGGACGGTGGCAGAGTTGCTCAAGGGCTTGATCGGTGCGGCAGTGATCGTGTTCATCTCGGTCGTGGGCGACCTCACCGAGAGCATGTTCAAGCGTCAGTCCGGCATCAAGGACAGCAGCAACCTGCTGCCTGGTCACGGCGGAGTGCTGGATCGCATCGATAGCCTGACCGCGGCGATTCCGGTCTTTGCGGTGTTGTTGTGGATGGCGGCACCGTGAGTCGTCCACAGCAGATTACCGTGCTGGGGGCTACGGGCTCGATTGGCCTGAGCACCCTCGATGTCATCGCCCGGCATCCCGAGCGCTTCCAGGTGTTCGCCCTCAGCGGGTTCACCCGCCTGAGCGAACTACTGGCCCTGTGTGTACGCCATGCGCCACGTTTTGCCGTGGTGCCTGAAGTCGACGCCGGTCGACGCCTGCAGGATCAGTTGCGTTCTGCGGGCCTGTCGACCCAGGTGCTGGTCGGTGAGGCGGGCTTGTGCCAGGTTGCCGCTGATCCCGAAGTGGATGCCGTCATGGCGGCCATCGTCGGCGCTGCGGGCTTGCGTCCGACCCTGGCGGCGGTCGAGGCCGGCAAAAAGATCCTGTTGGCCAACAAGGAAGCGCTGGTCATGTCCGGCGCCTTGTTCATGCAGGCGGTGCGCAAGAGCGGCTCGGTATTGTTGCCGATCGACAGTGAGCACAATGCGATTTTCCAGTGCATGCCGCGGGATTTCGCCCGGGGCCTGGGCTCCGTCGGGGTGCGTCGTATCCTGCTCACGGCTTCGGGTGGTCCGTTTCGCCAGACGCCCATGGCTGAGCTCGTGCACGTCACTCCAGAGCAGGCCTGTGCCCATCCGAACTGGTCCATGGGGCGCAAGATTTCGGTCGATTCGGCCAGCATGATGAACAAGGGGCTTGAGTTGATCGAAGCCTGCTGGCTGTTCGATGCCAAGCCGTCCCAAGTCGAGGTGGTGATCCACTCGCAAAGTGTCATACATTCCCTGGTTGATTACATTGACGGGTCGGTGCTGGCGCAGTTGGGTAACCCCGATATGCGCACACCGATCGCCAATGCGCTGGCCTGGCCGGAACGTATCGACTCGGGCGTGGCGCCCCTGGACCTGTTCGCGATCGCGCGCCTGGATTTCCAGGCGCCTGATGAAGAGCGATTCCCATGCCTGCGCCTGGCGCGGCAGGCGGCCGAGGCTGGCAACAGTGCTCCGGCCATGCTCAATGCAGCAAATGAAGTGGCGGTAGCCGCGTTTCTCGACGGGCGGGTTCGTTATCTGGAAATCGCGAGTATCATCGAGGAAGTGTTGAATCTTGAACCGGTGGTCGCGGTGGATGATCTCGATGCCGTATTTACGGCAGATGCCAAGGCTCGCGAACTGGCCGGGCAATGGTTGAGTCGCCACGGGCGGTAGCACGTGTTGCAATACGCAAGCCCATGCAGCACTGGAAAGTATTGCGGAGAGAGTAGATGAGCGCGCTTTACATGATTGTCGGCACCCTGATTGCGTTGGGCGTGCTGGTCACCTTCCACGAGTTCGGCCATTTCTGGGTCGCGCGTCGCTGTGGGGTTAAAGTGCTGCGTTTCTCCGTAGGCTTTGGCATGCCGTTGCTGCGTTGGCACGACAAGCAAGGCACCGAGTTTGTGGTCGCCGCCATCCCATTGGGCGGCTACGTGAAGATGCTGGACGAGCGCGAAGGCGAAGTGCCGGTGGATCAGCTCGATCAGTCATTCAATCGCAAGTCCGTGCGCCAGCGTATCGCTATCGTCTCTGCGGGCCCTATCGCCAACTTCCTTCTGGCAATGTTTTTCTTCTGGGTGCTGGCCATGCTGGGCAGCGACCAGGTACGCCCGGTCATCGGTGGAGTCGAGCCTGCCAGTATTGCGGCCAAGGCCGGGCTGACGGCGGGGCAGGAAATTGTTGCAATAGATGGCGAGCCGACTTCCGGCTGGGGTGCGGTGAATCTGCAGCTCGTGCGTCGTTTGGGCGAAACCGGAGCGTTGCAGCTGGTTGTGCGAGATCAGGGTTCCACCACCGATACCACGCGTGAACTGGTGCTGGACGAGTGGCTCAAGGGCGCAGACGAGCCCGATCCGATCCGTTCCCTGGGCATTCGCCCATGGCGCCCGGCGCTGCCGCCGGTATTGGCTGAACTCGATCCGAAGGGACCGGCCCAGGCTGCCGGGCTGAAAACCGGCGACCGCCTGCTGGCCCTTGATGGCAAGTCCCTCGATGACTGGCAGCAGGTGGTGGATACGGTTCGCCTGCGTCCGGACAGCAAAATCGTGCTGCGAGTCGAGCGTGATGGCGCGCAAATAGACGTTCCGGTGACCCTCGCTGCTCGCGGCGAGAGCAAGGCACCCAACGGCTACCTGGGGGCGGGGGTTAAAGCTGTCGATTGGCCACCAGAGATGATTCGCGAGATCAGTTACGGTCCGGTGGCGGCAATCGGGGAGGGGGCTCGACGCACCTGGACCATGAGCATTCTGACCCTCGATTCGCTGAAGAAAATGTTGTTCGGCGAGCTATCGGTAAAAAACTTGAGTGGACCGATAACCATTGCTAAAGTGGCGGGCGCTTCTGCCCAGTCGGGCGTCGCTGATTTCCTGAATTTCCTTGCTTATCTGAGTATTAGCTTGGGTGTTCTGAATTTGTTGCCCATTCCAGTACTGGATGGGGGGCATTTGTTGTTTTATCTGATCGAGTGGGTGCGTGGTCGCCCCTTGTCGGATCGGGTGCAGGGTTGGGGGATACAGATCGGTATCAGTTTGGTGGTCGGGGTGATGTTGCTTGCTCTGGTCAATGATTTGGGCCGTCTGTAACACTTCGCTGAATTGCGAATCTGCCGCATTTTGCGGCAGTTTGTTTATTGCCAGTTGGAATAAGAAAGGACTTCATGAAACGTCTGCTGCTAACTGCGGTTCTCACCGTATTGATGATCGCCGAAGTTCACGCCGAGTCCTTCACTATCTCTGATATTCGCGTCAATGGCCTCCAGCGGGTCTCCGCGGGTAGTGTCTTTGGTGCCTTGCCGTTGAACGTCGGCGAGCAGGCTGACGATCGTCGCCTGGTTGAATCCACTCGTGCGTTGTTCAAAACTGGTTTCTTTCAAGATATCCAGCTGGGCCGCGATGGCAACGTCCTGGTCATCACGGTAGTCGAGCGTCCTTCGGTCGCCAGTATCGAAATCGAAGGTAACAAGGCGATTTCCACTGAAGACCTGATGAAGGGCCTTAAACAGTCCGGTCTGGCCGAAGGTGAAATCTTCCAGCGCGCCACCCTCGAAGGTGTTCGTAACGAGCTGCAGCGCCAATATGTCGCCCAGGGGCGCTACTCCGCAACCGTCGACACCGAAGTGGTGTCGCAGCCGCGCAACCGCGTCGCGCTGAAGGTCAACATCAACGAAGGCACCGTTGCCGCTATCCAGCACATCAACGTGGTGGGTAATACCGTCTTCCCTGATGAAGACCTGATCGACCTGTTCGAACTCAAGACCACCAACTGGTTGTCGTTCTTCAAGAACGATGACAAGTACGCCCGTGAAAAACTCTCCGGTGACCTGGAGCGTCTGCGTTCCTACTACCTGGACCGCGGCTACATCAACATGGACATCGCTTCGACCCAGGTGTCGATCACCCCGGACAAGAAGCACGTCTACATCACTGTCAACGTCAACGAAGGCGAGAAGTACACCGTTCGTGACGTCAAGCTGAGCGGCGACCTGAAAGTTCCTGAAGACCAGGTCAAGTCCCTGCTGCTGGTGCAGAAAGGCCAGGTGTTCTCGCGCAAGCTGATGACCACCACGTCCGAACTGATCACCCGCCGCCTGGGTAACGAAGGCTACACCTTCGCCAACGTCAACGGCGTGCCTCAGCCGCATGATGACGACCACACTGTCGACATCACTTTTGCCGTAGATCCGGGCAAGCGTGCCTACGTCAACCGCATCAACTTCCGTGGCAACACCAAGTCTGAAGACGAAGTGCTGCGCCGTGAGATGCGCCAGATGGAAGGTGGCTGGGCTTCGACCTACCTGATCGACCAGTCCAAGACCCGTCTTGAACGCCTGGGCTTCTTCAAGGAAGTCAACGTTGAAACCCCGGCCGTACCGGGCGTCGACGACCAGGTAGACGTGAACTACAGCGTGGAAGAGCAGGCCTCCGGTTCCATCACCGCCAGCGTCGGTTTTGCCCAGAGTGCCGGTCTGATCCTGGGTGGTTCGATTACCCAGAACAACTTCCTGGGTACCGGTAATAAGGTCAGCATCGGCCTGACCCGCAGTGAATACCAGAGCCGCTATAACTTCGGTTATGTCGACCCGTACTGGACTGCTGATGGCGTGAGCCTGGGTTACAACGCTTTCTATCGCACCACCGACTATGACGATCTCGAAACCGATATCGCCAGCTATGCGGTAGACAGCCTGGGTGCCGGCGTGAGCGTGGGTTACCCGATCAGCGAGACTTCGCGTCTGACCTTCGGCCTGACCGCGCAGCAGGACACCATCAAGACCGGTGTCTACACCGTTGATGAAATCTTCGACTTCGTGAACAAGGAAGGCGACAAATACCTGAACTTCAAGGCGTCTGCCGGCTGGTCCGAATCGACCCTGAACAAGGGCGTGCTGGCTACCCGTGGTCGTTCCCAGAGCCTGACCCTGGAAACCACTACGCCGGGCAGCGACCTGTCGTTCTTCAAGCTCGATTACCGCGGCCAGTTGTTCCAGCCGCTGAGCGAAAACTACACCATGCGCCTGCACACCGAATTGGGTTATGGCGACGGTTACGGTTCGACCGATGGCTTGCCATTCTATGAAAACTACTATGCTGGTGGTTTCAACTCGGTTCGTGGCTTCAAGGACAGCACCTTGGGTCCTCGCAGTACGCCAAGTCGTGGCAACAACCCGGGCACCGCGGAAGATCCGGACCAGGATCCACTGCCGTTCGGTGGTAACGTCCTGATCCAGGGCGGTGTGGAGCTGCTGTTTCCACTGCCGTTCGTCAAGGATCAACGTTCCCTGCGTACTTCGGTCTTCTGGGACGTGGGTAACGTGTTCGACTCGAAGTGCAAGGACACCACCAATGCTGACGGCTCTGAGTCCCGCACCAAGTGCAACGACATCAGCCTGAGCAACATGGCCAGTTCCGTCGGTGTCGGTGTGACCTGGGTCACAGCACTGGGTCCGTTGAGCTTCGCCCTGGCAATGCCAGTGAAGAAACCGGATGACGCTGAGACTCAAGTGTTCCAATTCTCCCTCGGCCAGACGTTCTAAGCGTCTGACCCAAGATAACGACAATGGATTTTGTAGGAGTGCATCGTGCGTAAGTTGACTCAATTGGTTCTCCTGGCGACCGTACTGGTAGCAGGCCCGGCTTTTGCCGACATGAAAATCGCCGTCCTGAACTATCAGATGGCCCTGCTGGAATCCGACGCGGCCAAGAAATACGCCGTGGATGCCGAGAAGAAATTCGGCCCTCAGCTGTCCAAGCTCAAGACACTGGAAAGCAGTGCCAAGGGTATCCAGGACCGCCTGATGGCTGGCGGCGACAAGATGCAGCAAGGCGAGCGCGAGCGTCTGGAGCTTGAATTCAAGCAAAAGGCCCGTGATTTCCAGTTCCAGTCCAAGGAGCTGAACGAAGCCAAAGCCGTTGCCGACCGTGAAATGCTCAAGCAGCTGAAGCCAAAGCTGGACAGCGCTGTGGAAGAAGTCATCAAGAAAGGTGCTTTTGACCTGGTCTTCGAGCGTGGCGCAGTGATTGATGTCAAACCTCAGTACGACATCACTCGCCAGGTTATCGAGCGCATGAATCAGCTGAAGTAATCCATGACAGCGACTATGAAGCTCGGCCAATTGGCCGAGTTCCTCGGCGCCACACTGCGTGGCGACCCGGAGAAAGAAATTACTGGGCTAGCCACTTTGCAAGAGGCTGGCCCAGCTCAGTTGAGCTTTCTGGCAAATCCTCAATATCGCAAGTACCTGGCGGATTGCCGGGCTGCCGCGTTGCTGCTGAAAACCGCTGACGCTGATGGCTTCGCCGGTAACGTGCTGGTAGTGCCGGATCCATACCTGGCCTACGCGCGGATTTCGCATCTGTTCGATCCCAAGCCGAAGGCGCCTGCCGGCATTCATCCGACAGCCGTGATTGCGGCCGATGCGGTGGTCGATCCAGCAGCGAGCATTGGTGCATTTGCAGTTATCGAGAGTGCGGCGCGTATTGCCGCTGGCGTGACTGTTGGCGCACATTGCTTCATTGGCGCGCGTTGCGAGATTGGCGAAGGTGGCTGGTTGGCTCCGCGAGTGACGCTGTACCACGACGTTCGCATCGGCAAACGGGTGGTGATCCAGTCGGGTGCAGTGCTGGGTGGCGAAGGTTTCGGTTTCGCCAACGAGAAAGGCGTGTGGCAGAAAATCGCCCAGATCGGCGGTGTGCTGGTGGGCGACGACGTGGAGATCGGGGTCAATACCGCGATCGACCGTGGTGCGTTGGCCGATACCGTGCTGGGCAATGGCGTGAAGCTCGACAATCAGATTCAGATCGCCCACAACGTCCAGGTGGGTGATCACACCGCCATGGCGGCGTGCGTGGGGATCTCCGGCAGCACCAAGATCGGTAAGCATTGCATGCTCGCCGGTGGCGTGGGGCTGGTGGGGCATATCGAAATTTGCGACAACGTTTTCATCACCGGGATGACCATGGTGACCCATTCGATTACCGAAAAGGGTGCCTATTCTTCCGGTACGGCGATGCAGCCGGCAGCCGAGTGGCGCAAAAGCGCGGCGCGCATCCGTCAGCTCGATGACATCGCGCGGCGTCTGCGCCAGCTGGAAAAGCGTGCAGGGGAAGTGACCCCTGACGGTAATGCTTCATCAGATGGCTGATACCATTTCCATATCAAGTGTGCACAGCCGCTAGACTGCCTCCTTGATTTGCTAGAGGGGTGCGCTTTCAGTCGCGCGCTCCCAATCTTTACATAGGCTTCCCCCCGAAATGATGGACATCAACGAGATTCGCGAATACCTGCCTCACCGTTACCCGTTCCTGCTGGTGGACCGGGTCGTGGATCTGGATGTGGAAGGCAAGCGCATTCGCGCCTACAAGAATGTCAGCATCAACGAACCGTTCTTCAATGGTCACTTCCCGGCGCATCCAATCATGCCCGGCGTACTGATCATCGAAGCCATGGCTCAGGCTGCCGGGATCCTTGGTTTCAAAATGCTTGACGTGAAACCGGCCGACGGCACCCTCTATTACTTCGTCGGCTCGGACAAACTGCGTTTCCGCCAGCCTGTGCTGCCGGGCGACCAGTTGATCCTCGAAGCCAAGTTCCTGAGCTGCAAGCGCCAGATCTGGAAGTTCGAGTGCCAGGCTTCGGTTGACGGCAAGCCAGTGTGCTCCGCTGAAATCATCTGCGCGGAACGCAAACTATGAGTTTGATTGACCCTCGCGCAATCATCGATCCGACGGCCGTACTGGCCGACGACGTCGAGGTCGGCCCTTGGTCGATCGTCGGCGCTGGTGTGGAAATCGGCGAGGGGACAGTGATCGGGCCGCATGTAATTCTCAAGGGCCCGACCCGTATTGGTAAACACAATCGCATCTACCAGTTTTCTTCGGTAGGCGAGGACACGCCGGACCTGAAATACAAGGGCGAAGAAACTCGCCTGGTGATCGGCGACCACAACGTCATTCGCGAAGGGGTGACGATTCACCGTGGGACTGTCCAGGATCGGTCGGAAACGACCCTGGGTGATCACAACCTGATCATGGCCTACGCCCACATCGGTCACGACAGCGTCATCGGCAATCACTGCATCCTGGTCAACAACACCGCGCTGGCCGGGCACGTGCACGTCGAAGACTGGGCGATCCTGTCCGGTTTTACCCTGGTGCACCAGTATTGCCACATCGGCGCCCACAGCTTTTCCGGCATGGGTACCGCCATCGGCAAGGATGTTCCAGCGTACGTCACGGTGTTCGGTAACCCCGCCGAAGCCCGCAGCATGAACTTCGAAGGCATGCGCCGGCGTGGTTTCAGCGAAGACGCCATTCACGCCCTGCGTCGCGCCTACAAGGTCGTGTACCGCCAGGGCCTGACCGTCGAGCAGGCGCTGACCGAACTCGGCGAGGCCTCGGCGCAGTTCCCCGAAGTCGCGGTGTTCCGTGACTCGATCCAGTCCTCGACCCGCGGCATTACCCGTTAATCATGGCTAATTTGCGTATTGCGCTGGTAGCGGGTGAGGCTTCCGGTGACATCCTGGGCGCGGGTCTGATGCGCGCGCTCAAGGTTCAACATCCGGCAGTCGAGTTCATTGGCGTCGGCGGGCCGTTGATGGAGGCCGAAGGTCTCGTCTCGTATTTCCCCATGGAGCGCCTGTCGGTCATGGGCCTGGTGGAAGTGCTGGGCCGGTTGCGTGAGCTGCTCGGCCGGCGCAAGAAACTGGTTGCCGACCTGATCGCGGAAAAACCGAACGTGTTCATCGGTATCGATGCTCCGGATTTCAACCTCAATATCGAACTCAGGTTGCGTCAGGCCGGGATCAAGACCGTGCATTACGTCAGCCCGTCGGTCTGGGCCTGGCGCCAGAAGCGCGTGCTGAAGATTCGCGAAGGCTGTGACCTGATGCTCACGCTCTTCCCGTTCGAAGCCAAATTCTATGAAGAGAAGGGCGTGCCGGTGCGCTTTGTCGGGCATTCCCTGGCCGACGCAATCCCGCTTGAAGCCGATCGCGCCGCCGCGCGGGCCGAGCTCGGCCTGCCGGACGGACCTCTGGTGGCGTTGATGCCGGGTAGTCGAGGCGGTGAGGTCGGGCGTCTCGGCGAGTTGTTCCTCGATACCGCCCAGCGCCTGCGCGCCATGCGCCCGGGCGTGCGCTTTGTCATGCCGTGCGCCAGCCCGCAGCGGCGGGCCCAACTGGAGGCGATGTTGGCCGGGCGTGACCTGCCGCTGACTCTGCTCGATGGCAAATCCCATCTCGCCCTGGCCGCTTGCAACGCGGTGTTGATTGCGTCCGGAACAGCTACGCTGGAAGCACTGTTGTACAAACGGCCGATGGTGGTCGCCTATCGCTTGGCGCCGCTGACGTTCTGGATTCTCAAGCGCATGGTCAAAAGCCCCTATGTGTCCCTGCCGAACCTGTTGGCCCAGCGTCTGCTGGTGCCCGAGTTGCTGCAGGATGATGCGACGGTCGAGGCCCTGGCCCAGACCCTGTCCCCCTTGATCGAAGGCGGTGAAGAGCAGACCCGTGGTTTCGACGAAATTCACCGCACCTTGCGTCTGGACGCTTCCAACCAGGCGGCAGACGCCGTGCTGAAATTGATTGGCCAAGTACAATGAGCAAGACAAGCATGCAGATGGGACTGGATTTCACCTTGGTCGCAGAAGTCGAAGAACTGGTTGCCGGAGTCGATGAAGTCGGTCGCGGTCCACTCTGCGGTGCCGTAGTGACTGCTGCGGTAATCCTCGATCCGAATCGTCCGATCCTCGGCCTCAACGACTCGAAGAAACTCACCGAGGCGCGGCGGGAAAAGCTCTACGACGAAATCTGCGAGAAGGCCCTGAGCTGGTGCATCGCGCGAGCCGAGGTCGAGGAAATCGACGAGCTGAATATTCTTCACGCGACCATGCTGGCCATGCAGCGCGCCATCGAGGGCCTGCACATCCAGCCCAAGCTGGCGATGATCGACGGCAACCGCTGCCCCAAGCTGTCCATGCGCGCCGAAGCGGTGGTGCAGGGTGATGGCAAGGTGCCGGCTATTGCCGCCGCGTCGATTCTGGCCAAGGTCAGTCGCGATCGTGAAATGGCTGCTTTCGAATTGATCTACCCGGGTTACGGCATCGGCGGTCACAAGGGCTATCCGACCCCCGTTCATCTGGAAGCCTTGGCCCGCCTGGGCCCGACGCCGATTCACCGACGCTCGTTCGCCCCGGTACGCCTGGCTTATGAGGCTCGGGAGAGCCTGATCGAGAGTTAGTGCAAGGCTGATGTTTTCGCCAAGGCCCGGTACAATCCGGGCCTTGTTGTTTTCGAGCTCACAGACAGGATCACCATGCCGGCTTCATTCGTTCATCTACGCCTGCACACTGAATATTCCCTGGTCGACGGTCTGGTGCGGATCAAGCCGCTGGTCAAGACCCTGGTCGGCATGAACATGCCCGCCGTGGCGGTCACCGACCAGAACAACATGTGTTCCCTGGTCAAATTCTACAAAGCCTCGATGGGCGCAGGTATCAAGCCGATCTGCGGCGCCGACCTGTGGCTGTCCAACAAGGACCCGGACAACGCCCTGAGCCGGATCAGCCTGCTGGCGATGAACGCGGTCGGCTATCGCAACCTGACTGAGTTGATCTCCCGAGGCTTTATCGATGGTCAGCGGAATGGTTCGATCATCATCGAGCGCGAGTGGGTAGCCGAGGCCAGCGAAGGCCTGATCATGCTGTCGGCGGCCAAGGAGGGGGAAATTGGCCTGGCCATGCTCAGCGGCAATCCGGCGGAAGCGGAAACCCTCGCGCGCGAATGGATGAAGGTGTTTCCGGACCGCTTCTACCTGGAAATCCAGCGCACCAACCGTCCCAACGATGAAGAGCAGCTGCACGGGGCCGTGGCCCTGGCCGAGAAAATCGGCGCGCCGCTGGTGGCGACCAACGATGTACGGTTTATCAAGCAGGAAGATTTCGCTGCCCACGAAACCCGGGTCTGCATCGGTGAAGGCCGGGCTCTCGACGATCCCCGGCGCTCGAAGAACTACAGCGACCAGCAGTACCTCAAAAGTGCCGAGGAAATGGCCGAGCTGTTCAGCGACATTCCCGAAGCGCTGGAAAACACCGTCGAGATCGCCCGGCGCTGCAACATTGAAGTGAAGCTGGGCAAGCACTTCCTGCCCAACTTCCCGATCCCCGATGGCATGACCATCGACGAGTATTTCCGCAAGGTGTCCTTTGACGGCCTGGAAGACCGCCTCACGGTCCTGTTGCCCCGGGACACTACCGAGGACTACGAAGCCAAACGCCAGGTGTATGTCGACCGGCTGAATTTCGAGCTGGATATCATTATCCAGATGGGCTTCCCCGGTTACTTCCTGATCGTTATGGACTTCATCCAGTGGGCCAAGAGCAATGGCGTGCCGGTAGGTCCTGGCCGGGGGTCGGGTGCCGGCTCGCTGGTGGCTTATGTGCAGAAGATCACCGACCTCGACCCACTGGAATACGACCTGCTGTTCGAACGTTTCCTCAACCCGGAACGGGTCTCCATGCCCGACTTCGACGTCGACTTCTGCATGGACGGGCGTGACCGGGTAATTGAGTATGTGGCCGAAAAATACGGACGCAATGCGGTAAGCCAGATCATCACCTTCGGTTCCATGGCGGCCAAGGCTGTGGTCCGCGACGTGGCGCGGGTGCAGGGCAAGTCCTACGGGCTGGCGGATCGCCTGTCGAAGATGATCCCGTTCGAAGTCGGCATGACCCTGGAAAAGGCCTACGAGCAGGAAGAAATCCTGCGCGACTTCATCAAGGTCGATGAAGAGGCCGCAGAAATCTGGGAGATGGCACGCAAGCTCGAAGGCGTGGTGCGTAACGTCGGCAAACACGCCGGCGGTGTGGTTATCGCCCCGACCAAGCTGACGGACTTCTCGCCGATCTACTGCGACGAAGCCGGCGATGGCCTGGTTACCCAGTTCGACAAGGACGACGTCGAGGCCGCTGGCCTGGTGAAGTTCGACTTCCTGGGGCTGCGGACCCTGACGGTTATCGACTGGGCGCTGAAAACGATTAACCGCGACCGGGCCAAGGTCGATGAGCCGCCCCTGGATATCGCCTTCATTCCGCTGGATGACAAGCCGACTTACCAGTTACTGCAAAAAGCCGAGACCACTGCGGTGTTCCAGCTTGAGTCCCGGGGCATGAAGGAGCTGATCAAGAAGCTCAAGCCCGACTGCCTGGAAGATTTGATCGCACTGGTGGCCCTGTTCCGTCCCGGCCCGCTGCAGTCAGGCATGGTTGACGACTTTATCAACCGTAAGCACGGTCGCGCCGAACTGGCGTACCCGCACTCGGACTACCAGTACGAAGGCCTCAAGCCGGTATTGGCACCGACTTACGGCATCATCCTGTATCAGGAACAGGTGATGCAGATTGCCCAGGTCATGGCCGGCTACACCCTCGGTGGTGCGGACATGCTGCGTCGGGCGATGGGTAAGAAAAAGCCCGAGGAAATGGCCAAGCAGCGCGGCGGTTTCATCGAAGGTTGCGCGACCAACAATATTGACGCGGACCTGGCAGGTAACATTTTCGACCTAGTGGAAAAATTCGCCGGTTACGGTTTCAACAAGTCCCACTCCGCAGCGTATGGGCTGGTGTCGTACCAGACCGCCTGGCTGAAAACGCACTACCCGGCGCCGTTCATGGCCGCTGTACTGTCGGCGGATATGCACAACACCGACAAGGTCGTGACCTTGATCGAAGAAATTCGCACCATGAAGCTGCGTCTCGACGCACCGGATGTGAATACTTCGGAGTTCAAGTTCACGGTGAACGACGAAGGTCGGATCATCTATGGCCTTGGCGCGATCAAGGGGGTAGGTGAAGGTCCGGTGGAGGCAATCACCGAGGCGCGCCAGGACGGGCCATTCAAGGACTTGTTCGATTTCTGCGCCCGTGTCGACCTCAAGCGTATCAACAAACGCACCCTGGACGGTTTGATCCGCAGTGGTGCGCTGGATCGCTTGGGCCCCTATTTTCACGATGAGCCGAAAGCCTATCAGGCGAGCATCGACCAGAATCGCGCGGTGTTGCTCAATGCGATGGAAGGGGCGATCAAGGCGGCGGAGCAGACCGCTCGCACCCACGACAGCGGCCACGCCGACCTGTTTGGCGGCTTGTTCGTCGAAGAGGATGCGGACGTCTACGCCAACCACCGCAAGGCCAAGGAGCTGACCCTCAAGGAACGCCTCAAAGGCGAGAAAGATACCCTGGGCCTGTACCTGACCGGGCACCCGATTGACGAGTACGAAGGCGAGATCCGCCGGTTTGCCCGGCAGCGCATCATTGACCTGAAACCGGCACGGGATACCCAGACGGTGGCCGGCATGATCATCGCGCTGCGAGTGATGAAGAATAAAAAGGGCGACAAGATGGGGTTCATCACCCTGGACGACCGCTCCGGACGCATCGAAGCCTCGCTGTTCGCTGACGCGTTCCATTCTGCGCAGTCGCTGTTGCAGACTGACGCGATGGTGGTGGTCGAAGGTGAAGTCAGCAACGATGACTTCTCCGGCGGCTTGCGCCTGCGGGTCAAGCGGGTGATGAGCATGGAAGATGCGCGCACCAATCTGGCCGAAAGCCTGCGCCTGAAGCTGCAGACCAAGGATTTGAAGGGCGATCAGCTACGCTGGCTGGGGGAATTGTTCAAACGCCATCGTGGCGCCTGTCCGATCACCATGGAGTACACGAGCCCTGACGCCAAGGCCCTGCTGCAGTTTGGCGAGACCTGGCGAATCGACCCGGCGGATGCGTTGATTCAAGCCTTGCGTGACCAGTTCGGGCGAGACAACGTCTTCCTCCAATACCGTTGACGGTCAGGGGCCATTATTGCCATCTGGCAGATGGCCCTGATCTCGACCAAACTTTTTAATCTCGACCTGAACGCGCCTCTCCCTTAAGGTAGGGCGCGAATAGACAATCGGCCGACCCAAGCTCACTTGGACGTCGCCCCAAGACGGACGCCTATGAACCCGAATTTTCTAGATTTCGAACAGCCGATCGCCGACCTGCAAGCCAAGATCGAAGAGTTGCGCTTGGTCGGTAACGACAATTCGCTGAATATCGGCGATGAGATCTCCCGCCTTCAGGACAAGAGCAGCACCCTGACCGAGGACATCTTCGGCAAGCTGACCAGCTGGCAGATCGCACGTCTCGCGCGTCATCCGAAACGTCCGTACACCCTCGATTACATCGAGCACATCTTCACCGAGTTCGACGAATTGCACGGTGATCGTCACTTCTCCGACGACGCGGCCATCGTGGGCGGCATTGCCCGCCTGGATGACCAGCCGGTGATGATCATCGGTCACCAGAAAGGCCGTGAAGTGCGCGAGAAGGTTCGCCGTAACTTCGGCATGCCGCGCCCTGAAGGCTACCGCAAGGCGTGCCGCCTGATGGAAATGGCCGAACGCTTCAAGATGCCGATCCTGACGTTCATCGATACTCCAGGTGCATACCCGGGTATTGACGCTGAAGAGCGTAACCAGAGCGAAGCGATCGCCTGGAACCTGCGAGTCATGGCGCGCCTGAAAACCCCAATCATCGCCACCGTGATCGGTGAAGGTGGTTCTGGTGGTGCGCTGGCGATTGGCGTATGCGATCAGCTGAACATGCTGCAGTACTCGACCTACGCGGTGATTTCGCCAGAAGGCTGCGCCTCGATTCTGTGGAAAACCGCAGAAAAGGCTCCAGATGCTGCTGAAGCCATGGGCATCACTGCCGAGCGCCTTAAAGGCCTGGGTATCGTCGACAAGGTGATCGGCGAGCCGTTGGGCGGCGCTCACCGCGATCCAGCCGCGGCGGCCGCGTCCATCCGTGCTGAGCTGAGTTCGCAACTCGCGATGCTGAAGAAATTCGACAACGAAGCGCTGCTGGCCCGTCGTTACGAGCGCCTGATGAGCTACGGTCTCTGATTCGACGCCGATTCGGCAGATGATGGAAACCCCTGTAGGAGCGAGCCTGCTCGCGATAGCGGACTGACATTCAGCCTATGTGTTGAATGCAAGGTCGCCATCGCGAGCAGGCTCACTCCTACAGTTGATTTGTGTGGTTTGAACGATATGAGTCAGCCCATGACTGATCTGCCTGCAAGGCTTCTGCTGAACCTTGCGCCTTGGCGCAACGCCACGACCTGGCGAATCGCTTTCTCCAGCGGTCTCGACTCCACCGTCCTGCTGCACCTCCTCGCACACCTCGCAAACACCCAAGCTCTTCCAGCGCTCAGCGCCATCCACATCCATCACTGTCTTCAAGCTGCGGCTGATGCGTGGCCGCAACATTGCCAGTCGGTCTGTGACGCGCTGGGTGTGCCGCTGCAGGTGGTTCACGTTCAGGTTCAGCCTGGCGCCAGTCTTGAGCGCGCCGCCCGGGATGCGCGCTATGGCGCCTTCGTTGAAGCCACTCAAACAAATGAAGTACTGCTGACCGCACAACACAGAGACGATCAGGCAGAAACCCTGTTGTTTCGGCTGATGCGCGGGGCAGGGGTGCGTGGCTTGGCCGGAATGCCTCGCGAACGCGCCCTGGGTCGCGGTCATCTGCTGCGGCCGCTGCTCGACGTCAGTCGCGCCGAGCTTGAGGCTTACGCGGCCGAGCATCAGTTGCACTGGATCGAGGACCCTTCGAAC
The DNA here is from genome assembly GCF_026241895.1 of Pseudomonas sp. RIT-562. GTDB lineage: Bacteria > Pseudomonadota > Gammaproteobacteria > Pseudomonadales > Pseudomonadaceae > Aquipseudomonas > Aquipseudomonas mandelii_F. The sequence continues at coordinate 193,664 of NZ_JAPJIV010000002.1, read as the reverse complement.
CAGGACTGTCAGTTCTCGCGCAACTATCTGCGCCATCAAGTGTTACCCGTGATGCTCGAGCGCTGGCCGCAAGCAGTGACCACCATGGCCCGCAGCGCCACGCATCTGGGCGAAGCGCGGGAGTTGCTTGATGAGCTGGCGCAAATCGACCTCGCCAGTGCCCGCACGGTCAGCGAGTTCGATTGGCTGGGCGTGCCCTCCCTGGAACTGGCGGCGCTCACCGGACTGTCCGCCGCACGCCAGCGCAACGCTTTGAGTCATTGGCTGGCGGCACTCACCCAGCTGCCGGACAGCGACCATTGGTCGGGTTGGGAAAATCTTCGCGATGCCGCCCCGGATGCCCGGCCAATCTGGCGCCTGGCCCGGGGCGAATTGCAGCGGGCGGGCGGCCGGATCTGGTGGGTTACCGGCAGCTGGTTACGTCCAGCAACCGCAGCCGTTGCCTGGAGCGATCCCTCACAACCGCTGGTGCTGCCGGATAACGGAGTGCTCAGCTTCAGCGGCCAGATTGCCGATGGGCCGTTGCAAATCCGCTATCGTCAGGGGGGCGAAGTGATGGCTGTGGGCGATCGCGGTCATCGCGACCTCAAGCGATTGCTCAACGAGCGCAGTGTTCCAGGCTTCGTCCGTGGCAGATTGCCGCTGCTGTACCGAGGCGCGCAATTGCTCGGGGTGGCCAACCTGCGGGACTTGAGTGGCAACGAGCAAGACGGCTGGCATTTGCATTGGGCTCCACTGAGCGAAGATCAAGGTTTGAGCTGAAAGGGGCTTTCCGGTAGACTACGCTCCCTTCTTGATACAACTTCTGTGGATTCGCCTGAATTGCAGGAGTTGCCGATTACCAAGCAGTCTTTGCTGGGCGATTCCAAAAAATGTGTAGCGAGCAACGTACCGGTGTTTCACCTGCCGGTCTGTCCCAACGCGGCGGTTTTTTTGAAAGGTGCACTGTGATTAATGCAGGTGATCGGGGGCTTCGGCCTTCCTTCGCTTTCCCCGGCGGCTCGGACCGCTTTAACGCAGACTTCTAGGGTTTTTCATGACGCGCTACATATTCGTCACGGGCGGTGTTGTTTCTTCATTGGGGAAAGGCATTGCATCGGCTTCATTGGCGGCGATCCTGGAGGCGCGGGGACTTAAGGTCACCATGCTGAAGCTGGACCCGTACATCAACGTCGACCCGGGCACCATGAGCCCGTTCCAGCACGGTGAAGTGTTCGTCACCCACGACGGCGCCGAGACCGACCTGGACCTGGGCCACTACGAGCGGTTCATCCGCACGACCATGACCCAGAACAACAACTTCACCACCGGCCGTGTCTACGAGCACGTGCTGCGCAAAGAGCGCCGTGGTGACTACCTGGGTGCAACCATCCAGGTGATCCCGCACATCACCGACGAAATCAAGCGCCGGATCATCAAGGGCGCCGGCGATGCCGATGTAGCCATGGTCGAGATCGGCGGTACCGTGGGTGACATCGAGTCGCAACCGTTCCTCGAAGCCATCCGTCAATTGCGTTTCGAAGTCGGCGCCAAGCGCGCGATGCTGATGCACCTGACGCTGGTTCCGTACATCGCCACTGCCGGCGAAACCAAGACCAAGCCAACCCAGCACTCGGTGAAGGAACTGCGTTCCATCGGCCTGCAGCCAGACGTGCTGGTATGCCGCTCCGATCACCCGATCGACATCTCGTCGCGTCGCAAGATCGCGCAGTTCACCAACGTTGAAGAACGTGCGGTGATCGCGCTGGAAGACGCCGACACCATCTACAAGATCCCGGGCATCCTGCACTCCCAGGGCCTGGATGATTTTGTCGTCGAGCGTTTCGGCCTGCAGTGCGGCGGTGCCGACCTGTCCGAGTGGGAAGCCGTGGTTGACGCCAAGCTGAACCCGGAACACGAAGTCACCATCGCCATGGTCGGCAAGTACATGGAATTGCTGGACGCCTACAAATCGCTGATCGAAGCGATGAGTCACGCCGGCATCAGCAACCGCACCAAGGTCAACCTGCGTTATATCGATTCCGAAGACATCGAAAACCAGGGCACCGCGCTGCTGGAAGGAGTCGACGCGATTCTGGTGCCAGGCGGCTTCGGTCTGCGTGGCGTGGAAGGCAAGATCACCGCCGTTCAGTACGCTCGCGAAAACAAGGTTCCGTACCTGGGCATCTGCCTGGGCATGCAAGTGGCCGTGATCGAGTTCGCACGTAATGTGCTGGGCTGGAAAGACGCCAACTCCACCGAGTTCGATCGTGCCAGTGGTCATCCGGTCGTGGGCTTGATCACCGAGTGGGAAGATGCCACCGGCGCGGTCGAAACCCGTACCGAAAGCTCCGACCTGGGCGGCACCATGCGTCTTGGCGCACAGGATTGCCTGCTCGAGCCAGGTTCCCTGGTGCACGATTGCTACGCCAAGGACGTGATTGTCGAGCGTCACCGTCATCGCTACGAAGTGAACAACAACCTGCTGCCGCAAATCATGGAAGCCGGTCTGAAAATCTCCGGTCGCTCCGGTGATGGCGCGCTGGTTGAAGTGGTCGAAGCTCCGGATCATCCATGGTTCGTCGCTTGCCAGTTCCACCCTGAGTTCACCTCGACGCCGCGCGACGGTCACCCGTTGTTCAGCGGTTTCGTCAAAGCAGCTTTGGTTCAACACCAGAAGAAGGCGTAACTCCAATGGCGCAGAAGATCATCCGCGTAGGCGATATCGAGATTGCCAACGACAAGCCAATGGTGCTTTTCGGTGGCATGAACGTGCTGGAAAGCCGCGACATGGCGATGCAGGTCTGCGAAGAATACGTAAAGGTCACCGAGAAACTCGGTATCCCTTACGTGTTCAAGGCCAGCTTCGACAAGGCCAACCGTTCCTCCGTGACCTCTTACCGTGGCCCCGGCCTGGAAGAGGGCATGCGCATCTTCCAGGACATCAAGCAAGCCTTTGGCGTGCCGATCATCACCGACGTCCACGAGCCTGAGCAGGCTGCGGTCGTTGCTGAAGTCTGCGACATCATCCAGCTGCCGGCCTTCCTGTCGCGCCAGACCGACCTGGTGGTCGCGATGGCCAAGACCGGTGCGGTGATCAACATCAAGAAGGCCCAGTTTCTCGCACCTCAGGAAATGAAACACATCCTGAACAAATGCGTGGAAGCGGGTAACGATCAGTTGATCCTCTGCGAACGCGGTTCGAGCTTCGGCTACAACAACCTGGTCGTCGACATGCTCGGCTTCGGCATCATGAAGCAGTTCGAATACCCGGTGTTCTTCGACGTGACCCATGCGCTGCAAATGCCCGGCGGTCGCTCCGATTCCGCCGGCGGTCGTCGCGCCCAGGTCCTCGACCTGGCCAAGGCTGGCATTAGCCAGTCGCTGGCTGGTCTGTTCCTTGAAGCCCACCCGGACCCGGACAACGCCAAGTGCGACGGCCCTTGCGCCTTGCGCCTGGACAAACTGGAGCCATTCCTGGCCCAGCTCAAAGCTTTGGACGAACTGGTGAAGAGTTTTCCGACGGTAGAAACCGCGTAAACCTCATTTCTCCGGTAAAGTACCGCACGATTTGTTGCTCAGGCCCTCGGGCCTGAGCCTTATCGTCCGCAAGTCTGCCCGCTGCACACCACTTGCCGACGGTAAAAGATTTCCTCTAGCTGCGTCGTTTTCGTCAACTTTGGAGTGTTTACAACAATGGCAAAAATCGTCGACATCAAAGGTCGTGAAGTTCTCGACTCCCGTGGCAATCCCACCGTGGAAGCGGACGTGCTTCTCGATAACGGCATCATCGGTAGCGCTTGCGCGCCGTCCGGTGCTTCCACTGGCTCGCGCGAAGCGCTCGAGCTGCGTGATGGCGACAAGAGCCGTTACCTGGGCAAAGGCGTACTCAAAGCCGTCGCCAACATCAACGGTCCGATCCGCGACCTGTTGAAAGGCACAGATCCAAGCGACCAGAAAGCGCTGGATCACGCGATGATCAAGCTTGACGGTACTGAAAACAAAGGTTCCCTGGGCGCCAACGCGATCCTCGCCGTTTCCCTGGCAGCAGCCAAGGCAGCAGCACAGGACCAGGACCTGCCGCTGTACGCTCACATCGCCAACCTGAACGGCACCCCGGGTGTTTACTCGATGCCGGTTCCGATGATGAACATCATCAACGGTGGCGAGCACGCCGATAACAACGTCGACATCCAGGAATTCATGGTTCAGCCGGTTGGCGCCAAGTCTTTCTCGGAAGGCCTGCGCATGGGCACCGAGATTTTCCATCACCTCAAAGCTGTGCTGAAGGCCCGTGGCCTGAGCACTGCAGTCGGTGACGAAGGTGGTTTCGCACCGAACCTGGCTTCCAACGAAGACGCTTTGAAAGTGATCTCCGAAGCCGTGGCCAACGCCGGCTACAAGCTGGGCACTGACGTGACCCTGGCCCTGGACTGTGCGGCCAGCGAATTCTACGAAGACGGCAAGTACAACCTGTCCGGCGAAGGCCAGGTGTTCACCGCTGAAGGTTTCGCTGATTACCTGAAAGGCCTGACCGAGCGTTACCCGATCATCTCGATCGAAGACGGCCTGGACGAGTCCGACTGGGCTGGTTGGAAAATCCTCACCGACAAGATCGGCGAGAAGACCCAGCTGGTAGGCGACGACCTGTTCGTGACCAACACCAAGATCCTGAAAGAAGGCATCGATAAAAAGATCGCCAACTCGATCCTGATCAAGTTCAACCAGATCGGCACCCTGACCGAAACCCTGGAAGCCATCCAGATGGCCAAGGCCGCTGGTTACACTGCAGTGATCTCGCACCGTTCGGGCGAAACCGAAGATTCGACCATTGCCGACCTGGCCGTGGGCACTTCGGCTGGCCAGATCAAGACCGGCTCCCTGTGCCGTTCGGATCGAGTATCCAAGTACAACCAACTGCTGCGAATCGAAGAGCAGTTGAACGGCAAAGCCAAGTACAACGGTCGCAGCGAATTCCGCGGTTGATCGTCTACTGATATAAAGTCAGCGGATAGTGCTTAAAAAATCGCAACGGCGATGGATTTGCCACTAATCTGATGCCTTATCAGCACAAGCCTGGGTCTTCCAGGCTTCGTGCTATCAGATGCTTCAAGTTTTGGCATGGCTGTCTTTTTCACTGGAAACCCGATATTCGATGCGCAGTCCCAATTGGTTGTTTCTCGTCTTGCTCCTGTTGCTGGCTGGCCTGCAATACCGCCTTTGGGTGGGTAATGGCAGCCTGGCGCAAGTGGCCGAGCTGACTCAGCAGATCGCTGATCAACACGCTGAGAATGAGGGCTTGCTGGAACGCAATCGGGTCATGGACGCCGAAGTCAGTGAGTTGAAAAAAGGCATGGAGACCGTTGAAGAGCGGGCTCGTCATGAGTTGGGCATGGTCAAGGACGGTGAAACCCTTTACCAGTTGGCTCAATGAATTCCTCGATCCCGGCCTTCTGGGCCGTGATTCCTGCCGCGGGCGTCGGTGCCCGTATGGCCGCAGACCGTCCCAAGCAATACTTGCAACTGGGCGGGCGCACTATTCTCGAACACAGCCTTGGCTGTTTCCTTGATCATCCATCCCTGAAGGGGCTGGTGGTCAGTCTTGCTGCAGATGATCCCTATTGGCCGAACCTCGCCTGCGCAAGCGATGCGCGAATCCAGCGAGTCGACGGCGGTGCCGAGCGTTCCGGTTCGGTGTTGAACGCCTTGCTGCACTTGCATGCACTGGGAGCGAACGACGAAGACTGGGTGCTGGTGCACGATGCTGCCCGGCCCAACCTGAGTCGTGATGATCTCGATAAGTTGCTGAGTGAACTGGCGGATGATCCGGTCGGCGGGCTGCTGGCGGTGCCGGCGCGGGATACGTTGAAGCGGGTCGACAAAAACGGCCGGGTGGTTGAAACCGTGGATCGCAGTGTGATCTGGCAGGCGTATACACCGCAGATGTTTCGCCTTGGTGCATTGCATCGGGCGCTGGCGGACAGCCTGGTGGCGGATGCGATTATTACGGATGAAGCTTCGGCCATGGAGTGGGCGGGGTTGGCGCCGCGGTTGATCGAAGGGCGGTCGGACAACCTGAAGGTCACTCGACCTGAAGACCTTGAGTGGTTACGGCTGCGTTGGGCTAACCGCCGCTAAAAGATCGCAGCCTCGTTGCACTCGACAGCTCCTACAGTGGTTGGTGTCGTTTACGATTTCCGTTTGCGCCACCGATCCAATGTAGGAGTGAGCCTGCTCGCGATAGCGGTGGATCAGGCAACACCACTCTCAAACCCGGTACTCCGGCCGCAACGCCAACCCTTCCCTCAAATAATCCACCAACTTGCGCACCTTCGGCGACAGATGCCGTTGTTGTGGATAAAGCGCCCACACCGCCGTATTCGGCGGTTGATGCGCTTCCAGCAGCGAAATCAGCTCGCCGCTTTGCAGATGTTCCAGCACGTAATAATCCGGCAACTGGCATAACCCGACCCCTTGCAACGCCGCATCCAACACCGCTTGGCCACTGTTACAGCGCCAGTTTCCCTGCACCCGCTGGGAAAACTCCCGTCCGTTCTGCTCCAGTTGCCACAGGTCCGAACTGCCGATCAGGCAGTTATGGCGGCTCAACTCGGACAGGCTGTGCGGGCGACCATAACGTTCCACGTAGGAAGGCGAGGCGCATAGGTACATGCGCCGTGGTGCTAGGCGCGTGGCCACCAGTCGCGAGTCCTGAAGTCGGCCGAGGCGGATGGCCAGGTCGATACCGTCATGCACCAGGTCGAGTTGACGGTTGCTCAGTTCGATATCAATGCGCAGTTGCGGATACAACGCCATGAATCGGGTCACCAGCGGCACGATAAACCGTTCGCCGTAGGCTACAGCGCAGGTCATGCGCAGCATGCCCTTGGGCTCGCTGCTCAGGTCACCGACTGCGCGCAAGGCTTCCTCGCGACCATCCTGCAGGCGCTGGCAATGTTGCAAAAACGTCTGCCCGGCTTCGGTCAGCGTGACCCGTCGAGTACTGCGGTAGAGCAGGCGGGTCTGCAGGCGCTCCTCGAGGCGGACAATCTGTCGGCTGACGTGCGAGGAGGAAACACCAAGACGCTCTGCCGCTGCGGTGAACTGGCTGCATTCGGCCACGGCAACAAACTCGTCTATGCCTTCCCAACGATTTTCGGACATTGAAGATTATCCCTGTGTGGCAATAATGTTTTGCTTTTGTCCGGATTATTCACTGTAAATGGATGTATTACACTGCTCGTCTCGTTTATTCACTGGAGTATCCCCATGATCAAGTCGCGCGCTGCCGTTGCCTTTGAGGCCAAGAAACCTCTTGAGATCGTTGAAGTCGACGTCGCCATGCCCAAGGCTGGTGAAGTCCTGCTGCGCGTAGTGGCCTCCGGGGTCTGCCATACCGATGCCTACACCCTGTCGGGCGCCGATCCGGAAGGCATCTTCCCGTCGATCCTGGGGCACGAAGGTGGCGCAGTGGTTGAAGCGATCGGCGAGGGCGTGACTTCGGTTGCAGTTGGCGATCACGTGATTCCGCTGTATACGCCGGAATGCCGTCAGTGCAAATTCTGCCTGTCGGGCAAAACCAACCTGTGCCAGGCCATTCGTGCAACCCAGGGCAAAGGCCTGATGCCTGACGGCACGTCGCGCTTCTCCTACAAGGGCCAGCAAATTTTCCACTACATGGGGACTTCGACTTTTTCCGAGTACACCGTGCTGCCGGAAATCTCTGTCGCCAAGATCGCCAAGGAAGCGCCCCTGGAAAAGGTCTGCCTGCTGGGTTGCGGGGTTACCACCGGGATCGGCGCAGTACTCAATACGGCTAAAGTGAAACCTGGTGATACCGTCGCCATCTTCGGCCTCGGCGGTATTGGTCTGTCTGCGATCATCGGCGCGGTCAAGGCCAAGGCAGGGCGCATCATTGCCATTGATATCAACCCGGCCAAGTTCGAGATCGCCAAGCAGCTGGGCGCAACCGACTGCGTGAATCCGAAAGATTTCGACCGGCCGATCCAGGAAGTCATCGTCGACATGACCGATGGCGGAGTGGACTTTTCCTTTGAATGCATCGGCAACGTGCAACTGATGCGCGCCGCACTTGAGTGCTGCCACAAGGGCTGGGGCGAGTCGGTGATCATCGGCGTCGCCGGTGCAGGCCAGGAAATCGCCACCCGTCCATTCCAGCTGGTGACCGGTCGAGTCTGGCGCGGTTCGGCGTTCGGTGGGGTGCGTGGTCGTACCGAGCTGCCAAGCTATGTCGAAATGGCTGAAACCGGGGAAATCCCGTTGGATACTTTCATCACCCACACCATGGGCCTGGAAGATATCAACAAGGCATTCGACCTGATGCACGAAGGCAAAAGCATCCGCAGCGTCATTCATTTCTGAGGTCGCTCATGAGCCTGGAAAATATCTCCTGCCAGAAAAGCTTCGGCGGCTGGCACAAACGCTACCGCCATCGTTCCGATGTGCTCGGCTGCGACATGGTGTTTGCGGTGTACCTGCCGCCACAAGCGGAGCAGGGCGGCAAGCTGCCCGTGCTGTACTGGCTGTCCGGCCTGACCTGCACCGACGAGAACTTCATGCACAAGGCCGGCGCGATGCGCATGGCCGCCGAGCTCGGGTTGATCATCGTCGCGCCGGACACCAGCCCTCGCGGCCTCGATGTACCGGGGGATCCGGATGGCGCCTGGGACTTCGGCCTGGGCGCGGGGTTTTACCTGAATGCCACCCAGGAACCCTGGTCCCGGCATTACCGCATGCATGACTACGTGGTAAAGGAGCTGCCGGCACTGGTCGAGGCGCATTTTCCGGCGTCGGACAAGCGCGGGATCAGCGGTCACTCCATGGGTGGCCACGGTGCGCTGGTCTGCGCTTTGCGCAACCCGGGACGCTACCAGTCGGTGTCGGCGTTCTCGCCGATCAACAATCCGATGGACTGCCCGTGGGGCCAGAAAGCCTTTTCCCGTTACCTGGGAGAGGACCGGTCAAAGTGGCGCGAATGGGATGCCTGCGCGTTGCTTGCCGAGGCTGACGAAAAGCTGCCGTTGCTGGTTGACCAAGGTGACCGCGACGACTTCCTCGCCACCCAACTCAAGCCTGAAGCCCTGCAGCAGGCGGCCAAGCTGGCTGCTCATCCACTGACGTTGCGCCTGCAACCGGGCTACGACCACAGCTATTTTTTCATCGCCAGTTTCATCGATGACCACTTGCGGCATCACGGACGCGCCCTAGGCGTGTAATGCAGGTAGAATCACGCCCTGACAAAATTCGGGGCGTTTTTTTATGCGTATTGGCCACGGCTATGATGTGCACCGTTTCGCTGAAGGCGATTTCATTACTCTGGGCGGCGTGCGTATCGCACACGGCTTCGGGCTGCTCGCTCACTCCGACGGTGACGTCCTGCTGCACGCCTTGAGCGATGCCTTGCTCGGCGCGGCAGCGCTGGGCGATATCGGCAAGCACTTTCCCGACACCGACCCTACTTTCAAGGGCGCCGACAGCCGCGTGCTGTTGCGTCACGTCGTCGGTCTGATCCACGCCAAGGGCTGGAGAGTCGGCAACGTCGACAACACCATCGTCGCCCAGGCGCCGAAAATGGCCCCGCATATCGAATCGATGCGCGCGCTGATCGCTGCGGATCTTCAAGTTGAACTGGATCAGGTGAACGTGAAAGCCACCACTACCGAAAAGCTCGGCTTTGTCGGGCGCGAAGAGGGTATTGCCGTGCATTCCGTTGCCTTGTTGCTGCGCGCATGAACGAACTGCAACTGCTTGGCCCCCGGGCCTATGGTGACGCGCTCGGCACTGCAGTGCTCAAAGCCACCGCCGAAGACTTCCAGGTCGATGAAGTGCTCGACATCCCCTTGAGCGGCGATGGCGAGCATCTTTGGATCTGGGTCGAAAAGCGCGGCCTGAACACGGAGGAAGCGGCACGGCGGATCGCCAAGGCTGCGGGCGTTTCGTTGCGCACCGTCAGTTACGCAGGGCTGAAGGACCGTCAGGCGCTGACTCGCCAATGGTTCAGCGTGCAATTGCCAGGCAAGGCCGATCCGGATTTGTCGGCCGCAGAAAACGACACGTTGAAAATCCTCAAGACCGGCCGCCATAAACGCAAGCTGCAACGCGGCGCTCACTCGGCCAATGGTTTCACCTTGCGCCTGACCCAGTTCGCCGGCGACAAGGCGGCAATTGAAGAACGACTGCAATTGATCAGCAAGCAAGGCGTGCCCAATTATTTTGGTGCCCAGCGTTTCGGCTTCGACGGCGGTAACGTAGTCGATGCCCGTGCCTGGGCCGCGCGCAAGGCCTTGCCGGAACAGCGCAACGTGCGTTCGCGCCTGCTCTCGACCGCCCGCAGTTTTCTGTTCAACCAGGTCCTGGCGGCGCGGGTTGCCGACGGCAGCTGGCAGCGTGCCCAGGTCGGCGATCTGCTGGCGTTTACCGACAGCCGCAGCTTTTTCCCGGCCGGCGAAGCTGAATGCAGCGACCCGCGCCTGGATATTCTTGACCTGCATCCGACCGGCCCGCAGTGGGGCGAAGGTGACTCACCGGCCGCTGGGGTTGTCCATGAACTGGAGCAGGCGATCGCCACTCGCGAAGCAGACTTGCGCGATTGGCTGGTTAACGCCGGAATGAGCCACGAACGTCGCATCCTGCGACTGCCCATTGGTGGGTTGACGTGGCATTATCCGGAGCCTGACATTCTGCAACTGGAATTCGTCCTGCCGGCCGGATGCTTTGCCACCGTATTGGTGCGCGAGCTAGTCGATCTGGTGCCGGTGGGGCAGACGGACAGCCCATGCGTATTCTGATTTCTAACGACGATGGGGTAACTGCGCCCGGACTCGCCGCGCTTTATGCTGCGCTGGCGGATTACACCGAGTGCGTGGTTATCGCCCCTGACCAGGACAAAAGCGGCGCCAGCAGCTCGCTGACGCTCGACCGTCCGTTGCACCCGCAAACCCTGGCCAATGGTTTTGTCAGCCTCAATGGCACCCCTACCGATTGCGTGCATCTGGGCCTCAATGGCCTGCTGGAGCGCCAACCGGATATGGTGGTCTCGGGCATCAACCTCGGTGCCAACCTGGGGGACGACGTGCTGTATTCCGGTACGGTTGCCGCAGCCCTGGAAGGGCGTTTCCTGGAGCGGCCTTCGTTCGCGTTCTCGCTGGTCTCACGGCAAGTAGAGAACCTTCCCACAGCGGCTTACTTTGCGCGCAAACTGGTAGAAGCCCACGCTGACCTCGAGCTGCCCCCGCGCACGGTGCTGAACGTGAACATTCCAAATTTGCCCCTGGATCATATTCGCGGCATCCAGCTGACACGCCTCGGCCATCGCGCCAGGGCTGCCGCGCCGATGAAAGTAGTCGACCCACGCGGCAAATCCGGGTACTGGATTGCAGCTGCCGGAGACGCCGAGGACGGCGGTCCGGGGACGGATTTTCATGCGGTGGTGCAAGGCTATGTGTCGATTACTCCGCTGCAGCTGGACCGAACCTTCAATGATGCCTTCAGAAGTCTTGATGGCTGGCTGGAGGGCCTGCGCTAATGGCTCGTGAGCACGACGATATTCTGCGACGCGGCATCGGGATGACTTCTCAGCGTACCCGCGAACGCCTGATCCAGCGCCTGTATGACGAAGGGCTCTCCAACGCCAAAGTGTTGGAGGTGATTCGCCGTACTCCGCGTCATTTGTTCGTCGATGAGGCGCTGGCGCACCGCGCTTACGAAGACACGGCATTGCCGATCGGCCATAACCAGACCATTTCCCAACCCTATATGGTGGCGCGCATGAGCGAGCTGCTGCTGGAGGCGGGGCCGTTGGACAAGGTCCTCGAGATTGGCACGGGCTCGGGCTACCAGACGGCGGTGCTGTCGCAGTTGGTGGAGCGGGTGTTCTCGGTCGAACGCATCAAGGTCCTGCAGGACCGGGCCAAGGAGCGCCTGGTCGAATTGAACCTGCGCAACGTGGTGTTTCGTTGGGGCGACGGCTGGGAAGGTTGGCCGGCGCTGGCGCCATACAACGGCATTATCGTCACGGCGGTCGCAACGGACGTACCCCAGGCGCTGCTCGACCAGTTGGCGCCGGGTGGACGCCTGGTGATTCCGGTCGGCTCGGGAGAGGTCCAGCAACTGATGCTGATCATCCGCGAAGAACAGGGTTTTTCCAGGCATGTGCTGGGCGCCGTCCGGTTCGTCCCACTGTTGAATGGGCCGCTGGCCTGAGCATTTGTTTAAACGCGCTGAATTCTATTCGATTGCTCCTGTCTTACAGCGGCAACATCGGGTTAAACAGATTCATCGTCAGTCAGCAAACGTGTGCGGTAGTTCACTAAGGTAAAGCCGGCACGGCCCGTTATACTTGCGTCATTTCCTGCCGATACTTGGCACTTCAAATTTTCAGCCACCACAAAGGGAGCGGCGGGTGAGTCTCAAAGTCATTGCGCAGCGAATTGGTATCACGAGCTTTCAGCGCCTGGTGACTGGCCTTGTCTTGAGCACCTTGCTGGTTGGATGTTCCAGCAACAAATCGAGTGACGTGCGCGTCGTCGATCGCAACAAGGCCGTGGCTCAACGGCCGGCAGTGACCACGGGTCAGTATGTCGTGCGACCCAAGGACACCATGTTTTCCATTGCCTTCCGCTACGGCTGGGACTACAAGGCACTGGCAGCCCGTAACAATATTCCGGCGCCCTACACCATTCATCCGGGTCAGACGATTCGCTTCGACGGGCGCACCGGTTCAACGCCTTCAACGGTTTCCAGTTCATCCAGTTCAACGCCTTCATCGTCGAGTAAAACCACGGTGTTCAAGCGTCCGGTTAACGGGTCGGGGCCAACGACTGCAGTGGTTGTACCGTCCGTCGCGAACAAACCGGCACCCGCTTCACTGCCTCCAGCAGGTCCAGCCCCGACCGGCTGGGGATGGCCTTCTAATGGCATTCTTATTGGAAAATTCTCTTCAAACGGGAGTTTGAATAAAGGAATTGATATCGCCGGAGATTTGGGACAGCCTGTTTTAGCTGCGTCTGATGGGACGGTGGTATACGCCGGGAGTGGCTTAAGGGGCTACGGTGAATTAGTCATCATCAAACACAGCGACACCTACGTCAGTGCCTACGGACATAACCGCAGGCTGTTGGTTCGGGAGGGGCAGCAGGTCAAGGTCGGACAGACAATTGCCGAAATGGGGTCAACGGGTACAGACCGGGTGAAACTGCATTTTGAGATTCGCCGCCAAGGTAAACCTGTAGATCCACTGCAGTTCCTGCCACGTCGTTGATTTGTTACCAGCCTGTTCCGTCGCGTAGAGGGAACAGGCTCCAGCGTTGCCAAGGATAAAGGCGTCGCTTGAGCTTGAGGTCGAACTCACCAAAGGACTATAACAATGGCTCTCAGTAAAGAAGTGCCGGAGTTTGACATCGACGATGAGGTTCTCCTTATGGAGACCGACATCGGGACGGATTCGGTGTCGAATGATGAAGGGGCAGCTCCACCTTCCGTTCGTACTAAATCCAAACACTCCGCGTCGTTGAAGCAACACAAGTACATTGACTACACGCGCGCACTCGATGCCACGCAGCTGTATCTCAATGAAATCGGCTTTTCCCCTCTGTTATCCCCCGAAGAAGAAGTGCATTTTGCGCGTTTGTCGCAAAGTGGGGATCCGGCTGGGCGCAAGCGCATGATTGAAAGCAACCTGCGGCTGGTGGTGAAAATCGCCCGGCGCTACGTCAATCGTGGCCTGTCGCTGCTGGACCTGATCGAAGAGGGCAACCTCGGACTCATTCGGGCGGTAGAGAAGTTCGACCCTGAACGCGGCTTCCGCTTTTCGACCTACGCAACCTGGTGGATTCGTCAGACCATCGAGCGCGCGATCATGAATCAGACCCGGACAATCCGGTTGCCGATCCATGTGGTCAAAGAGCTGAATGTGTACTTGCGGGCAGCCCGGGAACTGACGCAAAAACTTGATCATGAACCCTCACCCGAAGAAATCGCCAACCTGCTGGAAAAACCGGTAGGAGAGGTCAAGCGCATGCTGGGCTTGAACGAGCGGGTTTCTTCGGTCGATGTCTCGCTGGGTCCGGATTCGGATAAAACCCTGCTGGACACCCTTACCGATGATCGTCCAACCGATCCCTGTGAGCTGCTGCAAGACGACGACCTGTCCCAGAGCATTGACCAGTGGCTGTCCGAGCTGACCGACAAGCAGCGCGAGGTGGTGATTCGCCGCTTCGGCCTGCGCGGTCATGAGAGCAGCACGTTGGAAGATGTAGGCCTGGAAATTGGTCTGACTCGGGAGCGGGTCAGGCAGATCCAGGTTGAAGGTCTCAAGCGTCTTCGGGAGATCCTGGAGAAGAACGGTTTGTCGAGCGAGTCGCTGTTCCAATAAGCGTATTGCAGGCAGGCAGCGAAGAACCCCGACTGGTTCGGGGTTTTTTGTGGGCGGGATTTGAGTCGGCGGGGGAGACTCGGGTTTGTAGTCAGGTGGCGTAAGTCTTTGCTTACTCTGTCGTAAGTGTTCGTTATTTTTACAGGTGAATGTTTGGCTGCGTTCGCTTGAGGGCTTTCGTAAGCATATGATTTATATGCCTATATTTTTTTTGGGGAGTTGGTTATTCAGGCGCTTGAGCATTTTCCATGCGTTGCTCATGGCTGGGTAAGGTCTAGTATCTGGGTTGTGTCGACGGATAGACACGCCCCTCAGGATGAAGGGGAAAGGATATCGCAGGAGCGATTCATCAGGATGATGAAAAGGAACACAGGGACTAGGGAAAAAAATGTGGGCGGGTCAAACCGCCCCTTTTTTTTGCCTGCTTTTTGTGCGCATGAGGCGGGTTGTGTGGAAATAGCGGCATCCCCCCCGGCATAACACCGCCATCGCCGGCAAGCCGGGCTCCTACGGATTTGTGCCGTCCCCCAACCCCCGCGAACACCCCGTTCAAGTGTAGGAGCCTGGCTTGCCAGCGATGGCGGCGGAACATTCGCCATCGCCGGCAAGCCAGGCTCCTACGGATTTGTGCCTCTTTCCTATCTAGCATCCCCCCAGCTCCCCGCCCGACGCCGCCAGCTATAACAGTCGAGAATACTTGGCGCGGGCTTTTCT
Source organism: Pseudomonas sp. RIT-562 (assembly GCF_026241895.1). Lineage (GTDB taxonomy): Bacteria > Pseudomonadota > Gammaproteobacteria > Pseudomonadales > Pseudomonadaceae > Aquipseudomonas > Aquipseudomonas mandelii_F. The sequence continues at coordinate 178,579 of NZ_JAPJIV010000002.1, read as the reverse complement.
ATTTTCGGGTAATGGCCTGTGCGGTTAGCATCAGGACACTTCGCAGTGGCTTACAGGTCCGTTTGCAATGCCATGAGGATCGCCCCCCGTCGCGGGTCCGATCAGCAGGCGGCCCGTCAGCCCCACAAGAAGAAGAAAAACTCAGAAGGAGCGTTTATGTCCACGTCCACCCCCGCCACCCGAGCGGACTTTGAACACCTCGATCAGATAGATGAATTGCGTAACTCCCGTGAGCGTTTCGACTTGCCCGAGGGCGAAATCTACCTTGATGGCAACTCCTTGGGCGCAATGCCGCGGCACATTCCGGCGCGGATCGAGAAAGTTCTCAAGCAGGAATGGGCTCAAGGCCTGATTCGCTCCTGGAACGATGCCGACTGGTACCCCGCGCCACAGCGTGCTGGGGCAAAGATTGCTGGGTTGATCGGCGCGCAGGGCCACGAAGTGATTGTTGCCGACTCGACTTCGATCAATCTGTTCAAGGTGCTGGTCGCGGCCATCCGCCTGCGTCCCGGACGCAGCGTTATTCTGGCCGAGCGCGGCAACTTTCCAACTGACGTTTACATCGCTGATGGTGTGGCCGAGCTCACGGGCAGTCAATTGCGCTGCGTCGAGCCGGACGACATTCTCGATGCCCTGGATGAAGAGGTGGCGATTGTTTCGCTGACCCATGTCAACTTCAAATCCGGCAAGCGCTACGACATGGCGCGTATCACCGAACGGGCCCAAGCAGTCGGCGCTCTGGTGGTCTGGGATCTTTGCCATTCGGCTGGCGCCATGCCCATCGCGCTGAACGAGGTCAATGCCGACTTCGCCGTGGGTTGCGGCTACAAGTACCTCAATGGTGGCCCGGGTGCGCCAGCGTTTGTGTTCGTCGCCGAGCGCCATATCCCGCATATTCGCCAACCGCTCACAGGCTGGCATGGCCATGCCAAGCCGTTCGATTTCGACCATCACTTCCGCCCTCATCCCACCATCGACCGGATGCTCACGGGCACTGCGCCGCAACTGGGTGTGTTGGCCCTGGAAGCGGCACTGGAAGTGTTCGACGGCGTCGACCTGAAAATGCTTCGAGAAAAAAGCGTGGCCTTGGGCGACCTGTTCATTTCCCTGTGCGATCAGCAGCTGGCCGGCCTGGGCATCGAGTTGCGCTCCCCGCGTGACGGCGAACAGCGGGGCAGTCAGGTGTCGCTCGCCCACGACCAGGCTTACGCAGTGATGCAGGCATTGATCGCTCGCGGCATCGTCGGCGATTTCCGTGCGCCCGACATCCTGCGGTTTGGTTTTGCTCCGCTGTACATCCGCTATGTGGATATCTGGGACAGCGTGGTCGCCTTGCGTGAAATCCTCGAACAAAAAGAATGGGATCGCCCGGAGTTCCTGGCCCGCAAGTCAGTGACCTGAGCCCCTCCCACCGATTCGGAGCAATAGTGCAATGACAAAAACAACCAGCACCTTCGAACACTTGATAGACCGCGAAAAAGGCTTGAAGCAAAGCCTCACCAGCGGTCAGCTGTCGATGATCGCCATTGGTGGCGCCATCGGCACCGGGCTGTTTCTGGGCAGCGGTTTCGCCATTGGTTTTGCCGGCCCCAGTGTTCTGGTGAGCTATGGCATCGGCGCCCTGATTGCCTTGTTGTTGATGGGCTGCCTGGCGGAGATGACCGTGCGCCACCCAACCTCGGGATCGTTCGGATCTTTCGCCGAGTTCTACGTCGCCCCATGGTTTGGCTTCGCGATTCGCTATGCCTATTGGTCGTCGATCGTGTTTGCGGTCGGCACGGAAATCACCGCCGCTGCCATGTACATGAAGTACTGGTACCCGGACGTGCCCGGCGGTTACTGGATGGTCGCGTTTTCCATGGCGCTGATTGTCGCCAACGCATTCAGCGTCAAGGTGTTTGGTGCCATTGAATATGTGTTCTCGCTGATCAAGCTCTGCGCGATTGTGGTGTTCATTCTGTTGGGCGCCTACGTGGTATACGGTGCTCCTGCAGATACCAGCATCGGCTTTGCCAACTACACCAATGACCGAGGTTTTTTCCCCAACGGCTGGTGGGGGACTTGGGTGGCGGTGATCGTCGCGTTCTTCAGTTACCTCAGCATCGAGATGATCGCGGTGGCGGCCGGGGAGGCCAAGGATCCGCAGCGCGCGGTGACCCGTGCGTTCCGTATCACTGTGGTGCGCCTGGTGGTGTTTTATCTGCTGACCATCGCTCTGGTATTGGCGATTGTGCCTTGGGGCCAGAACAGCGGGGGTCAGAGCCCGTTCGTCACAGTCATGGCGGCGACCGGCGTGCCTTATGCGGGCGCGGTGTTTAACGCAGTCATTCTGATCGCGGCGCTGTCAGCGATGAACAGCCAGCTCTACATCACCACGCGATTGATGTTCAGTTTGTCGCGGGCCGGCCAGGCTCCTACATTGTTTGGTCGTCTGAACAGTAAAGGCGTGCCGTTGCCTGCGTTGTTGCTGTCATCGGTAGGGATCGGCCTGGCGACGCTGTTGTACCTGGCCTACCCGGAAAAAGCCTTCACCTTGATGATGTCCATCGCGATGTTCGGGGCCATGTTCACCTGGGCAGGTATATTCCTCACGCACCTGTTTTTCCGTCGCCGTCAGGCCGGGCAACCTTTGGCTTTCAAACTGTGGGGCTACCCGTGGACCAGCCTCGGCGGATTGCTGCTGATGCTCGCGGTGATGACGACCACCCTGTTCACCGAAGAGTTTGCCCCAACGCTGCTCTGCGGGGTGCCGTTCCTTGCGGTAATCCTGCTGATCTACTTCCTGCGTTTTCGGCAAAAGGCCCCCGTCCTGACGGACGCGCCCAAGCCTTTGCCACTGCGACGCTAAGTGGCTACGCCTGACCAGGGAGGTCGGGCACTTTTCTCCGGCTGATGCATCGACCGGGCACCTGCGTGCCCCGGCCGATTGCGCGCACCGATAAAACACCTTCGGCTCGCCTTACACATGGGGTTGTCATGAATCACACCAGAACCACTGTTCTGTTGTTGGCCAGCGCGTGCGCGTTGCCTTCGTTCGCGGCTCAGCTGACAGCACCTGGGCGCGGGTTCGTCCCGGACAGCGCAGTCGAGTTATTACTGCGCAATTCCTACTTCAACCGCAGCAAGGAAGAGGGGCGTCGCGATGCACGCGACTGGACCCAGGGCCTGCTCGGCCAATACACCTCCGGTTTTACCCAAGGCGATTTAGGCGTTGGCGTGGATGCGTTTGCGTATCTGGGTTTAAAACTGGATGCGCCCGCCGACAAATCCGGCACCGGTAATTTGCCGGTGCACGATGATGGGCAACCTGCAGATAATTATTCCAAGGCTGGTGCGGCGCTGAAGCTGCGTCTGTCCAACAGCATTCTGAAGTACGGCGAACAACGGCCGGAAACACCGGTGTTTGGCGTCAGCCATTTCCGTATCGTGCCGCAGACGGCCACTGGTTTGTCGCTGGTCAGTCGCGAGGTCGAGGGGCTCGAAGTACAAGCCGGGCATTTCACCTCTGGCACCAGCCCGGTCACTACCAACGCCGATGGCGACCTGTGGGCGGTGATGGCCGGCGTCACCACGCCAACTGCCGACTACTTGGGTGGCAGTTATCAACTGGCGCCGGGGCTGTCCATCAGCCTGTATGGCTCGCGTTTCGAAGACCTCTGGAACCAGTACTACGCCAATCTCGAAAGCCGCATCGATGTCGGTGCGGTGAATCAGTTCGGGCTCGGCCTGACGACCTACCGCACGCTCGACGAGGGTCAAGCCAGGGCCGGTGAGATCAATAACACCAGTGTCGGTCTGTCGACCTTCTGGCGCCACGGCGCGCACCGCTGGCTCCTGGGATTGCAGAAGATAGACGGTGACACCCCGTTCGATTACCTGGGCGTGGGTGACAAAGACCGCAATGGTCGCAACGGCAACGATCAGGGCGCCTCGATTCAGCTGCCGAACGCGGCGCAGTTTTCCGACTTCAACGGCCCGCAGGAAAAGTCCTGGCAAGTGCGCTACGACCTGTCCCTGGCGCCTTACGGCGTGCCTGGGCTGACCTTCATGAGTCGCTACGTGCGCGGGTGGGGCATCGATGGCAGTGGCATCGCAGCCACCGGCCCTTATTCCGGACGCTACGGCGGTCACGGCAAACATCACGAGACCAATCTGGAAGTCCGCTACGTGGTCCAGTCCGGGCCCGCCAAAGGCTTGAGCGTGCGCGCTCGCCAGGCCTGGCATCGGGCGAACAGCGACCAGGGCTCCGGCGACCTGGATGATTTCCGGCTGATCACTGATTACCCCATCGACATTTTGTAGGGCCGGTAAGCGCCACCGGCATGCGCTTTTTCAACTCAGCACAACCATTTGCAATGACCTTACTGCCCAACCGGGCACCACCCCTGGAGTGAACAATGAAAACAATGCGACTCCCCAACAAACCCCGTGCGCCGTTCCTCAAAAGCGCGCTGACCACCTGCGTAATGCTGGGGCTGTGGAGCAGCGTCTACGCGGACAGCTCGGCCCCGGTCAACATCACTGACCCGTTCGTCAAACAGCAGACCGCGTTGTCCGTGGACAAGACCCCACCCATGCCCGCCCCAGGCAGCTATGGCATGGACAAGGCGACAGGCAAATTCACCCACCCGGCGGCCACTCCATTCAGTCACGAGGGCGAGCCGTTTGCAGGGGAACTGGATTACTGGGATACCAAAAGCTACATCAAGAACATGACCGTCGAGGCGTATTACCCGATCACGGTCGAGCCGTTTCACACCTGGCAAAACATCGTCGACTTCGACGGCAAGCGTTACCTCTACCAGTACGTGCGCCGCAATCTCAAGGTGTTCGATATCACCCATCCCAAGGATGTAAAGCTGGTGTTCACCAAGGGGTCGACCTGGGGCCCGGACGGTCCGGGTGCGGAAGAAAACCCGTACGCCCCCGACGATATGTTCGGCGCGGCCACGGTTCAATGGAACAAGAAGCTGGGCAAAAACATCATGGTCCAGTCCTTCGAAGTACGGCGCTTTGGCGTGTTGAATGACAAATACCGCGAGCCGGACAAAGTTGAAGCCATCCGCAAGTCCAAGCACCTCAAGGGGTTCAAGGTCTACGAGATGAACGGTCCGCTACCGGCCGACTGGAAACTGATCGCCACCCGCACCACGGATATCGAGCATCCGGATGCGCCGATTGGCGAGCAGCAGGGCTCCGGCGTACGGGACATCCCTGCCTACTTCGGTGGCGATGTGATGTACGTGGCCGCAGCACCCAGCGACAAGTACGCACTCACCGAATACCCCAACGACCTGTACAACGCCGGTTACCAGTCCTGGGACATGTCGGACCCAGGCAACCCGAAACTATTGCAGATGCTCACCGTGCCAGGGCAAATCGTCGGCGACCCGCAGCACGAAGCCGTGTTCAAGGCCAACCCGCGTGCTGGCAACAGGGCTTCGTGGATGGGCGCACGCATGTCGCTGTTTATTCCGAAAACCGTCGAGCAGGGCGGTAAATATGGCTACGCCGCGATGGGCGGCATGGGCCTCTACGTAGTGGATATCACCCAGGCCGACAACATGAAAGTGGTCGGTCACCTGGAGTTTCCGGTCAGCGTGGCGGGTACTGAGGGCGACAACATCGACGTCTCTCAGGTTGAGAAAACCGGGATCATTTATTTCAGTGGCTACCCGCTGTCGGAAGATTGCTTCGAGGCCAAAAAGGACATTTTTGCGGTCAACGTCAGCAACCCGCAAAAGCCGTCCATCGAGTATGTGCTGCCGCGGCCGACGCCGCCGAAGGAGGCTGCGTTTACCGACTACTGCCAACGCAAAGGCAGCTTCGGGCCTAAACGCTCGGGTTACTACACCCAACCGGGTATCTCCCGTGAGGGCATCCTGCCGTACGCGTTCTACAACGCCGGGGTGCAGGTGTTCGATGTGCGCCAGCCCGGTAAACCGACTATTGGCGCGTACTTCGTGCCGCCGTTCGATACCAAGAATGTGGCGAGTTACGCCATGGGCAACCTGACCCACGGTACCTATACCGAGTACGACCGCAACTTGATCTGGGTCTTCACCAACCATGGCTTCTACGCATTGTCGACGCCGTTGCTGGGCAAGCCGAGTTTCGACGCCCCGGGCAAACCGTGGCCAGCCCGCGACTGAACACGCAGTGACTGACGACTCACCATAACAATAAATAAGAAAAGTCTGGAGGTGGCCTGGTGACAGGCCACCGACCAGCACTTTCGCAGTGTCCGGAGTTTTTCATGCGCAACCTATTGTTCGCCATTCCATTGATGAGTGGTGCTTGCTACGCCGAGTTCAAGGTGTCCGGGGTGGTCGACCTGACGTACGAAGTCGCCCATTCGGGAGGCGACACCGTTGATCGGTTGACGGGAGCGGGCCTGAGCGCCAACCGCATCCAGTTCAAGTGGACGCAGGAGGTGACCGATGACATCAAACTCAATGCTGTCTACGAAGCCATGTACAACCCTCATTCCGACGACTCGACCGGTAAACGCGAAGTCTATTACCAGGTGATTTCCGAGCGTTGGGGGACTCTCAGCGCCGGTCGCCAGGACACTCCCTCTGCCAACAGCTATGGCTACGCCGATCCGCTGTACGGCAACGACTACAGCCTGATCAACAACGTCCAGGTGTTTTACGCACCGTGGCGGGAGAACGATTCGCTGATGTACATCAGCCCGCGATACGCGGGTTATCAGTTTCGCGGCATGGCGACCCTGGGGGAAAACGACGGCAGCCGCGACGGCGTGGTCTATAGCACCAGCATCGATTATTGGGCGGACAGCCCGTGGTACTTCGCCGCCGCCGTGGACCGTAAATACCAGCGCAATCTGTGGGATAAACACACCATGGAGCAGGCCACCGACGCGTACTTCACTGTGGTCTACACCATGGGCACCACTGACCTGACAGCGGTCTATCACCGTTACGTCGGTTACTACGCCTATGCGCCCTGGGTGGATTTCGAGTCCAACGGAAGTGACCTGCAACTGGGCGTTCGGCACAACTTCTGGGACACCCAGAATATTGCGGTCAGTGTGGTCTACAAAGATGACCGCAAGAACCAGGCATTGAGCGACGCCAGTGGCATCAACCTGGCGTACATCTACAACTTCAACAAACAGACCGACCTCTACGCGGTGTATGGCTATGTCCACCACAACCGCGATTCGGAAGTGCGTTATCCGGTCAGCTGGAACCTGGAAAGCCCGCTGCGCAACGAAAACCCCGAAGGGTTGCAGATGGGTGTGCGCTACAAGTTTTGATAGATAGCTAAATGACAAAGCCCCGCTGCGATCGCTCGCAGCGGGGCTTTTTACCGCTGTAGTATTCAGAGCCCGAAGAACGCCTGGGCGTTGCTGCCCAGAATTCGCGCCTTGGTCGCGTCATCCAGTTCAGGGTGTTCGATGACACCGGCACCAATGCTTTGCTCGCCCAACGGGAACGGTGCGTCGGAGCCGAGCATCACCCGGTCGGCGCCCATCACGTCCACCAGCAATTTCAAAGAGCGCGGATCGAACACGGCGGAGTCGACGAAGAAACGTTTGACGTAGCTCGACGGCAGGTTTGGGCAGTCTTCACGGACGATGTCGCGGTGCAGCCAGGCGTTGTCCACGCGCCCGAGCAGAAAGGCAAACCCACCACCGCCGTGGGCAAAACACAAGCGCAGCGATGGCGGAATGCGTTCGAAGGCGCCAGACAGGATCAACGACAAAATGCCCAGCTGGGTTTCCGCCGGCATCGCCACCAGCCACGGCAGCATCCACTTGCGCATGCGCTCGCCACCCATCATGTCCCAGGGGTGCACCAGCACCGGAATGTCGTCCTGCGCACAGTGGGTGAAAAACGTGACCAGGCCTTCATGGTCGAGGTCAAGATTGCCCACGTGGTTGCCGATTTGTACACCCACGTGGCCGGCAGCCTTGGCGCGGCTTGCTTCGCGGCAGGCGGCGTCGATGTCCTGTAATGGCACCTGAGCCAGGACTTTGAGGCGCTTCGGCGACACGGCGGTCATTTCCAATGCACGGTCGTTCATCAATTGCGCCCAGGGCAGGGCACGTTCGATGGGCGCGTCGTAGGCGAACATCACCGGCGTGGCGCACATCACCTGCACGTCCAGGCCCTGCTCGTCGAGGTGTTCTATCCGCCGGTTCATGTCCCACAACACGTCGTGTACTGGGCGAAACGGTTTGTCGCCGACCATGATCTGGCCGGTGCGCCCACTGGCGTGCAGCCACGGGCCACGATCGCGGCTCAGGCGGGCGGCTTCGGCCTGGCTGATGGTGGGGAAAAAATGCGAATGCATGTCGATTTTCATGGGCGTTTGACTGCCTCCAGAGTTCGGTGCCAAGTCTGCCAGTCACGCCCGGGATGGATTTCCCCGCAGCCGTTACAGCGTCGTTCGGCTTCGCTGGTGGCATAAAACTGTTCATAGACTGGCGGCAGGTCGTTGACGATGCTCTGCAGCTGCAGCTCATAGCGTCTGACCAGCGTGCCGCAATGCGCGCATGACCACTGCAGGGCGTCGAACTGGCCTGGAGGCCGGGCTTTTTCGATCACCAGGCACAGGCTGCCCGGCTCTGGGCGCTGTGGTGAATGAATTACATGGGGGGCCATCAGGTACATGTCGCCCTCGCGCAAATCGATGCGCTCGTATTGACCACGGTCCCAGATGTTCAGGTACGCGTTGCCTTTGAACTGGTAGAAGAATTCCTCCACCGGATCGTCGTGAAAGTCGGTGCGCTGGTTAGGACCGCCGACCACCGTGACCATGGTGTCGCTGTCTTTCCACAACTGCCGATTGCCTACCGGCGGCTTGAGCAGGTGTGCGTGTTCCTCGATCCAGCGATTGAAGTTCAGGGGTGGACTGAAGTGATGCTTGTCCATTGAGTCGTCCTTAAGCGTTGAGGGGGGCGTAGGCCACGGCTTTGATTTCGATACGTAAATGCGGATGGGGTAATTGGTGCACGGCCACGGTGGTGCGGGTGGGTCCGGTTTCGTCGAAGTACTGCGCGTAAACCTGGTTGTAACCGTCGAAATCGTTCATGTCGACGAGAAAGCTGCTGATCTCAACCAGGTCGGCAAGGCCTGCACCTTCGCTGTTGAGAATGTCGCGGATGTTCTCGATCACCGCCCGGGTTTGCGCGCCGATGTCCAGGCGCGTGGTGCCCATGGCGTCGACTTCAACGCCTTCAAAACTGTTATCGGGACGGCGTGAGCTGGTACCCGACACGTAGAGGAAATCACCGGCGCGGCGGATGTGAGGAAAGCGTCCGCGGGGTGTGGCTTTGCCGGGCACGACGGTGGCTCGGGTGCTGCTCATTGCATCTCTCCTTGCTGCGCTGCAGTGCTGAAACCGCACTCGCCGAAACCGGCAATTTCCACGCTGACATGCGCGCCCGGGAACAATGCTTCTGCTGCCGTCGCGGCGCCGGCCATGATCAGGCTGCCGGCGGGCAGGGCGATTTGCGCCTTGGCCAACAACTGCGAAGCCTGTACCAGAGTGCGCAGCGGATGCCCAAGGATCGCGGCGGTGGAACCGGCCTGGACCACACGGCCATTGACGCGCATCAGCACCCCGGCGTTGGCCAAGTTGGCGAAGTCTCTGGACCAGGCGCCGACCACCAGGCCGGCTGACGAACAGTTGTCGGCCACAACGTCTTCGAGGCTGAACTTGAACGCCTGATAACGTGAGTCGATGATCTCGATCGCAGGCGCCACGGCTTCCAGGTAATCGACCGCATCCAGCGCGGTCAGCGGTCGGTCGATCGTGCGCTTGGTGAGAAAGCACACCTCGGGTTCGGCCCTTGGATGGATGAAGCGTTGCAGGTCGACGATGCCGCCTTCTTCTTCAAGCATCGCATCGGTGAGCCAGCCCCAGATCAGGCTGTCGACACCCATCTGGATCATCTTCGCGCGGCTGGTGAAGCCCAGCTTGAGGCCGATCGTACGTTCGCCTGCCTCGTAGCGATGGCGCATCGAAGCACGTTGGATCAGGTAGGCGTCGTCGAGGCTGAATGGGCTGTGGGTGCTGAACTGGGTGACTGGCTCGGCTTTGCGTGCGGCCTGATCCAGCGCGTTGGCGATGTAGGCAATGTCGGTGCTCATGGGCGTTGCTCCTTGCGCGAATTCAATAGGTCCAGTGCGACGTCGACGATCATGTCTTCCTGTCCGCCGACCATGCGCCGCTTGCCTAGCTCGACGAGAATATCCACGGCTTTGATGCCGTATTTGTGCGCGGCTACTTCGGCGTGGCGCAGGAAGCTCGAGTAGACGCCGGCGTAGCCGAGGGCCAGGGTTTCGCGGTCGACTCGCACCGGACGGTCCTGCAGCGGGCGCACGATATCGTCGGCGGCGTCCATCAAGGTGTAGAGGTCAGTGCCGTGGTCCCAGCCCAGACGCTCGGCAGCGGCAATGAATACTTCCAGCGGCGCATTACCTGCGCCGGCACCCATGCCAGCGAGGCTCGCGTCGATGCGATCACAGCCTTCCTCAACGGCGACAATAGAGTTGGCCACGCCCAGGCTCAGGTTGTGGTGGGCATGGATGCCGGTCTGGGTCTGCGGCTTGAGCACGGCTTTGATCGCCTGGAACCGCTCGCGGATATCCTGCATGCCCATCGCACCGCCGGAGTCGACCACGTAAATGCACGTAGCGCCGTAGCTCTCCATCAGCAGCGCCTGCGCAGCCAATTGTTGTGGGCTGATCATGTGGCTCATCATCAGGAAACCGACGGTATCCATGCCCAGCGTGCGGGCGTATTCGATGTGCTGGCGCGATACGTCGGCTTCGGTGCAATGGGTGGCCACGCGAACGATCCGGGCCCCGGCCATGTAGGCGTTTTTCAGGTCGTGCAGGGTGCCGATGCCGGGCAGCAGCAGCGTCGCGACTTTGGCGTGAGTCAGCACATCACTGACGGCTTCGATCCACTCCAGATCGGTATGGGCGCCGAAGCCATAATTGAAACTTGAACCTTGCAGGCCGTCGCCATGTGCGACCTCAATCGAATCGACTCGCGCCTGATCCAGCGCGCGGGCGATGGCCTGCACCTGGCTCAAGGAATACTGGTGACGGATTGCATGCATGCCGTCGCGCAGCGTGACGTCAGAAATGTAGAGTTTTTTCCCAGGGTTGAAAGTCATTGCGAAACTCCTCGGGCGCCCAGCATCGACTGCGCCATGCGCTCGGCGGTGGCCAATGCAGCGGAAGTCATGATGTCGAGGTTGCCGGCGTAGGCGGGCAGATAGTGAGCGGCGCCCTCAACTTCGAGGAACACCGAAGTCTTCAGTCCGCTGAAAGTGCCATGTCCGGGAATCAGGAGGGGAGCGCTGGCGCTGATGACGTCGAATTGCACGTGTTGCTTGAGCCGATAACCCGGCACGTAGGCTTGCACTGCCTGAACCATTTCTTCGATAGATGCCTCGATGATGGCCTGATCGACATCTTCGGACAGCACATACACGGTGTCGCGCATGATCAGCGGCGGCTCTGCCGGGTTCATCACGATGATCGCCTTGCCCTTGGCGGCGCCACCGATTACCTCAATTGCGCGCGAGGTGGTTTCGGTGAATTCGTCGATGTTTGCGCGGGTGCCAGGGCCGGCGGATTTACTGGCAATCGAGGCGATAATCTCGGCGTAATGCACTTTGGCGACGCGCGATACGGCGGCCACCATCGGGATAGTCGCCTGGCCGCCGCAAGTGACCATGTTGACGTTGAGCTGATCCAGATTGTGTTCCAGGTTCACCACCGGCACGCAGTACGGTCCGATCCCCGCCGGGGTCAGGTCAATCAGGCGGATGCCGGGTTTTGCATCGCGCAACAAGGCCGCGTTGTACACATGGGCAGTGGCCGAGGTGGCGTCGAAGACGAAGTCGATGTCGGCAAACTGCTGCATCTCTATCAAGCCTTCGACGCCATTGTGGGTAGTCGCCACGCCCATGCGCCGGGCGCGGGCCAGGCCGTCGGAATGCTCGTCGATGCCGACCATTACCGCCATGTGCAAATGCCGGGCGTTGCGCAAGACCTTGATCATCAGGTCGGTGCCAATGTTGCCCGAGCCGACGATGGCAATATTCAGTTTCTGGTTCATGCTGGGTTCCCCGATCACGATTGCAGGTCGAAGGTAGCAGTGACGCTGCCCAGCCCCTGGATATGTGCGGTAAACACGTCGCCTGGCCGCGCCGCGACCATTGGCCCGAGGGCGCCAGTCAGCAGAATGTCGCCGGCGCGTAATGGTGTACCGAGGCGCGCCATGGTGTCGGCCAGCCACACGGCGGCGTTCAACGGGTTACCCAGGCAGGCGGCACCGGCGCCAACCGACACCGGCTCGCCGCCCCGGGTCATGCTCATGCCACAGCGCACCAGATCCAGCTGTGATAGCTGCACCGGACGGCTGCCAAGAACGAACAGGCCTGAGGAGGCGTTATCGGCAATGGTGTCGACCAGACGGATGTCCCACTGGGCGATTCGGCTGCCTACCACTTCGATGGCCGGCAGGGCGAACGCGGTTGCGCGGATCAGATCGGCGAGGGTGTGGTGTTCGTGGCACAGGTCGTGTTCCAGCACCAAGGCAATTTCCGCCTCGACCTTTGGTTGTTGGGTGTCGAGCCAGGTAATCGGCTGATCGTCGCCACGGGCCATGCTGGCGAACAGTTGGCCGAAGTCCGGTTGATCAACTCCCAGCTGTTGCTGGACGGCGCGCGAAGTCAGGCCGATTTTGCGCCCCACCGGACGCTGGCCGGCTTCAATGGCCGCGCTGTTGTTGTACTGCTGCACGGCGTAGGCGAGGGCGACCGGGTCGGCGCAAGGGTCGGCGGCGAGGGCGCTGGCGATCAGTTCGCGAACTGGCGCGCACGGTTGCCCGCCGCGTTCGGCCTGGCGCAGCCGACTGGCCGCTTCAATAAGAGCTGCATGCATGGGCGAAACTCCAAGGCTCAAGGGTTGACGCAGATGGTGGTGATTTGCGAGTAGAAATCCAGGGAGTGGCGGCCGCCTTCACGTCCCAGGCCCGACAGGCGCGTGCCGCCGAACGGAGTGCGCAAGTCGCGCAGGAACCAGGTATTGACCCAGACCATGCCGACCTCGAAGCGCCGTGAAACCTTGTGAGCACGCTTCAAGTCGCGGGTCCACAGGGCAGTTGCCAGGCCGTAAGCCGAGTCGTTGACGCGTTGCACGACCTCGTCGTCCGTATCGAACGGGGCGATGTGGCAAACCGGGCCGAACACCTCTTCGCGCACGCATCGCGCGTCGTCGTTGAGGCCAGTCCAGATGGTCGGTTGCACGTAGGCGCCGTTGTCGCGCGCATCGTCAAAGCGCGGCACGCCGCCGCCGGTGACCACTGTTGCGCCTTCGCTGCGGGCCAGTTCGAAGTAACTCAACACCTTGTCGCGATGCTTGTGGGAAATCAGCGAACCCATGTTCACGTCATGTTCATCGGGGTAGCCGATTTTCAACGCTTCGGCGCCGGTTTTCATCGCCGCAACGAAGCGCTCAAAGATGGGCCGCTCGACATACACCCGTTCCGAGCACAGGCATACCTGGCCGGAATTGGTGAAGCTGGACCGTAGAACGCCGGCCACCGCCGCATCGAAATCGCAGTCGGCGAACACCACGGCTGCGTTCTTGCCGCCCAGTTCGAAAGACACATCCCGTACACCTTCAGCAGCGACCTTCATGATGGTTTCGCCGGTGCGCGACTCGCCGGTGAAGGTGATGGCATCCACATCCCGGTTACGCGTCAGGAATTCGCCGGCCGACCCCGGCCCGAAACCGTGCACCAGGTTGAACACGCCAGCGGGCAAGCCAACTTCGTGCATTACCTCGGCGAGCAGCGTAGCTGTGGAGGGCGAGTCTTCCGACGGTTTGATCACCACGCAATTACCACACGCCAGCGCCGGGGCAACTTTCCAGGTCAACAGCAGCATCGGCAGGTTCCATGGCGAGATGATCGCCACGACGCCGTGGGGCTTGCGCACCGAGTAACTGAACACGTCATTGCCATCGGCGGCGCGCATCTCGAAACACTCACTCCCAGCCTGATTGATCAGCTCGGCGAAGGTGCGGAAGTTGTGAATTCCGCGGGCGATATCCAGGGTGCGCGCCTGTTGTACCGGGCGCCCGGTATCGGCAACTTCGGCGGCGACAAACTCTTCAAAACGACGTTCGATGGCGTCGGCGATACGGTGCAATACTTCGGCGCGCTGACTGCCGCTGTAGTCACCCCAAGGTCCGTGCTGCGCGGCTTTGGCCGCCGCTACAGCGCGGTCGACCAGCGCTTTGTCGGCTTCACAGACATGGCTGAGTGTCCGACCATCGATGGGCGAAATATTGGGGAAGGTCTGCTCGCAAGCGACAAACTCGCCCGAGACGTAATTACGCAGCAACTGCAAGGGTGCAGACACATCAACCTCCGGAAAACATGGGTAGTCGGAGGGAGTGTAGGGAGAGTAGATATTAGTGAATAATAAAAATGTTTGGCCTTGATATTTCTAAATGGAATACCTGAAGTGGCATCTCAAATGGCCGGTGGCTGGCGCTCATCAGACTCGCAACGGGCCTGATTCAGGCACTCGCGAAATAACCGTGCTGCTGGGCCTAACGCCCGCGTGTTGGAGAAGAAACAACCAATATCGCCAAACTGCAATGGTTCACCCAGGTCGAACGCCTTGAGCAAACCGGCGCTGACGAATTGTTGCGAAGCCTCGAACGGCATCAGCGCGACAGTTTGTTGATCTTGCATCAGGGTGATGTTGGTGAGGATAGACAGCGACTCGACCACGTTACCCGGCGTCGCCAGTTCGGCTTCGGCGAACAACTTGTCTGCGGTACGCCGCAGCAGTGAATCGCGAGTCGGCAGCACCCACGGATACTCGTGCAAGTCCGCCAGGCTGACGGGCGAGCGCTCGTGCAGTGGATGGCTGGCGCCGGCCACCACACTCAACTCTTCGGCATACAGCACTTCAACATCGAGCATCGGTGACTCGTTGCGCCAGCGCCAATCGTCAGGCACCCGGCCCACCACCAGATCGACTTCCCCTACCGCCAGTGCCGGAAACAACTGGTCCATCTGCCCCACCCGCAACGACACCAGCACACCGGGCGCCTGTTGTTTGAGCAGCTGCATGGCCCTGGGCAGCAGGGAGGTTGAAGCGGAAATCAGAGTGCCCACCATGACATGCCCGGACGTACCTTCCTGAAAGGCATTGACCTCGTCCGTCAGTGAACGCAACTCCGCCAGCAACGACTTGGCCCGCCGCACCACTAGTTCACCCAGTTCTGTGGCCGTCACCCCGCGATTGCCACGAATCAGCAACGGCGCATCGAAGTACGATTCCAGCTCGTGAATGATCTTCGTCACCGCGGGTTGAGTCAGGTTGAGCGCATGGGCGGCACGCACCAGTGAGCCGCTCTGCAGCACCTGATCAAACACTACCAATTGGTAAAACTTGAGTTTTCGCGCAACGGAGATCGTGGTGAACTTCATGCCGGGCCTCTAGTTACGCTTTGGGGGCGTCACTGGTATCAAATCGTCAGGCAGCTTGCAACTGCTGAAGCGGTGGACTGGTCTGTGGGAGCAAGCTTTGCTCCCACAGACCGCAGAAAAGCAAAAAGGCCCACAAGGGGCCTTTTCGGGAACGCGATCAGATCAGCGTTCGAGGTGTTCGATCTTGCCTGGCTTGCCATCCCATGCCGCAGAATCCGGTAGTGGATCCTTGCGTTCGGTGATGTTCGGCCAGACTTCGGCCAATTCCATGTTCAGCTGGATGAAGTTTTCCATGCCGGCCGGAACTTCATCTTCGGAGAAGATGGCCACAGCAGGGCACTCTGGTTCGCACAGCGCGCAGTCGATGCACTCATCCGGGTGAATCACCAGGAAATTCGGGCCTTCGTAAAAGCAGTCCACCGGACAGACTTCTACGCAGTCGGTGTACTTGCACTTGATGCAGTTGTCGGTGACGACGAAGGTCATTTCTAATTTTCTCCTCAGGCGGCGGCAGCGGAGCCCCTTCACGTTGGGGTCGCCAGGTTCGGGAGCGATAGTCTGCAGGCCAGGCTGTAGCCTGCAGCATCCCAAACCGCGCGAGATTCTAACAGCTTGCAAGCAAGTGCGTTAGATCCGTGTCTTTAGTGCATAGAGCATTTCGAGAGCCTTGCGGGGCGTCAGGTCATCCAGATCGAGTTTGGCCAGTTCATCCAGCACCGGGTGCGGGAGGCTGGCGAACATGTCGCTCTGCAGCGGTGCGGCCGGTTTGCCTTTGACGGGCTTAGGGGCTTCGTGGGGCAAGGCCGTGGCTTCCAGGCGGCCAAGGTGCTCGCGGGCACGCAGGATCACTTCGCTGGGTACACCGGCCAATTGCGCCACGGCCAGGCCATAACTCTGGCTGGCAGGCCCTGGCAGCACGTGGTGCAGGAACACGATGCGTTCGTTGTGTTCGGTAGCGTTGAGGTGGACGTTGGCGACCAGGGGCTGGGCTTCCGGCAGGACCGTCAGCTCGAAATAGTGCGTGGCGAACAGGGTGTAGGCACGCAGGAACGCCAGACGCTCGGCTGCAGCCCAGGCCAGTGACAAGCCGTCGAACGTGCTGGTGCCGCGGCCAACTTCGTCCATCAGTACCAGGCTGCGCTCGGTGGCGTTGTGCAGAATGTTCGCGGTTTCGCTCATCTCGACCATGAAGGTCGAACGGCCGCCGGCCAGGTCGTCGCTGGAGCCGATCCGCGTAAAGATGCGGTCGACCAGCGACAGCTCGCAACTGGCCGCCGGAACGAAACTGCCGATGTGTGCCAGCAACACGATCAAGGCGGTCTGGCGCATGTAGGTGGATTTACCGCCCATGTTCGGACCGGTGATTACCAGCATGCGGGTGCTGTCGTCCAGGCTCAGGTCGTTGGCCACGAACGGTGTGGTCAGCACTTGCTCGACCACCGGGTGGCGGCCCTGGCTGATGCGCATGCATGGTTCGTCGACGAAGCGTGGGCAATTCAGGTCCAGGTTCAACGCGCGCTCGGCGAGGTTGCTCAGCACGTCCAGCTCGGCCAGTGCCGCAGCGGTATCCTGCAACGGTGGCAGCTGCGCTATCAGGTCTTCGAGCAATGCCTCGTACAGCATCTTCTCGCGGGCCAGGGCGCGGCTCTTGGCCGACAGCGCCTTGTCTTCGAAAGCCTTGAGTTCCGGAGTGATAAAACGCTCGGCGCCCTTGAGGGTCTGGCGTCGTATGTAATCCGCTGGCGCTGATTCAGCCTGCTTGCTCGGCAATTCGATGAAATAGCCGTGAATGCGGTTGTAGCCGACCTTCAAGTGCGACAGGCCAGTGCGGGCCTTTTCTCGCGCTTCCAGGTCGATCAGGAATTGCCCGGCGTTCTCGCTCAGGGACTGCAGCTCATCGAGCTCGCTGTCGTAGCCGGTTTTCAACACACCGCCGTCGCGGATAACCGCAGGCGGGTTGTCGATGATGGCTTTTTCCAGCAATGCCGCCAGCTCCGGGTAGGTGCTGGTGGTTGCGGCCAGTTGAATGATGTGTGGCGCTTCCAACTCGGCCATCGCTACCTGCAGTTGCGGCAGCGCACCGAGCGCGTCACGCAGGCGGGCGAGGTCCCGCGGACGGGCGTTGCGCAGGCCGATCCGCGCGAGAATGCGTTCGATGTCGCCGATTTCCTTGAGCTGCGGTTGCAGCTGTTCGAATCGATAGGCATCGAGCAGGCAGGTGATGGAAGTCTGGCGCGCCAACAGCACATTAAGATCGCGCAACGGTCGGTTCAGCCAGCGAGTCAGCAGGCGGCTGCCCATGGCGGTCTGGCAGCGGTCGACCACCGATTGCAAAGTGTTGTCGCGGCCACCGGCCAGGTTGGTGTCCAGCTCCAGGTTGCGCCGACTGGCGCCATCCAGCACCACCGTGTCGTCCAGGCGCTCGTGGCGCAGGCTGCGCAAATGCGGCAGGGCAGTGCGCTGGGTTTCCTTGGCATAACTCAGCAGGCAGCCGGCCGCGCCGATCGCCAGGGTCAGGTTCTCGCAACCGAAGCCTTTCAGGTCCTGGGTGGAAAACTGCTGACACAGACTTTTCAGTGCCGAATCACGCTCGAAATCCCACGGCGCACGGCGACGAACCCCGCGGCGCTTTTCCGCCGGCAGATCCTTCGGCCAGTCGTCCGGGATCATCAGCTCCACCGGATTGACCCGCTCCAGCTCGGCCAGCAGGTTTTCCCAGCCTTTGATTTCCAGCACCGTGAAGTTGCCGCTGGTGATATCCAGCACGGCCAGGCCGAACAGGCGCTCGTCGCCCAGCACCGCCGCGATCAGGTTGTCGCGGCGCTCATCCAGCAGCGCCTCGTCGCTGACCGTACCCGGCGTGATGATCCGCACCACCTGGCGATCGACTGGGCCTTTGCTGGTCGCTGGGTCACCGACCTGCTCGCAGATCACCACCGATTCGCCCAGCTTCACCAGCTTCGCCAGGTAACCCTCCGCCGCATGGTAAGGAATCCCGCACATGGGGATCGCCTGTCCGGCAGATTGCCCGCGCGCGGTCAGGGTGATGTCCAGCAATTTGGCGGCCTTCTTCGCATCTTCGTAGAAGATCTCGTAGAAATCGCCCATGCGATAGAACATCAGCTGGTCGGGATGCTGGTTTTTCAGGCGCCAGTACTGCTGCATCATCGGCGTGTGGGAGGACAGATCAGAAATAGCTTTATTCATCAGGTACTTAAGTTTGCTCGGTTGAAAGCATGGGGCAAAAATGGGGCTTATTGCTTACTATATCTGATGGAAGATCCCATTGGCGCGAGCATCGAGATTGATCGGCTTTCAATCTGATCGGTGAGCAGGAGCCAAAAGTGATGTTCCTATGCAAAATCTTGCACGTTTAGCTACACTCGCCCGTTAGGTGTCATCACCTATGAAATGGTGTTAACAAATACCGTAAAGCGTCGACCATCGAATCCAGTGAATCCTATGACTCAAAGTCTTGATTGGCAAACCGAATCCCTTAGATTCACCTTTTTAGGGTGCCCTGATACCTCCGCGAATTTGATCACGTGGTCGGCAATCACTGGTCGGGATGCCGATTCGATCACGACGAAAAAAGCCTTAGGAACTCGAAACGAAGAGGGCGTGTGGGAAGGTAGCCATCTCGTCGTTGCCGTTCAACAAGGACGGATTGACGTAACTATGAGTCCAGCGGCACCTGAAGTGAACCTTGCAGCGCCAGAGTTTCCTTCTATGGGGAGCTTGGTGTGTGTTGCTGATCGTCTTCGAGATAGTCTAGTAAAAATGCGGTTTCCGAAGTCTGCGAGACTCGCTGTTGGCGCAAAGGTAAATTCGTTTACTCAGAGCTCGTCCGATACTCTCGAAATGATGAAAAAATCTTTACCATTCTTGGATGTTGAAAAAACATGTATTGATGTGGTTTTTCAGCAAAACAAACCAAAGAAAATGCGACCGTCAGGCATTGAGATTAATAGGATTTGTAAGTGGACGCAGTTAACTATGCACTTTCTTCAGTTTATGCCGGCTGAAGGGCAGATCATTACTAATGATAATAGCGCAGAGGTTAAGTATGCACTTCAGCTTGATCTGGATCTTAATACTGCAATGACCGCTCAATTACCGCATCAGGACTCTTACGGAAAAATAGTTGAAGGTCTTTTTGCGGAGCTGAAGAACACCTTGGCTGAGGTAAGTTGATATGGATTATCAAGTTGATCATAGTTCGTTTAGCACTGATAGATGCTATGCGCATATCGTTGCAGTAGGTGCTAACAATCAACCGTGGCTGGATCAATTTGGCTTTTCCTCAAGTTCCATAGATGCTGTTCCGACGCTGCGCCGATGGAAAGGGGCGAAAAATGCTTCGATTGCAACTACGGATGCTCCAAGTGCGAGTCGTGCCACACAGATTGTTTCGCCAGTCAAGGTGAAGAAAAAGGTTTCGCCTTCCACTAATGACGAAACAAAAGTTCGTCTTGTGAGTGAGCGTCTTGAATATATCTACTGGAATGACGCTGCAGCGCTGATAGATTCAAGTCAAAGTCGGACTGCATTGCGCGGCGTAGTTGACGCTGTAGAAGACTTGGTAGATGTAGGTGACTATCTGACATTAGATAACTTATTAGCTGGAGTTGATCCGAAACGGCTACGACCTATAACTAACGTAGCTTTTTTAAGGTCGTCATTTCAGGCGAAAGATAAGTTGTCGAACTGGAAATTATTGTATCAGGTGGTCTATGCGCATCTCGCGAATTCTGGGCAGGATCCAACCCGTGCTTTGCGGGGTCTGTCCGCATCTCGCATTTCGAACTTTGCCTGACAGTTCTTTCTTCGGAAGTGTCAAAGTTTTTGGTGTGGCATTTAGGGAGTTCGCACCAGGTTGGAATCATGCTGCTATTGTTTTCACTGATATCGGTTCTACTGACTTGAGGTTGCTCCACTTGGGAGGTAACTACGATTTTCGTAATGACCTCCTCGAACCTGAATATCTGTTGGTGCCGTGTGATGATTTCTCTTCTGATGAGTTGGATTTATTGGCAGAGTTAGCTCAGCGCATGTGGAAGCAAACTGGTACGAAGATACCTTACAATTTCGATTACGACGGTTCTGAATCGTTCGATATTGATCTGGCATTTATGGCGGATGGTGGCCGGGGGCTCACCTGTGCGACGTTTGTGTTGGCTTTTTTTCACCTGTATGGGCTCGCCATAGTAGATGTAGGCACCTGGAAGTTTAGGCCTGAGGATTTGAAGTGGCAGAAACGCATATTTGAGATCTTTGAAAAGGAACTTAGCGTAGAACATGCAGCCAGGATGAAAGCAAATATTGGTTCCGCTGCACGATTTCGTCCTGAGGAAGTTATAGGTTCTGTAAGTCGATTTGCAGGAGTGCCGCTTCATTTTGAGCGAGCTCGAGTTGTTGGAAAAGAATTCTTGCATGAAGTCCATGGTTTGTAGGCTTTAAACAGTGTGCCTGCTGGCAGTGACATCCTTCTGTAGCACTGAGCTGGAGAGTTGATTCCATATTCTTTCCAGTTCAGCTGTCGACTCATCGTCCATCCATTTAGCGTAGACATCCACGAGCATAGTAAAATCTTTGTGTCCCATTTGTTTTGCGATAAAAGCCAAATTTCCACGTGCGGTTAGACACCAACAAGCATAAGTATGCCTACTTTGGTAAGCACGGCGAGGCCGGATCCCCGCTCTTTTTTGTATGGCCGCCCACTTTGTATTCCATGATGTTGGGATAAACCACGGGTTGATGATTTTTTTCCGAGCTTGTGTTGTTGGGGACAATAGAGGTGTTACCGTTTCGAGGCGACTTTCGTGACGATTCATATAGACTTTGATCGTATGTGGTAAGTGGTCGGCGACCAGTCCCATCAGTATTTTGCAGGCATCAACAGCCGGTGGCATCAAGAGGACCACGCGAGGCTTTCCAGTCTTGGGGACTTTGAAAGAGCCGTCCGCAGTGATTGCCCTGGTGAGGTTAATTTGACCCGCAGTGAGGTCGATGTCTTCAACTGCTAAGGCGCACAGCTCGCCCGGACGAATGCCCGTGTAAACCGCAAGAGTAATGGCCGCCGAGTCTTGTGGATGGAGGCAGCCTTTGCTGAGAAGCTGTTCGAATTCTTTCTTAGTCAGCGGATCTGGTTCGCGCCCTATCATCGCGAATCGGATACACGCCGCAGACAACCCTTCGCGGCAATAGCCATTCATCTCGCACCAAGTCAAAAAACCCGCGAATGTAGCTAGATAATGATTCGCAGTCGACGGTGCTCTTGTGGAGATCAGTTGCGTCCTGAGCAACTGAATATCCTCGGGCAGAAGTATTCCCGCCAAACGGTCCGGACCAATGAGTTCGGTACAGATATCCAATGCATAACGGTATTTTTCTTCGGTCATAGGAGTTATGTCGACGGCCTTCAATGGTTTATAGCGGGCCATGAGTGCTGCCAACCGTTCGTCCTTAACGTTGCTGTAAGCCGTCGCATTCTTCGAACCTGGAAAGTGACGGCTGTAATCAAAACGGCCCGTCTTGATTTCATGAGTGATTGCGGCCCTGAGTAGGGCAGCATGTTTAATGTTGGCCTTTGTAACCGGAAGGCCAAGGGACTCACGGCACCGAATTCGCCGCCACATAAATACGATCCGTATATTCCCGCCGTGCAACTCGATGCCTTTGTGTTTCGCCAGCTCGGCTTCTAAGCCGCTTGCTGCGGCGCGCTCTCGGCCCATTTGTCGTACTCCGTCATGTTGATTGCAATGCGGCCGTCTGGAGTTTTGCGCCAGATGCGACCTTGGGCCCAGGTTCCGTTCTTCACTTTATGGCGAATGGCGTCTTCGCTATAACCAGTGAGTTCGGATGCACGGTTGATCATTACCCAGCGTGGAAGGCTCATTGGCGATGCTCCCCTTGGCGCCGTGCGATGCCTTCTGCCTGGCGCTGTTTGCTGCATGCTTGATGGTTGCCATGTGCCCGCGACTTGTTGCACTTGTCGCAGATGGTTTGTAAATCGAGAGGCGGCATTTGCCCGCGACGAATTCGGACTGTTCGGCGAAGGGCGGTCATGGGGTGGCCTTCGTGCAGCTCGGCCGGTGCTTGCAGGCTTTCCGGTAAGCGAGCCATGCCTGTTCGTCTTGTTTATCCAGAGTTACGTTGTCGTCGCCGTACTTCCAAGACGCTATCCCGCTGCAGCCGGGAAATCGAAAGTGGACGCACAACTCTTTGTCGTCGTTCACTAATACGATTTCTGCCTCAGGGAATGCGCCGATTACAGAGTCTCTTACTTCCTGTTTTCGGTCTTCGCGAGTCTGCATGTGCTGTGTTCCTCGGTAGTGCCCGCCGCCGTGATCTTGGTGAGAGGAAGGCAGCGGGGTGTTGCCTTGCGTGTTAGCCCAGGTGGAAGCTGCCGATAGTCAGATTTGCACCGCCACCAACTTCCTGTTGAACGACATCCTTAAACTCTTGGGCGAGGTCTTCGCGCAATTGTTCTTCGCCAATCCAGCGCAGGCGCAGCAGGGGTTTGTCGCCACCAGTGAGTACGGCAACGCGAAGGCGGATGATCTGGACCTTCAGCCCTTCGTATGGCTCGACGGTGAACAGGAATTCGGCGGGCAGCCCTTCAGAGGATTTGGCCTCGATCTGGTCCATTGCTGAACGGGATGCGCTCAGGTCTCCAACAACGTGTTCGCTTTTGCGTGCTTGCTCGATGCTGATGGAACGGATGGCACTTGCGGCTTTGCGTAGATCGATTTGACTGTCGTCAGCGGCAAGTGCCTGGAGGTTTGATGCCCAGTCCTCGATCCAGTCGCTAAGGTCTTTCTGCGCGAATTGGATAGAGGCTGCACGTTCTAATGCACGGAATGCTGCGGTCTTTCTCAGGTTCAGAGTGGCCGTGAAATCACCGTGCCCCGGTGTTTTTGTGTCGCCCAGGTTGAAAATTACGGTGCATGCCATAGCTTCAGCGTCTACAAAACCAGCGGCTGTGGACCCGGTGCTTTGGTCCATCACGTAGTTACCGAAATCCAGCAGTGAGTGGGTGGTCAGCGCGCCACGGAACCGGCTGCGAGCAGCTTGGAATTTCTCGATACTGTGAATCTTCTGGTCGGACGGCAGCACTAACGACGGGGTGAAGGTGTTGAGCGGCTTGGCGTAGGCCAGTACAGCAGTGTCTTGAATCAACTGAATTGCTTTGGCTTCCATTGGATCTATTTCCCTTTGGTGAGAGGACTGGAGCAGGGTGGTTTAAGACTTGGCGTGAATCGGTGCGGCGTCTCGGTTGAACAGTTGCCCGGCGCGTGGAGCTTCGGCAAACAGGGTTAGCCGCCCGCCCTCGTTGACGTGCATTGGCGTGTCGAGGGTGGTGTCTTCGCTACGGCTGCCGCGTTTGGTTGGCACCTTGTAGGTGAGCTTGTGGTTGACCGTTACCTGGTGGCTGTCGGCGATCTGCTTCAGGGTGAAAGTCAGCGTGACCGAGCCGACCTTGCCGTTGTCGACGACACCCGATGCCACTTCGGATAGGGCGTGACCAATCTGGTTCGCGAAGACGCCTGCGTTGAGTTCGCCGATGAATTCGGCTGTGTCTGTAGGTTTCATGTGCTGTGCCTCATTGAGTGCGAGTTGTTTGCCCCTGAACGGCAAGGGCCACCGGTGAGTCAGGCAGCTGCAGTCAACGCTTGGGCGTCGAGGTAGTCGGCCAGGTCGTGCAGGTAAACCACCGGCTTGGCTCGGGTGGAGCCGTGCAGGCGCTTGACCGTGAGCTTGATGCGGCCCTTCTTGATCTCGGTCAGCAAGTGGCGGTCGGTTCGGATGTGCGAGAAGTAGTGCTCGCGAACGGCTGCGAGCGTCGGGCACGGTGTTGCGAACTGGCGCCGAAGTTGGTCGAGGGTGCTGCTCATGCCGCGTCCTCCCCGAACCCCTCCAATGGGGGCAGCAACTTGAGGCGGATCAATTCGGCGAGTCCTTCTTTGCTTTTGCCCATGGCGGCTGCGCAGACGTTGCCGCGTTGGTCAGCGACAACGGCGCCGAAGGGGTATTCCGGTGATTTGGTCGGGGTGACGTAGGCGACTTGCCCTTCGCCGATGACCGCGTCGACGCAGCGGAATACTTCGGCCAGTTCGGCGCTGACCGGGGGCAACGATTCCAGCAGCTGCACGGCTTCGGCTGATGCGCCAATCAGCGTGGCGCGGCTGATGACGGTCGGGTGATTGAGGAACATCGGAACCAGCTTCAGTGCGCCGATGGCTTGGGTAATAGCGTTCTGGCTCATGCTGCGGCGTCCTTGTGCGTGATGGTGATATTCAGTTTTTTAGCGATCCACTCGACGCCTTCTTCCCTCACCATTACTACGGCGTAATGCCTGTAGCGGTTGGTGTTTCCGATCTGGACGCTGCGCGGATCCGAGAACAAATAGCCCCTGTCGCGGTGATGGCTAGCCAGGTCGCCGTCATTGGTCAGGATGCGCAGTTCCCGCAACCTGGTGCGGAAGGCGCGGGGCTTGAGGCCGAGCACGGCGGCCGTTTGATCCAAAGTGCGATTCACGGCACTGTCCTCAGGCTGCGAGCAGTTTTCGAACGTTGTTCAGCAGCGCTTCCGACTCGGCAAGCATTTGCTGGATTTGCGCTGCGCTACCGGGTTGCTCTGGCGGCGTAGGCGCTGCCGACTCAATGCGGCCGTTCGCGATGTCCTGGATGAAATCCCGAAGGTGCAGATGATTGGCGCGATCTGAGCGCTTGAGGGTCAGTTCGCCGGTGTGATCGCCGAAGTCCACGCTGATGAGTGCGCTGCAGTCGGTAAGCTCAACCTCAAAGCTGGCGTGGATGGTTTGTTCTGGCCGGTGAAGTGGGCACACAGCAGCGCCACCCACCTGCAGCATGTGATGCAGTAACTCTTGTTTAGCGAGTGGGATCAGGTAGCTATTCATGCTGCATCGCCTCCGAACGGCCAGTTGCTGTCATCGGCGACATTGGTGGCATCGAATGGCGTGACGGTCGCTATGCGGCCTTTTGGATTAGCGATAACCAGTAGCCCAGTGCGGCGCTGAATGGCTTCGACTGCGGTGCGGCTGCTGCATGCGGATGGATGCAGGTAAACCGGGCAGCGGGTACCGCTGTGCTGTGTGGTTTGCATGGCTCGTACTCTTTGGTGAGAGGTAGATACGAGTGCAAAATTAGCAACAGCTAAATAAACATGCAATAGCAGATGCTAATTTAATTTTGTGATGGGCAAAAAAAACCCGCACTTGGCGGGTTCTTTGATGCTGGGAGGACTACAACAAAACGGAGTACCAGAAGACTTTACCAATAACGATGATTTCGTTTTTTACCAGTTCCAGCGCGCTGTATTCCTCGTCGGGATGCTCATCCCGATTGTAGCTGCGCATTCTCAGGCCCCCACCAGGTAGGCGGTACAACGTTTTCACGCGTAGCTGGCCGCCGTGATTCAGGGCGTACATTTTTCCATCTGTAATAGTCGTGCAGCCTTGGTCAACTCCGACGGTACTTCCGTGGGGCAGCACGGGTTCCATACTGTTGCCGTTAACCGTTACGCATACGGCTTCATTGGCTTGGACGTTTTGGCGTCTCAGAGTCCTTTTGCCGAATCGAAGTTTTTGCTTATGAGACTGTTGAACTGCCGTCCTACCGCTTCCCGCGGACAGTTCAACTTCCTTAAGAAACGGCACGTAAACCTCGTCATCATCTAATGGAGTGTCATCGTCCCAAACGTCGATGGGGCCCAGGAAGTCGGCGTTACTCTTAACCGCCTGATCCTCCGATGCCTGTTGCTGGTGTCCATCCGTGGAGTCGTGCATTGGGACAAATGGAGCCCTGAGCGTTCCCTCAGGAAGGCCGATTTTCGCCTCGAGATTTGCGGCCGCTTTTTCGCCGAGCGTTCTATGCCCGTTGAGCAGCTGCGAGAGGTAGGAGGCGTCCAGATTATGTTGCTCAGCGAACTCTTTCTGGGTTTTTTCACCCATCAAGTTTCGCAGAGCTTGAATTCGCAATTTCTTTATATCCATTCCCCAATCATCGCTTTCCGTTAGCAAACAGTAAATTACGTTTTGCTATTGCTCAAAACATTAGCAATTGCTAATCTCAGCGTCCAGAAGGGGGTGCTTATGACCTTGCACGAATATTTGAAAAGTCTTGATAAGGCGGCGTTGGAAGCATTCGCCAGCCGGTGCGGTACTTCGGTAGGCCAGCTGAAGCAGGTCGCCTACGGTAACCGCCGTGCTGGCGCCGCGTTGGCTGTCGGCATCGAGCGAGAGTCGGCAGGTTCAGTCACTTGCGAGCAACTTCGTGCAGACATTGACTGGGCTTATCTACGCGGTTCCAAAGCGGCTTAAAAAGGTGCCGGGCTGGGGCCTCTCACCAAAGATCCCCCAGCCCAGCGACGACGACACACAGCACATGCACATCGGTCGTGGTTGTAGGATAGGGACTACCCCATCTTATGGCTACACCGTAAACAGGGGATTTACGGTTATGAGTCGAACAGATCTATTGCCGGACGCGGGTCCGGTCCTTCCATTGCGCCAGGCGATCTATCGGGCTGGTCGAGACTACAAGGGCGGAATCACCGCCCTTGCCTTTGACATGGTGTTGGACAACGACACTCTCCAGAAGAAACTCAAGCTTGATGAAGAGCGCCGTTGGCTGAATCCCGATGAACTTGAAGAGTTGATCAGGCTCACAGGCGACTCTCGTTTGCTCGATGCACTGATGCGTCCAGCAGGTGCTGTCTGGTACCGCCCGGTGCCAGTGCCAGCAACACGCGATGCTTTAAAGGCCGTCGGTAAGTTGCTCGGCGAAACCGGTGAATTTGTAGCTGCGATGCACGACGGTGCCGCCGACAACGTGTGGGAGCTCCACGAAGTTCTCGATCTTGAAAAGCAGGGCATGGACGTGATCCGCGAAGTCCTAGGCATCATGGCGGGTGCTCGTCAGGCAATGGAGGATCGCAACCATGGCTGACGAAATCGATCGCGCCAACGACCAGGCGCAATACCTGCTCGACGTTGCTCTTCAGCGTATCCGTGTTGCGCCATCAAGCCGTGTCAGCGCCCAGTTTTGTGCGGATTGCGACGATGCTATTCCGGTGCTTCGACAGCAGACGATTGCGGGTTGCCAAACCTGTGTCGATTGTCAGGGGTTGCGGGAGGCCCGGCGATGATTGAACCGGCCAAAGGAATAGCCATCGCCACATGGGCAAAACGTTACATCGATACTTTCAACCTCGCCCTGGTATCCATTGAACCAGGTGAGAAAGCCCCAAAAGGCTTAGGGTGGAACAAACCCGGTGGCTACATTACTGATGCCGCCACGGCTGAAGCATTCTGGCAACGAAACCCTAATCACAACCTTGGCGTCGTGCTTGGGCCTAGCCGTGTCTGTTCGCTGGATGTCGACGACGTTCAGTGGACGCGGCATGTGTTGTATGAGCTGCTGGGTGTCGATTTGGATGCCATGGCGTCGGTGTATCCGACCATTGTTGGTAACCCAGCGCGCTTCCGGGTGCTGTTCAAACTGCCGGAAGGCATTGAGCTGACCCGGCATTCTCTTTCCTGGCCAAATGAAAAAGACCCCGACGGTTCTATTCACAAAGGCCTGATGGAAAAAGCCAAGGCTGCGAAAGAGCAGGGCGATGCTGCAGGGGAAGCTGAGGCGCGCGCGGAGGCCGATGAGTACAAGCGCTTCACGGTGTTCGAACTGCGTGCTGGGTTGGTGCAGGACGTGTTCCCGCCTTCAATTCATCCGGGTACCGGCAAGCCATATACTTGGAGAACGCCGCCAAACGGCACCTATGGTCTACCGACGTTGACCAGCGATCTTTTGACGATTTGGCAGAACTGGGAATTCTTCAAGCGTGATGCCGAGGCAGCGTGCCCATGGGCGATCAAGGCAACCACGCTGCCGGCGAAGGTCAACAAGCGTTCAGCACCTACAGCGGGGAAACAGCCGTCGGTGATCGATGAGTTCAACCGCTGCCACAACGTTGAGGAATTGCTGCGCACGCACGGTTACATCAAGCGGGGCAGCAAGTGGCTTTATCCGCAGAGCAGCACCGGCCTGCCGGGTGTAACAATCACCGAAGACAAGGTGTATTCGCACCACGGCGCCGATCCGCTCGCGAACGGGCATCAGAATGATGCATTCGAGGTGTTCTGTTTACTCGAGCACGGCGGCGATCAATTGAAGGCGGTGAAGGATGCTGCGCGAATGTTGGGCATGCAGCGTTCGTCACGACCTGGTCCGGAGGATCTTCCCCCGACCCCATCCGCTGATATGAGCGAGCCGAGCTATACAGTCGACGCCACCAGCGAGGCCGCTCCGGCTCCTATTGGGGGGGCGGGGGAGGTGTTGACGCTTGAACACGTTCTGCGTCGGTTTGCGTTGGTGGAAGGGACAACCCACGTGTGGGACTTCGACCAATCGCGGGTTATGAAGAAGTCAGCGTTTGAAGCCCGGGTCGGTAAGCCATTGGCAAAGCAGTGGCTGGAGAACACCGAACAGCGGAAGTTGATTTCCGATGAGCACGTACGTGACATCGAGCAATCGCGGCGTATGTCAGGCAAGAAGGGTGGTGCTTTTGGAATGCCGCCGACCGAACGTTACGTCTACATAGATGGCACGAAGGACGTGTGGGACCGGGAGAAGAAGCGGCGTGTGGCGGAAGGCGCGGTGAAGATGGCCCTCGGTGATACTTACCCTTTGTGGTTGAACAGCAGCGAGCGGCGGGTGGTTGATGTTGACCATATTGTGTTTGACCCGACGATGACCAAAGACCCGAACGTGTACATCAACACGTTCGACGGTTTGCCGCTTGAGCCAGTCAATAACGAAGCTGCCTGCGAAAATCTGCGTTGGCTGATTTCGTTCCTCTGCAACCATGATCAGGATGCCGCGAAGTGGCTGACGCGGTGGATGGCGTACCCGCTGCAGCACCTGGGTGCCAAGATGGATACGGCTGTATTGATGCACTCCATCATGGAGGGATCCGGGAAAAGCCTGTTGTTCGCCGACGCGATGGGCATGCTTTACGGCCAGTACGCTGCCACCGTTGGGCAGACCCAGCTCGAAAGCAACTTCAACGCCTGGCAAAGCCGCAAGCTTTGGTCGGTATTTGAAGAGGTTGTCAGCCGCGATCAGCGCTACAACCAGGTGGGCAAGATCAAGCATTTGATCACCGGCAAGACGGTGCGTATGGAGTCCAAGTTCATCAATGGCTGGGAAGAAGCCAACCACATGAACGCGGTGTTCCTGAGTAACGAGATCATGCCGTGGCCCATCAGCGAGAGTGACCGGCGCATGTTGGTAATGTGGCCGGAACAGACCCTGCCCGAAGTTCGCCAGAAGGCGATCGGCCATGAGTTGAAGAATGGCGGCGTAGCGGCGCTTTACGGGTGGCTATTGTCGATTGACCTCGGTGATTTTGACCAGCGCACACGGCCACCGAGCACATCGGCGCGTGAGCGTCTGGTGGCGTTGAGTCGGGCGGGCTGGCAAACCTTCCTGAACCTATGGAAGTTCGGCGAGCTGGGCCGCGATTTGTGGGGTGTATGTCTTTCGACCGACCTCTACTCGCTGTTCCTTGAGTGGTGTCATCGCAACAAAGAGCATGTGATGAGCCAGACGAAGTTCTCGCTGTTCATCGGCTCGGAGGTGGACAAAACGCGCTCTATCCCTTGGACTGAAGGCAGCAACAGACGCTTTGGTGCGTTCTTCTTTCCGAACGATCCCGACGCTTCCCTTCCCCCATCATTGAAGGCGGCCGAGCTGGGCAAGACGGTCAACAGCTGGCGGGCCCAGGCGAAGCTGGCGGGCTGGAATGTGGACAACTGGGAGCACATCAAGGCGGCTGCCGCATGAATACGCCTAAAAGTGTGTCGGGTGTGTTGAGTGTGTGTCGGGTTGGTTTTGGCTACCCAACACAGGTTCAGGCCTTGAGTAACGCGGGTTCTCGGCTGGTGTGTGGGGTGTGTTGGGTTTGGCGTCGTGTGCGCGCATGCGTGACGTTATTTGCACTCAAAGCGGAGGGCGGTATTTTTTCTTATGCGAGGGCAGAAAAACCCAACAAACCCAACACACTCAACTCAAAGTTAATAAAGATGTTGATTTTAAAGGGATTTTTTTGTGTTGGGTTTGTGTCGGGTTGTGGGTTTTTTGTGTCGGGTTCGGTTTATCGGGGGGAAGGGCGATGATCGAGGCAATGGAGGTACTGTTGAAGCATTGGGGCGAGCAATGCCGCCACAACGGCGAGGCCGGTGGCATGGGCAGCCCGATGGCGACGATCATGGAGTGGGGTGGTTCAGCGCCTCGCGGTACACCTGGGTCGCGAATCATTCTCGGCGCGGGTGCAGGTCCCGATGCAGTCGCTCAGGAAGTTGGGGCGGCGCTGTCGGAGATTGGCCGGCAGGATGAGCAGGGTGATCGGTTGATGCGTTTGGCTGGCCTGCGTTACGGCGATGACCCGGCACCGACCTGGTTGATGCAGTTGCATCTTTTGGGGTTGGAATCGAAGGCCAAGCAGACTTATTACGACCAGGTGCATCGCCTGCACGAGAGGCTGCTGGAGGTGCTAGCCGAGCGTGCTGATGCCCGCAAGTGGCTGACCGCTGGTCGGGGTGTTTTGCCTCAAAGTCTATTCAAAGTCGCGTCAAAGTTGCGTCGAGTTGGATAACCGAAAATGCCCCCTTTTCGGTTCCGTACTCAGGGGGTAAAAAGTCACCACGATATGAAATTTGCGCCTTGGCGCTTCCCCCGAGCACGTGCTGTGCACTCCGTCATGGCGAAAGCCACGACACTGAAAACCCTGCCACCCCGGCGGGGTTTTCTTTTTTGTGTTTGGCATGCTCATTTACTCGAGGCACAACATGACAAATGAGCAGCAAGCGCTGGCAGAGATGCCAATCTGGTTAGTGATCGTACTGGCCTTGGTTGGTGGCGTATCGGGTGAGATGTGGCGAGCAGATAAAGATGGTGCGCGCGGCTGGGCACTGTTGCGGCGTTTGGCACTCCGGTCCGGTGCCTGCATTGTCTGCGGTGTTTCCGCGATGATGTTAATGATTGCTGCTGGCATGTCGATCTGGACGGCTGGCAGCTTAGGTTGTTTGACTGCGATGGCCGGCGCCGATGTTGCCATCGGGTTGTACGAGCGCTGGGCCGCCAAGCGGCTGGGTGTCTGTGAAGTGCCACCCTCCGGCGGTGAACAGGGGTGATGCACCGGCCGGGGGCACCGAAAACCGCCGGGGACCCTGGGGTTATCCGGTGGGTACGGGGTCGGAAACCCGCGGGAAGTTGTTAGCGGCAGGTTCTCCAGCTTACTGAAATTCAATCCATTGAAATCGAAAGGTTCCATTGAAAAGCCGTTGAAAAGGAGGGCTTATGACAGAACCAATGTACCTGTCAAAGAGCGCCTTCGCGGCTCGGATTGGCAGGGCACCCAGCTACATCACCTGGTTGAAAAACAACAACCGTCTGGTGCTGACCGCCGACGGTAAACAGGTCGATGTCACGGCCAGCGAAGCGCTGATTCGAGAAACAGCGGATCCCAGTAAGACCGCGGTCTCTGACCGGCATCACCAAGACCGTCTTCAGCGTGATGTGTACAGCCAGTTATCCAGTCAGGTCGAGCCGACGTCAACGGCTGCACCGCCACTCGCGTCCATGCCTGCGGGGCAACAACTGCCCGACTTCCAGAAGGCCCGGGCGCTGCGTGAACACAACCTTGCTCAGCTCGCCGAGATCGAGCTGCACAAGGTGAAGGGCTCGCTGGTCGCCCTGTCAGCAGTTAAAACTGGCGCCTACAACGCCGGCCGTATGCTGCGCGACCAACTGCTCGGCATGCCTCCGCAACTCGCTCCCGAACTGGCGTCCATGACCGACCCGTGGGAAATCGAAAAGCACCTGACGGCGGCAATTCGTCGCTCACTGGAAGACGCTGAACGCATGTCTTCAGCGGACCTTGAACAAGCACTGACCACGAGTTAAGCCTATGCCTACGGAATATCCTGACGGTGCAGAGGTGTACCGAGAGGCGTATTTCCGTGGGCTACGGCCCGACCCGGACGTCTGGATTGATCAGTGGGCCGACGAGTACATGCGGATACCGCGTGACACCGGCGCCGCCGAGCCGGGCCAGTACCGCACCTCGCGTACACCGTATGCCCGCGAGCCGATGCGTTGTCTTTCGCCGGCTCACCCCTGCAAGCGTGTGATCACCATGGTCGCGTCGCAGCTGATGAAAACTCAGATCGGGTTGAACTGGATCGGCGGCCTGATGCACATGGCGCCGTCGAATATTTTGGCGTTGCTGCCAAGTCTCGGTCTGGCCAAACGGGTGTCGTCGCGTATCGGCAAAACGATCAAGGCAACCCCGGTACTGCGCGAACGTGTGGCGGCCAACCGCTCGCGGGATTCGCGCAACACCATGGATACCAAGGAGTTCGAGGGTGGCACGTTGTATGTCACCACCGCCGGCTCTGCCGCCAACCTGTCGGAACTGTCTGCGCGCTACGTCTACGGCGACGAGATCGACCGCTGGGAAGTCGACATCGGCGAGGAGGGCGATCCCATCGAACTGGCGGAAACCCGAGGCAGTACCTTTGGCCGCAACGCCAAGTTCTACTTCTCCAGCTCGCCCACGATCAAGGGCGCGTCTCGGATCTCCGACCTGTTCGACGGCAGTGACCAGCGTTACTACTACGTGCCGTGCCCGAGCTGCGGACACATGCAGATCCTTGAGTGGGAACGGCTGCATTACTCGAAGGACTTCAGCGTGGTGCACTACCAGTGCGCTGGGCCTGAATGTGACGTGCTGATCGAGGAGTATCACAAGGGTGAAATGCTCACCAAAGGGGAATGGCGCGCTCACGCCGAGGGCGACGGCGAGACGGTGGGCTTCCACCTCAACGCGCTGTATTCGCCACTCGGTTGGATGGACTGGAAGTCTCTCGCCAAGCAATTCGAGAAGGCCAAAAAGGCCCAGGCCAAAGGCGATCTAGAACCCATGCAGGTGTTCTACAACACCCGTCTGGCGAAGGTTTGGGACGCAGCTCAAGAGCAGACCAAAGCCGACGTGCTGAGACAGCGGGCGCGGTTGGAAGCTTTCACCCTCGGTTCGCTGCCGGCTGCTGTGATGATGATCACTGGCGCCGTCGACGTGCAGGCCAACCGTCTGGAGTTCATGGCCATGGGCTGGGGCGTCGGTATGGAGCGTTGGGTTGTGGACTACCAGGTGGTCTCGGGTGATCCCGCAGACGAACGCACCTGGGCCGCATTGGACGAATTGCTCAAGGCTAAATATCGCCATCCGTGCGGTGTCGGTCTTGGCATTCTCGCTACGGCCGTCGACTCCGGCGGCCACCACACCGATGAGGTGTACCAGTTCTGCCGCGTTCGCCGCTGGCGGAATGTGTTCGCCATCAAGGGGGCGAGTAAACCCGGTAAGCCGGTGATTGCTCAACGCCCGTCGATGGTCGACGTGACCTGGAAGGGCCAGACCGAACGCAACGGTGCCGAGTTGTGGTTTGTCGGTACCGACACGGCCAAAGATTGGATCTACAACCGCTATCCGTTCGAATCAGGCCCGGGTGCACTGCATTTTGCCAATGACCTGCCGGACGATTTCTTCGACCAGTGCGTCGCGGAACGCAAAGTGGCTCGCTACATCCGTGGCCACAAACGTATCGAGTGGGTCAAGGGCAAGGCCGAGCGAAACGAAGCGCTCGACCTGATGGTGTATTGCCTGGCTATGGCGCATTACCTGGGCCTCAATCGCTACAAAGAACACGACTGGGAGCGGGTGCGTCAGTCCCTAGCGCAGTCTGGTTTGTTCGACGAAGCCTTGGGTATCAAGCCTGTTCAAGGCGAACGCGTCATGGGACCCGCAACCCCGGTTGCTGCACCGCAACCGGCTTCGCAACCCACTGCTCCGGCCGTGCAATCGCGACCCGCAGCACCGCCACCTCAACGCCGCAGCTCCACCAGCGGTTACCTGAAGAGACGCTGATATGTCCTTTACCCAGAAGCACCTCGACGCAGTTGAGACGGCCATCGCGCGCGGTGAAAAAGTCGTGCGTTACACCGACCGTACCGTCGAGTACCGCACCGTGGACGAGCTGCTCAAAGCGCGCGAAGAAATCCGTACCTCGCTGCTCAGCGCTGCCGGGCCACGGTCTCGCGTGGTTCGGCTATATCACGGAGGCAAGGGAATCTAATGGCTCGCCACTTTCCGACGCTCACCCGTAACGGATTCGTGTTGCCGTCGAACATCAAAGCCAGTTACGAAGGCGCCGGGGAGGGCCGTCGTTCGACTGGTTGGGATGCTCCTGACAACGGGATCAACAGCATCAACACGCCGGCATTGCGCAACCTGCGCTCTCGTTCCAGGGCAGCGGTTCGCAATGACCCGTATGCCTATAACGTGATCGACAAGCGTGTCAGCAACTTAATCGGTACCGGCATCACGCCAAGGCCAAAAACCGACGATGAAGCCCTGCGCAAATTGCTGCAGGAGCTGTGGGACGATTGGGTGGATGAATCGGACGCGGATGAACGCACTGATTTCAACGGCCAGCAGGCCCTGATCGCCCGCACGGTCGAAACCTCAGGCGAGTGCTTTGTCCGATTGCGGCCTCGGAACCTTAATGAAGGGCTGGCGGTGCCTCTGCAGATTCAAGCGTTGGCACCGGAGTTCGTCCCGCATGACAAGTTCGAGACGACCAAATCCGGGAATATCATCCGTGCCGGAATTGAGTTCACTCCAGGCGGGAAACGCGTTGCCTACTGGATGTACTTGTCCCACCCGCGCGATGCCTCATCGCTGAACGCTGCTTACAACCAGTTGGTCCGCGTACCTGCTTCGCAGGTGTTGCACATCTTTGAACCGGTCGAGCCGGGCCAACTGCGCGGCGTGCCGCGACTGTCGCCGGTTTTGAAACGCCTGCGCAGTCTCGACAACTACGATGACGCCGTGTTGTTTCGCCAGGAGGTCGCCAACCTGTTTGCCGGCTTCATTAGTCGGCCAGCGCCTGATTCCGGACCAGTGCCGCGCGATCCGGTCACCGGACAGCCGCTGAATCTAGACGGTGACGGCTTCACGCCGATGGTCGCACTGGAGCCCGGCACCATGCAGGAGCTGGGGCCTGGTGAAGAGGTCGAGTTCTCCAAGCCGCCGGATGCCGGCAACAACTATCCCGACTTTATGCGGCAACAACTGATGGCCGCCGCAGCGGGTACCGGGACGCCCTACGAAATCCTTACCGGAGACATGCGCGAAGTTAACGATCGGGCGCTACGAGTCGTGCTGAACGAATTTCGACGCCGGCTCGAGCAGCTGCAATTCACCGTCTATGTGCATCAGCTTTGCCGCCCCGTGCGCGCAGCTTGGATGGACATGGCGGTGCTGTCGGGTGTGCTGGTGTTGGAGGATTACGCGCAGCGTCGCCGCGAATACCTTCGCACCCGCTGGGTACCGCAAGGCTGGGCGTACATCCAGCCGGTGCAGGACGTTCAAGCTCGACGGATGGAAGTGCAGGCAGGCTTTTCCTCGCGCAGCGAAATGGTCTTGCGAACGGGATACGACGCCGAAACGGTCGACGCAGAAAACGCCGCTGATCTGGCCCGAGCCACGGCCCTTGGCCTCAATTACACCACTCTCGATGCATTCGTCCCCCTCGACGAAAAGGAGCAACCATGAGCAAAAAAGCGCGCCCGCGCGTTTACAACAAGGCCGGTCAGCGTGTGCAGGTGCAGGACAAAACCTGGTACGCGCTGCAGGCCAATGGCGAGGCTGCCGAGCGTGTCATCGAGGTATTTGTCTACGGGGAGATCGGCGCCTGGGGCATCACGGCCAACCAGTTCGTACAGGACTTGCGTGCGATGGACGACGGCATCTCGCCGGTGATCGCGGCGTTCAACAGCATTGGCGGTGACCTGTTTGACGGTCTGGCCATGCATAACGCGCTGTCGCGATTAGGTGCGCGGTGCACCGGTCGGATCGACGCGCTCGCGGCCAGTGCAGCCAGTGTGGCGGTGTGCGGCGCGCACCGGGTGGTCATTGCGTCCAACGCCATGTTGATGATTCACAACCCCTGGACCTATGCAGCCGGGGATGCGGAGGACTTTCGCAAAGTGGCTGACGTCCTCGATCAAACGATGGAGGCGATCATCGCTGCCTACAAGGCGAAGGCATCGGACATCGACGAAGCCGAGTTGCGCCGGCTGGTTGCCGCTGAAACCTGGCTGACGGCCAGCGAAGCGGTGGCCTTGGGCCTAGCTGATGAAGTCGGCGACGGTGTTTCCGTTAAGGCGTGCCTGGGACAAGGTGCCGTATTACAACGATACCAGCACGCACCTTCTGACCTGCTCGCTCAGCTCGACGAGCCTGATGAACCTGACCCGGATTTGGAGCCGAACGATCCGCCCCTCACGCCGCCCGTGGTCGACTCGGCAAAGCTCGCACTGATGATCACCCAAAGGTGCACCGAGGCGGGGATCAGTAATTTGATTGAGCCGCTGCTCAGCTCTACCCAGCTTGAAAGCGAAGCGATCGTTCAAGCCGGGCTGACCCGTGCAAAAGCCGTGAACGATCTTTGCGTGGCGGCGCGGTTGCCTGAGTTCAGCGTCGAATATGTCGCCGCTGGGTTGGATGTGGCGGCCGTTCGAGCACGTCTGTTCGACAAGATCGTCACCAGCGGCAAGGGCTTCGAAATCGACAACAGTTTGCCGCTGGACGATGACCCTGCTCCCAAAGTGCAGGCCAAACAAATTGATCAACCGTCCATCTGGTCCGCCCGTCAGGCCGCCCGGACAGGTAAATCCCAATCCGCTACAGGAGCAAGACGATGACCATTCAACGAGAGCCGATGCACGCAGGTGAATTCCTCCTGTCCGAAGCGGCCGGCAATATTTCCCGCGAAGCCATCAACGTCGCTGCCGGCGCCGCGCTTGAGCCTGGCCAGATTCTCGGCTTGATCAGCGCGAGCGGCGAGTTTGCTGCTTACAACCCAACCGCCGAGGACGGTAGCGAAAACGCGATCGCCATTCTTTATGGTCCGCTCGGCGAGTCGGATGTGGTCCGTCGTGGTCGTGCTGTGGTGCGCCTGGCCGAAGTCAGCGAAGCCCATCTCACCGGCCTCGATCCTGCAGCTGAAAAGGCGCTGGCGACCCACTTCTTGATCGTCCGCTAAGACGACATCCTTTACGACCCAACCCGCCCAGTGCGGGTTTTTTGTTTTCCGGAGATTGCTTCATGGCTGACATTGAAATTTTTAACGACGACGCGTTTTCGGTTTCTTCGCTGACTGCCGCCATCAACGAGCAAGAATACCTGCCTGGTCGCATCAGCAGCCTCGGCCTGTTTCAGGAAGAGGGCATCACCACCTTGACGGTGCAGATTGAAAAGGACGGCGACACCCTGGCATTGGTGCCGGCGGGTGAGCGGGGCACATCGGGTCTGGTGGTCAGCGGCACGAAGCGCAACCTGATTCCGTTCAACACCGTGCACCTGCCGCAACGCTTTGCGATCAAGGCCGATGAGATCCAGGGTATTCGAGCCTTCGGTACCCGTTCGGAACTGCAGGCGGTGCAGGATGTGGTCAATAAGCGTCTGGCGAAAGCGCGCCGGCAGCTGGATGCCACGCATGAATTCCAGCGGATGGGGGCGCTCAATGGTCAGATCCTTGATGCTGACGGTTCGACCGTGCTGCTGGACATCTACAAGACCTTCGGTGTGACCCGCAAGAAGATGTCCATGGGCCTCAACAGCGCCGACACCGAGTTGCGTGTGAAATGTGGCGAAGCGTTGGATTTGCAAGAAGACGCGCTCGGCAGTGTCACCAGCAGTGGCTCGCGAGCGCTGTGTGGTAAGAATTTCTGGAATAAATTGCTGGTTCATAAATCGGTCAAAGAAACCTATCTCAACAGCCAGCAAGCGGCGGCACTGCGGGGTGATGCCCGCGAGAGTTTCGAGTTTGGCGGCATTGTATGGGAGCGGTATCGCGGCAAAATCGCCGGCGTGACCTTTATCCATGATGACAAGGCGCTGCTGATTCCCGAGGGCGTCCCGGATCTATACATCTCGGTATTTGCCCCGGCCGACTATATGGAAACGGTCAACACGGAAGGCGTGCCGTACTACAGCAAGATCGAACCGCTGCCGTTCAACAAGGGCATGGCTGGTGAAGCGCAGTCTAACCCGCTGCACCTGTGCACCCGGCCACTCGCGCAAATCCTGCTGGAGCTGTAACCGTGGGCTTTCGCGATCTGGTCGCCGAGGTCGATGCGGTGGTGTTCGAAACGTTGGGCGACACCGCGCGAATCGAAGGCCGGGACGCGCCGGTTCTTGGCATGTTCGCGGCGCCTTGGCTGCAGCCGCAGTTTGGCAAACTCAACACCGGGTTGCGTGAGCCCCGGTTTGAGATTCGTGTCAGCGACTCGCTCGGGCTGGAACAAGGCCTATTGGTCAGTATCGACCTGCCTGCGCTGGACGGTGGCGGCGATTATGACCTGCTGCAGCTGGAGCCCAGCGGCGACGGTCTGGTGGCCCTGATCTTGAGGATGCGCGCATGAGTGTCGGTAGCTACTTCAAGCCCTCGGCCGGCGGCGGGATGATCTCCATCCAATCGTCGGTCGCAGACTTCAAGGCGTTTAATGATTTTGCCAAGGTAGTGCCCAAAGCAGCCGCCGCCGCACAGCGTCGAGCGATCAACAAAACCTTGGGTTGGCTGCGTACACACATTGCACGGGCGGTCAGTCGTCAGGAGCGAATTGCCGTCTCCGCAGTTCGACAGCGCTTGCGTAGCTACCCCGTCGCCGGTGGCGCGGCCAGCGGTAAATTGTGGTTTGGACTCAATGCCATTGAGTCCAGCCGCATCGGTCGAGCGCGGCAGACTGGCAACGGTGTGTCGGTAGCAGGACGGCGTTACCAGGGAGCTTTCCTCAAGCAGGTCTATGGGAACAAACCCGACATCTGGATCCGCACGGCGAGTCAGCATTTCAATGCGAACGACTATCCGGACAGCACCGTGTCGGCAGGACGGGGTGCCAGTTCGGGATGGGTCGCGGAAAACGGGAATCGCTTTCCGCTGGCCAAGGCCAAGGTGTCGCTCGAGCAGGCCAGGCCGCACTTCGATAATTGGGTTAAACGTGCTGATGCACGGTTACTCGAAATCCTGCAGCAAGAATTCAACTTCGAGCTGCAGAAGTACTTAAAGAGGACTGCGCATGGCTGACGAGCCTTTTAGCCTGGACCAGCTGTATCAGGCCATCGAGCAACATGTGTCACGTCATCTGCCAGGCATCCGGGCGGTGACGGCTTGGCCAAATATCAAGGATCGTATTGCGCTGCCGGCGGTGTTCATCGAGTTGGCTGACATGGAGCCGGGCCAGGATACCGGCAGCGGGGAGACGACGCTGATTTGCAGGTTCGAGGCGCGGGTCATTGTCGACCCCATTCTTCCTCGCCATTGCCAACAGGCTGTGCAACTTGCTTCCCAACTGGCCGTGTTGCTCCGGGCGCAGACGTGGGACGTACAGGTTGAGCCGGCAGAGTTTGTCCAGGCCATGCAAGATTGGACGAAGCCTGAATTGGACGGCTATGTGGTTTGGTTGGTTGAGTGGACGCACCAGCTTTACCTCGGTGTTGAGGAATGGCCTTGGCCCGACGAGCCCCCGGGTTCGCTGGTGTTCGGGTTCAGTCCAGACATCGGGCCGGGGCATGAGGCTGACTATGTCGCTCCGGAGGCGCTGGGATGAGTTACGCAACCGCCGAGCATGACCGCATGATCGCGGCCATGCTGATGCCCTGCGTAGTCGTCGGGGTGGATCTGGTTGCGCCGGCGGTGCGCGTCCAGTCCGGCGAATGGATTAGCGCCTGGGTGCGCTGGCATAGCCTGGCGGCTGGTGAAGCGCGGCATTGGCGGGCGCCGAGCATTGGGGAGCAGGGGGTTTTGTTTAACCCCAGCGGTGAGGCGGGTATGGGCACGTTTATTCCCGGGCTATACGGGGATGCCGGTGCGCCTCCGGACAACCGCAACCATGTCGAAGTGTGGCGCTTCCCGGATGGCGGCTCACTCGTCTACGACTGGAAAGCCAAGTCCTACACCATCACCTTGCCGACCGGGCGGGTGGTTACCAAAGTAGGCGCCACGGAATCGGTCACCACGGATAACGCCGTGACGGTTACGACCACCAACATCAAGTTGATTGCCGACGTAGAAATCACCGGTGCGTTACGCGTATCGAAAGATGTGCAGATTGCCGGGGCATTGAACGTGGCCAAGGACATCACCGGCGCCGCCAAGATCATGGACGCCGGCGGCAACTCGGCCAACCACAAACACTGATCGTATTTTTCTCACAACCCGCCGATTGCGGGTTTTTTTACGCCTGGAGATAACCGTGAACAAACCCAAAGACGAAGAAAACCCTAGACAGAATCCAGTGCCATTCAATGGGGTGAAGGTCTACCGCGACAAACTCTACACATCCCGCACCCTCATTCTTCCGAAAACCGGGCGAGCCTTGCCCGTCCTCAAAGGCCAACTCTCCGTGCCAGCATCCGATGCTGAAGCGCTGGCCTACCTGGACGCAAGCGCGGAACACGAACTGCTCAAGGAGTGATGTAGATGATCGGAATGGATCGCCACACCGGGCAACCCATTTCCGGCATCGCGCATCTGCGCCAGTCCATTGAGGACATCTTGACCACGCCGCTGGGCAGCCGCCGGATGCGTCCGGAGTACGGCAGCCATTTACGCCGCTATGTCGACTTGCCGGTGAACGGGGGTTGGAAAAGCACGGTACAGGCTGAAGTGGCTCGCGCGCTCGGCCGTTGGGAACCCCGCATAAAACTGGATCGGGTCAGCGTCGAATCCGTGTTGGATGGGCAAGTCGGCCTGGTGCTGCACGGTGAGTACCTGGGCAGCAAAGTAATACTGGAGGTGAAGGCATGAACGTCGATTTGTCGTTGTTGCCGGTGCCGGACCTGGTCGAGACGCTGGATTATGAGGATGAGTATCAAGGCATTCTCGGGCGCTTTCGGGTGGCCATGGGTGACCAGTGGTCGGCGGTGTTGGAGTCCGATCCGGTGGTCAAGTTGTTGGAGGAAGTGGCTTACGAGCGC
Source organism: Pseudomonas sp. RIT-562 (assembly GCF_026241895.1). GTDB lineage: Bacteria > Pseudomonadota > Gammaproteobacteria > Pseudomonadales > Pseudomonadaceae > Aquipseudomonas > Aquipseudomonas mandelii_F. Next base: position 136,954 of record NZ_JAPJIV010000002.1, on the reverse strand, counting down.
ATCACCATGCGCGCTAGGATCAACGATGCGGCCCGGTCGGTGCTGCTGGCCAGTTCCAGGGGGTCGGATTTGGATCATGTGCTGGCCTTGCTCGATGCCAAGCGCTTGGACGGTGAAGGCGACGATGATTATCGCGAGCGGGGCCGCCAGGCGCCGTATGGCTACAGCACGGCCGGGCCCTTGGCCGCCTATCGGTACCACGCGAAAAGCGCGAGCAGCGAGGTGCTGGACGCCTTTGTCGACCGGCCGGAGCCGGGGGTGGTACGCATCACCGTGCTATCGCGCAGTGGTGACGGGGTGGCGTCGCCGGCGCTGTTGGCCATCGTGCGGGCCGCGCTGTCTGCGGACGACGTCCGGCCGCTGAATGACGCGGTGTTGGTGGTGTCGGCCACGGTGGTGCGTTATGTCCTGAAAGCGCGCCTGTACGTGGCCAGTGGCGCAGCCCCTGAGCCGCTGTTGTTGGCCGCCAATGCAGCGGCCAAGGCGTACACCGCCAAGCAATTCGCCATTGGTGAGGCGGTCGAGCCTTCGGGTTTGTACGCGGCACTACACCAGCCCGGCGCGGCGCGGGCGGTGTTGCTAAGCCCGGCCGGCGGTATCCCCGCCAAGCTGCAACAGGCGGCGTTGTGCACCGGCATCGAGCTGGAAGTGGTGACCGACTATGTCTAGTCGATTGTTGCCGCTTAACAGCACGTTGCTGGAGCGTGCGGTGGCTGATGCCTTCGCGGTTGATCAGTTGCCGCTTGATCTGCGCACGCTGTGGAACGTGGACGAGTGCAGCGAGTTGTTTTTGCCGCACTTGGCCTGGTCGTTGTCGGTGGACTTTTGGGAGTTGGCCACCACCGACCAACAACGGCGCGATCTGATTCGCGGGGCGTTGGCCTGGCACCGCAAGCGGGGCACGCCTTGGGCGATCAAGCAGGCGCTGACGGCCATCGGTTACCCCGGCTGTGAGCTGATGGAGCATCGCCAGTTACAGCACGAATGGTTGGATGCCGGCGGTGAACTGCTCGATGGCAGCAACAAGCTGGACGGCCTGAGCAACTTGTCGGCGTTGGCCGGTAGCTTTCGCTTTGCGACAAACCACTGGGCAGAGTACGCGCTGCGCCTGAACATCGCCGAGGGTATTTCCACTTCGGACATGCTCAAGAAAATCGCGGTGGTGTGTGAAGCCTATGCGCCGGCTCGCTCGCGTCTTGCGGCGATCATCATGTTTGCGGCGGCTGAGTTTGAGGCGCAAGCCAAACTAACCGGCTTCAAGGCCCGCGGCCGCATGGTGCTCAAGGATTGCCGGCGCATCACGGTACCGAGCTTCGACACCCTGGACGGTTGCGACCTGCTCGGCGGTAAAACGCTGGCGGACCTGCTCGATGGCATCGGCACGCTGGACGGTTCCAGCAATCTGCTGCCGGAGCGCTACACCGGTGAGCCGCTGGATGGTGGCCAACTCGGCATCACCGGCCGGAGCCGGATCAAGTTGTGTGGCACCGCCCTGGGCGGCAACCGCCTGGAGCGGCCGGAAACCCTCGACAGCACTGACTTTCTGGATGGGGCTTACACCATCGCCGGCGAAACCCTTGATGGCTTCGGCGGGATCGAGAGCGGAAACCTCTACTACCCAACGCTGGCCGACACCGAGGACACCCTCGACGGCTCCAGCAACCTCGGCGAAGTGCAAGGCCCGGATCAGCTTTGGTTCAGCGGCCTGGTGCGCATTCGTCGCGGCTCAACCGTTACTCAGGAGGCTCTATGAGCACCACCGCAATCGCGGCCAGCAATGCCTACCGGCGCAAGGTCGCTTTGGCGGCCGCCAATGGCACGGCACTGCCGCGCATTTCGCACCTGGCCTTTGGCACCGGTAACCGTCCCTACGATCTGGAGGATACGGCGCTACAGGCCGAGTTCACCCGCATCGCGGCGGCGGTCACGGTCAGCGGGGTCACCGTGAAGGCGGTGGCCACCTTGCCCGGGGCGATCGTGGGGGTGCGGGTGCTGCGTGAAGTGGCGGCGCTGGCCGCTGACGGCACCTTGATTGGGCGTCGTGTGATCACCCCGAAAGAGTTCGAGCCGGAAACGGAAATGGACTTTGAACTGACCTTCCAATACTGACCCGGAGCCCGAACGCATGGCCAACCTTACTGGCAGCGCGACTTTCAAGGCGCTTTTGCGCAAGCTGGAAACCACTGACCCGAAACACCCGGATACTTGGAACCCCAATTATCAAACCCTGATCGACAACGACGTGTTTCTCAAGGCGTTCGCCGATGAGGTGAACACTGCCCGGGGCGGCAAAGCCAGCCTGGCCGATCGTTTGACCGGCATCGAGCAAACACAGGCGTCACTGTCGCCGGAATACATCGACGAGCTGACGGCGGCGGTGAAATACGCCTTGGATCAGGTCGGCGTGGCCAACCGCTCGGTGCAGGCGCTGAAGCAGCAACTACAGCAGGAAGGCGAGCTGCTGATTGAAAACCGGGGCGTGGTGTCCGGCTGTACGGTCACCAAGTCCACTACGGCGGCGCGCAACCTGAATCTGGACGCGGGTGTGTGTTTCGCCAAGGGGCGGGCCTTCTCGGTGCTCAGCGGCAACAACATGGCCTCGGTCCCGAGCAACATTTCCACCGGTAGCGCGAGCGTGGTGGTCTATCTGTACCTGTCGGCCAACGGCTGGAAAATGGCCGTCACGGCCATCGGTGAGACGGTGCCAGTCGGCGCGATCCGGCTGTACACCGTCACGATTCCACCGAACAGCACCGATGCCACCGATCCGACCCTGGCCAACATCACGTTGACCAGTCTGCGTCGCGTTGAGTTGGGGTTTCCGCAGTACCTGGACACGCCTGTCAGTCAGTTTGTGGCGATCAGCACGCTGTCGGCCAACGACTACCGGATCGACTTTGAAGTGGTTAGCGCCGAGGGCGCACCGTGTGAGCGCAAGTCGCTGAACGTCGCAAGCCGTGCCACCAACGGATTCACCCTTGAGCTGGCTTCTGCCGCCGACAACGTGCGGGTGCGCTACCGCGTCAGCAAACTCAACAACTAACGAGAGATTTCCATGCCTCAGATTAAATTGATGCAGCCAAGCCAGCCGGTGGCTGACTTCGGCGTTAGCGGTACGCAAATCACCGTTGCCGGCGTGATGGTCGACGCGAGCGAGCACGAATCCGATTCTGGCCAAGTCGTCGAGATTCGCCACAACGGTGCGACCGCTCAGGTTGGCGGGAATGGTGCTTATCTCGCGATCATCGAAGTACCGCCAGCGCAGTACAGCGAGGCCATTCACGGCGACGAAGGTGAGTTGATCACCCCAGCGCAACGTCTCCCGCTGGACCCGAACACCCTCGTTATCACCCTTTGGCCAACTGCCTAAGCGCGCAACTTAAGGAAGCTTTCACATGCCAACAATTTTCATCAAAGACGACCTGCGCGCGGCAGTAGAGGCAGCCAGTGGCGGCCGTCAAACCGTGCTGTATACCGCAAAAGGTCAGCCGAGCTATATGAACGTAATTCCCAAGTTCATGCTTGAAGACGTGGCCGAAGCGCCGGGTTCTTTGGGGGTGGGTGTACACCCAGCATTCATTGTCAACGGCATTGAAAAATCAGAATTCTTTTACGGTGCCTACCCGGGTGCCATTAAGAATGGCGAGTTGCTCAGCCTGCCCAACGTGAATCCGGCTCGCAGCAACAACTTCGACACCTTCAGTAATGCCGCGCGCGCTGCTGGCGCAGGTTGGCACCTCGGCACCAATGCCGAATGGGCGGCTCTGATGCTGTGGTGCAGCAAGAATGGCTTCGCTCCGCGCGGAAGCACCAACTACGGCCGAAGCTCGGACGCAACCTTTGAAACGGCTCGACGCGTGGATGGCGGCCCCCCAGGGACAACCACTACCGACCCTGCAACCCTGACGGGCTCCGGTCCGGCGAGCTGGCGGCACGATAATTCGGCCAATGGTATTTCCGATATGGTGGGCAATGTCTGGGAAATTCAGGCGGGAATGCGCCTGTTTGATGGTGAATTCCAGATTATTCCCAACAACGATGCGGTAACGGCCGATCTGTCTGCTGCCTCCGCTGCTTGGAAAGCAATTCGTCTAAGTGATGGTGCTTTGGTTGCGCCGGGCACCGCCGGTACCGCCAAATTGGATTCACCGATCGCGACCGTCGTTGGTAATGGCGGAACGCCAATTCTCAGTGCAGACATCATCAACCGTAACGGGACCATAGGTGATAACTCCCTGACCCTCGGCATTTTACAGGGCGTATTCAACACGATGACCGCCGCCGCAGGTGTCACTGCTCCGGCTTTGATGCTGGCTCTCGGTCTGTTCCGGCATAAGGATGTGGCTGACGGCGACATTATTCACGCGCGCAACTATGGTGAGCGCATGGCGTGGCGTGGCGGTAGCTGGACCGATGGTGCATTGGCTGGGGTTCGTGCGTTGTACCTGCGCGACACCCGCGCTTATGGCGCTACCAACTTCGGTGCCCGGCCTGCTTTCGTCCTGTAACGCTTGAACTGTTTCACCTCTCAGCCTCGCTTATGCGGGGCTTTTTCGTTTCTGGAGATTGACCTTTATGGCTGGTTTTTTTCACGGCGTTACTGTAACGAACGTCGACACCGGTTCGCGCCCGATCGCGCTGCCGTCGTCCTCGATCATTGGCCTGTGCGACACCTTTGAAGTGTTGCCGGCAGCGACCGCTCAGCCCAATGAGCTGCTGCTGATCACCCGCGAAAGCGAGGCGGTGGCGGCCTGGGGGCCCAACGCGGCGATCACCAAAGCGGCCAAGGCCATTTTTGCCCGTTCCAAGGCGGTGATTGTGGGTGTGGGTGTGGCCAAGGTGGCCGACGGCGCGCTGCTGACGTCGGCCATCATCGGCGGCGTTCAGGCCGACGGCAAACGGACCGGCATGCAAGCGCTGCTGGACGGCAAGAGCCGTTTCAACGCCCAGCCGCGACTGCTGATCGCACCGAAGCACACCGCCACCTCGGCGGTCGGTACCGCGCTGGTCAGCCTGGCCGAAAAGCTGCGCGCGGTCGCAATCATCGACGGCCCAAACACCACCGACGAGGCAGCGGTGCTGTACCGCAAAAGCTTCGGCAGCAAGCGCGCGTTTTTCGTTGATCCGGGGATCAAGTACTGGGACACCGGAACCAGCTTGACCGTCGATGCACCGGCCTCGGCCTGGGTCGCCGGCATGTTTGCCTGGACGGATGCCGAGTACGGTTTCTGGGCGTCGCCGTCGAACAAAGAGTTTGTGGGCATCACCGGTACCGGCCGCCCGATCGAATTCCTCGACGGCGACGAAACCTGCCGGGCGAACCTGCTCAACAACGCCGGGATCACCACCATCATTCGTGACGACGGGTTCCGCCTGTGGGGTAACCGCACCTGTTCCGCTGATCCGAAGTGGATGTTTGTCACCCGTGTGCGCACGCAAGACATGGTCATGGACGCGATCCTGTACGGCCACAAGTGGGCGGTCGATCGCTCGATCACCAAGACCTACATCAAGGACGTTACGGACGGCCTGACCAACTTCATGCGTGACCTGAAAAATCAGGGCGCCGTGATCAATTTCGAGGTGTACGCGGACGGCGAGTTGAACACCGCCAGTCAGCTGGAGCAGGGCAAGGTTTATTGGAACGTCCGCTTCACCGACGTACCGCCGGCCGAAAACCCGAATTTCCGCGTCGAGGTCACTAACCAGTGGCTGACCGAAGTACTTGAAACCGCCTAAGAGGGCCGCTCGATGATTCCTGAAGTACTGACTAACACCAACCTGTTTGTAGACGGCACCAGCTTCGCCGGCGACGTTCCGAGCTTCACCCCGCCCAAGGTGACGATCAAGACCGAAGAGTTTCGCGGCGGCGGTATGGCCGGCGCGATCGAAATGGACATGGGCGTCGAAAAGCTCGAGGCCTCGTTTGTCACCACCGGCGCGCGCCGTGAGTCGATGAAGTTTTTCGGCCTGGCTGATCAGACCGCTTGTAACGCGGTGTTCCGTGGCTCGTTCAAGGGCCAAAAGGGCAAGACCAAGGCGGTGATCGCGACCGTGCGCGGCATGCTCAAAGAGGTCGATCCGGGCGACTGGAAGGCCGGTGAGAAAGCCGAAATCAAACACGCCATGGCGCTGACTTACTACAAATTGGAAGTCGACGGCCGCCTGATCTATGAAATCGACATGGTCGGCGCCGTGCTGGTGATCGACGGCGTTGACCAACTGGCGTCCATGCGCCAAGACCTGGGCCTTTAAGGATTAACCAACATGTCTCAAGCAATCAAAGCTCTACCGAAGTGGATGGAAGTGACTGACGAGGGCGTTACCGTAACGCTCAAGTATCCGATCGACGTCACCGATGTCAAAACCGACAAGCTGTTTATGCGCGCCCCCTGCGTGCGTGACCTGCGCGCGGCCAACGCGGCCGCCAATGGCGACGACGACAAGCGTGAAATGGTGATGTTTGCCTCGCTGACACAGGTCGGTGAAAACGACCTGGTCGCGCTCAAACTGGTCGACCATGCGCGTCTGCAGGCCGGATATTTTCGCCTGGTCAGTGACGAATAACTTCATACCCACCGAAATGAAGGGTTTGGCCAAGCGCTTGGCGTCCGAGTTTAATTTCTCGGCCGCCGAGATCATGGCCATGCCGTTCTCCGAAATGGTCTGGTGGCTCACGGATTGAGCCGCCCTTGATCCTCCCGACGTATAGGGCACAGACATGGCGAATAAGTTAGCGCTCGGCCTGGTGATTGGCGGGGCGGTCAATGCCTCCTTGGGGGCGGCGTTCAAGGACGTCAAAAACAAGATTAAACAACTGGAGGCGGTGGGAGCCAATGCGCGTGTTTTGCAAAACACCATTGGCGACACCATGCGCCTGCGGGATGAATGGAAAAAGGCCCATGACTCCGGTGACAAGGGCGCGACCGGCCTGTTGCGTAAGCTGGAGGCGAACCTTTCCAGCCTGAAGAAACAGGGCGTTGAGGTTGGGCGGCTGGGCAAGGCCTATGAAGCGCTGGGCCGTACCGCGCGCAAGGCTGAGCTAAAAGCTCAGGGTCACAAGCAGATTGAAGAGGGTCGGGACGGGCTGAAAAGTACGCTCGGCCAGGCCACGGCCGGCGCCGCCGTAATGGCGATTCCGACCAAGGTCAGCGCGGATTATGGCGCGATCATTCGGGACATCTCGATCAAGGCGGGGATAGCCGGCACGCCGCAAGAAGCGCAGATGTCCAAGACGATCATCGAGACGTCCAGGGACTCGGGCATGGCCCGCAACCAAGTGGCCGAGGTGGTGAACTCGCTGGTCGGTGCCGGCATGGATCTGAGTAAGGCCCTGGACTATGCCCCGACGGCGGCTAAGTTCGTGATCGGTCAAGGCTCGGATGGCGGCGAAACGGCGAAGATGATCAACGCCTTGGGGCAGAACGCCAGGATCACCGACCCGGCCGTGATGCAAAAGGCCCTGGAGGCGATCGCCTTTCAAGGTCAGGCAGGCAGCTTTGAAGCGGCCGACATGGCGCGTTGGTTCCCTGAGCTGCTGGCAGGCATGGGCAAGTTGGGTATCACCGGGATGGACTCGGTGACGCAACTGGGCGCCATGCTGCAGGTGCAAATGAAAACCGCTGGTGGCTCCGATGAGGCGGCGAACAACCTCAAAAACTGGATGGAGAAAATCGGCTCCGGCGACACGGTTAAGGCGTATGCAGACGTAGGGATCGACTATCAGGGCTCGATGCAAACCGGTCTGCAGAACGGTATGTCGACGCTGGAATCCAGCTTTGCCCTGGCGCAAAAGTACATCGCCGCGACCGATCCGAAGAAAGCTGCCGCCATGGCCGAAGCCACGGCGAAAATCGGTAAGGAGACGGACCCGGAAAAAGCCAAGGCCATGATGGTGTCCCTGGAGCAAGCGTTGCGCACCGGTGATCTGTTTGCGGACATGCAGGTCAAGGGCGCCTTGACCGCGTACATGCAGAACAAGGATCTGTACGACAAGCTAAAAAAGGAGTCGGCCAGCGCGACCGGGATTCTGGATAAGAACCTGGAAGAACGCCGGCAAACGTCGGCGCAGAAGTGGGCCGAAATGGCCCAGGGCATGGACGACTCAATGCGTGCCGTGGGGGACGCTTTGCGGCCCGTGACCGATGCCGTGGCGGATGGCTTGGCCTCGGTTGGCCGGGGGCTTAGCTCGGTGTCCGATGAGTCGCCGCGACTGGTCCAGGCGGTGGCCACGGTAGCCGCGGGCTTTATTACGGTGCGCACCGTGGTCAACGGGGTGAAGATCGGCAAAGGCCTGATGAACCTCGGGCGCGGTTCGCTGATGGGTAACCCCAACATCCCGCAAAAAGTGATCGTGACCAACTTGCCGGCCGGTGGGAGCGGGCTGGATGCCGGCGGCGCAGACAGCGGCGGCAAGGACAAGAAGGGCGGCAAAGGCGGGCGGGTTCGTCGTGGTCGGCCGCTGGGTGATGGCGTCAAAGGTCCAGCCATTTTGGCCGCGATAGATGCCGGGTTTAAGGCCAAAGACACCTACGACAACGCCACAACCAAAGATGAAAAGGCCGAGGGCTACGGCGAGGCGGTGGGTGGTTTCGCGGGCACGATCGCCGGCGCTGCAGCGGGTGCGGCCATTGGCTCGGTGGTGCCGGTGATCGGCACCGTGGTCGGTGGCCTGGTCGGTGCGGCCCTGGGCAATATGGGCGGTGACGCGCTGGGCAGTGTGTTGGGCAAAGCGATGTTTGGCGGTGATGAGCCGTCGACCTCGATGCCGACCGCCGGGCCGTTGATGATGGCCGATGCCGGTCAGAATATCGCGCCGGTATTGGGCGACATTGCTGGATCATTCAAGCCGCCGGCGGCGCCGTTAATGTTGGCCTTGCCGGCACCTACCGCGCCGGCTGATGGTGAACGTCCGGCGAATGTGGTGGTGCGTCCGGATCTGCCCCGGGTTGAGCGTCAAGGTTCGGCGCCGGTGCCTTCGGTGGTGGTCAATGCCCCAGCCGCTGCGCCGACGGTGGAGCGCTCGCCATCGGTGCCGGGAGTGCCGGCACCGGCGCCGCTGATGTTGCTCAATCCGCCGGCGGCGCCTGCGCCTTCGGTAGAGTCTGCCCAGCCGTTGCCTAATACACCGGCACCGTCGGTGGGGGTCAATGCCCCGGCCGCGTCTGTTCCGGCGGTGGAGCGTTCGCAGCCGGCACCGCGTGTGCCAGCACCGGCGCCGCTGACGTTGCTCAATCCGCCAGCGGCGCCTGCGCCTTCGGGCGAGCGTGCGCAGGCAGTGCCCAACACGCCGGCACCGTCGGTGGTGGTCAATACCCCGGCAGCCCCTGCGCCGTTGGTGGAGCGTTCGCAGTCGGCTCCACGCGTGCCAGCACCGGCGCCGTTGACGTTGCTCGGTCCGCCGGCGGCGTCTGCACCTTCGGTAGAGCGTGCGCAGCCAGTGCCCAACACGCCGGCACCGTCAGTGGTGGTCAATGCCCCGGCAGCCCCTGCGCCGTTGGTGGAGCGTGCGCAGCCTGCCCCGCGCGTGCCAGCCCCGGCGCCGCTGACGTTGCTCAATCCGCCGGCGGCGCCTGCGCCTTCGGTAGAGCGTGCGCAGCCGGTTCCCAACACACCGGCGCCGTCGATTGTGGTCAATGCCCCGGCCGCTACTGCGCCATTGGTGGAACGTCCGCAACCGGCACCGCGCGTGCCGTCACCGGCGCCGGTGATGTTGAACAGCTCGCCGGCGGCCAGAGCGGCCCGTCCGGAGGCGCCGGGACCGGTGTCGCTGAGTGTGAAAGTGTCTAGCCCCCCACCGGCAGAACTGCCAGCTGGAGCTGTGGCGCCTTCCAGTGCACCAACGGCATTCGATCCGTCCAAAGCCATGTTGCCGGAAGCCGAAAGCCGTCCGGGGGATGTGGTGCGCTCTATGGCGGTACCGAAAACGCCCAAGGCCGCGCAGGCCGCCGCGCCGTTCCTGGCGGCGGTTGCACAAAAGGCGGCGCCGGTGAAGGTCGAGCAAAAAATCGAGATCAGTGCACCGCTGACACTGACGGTTCAGGGCGATGTGAAAGACCCGGCTCAATTGGTCCGTGAGTTGCGTCCGCTCTTGGAACAGCAGATGCGCGAAATCACTCAGCAGTTGTCTAGCCGCACGTTGTATGACGCAGCACACGTTTAACAGGAGGGGGTATGCCCTACATGGAGCAACTGGAGGCCGGGTTGAAACACCTCGCCTCTGCCGGTGAGGCGGGACGGCGCAGCCTGGATGGGATGATGGGCCCGGTGAATGGCGCCATAGGCGAAATCAGCGGCGCTGCGTCGGAGCTGGAAGGACTGCCGATCATTGGCCCGGCGATCGGCGCAAAGCTGCAACGCGTCCTGCGCGGGGTGAATGCGGCGCAGTCGAAAGTCGGCCAGGTGGTGGCCACCTACGGCAAGGCCACCCGGGCGGTGTCACAAATTGACGAGCGCCTGGGCGTTCTCAAGGATCAGGCCGGGCGGGCGATGACGGCGGCGAACAAGATCGCCGGCAAAATCAGCCCGGCGCTGGGCAACGTGATTCCCACGGGCGCCTTTGGTGGCATCAGCACGCCGGCGCCGGAGGCTGTGAAGCCGTTCCCGCATCTGCTGATCATCCAGCCGCTCGACCCCAAGGAGCAGCCGTATTTCTTCAATCTGGACACGGCCGCTTTCGACGAGCTGCGGCGATCGACGGAATTCCGTTGGGCGGCCCAAGAGCGCTTGTCGCGTCGACCGGCGCAACAAGCGGTCGGTATGGGGGACGAAAAGATCACGCTCAAGGGCGCGATCTTTCCGAGCTTCAAGGGCGGCATCAAGCAGCTCGACACACTGCGCCGGATCGGCGGGCAACTGAAACCGCTGGGCCTGACCACTGGTTATGGCCACGTCCTGGGCAACTGGTGCCTGAAAAGCATTGAGGAAGAACAAAGCGCGCTGCTCCAGGGCGGTATTCCACGCAAACAGGCTTTTACCTTGGAGTTTGTCCGCTATGGCGACGACCTGCAGAACGTCTGACGGGGATCTGTTGGACACCATTTGCCATAACTTCTATGGCCACCTCAGTCGCAGCGTCGAGCTGGTGTTGGATGCCAATCCGGAGCTGGCCGGCGAGCCGCAACCGTTTCGCGCTGGCCTGCTGATCGTGCTGCCGGATATGCCGGTGGCGACTGAGGAAGTCGTGATGTTGTGGGACTGACCCCGCGTTACGCGTAACGACCCACCGACCTAGCCCGCCTTGTGCGGGTTTTCTTTTGGAAAAAATCCATGACTCCCACCTTTCGCATCGTCGCTGATGGGGCCGACATTACGGCGCTGATCAACGATCGGCTGTTGTTGCTGCGCACCTCCGATAAACCCGGGATGGAGTCCGACGAGTTTGAGTTGCGCATCGACGATCGGGATAGCGCCGTGGCGTTGCCTGCCCGGGGTGCCGGCATCGAGATATTTTTGGGTTATGCCGGCGCGGACTTGGCCCGACTCGGCCGCTACGTGGTCGACGAGGTGGAAGTCTCCGGCCCGCCGGATACGATCGTGATCCGAGGCAAGGCCAGCGACATGCGCGGCAGCGGCAAGACCACGCGCAGCGGGAGCTGGGATAACGTCCCGCTGTCGGCGATCGTGGCCGACGTGGCCAAGCGCAATGGCTGGGCGCCGGAGTGCAACGTGGCCACCAAAGTGCCCCGGGCGGACCAGCTCAGCGAGTCGGATTTTAATTTCATTACGCGCCTGGCCAAGCTGCACGACTGCACCGCCAAAGTCGGCGACGGCAAACTGTTGGTCATGCCCCGGCAAGGCGGTGAAAGCGCGAGCGGCAAGCCCCTGGGCACCCTCACGCTGACGCGCCGGGATGTCAGCCGCTGGCAGTTCCGCCTGGGCGATCGCAACACGCACAAGGCCGTGGCAACCAAGCATCAGGACAAGAAGACCGGCAAGGTGTCGGTGGTCACCCTGGATAACGACGATTCACCGGCCGGTCTGCCAGCCGTGCACACCGATAGGCACATTCACCCCAACAAGACAGCCGCCGAGGCCGCCGCCAAAGCGCGCCTGGCGGCGTTCAACCGTTCGACTGCAGGCGTGCGCCTAGAAATGGTCGGGCGCACGGATCTGTTTGCCGAAGTCACGATCAACGCCCAAGGCTTCAAGGTCGGTCTCGATGGCGAGTATCTGGTGGATTCAGTGGAACAGGTATTCACCCAGTCGGGCTGGACCACCACCGTCGAGTGCAACGGCGGCAAGAAAGGCAAAGCCACGGCGAAGGCCAAGAAGAAAGAGGCCAAGCCGGTCAAAGTCGTCAACCTGCAATAGCGCCGCCCTGGCGCGTCCCCTGCCGCCTTGAGCGGTTTTTTTATGCCTGGAGTTTGTATGCCTCTCACTCTGCAGCAGTTGCTGCGAATCCTCCCCAACGCCCGCCCAGTCGCGGGCGTTTTTGTGCCTGCCCTAAATCGCGCCATGGCGCGTTTCGACATTGGATCACCAGTGCGCCAAGCGGCTTTTCTTGCTCAGGTCGGGCATGAGTCCATGCAACTGACCAAGCTGTCGGAAAGCCTCTATTACAAGGACGCTGAGCGGGTCGCCCAGTTGTTCAAGTATGGCTTTGACCTCAACCACAACGGGCGCGTCGATCCGGCCGAAGTGGCTTTCGCCCAGGGTTACCTGCGCAACTCGGAAAAGATGGCCAACCGCGTGTATGGCGGTCGTTACGGTAACGGGCCTGAGGCCACCGGTGATGGTTACAAATACCGGGGCCGGGGTTTGCTCGGCATTACCTTCCATGACAACTACCGGTTGTGCGGCAAGGCTTTGGGCCTGCCATTGCTGGAGCAGCCCGAGCTGCTGGAACAAGCCGAATTCGCCGCGTTGTCGGCGGCCTGGTTCTGGTGGGATCGCGGTTTGAACGAGCTGGCCGACGCTGGCCAGTTCGATCGCATCTCGCAAGTGATTAACGGCGGCGGCAACGGTGCCGCCGAGCGGCGTGAGCTGTGGAAGGTCGCCAAGGAGGCTCTATGTCTGTCCTTGATTTGATTCCGCCGGCGCTGCGTCCCTGTGCGATCGCCCTGGTGCTGATGGTGATTGCCGGTGCCGCTGCGGGTTGCGCGTGGGTGGTTCAAGACTGGCGCTATGGCCAGGAGCTGGAGGCACGGGCGCGCACTGCCGCCGAACAAGCCACCGCTCGCGTCGACGCGGTGCTGGCCACTCTGACGACCGAACAAACCAAGCGCCTTGCTCTTGAGGGGCGCTTGAAAACTAACGATGAAACCCATTATGGAAAACTCTCTGATGCGCAGAAAGCTCAGCAGCTCCTGGTTAGTAGCCTTGCTACTGCCAATCTCAGGTTGTCAGTCCTACTCAGCACCGGTCCCTTCGGTCCAGGCGGTGGCGGCCTGTCAGCCGTTGCCGGCACCGGCGGCGTGGTTCATGGAGGCACAAGAGCCGAACTTGACCCAGCGCATGCTCAACGAATTGTCGGCATCACCGGCGACGGTGACCGAGGATTGATTGCGCTGGCGGCCTGTCAGGCCTACGCCAAAGAAGTCTCGACACCGAAGTGAAAAAGAGCGGCCGGAGTGGATGCGTCAACATCCAGCCCAGCCGCCGTCCCTGCAGAACATCCCTGCAAGTCCAGCCAAGGCTCTCGCTCCGTGCACAAAGCGCGGCGAGCCTAGCACCTGTTTATCCATACAGTAAAGGTCTTGCTATCAATGTCCACACCCATCATCCCTTGGATGGGCGGCAAACGCCGCCTGGCCGACCGTCTCATTCCTCTTTTTCCGCCCCACGAATGCTACGTCGAAGTCTTTGCCGGCGGTGCCGCGCTCTACTTCATGCGCCCCCAGGCTGCACCCGTTGAAGTCCTCAACGATATTAACGGCGACTTGGTCACGCTGTACCGTGTAGTGCAGAACCACCTCGAAGAGTTTGTGCGCCAATTCAAATGGGCGCTAAGCTCGCGTCAGGTATTCGAGTGGCAGAAAATGACCCGCCCCGAAACACTCACCGACATCCAGCGCGCGGCCCGATTCTTCTACCTGCAGCACCATGCCTTCGCCGGCAAGGTCACCGGGCAGACGTTCGGCACTGCGACCACTGGCCCCGCCATAAACCTGCTGCGGATCGAGGAAAATCTCTCGGCCGCGTGGCAGCGCCTGTCTGGAACCTACGTCGAACACCTACCTTGGCTCGAATGTGCGGAACGCTACGACCGTGCCCATACCTTCCATTACATGGATCCACCTTACTGGCAGACCGCAGGCTACGGGGTGGACTTTCCGTTTGAGAATTACGAGCGGATGGCCGACTTCATGCGCCGATGCAAAGGCAAGGTGATGGTCAGTATCAACGACCATCCAGACATTCGCCGGGTGTTCGAGGGCTTTCACTTCGAAACATTGGATATCCGCTATTGCAACACCAATCAAAGGCAAGGAAAGACCGAGGTCAGCGGGGAGCTGGTGATCATGAATTGGGCGCCGGAAGCATTGGGAGGATTGTTTTAGTCCTCACCAAAGAGTTTTTTGGCAAAAAAGTGAATTAGCCGAATAGTCTCAATGGCAAGGATTAGGCACAGTCGTACAGAGCTAATGAACTTCATTGACTTTCTCGAAGTGGTTAGAGGGTTTACGTGCTTAGTGCGGCTGCTGCTTTTACTTGTATCGTTAGACGTGTAATACCTTAATTTTAATTTGTGGGGGACGTCAAGCGGGATGTTATTAATCAGGATGCGAACTGGCCATTGGGCAATGGGTGTATGCGAGGAGTGTGCCCCCGGGCTATAGGTGTATAAATGAATTTTGCCCTAGGGTTAAGGGTGTATGGCAACGAATAAGATTCGTGGTTTGATAGATGTGAGTTGAAAAATTTTTACGTTGGAATAGCTCTGCGAATTAGCGATTAACGAATTAAAGAATTAAAGAATTAAAGAATTAAAGAATTAAAGAATTAAAGAATTAAAGAATTAAAGAATTAAAGAATTAAAGAATTAAAGAATTAAAGAATTAAAGAATTAACTCTTTAACGCTTTAACGCTTTAACGCTTTAACGCTTTGAAGAAAGAAACGCCACGCAGCATCATTTCGATGTACTCGAGGTTGATGGTCGCCAAAATTACTCATCGACGTCGACTTAAAACAGTTCATCACCAGCAGGTGCTTCCTCCGCCGGCAGTATCAGATCGGGGCTCTGGTTTCGCACATTGCCAATTGCACGGTCAATTTTGAACCACTCGAATGCCTCGGTCGGCTCACCTTGGAGCGATGCCATCTGCTCGGCTCGTTCCTCCGGCGTGGCCGGATACAGCCATTCACGGGCCAGTTTCGCCGTTAATGCGACCGGCCGGCGATCGTGGATGTCCACCATACCGCCTGCACTGTCCGCCGTGATAATGACAAAACCATCGTGCTCGCCTGGTTCATGTTCTGCGATTGGATACTGCCCAATGGCAGCGCAAAGTATGGGCGACTGATCCCTGTGACGTATGAGGTAGGGCTGCTTCTTCGGGCCTCCCTCATCAACCCACTCGAACCAGTTGTCGATGGCAATGATTTACCGGTGCGGCCAGATTGCGCGAAAAAATGGACCATGGGCGACTTTCTCGACTCTGGCATTGATCGGCTCGGCACGGTCTTTTGCCCAGTGCGGACGCCACCCCCAGCGAACCATGTCGGCACGCAGAAACTCACCTTCTCGGTGGAAGAGGGCGAGGCGTGTACTCGGTGCTGCGTTAAAACGCTCGAAAGGCTGGTCGCCGGCATAGTTGATCGAGACGTTAGGAATGCTCAGCGCCGCGACAAAGTCGTGAATGCCCCGATACTGGCTGAGTCGTCCGCACATAATGATTTCCTCTGACTATGTCTTCAAGGTTGACCTGTGCCGGCCTGCTTCGTCACAAAACCTTTACCCGAGCAGGTTGAGCAATCCTCACATTTGTCGAATCGATCAAAGCATGTAGGGCAGCAACGAAACTTGGCCAAGTCAATAAATGGCCGTATTTTTTCGAACGCGCATAGGTCTCGGCATTCCTGTGCCATTTGGGCCAAGTCCACAAGGGCACGGTAGAGATCTGGATCCTCGATCGGCACATGGGAGACGCCCTCGACGGTTCTTCCCGTTTCGATGAGGTCGTACATTTGGCCATCTGGTAGGGTCAATATAAGTCCAGTGATTCTGCCCACCGCGCCGGATGGGTTGAGCACCAAGTCCGCTCCATTGGCATCGCGGTAAATCTTCCCGTCGTAAGCGGGACGGGTACCGTCCGTTAGCGTCGCCGAGGCGTAGAAAATCGAACGACCAATTTTACCGAACAGCTCGGTGCTGCCGTGGCTGATGACGTCGTAGGTCGAGGCACCGCAATAGTGGGCCGCACAGGTTTGCAGTTCTTCAACGGCATGCCAGTAAGCGGCGTTGGCCATCTCGTTCAAGTCAAAGCGCTGGAGTTCGTCAATTACCCTTTCTGCCGTCAGGGTGGCGCTCATGGAGTGAAGTGTTTGCCTATAGGCCTCAGGGTTTTGCATACGAAAGTCGTGGTCGTCGAGGGTCGAGCGCCACTGTTGCAGCCTCAGCGCTTTGGCCTGATCGAAGTTCATGAGAAGGTTCACTGCCTTGTACTGGTTTTATATACAGTAATCTAGGTGTGACTTTCAGGCGAGAGTAAGGCGACGAGGGGGGAAGTGATTCTCTGTCGAGCCGAGGGCGGTAATGCGGCGAGGGTCGTGGCAAGCGCGCAGCCACGGGACGTTTCTCGTAACGCGCCGTCACCTGCTCGCGATTTTCTTGGCCAACAGCGCATCGTTGAATTCGTCATTGAATACGTCGAAATCGTCTTGATCGAAAATTCCTAACTCTTTCAGCTCAAGCATGCGTCCCCCGATCATGGGCCGACGCCAAGAACAAGATTCGGGGTCTCCGTCGGTCTGTAAGTCACTAATTTCTTCGCGCAATCGCGCCAGTCGCTGTGCTTTTATGGCTTCACTGGAATTGAGAGGCATGAACAGGGCTCCTTTGAGTTCACTTTGTTACTCCAAACGAATCAGGTTTAGCCTTCTTCGGCATCTTCATCGGACCCGTAAAGCGCCCCGCGCACAGCCTCTTCCAAGTCGATAAATGCGTCTTCTCGCTCTTCAGCGGCACGATACAAAGCTTTATGACAGGCTAGCCGCTCAGCCTCTTTACCCACATTTGCCGCAGTCTCTAGCGCGTCTACTGCGTCTGACACCGCTTGGCCTGCGGGCTAAGAACCGGAGAGATGAACGGCCTATGCGTCCAGTGCGAGGGGATCAATCGTCAGCATTTGCGGAGATTCCTTTCCTTAATAAGGGTCGATTATAGGGGCCGGAAAGATTTCTCCGGTAAGGGGTAAAACTTTTCCGATCCTGGGTTCTATTGGGCCGTTCGGATAGCGATTAGCCGACATCGGCCAGATCTAGGCCGCCCTCTTCCGCAAGTTGCTCCTTTACTGATCGAGGATGGCTGTTGACCTGGCGTGCTTTGTCGTTCGCCGCCACAGGATTTTCGTGTACTAGCTACTCTTTGAGCATTATGCTGATTCGCTCAACTATGGGAGGGAAGCCAGTGGATCTGTTTGAAATATCACCACACCTTGATCGAGCAAAAGAGCTTGTCGAACGTGACGAGGTGCACTCCTTACGATACGCATGCTTAGAGCTAAGATTTTGCTTTGAACTGATAGCTTATCGCCAACTCAGTCAATATGGCGACGTAGTACCGGGATCTTTATCAAAAGAATGGAAACCCGATCAAATTATTAGAACCTTGGCGTCGTTTGATCCTTTTTCTGATCAGAGTGGAAAGATGGACATAGGCTACCCATCCCCAGATGGAGCGCTGCCAGAAGAGTGGATTGCTGTCGGAAGTACGCAGGCGGTCAGCTGGAGGGAATTCAGAAAATACTACAATAAGTTAGGAAGCTATCTCCATGCTGCACGGGACAGCGGTGGCTCAAAAATCCTGCAGAGTCAATCGTTAGCTACGATGATCGCTGATCTGGAGAGAGTGCGAAGTGCAACATTGATCCTTGCGACGAAAAACGTAATTAACGCTAACTGCGATTGCGGCAATATAGTTCACATCGGTGAGTTTGAGTTCGAAAATGATGAGTTTGCTGTATGTGGAAATAGTAAGTGCAATGCTCTATACCGTAAAGTTGTGACAGAAGAAGGTGCAAAAGTACTTGTTCCTGTGAAAGTTTTTACAGCGACTTGTGAGTGTGAGGCGAAGATTCCAGTTCCGTTGGATAAGATTTGGGCGCCGTTTAGATGTTATAACTGTTCGTTGTCATATCGGTTGAATTTGCGTTACACACAATTAGAGCGTACGAAATAAGTTTGCACGATTGTCGAAATTATGGCCGGCAATCCGTCGGTCTTTTCATATTCAATCTTGTTCAGAATTATCCGATACGTTACGGGCAGAAAACAGCCACTGGCCTTGGTGGCAGTGGCGCGCGTGAGGGGATCGGCAGACGTCGCTAGGGATCAACGACTGGCCGGGTGCATTTTAAGGAGATCGGGTCCGTTGATAATCTCCATTTGAGGGCTCAAAGCAGTAAACGAACGCTTTGACGAGTAGATTTGCCTACTGCAGTAATTCGCCACTCGGGAATTGCTTGCCGCTACAAGCAAAGGGCTTGCAATTTGATATCCGCTCTCACCGTCGAAAATTCCGATCAAAACTAAGTTTTTTGTTAGCGGAAAAAGCACCTCTGTATCACGCATGCCAAATCCGGGGCTATGTCTGTACAGGGGAGGAATGTTGGACGGATTACGCCAAGTGATGGATACGGGATGGTCGCTTGTGATAAAGTGTCCGTCTTTTGGATTGACTCTATAAAGCATCCAACTCCTCTCCGCAAGTAGAGGCAAAGCAGTTTCGTGCATTGTTTGCTCGGAATTTAGATGGCTTTCGTTAGTAACTTCTATGTCATATTGGCCACCATCGAAGAAAGCTTTAACGTCAGTATAGGACGGGCTGTCTTCACTGATTATTCCTTCAGATCTCATTTCGGCTGTAACGTTGTCGTACATTTCGCGGCGATTGAGCAACATTCCCATCGTGATTTTGGCAATTTGAGAATGAAACTTGCGCATGCTCTCTCGTCGATCTGGATGCCGAACTGCCAGTAATGCCATAAGGTTCAAGATGGTATTTTTCGCCTCGCCCTCAAACGTATTAGTCAGGTTAATCTCCGCGACGGCAGGGGCTATGAGGGATTCGAAAATACCCATCCCAGACTCAATAGCATTGGCGTCCATCCCAGGAATAGAAACTCGGTTGAAGTCTCGCACTGCGCAGACATTTCGTGGGACGGTTTCAAATCGCTTTTCCGTAGCAACATCGAAAACGGTGAATTTTGATTTTTTCGACTCCCCATCTGTAAATGCTCGGAGATAAGTCTGAGGTACGTAATGATGATTTCTGGCGTCGGTACTCATTTTTGTCCTACGGTAAATAAGATATTGGCGACCTCCTCTCAACAGCATGGAAGTCAAATGGAGTGACTAATCAGAATTTTGCAGAGCGCAAACGAGCTAATGCCTGTTTTATGTGGCCAGCGTTGTCGCCAATAGTGTCCAGCGCGCCGCGTACGTTT
Source organism: Pseudomonas sp. RIT-562 (assembly GCF_026241895.1). Lineage (GTDB taxonomy): Bacteria > Pseudomonadota > Gammaproteobacteria > Pseudomonadales > Pseudomonadaceae > Aquipseudomonas > Aquipseudomonas mandelii_F. Next base: position 117,345 of record NZ_JAPJIV010000002.1, on the reverse strand, counting down.
CCACCAACTTCTATTAAACCCTGCTTTTCGACCGACAGTGTCAACTCCATCACCGCTGCCTCAAGGGCTAGTTGGTTGTGATAGATCCTTTCTAGTAGATCAGACATTGAGTATTCGCCTGGCATAACATCGTCTCCATTTGAGAAAAGCCAAGCATAGCAGTCACGTGGCCCCCGGTTGCTGCAGATGGTCGCGAAAAGGTGTCGACGGGAAAGGGAGGTCAGGCCGCTGTATGAAAGGTCGCACCGATCCATTTCTGGCGGGCAGGCTTTACCGGAACTAGCCCATCAAACGGAATCTTTTTTTGGCAAAATCAGGGCAAATTCAGGTCCGTTTCAAGCGGCTTTACGCCTTATGCTGAGCACGGTAATCCCTTTTTCTGTTGCCTAGAGCGGCCCTCAGATACGAAAGAAGGGGTTCGAATCCCTATCTACGTGCGCGCTCACATTCGACCCAAAGCCGATATTCTCTAAGCGAGCGCGGTATGCGCATTTCCTGATGGACGTGGAGAATGCCTTGAATCACCTATTAGGTAGCCAGTGATTTATTCTTGGCATTGTCTTTAAGATCCGAGGAACATCGGAACGCCACGAAATACGGAGAGGCCAATAAGCTGCCAACCAAAGAATTTATCCATCCTTCAATTTCCAGAATTTGTGACGACAGGCTGGCTCCAACCATGAAAAGCCCCCCATAAAGGCAGGCTCGAGAAATGGTTCCCACCAACAGTATATTTGGTACATGAAGTAATCTAAGCGACAACTCTTCATTTGAAACAAGCTTCCAGTTGTCGATTGACTTCTGCACACCATATAAGCAAAGCATGCCGCACGCAAAATAAAGAATTAACAAGGATGTCGAGAAGAATCTTAATGAGTTTACTTCAATTTCCAAAAATGGAATTATATAGGGAGCCTTGCTCGCCTCTGATATAGCTACGAAATAAGCGACTCCGGAAACGGTTACTCCAGATATTAATGCTTTTTGCGCCAGCTCCAAAGAATCATGATAGTAATTTACTGCGATTTCATCGAGATCCATTTCTATACCATAGTGGCGTACGGGGTTTTTGGGAGTTTTTGACTCTGAGTGGTTAGCGAACCGACCCAGTCATCAGACCGGCAAGCAGTTTACCTGCTTCGCAGGTCGAACGGACTCAGGCCGAGGAATTTGTACAGAAATTACTATTTTAGAGTCGACTCTCCAAACAATTTAAAATGCATCTCTCCGGAAACTCGAGCAGGTGCAGGTTCGTCCGAGCCAAACTCATAAATATTTATAACTGGGCTACGCCCGCTATTTACAATTTCCAAGAAATCGCGAGTCCGTCCCCACCATTCATTTATCGGAAGCTCGACCCCATCATAAGACAAAAAGTATTCATAATCAGATTTCTGGTGCGCATTGACTGGCGAAAAAACCACGACACCTAACATCCCAAAAATTATTCGATCGCTTAACCTGACTGTCCCATCCACAAGATCCAATTTGAAATGAGTTGTCCCATGCGGGCCGGCGGCGTCAGGGATCAATTCGAAACCCTTAAGTAACTCATCTCCATGGCCGTGGCTGCATCGGTGTATCTTATAAATCAAATCTGCCAAATCAAATTCCTTGATTTGGGGGTTGGATTTTTTAAGATCTACTCCAAATCGAGTTTTGTCCAAATCGACTCCGGGTATTCCCATTGGCCCAAGAATTGAGTAATTATCACGCAACAAGGTTGTAAACTTCGCTCTATCCCCTTCGATACTTTTGTAAGCTTTAGTCGCTGTACCGTTGACTGCGTTGCATGCATGCAGCATGGCCGACTCAGAATCTCCACTTTGCCAGTCAGCAATTGCTTTGGCGACTGAATCGACAATTCTCATAAAGATGTCTCCACTGATGTTTGTGCTGGAGCGTAGCGCATCACAGAGTGATCGGCTTCAGCTTTTCATTTGACGATTGAGCCACTACTGAGTGTGCGGTGAACGCACCAGAATCGGTAAGATTAGGTGGCGGTCCTCGCATGTGCTTAAGAGCCGTAAGCCAGCACGCTGAACGTTAACTGGTACAGAGACATTGGAACGCTTACCAACCCCCGGGACTGCATTGGAAAGCGCTCATTGCCCAATCAAGATGGCCGGGGACTGAGCCGCCCCGGGTATCTTAGACAAATCTGACGGTCAACCAATAGTTCGAAAAGAGGCTTTCGTCCAAGTCCACTTTTGGCTGTGCAGTCAATCCGGTGTCATCAGTACCGCGGTCGTCATCATGATGAATTATTTATTGCGGTCGATAGCCGTCAGGGTGCCGCGAACGTTGCCGGCAACCTCGGCCGAACCACGCTGCTCAACCCAATTTGAGAGTTCCAAAATTGCGGCTTCCAGGGCGAGCTGGTTTTCATTGATTTTGTACAGCAGGGAAGGGAGCAGGTCTGTATTTGGCATCGCGATTCCGTGAAGAGGAAAGCGGTAGCAGCTTGAAAACTTCATGAGTCGGGTGGAGTCAAAGAGGCTGGGCGCCAATGCACCAAGGTATTTGACAGTAGCGACAGTGCTCGGGATTGGAGTCGAAAACGGTTGCTTAAAATTTGCTACAGGGGGAGGAGAGGAAACAGAATTTAATGATGGGCGAATATTGCTGGTACGAAATTGGTACGGAGGTTTTTTTGGCCGTCATCTGAGCCTTTATTTTCTGGTGTGTGGCGGTAAGTCAGTCCAATCCATCGTCGGAGCGATTGCTTGAAAGCCGTGGGGCGAAAATGGGGCAAACCGACCGCCAATCTATGCCACTCAATGCCAACTGAACACTTTCAGTAATTTGTCAAAGAAGCCCTACAGGCTTTATGGGGAGGGGCTATAGCACGTTTTCGTCTTCATACTCCAACACAATCGGCGTGTGGGAGGACAGATCGGAGAGCGCTTTATTCATCGGATATCAGGCAAATTCGTTGAAAGGTGTAGGGCAAAGGAGGGACGTCGGCCCGGCTTTTCCGCGATGGGCGCAAGATTACCATGGGCGGTCCGCCTGCCGCAGGAGTGAAAGCCTTGGAATGCATTTGCTTGCGCGCGCTCCTCACATTTTGAAGTGGGCCGTGCCTTGCAAGCGCTATCGGCTCGTGTACGGTAGTTCTCATCCCGCCCGACAAGGAGATGACCGTGAAAGAAATCACCCAGCTTGCCGCTGAACTTGGCAGACGCCTGCAGGTTCTCAATGCTCATGTCACCACGGCCGAGTCGTGCACCGGTGGCGGGATCGCGGAGGCGATTACCCGGATCCCGGGGAGTTCGGCGTGGTTCGAGGCCGGGTATGTCACCTATTCCAACCGGCAGAAAACCGCACAGTTGAATGTTCCCGAGCCGCTGTTTGCCACGGTCGGGGCGGTCAGCCGCGAGGTGGTCGAGGCCATGGTCAGGGGCGCCCAGGAAAAAAGCCGCGCGACGTTTGCCGTGGCGGTCAGTGGAGTCGCCGGCCCGGATGGCGGCTCCCCAAGCAAGCCGGTGGGGACGGTCTGGCTGGCCTGGGGCGTCGGCGAACAGGTGTTCAGCGAGGTCCAGCACTTCCCGGGCAATCGCGACGAGGTCCGCCGACAAACGGTGAAGGCCGCGCTAGAGGGGCTGCTACGGCATGCCGCTTCAGAAATCTCAAATCAGGGGTAGGCGATCCTGAAGCGCTGTGGAATAATACTGTCTACTTATACAGGTGTTGGCCGTCAGGCCTTATTGATTACGTGAGGACTTTAATGGACGACAACAAGAAGAAAGCCTTGGCTGCGGCCCTGGGTCAGATCGAACGTCAATTCGGCAAGGGTGCCGTAATGCGTATGGGCGATCAAGACCGTCAGGCGATCCCGGCTATCTCTACTGGCTCTCTGGGTCTGGACATCGCGCTCGGCATTGGCGGTCTGCCAAAAGGTCGTATCGTTGAAATCTACGGTCCTGAATCCTCGGGTAAAACCACACTGACGCTGTCGGTCATCGCCCAGGCGCAAAAAGCCGGTGCGACCTGCGCATTCGTCGACGCCGAACACGCACTCGACCCTGAGTACGCCGGCAAGCTGGGCGTCAATGTCGACGACCTGCTGGTGTCCCAGCCGGACACTGGCGAGCAGGCCCTGGAAATCACCGACATGCTGGTGCGTTCCAACGCGGTTGACGTGATCATCGTCGACTCCGTGGCAGCCCTGGTTCCAAAGGCCGAGATCGAAGGCGAAATGGGCGACATGCACGTTGGCCTGCAAGCCCGTCTGATGTCCCAGGCCCTGCGCAAAATCACCGGTAACATCAAGAACGCCAACTGCCTGGTTATCTTCATCAACCAGATCCGGATGAAAATCGGCGTCATGTTTGGCAGCCCGGAAACCACTACCGGTGGTAACGCGCTGAAGTTCTACGCTTCGGTTCGTCTGGATATCCGCCGTACTGGCGCGGTGAAAGAAGGTGATGAAGTCGTTGGTAGTGAGACCCGCGTCAAGGTTGTGAAGAACAAGGTGGCTTCGCCGTTCCGTCAGGCAGAGTTCCAGATTCTTTACGGCAAGGGCATCTACCTCAATGGCGAGATGATCGACCTGGGCGTGCTGCATGGTTTCGTTGAGAAGTCCGGTGCCTGGTATGCCTATGAAGGCACCAAGATTGGTCAGGGCAAGGCTAACTCGGCCAAGTTCCTGGCGGATAACCCGGAAATTGCCGCGAAACTTGAGAAGCAGCTGCGCGACAAGCTGCTGAGCCCGGCACCAGACGTTAAAGCGCTGGCAGATCGAGTGAAAGCGGACGATCTGGTCGATGTAGATGTTTGATTGATCCAATGACCGCCGTACTCGATACACTCGTCGCAGTGCGACGAACCGCAATGGACCTGCTCGCACGACGCGAGCACGGTCGAGTCGAGCTGACGCGTAAACTGCGTCAGCGCGGCGCTCTCCCTGAAATGATCGACACTGCACTCGACCGTCTTACGGAAGAGGGCCTGCTGTCCGAATCCCGTTACCTTGAAAGCTTCGTTTCCTACCGTGCCCGCTCGGGTTATGGGCCGTTGCGTATTCGTGAAGAGCTGAGTCAGCGCGGCCTGCAACGCACTGATATCGAGCTGGCCCTGCGCGAGAGCGGGATCAGTTGGCAGGAGCAGCTGGAAGAGACCTGGCGGCGCAAGTTTGCCGGGCATCTACCGATAGATGCCAGGGAGCGGGCCAAGCAGGGCCGTTTCCTGAGTTATCGCGGATATTCAATGGAAATGATCAGCCGGCTGTTCAGCGGTCGAGGGATGGACGATTAAATGAAAAGGCCCGCTAGTGATAGCGGGCCTTTTTTTATGCGCGTCAGGTGACCTTGGAAGGTTCTCGCGTGCGCTGTTGCGCCTGGGGCCTGGATTGCGCCCAGTTTTCCGGCATATTGATGTAATCCACCAGTTGCCGCAGGCGCCCATGGTCGCGCGCGTTGAAGGTGAAGGCCAGTCGTGCCAGGTGGCTGAACTGTGCGTCGTCGTGTTCTTCACCGCTGTAGACATGTTGATGGAAATGGTCGCTCAGGCACAGATCGGCGAATGCTTCCTGCATGTGCTCCAGCGCCTGCTCGCTCAACTGGTGGTTCATGCGAATGATGAACTGGTGCTTGAGCCAGCGACTTGAGTGGAAGTTGCTGTAGAACTGGTTGATCTGCTCTACCGCCTCTTCGGCACTGTAGACCAGGCTGACGAGCTTCATGTCGGTGGGCAGGATGTAACGATTTTCTTCGAGTTGGTGATGGATGAAGTCCAGCGCACCCTGCCAGAAAGTGCCGCCTGGGGCATCCAGCAAGATGACCGGGACCAGTGGGCTCTTACCGGTCTGGATCAATGTCAGCACTTCCAGCGCTTCATCCAGGGTGCCGAAACCGCCTGGGCAGAGCACCAGTGCGTTGGCTTCCTTGACGAAAAACAGCTTGCGCGTGAAGAAGAAGTGAAACGACAGCAGGTTGGCCGTGCCCTGGACGGTAGGGTTGGCGTGTTGCTCGAAGGGCAGTGTGATATTGAACCCAAGGCTGTGTTCAAGGCCGGCGCCTTCGTGGGCTGCCGCCATGATCCCGCCACCGGCACCGGTGATTACCATCAGGTCTGAGCGCGCCAGGGCAGCGCCCAGCTCTCTGGCCAGTCCGTAAAGGGGATGTTCGACCGGCGTACGGGCAGAGCCGTAAACCGTGACTTTGCGCCGACCCTTGAACTGTTCCAGCACGCGGAAGGCGTGTTCCAGTTCGCGCAGGGCCTGCAGGGTGATCTTGGCGTTCCAGCGGTTGTGGTCTTCCTGCGCCATGCGCAGCACGGTGAGGATCATGTCGCGGTAAATCGGGGCATTCGGGCTGGCAGGGGAAACCAGGTTGAGTAGTTCTTCGACCTTGCTGGTGAGGTCGTGGCCGCTTTCTGCAAAATGACGGCTAAGGAGGTCATTCGGTTGGTAAGGCATTCAACTTCTCCTTGCGTGCGGGCTCTGGTTTTTTTCGGTGGATGAAAAAAACGGTCGCAACATCAAAATCCATAACGGGCGGCTCCTTCCCGACCCACAAATGTAATGGTGTGTACTCTAAATCTAGCCCTTGGCGATGAATTACGCAGGCTTGATCATTGCGCCGCAAAGTCTTTCCTGGCAATCGCTTATTGACGATTCGAAAAGTGATTTCACCGCTCGTCTGAACTTGGTCCGAGAATTGTGCGCTCTGATTTACTTACTTACAGGCGTAACGCGAGCGCTGTACGCAAAGGCAAGACGCACGGTGCACAGGGAATTAGTCGCGCAGTCAGGGCGAAAGGGCAAGGAGGCGGGAGGCTATGACCAGGGTCATTCTGGAAATCGATACGCAGCTGTATCGATTGCTGAAAGTATCAGCCGAGACCAATCATTTGAGTCTTGAGGAAGAGTGTTGCCGCCGTCTAGAGGGCGGCGAGCGGCGTTCGCGTTACCTGCAGGCGCTGGTAGCGGAACTGCGCGCCGAAGATGAACAGCGGCGCGCCAATTCCCGATGACTACTTCTTCTTGGTCGGACCCGCTTTCGGGCAATCCGACTCCTGATAGCTGGCGGAACCGACCGAGCGGTTGCTCTTGGTTTCAGTGAAGTCATAACGCATCACCGCACCCTTGGCCATAAGTTTGCGGAACGCTGGATTGTTGCAAACTGAGGCGCCCAGCTGGAAATACACGGCTTTGGGGTCGGAGCGCATCTTGTCGGCGTGGCTGCTTTGTACGCTCAAGTGGTTGATCAGCGTATTGCCTTCGACGGTATAGCCTTGATCAAGAATGTCTTCGTTGATCGCCCGTGGAGTGCCAACACTGCTTTGTGCGGCGACGTTTCGCAGTTCTCGGTTGAGATTCTGCTCACTCAAGGACGCAGCCTGAGCGCTGAAAGACGACGCCAGCAAAATGGCAGCGGTGGGAACGATAAGGCGCAGCATGAAACTCTCCTGGTTCAGTGACTGGTGGTTCGACCCGTCACATGACTGTGCGTTCAGTGGCGGCGAATTATAGAGGGCGAGGCCTGGACGGTACAGGCTTGCGCGGCCTGCTCTGATAAACTGCGACTACTTTATGCCCAGCCGAGTCTTGTTCGTGTCGATAATCCCTTCTGCCCCCCACTTTGCGGCGAACGCCGTTGCCCGTTTGCGCGATCAGCGTGAGGAGGAGGGTATCAAGCCGATTCAGGCCCGCGGCTGGAGGGCGACCCGCTGCCGTGCCTGTCGCGTGATCGAGAGCCATTGCCTGTGTGCCTGGCGTCCGCAGGTGGAGGCGCGCTCAGGGGTGTGCCTGATCATGACCAACAAGGAAGTGTTCAAGCCCAGCAATACCGGGTGGCTGATTGCCGATGTGGTACCCGACAACCATGCGTTCATCTGGTCCCGCACCGAAACCGACCCGCAGTTGCTCGCATTGCTCTGCGATCCGCAATGGCAACCCTACCTGGTGTTTCCGGGCGAGTACGTCGAACCTGAGCGGGTGACCAACACCGTCGAAGTCGATAGCGCCAAGCGCCCGTTGTTTATTCTGCTGGATGCCACCTGGACCGAAGCACGGAAGATTTTCCGTAAAAGTCCTTATTTCGACGCGCTGCCGATCCTGAGCCTGCTGCCTGAAAAACTATCGCGCTATCGACTGCGCCGCTCGACCCGCAGCGAGCATCTGTGCACCGCCGAGGTCGCGGCGCTGTGCCTTGATCTGGCGGGGGATGTCGAGGCTGCGTCGGCGCTTGACGCTTATTTTGATGTGTTCAGCCAGCACTACTTGGATGCCAAGCACCAGCTGGATATGAACGTTACAACCCCCGCACATGCCGAGTTGATGCCCTTTGTGCACAACGACACTGCGGCCTCGTGCTGATTGTCGCCCATACTGTAAAGATCTGTACTGGCCATGCACCTTGACCACCCCGGCTTCGCTGGGCATGCTTGGCGCCGATTGGGGCGCGGCCAAGGTTTGAAACGCCGTTTTATCGGGTAATTGGCGTTGAACGTGCCCTGTTGGTGCAGCTCAGTGGCTGTACCTCAGTTGTTTGAAAAACAGGATCATTTGAAAAATGGCCACATACGAAATCCTGATTGCCGATGACCACCCACTTTTTCGTAGCGCATTGCATCAGGCGTTGACCCTGGGTCTCGGCCCGGAAGTCCGCTTAGTGGAGGTCGCGAGCATTGCCGAACTGGAGACTCGCCTGGACGAAAAGTCCGACTGGGATCTGGTGCTGCTCGACTTGAACATGCCCGGAGCGTACGGATTTTCCGGCCTGGTGCTGTTGCGCGGGCAGTACCCACAGATTCCGGTGGTGATGGTGTCGGCCCAGGAAGAAGCCTCGATCATGGTCAAGTCCCGCGAGTTCGGCGCCAGTGGTTTTATTCCCAAGTCCAGCGACCTGAGTGTCATTCAGAAGGCCGTTCGGGCGGTGTTGGATGGCGATGTGTTCTGGCCCCCACAGGCTTTCGAGGCGGTCAGTGTGTCCGATGAAGCCAAGGCGGCCAGTCAAGGCCTGGCAAGTCTCACGCCCCAGCAGTTCCGGGTATTGACCATGGTGTGTGAAGGCTTGCTGAACAAGCAGATTGCTTATGAGCTGAGCGTGTCGGAAGCCACCATCAAGGCCCATGTGACCGCCATCTTTCGCAAGCTGAATGTGCGCACTCGTACCCAGGCGGCTTTGCTCTTGCAACAACTTGAGTCAATTTCGAGCCATTAAACTCGGCACATTCACGCTTTTTTGACTTTTACTGGTCTAGCTTTCCCACTCCTTTTTGGTGCAGTTGCTTACTCTATGTCCCCTTTCAAAGGCCAGACCGGCCTCAAACGCATCCTCAATGCTTCGGGTTATTCACTGGATGGGCTGCGCGCCGCCTTCACCGGCGAGGCCGCTTTCCGCCAGTTGGTGTTGCTGAACGTGATCCTGGTACCGCTGTCGTTCTTCCTGAATGTCAGCCGGGTGGAGCAGGCGTTGTTGATCGCCGTGTGCCTGCTGGCGCTGATCGTCGAGCTGCTCAATTCCGCAGTCGAAGCAGCCATCGACCGCATCTCCCTTGAATTGCACCCCTTGTCCAAGAATGCCAAGGACATGGGCAGTGCCGCGCAGTTCGTGGCACTGACCATGATTGCGCTGGTCTGGGCGGTCATCCTGCTTTAAGCGATGGTGGGCAGGACGATCTCGTCGCTGCGCTGGACCCCGGCGGTGAAGGCGCGGCACAAGTCGAGGAATTCGCGCATCGCCGAGGTCTGGTATTTCTGTTTGTGCCAGATGAAATAGAACTGCCGCGCCAAGTCCAGGTCTGGCGTTTCCACTGCTACCAGGCTGCCGCGGCGGAATGCATCGCGCAGCGCCAGCCGCGAGATGCAACCTATCCCCAGGCCTGACTCGACCGCGCGCTTGATCGCCTCGGTGTGTTCCAGCTCCAGGCGAATGTTCAGCGCGCTGCGGTGATGACGCATGGCCTGGTCAAACGTCAGGCGCGTACCGGAACCCTGTTCGCGCAGGATCCAGGCCTCTTGCGCCAACTCCTCCATACTCGCCGTGCCACGTACGGCCAAGGGATGCTGCGGCGCGCAGAACACCACCAGCTCATCCTCGACCCAGCTCTGCACTTCGATGTCCGGATGGCTGCAATCGCCTTCGATCAGACCCAGGTCAATTTCATAATGCGCGACTTGTTGCACGATGTTGGCAGTGTTCTGCACGTGCAGTTTCACCTGGCTTTCCGGGTGACGCTGCATGAAGCTGCCGATCAGCAGGGTGGCGAGGTAATTGCCGATCGTCAGGGTGGCGCCGACAGCCAAAGAGCCAAAACCGGACTTGCCGTTGAGCAGGTCTTCGATTTCCTTGGCCTGATCGAGCAGGGCGACGGCTTGGGGCAGTAGCTGTTTACCCAGGGCGTTGAGGCTCAGCCGTTTGCCCGCGCGGTCAAACAGCTGGCAACTGGACTGGCGCTCCAGTTCGGTGATCGAAGTGCTGGCCGCCGATTGTGAGAGGTTGAGCAGTCCCGCAGCACGGGATACGCTTTCCTGCTGGGCGACAGCGACGAAGACTTGCAGTTGACGGAGAGTAAATCGCATATCTATATAACCGATAACCCTTATCTTAATAATCCATTTAACAGATATTGTCGCTGCCATTAGAATGCGATGCAATTGCGCACATCACAGGCGCAGGCAATATCTCCAGGAGTCCCACGTACATGAGCAACATGAACCACGAGCGTGTCCTCAGTGTTCATCACTGGAACGACACTCTGTTCAGCTTCAAGTGCACCCGCGACCCGGGTCTGCGCTTCGAGAACGGTCAGTTCGTGATGATCGGCCTGCAACAGCCCAACGGCCGGCCGCTCATGCGCGCGTACTCGATTGCCAGCCCGAACTGGGAAGAGCATCTCGAGTTCTTCAGCATCAAGGTGCCAGATGGCCCGCTGACTTCCCAGTTGCAGCACCTGAAGGAAGGCGACGAGATCATCATCAGCAAGAAGCCTACGGGCACGCTGGTGCTGGACGACCTGAAACCTGGCAAACACCTGTACCTGCTCAGCACGGGTACTGGCCTGGCGCCATTTATGAGCGTCATCCAGGATCCGGAAACCTACGAGCGTTTCGAAAAAGTGATCCTGTGCCACGGCGTACGTTACGTCAACGAAGTCGCTTACCGCGAATTCATCACCGAGCACCTGCCGCAGAACGAATTCTTCGGCGATGCCCTGCGTGACAAGTTGATCTACTACCCAACCGTGACCCGCGAGCCATTCGAGAACGAAGGTCGCCTGACCGACCTGATGCGCAGCGGCAAGCTGTTCAGCGATATCGGCCTGCCACCGATCAACCCGCAGGACGACCGCGCCATGCTCTGCGGCAGCCCGAGCATGCTCGACGAGACCAGCGAAGTGTTGAACAGCTTCGGCCTGAAAGTTTCGCCGCGGATGCGCGAGCCGGGTGATTACCTGATCGAGCGAGCGTTCGTGGAAAAATAAGCAATTCGCAGCACCAGAGTGCCCCCATCGCTTGATCAGGTGATGGGGGCATTTTTATGTCCGCCATATTTCGGGTAGGAGCTGCCGAAGGCTGCGATCTTTTGATCTTAAAATTCGGAAAAGAAAATCAAGGTCAAAAGATCGCAGCCTTCGGCAGCTCCTACGAGTTGGATGCGAGGATGACTTCCAGGACGCGGATCACGCCCGCCTCGGGATAATGCCAGCGCACATCCACATCCCAGAACTGCGCGCCATACTCCCGCTCAGGTGCAGGAGTCTGGTAGGCCGGGCGCGGATCCTGTGCCAGGCACTGCTCGATCAGCGCGACCAAGGGCTCCTCAAGGCGCTGGGCATGGCCATAGGCCTGCTGCAGCGCTGTGTCCGTCCACAGCACGGGAATCAACAGCGGCGCAGCGCTGGCGATGCTGTTGGAGGCCGTGTCGATGATGTCGGCGTAGGGCACGTAGGGCTTGATGTCGAGGACCGGTGTGCCATCCAGCAGATCGATGCCGGAAATGAACAGACGGTTGGCCTCGACTTTGTCCAGCTTCACCACCGATTGGCCAATTCCGTTCGGTCGATGCGTCGCCCGAGTGGCAAACACGCCCATGGATTTGTTGCCGCCAAGGCGAGGCGGGCGGACTTTCAGCCGCGGCTTGTCCTCCAGCGCCTGGTGGAACAGGAACAGCAGCCAGACGTGGCTGACCTGCTCCAAGCCCTGCACCGCATCACCCTGATCGAACGGCGTCACCAACTCCAGCACACCGCGCGCGGCGGGTGCCAGTTGCGGTTGGCGCGGGATGGCGAATTTCTCCTTGAAGCAGGAGCGCACGAAGCCGATGGGGGAAACGCTGTAGGTCATGGTTTTGGGGGCGCGATTATTGCGGACGCACGCGCAGGGTCAGGCCCTTGAGGAAGTTGCGCAGCAACTGGTCGCCGCATGCGCGGTAGTTGGTGTGACCGAACTTGCGGAACAGGGCGCTCAGCTCGGGCTTGGACACCGGGAACTCCGCAGCTTTGAGAATGGCGTGCATGTCGTCTTCCTTCAGCTCGAAGGCCACGCGCAGCTTCTTCAGGATGATGTTGTTGGTCACTGGCGTTTCGATTGGCTGCGGCGGACGGCTGTCGTCCTTGCCGCGCTTGAAGATCACCAGGCCATCGAGGAAATGCGCCATGACTTCATCCGGGCAGCGCACGAAGCCTTCTTCGTCTTCCTCTTTCTTGTCCAGGTAAGTCAGCAGATCTTCCAGGCTCACGTCCATGCCGCCGAGCTTGATGATCTCGATGACTTTCTTGTCGCTGATGTCGAGCATGTAGCGCACGCTGCGCAGTACGTCATTGTGGATCATGGTGTGCAGTCCTGATATTCAGCAGTGGGCGCCGCTCAAGTTGCGGCGCCAAAATGTAGGGCGGCGTGAAAAGTCTTAGAACTTCTCTTTGCCGGACAGGTAGCGCCATTGCCCCAATGGCACCTTGCCAATAGACACTCCGCCGATACGGATGCGGCGGATGGCAACGACCTTCAGGCCGACAGCCTGGCAGAACAGGGCGATCACACCCGGTTGTGGATTCTTCATCGCGAAGCGCAGGCGGTTTTCGTTCTGCCAGCTGGCCTTCACCGCTGGCAGCTCCTTGCCCTTGTAAGTCAGGCCGTGATTGAGGCGGTTAAGACCGTGAGCGACCATGTCGCCTTCAACCTCGACTACGTACTCTTGCTCGATCTTGGCGGAGTCAGCAGTCAGCTTGCGCAGGATCTTCCAGTCCTGGGTGAACACCAGCAGGCCGCTGGCATTGGCCTGCAGGTCGGTGCTGGCGGTCAGGCGCAGGAAGTGGCCCTTGAGCGGGCGTTTGCTGAAGCGGTGCTCTTCGCTCAGGGTTTCGGCGCTGAGGGTGCTCATGGCCGTTTCCGCGTCCATGCCGGCCGGGACGTTGAACAGAATGGTCACCGGCTCCGGCGCAGTCGCCTTGGCCTCTGGATCCAGCTCGACTTTCTGGGTGTCGACCTTGAATTGCGGCTCGTCGATGACTTCACCGTCCACGGTGACCCAGCCGCCCTCGATGAACAGCTCAGCCTCCCGACGGGAGCAGCCGACGAGTTCGATGAGGCGTTTGGAGAGACGAATCGGGTCAGTCATGACAGGGCCGTAACAAAAAAGGGGTGGGCATTGTACCTGCTGGGCGCCGGTTAATCCCGGCTCCATTTGCCGCAGATGCTTTTAATGTGGTGGTTCATGCTGTGTCAGCCATTGCGAGTCTTTTGTTGTGTCTGGCGCAGGCGCATGTGCAACAACGGATAGGGCTGCCCCATCCCGTCATGCTCCGTGCGACCAATCACCTCGAAGCCCTGCTTGAAGTAGAACCCCAGCGCCTGCGGGTTCTGTTCGTTGACGTCCAGTTCATCGGCATTCAGGTGTTCCATCGCATAGCGTAGCAACTGCTTGCCAAGGCCCTGGCCACGGTGAGCCGGGTCGATGAAGAGCATTTCGATCTTGCCCGCCGCGACTCCGGCAAAACCGGTGATGCGCTGGTTTGCATCCCTGGTGCAGATCAGCATGACCGCATCCAGATAGCGGGTCAGCACCAGATTTTTCAGCAGTTCGATGTAGCTCTCCGGCAGAAAGTCATGGGTCGCGCGAACAGAGGCTTCCCAGACTTGGGTGAGTTCTGCGTAGTCACTGAGTTTCGGTGTATGGATGACCGAATGATGGCGCATGGCCCTGTGCCCCTTGGGTAGTAAACGAGACGAATCCTTTCCTCACAAAACGATAGACGTAAAAAAGCCCCGCATCTCGTCAGGAGAGCAGGGCTTTTCGATTTTTCGCTTTAGATCTGTTCAGCCCACAGGTCGTATTCGTCGGCGTCGGTCACTTTGCACCAGACTTTGTCGCCCGGCTTCAGGTTGCTGCCGTTGTCGATGAACACGTTACCGTCGATTTCCGGAGCATCGAAGAAGCAGCGGCCAACGGCGCCTTGCTCGTCGACTTCATCGACCAGGACTTCGATTTCACGGCCGACACGCATTTGCAGGCGAGCCGAGCTGATGGCCTGCTGGTGCGCCATGAAACGGTCCCAACGGTCCTGCTTGACGTCATCCGGAACGATTTCCAGGTCCATGTCGTTGGCCGGAGCGCCATCGACCGGCGAGTACTGGAAGCAGCCCACGCGATCGAGCTGGGCTTCGGTCAGCCAGTTCAGCAGGTACTGGAAGTCTTCTTCGGTTTCGCCAGGGAAGCCGACGATGAAGGTCGAGCGGATGATCAGGTCCGGGCAGATTTCGCGCCAGTTCTTGATGCGCGCCAGGGTCTTGTCTTCGAAGGCCGGACGTTTCATCGACTTCAGGACTTTCGGGCTGGCGTGCTGGAACGGGATGTCGAGGTACGGCAGGATTTTCCCGGCGGCCATCAACGGGATCAACTCATCGACGTGCGGGTACGGGTACACGTAGTGCAGGCGAACCCACACGCCCATGGAGCCGAGGGCTTCGCAAAGTTCGGTCATACGGGTTTTAACCGGGGCGCCGTTCCAGAAACCGGTGCGGTACTTCACGTCGACGCCGTAGGCGCTGGTGTCCTGGGAGATCACCAGCAGCTCCTTGACGCCGGCCTTGACCAGGCGCTGGGCTTCGTCGAGCACATCACCGATCGGACGGCTGACCAGCTTGCCGCGCATCGAGGGGATGATGCAGAAGCTGCAGCTGTGGTTGCAGCCTTCGGAAATCTTCAGGTAGGCGTAGTGGCGCGGGGTCAGCTTGATCCCTTGTGGCGGCACCAGGTCGATCAGCGGGTTGTGATCCTGGCGCGGCGGCACGGCGTCGTGCACGGCGTTGACCACTTGTTCGTATTGCTGCGGGCCCGTCACGGACAACACGCTTGGGTGAATATTGCGAATGTTGCCTTCTTCGACGCCCATGCAGCCGGTGACGATGACCTTGCCGTTTTCCTTGATGGCTTCGCCGATCACTTCAAGCGATTCGGCCTTGGCCGAGTCGATAAAGCCGCAGGTGTTGACCACAACGACGTCGGCGTCCTGATAAGTGGACACCACGTCATAACCTTCCATGCGCAGCTGGGTAAGGATGCGCTCGGAGTCGACCAGTGCTTTGGGGCAACCCAGGGATACGAAGCCAACCTTTGGATTGGCCGGCGCAGGAGTGGTGGACATGTCTAACCTCGGTATTTGTGACGCCTGCGGCCGGGAAGGGCGAGGCGGCTGACGGACGCTTTATGGCGTCTCTGATCAAAAAGTGCGCAATTCTAGCGATGGGAGACGCACTTGACCAGCTTTATGCAGGGAAATACGACGAGTGCTGCGCTATGCTTCGCGCCGTAACGCTGTATCGATTTTTTATAGTCAATAAAACGTCTGTAACAGCAAGTAAATCAGCGCATGCTGCAAGCCAAAGCATAGTGCTTTTTCAAGGCAGTCCGGGTCTGGGTGTGGGAGTGGTGGATGGGTCAGGCAAGTAGTCAGGCGGCGGGCAGCGGGCATTCGGCGGCAAAACCGATCGGGATGCTGGTCGCGGCAGTGGGGGTAGTTTACGGCGATATCGGCACCAGCCCGTTGTACACCCTCAAGGAAGTCTTTTCCGGTGGGTATGGCGTGCCGGTCACTCACGACGGGGTGCTGGGGATTCTGGCGCTGATCTTCTGGTCGCTGATCTGGGTGGTCTCGATCAAATACATGATGTTCGTGCTGCGCGCCGACAACCAGGGTGAGGGCGGCATCATGGCGCTCACGGCCCTGGCTCGACGGGCTGCTGCAGGACATGCGCGGTTGCGCAGTCTGTTGGTGGTTTGCGGCTTGATCGGCGCCGCGCTGTTCTACGGCGATAGCATGATTACCCCGGCGATTTCCGTACTGTCGGCGATCGAGGGCCTCGGCCTGGCCTTCGATGGTATCGACCACTGGGTGGTGCCGCTGTCATTGGTGGTGCTGGTGGCGCTGTTCCTGATTCAGCGCCACGGCACGGCGCGCATCGGCATTCTGTTCGGGCCGATCATGGTCACCTGGTTTCTGGTACTGGGGGCCCTGGGCGTGTATGGCATCCTGCAGCACCCCGAAGTGCTGCACGCGATGAACCCGATGTGGGGCGTGCGTTTCTTCGTCGTGCATCCGGGCATGGGCGTGGCGATCCTCGGTGCCGTGGTGCTGGCCTTGACCGGCGCCGAAGCCTTATACGCGGATATGGGACATTTCGGCCGCAAGCCGATCGCCCGCGCCTGGTTCATCCTGGTACTGCCGGCACTGGTGCTGAACTACTTCGGCCAGGGCGCGCTGCTGCTCGGCGATCCCGAGGCGGCGCGTAACCCGTTCTATCTGCTGGCACCCAGCTGGGCGTTGATCCCGTTGGTGGGCTTGTCGACCATGGCGACGGTGATCGCTTCCCAGGCGGTAATTTCCGGGGCTTTCTCGCTGACGCGTCAGGCGATCCAATTGGGTTACATCCCGCGCATGCACATCCAGCACACCTCCAGTGCCGAGCAGGGCCAGATCTACATCGGCGCGGTAAATTGGTCGCTGATGGTCGGGGTGATTCTGCTGGTGCTGGGCTTCGAGTCTTCCGGCGCCCTGGCTTCGGCTTACGGCGTGGCGGTGACAGGCACGATGCTGATGACCACCATTCTGGTGTCGGCGGTGATACTGCTGCTGTGGAAATGGCCACCGGTCCTCGCGGTTCCGCTGTTGCTCGGTTTCCTGCTGGTAGACGGTCTGTACTTCGCTGCCAACGTGCCGAAAATCATTCAGGGTGGGGCGTTCCCGGTGATCGCCGGTATCGTGCTGTTTGTGCTGATGACCACCTGGAAACGCGGCAAGCAACTGCTGGTCGATCGTCTCGACGAGGGTGGGTTGCCGCTGCCGATCTTCATCAGCAGCATCGCCGTGCAACCGCCGCATCGCGTTCAGGGTACTGCCGTGTTCCTGACGGCGCGCCCGGACGCCGTGCCCCATGCGCTGCTGCACAACCTGCTGCATAACCAGGTGCTGCACGAGCAAGTGGTGCTGCTGACAGTGGTGTACGAAGACATCCCGCGGGTGCCGGCATCACGGCGTTTCGAGGTTGAATCCCACGGCGAAGGCTTCTTCCGGGTGATCCTGCACTTTGGCTTCGTCGACGAGCCGGACGTGCCGCAAGCGCTGAAGCTGTGTCATCTCGATGACCTCGACTTCAGCCCGATGCGCACCACTTACTTCCTCAGCCGCGAAACGGTGATTGCCTCCAAACTCGAAGGCATGGCTCGCTGGCGTGAAGCGCTGTTCGCGTTCATGTTGCAGAACGCCAATGGCAATTTGCGGTTCTTCAATCTGCCGTTGAATCGGGTGATTGAGCTGGGGACGCAGGTGGAGATGTAAGGCCGATCAAAAAAGCCTGTGGGAGCGGGCTTGCTCGCGAAAGCCTTCTGACATTCGACATTGATGTCGACTGGAGCTCCGCCTTCGCGAGCAAGCCCGCTCCCACAGGGATCCCGGCATGACCTTCAGGATGACAAAGCCCCCGCTACCGTAAGGCAGCGGGGGCTTTTTTGTACGGCGCCGCAGATTACTCCTCCGCCACCTTGTCCTTGCTCTGGCGCTTCTCGATCACGTCCACCAGCTGCTGGGCGAGTTTCGGATAGTTCTCGTCAAAGTGATGCCCACCCGGCAACTTCAGCGCTTCACCCACGGCGGTCTTGTCAGTGCAGCCGCTTTCATCGGCTTCCTCTTCACCGTAGATGCACACCACCTTCTCTGGTGGCAGCTTGGCCATTTCCGGGCCAGTGGCGGCTTCCTTGCCGGCGTTGCCCAGCCAGCCCTCGACTTCGATTTCGAAGCTGCCGGTGCGGGCGAAGGCCAGCAGGATGATGGCGTCGACGCGTTGCTGCTCGGCGGGCTCCAGGCGGTTGTAGATCGCTGGCAGGACATCGGCGCCGAATGAGTAACCGGTCAGGACGAAGCGCTTGGTGCCCCATTTCTGCCGGTAGTGCTGCATCAGCTCGGCCAGGTCGAGGGCACTTTGTTCGGGGCTTTTGTGCTGCCAGTAGTAGCGCAGGGTGTCGACGCCGACGACCGGATAACCGATTTTCGCCATCTCGCCCGCGACGTCGCGGTCAAGGTCGCGCCAGCCGCCATCTCCGGAGAGAAACAGGGTCACGGTGTCCTTGGCCTGGCCTGCGGGCACTTCGACTACCGGAATCTGCAGGCCGCCAGCGGCCTTGTCGCCGCCCACCAGGATTTTGCGCAGCTCGTTGTTCAAGACTTGCGGCAGATTGATGTCGTAGTCGCTGATGCTGGTTTCGGCGTTGGGCTGGTCACGCACAAAGCCGGCGCTGCTGTCGTCCGGGTTATCGTTCCAGGCGACCAGCCAGTGGCCATGGGCTGCGCTTTTTGGCAGCAGGTGGGTGCAACCGGGTTTTTCCAGGGCCAGGTCCACCGAGACGGCCTGGGCCTTGTCGTCTTTCTGTTCGGACAACCAGCGCCAGGCCAGCACGGCGCCGGGGCCGATGCCGCTGACCAGGGTTGCCGGGCCGTGCAGTTCGCGCAGGCCCGATTGCAAGGCGCGGCTTTGCAGCGGGCAGTCCTTGGGCAGGATCACCTGGACGATCTGCGCCGAACCGCTGCGGCTCAGGGTCAACAACTGTTTGTCGCTGAGCTTTTGTTCTTCAGTCACCGCCACCAGCACCTGGGCGCGCGGGGTAGTGCCGGGAATGACCCGGGTCATCGCCGCGCCATCTGCCGGCTTCAGCGATTCGAGGGTCGGTTCCGGGGCCGGGCGGTTGAGGTACCAGTAACCGCCACCGAGAATCAGGGCCAGCACTACCAGTGTGGCCAGTACGTACCGCAGGGAGCGTTGAATCATCAGCGTTTCACCAATCCAGTCAAGCCGCCTGCAATCAGGGCGGCAGTGTCGGCCAGCGCCACCAGCGGATCGAGTCCGGCGGGCACGGCCATATAACGGGGTTCCCAGTCAGGCTGGAACTTGTCTTTGAAGCGGCGCAAGCCTTGGAAGTTGTAGAGCTGCTCACCACGGCGGAAGACCATCGAGCCCAGGCGCTGGGTCAGTGGTGCCCCGCGACGAGGTTGCAACCCCGATAACGGCACCATGCCCAGGCTGAAGCGCGCGTATCCGTGACTCTTATAATGTTGAATCAGGCCGACCATCATGAATTCCATGGTCAGCTTTGGCGCTTCGGGGTGCGCGCGCATCAGGTCGAGGCTGGCCAGGTCGTGGCCGAAGGTCTCGAGCAGATTGGCGAATGCCACCGGGCGGCCTTCGAAGCGGATCACCGCGATGCGGAAATGCTTGAGGTAGTCCTGGCTGAAACGGCCAAGAGAGAAGCCTTTCTCGCGGACATTCTTGCCGGTCAGCCAGGCATCGGAAATCACCTTGAGCTCGTCCATCGGCGCCTGTCCCGGCTCGAAGATCTCCAGCGACAGACCGTCGCGGGTGCCGCGGTTCCAGGTGTAGCGCAGGTCCTTCATCTCCTTGCCCTTGGCCTCCAGGTCGAAGCGCTGCAGATCGACCCGCGCTTCCTCGCCCAGCTTGATCGCAGTCAAGCCGATGTCCATGTAGTACGGCAGGTTCTCGGCGCGTACCTGATAGAACACGGGGCGGGCGTGGTGGATGTCGCACAGGTCACGGAATTGCCAGATCATTTCCGCCCGCTGCTGGGCCGGGCCGATCGGGTCGTACAAGGCCACCAGGCTGCGACCGCGACGGGCGTACATCAGGAAGGCCTGCTCGTCAGGGTGGAACAGCAGCGCCTTGTCCCCGGTCAGCGCCAGGCCACCGTCTGGCTGGGCGGACGCCATGAGAATCTTCACCGCCCGGTCCAGCTCTTCAGGTGTCGGCAAGTGAATCACCGGACGTGCGGTGCGCAGCAGCCAGGTCAACGACACCACCAACAGCAAAACGGCGGCGCCGAGCAGCGAGCGCAGGCCTCGGGGCGCGTCGGCGTCAAGGGTGAACTGCCACCAGAGTTGATGGCTGTAGGGCACATCCTGATAGGCAAACAGCAGCAGCCAGATGGATGCGCCAAGTACGCACAGGCTCGACACCAGATACAGCGGCGAGAACGGCAGCTCGGTCAGGCGGCTCGGCCGATAGAACGAACGACGGAAGACCCCCAGCAGGCTGGCGGTCAGGGTCAACAGGCAGGCTTCCTCCCAGTCGAAGCCCTTGAGCAGGGAGAGCAGGGCGCCTACCAGCAACAGGATGGTGGTCAGCATCCAGGCCGCCGACAGGCGCCGACGGAGGCCCTGGGCCAGCAGCAGGCACAGCACGCCGATCAGGCTGGCGCCGAAGTGCGAGGCGTCGACCAGGCGATGGGGGATCAGAAAGCCGATGTGCTCCAGACGTGTGTCGATTTCCGGTGTTACTCCGGAGAACAGCAGCACCACGCCGGACAGGAACACCAGCACCGCCAGGATCGGCGCAGCCAGGCCGGAGGCGGCGCGCAGGGACTGACGGCTCTGGAACAGGCGCTGACCTTCGTTGATCAGCAGGAACACGCAAGCCACCAGCAATGGCAGCACAACATAGATCAGTCGATACAGGAGCAGGGCGGCGGCCAGCGGTGCGGCGCCGAGCTTGTCTGCGAAGGCGGCCAACAGGATCGCTTCGAACACCCCGACACCGCCGGGCACATGGCTGAGCACCCCGGCAGCCAGCGCCAGCAGGTACACCAGCAGGAAGGCACCAAAGGGTGGCGCCTCGGGCAACAGCAGGTACAGCACGGTGGCTGCTGCGGCGACATCCAGCGCGGTAATGATCAGTTGCAGGAACGTCAGGCGCCGTCCTGGCAGGCGCAATGTGCGACGCCCGGCCTTGACCAGGAGGTTGTCCGGATAAGGTTGCTCCGGCAGGCGCCGGCGATAGATGCCGATTGCCAGCACACTGAACAGCAGCAATACAGCAACGGCAACGCTGCCGAGTAACAGCTCGGACAGACCGAGGGCAGTCGCGGCCGCCGGCAGGTCACTGAGGGTTGCCAGCGCTGCGAGGGGCGGCAGGGCGCAGCCGAGCGAAAGGCTGGCGAACAGCGTCATGTGCGCGACTTCCGAGGCTCCCAGGCCATGCCGTGCATATAGACGGTAGCGCACCGAGCCACCGGAAAGCATCGACAGGCCGATGGCGTTGCCGATCGCAAACGCGGTGAAACCACCCAGGGCGAGAATCCGCGGCGCCAGTGTCACGCCGGCATAGCGGCTGGCCGACCATTCATAGCCCAGCAGAATAATGAAGCCGACCACAGTCGCTGCCAGCGCGCCGAGCAGGGCAGGCTTGGGTACTTCGAGGATCGAGTCGTGCAGAGCGTCCAGGTCCAGCTCGCTCAACAGGTGACGACAGGCAATCAGCGCGATGGCGAACAGCAACAAAGTCACGGCCAGGCCGATCGGCTGGCGGTATTTGCTGACCAGCTCCAGCAGGCGCAAACGACCCGGCTTGATTGGTTGTGTCGCTGTGACGGAGTCTTGTGGATCAGACGAGTTGGCGCGCATCAATCACCTCTTGGATTGTGCGCGACAGGATGGGGGTATCCAGCCAAGTTACCAATCCCTGTAGAAAAAAATAATCACAAATATTAACGTCACTCACCCTCATCAGGTGCAGGCACGCCATGGACCGTTGCGCAAAATGCTTCGCACCAGCATAGACCGAACTCAAGGTTCGAGTGATTCCAATCAGCCCGCCACAGGGTGGCAGATCATTGTTGCGAAAGGACTTTTTCGACAGATACAAAAAAGGCCACTCTTTCGAGTAGCCTTTTTTGATGTTTGGTTGCGGGAGCCGGATTTGAACCGACGACCTTCGGGTTATGAGCCCGACGAGCTACCAGACTGCTCCATCCCGCGTCTGTGTGGCGGCATTCTACAGAGGAACGCCGAGGTGTCAACCGTTAATCCTGAAACAAGCCAAATAAGCGTAAAAGAGTGATGCGCGGCGGCGCTGCAGCGCTAAGCCTCGGAATCAGAACGATTTCTATTTTTCGCAGGGGTTGAGCGTGCGATCAATAGCCTTCCATATCTACAAAACTAACAGGCACAAAAAAGGCCACTCTTTCGAGTAGCCTTTTTTGATGTTTGGTTGCGGGAGCCGGATTTGAACCGACGACCTTCGGGTTATGAGCCCGACGAGCTACCAGACTGCTCCATCCCGCGTCTGTGTGTCGGCATTCTACAGAGGATGGCGGGGCTGTCAACCGTCATTCAAGCGGAAAACTGTTCCTGTTCAATCGCTTAGCGCTAAAACGCCGGCCTGGAAATGGCTGCAGCTCAGGCGTGGCAAGGGTTGCAGCTCTATTGTGGAGAGCTTTTCGATTGAGAAAATAAATTCATCTTTTCTCCTACGTTTGGAAAAGAACCTTCCCACTACTGGTGCTATATACAGGTGTCGATGAGATACTGTTGATCCGACTCGTCCAAATCCTTATTCGCACAATGAATGCCGCTTCTTTATGACCCAGCGCAAAATCATCCACGTCGATTGTGACTGCTTCTACGCTGCCATCGAGATGCGTGACGACCCGCGGCTGGCCGGTAAACCCCTGGCCGTGGGCGGCTCTGCGGATCGGCGCGGGGTGATCGCGACCTGTAACTATGAGGCGCGGGCCTACGGTGTGCGTTCGGCCATGTCTTCAGGGCACGCGCTGAAGCTGTGTCCGGATCTCACTATCGTCAAACCACGCATGGACGCTTATAGGGAAGCATCAAAGGAAATTCACACGATCTTCCGCGACTACACCGACCTGATCGAGCCCCTGTCCCTGGATGAGGCCTATCTGGACGTGTCGGACAGTACGCATTTTGCCGGCAGTGCGACCCGGGTCGCCCAGGAAATCCGCCGGCGAGTCTCCAATCAGTTGCACATCACGGTCTCGGCCGGGGTGGCGCCCAACAAATTCCTGGCGAAGATCGCCAGCGACTGGAAGAAACCCAACGGACTGTTTGTCATTACTCCGGATCAGGTCGAGGATTTTGTCAGTGGCTTGCCAGTGAGCAAGTTGCATGGGGTGGGCAAGGTCACAGCGGACAAGCTGGGGCGACTGGGAATTGTCGACTGCTCGCATCTGCGCGAGTGGGACAAGTTGGCGCTGGTGCGTGAATTCGGCAGTTTTGGCGAGCGATTGTGGAGCCTGGCCCGTGGGATCGATGATCGGGTGGTTCACAACGACAGTCGGCGCCAGTCCATCAGCGTCGAAAACACCTACGACGTGGACTTGCCGGATCTGCAGAGCTGCCTGGACAAGCTCCCGGAATTGTTAGAGACGCTGGCCGGGCGCATGGCGCGGATCGACAGCAGCTACCGACCGGGCAAGCCGTTCGTTAAAGTGAAGTTTCACGATTTCACCCAGACCACCTTGGAGCAGGCCGGGGCAGGGCGGGATCTGGGGAGTTACCAGCTGTTGCTGACCCAGGCGTTCAATCGCGGCGGGAAGCCAGTGCGGTTGTTGGGGGTTGGGGTGCGGCTGGAGGATTTGCGCGGCGGGTTTGAGCAGATGGAGTTGTTTGAGCGGTAATTTTGCAGTGGCTATGAGGGCCTCATCGCGGGCAAGCCTTGCTCCCACAGGTGCTGAACTGTACTTGTGGGAGCAAGGCTTGCCCGCGATGCTTTCAAGAGGTGTTAATTGGGTCCCGGATCCGCCACCAGTCGCCCGGCATCCTTGGTCAATGACTTGAGGAATTCGGTCTGCAGCTCCGGATCATTGCGAGTCAGTTCAATCAGGCTCTGCTCCAGTTCCGTGGCTTCTTCTTCCAGTCCCAGCTCGGACAGGCGCTTGACCCGGTGCACCCACTGGCTCACTTCATCATCTTCGAGGTCGTCGTAGATCAGCCCGTGGGCCTCGAGCAGTTTGCCGCGCAGTGAGCTGCTGACGGCCAGGGACGAATCGACGTGCACGTCGTCCTGAGCGTCGGCGACACTGATCAGCAAGCGGGTCAGATGATTGATGTCATGTTCGGCGAACGGGCTGTCCAGCAGATTCAGGCGCAGGACGCCATTCTTGTCGGTGGTCAGCTCGAAGGTTTCCTTGCCGGCCTTGACCTGCACCGGGCGCTCGCTCCAGGGCAGGCTCGAGTACTCGGTGCGCTTGTCGAGCTGGACCTCGTCGATACCCGCCAGATTCTGCTGCGCACGACCGTGGGACTGCACGTTCATGAACGGGTTGAGCCCGGCGAAACCGTAGCTCAGCCAGTCCTTGGTCACGCTGTCGGGTAGATTGCCCAGGGCGAACACATTCACCACGTTCGCGCCGACACCGGCCACCACGGCCACCGCGCCCAGCGGAATCTCGTAAGTCTCCCGCCAGGGTTGGTAGGGCGTGTAGCGATCGTAGTGGCGAGTGACCTCGAACTCGGTGACTTCGAAGGTCTTCTGCTCGTGGATTTTCACCCGCCGTTGCGGCAGCTCAAGCACCTTCGGCTCGCCGACATCGACCTGCAGGCTGTGATCGAGCAATTTGCGCTCGACACGTTCCTCGTGCTCGCTGCGTTGTGACATGTGATTGGCACAGCCGCTGACCAGCAGGGTGCCGCACAGGGCGGCACCACCGAGGCCTAAGGTGTTTCGCTTGAACATGACTTCTCTATCTGGTGTCAGCGGCGGATACGGGCCTGGAGGAAGGACAGCACGTCAGCGACCGGCAATGCCTGCGCTTCAGGTTCGGTGCGGCTCTTGTATTCCAGGTTGCCATCGGCGAGACCGCGGTCGCTGACCACGATCCGGTGAGGGATGCCGATCAGTTCCATGTCCGCGAACTTGATGCCCGGGCTGGTTTTCTTGTCACGATCGTCCAGCAGCACTTCGAAACCGGCCGCAGTCAGTTCTGCGTACAGTTTGTCGGTGGCTTCGCGAACCTGTTCGTTGTCGTAGCGCAGCGGTACCAGCGCGATCTGGAACGGAGCGAGCGTGTCGCTCCAGATGATCCCGTTGGCGTCGTTGTTCTGTTCGATGGCGGCAGCCACCACACGGGACACGCCAATACCATAGCAGCCCATTTCCAGGGTCACCGGCTTGCCGTTCTCGCCCAGCACTTCGCACTTCATCGCTTTGCTGTACTTGTTGCCCAGCTGGAAGATGTGCCCGACTTCGATGCCACGCTTGATTTCCAGGGTGCCCTTGCCGTCCGGGCTTGGGTCGCCGGTCACTACGTTACGCAGGTCGGCAACGGTCGGAATTGGCAGGTCGCGCTCCCAGTTCACGCCGAAGTAGTGCTTGTCGTCGATGTTGGCGCCGATGCCGAAGTCGCTCATCAGCTCGACCGAACGGTCGATGATGATCGGCAGCGGCAGGTTCAGCGGGCCCAGCGAACCCGCGCCGGCGCCAATGGCGTCGCGCAGTTCGGAGTCGGTGGCCATGACCAGCGGGCTGGCGACGCCAGGTTGTTGGGCCGCCTTGATCTCATTGAGTTCGTGGTCGCCGCGGATAACCAGGGCGATCAGCTTGCCTTCTTCTTCGGCACGCACGATCAGGGTCTTGATGGTCTTTTCAATCGGCAGATTGAATTTTTCCACCAGCGCGGCAATTGTCTTGGTGTCCGGGGTGTCGACCAGGCGCAGCTCTTCAGCCGGCGCTGGACGCGAAGTTTCCCGCGGCACGGCTTCGGCTTTCTCGATGTTCGCCGCGTAGTCGGAACCGTTGCTGAAGGCGATATCGTCTTCACCGGATTCAGCCAGGACGTGAAACTCGTGGGAGCCGGCACCGCCGATGGAGCCGTTGTCGGCTTCAACAGGGCGGAATTTCAGGCCCAGGCGGGTGAATACGTTGCAGTAGGCCTGGTGCATGCGGTCGTAGGTGACCTGCAGCGAAGCCTGGTCGGCGTGGAAGGAATAGGCATCCTTCATGATGAATTCGCGGCCGCGCATCAAGCCGAAGCGTGGACGAATTTCGTCACGGAATTTGGTCTGGATCTGATACAGGTTGATCGGCAGCTGCTTGTAGCTGCTCAGCTCATTGCGCATCAGGTCGGTGATGACTTCTTCGTGGGTCGGGCCGGCGCAGAAATCGCGACCATGGCGATCCTTGAAGCGCAGCAATTCCGGGCCGTACTCTTCCCAGCGACCGGATTCCTGCCACAGCTCAGCCGGTTGCGTGCTCGGCATCAACACTTCGAGAGAGCCGGCAGCGTTCATTTCTTCGCGAACGACCGCTTCAACCTTGCGCATCACTCGCAGGCCCATGGGCAGCCAGGTGTACAGGCCCGAGGCGAGTTTGCGGATCATGCCGGCGCGCAGCATCAGCTGATGGCTGATAACGACCGCATCGGAAGGCGTTTCTTTCTGTGTGGCGAGCAAAAATTGACTGGTGCGCATGGTTGGCCGTTGTCGGTTGCTGATGACGAGAAATGACGGAGCATTGTACGGGCGAGATCTGCCGGCGTACAGGCGTGCGGTCGGTGGTGTCGCAGCAGGGCGGGTATTAGCCCGCTCCTGCGCGCTTTCCTGCTAAAGAGGTTCTTCCGCCGCAGGTGCGGGAATGGGTTCCGGGGTCGGTGTTGGCCCCGCGCGGCGGCTTTCCTGATACCAGTGCAGCATGATCAGGAGCAAGGTCGGCACTCCCAGCAGGGCGGTGATCAGGAAGAAGTTGTGATAACCGAATTTCTCTACCATGACCCCCGAGTAGCCGCCAATCAGGCGTGGCAGCAGGAGCATGATCGAGCTCAGCAGGGCGTACTGGGTGGCGGAGAACTTGAGGTTGGTCAGGCTCGACAGGTACGCGACGAACGCCGAAGTCGCCAGGCCGGAACTGAAATTGTCCAGGGAGATGGTGACGATCAGCATGTTCAGGTTGGCGCCCATGTCGGCGAGCATCAGGAACAGCAGGTTGGTGCCCGCTGAGGCAATGCCGCCAATCAGCAGGATCGGCAGGATGCCGAAGCGCACGATCAGCAGGCCGCCCATGCCTGCGCCGACCAGAGTCATGATCAGGCCGAAGATCTTGCTGACGCTGGCGATCTGGTCCTTGGTAAAGCCCTGGTCGATGTAGAAGACGTTGGCCATCACGCCCATGACCGTATCAGACATCCGGTAAGTCGCGATCAGGCCCAGCAGCAACAACGCCTGCCAGCGGTAGCGCAGGATGAAGTCGTTGACCGGCGTCAGCACCGGCGCCAGCCCGCGACGACCCATGGCCGACAGGCACATGACGGTCAGCGTGGTGTAGAGAATCGCCCTCAGGAAGGCGCGGTCTTCGAGCAGCAGATCGAGCACGCTGTGCCCTTCAAACAGCACGCTGGCGAAATCGGTGTTGTACAGCTGGGTGAACATGGCCGGCACGGACACCAGCAGCACGATCAGCACGAACACCGAGGCCAGTTGATGCACGAAGGTGTAGCGCCCGGCCTGCAGTTGCGTGCGCAGCGGCACCGGCGGTTCGCGCATGAAGAAGGACGTGAGCAGCGCCGGGATCATCAGGGCGCCGAACAGGATGTAAGTACCGGCCCAGGCTGAGTGCTGGTAGTTGAAACCCGTCGAACCGAAGCCCTCGGCGAAGAACAGCGCGCCGGCCGTGGCCAGCAGCGCGGCAATTCGGTAACCGGACATGTAGCTGGCGGCCAGGGCTGCCTGGCGGCTGTCGTCAGCAATCTCCAGGCGATAGGCATCGACCGCAATGTCTTGCGTTGCGGAAGCGAACGCGACGACTACGGCAATGGCGATCAACCAGGACAGGTGTTTTTGCGGGTCGCAGAAACCCATCCCGATCAAGCCGAGAATCACCAGTGCCTGGGAAAGGACCAGCCAGGAGCGTCGACGCCCGAGCTTACCGAGCAATGGCAGGCGCCACTGGTCGAGCAACGGCGACCAGACCCATTTAAAGGCATAGGCCAGACCGATCAGGCTTGCATAACCAATGGTTTCGCGAGCCACACCGGCTTCACGCAGCCAGACCGAAAGTGTTGAGAACACCAGCATGTACGGCAGGCCGGCGGCGAAACCCAGCAGCAACAGCACGAGTGTTGAAGGGCTGGCATAGGCGGCGAGCGCGGCGCGCCAGGTTTTACGGGGCATGGGCTGGAGTCTGCCTCAAGATTACGGAAACAAAGCGCGCACTCTAACCGCTGTACTCTACCGGGCGCCAGCCATGGCGCTGAATATCAACACGATTATTCAGGATACTGACCCCTTCCTCGCGTAATCGCGCGCGTTGTTCGTCCCCGGAAGCGCTGCCGACAGGCAGGCTCAGACGGCCGCCCGCGCCCAGCACTCGGTGCCACGGCAATTTGCTATCGCCGGGTAGCTGGCTGAGAGTGCGGCCGACATAACGGGCGGCGCGACCGAGCCCGGCCAGCTCCGCCAACTGACCATAACTGACGACTTTGCCCGGCGGCACTTGAGCCAGCGTCAGGTAGAGCGCCGTGCGTCGGATTTGCGCGGCGCTGTCGATTTCATTGTGCGGGTCTGTCACGTACGCAGTTCCTGCGGTGGGCGCTAATTACTGTCATCAGAGTAAGTCCAGAATCGCCAATTGAGAAATGAACTCAATACAAATAGTTGTGTCAGTGCTTGCTAGGGTCTTATTCATACGGATAATGCCGACTTTTTTTCGCAAACTTGAGCCTGTCTTTGCTTATGGTGTCCAGATCTCTGCTGTGCCTCGCTGTTCTAAGTGCTTCCACACCCTTGCTCGCCGACACCGTCTGGTTGAAGAACGGTGACAAGCTGAGCGGCAAGATCACCCTGTTCGACGGCGGCAAGCTGTTGATCCAGACCGAGTACGCCGGCGCGATTCCGATCGACTGGAAGCAGGTCAAGACTCTGGAAAGCGATCAGGAGTTGTTGGTCAAGCAGGATGCCTATACCGGGGAAAAGGCCAAGTCCCTGCATGCGGCAGACGATGGCAAGGTTACGCTGGCCAACGGCGATGCGCCGAAGACCGTGGAGCTTGCCAGCATCCAGCAAATCCTCAAGCCCAAGCCGGTGGTCGAGGATCTGGTGTGGAAGGGTAATGTCGACATGGCGCTGGACTATGAGCGCGCCGAGAAAGATACCGATGACTACGATATCGACTTCAAGACTACCGCGCGCCATGGCAGATGGCGGCACACGGCTGAAGGTGAATACAACCGCGAATTCCAGGACGAAGAGGTCACCACGGATAACTGGCGTGCCGAGTACTCGCTCGATCGGTTCCTGACCGAGAAGTGGTTCTGGCAGGGGCGCGCTGTTTATAAGCGTGACAAGGTCGAGGATCTGTCCCGCCAGCGCACCGTCGGTACCGGCCCGGGTTACCAGTTCTGGGATGATGAGCTGGGCGCATTCTCGCTCGGCTCGCTGGTCAACCGCACGGACTATGAATACTCGGACGGCGGCAAGGAGAACTTCTATTCCCTGGCCATGAAGTGGGACTACAACCGCTATTTGATTGGCAAGACGGTCGAGTTCTTCACTAACGGCGAGGTAGGCAAGCCGTTGTCGGGCGTGGCGGATTACGCGCTGGATGCCGAGATTGGCTTGCGTTACAAAGTCACCGAGTGGGCTTCGCTTAACCTCAAGGCTGAGCGTGATGTCATTAGTGGTACTAATGATGCTGATCTGGAGAAGACCCGTTATACCGCTGGGTTCGGTGTGGCCTGGTGATATGCGTTAAAGCTTAAGATCAAAAGATCGTCCGATCGCGGCCCGAGCCTTCGGCAGCTCCTACAGGGGTTTTGCATTCACCCTGTAGGAGCTGCCGCAGGCTGCGATCTTTTTTGTCGCCATACAAAGTACACAGGCACAAAAAAGCCCCGCTTTTGAGGGCGGGGCCTTTTACTAAAGCAAGTACAAGTTAGATAACTTGAACTTCTTCAGCTTGCATGCCTTTCTGACCGCGGGTAGCGATGAAAGAAACCTGTTGGCCTTCTTTCAGGCTTTTGAAGCCGTCGGATTGGATAGCTTTGAAGTGAACGAACAGGTCGTCACCGGATTGTGGAGTGATGAAGCCGAAGCCTTTTTCATCGTTGAACCACTTAACGGTACCGGTTTGGCGATTAGACATGGTGTAACTCCTTGAACAAAGATAACTGCGACGCAGGAAGAACCCTGGCCGAGACTGAGTGCAAAGAGCAGGAAAAATTCTTGTAGATGGTTGGATCGAAATTCAACATATCGTGTAGAGATTCTCAGTGACACAAGCAGCACAGTGGCGCCACCTTAACCCTTTTTCCGGAACGTGCCAATGCTTCTTGCGAAGGTTTCTCTTATTTCGTGACTGACGGTGCATCGAAATAGTGTGAAACCCCGGGAATTCGGGGGCCTGCCTGAGAGAATTGTATTGCGGACTTTGAACCGACGACGCGCCCCCGGTAAGATGCCGGACAGATTTTCTCCACCTCGCTATTCAGGACACCCGCCATGAGCATCAAATCGGACAAGTGGATTCGCCGCATGGCGCAAGAGCACGGCATGATCGAACCTTTCGTCGAGCGCCAGGTGCGCGGCAACGACGATAACCGTGTGATCTCCTACGGCGTGTCGAGTTACGGCTACGACGTTCGTTGCACTAATCATTTCAAGGTGTTTACCAACATCAATTCGGCCATCGTCGACCCGAAAAATTTCGACGCCGGCAGCTTCGTCGACATCCACAGCGACGTCTGCATCATCCCGCCGAACTCTTTCGCCTTGGCCAGCACCGTCGAATACTTCCGTATTCCGCGCAACGTATTGACCATCTGCCTGGGCAAGAGCACCTACGCCCGCTGCGGCATCATCGTCAACGTCACCCCGCTTGAGCCTGAGTGGGAGGGGCACGTGACCCTGGAGTTTTCGAACACCACCAACCTGCCGGCGAAAATCTATGCCAACGAAGGCGTGGCGCAGATGCTGTTCCTTGAATCCGACGAAGAGTGCGAAGTCTCCTACAAGGACCGTGGCGGCAAGTATCAGGGCCAACGCGGCGTTACCCTGCCACGCACCTGAGTCATCCATTCGACGGGTCGTGGGAATTCTTCGGCGGGAAGGCACTCTATTGGGTGTACTGCCCGGTTCGCGCACAGTGGACCGGGCCACTGCTCAGGAGTGCTCTATGAAGATCGATCCGCGAATAAGTGCCGAACTGGCAAGGCTTGAGCCCAATCAGGTCGGCGTACTGGCCTGGTCATTGCTGGCGCACCCGCCACTCAGCATGGCGGGGGGCATCCCCGGCCAGCCTGATCCTGATACCCCTAACGAACAACCCACCGAACCGGGTGAACCCACTTTGCCGGATGAGCCGCCTCCAGCGCCTGTCGCGTGAGCCGCTGGCGATGCTGTGTGGGGGCGAAAGCTCCTACACCGGCCATATTTCGTTGTCGCCAATGACAAATAACCTGCAGCTGTCATTCCGCTCCACCTGATACCCGCCGGTAAATGCGCCGAAAGCGGGGAGCAGGCTGACCGCCTCCCCAAGCCTGAAGCAGGCCAGGCGCAAGCTCTGGCGCCCTCGACCGTGCAACCGATAGACCGGATGGACGTGGCCGGCCAAGACGTGCCTGTCCGGGTGCTCGTCGGGTTCGTGCTGCAAGGCGAATGGCCCGAGCAAAAGCGGTTCGGGCACTACGCGAATGTTCAATGAGGCTGGCGGATCGCCGGCGCGCTTGTCGTGATTGCCGCGAATCAGGGTCATGGGCAGGTTGCTGTGCCGTGCACGCCACTGGGCCAGGGCACTCAAGGTGGCTGGTGCGTGGGAGCCGGGACCGTGCAGGAAGTCGCCGAGGAATATCAGCTGGCGACACGGCAGTCGGGCCAGCAGCCCGTCCAGGACGCTGATGTTTTGCGTGGTGGTGCCCTGCGGGACGGGTTGCCCCAGGCGCCGATACGCGGCGGCCTTGCCAAAATGCACATCGGCTATCAGTAACGCCTGTTGCGCTGGCCAGTAGATGGCTTTTTCCGGCAGCAGCCACAGCTCTTCTCCCGCGAGCCGAACGGGGTAGGGTGTACTCATCAGGCTTTCCCTGTCTCTGCGGTGGTTTCCAGGTCGCTGACCATGCGGCGGATGCGGTCGGCGAGTTTTTCCGAACTCATGCTTTCGCGCATGCGCTCCACCAGCAGTGGAAAGGCCAGCGGTGTAGGACGTTTGATCGGATGCAGGTCGAGCTGCATTCGGCCGACTCGCTCCAGCGTCTGTTCCAGGCGCCGAATGTCGAGCTCTTCGCGCAGGACTTCTTCCCCGGCCTGGGCCAGCAGCAGGTTGTCGGCGTCATATTGCTTGAACACTTCGAAGAAGAGCCCACTGGACGCCTGGACCTGACGGGTACTCTTTGGTGCGCCGGGATATCCGGCAAACACCAGGCCGGCAATGCGGGCAATTTCGCGAAAGCGGCGCAGGGCCAGTTCGCCGGCATTCAGGCTGGCGAGCACATCAGCCATCAAGTGTTCATGGCTGAGCAATTGCGGGTCGAGATGCTCGGACCAGTTGACATGAGTGGCGCTCAGCAGCTCCAGTCCATAATCATTCACTGCAATGGAGAACGTCACCGCCAGTCGTTGACTGACCCGCCACGCCAGCAGGCTTGCCAGGCCCAGGTGCACTTGGCGTCCGGCGAACGGGTAAAGGAACAGGTGCCAGCCCTCACGGGATTTCAGGGATTCGGCCAGCAGGCTGGTATTCGTTGGCAGGCCGGACCACTGTTGTTGCACCTCCAGCAAGGGGCGCAAAGCCTTCATTTCCGGGCCTACGAATTCGCCAGCTGCGGCTGCGCTGAAACGTGCAACGACTGCGGTGGCAAGCTCGTTTGAGAGCGGCATGCGCCCGCCATTCCAGCGCGGCACCGCAGCTTTTTTCGCTGTGCTGCGCTTGACGTAGGCCGTCATGTTTTCCACTCGCACCAACTCCAGCAAGCGCCCGGCGAACAGAAAGCCGTCGCCGGGCTTGAGCCGGGCAATAAAACCTTCCTCGACGCTGCCCAACTGCTTGCCGCCGCCGCCCTTGCTCCAGAATTTCAACTGAATGCTCGCATCACTGACAATGGTGCCGATGCTCATGCGGTGGCGGCGCGCCAAGCGTGCGTCGGGCACCCGCCACACTCCGTGTTCATCGGGCTCGACCCGGCGGTAATCCGGATAAGCTGTCAGGGACAGCCCACCGTGGCGCACGAAAGCCAGCGCCCACACCCAATCCGCCGGGCTGAGATCGCGATAGGCCCATGCGCCGCGCACTTCTTCGTACAGCTCCTCGGGAATGAAGCCTCCACCCAGGGCCATGCTAACCAGATGTTGCACCAGCACATCCAGGGGCTTGTGCGGAGATTCCCGGGGCTCGATGCGACGCTGTGCCACCGCGTCCTGAGCTGCAATCGCCTCTATCAACTCCAGGCTGTGAGTCGGCACCAACGTCACCCGCGACACTCGCCCCGGCGCGTGCCCGGAGCGGCCGGCACGCTGCATCAGGCGCGCAACTCCTTTGGCCGAGCCGATTTGCAGTACCCGTTCCACCGGCAGGAAATCCACCCCCAGGTCGAGACTGGAAGTGCAGACCACCGCTTTAAGCTGCCCATCCTTGAGCGCCCGTTCGACCCAGTCCCGGGTGTCCCGCGACAATGAACTGTGATGCAGGGCAATCAATCCGGCCCAGTCCGGCCGTGCTTCGAGCAGCGCCTGATACCAGATCTCCGATTGCGCGCGGGTATTGGTGAACACCAGGGTGCTGGGGCTGGACTCAAGCTCCGCGACTACTTGCGGCAACATTTTCAGGCCGATGTGCCCGGCCCAGGGAAAGCGTTCGATGGCGGGAGGACGCAATGAATCGACCCGTAGATCTTTGGCGCTCTGGCCTAGCACGCTAATGCCGCCGCCTTGGGGGATCAGCACTTGCTCGGCGTGCGCCTGATTGCCCAAGGTCGCGGAAACGCCCCACACCACCAGCTCCGGCTGCCAGCGGCGCAGACGGGCGAGGGCCAGTTGCAGTTGCACCCCGCGTTTGTTGCCGAGCAGTTCGTGCCATTCATCCACCACTATCATGCGCAAGGTCGACAAGGCGCTTTGCGCATCGGCACGCGCCAACAGCAACGTGAGGCTTTCCGGGGTGGTGATCAGGGTGGTGGGCAGGCGCCTGCTTTGCCGGGCCCGCTCGCTGCTGCTGGTGTCACCGGTCCGCAGGCCGACGCTCCAGGGTATCTGCAGGTCCTGCAACGGCGCCTCCAGTGCGCGCGCGGTGTCGGCCGCCAGCGCGCGCATTGGAGTTATCCACAAAACGGTCAGGGGTTCGGCAACAGGTTTGCGCTTGCGCGGTGTGTCAACGGGGGCGAGCGTGGTGGCATAGCGGTTCAGTGCACCGAACCAGACCGCATAGGTTTTACCTGCGCCGGTGCTGGCATGGAGCAGTCCGGACTGGCCTTGCTTGACGGCGGCCCAGACCTGTTTCTGAAAAGCGAACGGCTTCCAGCCGCGAGCGCCGAACCATTTTTTTGCAAAGTCTGGAGAGGTTCCCATGCCGGCTGAGTGGCCCTGTAGAAGCTAGGTAGGAGCTGTCGAGTGAAACGAGGCTGCGATCTTTCGATCTGGCCTCTAGGTGACTAGTTCAAAAGATCGCAGCCTCGTTTCACTCGACAGCTCCTACCCAGGCCACACCCCCCCACCGATGGGATCTGTGGGCCAGGCAATCGAGCCCGCGTTACTTCAAATTCCCACTAAGAAACTGCTTCAACCGCTCACTGCGCGGGTTGCCCAACACATCTTCAGGCGCACCTTCCTCTTCCACCAACCCCTGATGCAGAAACAGCACCTGGTTCGACACCTTGCGCGCAAAGCTCATCTCGTGGGTCACCATGATCATCGTGCGGCCCTCTTCAGCCAGGCCCTGGATCACCTTCAGCACTTCACCCACCAACTCCGGGTCCAGGGCCGAAGTGGGTTCGTCGAACAACATCACCTCCGGTTCCATGGCCAACGCGCGGGCGATGGCGACGCGCTGCTGCTGGCCGCCGGAAAGAAAGGCCGGGTACTGATCGGCCACCCGGGCCGCCAGGCCAACCTTGTCCAGGTAACGTCGGGCGCGGTCCTCGGCTTCTTTTTTGTCACAGCCCAGCACCCGCCGCGGCGCCATTGTGATGTTCTCCAGCACCGTCATGTGGCTCCACAAATTGAAGTGCTGGAACACCATCGCCAGGCGCGTGCGGATCCTCTGCAGTTCATCGGGATCGGCCACGTGCATGCCGTGACGGTCCTTGATCATGCGAATGCTCTGGCCGTCGAGGCTCATCGCCCCGTCATTGGGTTGTTCGAGAAAATTGATGCAACGCAGAAATGTGCTTTTGCCCGAGCCGCTGGCGCCGATCAGGCTGATGACGTCGCCGGTGTTGGCCTTGAGCGAAACACCCTTGAGCACTTCATGATCGCCATAGCTTTTGTGCAGGCCTTCAATGGTCAGTTTGTACATGGGGCAATGCATCCTCAAGGCGAAAGTAGGTAGCCGCTGCGATAGGCTTCTGTGCCCGCGACATGGGCGATCACCATGCCGGCAGTGGCCATGCGTCGCAGCGAGCGGGCGTACATCAACCCGGCGGCGGTGCAATGGACCGGGGTGACGTGATCGAGCACCGGGTCAATGATTTCAGCCACCAACTGGCCCGCTTCCAGGTATTCCCCCGGCAGCGCGGCGAACACCAGCAACCCGCCAACCGACGTCGCTACAGGCTCCACACCGGCCAGCGGGGTCGCGGGGTAGGGCAGTTCCGGCAGGGGCGGCGGCGTGCCCACGATGGCGCCGAAGTGCATCAGGTAATCGAGCAATGCCTGGCAATCGAGACTGGCCAGCGGATGATTGACGTCGCCCTGGCCGCGCAATTCGACGGTCACCGAGAAGCTGCCCAGAGGGATGTCGAAGTGTTCGCCGAAGCGCTCCTTCAACTGCCACCAGAGCAGCGTGAAGCATTCGTCGAACGACTGGCCGCCGGAATCGGTGGCCAGCAGGCTGGCTTCGGCGCCGATGTAGCGCGCCAGCGGCTCCACCTGAGGCCAGGCCTCGGGTGTGGTGTAAAGGTGCGCGACGGCTTCGAAATCGCAATGCAAATCCAGCAC
The DNA here is from genome assembly GCF_026241895.1 of Pseudomonas sp. RIT-562. Taxonomy (GTDB): domain Bacteria; phylum Pseudomonadota; class Gammaproteobacteria; order Pseudomonadales; family Pseudomonadaceae; genus Aquipseudomonas; species Aquipseudomonas mandelii_F. The sequence continues at coordinate 80,967 of NZ_JAPJIV010000002.1, read as the reverse complement.
CATATCGGCGTCGCAAGCCAGCCGTTGCAGGGTCAGGCGCTGGGATTGCAACTGGGTGGTCGCCGTGTGCCGTGCCAGCGCCTGGCGCAGGCTGCTGCGGATAACCTGCAGGTTGTGCTGTGGGTCATCGCCCAGCTGGCCTTCGATTTCGTTGCCGACTTCTTCACTCAGGTCGACGAACCAGCGGTTGAAATTCTGCCCACTTTCAAGCTCGTAACGTCCCAGCGGTACATCCATCAGTACCTGCTCCAGGCCGACCGGGTTGGCCACCGGTACCAGGACAATTTCGCTGCGCAGGCGGCCAGCGGCTTCCAGTTCCCGCAGGCGCTGCTTGAGGTGCCAGGCCACCAGCATGCCGGGCATTTCATCGGCGTGCAGGGATGACTGGATGTAGATCTTGCCGCTGGCCTTCGAGGGGCCGAAGTGGAAGCTGTGAATCTGCCGTGCGGTCCCCGGCAGCGGGGCCAGCAAGTCATGGATCTGGTGGCGCATGGTGCAAAGTCCTAGTGGGTCGGCCCGAGGAAGGCCAGCCAGCGGCGTTCAGCGAGGCGGAACAGGCCGACCAGTGCAAAGGTAACGGTCAGGTAGATCAGCGCGGCAATGCCGAACGACTGAAAGGTCAGGAAAGTCGCCGAGTTGGCGTCCCGAGCGACTTTCAGCACATCGGGGATGGTCGCGGTGAACGCCACCGTGGTCGAGTGCAGCATCAGGATCACTTCGTTGCTGTAATAAGGCAACGAACGGCGCAGGGCCGAAGGCATGATCACGTAGGCATAGAGCTTCCAGCCGGTCAGGCCATAGGCTTTGGCCGCTTCGACTTCGCCGTGGTTCATGCTGCGGATGGCCCCGGCGAAAATCTCCGTGGTGTAGGCACAGGTGTTCAGGGCAAATGCCAGGATCGTGCAATTCATAGCATCGCGAAAGAACGCATCCAGCACCGGTTGCTCACGCACCGCCGCCAGGCTGTAGATCCCGGTGTAGCAAATCAGCAGCTGGATATAGAGCGGTGTCCCGCGAAACAGGTAGGTGTAGAACTGCACTGGCCAGCGCACGTAGACCTTGGGCGAAACCCGGGCAATCGACAGTGGGATAGACACCACGAAACCAATGCAGATCGACGCACTGAGCAGCCACAGGGTCATGGCCAGGCCGGTGATGTTGTAGCCGTCGGTATAAAGGAAGGGTTTCCAGTATTCCTGCAGGAGTTCGATCATCGTACGGCCTCCCGGGAACCGGCGGCGTAGCGGCGTTCGAGCCAGCGCAGGACAAAGTTTGACGCACTGGTGATCAGCAGGTAGATCAGTGCCGCCAGGACCAGGAAATAGAACAGCTGATAGGTGCTTTTACCGGCGTCCTGGGCGGCCTTGACCAGGTCGGCGAGGCCGATGATCGACACCAGCGCAGTGGCCTTGAGCATCACCATCCAGTTGTTGCCGATGCCTGGCAAGGCAAAGCGCATCATTTGCGGAAACACCACGATGCGAAAGCGTTGCCCGCGTTTGAGCCCATAGGCGGTGGCGGCTTCGACCTGACCCCGGGGGACCGCGAGGATCGCGCCACGAAAGGTTTCGGTGAAGTACGCGCCATAGATGAAGCCCAGGGTAATGACCCCGGCACTGAACGGGTTGATCTCGATGTATTCCCATTCCATGAAGTCGGTGAACGACGTCAGCCAGGTCTGCAGGCTGTAGAAGATCAGCAGCATCAGCACCAGGTCCGGCACGCCGCGAATCAGCGTGGTATAGACCTGCGCCGGAATCCGCAGCAGTTTGAGTTTTGACAGCTTGGCCGTGGCGCCGAGCAGGCCGAGCAACACGGCCACCAGCAGCGACAACGCCGATAATTTGATGGTCATCCAGGTGCCTTCCAACAGCAACGGGCCGAAGCCCTGGAGGCTGAAGGCGGAGAGCCCCAGAGTTTGCAGGAGGTTTTCGAACATAAATCAGCAACCTGATCGGATGAAAAAAGCGCCCATTAAAAGATGGGCGCCGGGCATTATTTGCCGCTGTACAGATTCAGATCGCCGAAGTGTTTCTTCTGAATGGTGGCGTAGGTGCCATCGTCGTGTAACGCTTTGATACCTTTATCCAAAAGTGCTTTCAGCTCGGTGTTACCTTTCTTAATACCGACCGCTGTTTTGGCTGGCAGCAGTTCGCTGTCGACCGGCTTGCTGATGTCGTAGCCTTCGCCTTTTGGCGACTTGAGGAAGCCCAGTTCGGCTTGCAGCATGTCCTGGATGGCGCCGTCGAGACGACCGGAAGTCAGGTCGGAATACACCTGGTCCTGGTTCTGGTAGGCCTGGGTTTTAACGCCAGCCTTGTCCAGTACGGCCTTGGCGTAGGCTTCCTGAATGGTGCCCTGCTCGTAGCCGATGGTCTTGCCCTTGAGCGACGCGACGTCTTCGCTCAAGCCGGAGCCTTTCTTGAACACGTAGGCAGTAGGGCCGGAAAACAGCTCGCCGGAGAAGTCGATGACCTTTTCACGGGCCGGGGTAACGGTCATCGACGAGATCACGCCGTCGAATTTGTTGGCCTTGAGGCCAGGAATCATGCCGTCGAAATCACTTTCGACCCATTTGCACTTGACCTTCAACTCGGCGCAAATCGCGTTCCCCAGATCGATGTCGAAGCCCACGAGGTTGCCGTCAGCCGCTTTCGACTCGAACGGTGCGTAGGAAGGGTCAACGCCAAAACGCAATTCCTTGTATTCCTTCGCCACCGCGGAGCCGGCAGCCATGCACAACGCCAGTGCAGAAAGGGTCAGCAATGCTTTTTTCATTATTCAATCCCTAAAAACCAATTTGAGCGCTTGTGGCGCGTAAAATTTGTTACTGGAAAGCGTAAGACCTGAATAAAGTAGCAATTTCTGAACCATAGTCCCGAACAAGCGTTTTAAAAGTGCTTTGAGAAACAGCGGGGAGGTGTTTGTGCCCACAAGCGGGCACGAGCGGACGGGCGCACCAAAGCAGTTCGTTTCAGCCCAACAGGTCCTGCAATGTTGCCAGGTTGTCCGCTTCATCCACCGACTTGTCACGGCGCCAGCGCAACATGCGCGGGAACCTTACGGCGATCCCGCTCTTGTGACGTTTGGACAGCGCGATGCCCTCGAAACCCAATTCGAACACCAGGCTGGGCTTCACGCTGCTGACTGGGCCGAATTTCTCTACCGTGGTCTTGCGCACGATGCTATCGACCTGGCGCATTTCTTCATCGGTCAAGCCGGAGTACGCCTTGGCGAACGGCACCAGGGTGCGTTCGCTGGAGTCTGCCGGGCCGTCCCATACGGCGAAGGTGTAATCGCTGTACAGGCTGGCGCGCCGCCCGTGGCCGCGCTGGGCGTAGATCAGCACCGCATCGACGCTATAGGGGTCGACTTTCCATTTCCACCAAACGCCCATGTCCTTGGTCCGGCCGACGCCGTACAACGCATCCTTCGCCTTGAGCATCATGCCCTCGACGCCCAGGCTGCGCGAGGCTTCGCGCTGGCGGGCGAGGTCGAACCAGTCTTCGCCGGTGAGCACCGGCGAGGCCAGCAACACCGGGTTGTTGCACGCGCCGAGGACCTGCTCCAGCTGTTCGCGCCGCTTGGCCTGAGGCTGATTGCGCCAGTCTTCGCCATTCCATTCCAGCAAGTCATAGGCAAGTACCACGACGGGCACGTCATCGAGGATTTTCTTGCCCAGGGTCTTGCGGCCGATGCGCTGTTGCAGCAAAGCGAAAGGCTGCACTGACGGAGTCGAGGGCGCCTGCGGTTCAAAGGCATCTTCGGTGCGGGCTGGCGCGGCTTTCCAAGCGACGATCTCGCCATCGATCACGGTGCCATCGGGCAGGCCATGCACCAGGCTCTCCAGTTCCGGGAAACGCTCGGTTACCAATTCTTCCCCGCGCGACCAGATCCACAGGCGACCCTCGCGTTTAACCACCTGGGCGCGAATACCGTCCCACTTCCATTCGATTTGCCACTGGCTGGCAGGGCCGAGCAGTGCTTCAAACTGGTCCACCGGTTGTGACAACGCATGGGCCAGGAAAAACGGGTAGGGCTGGCCGCCGCGCTGGGCATGCTCGTCGGTTGATTCCGCAGCGATCAGTTTCAGGTAACTGGCGGCGCTCGGGCGGTTGGACAGGTCGGTGTACCCCACCAGGCGCTGGGCCACCCGTTTGCTGTCCAACCCCGCCATGGCGGCCAAAGCCCGCGTCACCAGTAATTTGGAAACGCCCACGCGAAAGCTTCCGGTAATTAACTTGATGCACAGCATCAGGCTGGAGCGGTCGAGTTGCGACCAGAGTGCAGGCAGCGCCTGGGCCAGTGCCTCAGGGGATTCCCCACGCAGGGGCAACAGCTTTTCCTCGATCCATACTGCCAGGCCGTCGCTGGAACTGTGGCTGGATTCGGGCAAGACAAGGGAAATCGTCTCCGCCATATCGCCCACAGCCTGGTAGCTCTCCTCGAACAACCAGGGTGACAGGCCGGAGTACGCCACGGCCAGCTCGCGCAACATGCGTACCGGGACCAATTGCCGAGGGCGTCCGCCCGACAGGAAGTACACCGCCCATGCCGCATCTTGCGGTGCCGCCTGGGCAAAATAGTTCTGCATGGCGGCCAATTTGGCGTTGCTGGAGGTGGTCGCATCGAGTTCGGCGTAGAGTTCGGCGAAAGCTTTCATGCGGTGACCTCTTCGCTTTGTGACTCGGCGCCGGCCAGTTCCTCTTCGTCATCACCGTATTCAGTACTGAAGCCCTGGGCATCCAGGCCTTGCTCGCGCAGATGGCGCACCAGTACGGCGACCGAGCCGTGGGTCACCATGACCCGCTCGGCACCGGTCTGGCCGATGGCCCAGAGCAAGCCCGGCCAGTCGGCGTGGTCGGAGAGGATAAACCCGCGATCGACGCCGCGCCGGCGCCGGGTGCCGCGCAGGCGCATCCAGCCGCTGGCGAAGCCGTCACTGTAGTCGCCAAACCGGCGCATCCAGGTGCTGCCACCGGCTGAAGGCGGGGCGATCACCAGGGCCTTGCGCATGATGGGGTCGCTTTTTTTCACATCCCCGGCGTAAATCGTCGGCGGGATGTACACGCCGCTCTCGCGGTAGACGCGGTTCAGCGGCTCCACCGCGCCATGGGTCAAGATCGGGCCGAGGCTGGCGTCGATGCCATGCAGGATGCGCTGGGCCTTGCCGAAGGAGTAACAGAACAGCACGCTGGTTTTGTCCTGTGCGGCGTTGGCCTGCCACCACTGATTGATCTCGGCAAATATCTCCGCCTGGGGTTGCCAGCGATAGATCGGCAGGCCGAACGTCGATTCGGTGATAAAGGTATGGCAGCGCACCGGTTCGAACGGCGCGCAGGTGCCATCGGGTTCGATCTTGTAATCGCCTGAAGCCACCCAGACTTCGCCGCCGTATTCCAGGCGTACCTGTGCCGAGCCGAGGACATGCCCGGCCGGGTGAAAGCTCAAGGTTACGCCGTGATGCAGCAGGCGTTCACCGTAGGCCAAGGTCTGCAAATTGATGTCCTGGCCCAGCCGCGAGCGCAGGATTCCTTCGCCAGGTGCGGCCGCGAGGTAGTGTTGATTGCCGGTGCGGGCATGGTCGCCATGGGCATGGGTGATGACCGAGCGCTCGACCGGACGCCAGGGGTCGATATAGAAATCCCCGGCGGGGCAGTACAGGCCTTCGGGGCGAGCGATAACAAGGTCCATGAGGGTGACCAGACAGGGGGACTTGTTAGCTATGAGGATGGCGCGGGGGCAGAAGTTCTATTGATTTTCCCCGGTATCGAGCGCGGCCGACGCTTGTGTAGGAGCCTGCTTGCTGGCGATATGGACTGCCCGGTGTTTCAGATGCACCGGGGAGATGCCATCGCCAGCAAGCAGGCTCCTACAAGCGATCGAGGTGTTATTTTCCGGGAGTCAGCGTCAGCCGGGTTTTCCCGTACACCTTGTCGAAGTTCTGCGGTTGCATCGGCAGGCTCATGTATTGCCCTTTCAGCCAAGGATCGATGCTGTTGAGGTAATTGGGGCTGGCCGGGTTGCCGGACTGGCCGCTTGCGTTCTGGCCCATCAGTGGTTCCGCCTGGCCGAAATCGACGATGAAACGCATGGACGGTGCCAGGGTGGTGTTGAAATCCTCGCCCCAGGCAAACGCTGCGGTGTTCAGCGTGGTGTGATCGCCGCCGGCTGCGAGCGGACCGCGCACGGTCTGGCCGCTGGCGTTTTTCCATTCATAGCGGTGCAGTTTGCCCCATTGCCAGGCCTTGTGATCGGCACCCAACAGGCTGTCGCCGGCGGTGATGGCGGCGGCCAGGCTGCGGGCCAGGATCACTGCCTTATCCTCTTTTTGCGCAGTGCGGGTGTCGTCCCAGAACGGACTGTCCTCGCGTCCCAGCAGGTGATCGGCCTGGGCAGCGTAGGAGAGTTTGCCGTTGGCAATAAAGGTTTTCCACGCGGGACTGCCTTGCGGCCCTAACTCATCGAGGAAAATCTGCCGAGTGCTTTCCTGCAGGAACAGTTGATAGATCGCCGCGTCGGCGGAAGTCGGGCTGAGTTTGCCGTCGAACGCCATCAGGCGGGCATGGGCCTCGCGAGCCTTGACCTGGTCAGCTGGCGGAAGCGCTTCGATGGCTTGCTTGAGCGGCTGGGCCATGCCCGGCGCCGCAAACATTTTCTTCAGCTTGGCCGCGAAGGTAGTGGTCTGGTCGTACTGCATGGCGATCACGCTGCGCGTATCGTGCTTGCCGCTGCCGGCAAGTTCAGCCATGCGTTCGCCGCGCTCCGGCGCCGACCAGGAGTTGGACAACTGCATGCCATACCCGTGGGGAATGACTCGCTGGTTGGCGGTGCCGAGCCAGCCTTGGGCGGGGTCCTGGTCGTAGGGGTGCAGCATCGGGTCGGCGTAACCGTCCCAGTCATAGCGACCCTCCCAGCCCGGCGAGGGCAACAGGCCTTCGCCTTCGCGCCGGTTCGGATAGCGACCGGTGACCTGCCAGCCAATGTTGCTGGCATCGGCGAATACCAGGTTCAGGGCAATCGCGCGGATTTCACGACTGGCATCCGAAGCCTTCTCGACGTTCTGCGCCCGGGACAGGTCAAAAAACGCGTCCAGGGTTTTGTCGTCGGTAAAGCTCGGCGACTGCAGTGCCAGGCCAAGACCGTTGGCCAACGCTGTGCCCTGGGCGCTGTTGAGCAGCGGGCCATGACGGGTTTCATACACCGCCTCGCGAGTCGGGCGCTGGCCTTTGACGAAGTAGGTTTCGTTACGGACCATGACCGGCTGCCACTTGCCGCCAGCCTCATAAGTCAGGCCGTTGCCCTGGCGTTTGATCTTTTCCAGGAACAGGTCCTGGTTGTCGCCCATGACCGTGGTCATGCTCCACGCCACTTTGCCGTTGAAGCCGCCCAGCACCATCGGCAGGCCGGCGATGGTCACGCCCGAGGCCTGGTATTTCGGTGCGCGAATCTGCACGTAGCTGAACAGCGACGGTACGCCGAGCGGGCCATGACTGTCGCTGGCCAGCAAGCTCTTGCCGCTGCGGCTGCGCTGCGGTGCAATCGCCCAGTTATTGGAGGAAGTGGCGCCGAGCATATTCAGGTCAGACAGTTGGCTGGCGGCTTTACTGATGTCGACCAGTCCCGGAATCTGCCCGTTGAGCTTGATGCCCTGGAGTTTCTCGGCCTCGGCCACCGGCAGTTTTTCGTCGGGAGCGGACGGGGTCAGCCACGGGAGTTTGTCGGTGGTGACGGTCTGCGCCAGCATCAGCGAGGAAATTTCTTCCGGCAGGTTGGCTGACTGACTGAAGTTCAGCAGGCAGAAAATCAGCGCTGAGTCTTCAGGCTGCCAATATTCGGGTTTGTAGCCGGTGGCCACCAGGTCTGCAGGCAGCTTGTCGCGGTAGCGGAACAGGTAGGCGTTGACGCCCCGGGCATAGACTTCAAAGAAGCGCTTGAGGCGCGGGGAGGATGCCTTGTATAGCTCGCCTGCGCTTTTTTTCAGGTTGACCGCACGCATATAACGGTCGGCGTCGAGCAAGTCGGCACCGGACATTTCTGCCAGACGGCCTTGAGCCAACAGGCGCAGGGTGACCATTTGCGTGATCCGATCGCTGGCATGCACATACCCGAGCGCGAACAGCGCGTCATGGAAGCTGTTGCTTTCGATGAGCGGCATGCCCATGGCGTTGCGCCGCACCGAGACGTTTTGCGCCAGGCCCTTGAGCGGCTGCACGCCGGTGGTGGGCGGGAGGGTGTCCTGGGTGTTCAGGCTCTGACAACCGGTCAGGCCCAGAACACCGGCCACTGCTGCGGCAACGCCGAACCGGGGAAGAAAATGATTGAGGGCTGGCGAGGCCATGGCAAAGCTCCTGCGGGGGTAGTAACGCAATAAAGTCGCTACGTTAGTGAGCAGGAGAGGGGCGCGCAAGCGGGGTGTCAGGTTATTTGCGGATTTGTCTGATTAGCGGGGAAGATCGCAGCCTGCCATCAGGATTTAGGCGGATTCGCAAATCGACTGTGGGAGCAAAGCTTGAGGTGCTGTGGTCATTCAGGTTGACCGCGTTATCGTTCATCGCGGGCAAGCCTTGCTCCCACAGAAGCCTTGCTCCCACAGAAGCCTTGCTCCTACAGAAGATTTGCTCTCACGGGATCAAGCGCCGTGGCACTTCTTGAATTTTTTGCCATTGCCGCATGGGCAAGGGTCGTTGCGGCCGACGTCTTTCAAGGCATTGCGCACCGGCTCCTGGTGGGCGTGGCCGCAGTTCGGGCCGTGGACATGGCCGTGGTCGTGATCATGGTGCTCGTGATGGTCATGCTCGTGGTTGCAGTCAGGGCCATGGACATGGGGTTGCTGGGTCATCAGGTTTACTCCGGAATTAAATCGGCAGGGATTATCACGCCATTGCGCGCCACGTGCACGTAGTGAGCGATGAATAATCCGGTTTCCATCTCTGCTTCCAGGCGGTAAGGGATGGGGTGGTCAGGCTTTTGCAGTAATTTCACCAGGTCGCGGATCTTCGGCCATAGATTGGTTCGGATCGGCACCTTGAAATATGCGCTGCGCTTGGGCCCTACGGTAAACCAGTGTTCGTGCTCACCCTCGGTCAGCAGCATGTCGCCCAGGTGAATGCGGTACTCGAGGCCGCGGATGGTCAAGTCGCTGTCGTGCGGGTTATCCACACGAAAATGCAGGAGGAATTTCTGCTCCAGCAGTTTGGCGCGGATGACTTCCACCTTGACCAGGTGCAGTTGTGGCTCCGGCCCCTCGCTGGAGAACCATGACGCACAGCCGCCGAGCCCGAGCGCGAGGCTCAGGGTCAGCAGGTGGAGAACGATGCGTCTGGTGATCATGATAATTCCCTAAGACCATTTCCCTTGTAACCGCAGCGTTCGGCAGCTGCTGCACAACCGCGCTGCCTCAACTGCCGAAATAACTCGCGCAGCACTTCTTGAATTTCTGGCCACTGGCACAGGGACAGGCATCGTTGCGGCCGGCCTTGAGTTGCACGGTCGGATCGATGAAATACCAGTGCCCGGCGTTCTGTACAAACGAGGAGCGCTCGCGATGGCTATGTTCCCCGGAGCTGTCATGCCAACGTGCGGTAAAGGTCACGAACGCGTGTTCCGGCTGCCCGCCAAAGACTTCCGAACTCTCCACCTCAAGACCTAGCCAGGTGCTGTTGGCGCTCCAGTTGCTGATGGACTGGCGATCCAGCCCATCCCGTTGCGCGGGCAGGGTGGTGCCCACCAGATAATCGATCAGGCCCAGCACATAGGCGCTGTAGCGCGAACGCATCAGCGCCTCGGCGCATGGGGCGGGGTGGCCTGAATGATAATGACCGCAGCAGGCGTCAAGCAGGGTGCCGCTGCCGCAAGGGCAAATGGATGTACTCATTGCGTTACCACCAATATTTCCCGAAGTTCTCCGGATTGGCCCAGAACCTCGAGTTGAGCCAGTCAGGTACCTGTTTGTAGTCAAGCAGATCATAGGTGAACAGGGTCAGCACCTGATCGTCACGCTGGAACCGTTCGCTGGCTTGCAGGGCCAGGGAGAAAAAATCGGTTTCCTGCCAGCCGCTGGCAGGCAGGTCAGCCAGGACCGCAATACGGCTGGCGTTGAGATTACGGATGCCTCCGAGCAAATTCAGACCATCGCGCTTGGGCAGGTGTTCCAGGCAATCGACCACCAGCGCCAGGTCGAACCGGCGCGCCGCCAGTTCCGCCGGCAGTAGCCCAGGGGCGGCGTGGGCCACACAGCTGTCGGGGTGCGCGAGCTTGAACGCTTCGAGCGCAGGAAACTCACTGGCACCTATCAATAGCAGGCGCGCAGGAGCGTATCGATCAAGCAAGGCGGCCAGCGCCTGTTGCGGGGTGCGCGAAGAAATACCGGCAATCATCAAGGATCCTCAATCAGCGTCTGCCAAGACTAGCCTGCCCAAAGGTCCGGGCCTAGCGCTCTATTGCGGCAAATGCATCGATCCACAGTGATCATGGGGTAAAACAGGCGTGGCCTATTGCTGGCGGAGATTAAAACTCCGGTCTTTACTCCCTGAATCGGTTCTAAGCCGATCCCTCAGGAGAAAACTAGATGAGCATAGTTCGGACAGCATTACCCTTGGTTCTGCTAACCAGTGTGTTGACTGGTTGCGCAGGTTTGCAGAAAACCGACTGGCCGACCTGTGCGGCGGTCGGTGGTGTCGTCGGTGCAGGTCTTGGTGCAACCGAGAGCTCGGCGTGGGCAGGCTATGGCGCGCTGTTGATCGGTGGTACGGCGGCGGCCTATTGCTGGGTTCACGGTGATGGCGACGAAGACGGTGATGGCGTGCCGGACAGTCGCGACAAGTGCCCGGGTACGCCTAGAGGCGTGCAGGTCGATGCTGACGGTTGCCCGCCACCGGTGCCTGCGCCTGTGGTCGAAGAGGCGGTGGTAGTCAAGGAAGAGGTGATCGTCGTACGTGATGTGCACTTCCAGTTCGACAAGGCAACGCTGACTCCAGCGGATAAACTGGTACTCGACAAAATCGCTACTCGCCTGAAACAGGAGTCTTCCACCGCGCAACTGACCGTGACCGGTCACACCGACAGCGTGGGCAGCGATGCCTACAACCAGAAACTGTCGGATAAACGTGCGCACTCGGTGGTTGAGTACCTGATTTCGAGTGGCATACCTCGCAGCAGCTTCGTGTCTGTAGCCGGTGCCGGCGAGAGTCAGCCAGTGGCCGACAACAAAACTGCGGACGGCCGCGCGATGAACCGTCGCACGGAAATCAAAATCAATCGTTGAGGCGCCCTCGCACTCCGCGGCTTGTGCAGTCGCGGATGCGGGTCTTTACTCCTGTGTAACCGGTATGGGCCGGTAACACAGGAGCTTTCACAATGAGTGTTCTCACAAGGACCGTCTTGCCGGTTCTGCTGCTTGGCAGCTTGCTGACCGGTTGCGCGACCCACAGCGATGGCACTGCCCCCCTGAATCAACGTACCTGGCCAATCTGCAGCCTGCTCGGTGGACTGGTCGGCGGAGGTCTGGGCGCAATTGAAAGTGCCGGCTGGGCTGGTGGTGGAGCAGCGCTAGGCATCCTGACCGGGGGCCTGATCTGCTACTCCCAGGATGGCGATGAAGATGACGACGGAGTATTCGACCGCCGTGATCGCTGCCCGGACACGCCCGCCAATACCCCTGTCGAACACCATGGTTGTCCGTTGCCGCAATACCCGGCCAGCGTGAAACCGGTCGAGCCCGCTCCGACTCCGACTGAAGTCGTGACCCTGAGCGATGCCAACGACGTTCTGTTCGCCTTCAACAAGTCCGACCTGACGCCGGCCGCCCGCAGCGAACTGGATTCGCTGATGAGCAAATTGCAGAACGCCGACGTGGTCAGCATCAAGGTCATAGGTCATACCGACAGCGTAGGATCTGACAGCTACAACCAGGGACTCTCGGAACGTCGCGCCAGCAGCGTCGCCGATTATCTTCTGACCCAGGGCCTGGCGCCGAACAAACTCACCAGTGAAGGGCGCGGAGAGCGTGAGCCGGTTGCCGATAACGATACTGACGAAGGCCGCGCGAAAAACCGTCGCGTGGAACTGCACATCAACCGCTAACGCCCGAAACAGAGCCGTCCGCCGATAAAAACCAGCGGCAGGACGGCCCATTCGGCGGCCTTCATGAAGAAATTTCGATTGCCCTCTGGCTTATCCCGCGCGGAAGCCGTTACTGTGCGCGCAAAGAATAATTCTCATCGGGGGAGCGTATGAAGGTGTTCTGGGGGCTATGGAAGCTGCTGACCCTGTTGTTCTGGGCGGTGGTGGCCGTCAACTGGCTCATGCCGTTTGTCTTCCCGCTGAACCTGCTGGTCCCCGCCGCCGGCGGCCTGCTGGCAATTCTTCATCTTCTGGAAGTGCTGCTGTGCAACCGCAGCCTCAAGGGGCGCCCCCATCCGTGGCGTGACCGCTTGAAGATTGTGTTTTTTGGCGTATTCCACCTGCAAACCATTCCGGCTCCTACCGTATCGAAGGCTTCCCATGCGTAATCTCTGTCTGCTCGCCGCATTTGTCAGTCCACTGGCTTGTGCCCAGGTGGTGAGCGTTGAAACCAACTCGTTGATGCGCTTGCCCAACACCGCGAGCACTTTGTACCTGGAGCGCCTGGAAGTTGCCGACTACGGCACCTTGCTGATCCCGTCGAACGTCACTGAAGTCACGGTTGGCGAACTGCGCCTGGGGCGTGAAGCGCGGATTGCCATCGTGCCAAGCGAGCAGGCGCTCGACTTGAAGGTCAGTCGCGCCGAGTTGTCGCAAGGCAGCCAGATTACTGCCCGCGGTGCGCCGGGCACTTATCTCAAGGCCGCCCGTTCGGGCCGCAACCTGAACTTGCAGATCAAGGCATTGGATGCCCCGCAGTTGGCGGTGGACGCCCGTGGTGGTGCCGGAGCGCCAGGTTTTGTCGGGCTTGACGGTGCCAACGGCCAAGCGCCGGGTTGCACCTGGGGCCAGGCCGGTCGCGGAGCGGATGGCAGTGATGGCAGCGACGGCCAGGCCGGTGCGCCCGGTGCGCTGGTGAGGTTGGAAGTGCCACGGGATTATCCCGTGGAGCAGATCAAGGTCGAGGTGGCAGGCGGTGTCGGCGGTCTTGCGGGCCCCGGTGGCAAGCCGGGCGCCGGCGGCAAATCCAAGGGCTGCATTGTCTATCGCGCCGATGGCGGCAAAGCCGGTCGCCCTGGCGTCGATGGCCAGCCAGGTCCTGCAGGGGCGGCGGGTTCGGTGACCGTGCAGCGGATGTAAAACCCGTTATGGCCTTGCGATTGTCATCGCGAGCAAGCTTTGCTCCCACACATGTTGGCTTCCCCCAGGATTGATGGGGAAGCAGTCGGAGCAAGGCTTGCCCAAGCAGGTGCTGGGCTTTCTGCAGGATTGATGGGCACCTGTGGGAGCAAGGCTTGCCCGCGATGGCGTCCGTCCTGCGGACTCAGAACATCGGCCGGGCCGCCGCAATCGCCACCAGCAGCAGCCCCACCAGCAGGTTGATCCCTACCAGTCGCCGAATTTTCCCCAACACCGCAGCGCCCGCCGGCCAGTCCTGAGCGGCAACTGCGGTGCGCAGTTCAGGCAACATCAGCGCCTGGATCCGGATAAACAGCGCGGTCATCACCACATACAGCCCCATCATCACCTGCACATAACGCGGCGCGGTTTCAAAACCGCTGTATTGCAGATGAATCATGCCCACGCCGCTGACCGGCAATACCACCACCGCGACCCAGACCCAACGGAAAAAACCTGAAAACACCTCGACCCACAGTTTCAGTCGGGCCGGGCCTTCCAGTGCCTTCATGGCCGCCGGACGCAACACCATCCAGGCGAAAAACATGCCGCCGACCCACACTAGGGCCGACAAAACATGCAGGCTGTAAACGATGGCAAAAAGTGTCATTTGGGTACTCCGTTCTGCGCGGGATTAATTAGCGGGGTATGATAGCGGCCGAACCGAACCACTGAAAATTTATCCAGCGTTTTTTGCGCCCGACAATCCATGATCAGCACCGAACTCAAAACCACGATCCAGGGCGCCTACTCGCGTTTTCTCGAGGCCAAGAGCCTCAAGCCGCGTTACGGTCAACGCCTGATGATCGCCGAAATTGCCAAAGTCCTCGGGGATATCGACACCGACGACGAGGGCCGGCGCAGTGGCGACCCCGCGATTGTTGCGGTGGAAGCCGGCACCGGTACCGGTAAAACCGTGGCCTACAGCCTGGCGGCGATCCCGACGGCCAAGGCCGCCGGCAAACGCCTGGTGATCGCCACGGCGACCGTCGCCCTGCAAGAGCAGATCGTCTACAAGGACCTGCCCGACCTGATGCGCAACAGCGGGCTGAATTTCAGCTTTGCCCTGGCCAAGGGCCGCGGGCGCTACATGTGCCTGTCCAAGCTCGACATGCTGTTGCAGGAAGGTCACGCACAAACCGCCACGGCGCAATTGTTCGAAGAAGAAGGCTTCCGCATCGAGGTCGACGAGGCCAGCCAGAAGCTGTTCACCAGCATGATCGAGAAACTCGCCGGCAATAAGTGGGATGGCGATCGCGACAGCTGGTCTACGGCACTGGAAGACGCCGACTGGGCGCGCCTGACGACCGATCACAGCCAGTGCACCAACCGCCATTGCCCCAATTTCGGCCAGTGTGCCTTCTACAAGGCTCGCGAAGGCATGGGCAAGGTCGACGTCATCGTAACCAACCACGACATGGTGCTGGCCGACCTGGCACTGGGTGGCGGCGCCGTGCTGCCGGACCCCCGCGATACGATCTACGTGTTCGACGAAGGCCACCACCTGCCGGACAAGGCAATCGGTCACTTCGCTCATTACACGCGCCTGCGGTCCACGGCCGACTGGCTGGAGACCACCGCGAAGAATCTCACCAAGTTGCTGGCCCAACACCCGCTGCCAGGCGACCTGGGCAAGCTGATCGAGCAGGTTCCGGAGCTCGCGCGGGAGATCAAGACCCAGCAGCAGTTCATGTTTACCGCTTGTGAGCAGGTAGCCGATTTCAAACCGGGCGAAGACGTCGAAGGTCGTGAACGACCACGGCATCGCTTCGTTGGCGGGGTGATTCCCGAGCACATGCGGGAAATGGGCATCGAGCTGAAGAAAGGCTTCGCCCGCCTGAATGACGTATTTACTCGCCTCACTGAATTGTTGAAAGAGGGCATGGACGGCGAAGTCAACATCGGCATCGCCAGCAACCAGGCCGAAGAATGGTATCCGCTGTTCGGCAGCCTGCTGTCGCGGTGTACGGGCAACTGGGAGTTGTGGACGGCATTCACCGTTGAAGACCCCGAAGATAACCCGCCGATGGCCCGCTGGCTGACCCTGGCCGAAAGCGGCTCGCTGTTCGACATCGAGGTCAATGCCAGCCCGATCCTCGCGGCGGAAATGCTCCGGCGCAACCTCTGGAACGTGGCGTACGGTGCCCTGGTAACCTCGGCAACCCTGACCGCCCTGGGCACGTTCGACCGTTTCCGCATGCGCGCCGGGCTGCCGAAAAAGGCCGTGACGGCGGTGGTCCCGAGTCCGTTCCATCATGCCGATGCCGGCGTGCTGCGAGTTCCGGATCTGAAAGCCGACCCACGGGACGCGCCGGCGCACACTGCGGCGATCATTCGCGACCTGCCGCAGTTGGTCGAAGGTTCACGCGGCACTCTCGTACTGTTTTCCTCGCGCAAACAGATGCAGGACGTGTTCGACGGGCTTGACCGCGACTGGCGCAAGCAGGTGTTTATCCAGGGCAACCTGTCCAAGCAGGAAACCTTGAACAAGCACAAGGCGCGGGTCGATGGTGGGGATTCGAGCGTGTTGTTCGGCCTCGCCAGTTTCGCCGAGGGTGTTGACTTGCCGGGTGCTTATTGCGAGCACGTGGTGATCGCGAAGATCCCGTTCTCGGTCCCCGACGACCCGGTTGAAGCAGCGCTGGCTGAATGGATCGAAGCCCGTGGCGGCAATCCGTTCATGGAAATCTCGGTGCCGGACGCCTCGCTCAAACTGGTCCAGGCTTGCGGGCGCCTGCTGCGCACCGAAGAAGACCGCGGCACCATCACCTTGCTTGATCGACGTCTGGTAACCCAGCGTTACGGCAAGGCCATCCTCAATGCGTTGCCGCCGTTCCGTCGTGAAATTTCCTGATACTTCGGTGGGCATTTATGCCCGCCGCGTTGTCTATCTCTCTGCCACCGCTTTTCCACTGGCCCATTGAAGGTCGTTAGGGAGAACCACGTTCTTATGATTCGCCGTTCGTTGCCAGCCGTATTTGCCCTGATGTTCGCAGCCCCTTTGCTGGCGGCCCCTGCCGGCCAGCAGACACTGTTCAACTTTGTGCGCCCCGCGGACGTTGTCCAGGTAGCGACCCAGGACGCCAGCTTGCCGCAGTCCAATGCGGAGCAAACGGCCGAAGGCGAAGTGCTGCGCCGGGTGACATTCAACCCGGTGGCACAACCGACGTTGCGCCTGACCCCGCAAAGCGGTGCCTGGGACTGGTCGCAGTCGGGCGTCATGAGCTTGCGCATCCAGAGCGCGATGAATTGGCCGCTGACCCTCTACGTAAAAATCCAGAGCAACGATGGCAAGACCTTGGTCAGCCGCGTCGATCTGCCGGCTGGCCCTGCGCAAACGCTGCTGGTGCCGCTGCAACCGAGCTCGCCGCTGGGCATGGGGATGAAAGCCGGGCCGCCGATGCCGATCACTGTCGATGGTCAGCGCGTGTTGCTGGCGAGCAGTGCCGGTGAGCTGGATCGCAGCCAGGTGGTTTCGGTGACCTTGTCGATGGAACAACCGAAAGTCGCCCAGAGCATTTTGCTGGAACGCTTTGGCGTGCAGGACGGCGAGGGCGTGGTGCAGGCTGCCTATGGCGGCCTGGTGGACGCCTACGGTCAGTCGACCCGTGGCAAATGGCCGGAAAAGATTACCGGCGATGAACAGTTGAAAAGCGCCGCCGCCAAGGAACAGCAACAGCTGAAAACCTGGTTGGCGGAGCGTGAAAAGTCCTCCCTGGACAAGTTCGGCGGCTGGACCAAAGGACCGCAATTCAAGGCTAGCGGCTTTTTCCGCACCGAGAAGCACGAGGGCCGTTGGTACCTGGTCACGCCTGAAGGTCATCCGTTTTACTCCCTTGGCGTCAATGCCGTGACCCCGGATGCCGATCAGACTTACGTCGCTGGTCGCGAGTGGATGTTCGAGTCCCTGCCAAAACCCGATGAGCCGCTGGCCAACCATTACGGTGAAGGCGACAACCGCGGTGGCAATGGTGCAGACCAAGGGCGCGGCTACAACGCCGGACGCTGGTACGATTTTTACGGCGCCAACCTGCAGCGTCTGTATGGCCAGCCGTGCGTCGTGACGAGCGAAACCAAGGCCGGGGTGGCCGAGGCCGCCAAGGCCGACGCTGAAACCGCCGAGCAACCTGCAGCCCTACCTTGCGCGCCGCAAGTCTTCGACGACGAGCGCTGGACGGCTCACACCCTGGATCGCCTGCAGGCCTGGGGTTTCAACACGGTGGGCAATTGGAGCGCGCCGATGCTCGGTGATGCCGAGCGGGTACCGTACACCGTGCCGTTGTCGATCGTTGGTGATTACGCGAGCATCAGCACAGGTACGGACTGGTGGGGCGGCATGCCCGACCCATTTGACCCACGTTTTGCCATGGCCACCGAGCGCGCCGTGGCCATCGCCGCCCGCGACCACCGTGACGATCCATGGCTGATCGGCTATTTCGCCGACAACGAACTGGCATGGGCCGGCCCCGGCGATGATCCGCAAGCCCGTTATGCGCTGGCGTACGGCACCTTGAAAATGACCACTGATGTCCCGGCCAAACGTGCATTCCTCAAGCAACTGCGTGACAAATATCGCAACCAGGCTGGCCTGTCCAAAGCCTGGGGTATCGACCTGCCGGCCTGGGAATTGATGGAAGACCCGGGTTTCGTGCCCCCGCAACCGAGCGCGGAGCACCCCGAGATCGAAGCTGACTTCAAATACTTCCAGAAAGTATTCGCCGACACCTATTTCAAGACCATCTCCGATTCGTTGAAGTGGCACGCGCCCAATCAGCTGTTGCTGGGCGGCCGGTTTGCGGTCAGCACAGCGGAAGCGGTCGAATCCTGCGCCCAGTATTGCGATGTGTTGAGTTTCAACATGTACACGCTGCAACCCCAGGATGGTTATGACTTCGAGAAACTGCGAAGCCTGGACAAACCGGTGCTGATCAGCGAATTCAACTTCGGCTCGGCTGATCGCGGCCCGTTCTGGGGCGGCGTGACGCAGCTGGCGAAAGAGGAGGACCGCGGGCCAGCTTATGCGAACTTCCTCAAGCAGGCGCTGAGCGAACCGTCGATTGTCGGAGTCCACTGGTTCCAGTACCTGGATCAGCCGGTTACCGGGCGTTTGCTGGATGGCGAGAATGGCCACTTCGGCTTGGTGGGGATCACCGATCTGCCGTTCCAGGGGTTTGTCGACAGCGTGCGCAAGAGCAACTTGGCCACCGTCGATCAGCTGGCCAAGGAGGCCGAAAAGGCCCGGCTCGCAGTGGAGAAAGCCGGCCATGATGCCGAAGGTGGACGCAAGGGCGAGGCCGGCAAAGCCGCGAAGTAACCGACCGCCCAGCCCGCACCTGTTCCCAAAACCGTCAATGGCTGGAACAATGCGGCCACTTTGTAGAGCATGAGTCAGGGGAATTGCGGGTGCAGATTCAGGGTCATTACGAGCTCAGGTTCGAAGCCGTGCGCGAGGCATTCGCGGCGTTGTTCGACGATCCCCAGGAACGTGGTGCAGCATTGTGTATCCAGGTTGGCGGGGAAACTGTTATCGATCTGTGGGCCGGTACGGCTGACAAGGACGGCAGCGAGGCCTGGCACAGCGACACCATTGCCAACCTGTTCTCCTGCACCAAGACCTTCACCGCTGTTACTGCCCTGCAACTGGTCGCCGAAGGCAAGTTGCAACTGGACGCTCCGGTTGCTCGCTACTGGCCCGAATTCGCTGCGGCGGGCAAGGAATCGGTAACCCTGCGCCAACTGCTGTGCCATCAGGCAGGCTTGCCGGCCTTGCGCGAGGTGCTTGAACCGCAAGCCCTCTACGACTGGCAGATCATGGTCGATGCCCTGGCCGCCGAGGCACCCTGGTGGGAACCGGGGACCGGGCATGGTTATGCCGCGATTACCTATGGCTGGCTGGTTGGCGAATTGCTGCGCCGGGCCGACGGTCGGGGCCCCGGGGAATCGATTGTGGCGCGAGTGGCCAAGCCGTTAGGGCTGGATTTTCATGTTGGCCTGGCCGACGCAGAGTTCCATCGGGTGGCGCATATTGCCCGTGGCAAGGGCAATGCTGGCGATGCCGCAGCCCAGCGCCTGCTGCAGGTGACGATGCGCGAGCCCACGGCGATGAGCACTCGCGCGTTCACCAATCCGCCGTCGGTCCTGACCAGCACCAACAAGCCGGAGTGGCGTCGGATGCAGCAACCAGCGGCCAATGGCCATGGCAATGCGCGCAGCCTGGCGGGGTTCTACGCCGGCCTGCTGGACGGCAGCCTGCTCGAAAGCGAGATGCTCGACGAGCTGACCCGCGAACACAGTGTCGGCGACGACAAGACTCTATTGACCCGGACCCGTTTCGGTCTGGGCTGCATGCTCGATCAACCGGACGTTGCCAACGCCACCTATGGCCTCGGCCCTCGCGCGTTCGGGCATCCGGGTGCCGGCGGTTCCATCGGTTTTGCTGACCCGGAACACGATGTTGCCTTCGGATTTGTGACAAATACACTGGGGCCGTACGTCTTGATGGATCCACGCGCACAAAACCTTGTGCGAGTACTGGCCACTTGTCTGTAAACCCTGCCGTCAGGCTTCCAGGGCGGAACCTGACAGCCTTTTTAGTTTCAAAGCGTCTGTTTATGCGGGCCAGCCTGGCCTGATTTACTTATTACTTCATTTTGTGGATATCCAATGTCGTCCAATAAAACTTTCGCCCTGGCCCTGTGCTTCGCCATAACCGGTTGCGCACAGACTCCACAGAATGACGCAGATGGCGGTAGCTGGTGGCCATTCGGCTCCTCCGACAAAGTGGCGGCGAAAGAGCCGTCTCCAGCGTCGGCTCCAGCCCCAGCCCCGCTCAAGCCTGCAGCCAGTGCACCGGTCGCCAAGGCTGAGAGCTCCAACCCATGGTACTGGCCGTTCGGTTCGGAAGAAGTCCTGGACAAGAAGCCGGAAGTGAAGCCTGAAGCCAAACCTGTCGAAGTGGCCAAGGCCGAAGCCGATGCAGGTGGCAAATGGTGGTGGCCGTTCGGTGGTAAGGATCAGCCGGTGGCCAAGGCCGTACCGATGCCTGATCCGAAAGTCACTCAAGCCTGGCTCGACGACTACGAACCGCGCCTGCGCACTGCGATCAAGGACAGCAACCTGCAACTTGAGCGCCGTGAGAACGTGCTGGTAGTCACCGCTCCGGTCGAAGGCTCGTTCAACCCGGACCGTCCGGCCATGCTGTTGCCAGTCACCCTCGGCCCGTTCACTCGCGTGGCGAAAATTCTCGAAGTCGATCCGAAGACTGCGGTACTGGTACTCGGCCACAGCGATACCTCCGGCGCCAATCCAGCCAACGTCAAGTTGAGCCAGGAGCGGGCGCAGGCCGTTGCGGCGATTTTCCGTCTCAGCGGCCTGCAGCGCGATCGCCTGATGCTGCGCGGCATGGGTAGCGAAGCGCCGCGTGCTGCCAACGACAGTGTTGAGGGCCGCGCCTTGAACCGTCGAGTGGAGCTGCTGGTCACTCCGCAAAACACCATGGTCGCCTTGTTGAGCAAGTACAACATGCCGGCCCCAGCTCCGGTGCGTATGGTTGCCGCCCAGGACGCCAAGCCAGCCGTAGCGCCAGTCGCACCAGTGCCAGCGGCGAAGAAAGCCGATGTACCGGCCGCGAAAAAAGCCCCGGCCAAGAAAGCTGCTGCTAAGGCACCCGCCAAGAAAACCCCGGCCAAAACCGCTACGCCGGCCAAGAAGACTGCGCCAGCTAAAGCCAAGGCCACAGCCACTGACAAGAAAGTCGCGGCGGCTGACGCTGCAAAAAAGTGATTCGTTAACCACAAGGAATGCGCCATGACCCAGGGCCTGGCTGATATGCGTCGCGACTACACCCGGGACGGCCTGACCGAGGCGCAAGCCCCGGCTGAGCCGTTCGGGTTGTTCCATCAATGGTTTGCCGAGGCGGTGAAAACCGAACAGGCGCCGGTGGAAGCCAATGCCATGACCCTGGCCACCGTCGATCCGGACGGGCGACCGCATTGCCGCATCCTCCTGCTCAAGGGACTGGACGAGCAGGGGTTCACGTTTTTCACCAACTACGAGAGCGCCAAGGGACAGCATCTGGCGGCGAATCCTTTCGCTGCCATGACCTTCTTCTGGCCGGCACTGGAGCGTCAGGTGCGGATCGAGGGGCGGGTGGTGAAGGTGACTGCGCAAGAGTCAGACGCCTATTATCAGGTCCGGCCGTTGGGCAGCCGTCTCGGCGCCTGGGCTTCACCGCAAAGCCGGGTGATCGCCGACCGTGCCGAACTGGAAGCGCTGCTCAAGAACACCGAGCACCGTTTCAGCGATACCCAGCCGCATTGCCCCGAGCACTGGGGTGGTTACCGGCTGTTGCCTGAGCGCATCGAATTCTGGCAGGGCCGCCCGAGCCGTCTGCACGATCGCCTCAACTACCGCCTGCAGGGCGCTGACTGGATTCTTGAACGTCTGGCACCCTGAGCAGTCTACCGAGCGGGATAGCTCGCCGCAGCGGCCTTGAGCCACTGCGGCAAGTCTCGACGCTTGATCCCCTGCGCTTTAGCGCTCGCCAGTTGCTGGAGCATGAAGGCTTTTTTCGCTTCGTCGCCATCCGCCAGGGCTAACGCCAGGTCACGGTCCATCCAGCGTTTGATCCGCACGTACAACCACCAGTGGAAGTACAAACCGGCGGCAGTGGTGACGACAATGATGAAGTAATCCATGAAAATCCTTGGGTCGGTGGCGCAGATCTCGTAATTTGACGCTACTGTGTGGTGAATTTGCAGGGCGCCTGTACATGTCCTGAATCAAACCACTTTAATCCCGGCGATGCCGTGACAGGCGTCATGCTGCGGAGTTTAATGAATACCTGTCCTTTGGAGTTGATGCTATGCGTAAGTCTGTTTTGTTGGTTGCTTCCTTTTCCACGATGGCGATGTTGCTCACTGGCTGCCAATCGAGCCTGACCGGTGACTCCTATTCCCGTGACGAAGCGCGTCGCGTGCAGACGATTCGCATGGGCACCATCGAAGCACTGCGTCCGGTAAAAATCGAAGGCACGAAGACCCCGATCGGCGGCGCCGCTGGTGCTGTGGTCGGTGGTGTAGGCGGTAGCGCCATTGGTGGTGGTCGCGGCAGTATCGTTGCCGCCGTGATCGGTGCAGTTGCCGGCGGCCTGCTGGGTTCGGCCACCGAAGAAGGCCTGACCCGCACCCAGGGCGTGGAAATCACCGTTCGTGAAGACGACGGCAGCATGCGCGCCTACGTACAACAGGTTCAGGAAAACGAAGTGTTCCGTGTCGGCGAACGTGTTCGCATCGCCACAGTGGACGGCACGAGCCGCGTTTCGCACTAAGCGTTACCGGATAAACGAAAACCCCGATCAGGTGACTGGTCGGGGTTTTTCATTTGCAGCAGTTGATTTATGCCCGCGCTGTGGTGGTGCCCTTGCGACTCGCCGCCGCTGTCACCGCATAACCAATCAACGCCGCCAGGATCGAACCGGTCAAGATACCCATCCGGTCCATTCCTGCGTATTCACTAACACCCGGCTCAAACGCCAGCGAGCCAACGAACAGGCTCATGGTGAAGCCGATGCCGCAGAGAATCGCAACGCCTAGCACCTGGCCCCAATTGGCCCCCTGGGGCAGGGCGGCAATGCCGATCTTGACCGCCAGCCAGGTCAGGCCGAACACCCCGACGGTCTTGCCCAGCAGCAAGCCGATGGCGATGCCCATTGGTACGTGATGGGTGAAGCTTTCGACGGTCACGCCGCTCAGCGACAGGCCGGCGTTGGCGAAGGCGAACAGCGGCAGGATGCCGTAGGCCACCCACGGATGCAGGGCGTGTTCGAGGGACAGCAGCGGTGAAGGCTCGGCGTTTTTTGTGCGCAGCGGGATGCAGAATGCCAGGGTCACGCCCGCCAGCGTGGCGTGGACGCCGCTCTTCAGCACGCAAACCCAGAGGATCAGGCCGATGATCATGTAGGGCCCGAGCTTGACCACCCCCAGCCGATTCATCGCAATGAGCGCCGCTATGCAGGTCCCTGCGAGCGCCAGGGACAACGTCGACAAGGTGCCGGAGTAGAAAATCGCAATGACGATGATTGCCCCCAGGTCATCGATGATCGCCAAAGTCATCAGGAACAGTTTCAGCGACACCGGTACACGTTTGCCCAGCAATGCCAGCACGCCCAGGGCAAAAGCGATGTCGGTGGCCATCGGGATGGCCCAGCCATCGAGGGCTGCGGCGTTGTCCCGGTTGAAAAACCAGTAGACCAGGGCCGGAATGACCATGCCGCCAATCGCTGCGGCGCCGGGCAAGACGACCTGTGACGGTTTCGACAGCTGGCCGTCGAGTACCTCGCGCTTCACTTCCAGGCCGATCAGCAGGAAAAACAGCGCCATCAGGCCGTCGTTGATCCAAAGCAGCGCCGGCTTGGCGATTTGCAGCGCACCGATCTGCGCCACCACCGGAGTGTCGAGGAAGCTGGTGTACAGCCACGACAGCGGCGAGTTGTTGATGATCAGGGCCAGGACTGCAGCGGCGATCAGTAACAGACCGCTGGCCGCTTCCAGCTGGAAGAAACGCGTGAAAGTGCTACGCAAAGGCAAGGTCTCTCTCCATTGAGGGGTTCGAAGGTGGCACACCCTAACCCGTACCGTTAGTTGTTAAAACAAAAGTTATATTCTTTTTTGTTATATACCGTTACAGCTCGGGCGCTGGACTCGAGGCTGAGCCTAGCAGTTGCCAGGCGTATTGAACCTCAGCTGTATCTGTGCGTGATGTAGGTTTTTTCCTAAGCTTGTGTGCTGAGCCTGAAAAAAGGCCAACCGACGCCCGATCCGACGAGAAAACCTCCATGAGCGACAACCGACAGTGGGCCCGGGAAGCCATCCGGATTATTGAAGCGGACTTCCAGCGTAGTGCCGACACTCACCTGATCCCTTTGCCGTTGCCCGGTTTTGCCGGCATCGAACTGTATTTCAAGGATGAGTCGAGCCACCCCACGGGCAGTCTCAAACATCGCCTGGCGCGCTCGTTGTTTCTCTATGCGTTGTGCAACGGCTGGCTCAAGCCGGGGGCGCCCGTGATCGAGGCATCCAGTGGTTCTACGGCGATCTCCGAAGCCTATTTCGCCCGCATGCTGGGCCTGCCGTTCATTGCCGTGATGCCGGCGACCACGTCCCGGGAGAAGATTGCGCAGATCGCTTTCTACGGCGGCAAGAGCCACCTGGTGGACGATCCCACGCAGATCTACGCCGAATCCGAGCGCCTGGCGCGGGAACATGATGGTCACTTCATTGACCAGTTCACCTACGCCGAACGGGCGACCGACTGGCGCGCCAATAACAACATCGCCGAATCGATCTTCCATCAGATGCGCTACGAAAAGCACCCGGAGCCAAGTTGGCTGATTTCCAGCCCTGGCACTGGCGGTACCACCGCAACGCTGGGGCGCTATGTCCGTTACCGACAACACTGCACCCGGGTGCTGTGCGCGGATGCCGAGCGTTCGGTGTTCTTCGATTTCTACCAGACCGGCGACGCGAGCCTGCGCCTAGACCACGGTTCGAGGATCGAAGGCATTGGTCGACCGCGGGTAGAAGCGTCGTTCCTGCCCAAGGTGATCGATGCGATGGTTAAGGTGCCGGACGCGCTGTCACTGGCGGCCATGCATTACCTGGCCGGGCGTTTGGGACGACATGTCGGCGGATCGAGCGGGACCAACCTGATTGGCGCGTTGATGGCAGCCCAGCAGATGACGGCGGCGGGGGAGGCGGGGTCGATCGTGGCGATTTTGTGTGATGGCGGCGAACGTTATGCCGACACCTATTACGATCCGGCCTGGCTCAAGGCGCAGGGGTATGAGTTAAGTGGTTTGATCGATGCGGTTGCGGCGAGTGCCGAGCGTGGGGAGCCGTTGCCGGCGAGCGTGCTGCGCGCGAATATCTGAATCTCAGCGACACTGGAGAGCTGTTGTAGGAGCGAGCCTGCTCGCGATAGCGTCAGATCATTCAACATTTTGTTAAATGTTAATCCGCTATCGCGAGCAGGCTCACTCCTACAAAACCGTGTATCAGGCCTTGAGGCCGAGAATGTCGCGAGCCACGGCTTCGGCAATTCGAATCCCGTCCACGCCCGCCGACAGAATTCCGCCCGCATAACCGGCACCTTCACCTGCCGGAAACAGACCCTTGACGTTCAGGCTCTGCATCGACTCGTCGCGGGTAATGCGCAACGGCGAAGAAGTACGGGTTTCGATTCCGGTCAGTACTGCGTCATGCAGCGAGTAGCCGCGGATCTGCTTTTCGAACGCAGGCAGCGCTTCACGAATCGCCTCGATGGCAAATGCCGGCAGCGCCAGCGCCAGGTCTCCCAGGGCAACCCCGGGCTTGTAGGACGGCTCGACACTGCCCAGTGCCGTGGAAGGTTTGCCAGCAATGAAGTCGCCGACCAGCTGCGCCGGGGCCTCGTAGTTGCTGCCGCCCAGCACAAAGGCGTGGGATTCCAGGCGCTCCTGCAGCTCGATCCCGGCCAGCGGGCCACCTGGGTAATCGACTTCCGGGGTGATGCCCACGACGATACCGGAGTTGGCATTGCGCTCGTTACGCGAGTACTGGCTCATGCCATTGGTCACTACCCGGTTCGGTTCGGAGGTCGCGGCGACCACGGTGCCGCCCGGGCACATGCAGAAGCTGTAGACCGACCGGCCGTTCTTGGCGTGGTGCACCAATTTATAGTCGGCGGCACCGAGTTTCGGGTGGCCGGCATACTTGCCCAGGCGCGCACGATCGATCAGTGATTGCGGGTGTTCGATGCGAAAACCGACAGAGAACGGCTTGGCTTCCATAAACACGCCACGACCGTGCAGCATGCGGAAAGTGTCCCGGGCGCTATGGCCGAGGGCGAGGATCACGTGTTTCGAATGAATCTGTTCGCCGCCATCGAGTTCGACGCCGGTCAGTTGTCCGTCTTCGATCAGCACGTCAGTGACGCGCTGCTGGAAGCGAACTTCGCCACCCAGGGCACGAATCTGTTCGCGCATGTTCTCCACCACCCCGGTCAAGCGGAAGGTGCCGATGTGCGGTTTGCTGACGTAGAGAATTTCATCCGGCGCGCCGGCCTTGACGAACTCGTGCAAGACCTTGCGCCCGATGAACTTCGGATCCTTGATCTGGCTGTAGAGCTTGCCATCGGAGAACGTCCCGGCGCCGCCTTCGCCGAACTGCACGTTGGACTCGGGATTGAGCACGCTTTTACGCCACAGGCCCCAGGTGTCCTTGGTCCGCTGGCGGACTTCGGTGCCGCGTTCCAGGATGATCGGCTTGAAGCCCATCTGGGCGAGCAGCAGGCCGGCGAAAATCCCGCACGGGCCAAAACCGACGACCACCGGGCGCTGCTCAAGATCAGCCGGCGCCTGGCCGACGACTTTGTAGCTGACATCCGGCGCCACGTTGACGTTACGGTCATCAACGAACCTGTTCAGCACCACCGCCTCATCGCGCACGTTGAGGTCGATGGTGTAGATGAAGCACAGCTCGGAGGACTTTTTACGCGCATCGTAGCTGCGCTTGAACAAGGTGAAGTCGAGCAGATCATCACTGGCAATGCCCAGGCGCTGCACGATGGCAGGGCGCAGGTCTTCTTCGGGATGGTCGATCGGCAGCTTGAGTTCGGTGATTCGTAACATGACAGGATCCGGTTCGCGGGGCGCTTGACTGCGCCAGGGCGGAATAGCACAAACCGGTGATTATAAGCCCCAAAGACCGGAATCAGTGAGGCTAAAACGATCAGTCGTCACGCGCTCCGCCGAAATACCCGCAGCCGCGCTGGACCTGGCCATTGATGCGCAGCTCTGCGCTCATGTGCTGGACCGCGCCGGTGGTGGCGTCGACGCAACGTTGCGGCGCGACCCACAGCTCGATGTGTTGGTCGTTGGCTTCGGTGCTCAGGTTGAATCGGCCGTCGCCCAGCTGTTCCTCGACATAGGGCAGCGCCAGGGGCGGTTGGCCGGCACGATCGATGACCATGCCCTTGCCGCTGACCTTGACGTTCCACTCCGGCGTATGGCCGGCGGCGCGCAGGATCAGCAACTTGAAGTTCGGATCATCACAGGCCGTGCCCGAGCGCTCGACGCGGTACAGCTGCTCCAGCTCGAGTTGACTGCCGTTAACGCGCCCGCGCACATCTGCAAACAACTTGCCCTGATTATCGGCCAGGGTCGCGGCCTCCTGCAGCACGCTGGTGCCACCGGTGTCCTTGACCACCAGGCTGTTCGATTGATTGCACGGCTGGAACACCAGTTTGCCATCCGCCGCCGTCAACTGGCCTTGCATGCGGGTCTGGCCCACATGGGAAGCGCTTTGCCGCGGACCGTCGAACAACTGGCACGCGGCGAACAGTGGGAGCAGAGCAACGAGGACAAGGGAACGGGCAACACGCATCTTTGGTTCTCCAGACAAGTGCCGCCACGTTACGCAGCCTGACCGCTCATCACAACCCCGACGATTCTTTTGGCGCACCCTGACCCCACTGCCTGAACCAGGATCACAGGTTGGACCTCACCCTGGTTTCTACTCCCTGAACCTGGATCGACTGTGGGAGCAAAGCTTGCTCGCGATGGCGGTCTCAAGGGCGCCATCGCGGGCAAGCCTTGCTCCCACAGATCACTGGCAAAGTCCCACAGATTACTGGCAAGGCTTCAGAGATCACTGGCAAGCCTCCTACAGATTTCCTCAAGCTCAGCCCACGTGAAAAGTCTGCCCGGTCTGCAAGCCTTCTACGCTTTTCGCGTAGGCCAAAGCCACATCGGCTGCCGGCACCGGTTTGTAGCCCCGGAAATACGGTGCATAGCTGCCCATCGCTTCAAGCAGCACGGTCGGGCTGATGGAGTTCACGCGCAACCCGCGAGGCAATTCGATGGCCGCCGCACGCACGAAGCTGTCCAGCGCGCCGTTGACCAGGGCGGCCGAAGCGCCGCTGCGGATCGGATCATGGCTGAGTACGCCGGTGGTAAAGGTGAAAGAGGCGCCATCGTTGGCGAATTCACGGCCGATCAGCAGCAAGTTGACCTGGCCCATCAACTTGTCCTTCAGGCCCAGTGCAAAACTTTCCTCGGACATTTCGCCCAATGGAGCAAACGTTACGTTACCAGCGGCACAGACCAGGGCGTCGAACTTGCCGGTCTGTTCGAATAGCTGGCGAATCGACGCGCTGTCACTGATATCCACCTGCAAATCACCGCTGGTACGGCCGATGCGAATGACCTCGTGACGTTGCGACAACTCCTTGTCGACCGCTGAACCGATGGTGCCGCCTGCGCCTATCAACAGAATTTTCATGCCCTGATCCTCGGATGGTTTAAACGAGGTTCCAGTCTAGGGCTGGTGTTTTCTGTTGATAAGCGTGCTAATAGGCAACCTTTGGTTTTCAAATGGAAACAATCCATGAGTGAAATGGACGACCTTGCGGCGTTCGCGGTGCTGATCGAGGCGGGGAGTTTCACTCTGGCAGCGCAGCAGCTGGGGTGCAGTAAGGGGCAACTGTCCAAGCGCATCAGTCTGCTGGAGACTCGATTTTCTGTAGTTCTGCTGCAACGCACCACGCGCCGTCTGAGTTTGACCGCAGCGGGCGCTGCCCTATTGCCCCAGGCTCAGGCATTAGTTGTGCAAGTGGAGCGGGCGCGCCAGGCTCTGGCGCGGTTGAAGGACGACATGGCCGGGCCGGTGCGCATGACCGTGCCGGTGTCACTGGGCGAAACGTTCTTCGACGGGTTGTTGCTGGAATTCTCCCAGCAATACCCCGAGGTGCAAATCGAGCTGGACCTGAGTAACAATTTTCGCGATTTGTCCCGGGACGGTTTTGACCTGGCAGTCCGCTCCGAGGTCGGTAACGACGAGCGACTGGTGGCCCGCCCGCTGTTGGCCTGGCATGAGATGACCTGCGCCAGCCCGGCTTACCTCGAACAATATGGCGAGCCGTCAACGCCACAGGCACTCGCAGAGCACCGCTGTCTGCTCAACAGTCATTACAGCGGTCGCGAAGAATGGTTGTATCACCAACAGCACGAGTTACTGCGGGTGCGAGTGATGGGGCCGTTCGCCAGCAATCATTACAGCCTGCTGAAAAAAGCCGCGTTGGCGGGAGCGGGGATTGCGCGTTTGCCTTCATATCTGCTGCAAACGGAGTTGGCAGACGGGCGCTTGCGCTGGCTGTTGCGCGATTATCAGACCCGCAGGATGCCGATGTACCTGGTGCATCCGTATCAGGGTGGTTTGCCCAAGCGTACGCAGGTCCTGGCGGATTATCTGATGGGTTGGTTCAAGCGCAGTGGCGAGGCGCTGGATCGGTTGTAGCTGGAATTTTTTACACGATACGGTTCCCCTGTGGGAGCGGGCTTGCTCGCGAAAGCGGAGTGTCAGTCAGCAATGATTTGCCTGTCACACCTCATTCGCGAGCAAGCCCGCTCCCACAGGGATCTTCATGGTTGGTGAGATCGCCGTCAGAAAAAAACGGCCCGAAGGCCGTTTTTTTGTTTAACCGCCCAGGTACGCCTCGCGCACCTTCGGATCAGTCAGCAGCGCTTCACCTGTGCCTTGCATCACCACCCGGCCGTTCTCCAGAACGTACGCACGGTCAGCGATTTTCAGCGCCTGGTTGGCATTCTGCTCCACCAGGAACACCGTCACGCCATCCTTGCGCAGCTGTTCGATGATATCGAAGATCTGCTGGATGATGATCGGTGCCAGACCCAGTGACGGCTCGTCGAGCAGCAGCAGCTTGGGCTTGCTCATCAGCGCACGGCCGATGGCGAGCATTTGCTGTTCACCGCCGGACATGGTGCCGCCGCGTTGACTGAAACGCTCTTTCAGGCGCGGGAAAAGCCCGAGGACCTTGTCCATCTGTTCCTGATAATCGCCCTTGTCGGTGAAGAACCCGCCCATCGCGAGGTTCTCTTCCACGGTCAGGCGAGCGAACACCCGGCGGCCTTCCGGCACCACGGCAATGCTTTTGCGCATGATCTGCGCCGAAGTTTGCCCGACCAGTTCCTCGCCCATGTAGCGAATACTGCCACTATGAGCTTGAGGCGAGCCGCACAGGGTCATCAGCAACGTGGACTTGCCGGCACCGTTGGCACCGATCAGGGTGACGATCTCGCCCTGGCGGATTTCCACGTTGACGCCGTGCAGGGCCTGGATTTTGCCGTAGAAGGTGGAAACGTTTTCGAACTGCAGCATTACGCTTCCCCCAGGTAGGCTTTGATCACTTCAGGATTGTCGCGGATCTGTTCCGGTGTGCCGTCGGCCAGGGGCGTGCCCTGGTTGATGACGACGATGTGGTCGGAAATGCTCATCACCAGTTTCATGTCATGTTCGATCAACAGCACGGTAACGTTGTGCTCTTCACGCAACACGCTGATCAGCGCCTTGAGGTCCTCGGTTTCCTTGGGGTTCAGGCCGGCGGCCGGTTCGTCGAGCATGAGGATCCGCGGGCGGGTCATCATGCAACGGGCGATTTCCAGGCGACGTTGCTGACCGTAGGCCAGTGTGCCGGCGGTACGGTTGGCGAATTCCTTGAGGTTGACCTTGTCCAGCCAGTACTCGGCAAATTCCATGGCCTCGCGCTCGCTTTTGCGGAACGCCGGGGTCTTGAACAGGCCGGCCAGGAAGTTGGTGTTCAGGTGTCGGTGCTGGGCGATCAAGAGGTTCTCGACCGCCGTCATATCCTTGAACAACCGCACGTTCTGGAAAGTGCGTACCACGCCTTTACGGGCGATTTCATGCCCAGCCAGGCCTTCGATCGCCTGGCCATCGAGCAGGATGCTGCCACCGCTTGGCTTGTAAAAGCCGGTGAGGCAGTTGAACACCGTGGTCTTGCCGGCGCCGTTGGGGCCGATCAGGGCGACGACCTGTTTTTCCTTGACGGTCAGGGCCACGCCGTTGACCGCCAGCAGGCCGCCGAAGCGCATGCTCAGATTTTCGACTTTCAGGATCTCGCGGCTCATTTGCGCAGCTCCATGTGAGGACGTTGCATGGGCAGCAGACCCTGGGGACGCCAGATCATCATCAGCACCATCAAGGCGCCGAACATCAACATGCGGTATTCGCTGAACTCACGCATCATTTCCGGGAGCAGGATCATCACCACGGCGGCGAGGATCACACCCAGCTGCGAGCCCATGCCACCCAGAACGACGATGGCGAGGATGATCGCCGACTCGATGAAGGTGAACGACTCGGGCGTGACCAGGCCTTGGCGGGCGGCGAAGAAGCTGCCGGCAAAACCGGCGAAGCTGGCGCCCAGGGTGAAGGCCGACAGCTTGATCACGGTCGGATTGAGGCCCAGCGCACGGCAGGCGATTTCGTCTTCACGCAACGCTTCCCAGGCACGGCCGATCGGCATGCGCAGCAGGCGATTGATGACGAACAAGGCCCCCAGGGCCAGCAACAGCGCAACCAGGTAGAGGAATATCACCTTGTTGATCGAGTTGTACTGCAGCCCGAAGTACTCATGGAACGTCTGCATGCCCTCGGCCGCTTTGCGCTCGAAGGTCAGGCCGAAGAACGTAGGCTTCTCGATGTTGCTGATGCCGTTCGGGCCACCCGTGATGTCGGTGAGGTTACGCAGGAACAGTCGGATGATTTCACCGAAGCCCAGGGTCACGATCGCCAGGTAGTCACCACGCAAGCGCAGTACCGGGAAGCCGAGCAGGAAGCCGAAAGTGGCCGCCATCAGGCCGGCGACCGGCAGGCAGACCCAGAAACTCCAGCCCAGGTAGTGCGACAACAGCGCATAGCTGTAGGCACCGACGGCATAGAAACCGACGTAACCCAGGTCGAGCAGGCCAGCGAGACCGACCACGATGTTCAGGCCCAGGCCCAGCATCACGTAGATCAGGATCAGGGTCGCGATGTCCACCGCGCCGCGGGAGCCGAAGAACGGCCATACCAGGGCGCCAATGATCAACGCGATGATGATCCAGCGCTGGGTGGTCGGCAGGGTCAGGAAGTTGCTCGCCTTGGCCGGGATCAACGGCATGGACGGCGAAGACTTCCAGGCCTTGCTGATTGGCTCGTCGAACAGCACCCGCAGGAACATGAGCACCGAGCAGATCGCAATGATTGCCAGGGTCATGTTGCTGGTGCCATGAACTTCCAGGTTGATACCGACGATGGTCAGTTTCAGGCCGAGTACCGGATAGGCAACTGCCCAGACCAGGAGCGCACTGAAGAGCGCTTGCTTAAGATTCTTAGTCATACCTTCTCAACCTCCGGACGGCCCAGGATGCCGGTCGGCCGGAACAACAGCACCAGAACCAACAAGCCGAAAGCCACGACGTCCTTGTACTGGTCGCCGAAGATATCGGCACCAAAGGCTTCCGCCACCCCGAGCACCAACCCGCCGAGCATGGCGCCGGGGATGCTGCCGATGCCGCCGAGTACTGCAGCGGTAAAGGCCTTGAGGCCAACGAGGAAGCCGGCGTTCGGGTTGATCACGCCGTATTGCATGCTCAACAACACTGCTGCAATGGCTGCCAGCGCTGCACCGATGACGAAGGTCAGGGCAATGATGTTGTTGGTGTTGATGCCAAGCAGGTTGGCCATCTTGATGTCTTCGGCACAGGCGCGGCAGGCGCGGCCCAGGCGAGAACGGGAGATGAACATCGTCAGGCCGAGCATGGCGACCAGGGTCACCACGAACACCACGATCTGCATGTACGAAATCAGCACTTCATGTGCACCACCTGGCCCGAAGGAGAGATTCCCGGGGATCAGGTTGGGGATGGATTTGTCCTTGGAGTCTTGCGCCAGCAGAACGGTGTTCTGCAGGAAGATCGACATGCCGATGGCCGAGATCAGCGGAATCAGACGGTTGCTGCCACGCAAGGGGCGGTAGGCAATCCGTTCGATGCTGTAGCCGTAGGCACTGCAGACGACGATGCTCGCGATGAAACCCGCGGTCATCAGGAGCGGGACACTGTCGAGTCCCATCATGGCCAGGCCCGCGATGGCGATGAACGCCACGTAGGAACCAATCATGTACACCTCGCCGTGGGCGAAGTTGATCATTCCAATGATGCCGTAAACCATCGTATAGCCGATGGCGATCAGGGCATACGTGCTGCCAACGGTCAGGCCGTTAACCAGCTGTTGGAAAAAGTGATAG
Source organism: Pseudomonas sp. RIT-562 (assembly GCF_026241895.1). Classification (GTDB taxonomy): domain Bacteria; phylum Pseudomonadota; class Gammaproteobacteria; order Pseudomonadales; family Pseudomonadaceae; genus Aquipseudomonas; species Aquipseudomonas mandelii_F. The sequence continues at coordinate 47,523 of NZ_JAPJIV010000002.1, read as the reverse complement.
ATGTCAGGCATTACAGCGCTCCTAAAAACCTGATACGCATTTCACTGGTGGAGTCATTTTCCCGCCCGAGCCCCGCGGATCTGCATCCACTTCGAATTCGGGGTTTGCCAGCGAACCGCTGATGACGGTTTTGAGATTTTCAGGTGGGGAGACTTGCGGATCACGCAAGCGCGGCCCAATACATTCGTAAAACAAAGCCCACGGCACGCCGTGGGCTTTGTGGGCAGTCAGTCAGGCAAGGCCTTACTGAGGCGAAGCTTCAGTTTTAGGTTTGCCGAAGTGCCACTCGTAAACCACGAACTTGAAGTCTTTCAGGTCGCCCTTGGCGTCGAAGCTCAGGTCGCCAGTCGGGGTTTTGAAAGTGCCGGCGTGGATGGCTTCAGCCACTTTTGCCGGGTCTTCGCTCTTGGCTGCAGTGATGCCGCCGACGATGACTTCAACAGCCGAGTAGGAAGGGAACACGAACGGACCGCTCGGATCTTCTTTCTTGGCTTTGAACGCGTCAGCCAGGGCAACGTTGGCCGGGTCCTGGTCGAAGGATTTCGGCAGGGTTACCAGCAGGCCTTCGGAAGCGTCCTTGGCGATCTGCGAAATGGAGTCGTTACCCACGCCTTCCGGACCCATGAACTTGGCTTTCAGGCCTTTTTCCGAGGCTTGACGCAGGATCAGGCCCAGCTCCGGGTGGTAGCCGCCGTAGTAGACGAAGTCGACGTTGGCTTGCTTGAGCTTGGCGATCATCGAGGAGAAGTCTTTGTCGCCGGCGTTGATGCCTTCGAACACGGCAACCTTGGTGCCTTTCTTCTCAAGGGTTTGTTTCACGGCAGTGGCGATGCCTTCACCGTATTGCTGTTTGTCGTGCAGGACCGCGACGATTTTCGGCTTCACGTGATCGGCAATGTAGTTGCCGGCTGCAGGGCCCTGGGCACTGTCGAGACCGATGGTACGGAACACCATCTTGTAACCACGGGAAGTGATGTCCGGGCTGGTGGCGGCAGGAGTGATCATGATCACGCCTTCGTCTTCGTAAATGTCCGAAGCCGGCTGGGTGGAGCTGGAGCACAGGTGACCGACCACGAACTTGACGCCGTCGTTGACGACCTTGTTCGCGACCGCTACCGCTTGTTTTGGATCACAGGCGTCATCGTATTCAACGGCTTCGAGTTTCTTGCCGTCTACGCCGCCCTTGGCGTTGATTTGCTCGATGGCCATCTTGGCGCCACTGAACTGCATGTCGCCGTACTGGGCTACAGGGCCGGTTTTAGGGCCGGCAATGCCGATCTTGATGGTGTCAGCTGCGAACGAATGGCTGGCAACCCCGGCCAGAACCATAGCGGCAAACAGTTTGGAAATCTGCTTAGTAGCCTTAGTCATAGTGCTCCACTCTTACTGTTGTAGTTTTTATAGTCCTGGCGCCGTAGCAGCAGAACCGGGTCAGATATTTTTCGATATCCTCCGGAAATGCCCCCGGCAACTGTACCGGTACAGTGTAGAGCGCCGATTGTCAGCCTGGGAAGGCAGCGCCGGGGGGCAAAACCAGGGGGTGTCGCTTTATTGAAAGAAAAATACAGAATCACGGCGGGATGTTAGCTGGCTATTAGCTTGATTCACCTGCATTCCCTGGCTTTCCTGCGGTTTTCAATCGGGTGTCGCAAATTACATCCGGGTTTTGCTGGCGGACCATCGACGTTTATCATTCGCGTCGATTTCTTTTCCGGACAGAACCCATGAATCAAGAACCTAGCACCCTCTATGCCAAGCTGCTTGGTGAGACCGCATCTATTACCTGGAAGGAGCTTGAGCCGTTCTTTGCCAAGGGTGCCCTGTTATGGGTCGACCCGGCGCTGGATTTGATCGCAGCAGCCGAAGCGGTGGCGTCTGACGAAGGTGAGAAAGTGGCTGCCTGGCTGGCCGATGACAAGCTCGCCAAGCTCTCTGAATCGCGGGCGCTGGATCTTTTCGAGCGTGATCCGCAGCTGTGGGCGGTGGTGGTTTCGCCGTGGATTCTGATCCAGGAAAGGGCGGCGGAATAACCGTCTGCACCGATTTGGTGCCAAGGCTGATTAACGTAAAGTGTGTAGGCCCGTAGCGTGATGGCAGGTTGCCGTGGAGAAAGGCCACATCGAGGTTCTGGCCAGGGTGAAGTGCACGTAACGGGAACAGTTGGTTGACCCTTGGTTGGTCGGTTTAATTGTTTCCAGATGTTGATGTTTACTGGGCTCGCGGAGAGCTTGTTTATCCCGTGTTTAATTGGAGCAAACCAGACCATGGCAACGTTACCTTCCCTGGGATTCGCCGGAATTGGCCTCATGGGCCTGCCGATGTGCCAGCGACTGCTGGCTGCTGGTTTTCCATTGACCGTGTGGAATCGCAATCCGGGCAAGTGCGCGCCACTGGTCGAGGCCGGGGCGCGCCAAGTATCGAGCCCCGCGCAGCTGTGCGCGCACGCGGATGTGGTCATGCTTTGCCTGGCCGATACTGCCGTGGTGCGCGAGGTGGTATTTGGTGCCGCTGGCATCGCCGAGGGCGCGCAATCTGGCCAACTGTTGGTGGATTTTTCCAGCCTGGAGCCTGCGGCCACCCGGGAAATGGCTGGAGTACTGAACGAAACACGTGGCATGCATTGGCTGGATGCGCCGGTGTCTGGTGGTGTCGTGGGGGCTGAGGCGGGCTCCCTGGCGATCATGGTCGGCGGCGCGGAGGCAGACCTTGAGCGAGTCAGACCGGCGTTGCTGAGCATCGGCCAGCGCGTCACCCATATGGGCGGTGTTGGCGCAGGGCAGGTGACCAAGGCCTGCAATCAGATGATTGTCGCCTGCAATGCATTGGTCATTGCCGAAGTCGTGGCCCTGGCCGAGCGGTCTGGCGTCAATGCCAGCCTGATTGCCGAGGCGCTGGCGGGAGGCTTTGCCGATTCGAAGCCGTTGCAGATCCTCGCGCCGCAAATGGCCGACAGTTGCTTCGAGCCAGTGAAGTGGCACGTTCGCACACTGCTCAAGGATCTCGACACTGCGGTGAAATTATCCCGCGAGCAGGGTGCGGCAACGCCCCTTAGCGCACTGGCCGCGCAATTGATGCGGTTGCACGGGAGTAAGGGCTTCCTGGAAAAGGATCCTTCGACACTGGTGCAGATGTACCGCGAGCCTGACCCGACGCAATGACCGGGCTCGAATAGTTGCGCTGGTTGATTTCGTTGAGCACGGGGCGCAATTCAGCCAGCGGAACTGGCCGGCTGAGCAAGTAGCCCTGGACGAAATCACAGTCGTAGCGCTGCAGGAAGTCGTACTGCTCCAGCGTTTCGACGCCCTCGGTGACGACCTGCAAATGCAGGGTATGCGCCATGACGATGATCGCCTGGACGATTTCCATGTCCTGGGCCGACTGGGGAATATCCTGGATGAACGAGCGATCGATCTTCAAGGTGTTCAGCGGCAGGCGCTTGAGGTAGGCCAGCGATGAATACCCGGTGCCGAAGTCGTCGATCGACAGCGATACGCCCAGCGCGCGAATCTGGCGCAGCAATACCAGAGTATTGGCGATATTGCCCATCAGCGCATTTTCGGTGACTTCCAGTTCCAGCCGATGGGGTGCCACCCCGGCCATCCGCAACGCTTGTTCGATCTCATCGGCGAGCTCTTCGCGTCCCAGGTTCAGCGGCGAACAGTTCACCGCAATCCTCAGCGCTTCGCAGCCCTGGCGGGACAGTTCACTCAAATCCTCGCAGGCCTTGCGCAGCACCCAATGATCGAGCTCGGCAATCAGGCCATTGGCTTCGGCGATGGCAATGAACCGATCCGGCGCGAGCAGCCCATGCACCGGATGCTGCCAGCGCACCAGGGCTTCAAGCTTGCTCACCAGGCCGGTCTTGAGGTCGAAGATCGGCTGGTAGTACAGCATCAGGCCGCTGTTCTCGCGCAGGGCATGGCGCAGTTCTTCCTCCAGTTGCAGTTCCAGGGTCGCCCGGGTTTTCAGGCTGGCGCTAAAGAAGTTCAGGCCGTTGCGGCCATTGCCCTTGGACTGGTAGAGCGCCAGGTCGGCGTTTTTCAACAGTTCTTCGCAGGTTCTGCCGTCTTCGGGAAACACGCTGATACCAATACTGGTGGTCATCACCATGCGCCGGCCTGACAGCTCGATGGGCTCCTTCATCTTCGTCATGATGCGTTGGGCCATATGTCTCGCTTCTTCCCGGTCGTGCAAGCCGATGAGGATGCAGAACTCGTCACCGCCAAAACGTGCAACCACATCTTCATGGCTGCGTACCGAACCCTTGATGTGACTGGCCAGGACCTTGAGCAATTCGTCACCGGCGTCATGGCCGAGGCTGTCGTTGATGCGTTTGAAGTGATCGATGTCCAGGAACATCACGGCGAGCATGCCGCCGTCACTGGTCTTTTCGATGAGTTTCTCGGCGAACAACTGATTGAAGCCGCGACGGTTGACCAGATTGGTCAGCGGGTCGTAGTGGGCAACCTGTTGCAACGACATGCGTGCCTGGTCGAGTTGGCTGAGCAGGGCGTTGACCCGTTGCAGGTCGTGATCCTTGTGTTGCAGCTTCTTGTCAGCCAATGCCGCGCTGATGCTGCTGCCGATGATCAACAGGGTCATGACGCCCAGGGTCAGGCCCAGTTGCAGGTGATCGTTGGCGCTTGGTGGTGTCAGGACACTGCCGGCTGGCAGCACCAGGTTGAAGGCGGCCATACCGGTGAAGTGCATGCTGAAGAGGCCCGCGCCAAGCACCAGGCTGGCGGTGTACTTCTTCAGCTGATGGACCACCCCGGTGCTGCTGCGTAAATGCCGGGCGATCAACAGGGCTGTCAGCCCGGCCAGCATGGCGATCACGATAGACAGGGTGAACAGCGTCGTGTCGAAGTACGCGGCGGCCTTGGAATGCATGGCGCCCATGCCGACGTAATGCATGGCTGCAATGCCCAGGCCGATGCAAACCGAGGCCTTCACGTAGCGCCACAGCGTCTGCTGCGGCTGGCTGAGCGTAAGCATTACCAGCCACGAGGCAAGCAGGGCGATCAACAGCGAGACGAGGGTGATCGGCAGGGCGTAATGAATCTCGACAGGCGCTTCGAAAGCCAGCATCCCAATGAAATGCATGACCCAGATACCGCCCGCCAGGCACGCGGTGCCAACCAGGCGCCAGATGCGTCGCGATTGTGCTTTTTGCGCATGATCCACACGTTCGGCCATGTCCAGCATGGCGAAGCTGCCGACGCAGGCGACCAGATAAGCCAGCAGTACGAGAAACGGATTGTGGGTGCAACTGAGGATTACCTGTCCGCTATCTGGTAGGCCGGTAATGAAAGGCAATCCAAGCCATTCCATAGCATTTCCCGTTTTCGTCATCCTGGCTGCCGCCATGAATACTGGCGCATTGGCTTGGAGTATAGAGCGCAGGGACGAACCGCAAGCCGTGGTGGCAGTTTGGCGTCAACCGATTTGGAATGAGCTTTAGAGCATTTGGCGATAATCAGAATATGGCTTTTCATGGCGCCCTATCAGCTTAACGAATAATTACAGACAGCTGGTGCACGCGTGACTAGATTGCATGTTCCGGGGGCAGTGACGCCCCATAACAATAAAAGAGACGGAAACATGCAGAACTCGACCCAAGCGGCGAATGCCTGGCGCATTCTGTTCCTGTTGTTCCTGGCCAATCTGTTCAACTTTTTCGACCGTACCATTCCGGCGATCATCATCGAGCCCATCCGCATGGAGTGGAGCCTGAGTGATTTTCAGCTGGGGATCATCGGTACCGCGTTCACCATCGTCTATGCGATTGCCGGCCTGCCCCTTGGGAGGATGGCCGATACCGGATCGCGGGCGAAGTTGATGGGCTGGGGGCTGGCTGCCTGGAGCGGGCTGACGGCGGTCAATGGCCTGGTCGGCAGTTTCTGGACTTTCCTGCTCGTGCGCATGGGCATCGGCATCGGCGAAGCCAGTTATGCGCCCGCCGCCAACTCATTGATCGGCGATCTGTTCCCGGCCCACCGACGCGCCCGCGCCATGGGTATCTTCATGCTGGGCCTGCCCCTGGGCCTGTTGCTGGCGTTCTTCACCATCGGCTGGATGGTCAAGACTTTCGACAGCTGGCGTGCACCGTTTTTCATTGCTGCAGTGCCGGGCCTGATCCTGGCGGTGTTCATGTTTTTCATCAAGGAACCCAAGCGCGGTGCAGCAGAAAGCGTGCAGGTATCCCAGGAACGCGTCGATCGGCCGATCCGCCGGGTGTTGGCGGTGCCGACCTTCCTGTGGCTGGTGATGGCCGGGTTGTGCTTCAACTTCGCGACTTACGCCTGCAACTCCTTTCTTGTGCCGATGCTGCAACGTTACTTCCTGATGCCATTGCATGAGGCCGCGGTGGCGACCGGGGTGATCGTAGGTGTGACAGGTTTGTTCGGCCTGACGTTGGGCGGACTGGTCGCTGACAAGATCCACCAGCGAGTCGCCAATGGCCGGTTGCTGTTTGCCGCCTTCAGCCTGATTGTCTCGACTGTGTGCACGGCCTGGGCCCTGCACGCCGGGCGGATCGAGATCGGACTGTTCGTCGGGGTGTTCAGCCTGGGCTGGTTGTTCGCCTACAACTTCTACACCTGCGTCTACACCGCTATCCAGGATGTGGTTGAGCCACGCCTGCGGGCCACGGCCATGGCGCTGTTTTTTGCCGGGTTGTATCTGCTGGGTGGGGGGTTGGGGCCGGTGGTAGTGGGTGCGCTGTCCGATCACTTCGCCCATACCGCGATGCTGGCGGCGGGTGCCGAGCAGATGACCGAAGCGTTCAAGGCGGTGGGCCTGCATGACGCGATGTACCTGATACCGGTGGCGCTGTTCTTTACCATGGTGTTTCTGTTCATGGCTTCACGGTGTTTTGTACGGGATGCGCAGCGGATGAAGGATGGTTTGGTGGCTGTCAGTCAGCCAGGGATTGAGGTGGCGACCGCATGATTGCCATCGCGAGCAGGCTCACTCCTACAGAGGATTTGTGAGCACCGCAGACCCCCTGTAGGAGTGAGCCTGCTCGCGATGAAGCCATCAGCAGCACCCAATAACCCAAGAAAAAAAAGGCCCGCATCTCTGCGGGCCTTTTCGTTTTACCGGTAGAACAGGGCAGGCTTAACCCGCCACCAACACCCGAATCGCTTCCAGTCGCAACGCAGCCTTGTCGAGCATGGCCAGGCCTTGCTCGCGTTGTTTACGCAAAGCAACCAGTTCGCTGTCGCGCACGGTCGGGTTGACCGCTTGCAAGGCGGTCAGGCGTGCCAGTTCTTCGTCGGTGTCGGCGGCCAGGCGGCGCTGGGCCTCGGCGACGCGCTCGGCATGACGCGGGAAGATCTTCTCTTCACCGGCGTTGATCCGAGGCGTCAGCTGATCACGCTGGGCCTGGATGAACTTGTTGGCGCTGGCCCGAGGCACGCTTTCGAGCTGGTCATTGAGCGTCTCGAACGCTACCCGGGCCGACAGGTCGTTGCCGTTGGCATCGAGCAGGCAGCGCAGGGCGGCTGGCGGCAGATAACGCCCCAACTGCAGTGAGCGCGGGGCGACCACTTCGCTGACGTAGAGCAGTTCCAGCAACACGGTGCCAGGTTTCAGCGCCTTGTTCTTGATCAGCGCCACGGCGGTGTTACCCATCGAGCCGGACAACACCAGGTCCATGCCACCCTGAACCATCGGGTGTTCCCAGGTGATGAACTGCATGTCTTCGCGAGACAGCGCCTGATTGCGGTCGTAAGTGATGGTTACGCCTTCGTCGTCACCCAGCGGGAAGCTGGCGTCGAGCATTTTCTCGCTCGGCTTGAGGATCAGCGCGTTTTCCGAATGGTCTTCACTGTCGATGCCGAAGGCGTCGAACAGGGTTTCCATGTAGATCGGCAGGGCAAACTGATCGTCTTGCTCAAGAATGTCCTCGACCAGTGCATCGCCTTCGCCAGCACCACCGGAATTGAGTTCCAGCAGGCGGTCACGGCCGGTGTGCAGCTCGGCTTCCAGACGCTCACGCTCGGCGCGTGCTTCATCGATCAGCGCTTGCCATTCGCCGTCGTCGGCATTTTCCAGCAGCGGCAGCAGGCGCGAGCCGAACTGATGCTGCAATGCGTTGCCGGTCGGGCAGGTATTGAGGAAGGCGTTGAGTGCTTCGTGGTACCACTGGAACAACCGCTCCTGCGGACTGGTTTCCAGGTACGGCACGTGCAGCTCGATAATGTGCTTCTGGCCGATCCGGTCCAGACGACCGATACGTTGTTCCAGCAGATCCGGGTGCGACGGCAGGTCGAACAGCACCAGGTGATGCGAGAACTGGAAGTTGCGACCTTCGCTGCCGATTTCCGAGCAGATCAGCACTTGTGCGCCAAATTCTTCGTCGGCGAAGTAGGCGGCGGCGCGGTCGCGCTCAAGGATGTTCATGCCTTCGTGGAACACTGTCGCGGGGATGCCGGAACGCACGCGCAGGGCGTCTTCCAGGTCCATCGCGGTTTCGGCATGGGCGCAGATCACCAGGACCTTGGTGCGCTTGAGCATTTTCAGCTGATCGATCAGCCACTCGACACGGGGGTCGAATTTCCACCAGCGTTCTTCTTCGTTGGCATCCGGCTGAGCCTGGAAGCTCACTTCCGGATACAGCTCGGCGTGATCGCCCAGCGGCAACTCGAGATACTCATCCGGGCACGGCAGGGGATACGGGTGCAGTTTACGTTCCGGGAAACCTTGCACGGCAGCGCGGGTGTTACGGAACAGCACGCGTCCGGTGCCATGGCGATCCAGCAACTCGCGAACCAGGCGCGCACTGGCTTCGGTATCGCCATCGTTGACCGCAGCCAACAAGGCTTCGCCTTCATTGCCGAGGAAGCCGTGGATGGTCTTGTGCGCTTCAGGCGACAGGCGGCCCTGGTCCAGCAACTCCTGAACGGCTTCGGCCACCGGGCGGTAGTTCTCGCTCTCTGCGCGGAAGGCGTGCAGGTCGTGGAAACGGTTTGGATCGAGCAGGCGCAGGCGCGCAAAGTGGCTGTCCTGGCCGAGCTGCTCCGGGGTGGCGGTCAGCAACAGGACGCCGGGAATGACTTCGGCCAGCTGTTCCACCAGGGAATACTCAGGGCTGGCCTTTTCCTCATGCCACACCAGGTGATGCGCTTCATCGACCACCAATAGGTCCCAGCCTGCAGCAAACAACGCGTCCTGGGCCTTTTCGTCGGCCACCAGCCATTCAAGGGCAACCAGTGCCAGCTGGGTGTCTTCGAACGGGTTGGTCGCATCGCTTTCGATGAAGCGTTCTTCGTCGAACAGCGCGACCTGAAGGTTGAAACGCCGGCGCATCTCCACCAGCCACTGGTGCTGCAGGTTTTCCGGAACCAGGATCAGCACTCGGCTGGCGCGACCCGAGAGCAACTGGCGATGGATCACCAGGCCGGCTTCGATGGTTTTACCCAAACCTACTTCGTCGGCCAGCAAAACCCGAGGCGCAATGCGGTCGGCGACTTCGCGGGCGATGTGCAACTGGTGGGCGATCGGTTGGGCGCGAACGCCGCCCAGGCCCCACAACGAGGACTGCAGCTGGCGGCTGGTGTGCTCCAGCGTGTGGTAGCGCAGGGAGAACCAGGCCAACGGGTCGATCTGCCCGGCGAACAGGCGGTCGCTGGCCAGGCGGAACTGAATGAAGTTCGACAGCTGGGTTTCCGGCAGGGTGACGGTTTCGTTCTGCGCGTTAAGGCCGTGGTAAACCAGCAGGCCGTCGACGTCGTCGACTTCCTGTACGGTCAGTTTCCAGCCTTCGAAATGAGTGATCGAGTCACCCGGCGAAAACCTCACGCGGGTGAGGGGCGCATTCCGTAGCGCGTACTGGCGGGTATCGCCAGTGGCCGGATAGAGCACGGTCAACAAGCGGCCGTCCTGTGCCAGAACGGTGCCCAAACCCAGCTCGGCTTCGCTGTCACTAATCCAGCGTTGCCCCGGTTGATACTGCTGCGCCATGCTGCCTGACTCCCACCTTGAAAAAGCGGGCTATCTTAACGGAATGAGGGCTCCAGGCCAAAGGATAACGCGTGCAGGAGCTGCCACAGGCTGCGATCTTTTGCTCCTGGTGGAACGACTCGGTCAGACGTTGTCCGATAAATGACAGTCCAATTCCCAACCGAGCCGCCATCGCGCAAGTTGCCAACCGGGTCACAGTTTGCGTGCAATGGCTCAAGTCGCGATCCGTGCAGCCGACAGCCTGCTGACAGGAGAACAAAAATCATGCTGCCACCGATGCTCCCCTTGAGTGCCGTGCCGATCACTTCCCAGCAGGATCCGGTCCGCCAGCGTCCGGATATCGCCCCCGTCACGCCGGTGCAGGAAACGTCCAGTGACAGCACGATTGACCTGCAGCAGCGCGATCCCGAGGAAGCGGCGTTCCAGCTGCGTGAGGAGCAGCGCCGCCAGCACCAGCGGGACAAGCGTCGGCGTGAAGCCGATGGTGAACCTGCTCAGCATCTGCCGGTTCCCGGCTATGAGCTGAACGCGGACAACACCGTGCCAGTGGCGCCTTTGATCGAAGACGAGCCGCGCCAGGGGTTGTGGGTCGATATAGAGATCTGAAGCCCGCGACTGGTCAGCGCCAGCGTTAGGCTCCATCATTGGCGCAACCATGCGCGCAAGCGCAGCACCCTTAAACGATGCGATGTATAAAGACATGAGCCAGGACGACAAGCTGATCGATCTCACCACGGAACGCGCCAAGCGGGTGCATGACCTCAATGAGAAGCGCCTGAACGAAGTGCGCAACGCATTCGAACAGGCCATGCCGTTGGGCAAACCGAAGAAAAAGCCGAAGAACAAACCGAAAAAGCGTTAATCCCCCTGCATCGATTGATGCAGGTCAGTTTTTCTCCCTCCTTTACGCCCAGTCTCGGGCGGCATTGATCCTGGTCAATTTTCTCTCCCGCCCGATTGGTTAACTTAGCCCTATCGCAACAGGGCAAGTGCAGGAGGCCAGTCATGTTTTTCGACAACGTGGTGATCGCCGGAGTGCTGACAGTCGGCCTCATGGTTCTGTTTTTCGCAGGGTTTGGATTTTTTATCTGGAAAGACGCGCACAAGCGGAAAAAACCGTAGTTCTTTCTGGAAGCAATGAGCACGCAAGGCATTTTGGGCAACTTCGGTTGCCCTTTTTTTTTGCCTGCGAAATTTTTGGTTGTTCACATTCCCGCATTAAATAAAAAAGGCGCGAACCTCACGGAACGCGCCTTTTTTTGTGCTGCCGGGTATCAGCTACCCAGCGCCTTCGACGCCAGCCAGAACAGGCCGGCCGACAAGGCTACCGTTGCCGGCAGGGTCAACACCCAGGCCAGCAGGATGGTTCTCACCGTGCCGCCTTGCAGGCCACTTTTGTTCGCGACCATGGTACCGGCCACGCCAGAGGACAGTACGTGGGTGGTGGAAACCGGCAGGCTGAAGATGTTCGCCATGCCGATCAGGCTCGCCGTGGTGATCTGTGCCGACATGCCTTGGGAGTAGGTCATGCCTTGCTTGCCGATTTTCTCGCCAATCGTCAGCACTACGCGTTTCCAGCCCACCATGGTACCCAGGCCCAGTGCCAGGGCGACCGCCAGGATCACCCAGAACGGCGCGTATTCAGTGGTAGTCGTCAGGTCCTTGCGCAGCTTGTCCAGGTCGGCTTTTTCACGGGCATCGAGGCCAGGCAGCTTGCTGACTTTCTTCGCCGTGTCATCCAGGCAGAGCAGGTAGCGACGCACTTCGATGCGGCTGTCCGACGGCAGCGAGTGATAGTCGGAAACGCCTTTCAGCGTGCCGAGCAGGGCGGTAATGGTCGGTTCGGTCTGTTGCGGGTTGCAACGGAATTTCTCCGGCAGATCGCCTTCCACACTTTTACCCAGTGCGAGGAACTCACCCAGGGTGTCGGCGTTACGCTTGTAGAACTGGCTCAAGTGCAGGGTCGCATCGCGAGTCCGTTCGATCTGGTAAGTGGTGCTGCCCAGGTCGAGTACGAATTGTGCCGGGACGATACCGATCAGTACCAGCATGATCAGGCCGATACCTTTCTGGCCGTCGTTGGAGCCGTGCACGAAGCTCACGGCCATGGCCGAAATAACCAGGACCAGGCGATTCCAGAACGGCGGATGCTTCTTGTCGTCGATCTTGCGGCGCTGTTCCGGCGTCTTGTGCATCTTCGACAGCGGGCGCCACCATTTAAGGCCGATCAGGATCAGCGCGGCGATCAGGAAGCCGGCCATCGGCGAGAACACCAGGGAGGCGGCGATATCGATCGCTTTCTGCCAGTTCACGCCATCAGCCAGTGGGATGTCGTTGATCAGGGCGTTGGCCAGGCCGACTCCGAGGATCGAGCCGATCAGCGTGTGGGAGCTCGACGCCGGGATACCGAAGTACCAGGTGCCCAGGTTCCAGGTGATGGCCGCGGCAAGCAGCGAGAACACCATGGCCAGCCCGTGACCGGTGTTCACGTTAATCAGCAGCTCTACCGGTAGCAGGTGGACGATGGCATATGCCACGCCGACACCGCCCAGCAGCACGCCGAGAAAGTTGAACACACCGGAAAAGAACACCGCCAGATGGGGCGGCATGGCTTTGGTGTAGATAACGGTGGCCACCGCGTTAGCGGTGTCATGAAAGCCGTTGATGAACTCGAAGGCGAGGACAAAGGCCAGGGCGAGCAAGAGGCTCACAAGCACCCAAGCATCCAGTCCGCTGAATAAATCGATCATGAAGGTTTTCTGACCCGGTCGTAAGGGGGCGCGATTATGCCAGAAAAGGATGGAAATCGATGCACTAGCTGCTCATCGGTAACATTCTTCAACGAATTAGTTTGCGGGCAGCGCCAGATCAACGGTACCTCGACTGATTCCGCAGGTCGTTGAATCTAAAGGCAAAGCCTGCACGCACGGGGGGTTCTCCGACAAACTGGAGAGGCGTTAACGCCCGTGGGAAATTTCTGAAAAGAGGGTCAGAAATGAACCTGGCACCTTATCCACAGGACAAGGCAGCCGCTGCCCGCTCGTAGCGGGCGCGAAGGCATCATCGATTCAACCCGCTTTTAGCAGGCTGGCATCCAGACCCTTGGAATGATCAAAGCCCTGCAATTCACGGCTCTTCGGCTTTGAGTTCCTTTTCCATCTTCTGCAGTTCCTGGCTGAACGCCTGATCCTGAACGGTGGCGCGTTTACGCCAGGGTTTACGTTCCGGTTCGGGCTGTGCGGCGTAGGTGGTGACTTCCCCGCCGTAAACTTCCTTGTAACGTTGTTCCTGGCGCTCAAGTTCCGCGCGCAGTTCGTCTTTCGTCACAGTGCTACCTGTATGAGTTGGAATTGATTCTGGTGAAACGCACTGCACAGCGGTATCGACTGCGGTCGGCGACAACCCGGGAAGGTTTCGTTCGCGAGACACATTCAATACAGGTTACAGGCGGCCACGGCACCAGAGATAAACAGCTGACGTAGCATCAGTCTCCAGTTTTCAGCGAGCGCGTTGGCGAAGCATCAAGTGATCAGCGGCAGGCGCTTGCTGCTGGCAGCGACAATGGAACATTGCGCTCCCGAATGGTGGACTCGGCAGGTGAATAGCCGAGTCGCCATTGAATTGTATTATAGCGGTCGTTTCGTAGAACACTATCTCCAAACCGTTAAAACAAGATATTAAGCAGCGCTTGTTTAAGGGCGCATAAGTTTTACCCTGAACTAGGCCATTTAGGGTATGTATTTTGTGACGCTGTCTTTCTGACGCGATTATGGCAGGCAAGTTCGCGGCCAATCGCCAACCCTTAGTTGCACGCAAGTCCCGGTTTACAAAAATCTGGCGGTCGCACGGTTAGGCAGGGGTTTGCGATAATCGGTTGATGGTTCGATAATCGCACGGTGTTGGCCGGCGTCTCTTGTGCGCCGTACCGGAGCCGCTTGTAATGGCTACCGATTCGTGTGGGAAAAGGACCTGATATGAATGACCAATTGCGCAACTCTTTCGCGTCGGTGGCGCCGCCGATAGTCGCCTCACCCGCGAAGCGGATCCAGGCGCTGACCGGTGACCCGGATTTCATGACCTCGCTGGCCCGCGGCCTGGCGGTGGTCCAGGCCTTCCAGGAGCGCAAGCGCCACCTGACCATCGCCCAAATCAGCCATCGCACGGAAATCCCTCGCGCCGCAGTACGCCGTTGCCTGCACACGCTGATCAAGCTCGGCTATGCCACTACGGACGGTCGCACCTATTCATTGCTGCCCAAGGTCCTGACGCTCGGCCATGCCTACCTGTCATCGACCCCGCTGGCGGTCTCAGCCCAGCCGTACCTGGACCGGATGAGCGAACAGCTGCACGAGGCCTGCAACATGGCCACGCTGGAAGGTGACGACATACTCTATATCGCTCGCTCGGCTACCACCCAGCGCCTAATCTCCGTCGACCTTTCGGTAGGCGGGCGGCTTCCGGCGTATTGCACTTCGATGGGGCGGATCCTCTTGGCCGCGCTGGACGACACCTCGTTGCGCGAGTATCTCGACCATGCGGATCTGCAGGCCAAGACCAGTCGCACCTTGCACACCCCCGAAGCACTGCTGGAGTGCCTGCAAGAGGTGCGGCAACAGGGCTGGTGCATAGTTGACCAGGAGCTCGAACAGGGCCTGCGTTCGATTGCCGTCCCGGTGTATGACGCTTCCGGGCAAGTGGTGGCAGCGTTGAATGTCAGCACCCATGCCGGCCGAGTCAGCCGTAACGAGCTCGAACAACGGTTCCTGCCGGGGTTGCTCAGCGCCAGTCGCGACCTCAGCAGCCAGCTTTTCGCCTAGCGCCACGCTGCGAAGTGTTCGATAAACGCACAGAGTCGCGTTTATCGAATTGACGCTGTTTCCCCAGGATCATTAATGTCGCCGCAGCGCCAGCACAAGGCTGGCACGTGTTCGACTGCGTTCTTGTGTGGAATAAAAATAATGAACCAGCCTCAGTCTGCTGTAGGTAACTGCCTCGACGTGCAGTCCTTCATCAATGCCCAACCCATTTCGCGCTATCAGTGGCGAGTGGTGATTCTGTGTTTCCTGATTGTGTTTCTCGATGGCCTCGACACTGCGGCCATGGGCTTCATTGCACCTGCACTGTCCCAGGATTGGGGGATCGATCGGGCCAGCCTGGGGCCGGTCATGAGTGCCGCATTGATCGGCATGGTGTTCGGCGCTCTCGGCTCCGGTCCGCTGGCTGACCGCTTCGGGCGCAAAGTCGTGCTGGTCGGTGCGGTGGTACTGTTTGGCGCATTCAGTCTCGCCTCTGCCTACAGCACCAACGTCGACCAATTACTGGTGTTGCGTTTCCTTACCGGCCTGGGCCTGGGGGCGGGGATGCCCAACGCCACCACTCTGCTGTCGGAATACACCCCGGAGCGCAAGAAATCCCTGCTGGTGACCAGCATGTTCTGCGGCTTCAACCTCGGCATGGCTGGCGGCGGGTTCATCTCGGCCAAGCTGATTCCCATGTTCGGCTGGCACAGTCTGCTGCTGATTGGCGGGATCCTGCCGCTGATCCTCGCCGTGGTCCTATTCTTCTGGCTGCCGGAATCGGCGCGTTATCTGGTGGTGCGCAATCGCGGCACCGATAAAGTGCGCCAGACCCTCGCGCCTATCGACCCGGTGATCGTCGCCCAGGCTGCCAGCTTCAGCGTGCCGGAGCAGAAAACCGTGAAGGCCCGCAACGTGTTCGCAGTAATCTTCTCCGGCACCTACAGCACCGGCACGTTGCTGCTGTGGCTCACCTATTTCATGGGGCTGGTGATTGTCTACCTGCTGACCAGCTGGTTGCCGACCCTGATGCGCGACAGCGGCGCCAGCATGGAGCAGGCAGCCTTTATCGGGGCGCTGTTCCAGTTTGGTGGGGTATTGAGTGCCGTGGGTGTGGGCTGGGCGATGGATCGCTTCAACCCGCACAAGGTCATCGGCACTTTCTACCTGTTGGCCGGGGTGTTTGCCTACGCGGTGGGGCAGAGCCTGGGCAACATCACGCTATTGGCGACGTTGGTACTGGTGGCCGGGATGTGTGTCAACGGCGCGCAGTCGGCGATGCCGTCACTGGCGGCACGGTTTTATCCCACTCAGGGACGGGCGACAGGCGTCTCGTGGATGCTGGGGATTGGGCGTTTCGGGGCCATTCTCGGCGCGTGGATGGGCGCGACGTTGCTGGGCCTGGGCTGGAACTTTGAACAGGTGCTGACAGCACTGGTGATCCCGGCGGCGCTGGCGACGGCGGCGGTGCTAATCAAAGGCATGGTCAGTCATGCGGATGCGACCTGATTCGCGGTCGGGAAGAACGATAGCCAAACAACAATCTGTTCGATAAACGAACACTCAGTCGATTATCGGATTGTTTGGCCAGTGGCTGCGGCTTACTCTTCAGTCACTCCGGCGCTGCGCATCGCGCCCTTTTATCCACTGTCAGTTCATAACAAAACGGGAGCCTGCCCCATGGCTGAAATCCTTTCGCTGCACGAAGCGGTGAAGCAATTCGTAAATGACGGCGATACCGTCGCGCTCGAAGGCTTCACCCACCTGATCCCTACGGCGGCGGGTCACGAAATCATTCGTCAGGGCAAGAAAGACCTGACGCTGGTACGGATGACGCCTGACCTGATCTACGACCAGCTGATCGGAGCCGGGTGCGCGCGCAAGCTGATTTTCTCCTGGGGCGGCAACCCTGGGGTGGGCTCTCTGCATCGTCTGCGTGATGCCGTCGAGAAACAGTGGCCGCATCCACTGGAAATCGAAGAGCACAGTCATGCCGACCTGGCTAATGCCTACGTTGCCGGCGCCTCCGGACTACCGTTCGCGGTACTGCGCGCCTACGCTGGTTCCGACCTGCCCAAGGTCAATCCGCTGATCAAGACTGTGACTTGCCCGTTCACTGGCGAAGTCCTGGCGGCAGTGCCTTCGGTTCGCCCTGACATCACCGTGATCCATGCGCAGAAAGCCGATCGCAAGGGTAACGTTTTGCTCTGGGGCATCCTTGGCGTACAGAAAGAGGCGGCGCTGGCGGCCAAGCGTTGCATCGTCACCGTCGAAGAAATAGTCGACGACCTGAACGCGCCGATGAATTCCTGCGTATTGCCGACCTGGGCGCTCAGCGCGGTCTGCCACGTACCTGGCGGTGCTCATCCGTCCTACGCCCACGGGTACAACGAGCGGGACAACCGCTTTTACCAGGCCTGGGATCCGATCGCCCGCGATCGTGACACCTTTACCGCGTGGATCAACGAATACATCCACGGTAGCGCTGACTTCAGCGAGTTCCAGGCCAAGCTGGCCGCTGCTTCGGAGGCCAAGTAATGACTTACACCACCAATGAAATGATGACCGTCGCTGCCGCTCGCCGCCTGAAAAACGGTTCGGTGTGTTTCGTCGGCATCGGCCTGCCGTCGAAAGCCGCCAACCTGGCGCGCCTGACTTCCTCACCTGACGTGGTGCTGATCTACGAATCGGGTCCGATCGGCGCCAAGCCGAGCGTCCTGCCACTGTCGATCGGTGACGGTGAGCTGGCGGAAACCGCTGACACTGTAGTCCCGACCGGTGAGATCTTCCGCTACTGGCTGCAGGGCGGGCGCATCGACGTCGGGTTCCTCGGCGCTGCGCAAGTTGACCGCTTCGGCAACATCAACACCACAGTGGTCGGTGACTACCACTCGCCAAAGGTCCGCCTGCCGGGTGCCGGCGGCGCTCCGGAAATCGCCGGCTCGGCCAAGAGCGTGCTGATTATCCTCAAGCAGTCGTCGCGTTCTTTCGTCGACAAGCTGGATTTCATTACCTCCGTGGGCCACGGCGAGGGCGGTGATTCGCGTAAGCGCCTGGGCTTGCCGGGCGCAGGTCCCGTAGGAATTATTACCGACCTGTGCATCATGGAGCCGGAAGCCGGCACCCATGAGTTCGTGGTCACTGCATTGCACCCAGGCGTGACCCGCGAGCAAGTGGTTGCTGCCACTGGCTGGGCAATTCGCTTCGCTGACACGGTTGAGCACACCGCCGAGCCGACCGAAGTGGAACTCAAGGCCCTGAGAGATCTGGAAGCCCGTACCGCCGCCGCCCACGGCCAAGCACCCGGAGAAGCCTGATGCGTGAAGTTTATATTTGTGACGCGATTCGCACCCCCATCGGCCGGTTTGGCGGTGGCCTGGCGGCGGTCCGTGCCGATGATTTGGCCGCCGTGCCGATCAAGGCCTTGATGGAGCGTAATCCATCGGTCGACTGGAACGCGGTGGACGAGGTGTTCCTCGGCTGCGCCAACCAGGCTGGCGAAGACAATCGCAACGTCGCGCGCATGGCCTTGCTGTTGGCGGGGCTGCCGGAATCCATTCCAGGCGTCACGCTCAACCGTCTCTGCGCTTCGGGCATGGACGCCATCGGCACCGCGTTCCGGGCGATCGCCAGCGGCGAGATGGAACTGGCGATTGCCGGTGGGGTGGAGTCGATGTCCCGCGCGCCATTCGTGATGGGCAAGGCCGATGCTGCGTTCTCGCGCAACATGAAGCTGGAAGACACCACCATCGGCTGGCGTTTCATCAACCCGTTGATGAAAGCGCAGTACGGTGTGGATGCGATGCCGCAGACCGCCGACAACGTCGCCGACGACTATGAAGTCTCCCGCGAGGACCAGGATGCATTCGCCCTGCGTAGCCAGCAGCGCACTGCTGCGGCCCAGGCTGCGGGTTATTTCGCCGAAGAAATCGTCGAAGTGCGCATCGCTCACAAGAAGGGCGAAACCGTGGTCAGCCAGGACGAGCATCCACGCGCTGACACCACGCTGGAAACCCTGGCCAGATTAAAACCAGTCAACGGTGCAGACAAAACGGTCACCGCCGGCAACGCTTCTGGCGTAAACGACGGCGCTGCGGCACTGATCCTGGCCTCGGCCGAGGCGGTGAAAAAGCACGGTCTGACCGCGCGCGCGAAGGTGCTGGGGATGTCGAGTGCCGGTGTTGCCCCGCGGGTCATGGGCATCGGCCCGGTACCGGCCGTGCGCAAGTTGACCGAACGCCTGGGGCTGGCGGTCAGCGACTTCGACGTGATCGAACTCAATGAAGCGTTTGCCAGCCAGGGCCTGGCGGTATTGCGCGAGCTGGGGCTGGCGGACGACGCCCCTCAGGTCAACCCGAATGGCGGCGCCATCGCCCTCGGTCATCCGTTGGGCATGAGCGGCGCGCGCCTGGTGCTGACGGCCCTGCATCAGCTGGAAAAAACCGGCGGCAGCAAAGGCCTGGCGACCATGTGTGTCGGCGTTGGCCAAGGCCTGGCCCTGGCGATTGAACGCGTCAGCTAACAAGAACAGAGGAAAACATAATGACTGACAAGCCTGGTTACCGCCGCCCGCAAGCGGGCACTCAGCCGGACTACCTGCACCCTGCCTATCAATCCACCAACCTGCGCGCGCCGTCGCAGCCGCTGGTGTTTTTACCGCATTCGCTGTCGGAAATCACTGGCCCGACCATCGGTGCCGAGCGTCTCCAGGAGCAGGACAATGACCTGACCGCCCAGCACTCGGGCGAACCCCAGGGCGAGCGGATCATCGTTCATGGCCGCGTGCTGGATGAAGACGGTCTGCCGGTGCCGGGTATCCTGGTAGAAATCTGGCAGGCCAATGCCGCCGGGCGCTACAACCATCCGCGCGACCTGCATGACGCGCCGCTGGACCCGAACTTCACCGGCACCGGTCGCACCGTGACCGATGCCGATGGCTGGTACCAGTTCCAGACCATCAAGCCGGGTGCTTATCCGTGGGGCAACCACCACAATGCCTGGCGGCCTGCGCATATCCATTTTTCGCTGTTCGGGCCGAGCATCCTGACGCGCCTGGTCACCCAGATGTACTTCCCGGGCGACCCGCTTTTGGCGTACGACCCGATCTACAACTGCGTGCCGGATACCAGCGCCAAAGAGCGTTTGATCGCCAGTTTCGATCTGGAGAAAACCATCCCTTCCTATGCCCTCGGTTACCGCTGGGACATCGTTCTGCGCGGCCGTGAAGCCACGCCGATGGAGAAATAAGATGACGCTCAACGCGACCACGTCCCACACCGTCGGACCCTATTACCACATCGGCCTGACCTGGCTGAACCGCGAAGACCTGACCGTCGAACAGACCCTGGGCCAGCGCGTCGCGATCAGCGGCCAGGTGGTGGACGGCAACGGCGACTTCGTCAACGACGCCATGCTGGAAATCTGGCAAGCCAATGCCGCCGGCAAGTATGACCACCCGGAAGATGACCAGGCCAAGGCCCTGGACCCGAACTTCGAAGGTTTTGGCCGGGTGCCGGTGGATGCACAAGGGCGCTTTCGCTTTACCACGATCAAGCCGGGTACCGTGCAGGGGCTGAAAGGCACGACCCAGGCGCCGCACCTGGTTGTGCTGGTCTTCGCGCGGGGGCTGGTGAAGCATCTGCTGACCCGGATTTACTTCGATGGCGAGCCGGCGAATGTCGATGATCCGCTGCTGGAGTGCGTACCGGCCGAGCGTCGCAGCACTTTGCTGGCGAAGCAGGATGCGGCGGGGGTTTACCAGTGGAATGTGATTTTGCAGGGCTCTGAGGCGGAGACGGTGTTCTTCGATTATTGAAAACACCACAGCCTTCCCTGCAAAAAATATCACCTGGGCGGGGCAGGCAACACATGTGGGAGTGAGCCTGCTCGCGATAGCTGTATACCTGTCGGCAGATGTATCTACTGACACACAGTCATCGCGAGCAGGCTCACTCCTACAGGGTGAATCTAGCTTCTGTGTCAGACCTTGTGGATTCGCCTTGCCAAAGCTTCTGCGGAACGGGACTGTTGCAAAGTATGTCTAGACTGTCACTGTCCCCAAAGAGTGAAAACCAATGACAACCCCCACCGCTACTACAGCGCACTACACGGGCGAAGAGCGTAAAAAACGCATCTTCGCGATTGTCGGCGCTTCATCCGGCAACCTCGTTGAATGGTTCGACTTCTACGTCTACGCCTTCTGCGCCATCTACTTCGCCCCGGCGTTCTTCCCGTCCGACAACCCGACCGTACAATTGGTCAATACGGCGGGCGTGTTCGCTGCCGGGTTCCTGATGCGCCCTATCGGCGGCTGGATCTTCGGGCGAGTTGCGGACAAGCACGGACGCAAGAATTCGATGCTGATATCGATTCTGATGATGTGCTTTGGCTCCTTGCTGATTGCCTGCCTGCCGACCTACAAGGACATTGGCGTCTGGGCGCCGATCATGCTGCTGTTCGCCCGTTTGCTGCAGGGCCTGTCGGTCGGCGGCGAATACGGCACCACCGCCACCTACATGAGCGAAGTCGCGCTCAAGGGCCAGCGCGGATTTTTCGCTTCGTTCCAGTACGTCACGCTGATTGGCGGCCAGCTGCTCGCAGTGTCGCTGGTGGTGGTCCTGCAGCAATTTCTCACTGAGGACGACTTGCGTGCCTATGGCTGGCGGATCCCGTTTGTGGTCGGTGCAGTGGCCGCGTTGATCTCGTTGTTCCTGCGGCGTTCGCTGAAGGAAACCACCAGCAAGGAAATGCGCGAGAACAAGGACGCCGGCAGTATCCGTGCGCTGTTCCGCGATCATAAGGCCGCGTTTATCACCGTACTCGGCTACACCGCCGGGGGTTCGCTGATTTTCTACACCTTCACCACGTACATGCAGAAATACCTGGTCAACACCGCGGGCATGCACGCCAAGACTGCCAGCTACATCATGACCGGCGCACTGTTCCTCTACATGTGCATGCAGCCTCTGTTCGGCATGCTCGCGGACAAGATCGGCCGGCGTAATTCGATGCTCTGGTTCGGCGCCCTCGGCACCCTGTGCACCGTGCCGATCCTGCTCAGCCTGAAAAGCGTCAGCAGTCCATTCCTGGCATTCGTGCTGATTACCCTGGCGCTGGCGATCGTGAGTTTCTACACCTCCATCAGCGGCCTGGTGAAAGCCGAGATGTTCCCGCCGGAAGTGCGTGCATTGGGCGTAGGCCTGGCGTATGCGGTGGCGAATGCGATTTTCGGTGGTTCGGCCGAGTACGTGGCGCTGAGCCTCAAAGCCGTGGGCATGGAAAACTCATTCTACTGGTACGTGACGGTGATGATGGCAGTGGCGTTCCTGTTCAGCCTGCGTCTACCGAAGCAGGCGAAATACCTGCATCACGACCTTTGATTCAACCCGTGGGCCTTAACGGCCCACGCTTTCCAGGGATTGTTTATGAACGAGCGACCGGGCAATCAGTTGTTCGATGCCTATTTCACTGCCCGCGACATGCGTGAAGTGTTCTGCGATCAGGGCCGCGTCCAGGCAATGCTCGATTTCGAGGCGGCACTGGCCCGGGCCGAGGCGCAAGTCGGGCTGATCCCGCAGACCGCCGTAGCACCGATCCAGGTCGCTTGCCGGGCCGAGCACTACGACTTTGCTGCGCTGGGCGAGGCCATCGCCACGGCGGGTAATTCGGCGATCCCGCTGGTAAAAGCCCTGGGCAAACAGATTGCGGCTGTCGATGCCGAAGCCGAACGTTATGTACATCTCGGCGCCACCAGCCAGGACGTGATGGACACGGGCCTGGTACTGCAACTGCGCCGGGCACTGGAGCTGATTGAAAGCGACTTGGCCCGGCTGGGCGCGACCCTTGCGACCCAAGCCGAACGTCATGTCGCCACGCCGCTGGCTGGGCGGACCTGGCTGCAACACGCAACCCCGGTCACTTTAGGCATGAAAATCGCCGGCTGGCTGGGGGCGGTGACCCGCAGCCGTCAACGCCTGCAAGAACTCAAGCCACGCCTGTTGGTGCTGCAGTTCGGTGGTGCCTCAGGCACCCTGGCGGCCTTGGGCGAACACGCGCTGCCGATTGCGCAAGCGCTGGCCGCGGAACTGCAACTGAGCTTGCCGGAGCAGCCTTGGCACACCCAGCGAGATCGCCTGGTGGAGTTCGGCTCGGTGCTCGGTTTGATCGCCGGCAGCCTCGGTAAACTGGGGCGCGATGTCAGCCTGCTGATGCAGACCGAAGCAGGGGAGGTTTTCGAGCCCTCGGCGCCTGGCAAAGGTGGCTCGTCGACCATGCCGCACAAACGTAATCCGGTCGGCGCTGCGGTGCTGATCGGAGCCGCGACGCGAGTCCCCGGCCTGCTCTCGACCCTGTTCAGCGCCATGCCCCAGGAGCACGAACGCAGCCTCGGTCTGTGGCATGCCGAATGGGAAACCCTGCCAGAGATTTGCTGCCTGGTATCGGGCAGCCTGAAACAGGCGCTGCTGATGGCGGACGGGCTGGAAGTGGACGCCGAGCGTATGGCGCGCAATCTCGACCTGACCCAAGGCCTGGTGCTCGCCGAAGCCGTGAGCATTGTGCTCGCTCAGCGCGTGGGGCGTGACACCGCGCACCATGTGCTGGAGCAATGCTGCAAACGTGCGGTCGCCGAGCAACGGCACCTGCGGGCGGTCCTCGGCGAAGAACCGCAAGTGACTGCCGAGTTGTCCGCCGCTGAACTCGATCATCTGTTGAACCCTGCCCACTACCTCGGCCAGGCCCAGACCTGGGTCGCGCGAGCGGTGGCTGAACATTCTGCATTGACTGCCTGAAGGAGATAGCTGTGGCTTTTGTACAACTCGCCGAGGGCGAACTGCATTACCAACTCGATGGTCCATCGGATGCGCCGGTCCTGGTGCTCTCCAACTCCCTGGGCACCGACCTGCATATGTGGGACGCGCAGATTGACGCGTTCACCAAACATTTCCGGGTCCTGCGGTTCGATACCCGTGGCCACGGCAAATCCCTGGTGACCCCGGGACCGTATAGCATCGAGCAGCTGGGGCGTGACGTCCTGGCGCTGCTGGATGCCTTGCACATCGAACGCGCGCACTTCTGCGGTTTGTCCATGGGCGGCCTGATTGGCCAGTGGCTGGGGATCAACGCCGGCGATCGCCTGCTCAAGCTGGTGGTGTGCAATACCGCAGCGAAAATCGGCGATCCATCGGTGTGGAACCCACGCATTGAAACGGTCTTGCGCGATCGTGCAGCGGCCATGGTGGCGCTGCGGGATGCGTCGATAGCGCGCTGGTTTACCGCGGATTTTGCCGCCGCCAATCCTGCTGTCGCCAACCGCATCACCGACATGCTCGCTGCCACTTCGCCTGAAGGTTATGCCGCCAACTGCGCGGCAGTGCGCGATGCCGATTTCCGTGATCAACTGGCCTCGATCAAGGTGCCATTGCTGGTGATTGCCGGCACCGAAGATGCGGTTACTCCGCCAGCTGGCAGCCACTTCATCCAGGAACGTGTGGCCGGCGCCGAGTATGCCGAATTCCATGCCGCACACCTGTCCAACGTCCAGGCCGATGTCGCGTTCAGCGAGCGGGTACTGGCGTTTTTGTTGGCTGATTAAGGGGATTGTTGTGGACGAGAAACAACGTTACGACGAGGGCATGCAAGTCCGTCGCGCAGTACTGGGCGACGCCCATGTCGACCGCAGCCTGACCACCCTGACCGAGTTCAACTCGGAGTTCCAGGAAATGATCACCCGCCACGCCTGGGGTGACATCTGGACTCGCCCTGGCCTGCCGCGCCACACTCGCAGCCTGATCACCATTGCCATGCTGATCGGCATGAACCGCGAGGGTGAACTCAAACTGCACCTGCGCGCCGCCGCCAACAACGGCGTGAGCCGTGGCGAGATCAAGGAAGTGATCATGCAGAGCGCGATCTACTGCGGCATTCCGGCGGCCAATGCGACCTTCCACCTGGCCGAGTCGGTTTGGGATGAATTGGGCGTGGAATCCCGGGAGTAGGCCGCTCCGATATTCCCCTGTAGGAGTGAGCCTGCTCGCGATGGCGGCGGCTCATTCAACATCTATGTCACTGACAGACCGCCATCGCGAGCAGGCTCACTCCTACAGGGTGTGTTTTTATAACAGGCTGATCGGATAGCTGACGATCAACCGGTTCTCGTCGAACTCGTTGTTGCTGTAATCCCGGCGCATGCTCGAGTTGCGCCATTTAACGTTCAGATCCTTCAGCGCACCGCTCTGCACGGTGTAGCCCAATTCACTTTCGCGTCCCCATTCCTTGCCATCGGTGATCGTGCCGGTTTGCACGTTGCTGCCGCTGATGTAGCGGTTCATCAAGGTCAGGCCGGGAATGCCAATAGCGACGAAATTGTAGTCGTGGCGCACTTGCCAGGATTTTTCCTTGGCATTGTCGTAGCTCGAGTTGTAGCTGTCGTTGGCCAGGGTGCCGCCGCTGGTGCCGTTGACCCGCATCCAGGCGCTGTCACCGGTGAGTTTCTGCAGGCCGATGTAGAAAGTATGGCCGCCATGTTTCGCCGAGAGCAGGCCGGACCAGGTCTTGTTGTCCAGGTCGCCCGCGCGGGCAGCGCCGTCGTCTTTGCCGTAGAAGAAGCCGAGGTTGGCGCCCAGGGTCCAGTCACCGACGGGCTGGCTATGGATCAGATTGACGAATTGCTGGCTGTAGATGTCCTTCAACTCGGCGTTCCACAAGGCAAGTTGCGTGCGTTTTTCGTTGAACACATATTCGCCGCCCTGGAAGTTGAATCTATCCGAGGTGAACGCCGTCTTTCCGGTCATCGACATGTCGCTCATACTGCTGTCGTCGCGCGGGCTGTTGGCGCGGAACTGGCCTCCGTACAGGGTCAGGCCGGCGATTTCCTTCGAGGTGATCTGTCCGCCACGGAACGTCTGCGGCAGCGAACGACCGTCGTCCGAGCGCAAGATCGGCAGCACCGGCATCCATTCGCCGACCTTCACTTCGGTCTGCGACAGCTTCGCCTTGAAGGCCACGTTGGTGCGACCGAAGTTGTCAGCCGGTCGGCCATCGTGATCCAGCGGCAGCAGCTGCGTGCCACCGGTGCCCTTGCCGCCATCAAGCTTCACCGAGTACAGCCCCAGCACATCCAT
The DNA here is from genome assembly GCF_026241895.1 of Pseudomonas sp. RIT-562. Lineage (GTDB taxonomy): Bacteria > Pseudomonadota > Gammaproteobacteria > Pseudomonadales > Pseudomonadaceae > Aquipseudomonas > Aquipseudomonas mandelii_F. Next base: position 21,641 of record NZ_JAPJIV010000002.1, on the reverse strand, counting down.
GCCAAAACCGACGGTACCTTGGGTGAACCCGGATTTGGCATCGAGGATAAAGCTCTGCGTCCACTCTTCGGCCTTGCCCTGGGTCTTGGTCGGGTTGGTGAAGTTGCGGTTGATGTAGAAGTTGCGCAGGTTCAGGTTGACCTTGGCGCCTTCGACGAATCCCGATTCCTCGGCGGTTGCGGTGGTGGTCGCTGCCGCCATGGCAATGGCGATCAGGCTCGGAACGAAATAATGCGCAGTGGAAGGCGTCATGGGCGAGGGTCTCTCTAATTCTTGGGGATGCAACGCAGTGATGCCGCAACCAGAGGCTGCAGTGAACGATTTGAATGGGGTGGTGCGGAACGGGATCAGCCGGACAGGGCAGGGCGCTGGGACATGGTCGAACCTGGTGTTATTGGTCTTGTGGAGCAAATGGTGCGGGGAATGTACTAGATAGTTCAATCTGTCGTTAAGGGTTTTGTGCGGTTATCGAACCCTTTGATTTTGAACCGCAACAAAAAGCCCACCATTGAGGTGGGCTTCGATGTCGCAAAAAACGCTATCAGAACAACTTCAGCTTCGGCGCTTCTTCCTTCACTGGCTCGTTCTGCGCAGTTTGCGCATTCCAGCCGCCACCCAGTGCCTTGTACAGGTTCACTGCACTCACCAACTGAGCCAGGCGATCGGTGATCAGTACCTGTTGGGCGCTGAACAACTGACGCTGGGCATCGAGGAAGGTCAGGTTGCTGTCGACGCCAATGCGATAACGCCGCTCGGCCAGACGGTAGTAGTCCTGGTTGGCGGTGACGAAATCACGCTGGGCTTGCAACTGCTGGGTGTAGGTCTGGCGTGCGGCCAGGCCGTCGGCGACTTCCTGGAAGGCCGTTTGAATGGACTTCTCGTAGTTCGCCACGCCGATGTCTTTCTGGATTTTCGAGTAATCCAGGCTGGCACGCAGGCTACCGGCGTTGAAGATCGGCAGGTTGATCTGCGGCTGGAACAACCAGGTGCCCGAGCCGCCCTTGAACAGACCGGACAGGTCCGGGCTGAGGGAGCCGGCGTTGGCGGTCAGGCTGATGCTCGGGAAGAACGCAGCCCGTGCGGCGCCGATGTTGGCGTTGGCAGCCTTGAGGTTGTGCTCCGCCTGGAGGATGTCCGGGCGCCGTTGCAGCAGGTCCGACGGCAAGCCGGGCGGTACATCGCTCAGCAGGTCGTCAGCCAGGGGCCGGGTGGGCTGCAGGTTGGCCGGGAGGCCAGTGCCGAGCAGCAACACCAGGCTGTTTTCATCCTGGGCGACCTGGCGAGTGTACTTGGCCAGTTGCGCCCGGGCGTTTTCCACCGAGGTGCGTGACTGGGCCAGGTCCAGTGCCGAGGCTACACCCACTTCGTTGCTGCGCGAGGTGAGCTTGTAGCTCTCCTCGAACGCACCCAGGGTGTCCTGGGTCAGCTTGAGCAGTTCCTTGTCGGCTTGCCAGGTCAGGTAGGCATTGGCCACGTTGGCCACCAGGCTGATCTGCGTGCTGCGACGCCCTTCTTCAGTAGCGAAGTACTGCTGCAGGGCTTCTTCGCTGAGGCTGCGAACCCGACCGAACAGGTCGAGTTCATAAGCGCTGATGCCGACAGTCGCGGAGTAGGAACTGGTGATACCAGCTTCGCCGGTTTGCGAAGCGTTGGCCGGAAGGCGCTGGCGGCTGCCAGTGCCGTTGGCCGACACTGCCGGGAACAGGTCCGCACGCTGGATGCGGTACTGCGCGGCAAAGGCGTCGATGTTCAACGCGGCGACTCGCAGGTCCCGGTTGTTTTCCAGGGCGACCTGGATCAGCTGTTGCAGCACCGGGTCATGGAAAAACTGCTTCCAGCCCTGTTCTGCGGCGGCCTGACCTGGCGCCTGGGCCGGCGAATACGCCGGGCCTTGCGGGTACTGGCTCGCCACCGGTGCTTCGGGCTGCTGATAATCAGGTATCAGCGAGCAGCCACCGAGGACGAACGCGGCGACCGCTAGGGAGAGTAGCGACTTGCTCATTGGCCAGCCTCTTTAGGAGTTTCAATAGTGTCATCCTGGTCGGTTTTTTTCCGCTGACCAATGGACGACACGGTAACGAAGAACAGTGGGACCCAGAAGATTGCCAGGACCGTGGCCGTGATCATACCGCCAATAACGCCTGTACCGATCGCATGTTGGCTACCTGAACCGGCGCCGGTGGAAATCGCCAGGGGCACCACGCCCAGGACAAAGGCCAGCGAGGTCATGATGATCGGGCGCAGACGCATGCGACAGGCTTCGATCGCCGCCTCGCGCAGGCTCTTGCCCTGTTCATGCAGTTCCTTGGCGAACTCGACGATCAGAATGGCGTTTTTCGCCGCCAGGCCGATGGTCGTCAACAGGCCTACCTGGAAGTACACATCGTTGGACAGGCCACGCAGGCTGGTCGCCAGCAGTGCCCCGATGATCCCCAGAGGAACCACCAGCATCACCGCGATCGGAATCGACCAGCTTTCATACAGTGCTGCCAGGCACAGGAACACCATCAGCAGCGACAACGCGTACAGCGCCGGAGCCTGGGAGCCAGACAACCGCTCCTCATAGGACAGGCCGGTCCAGGAAATCCCCACACCTGCCGGCAGTTTTTTCGCCAGCGCTTCGACTTCGGCCATGGCCTCACCGGTGGAATAACCCGGTGCCGGGGCGCCGAGAATCTCCATCGCCTCTACGCCGTTGTAACGCGACAGCTTCGGCGCGCCGTAGATCCACTGACCCTTGGCGAAAGCCGAGAAGGGCACCATGGTTCCTTCGGAGTTACGCACGAACCATTTCTTGATGTCTTCCGGGCTCATCCGCGAATCGGGCTGGCCTTGCACGTAAACCTTCTTCACCCGACCGCGGTCGATGAAGTCGTTGACGTAGCTACTGCCCAAGGCAATCGACAAGGTGGTGTTGATGTCGCTGAGCGTGATGCCCAGGGCACTGGCTTTCTCGTCATCGATTTCCAGCTGGTATTGCGGCTCGTCGTTCAGGCCGTTGGGGCGTACCTGCGTCAGCACCTTGCTTTGCGCCGCCATGCCGAGGAACTGGTTACGCGCTTCCATCAGTTTTTCGTGGCCGATACCGGCACGATCCTGGAGGAATACGTCGAAGCCCGTGGCGTTACCCAGCTCCAGTACCGCAGGCGGCGCGAAGGCGAACACCATCGCGTCACGGAATGAGAAGAAGTGCTGCTGGGCGCGGGTCGCCAGGTTGAACACGCTGTTATCGGCGTTCCGCTGGTCCCAGGGCTTGAGCATGATGAAGGCCATGCCCGAACTCTGGCCGCGACCGGCGAAGTTGAAGCCGTTAACGGTAAACACCGACGCTACCGCATCGCCTTCACCGCCGTCCTTGGTCGGACGCAGCAGGAACTCGCGCATTTCGTCGATCACCACCTGGGTCCGCTGGGCGCTGGAACCGGCCGGGGTCTGCACCTGGGCGAACAGTACGCCCTGGTCTTCTTCCGGCAGGAACGCCGTTGGGATACGGGTGAACAACCAGATCATGCCGACCACGATGATCACGTAGGCCAACAGGTACGGGGCCTTGTGCGTGAGCATGTTGCCAACGCCGCGCTCGTAGCTTCTGACTCCGCGGTCGAAGCTGCGGTTGAACCAGCCGAAGAAGCCGCGTTTCGGTGTGCCGTGCTCGCCTTTCGGAATCGCCTTGAGCATGGTCGCGCAAAGCGCCGGAGTGAAGATCAGGGCGACCAGAACCGACAGGGCCATGGCCGAGACGATAGTGATCGAGAACTGCTTGTAGATCACCCCGGTGGAACCGCTGAAGAACGCCATCGGCAGCAGTACCGCCGAGAGCACCAGGGCGATACCGACCAGCGCACCCTGGATCTGCCCCATGGATTTCTTGGTGGCCTCCTTGGGTGACAGGCCCTCTTCGCTCATGACCCGTTCGACGTTCTCCACCACAACGATGGCATCGTCCACCAGCAAGCCGATGGCCAGCACCATGCCGAACATAGTCAGGGTGTTGATGCTGAAGCCGAACGCCGCGAGGATGCCGAAGGTACCCAGCAGTACCACGGGCACAGTCATCGTGGTGATGACAGTGGCGCGGAAGTTCTGCAGGAACAGGAACATCACCAGGAACACCAGCACGATCGCTTCGACCAGGGTTTCAACCACGCCCTTGATCGACTCGGTCACCACCGGGGTAGTGTCGTACGGGAACACCACTTCCATCCCTTGGGGAAAGAATGGCTTGAGCGTCTCGATGGTGTTGCGCAACGCTTTTGCGGTGTCGAGGGCGTTGGCACCGTTGGCCAGTTTCACCGCCAGACCGGAAGCCGGTGCGCCGTTGAACTGAGCGTTGATGCTGTAGTTCTCACCACCCAGGCCGACGTCGGCGACATCGGACAAGCGCACTTGCGAACCGTCCTTGTTGACCTTGAGCAGGATCTTGTTGAACTGCTCGGCGGTCTGCAGACGAGTCTTGCCGATGATGGTCGCGTTCAACTGCTGGTTCGGCGCCGCTGGCAAACCACCCAGTTGCCCGGAAGACACCTGGATGTTCTGCGCAGCGATGGCGGCCTTGACGTCCACCGGGGTCAGGTTGAAGTTGTTCAGCTTGGCGGGGTCGAGCCAGACGCGCATCGCATACTGGGAGCCGAAGACCTGGAAGTCACCGACACCGGCGGTCCGCGAGATCGGATCCTGCATGTTCGACACGATGTAGTTGGACAGGTCGTCCTTGGTCATGCTGCCGTCGCGCGACACCACACCGATCACCAACAGGAAGTTTTTCACTGCCTTGGTGACACGGATCCCCTGTTGCTGCACTTCTTGCGGCAGCAGCGGGGTGGCCAGGTTCAGCTTGTTCTGCACCTGGACCTGCGCGGTGTCGGAGTTGGTGCCCTGCTCGAAGGTCGCGGTAATGGTCATGCTGCCGTCGGAGTTACTTTCCGAGGAAACATAACGCAGGTTATCGATACCGTTGAGTTGTTGCTCGATCACCTGGACCACGGTGTCCTGCACGGTTTGTGCGGAAGCGCCTGGGTAGGTTACCTGGATCGCAATGGCCGGTGGCGCAATGCTCGGGTATTGGTTGATCGGGAGTTTGAGGATCGATAGAGCCCCGACCAGCATGATCACCAGGGCGATTACCCAGGCGAAAATCGGACGGTCGATAAAAAATTTCGACATGGGTTACTCCCCTTTGCCGCTGGAAGCCTTGTCAGCTGCCTGTGCGGGGACCGGGTTCTTGGCGCCTACGTTGGTCGCTTCACTGGCTTTTACTTCGACGCCAGGTTTGACGTATTGCAGCCCTTCGGTGATCAGGCGATCGCCGGCCTTCAGGCCGTCCTCGATCAGCCACTGGCTGCCGACAGTGCGACTGGCCTTGAGTTGGCGCAGCTCGACCTTGTTGTCCGGGCCGACGACCAGTGCGGTCGGCGCGCCTTTGAGGTCGCGAGTCACGCCTTGCTGGGGCGCCAGGATCGCTGCGCTGTTCACCCCGGCTTGTAACTGGGCGTGCACGAACATGCCTGGCAGCAGGGTGTGGTCAGGGTTGGGGAACACGGCGCGCAAGGTCACGGAGCCGGTAGTCTGGTCGACCGAGACTTCGGAGAATTCAAGCTTGCCGTCCAGCTTGTACTGGCTGCCGTCTTCCAGGGTCAGCTTGACCGCAGCGGCGGTGTCACCAGCCTTTTGCAGGCGCCCGCTTTCCAGTTCGCGGCGCAGCTCAAGCAGCTCCACGGATGACTGGGTGACGTCGACGTAGATCGGATCGAGTTGCTGGATCACGGCCATGGCATCGGCCTGGCCGTTCGTCACCAAGGCACCTTCAGTCACATTCGAGCGACCGATTCGACCGGTGATTGGCGCGTAGACTTTGGTGTAGCGCACGTTGATCTGGGCAGTCTGCATCGACGCTTCCGACTGCAGGCGGTTGGCCAGGGCGGTGTCGTATTCCTGACGGCTCACGGCCTGTTCTTTCACCAGCAATTTGTATCGATCGGAAATCGACTTGGTCTGCTGCAGGTTGGCCTCGGCGCTTTTCAGCGTGGCTTCATAAACAGCCGGATCAATCTGGTACAGCTGCTGGCCGGCTTTGACATCAGCGCCTTCCTTGAACAGACGCTTGAGGATGATGCCGTTGACCTGCGGGCGAACCTCGGCAATACGGAACGCACTGGTGCGGCCCGGGAGCTCGGAAGTCAGGGTGAAGGACTGTGGTTGCAAGGTGACTACGCCGACCTGAGGGGGTGGTGCGGCCTGTGCCGTCTCTTCCTTTTTGCATCCGCTAAGCAGCGATGCAAGGGCGACGGCAGTGACCAGAGCGGTAACAGCTGGCTTGAATTGCATGAAAATCCTCGGGTCAGGCGCACCAGTGGCACACCAGAAAGGGTGGAAATTAAAAAATCAGTGCTGAGTGGATATGTAGCTTGCTAAGTAATATACTTACGTTCATGGTTGTTTGTAAATACCTTTGGCTTTGTACTCATCCCGTTACAAATGCTCCACAAAGGTGTGATTGTAGGCCGCAGACGAGTCCCAAGAGCGCTCGCTGCACTTTTATTCAGCGCATATTCAGACGTCGCTGAAGCATCCTGATTGAGGTTGTACTGCCCATGGTCCGTCGTACCAAAGAGGAAGCCCAGGAAACCCGTAGCCAGATACTCGAAGCGGCGGAAAAAGCCTTTTACGAGCGGGGCGTGGCGCGCACGACACTGGCTGACATCGCGACGTTGGCCGGCGTGACCCGTGGCGCCATTTATTGGCATTTCAGCAACAAGGCTGATGTGGTGCAGGCGATGCTCGATACCTTGCACGAGCCGCTGGATGACATGGCCAAGGCCAGCGAGAGCGAAGACGAGCTCGACCCCCTGGGCTGCATGCGCCAGCTGCTGATTCATTTGTTTCATCAGATTGCCCTGGACCCGAAAACCCGGCGCATTAATGAGATCTTGTTTCACAAGTGCGAATTCACCGATGAGATGTGCGACCTGCGTCAGCAGCGTCAGGCCGCCAGTCTGGATTGCAACGTGCGCATAGGCCTCGCTTTGCGCAACGCAGTGAACCGTGGGCAATTGCCGGAGGACCTCGACACCGTCCGTGCCGCCATCAGCCTGCATGCCTACATCGACGGCATCCTGTATCAGTGGCTGCTGGCTCCGGACAGCTTCGAGCTGCACGTCGAGGCCGAACGCTGGGCCGATACAGGGTTGGACATGCTGCGCTTCAGCCCCAGCCTGCGCAAATGAAACAAAATGCGTAGTTCGCTCCGAGCCTGTCAACAGATGCGGGCCAAGATCAGCTTTTTGTCGGCGCTTTTTGCAGAGGCGGGTTTTTATATACCTGTGAGCTTTGGGATGACAGGTAGCAGCCATTGTATTTTGTAGGAAATTTGTGTCGTGGCGATGAGCAAGTGTGAGCGACCTGGCACCAGAACCAGAGCCGCTCCCATTCGGAGGGTGATCCTCAGCCTAGAGTCAGCTGAATCTCGAAGTTGAAGGGGGCATCGTCACTCACGCGGGTGACAGCGGATTTGCATTTGACGCTGGACCTACCCGTCGATGCAGTTTTATTTTTTATCTTTGGTGTATGTGTTGGCGACAGTATTCCATACGTTATGCCCATGAACAGACCAAGCTCAAATCGAACTCCAACGTCCCCGTCGATAAAATCCACGAAATGATTGAACATGTCTCTCTTTTTCCAGGGGTAGGCGAATGTGTATTCATACCTGGTAAAAAATGCCGTCGGCTCGTGGGGATTAATCTGGAAACTTTCGCGTTCGGATTTGCTCAGGGGCAGACTTGTCTGGGATATATTAAATGTATGGGGGGTGTTGTTGATTATCTTTATTATGACACCCGTCAGTTTCGACGCCTTGTGCTCCCTCCATCGTTCGATCTGTTGGCTTAACGCAATCTCAAGCCTGCTACGATCGAGAAAATTTATAAATTCCACTTTAGCCTTGCCGGTCAGGGCGTCCAATATCTCTCGACTCTCTTCACTGGCAAAATGGTAGGCAAAATTGTAAAGCATCCCGATGGAGGTGGCATTGAACAGGGATAATAGATCCTCGTCGGAGCTGTCGGTTTCGCTGTCGGACATTTCATTGTCATGCATATTAGAATCCTTTCGATAAGTTTACGGTTGGAGTTTTGCGTGGAGTGTGCAGTTTGTCTAAGGGGCGTTGATTGCGAAAGTTAATGTTGATTTCTGTATGTTTAATCTGAACTTGTGAATAAAAAAAAGCCCCGACTTTTGCAAGTCGGGGCTTTCAGTCTGAATCAGTGAAAGTTACATCACCGGGTAGTCGATATAACCCACCGGGCCCTTGGCGTAAAACAGTTCAGGGCGCGCTTCATTCAACGGTGCATCCGCCTTCAAGCGAGCCGGCAGGTCCGGGTTGGCAATGAATGGCACACCGAACGCCACTGCATCAGCCTTGCCGGCAGCCAACCAGGCGTTGGCGCTGTCCTTGGTGAAACGTTCGTTGGCAATGTAAGGGCCGCCGAACGCTTCTTTCAGTTGCGGGCCGAGGCTGTCGGCGCCTTCTTTTTCCCGGGAGCAGATGAACGCGATACCGCGTTTGCCCAGCTCACGAGCGACGTAAGTGAAGGTTTCCGCCAGGTTGTCGTCGCCCATGTCGTGAGAATCGGCGCGGGGTGCCAGGTGCACACCTACGCGGCCAGCGCCCCAGACTTCAATGGCGGCGTCGGTCACTTCCAGCAACAGGCGCGCGCGGTTTTCCAGGGAGCCGCCGTAGTTGTCGGTGCGCTGGTTAGTGCTGCTTTGCAGGAACTGGTCGAGCAGGTAGCCGTTGGCGCCGTGAATTTCCACGCCGTCGAAGCCGGCGGCCTTGGCGTTTTCAGCACCGGTGCGGTAAGCGTCGACGATGTCGGCGATTTCCGCAGTTTCCAGGGCGCGTGGAGTCGGGTAGTCGGCCATCGGGCGCACTAGGCTGACGTGGCCCTTTGGCTGGATGGCGCTTGGCGCGACAGGCAGTTCACCGTCCAGGTACGACTCGTGGGAGATCCGGCCCACGTGCCACAGTTGCAGGAAGATCTTGCCCCCCGCGCCGTGAATGGCCTTGGTCACGTTGCTCCAGCCGCGCACCTGGTCGTTGGACCAGATGCCCGGGGTGTCCGGGTAGCCGACGCCCATCGGCGTGACCGAGGTGGCCTCGCTGAGGATCAGGCCAGCGGAGGCCCGTTGCACGTAGTACTCGGCCATCAGCGCATTCGGCACCCGGCCTTCGTCGGCGCGGCAGCGAGTGAGTGGCGCCATGATGATGCGGTTGGCGAGTTCGACGTCGCCCAGTTTGATCGGATCGAAAATAGTCGTCATGAAATACAAGCCTCGTGGGAGATCAGTGGGTAGCGGGGGCCAGTTCGGCATTGCCGCTCTGACGGAAAGTAATCAGGGTCACCAGCAGGGCGAGCACGGCCAGGGCGGCAGCCGCCAGTGGCACGCGGGTCAGGCCGAAGCCATGGGCGATAACGCTGCCGCCGACCCAGGCGCCCAGCGCATTGCCGACGTTGAAGGCGCCGATGTTCAAGGTCGACACCAGGTTGGGGGCGGCCTTGCCGAAGGTCACCACGTTGATCTGCAGCGCCGGAACGGCGGCGAACGAGGCGGTGGCCCAGAGGAACAGGGTGATCTCAGTAGGGATCAGCGCGACGCTGGTCCAGGTCAATACGGTCGAGACCACGGCCATCGAGATGAAGACGCCGATCAAGGTCGCTGCCAGGCGCTTGTCTGCCAGCTTGCCGCCGATGATGTTGCCCACGGTCAGGCCCAGGCCAATCAGCAGCAGGGTCCAGGTCACGCCATTGGGCGACACGCCGGTGACGTCGCCGAGCAGCGGCGCGACGTAGGTGAACAAGGTGAACATCGAGGCGGCGAACAGCGCGGTCATGCTCAGGGACAGCCAGATACCGGCGCCCTTGAGTGCTCGCAATTCGGCGCGCATGTCGAGTTTCTCCTCATCGCGCTTGGCCGGCAGGAAGCGGATCAACCCGATCAGCGCGATCACGCCAATCACGGTGACGGCCCAGAAGGTCGAGCGCCAGCCGGCTTCCTGGCCGAGGGCGGTGCCCAGCGGCACACCGAGGACGTTGGCCAGGGTCAGGCCGGTGAACATCAGGGCCACCGCAGACGCCCGCTTGTTGGCCGGGACCAGGCCTGCGGCTACTACCGAACCGATACCGAAGAAGGCGCCATGACACAGTGCGGTCACTACACGGGCGAACATCAGCACGTTGTAGTCACTGGCCAGTGCACAGAGCAGATTGCCGACGATGAAAATGCCCATCAACGCTACCAATGCGGCTTTACGCGGCAATTTGGCGGTGGCCAGTGCCATGAAGGGCGCACCGATGGCCACGCCCAGCGCGTAACCGGTCACCAGCCAGCCGGCGCCTGGAATCGACACCCCGAGGTCGGCGGCCACATCGGGCAGCAGGCCCATGATGACGAACTCGGTGGTGCCGATGGCGAAGGCGCTCAAGGCCAGGATGAGGAGCGAGAGGGGCATGTTGATTCCTTGTTGGCTGGCTGACGGAAAGGGTCAGAGCTCTTTACTGAAGGTGCTGAGGAATTCCTGGATGGTTTCCTCGTTGCGTTTGAAAAAGTGCCATTGGCCAACTTTGCGGCTGCTGATCAGGCCGGCGCGCTGCAGGGTCGCCAGGTGCGCCGAGACGGTGGATTGCGACAGGCCGCAGCGTTGATCGATCTGTCCGGCGCAGACTCCGTGTTCGTTGCTGTGGGTCTGATCGGGAAATTCGACGGTCGGGTCTTTCAACCAGTGCAGGATTTCTCGCCGGACTGGGTGTGCCAGGGCTTTTATTATTTCGTCGAGATTGATAGGCATGGTATTGGGCTCGTGATGAGTAAAACGCTATATCGCGATGAAGCGAACTTTAAATCGTTATTTCGCGATACACAAATATGATTTCGGTCTGACGACCGCATAATTCGCTATATCGGGTTATAACGATACGTGAGCTGTAACGATTTCAGTGGGCAGTGCTAAGCTGCGCGACATGAATTATCTCGCACATCTGCACCTCGGTGGCCAGCGCCCCGGTCAATTGCTCGGCAGCCTGTATGGCGACTTCGTCAAAGGTCGGCTGCAAGGGCAGTTTGCTCCGGAGGTCGAAGCGGCCATCCAGCTGCATCGCAGCATTGATGTGTTCACCGACCGACATCCGTTGGTAGACGCTTCGTTGTCGCGTTTTTCCCTGACTCGTCGGCGTTATGCCGGGATCGTGCTCGATGTATTCTTCGATCACTGCCTGGCCCGGGACTGGGCGCTGTATGCCGAGCAGCCGCTGGAGCTGTTTACTTCGGATGTGTACCGGGTGCTGTCCAGTGAGCGGCAATTGCCGGAACGCCTGGCGCGGATTGCACCGCACATGGTGGCCAATGACTGGTTGGGCTCCTATCGAGAGTTCGAAGTGCTGGAGCAAGTGTTGCGGGGGATTTCGCGCAGACTGACCCGGCCTGAGGAGCTTGCTGCCGCGATGCAGGAATTGCGCAGGCTATATGAGCCGTTGAGCGAAGATTTCCGCTTGTTTTATCCGCAGCTGCAGGATTTCGCCCGGGGCTGCCAGGTGACATGAACTTGCTGCAACACCCGGCCCTTGTGGGAGCGGGCTTGCTCGCGAAGGCGGTGTGTCTGTCAAACCAATGCTAGCAGTCCCACCGCATTCGCGAGCAAGCCCGCTCCCACAAAGTGAGATTGTTGTTTCAGGAGATCAGGCAGCGATTGCTGGGCGCATCGGCACCCGTGGTGCTTGCGCAGTCAACCCAAACAACGCCGTCTGCACCGCCTGCTGCGCATCAAACGCCAGCGCTGCACGCTCCCGACCTTCGCACGCGATTGGCTTGAGCAGGTGAATTTCCACCTCGCCGCGATCATTGGCAAACAGACGCATCAGGTGCGACAGCAGATCGTCATCGCCAATGAACGGTGCGAGCGAATCCAGCTCCCCGTCACGCAGATAACGAATCGCCACCGGTTGCAGCTTCACCTGGGAATCAATCGCCGCTGACAGCAGACGACCATGGAAGGTGCGCAGCGAGCGGCCATCGGTGGTGGTGCCTTCCGGAAACATCAGCAGGGGATGGGCCTGCTGCAGATGGCGGGTCATCTGCTTGCGGATCAACTGGCTGTCCCCCGACCCGCGACGGATAAACAGGCTGCCGGCCTTGGCTGCCAGCCAACCCGCCACCGGCCAGGTGCGCACTTCGGCCTTGGACAGGAACGACAGCGGCGTGAGCATGCCCAGCAGCGGAATGTCAGTCCAGGACACGTGGTTGCTGACCCAGAGCATTGGCTGTTGCGGCAGCTCGCCGTGGACTGTCACCCGAAAGGGTAGGGCGCTGGCCAGGCGCGCCATGAAAAAACGCGACCAGCGTTGCCGGCGAGCCATGGAGTGAGCTATGCCCAGGCGCTCGAACAACCCGAACACGCCCGCCATGCTCAATCCCAGCGTGACCACTACCAGTACCCGTGCAATCCGCGCGTACACCCGCAACCGGCTCATCACATGGCCGCCTTGAAGTGTTTGGCGTAACGCGGGCACAGCTCATCACGCTTGAGCAGGATAAACACGTCGGCGACCTGGAAGTCTTCGTCCCAGCAGGGTTCGCCGCAAATCTTCGCTCCCAGGCGCATATAGGCCTTGAGCAGCGGTGGCATTTCGGCGATGACGTTGGAGGGGATGGCGAGGGCCGGCAGCGGTTTTTTCGGCTCGGCGCGCAGGTGCTCGGTGCACAGGTAACGTTCGCGCAGGCGTTGCATGATCGCGTGGGCCTGGATTCCGCCATCCTGCATCGGAATGCTCGCGCAGCCCATCAGGTAGCTGTAGCCGCCCTGGTTCAACACTTCGGCCAGTTCACCCCAGAGCACGGCGATGGTGCCGCCGTTGCGATAGGCGGGATCGACGCAGGTGCGACCGATCTCCAGGATCGGGCCCTGCAGATGGACCAGGCCATGCAGGCTGAATTCCTCTTCGCTGTAAAACTTGCCCAGGCTGCTCGCGGCCTCGTGATCGAGCAAGCGGGTAGTCGCCACCAGGCGCCCGGTATTCAGGTCGCGCACACCGATGTGGGCGCAGTGAACGTCGTAGTCATCCATGTCCAGGCCCCACTCCGCGCCTTTCAGCTTGGCGTTGAATTCGCCGCTGAACACGTTGAAGCGCAAAGCCTGGGCTTCCTGCAACGCGTCGGCGCCGATCAGGCGTTCAGCTTGCAAGCGGCGTTCACTGCCGGTGTCGCGGATGCGGGCGATCTGAGTCATGGCGAATCTCCGTGCGGGCTGTGCACCCGTCTTGGGTGGCAGTCGATCGACTTTCTTTATGCGGCCGTGTTGTGCAAAGTCAGGCTATGTAGCCCCGGTGTCATCGCCATGAAGCTTTGGTGATGCTTGTATGACAGCCTTTGAGGAGCCCTCCATGCCCTGGCAGAACCTGTTGAAACGTGGTGATCGAGTGCCCGCCTGTGCGGATCTGGCAGAAGGCTTTGCCAACCTGCTGCAGCAGCTGGGGAGCGTTACGCCGTTCGAACTGGCGGTGGCCGGCGGGCGGTTGATGGCAACCCCGGGGCTGGCGTTCCTGGTGGGGTATCAGGCTGCGTTGCGCATGCTCTGGCCGAGTGCGCCACTGAGCCTCGGCGCGCTATGTGCGACCGAGCAGCGCAGCCTGCGGGTGGCGGACATGCAAACGCGCCTGGTCGATCTACGCCTGAGTGGGCGCAAGGATTTCGTTACGGCGGGCAATGCCGCTGACTGGCTGCTGGTCGCCGCCCGCAGCGAGCAGCCAGGCGAAGAACCTCGGCTGAGTCTGGCGGTGGTGTATCCCGGCGAGCCCGGTGTTCGCCTGGAACAGTTGCCTGCGATCCCGCTGATGCCGGACATCAGCCACTGTCGGCTGTTTCTGCAAAACGCCCAGTGCGAATTGCTCGCCGGGGATGGCTGGGACGCGTACGTCAAACCGTTCCGCACCCTGGAAGACATCTATGTGTTGAGCGCCATGACCGCGTGGCTGTACGGAGTCGGGCAGGACAGTGACTGGCCGCAGCCGCTGCAACTGCGTTTGCTCGGGTTGCTCGCCGGCTGTGCCGAAGTCAGCCGGCAAGCGCCGAACAATCCCGTTGGACATGTGTTGCTGGGTGGCGTGTTCGCCCAGTTCGACGCGCTCAAGGCCGAAATCGGCCTGGCGTTGGCGGATGGGCCACAGCATTGGGCGGCGATGTGGCAGCGCGATCAGGCGGTGATGGATCTGGCGGCCGGGGCGCGGGGCAAGCGGTTGGCCAAGGCACTGGCGGGATCTTCTTTGGATTGACCGGCCCCATCGCGGGTGAGTCTGAAAAACTGTCATCAACCTCGACTAGGCTCAGCAGATTCAACTCTCCGAGCCCCTGCGATGTTCAAAGGCTGGTCCCTGTGTTTCCTGCTGACGCTCAGTGTCGCTGCCCGCGCCGAAACCTGGCCGGCCGAGCAATGGTCTACCGGGCCGACCCTGGGCGGCTCAACGCTGCAAGCCTTGGAAACTTACGCATTCCCACTGCGTGATGACACCTCCCGAAAAGGCATCCGCACCGATGCGTTGCTGGTGATCCGCGACGGTCAACTGGTGTATGAGCGCTACGCCGCGCCGACCACCGCCAACACCCCGCACCTGACCTGGTCGATCAGCAAGAGCCTCATGGCCACGGTTTTGGGTGTGGCCTATGGCGAAGGCCTCTTCAAGCTGCAGGACCCGGCGCTGAAATTCTATCCGGCACTGGCAGACCATCCGCGGATGACCATGGCCGACCTGCTGCACTGGGCGTCCGGCCTCGACTGGCAGGAAGACTACGAATACGCCCCGCTGAAGTCCTCGGTGGTAGCGATGCTGTATACCCGTGGCCACTCGGACATGGCCGCTTTCACGGCTGACCATGACACCTATGCCGAGCCGGGCCTGGCGTTTCGTTACTCCAGTGGAGACAGCAACCTGCTGTCTGCGGCGCTGAAAAGCATCGTAGGGTCAGCGCGTTACGCGGATTACCCATGGACCGCATTGTTCGAGCCGCTGGGCATTCGTCACGTGACCTGGGAGGCCGATGCCAGTGGGACTTTTGTTGCGTCCTCCTACGCCTACCTCACTGCGCGGGATCTGGCACGGGTCGGTCTGTTGATGGCGCGCAACGGGCGCTGGGGGGATCGACAGCTATTGCCCAAAGAGTGGGTAGCCTTCAACCGCGAGCCATTCGCGGGCTACAAGGCGCATCAGGATGCCACGGTCCCGGGCGGCCATTGGTGGCTGAATCGCGCAGTCGACGGTGCCGCTTCCCCCTGGCCGGATGCACCTGCCGACACTTTCGCGGCACTCGGTCATTGGGGCCAGGCAATGTACGTGATTCCCGGCGAGAAGCTGGTCATCGTGCGCTTCGCTGATGATCGCGATGGCAGCTATGACCACAACACGTTGCTCAAGCTCGTGCGCCACGCCGTCGCCGGGCAGGTGCAGCCATGATCCGCCGCAGTTTTCTGCGCCGCCGTCCGCTTGCCACGCTCTGCTTGATTCTGCTGGTGGCGCTGCTTGGCTGGGGCTGGCAGGAGCGAGTAGCGTTGTGGGCGTTTCCAGGCATCATCAGCGCCTACACGGCGAAAGAATATTGCTCGTGCCGATATGTGATGAACAATTCCGCAGAGTATTGCCGCGGCTATGTGAAACAGTGGCTGCCGACCAGCGGTTTTACCGATGACGCTGTCGGCAAACGTGTCACCGCCAGCGGCATGGGTCGTAGCAGCAGCGCGCAATGGTTGGGCGAGCGTCAGGGCTGTCGCCTGATGCCGTGACAGGTGCGATGTTTCGACGTCACAGTTTGCAATGCGCTCAGGGGCGGTTAAGGTTCGCTCAGGTTTATCTGCCCCACGAGTCTTTATGTTCAAGCCGCACCTTTGCAAAACCCTTGCCTTCCTGCTGCTGGCCGGTGCGACTGCGTCCGCCCAGGCCAACTGGTACCTCGACGGCGAGTCCTCGCGGCTGTCGTTCATCAGCACCAAAAACGCCAACATTTCCGAAGTGCAGCGCTTCCTGGTGTTGCACGGCAAAGTCAGCCCCAAGGGTTTGGCCGAGGTGGAAGTCGAGCTGGAGTCGGTAAACAGCGGCATTCCTCTGCGCGATGAGCGCATGCGCAAAGAGCTGTTCGAGATCCAGACCTTCCCCGAAGCCTTGATCAGTGCGCAGATCGACTTGCGCCCAATCAACGACCTCGCGCCCGGTGCGCAACTCGAATTGCGCTTGCCGGTGACCGTCAACCTGCACGGCAAGACCCACGACTACAACGCCGAGCTGCTGGCGACCCGGCTGGATGATCGGCGCTTCCAGGTGGTAACCCTCGAGCCATTGATTATCAATGCCGCGGACTTCGACCTGGCTCCAGGCCTTGAAGCCCTGCGCAAGGTGGCCGGCCTGTCGGCGATCAGTCTGTCGGTACCGGTGGGTGCGGTACTGATTTTTACAGCGCGCTGACCGCCATGGCCGGTGCGATCTTTCCCTGGCGTGAAGGCAACAGCTTCGAGCTGCTGATCGACGGCCCGCAGTTCTTCCCGCGAATGCTGGTGGCGATTGCCCGCGCCGAGGAGCAGGTCGAGCTGGAACTGTATCTGGTGGAGGCGGGTGCCTGCGCCGAGGCCATGGTCCAGGCGTTGATCCAGGCCTGCGAGCGCGGAGTGCGGGTGCGCTGCCTGTTCGATGACTACGGCAGCCTGGCATTTACCCAGGCCCTGCGCCAGCGCCTGATGGCCGCAGGCGTCGAGTTGCGCTTCTACAACCGCTTGAGCTGGCGGCGCTGGGTGGGCAACTTCTATCGCGACCACCGCAAATTGTTGTTGATCGACCAAAGCCTGGCGGTGGTCGGTGGTACCGGCGTCACCGATGAGTTCTGGACCCCGGGCGAGGACGTCAGCGAGTGGCACGAGGTGATGGTGGAAATCACCGGCCCCCTGGTGTTGGACTGGCAGTTGCTGTTCGACCGCCAATGGATCGCCAACCGGCATCGCCGCGCCTGGAAACCCGCCGCGCACTTCGGCCTGCCGCGCCTGCCGCGAGTGCCTTCCACGGGCGAGGGCATGGGCCGGGTGGCGTACGCCGACGCACGCCAGCACCGCGACATTCTGCAGTCGCTGGTGCGCGCGCTGAACAGCGGGCAGAAACGCATCTGGCTCGCCACTCCCTATTTTCTGCCGACCTGGAAAGTCCGTCGTTCGCTGCGCCGAGCTGCTTCGCGGGGAGTTGATGTGCGCCTGCTGCTGACCGGACCGCGCACGGATCATCCATCGGTACGCTACGCCGGGCATCGTTATTACCCCCGGCTACTCAAGTCCGGGGTGAAGATTTTCGAGTACCAACCGTGTTTCCTGCACTTGAAGATGGTCCTGGTCGACGACTGGGTGAGCATCGGCTCGTGCAATTTTGATCACTGGAACTTGCGATTTAATCTGGAGGCCAATCTGGAAGCCCTGGACCCGGGGTTGACCCGCGCGGTGGTGGCCAGTTTCGAAAAGGATTTTGCCCAGAGTCAGGAAGTCAGCCTGGAGGCCTGGCAGCGCAGGCCGCTGTGGCGGCGGGTGAAGCAGCGGGTTTGGGGATGGGTGGATCGGTTGGTGGTGAATCTGCTGGATCGCAGGGGCTAGTCGGTCCCCGTCAACCAATTTGGGAGCAAAGCAACTGTGGGAGCAAAGCTTGCTCGCGATGCAGACGACGCGGTAGTTAGGTAAACCGCGTCATCGTTCATCGCGGGCAAGCCTTGCTCCCACAGGGCTAGCCGTTACAGCTTCTAACCAATTTCTCCCAGCTACAGCAACTCAAAACTCTGCTGCGTCACATCCTGGGAATCCAGGCCGATCTGCACGTTGAACTTGCCTGGTTCTGCCGCGTACTTGAGCTGGGTATTGAAGAACTTCAGGTCATCCTCGGTGATGGTGAAGTGCACAACCTTCTGTTCACCGGCCTTGAGCATGATTTTCTGGAAGTTCTTCAGCTCCTTCACTGGGCGGATCATCGAGCCTGTCACGTCCTGGATGTACAGCTGCACCACGGTCTCGCCATCACGCTTGCCGGTGTTCTTCAGCACGACACTGGCGTCGAGCTTGCCGGTCTTGTTCAGGGTGGTTGACGACAGGGCCATGTCGCTCAAGCTGAAATCGGTGTAGCTCAGGCCGAAACCGAACGGAAACAGAGGGCCCGTGGTGTCGTCGAAGTACTGCGAGGTGTAGTTGCCCGGCTTGCCTGGGGTGAACGGCCGGCCAATGCTCAGGTGGTTGTAATAAGTCGGAATCTGCCCGACCGAGCGCGGGAAGGTCAGGGGCAGCTTGCCTGACGGGTTGTAGTCGCCGAACAGCACGTCGGCAATGGCATTGCCACCTTCGGTGCCGCTGAACCAGGTTTCCAGAATCGCATCAGCCTGGTCCTTTTCCTCAAGGATCGACAGCGGACGCCCGTTCATCAACACCAGCACCAACGGCTTGCCAGTGGCTTTCAAGGCTTTGATCAGCTCGCGCTGGTTGGCTGGGATGTTCAGGTCGGTGCGGCTGGAGGATTCGTGGGACATGCCACGGGATTCGCCCACTGCGGCAACCACCACGTCGGCATCCCTGGCTGCTTTGACGGCTTCGTCGATCAGCACCTGGGCAGGGCGCGGGTCATCCACCACTTCCGGGGCGTCGAAGTTGAGGAAGTTCAGGTAATCCAGAACCTTTTTGTCGCTGGTGATGTTGGCACCGCGGGCATAGACCAGGGTTGCCTTGTCGGCCATGGCAGCGTTCATGCCGTCGAACAGGGTCACCGATTGCGCGGGTTTACCGGCAGCGGCCCAACTGCCCATCATGTCGATTGGCGCCTTGGCCAACGGACCGACCAGGGCGATCTTCGCGGTTTTCTTCAGCGGCAGGGTCTCGCTCTGGTTTTTCAGCAGCACCAGGCTGCGACGCGCCACATCACGGGCCTCGGCACGGTGCAGGCGGCTTTCAGCGTAGGTGTCGACCGGATCATCCTCGGCCTTGCCGATGCGCAGGTACGGGTCCTTGAACAGGCCCATGTCGTACTTGGCATCGAGCACTGCGCGCACGGCGTTGTCGATGTCGCTCTGCTCGATCTCGCCCGCCTTCAGCAGCCCCGGCAGTTCCTTGCCATAGAGCGTGTCGTTCATGCTCATGTGGATGCCGGCCTTGATCGCCAGCTTCGCCGCTTCACGGCCATCGCGAGCAACGCCGTGCTTGATCAGCTCGAAAATCGCCCCGTGGTCGCTGACTGCCAGGCCCTTGAAGCCCCAGTCTTTGCGCAGCAAATCATTCATCAGCCAGGTATCGGCGGTGGCCGGCACGCCGTTGATCGAGTTCAACGCTACCATCACTCCGCCAGCTCCGGCATCGATCGCCGCGCGGTAGGGTGGCAGGTAGTCCTGGTACATCTTGACGGGGCTCATGTCGACTACGTTGTAGTCGCGACCGCCCTCTACCGCGCCGTACAGGGCGAAGTGCTTGACGCTGGCCATGATGCTGTCGGCGGCGTTCGCCCCTGCACCCTGGAATGCCTTGACCATCACCCCGGCGATACGCGACACCAGGTAGGTGTCCTCGCCGAAGCCTTCGGAGGTACGGCCCCAACGCGGGTCACGGGAGATATCGACCATCGGTGCGAAAGTGATGTCGAGGCTGTCGGCGGCGGCCTCTTTGGCGGCAATGCGCCCGGACAGGCCAATGGCGTCCATGTCCCAGCTCGACGCCAGGGCCAGGGGGATCGGAAAGATCGTCCGGTGGCCGTGGATCACGTCGTAGGCGAAGAACATCGGGATCTTCAACCGGCTGCGCATCGCCGCGTCCTGCATCGGACGGTTTTCCGGGCGAGTGATCGAGTTGAACGTGCCTCCGATATTGCCGGCGGCGATTTCCTTGCGGATCATCTCGCGGGGCATTTCCGGGCCGATGCTGATCAGGCGCAACTGGCCGATTTTTTCATCGAGGGTCATCTGCTTCATCAGGTTACTGACGAAGGCATCCTTGTTTTCCAGAGGTGCGGGCGTCGTGGCGGCCAGTACGTTATGACTGGCCAGGCTGACGAACAGGCCCAGCAAACACAGCTTCTTCATGAATTGTTTTCTCGAAAGCCTAAGCGGCGGGTGCTTCGCGCCGGTCAGCCAAAATTGAGGGAGCGACTATTGTTGTTCAAGTAAATGCAGCAAACTTCTGAACTGTTTTAATCCTGGGGCATCTTTTAGCCCATCGGCAGGATGCAATCCAGTAGCGGCGCCGATTATGCCCCAAGAGCTGTGTTCAAAGTTCGCAGGTTGTTTTTTCAACGGAATGTGCAAGGGAGCGTCAACCAGATGAACGTACGACACCACTATCGGTCGAGCCTGCAGGTGGCCGCTTTGATGCTGCTGACCTCGCTTTTGGCCGGCTGCGGCATCAATAATATTCCAACCCTCGACGAACAGGCCAAGGCGGCCTGGGGCCAGGTACAGAACCAGTATCAACGCCGCGCTGATCTGATCCCCAACCTGGTGGAGACCGTCAAGGGTTACGCCCAGCATGAGCAGGAAACCCTCACGGCGGTCATCGAGGCCCGGGCCAAGGCGACTTCTATCCAGGTTGATGCGAGCACCCTCGACAACCCGGAAAAGCTCAAGCAGTTCCAGCAGGCCCAGGATCAACTGACCGGCGCGTTGAGTCGCCTGATGGTGGTGTCCGAGCGTTATCCAGACCTCAAGGCCAACCAGAATTTCCTGGCGCTGCAGTCGCAACTCGAGGGCACCGAGAACCGTATCGCGGTAGCGCGGCGCGATTTCATCCTGGCGGTGCAGAAGTACAACACCGAGATCCGCACATTCCCCGGACGTCTCTGGCACAGTGTGATGTACAGCGATCTGCCCGTGCGCGAAACCTTCGAGGCGACCAGCCCCGACGCCGATAAAGCACCTCAAGTGAAGTTCTGATCCAGTTGCATTACCACGGATGAGGTTGCCAATGCGCGTGTTGAGAGTTGGCCTGGTGCTGCTGCTTTGGGCATTTGCCCTGGCGGCCCAGGCCGAGTTGAAGTTTCCCCAGCTGACCGGGCGGGTGGTCGATAACGCCCAGATGATCGAGCCCACGGTTCGCGAGCAACTGGCCCAGCAACTCCAGGCCCATGAAAAAGCCACCGGTGAACAGCTGGTGGTGGTCACTGTCGCGGACTTGCAAGGCACGGACATCGCCGATTTCGGCTATCAACTGGGTCGGTATTGGGGCATTGGCCAGAAGGACAAGAACAACGGCGCGCTGCTGATCGTGGCGCGGGATGATCGACGGTTGCGTATCGAAGTCGGCTACGGGCTGGAAGATCGCCTGACCGATGCCCAGAGTTCGGTGATTATCAATCAGGTGATCACGCCTTCGTTCAAGACCGGTAATTTCAGCAAAGGCATCAGCGACGGCGTTGCTGCCATGCTGGTGGTGCTGGGCGGCAATCCACTGGACGAGCCGTCCACGGTCTATGAACCCCGCGGGGATCAGGACAGTGACTTTATGTCACGCCATCCCGGAGTCTTTGTATTCCTCGTCATGTTGTTCATCCTGACCGTGTTCGTTTGCCAGATGCTCGGCATCCTGCCCAGTGGTGGCGGCGGTCGAGGCGGTTCGA
>NZ_JAPJIV010000019.1 GCF_026241895.1 Pseudomonas sp. RIT-562 | reverse complement strand
GCTCGCTCCTACAGGTGGGCGGCACGGCGACAGGACAGGCACGACCAGACGCGCGCAGCGCGCCGGCTTGATGCCCTGGTCGGCCCGAAGGCCGCCACGGCGAGCTTCGGATTGCAGGCGCCCATTAACCACGCTGGCCGAACGCAGGCATTGCGTAGCGGGTAAACCGGCAAGGATGCCGGTTTAGCCGCGCTGGGGCAGGGACGCCCCATCGCGGCGACCCGCGGAGTAATGCCGGAGTGAGGGCACACCGAGCCTAGGCGAGGTGCCGAGTGGTGGGGCAGAAAGCGCTTGGTTACTTGGCGCTTCTCCAAGTAACCCGCCGTAAGGGCGGAACCAATAGAAGCCGTAACCGCAGCAATGGATATGCACCCAAGACAAAATCAAAAGGTCGCAGCCCCCGCCAAACCTATTTTTTGTATCCGAATATTCGCTGCACAAAATTTTCACAACCCGTCCAAGACAATCCCGCCCGCGCCAATCCCAAACAGTAATCAATGGCAATGCTGCGGGTGATCGTGCAACATTTGCGCACCGCGCAAGCCCCGGGGTCAGGAATCGACCAACAGAGGGCTAAGCGCCGCTGTATTTTTTGCAACTTCAACTTCCAATGGGTCCTAAAACGACATGGCAAACCCGGACGCCCTGAAACAGCAGCGAGCTTCAAGTCGCCTGCTGCAACCAACCGTCAAATCGCACCTGGCCTACACCTTGCTGTGCGCCCTGGTCATGATGGTCATGTTCAGCCTGCTGCGCCTCGCGCTGCTGGTCTACAACAGCGAAATGATCCTTGATACACCGGCCTCGACCTTCGTCGAAGCATTCGTCAACGGTCTGCGTTTCGACTTGCGCCTGGTGGTCTACCTCAGCATTCCGCTGGTACTGGCACTGTTCAGCGTGCGCGCCATGGCGGCACGGGGGTTCTTTCGCCTGTGGCTGACGGTGGCGTCGAGCATCGCGCTGTTCCTCGGCCTTATGGAAATGGACTTCTACCGCGAATTCCACCAGCGCCTCAACGGCCTGGTCTTCCAGTACGTGAAGGAAGACCCGAAAACCGTCATGAGCATGCTCTGGTACGGCTTTCCGGTGGTTCGCTACTTGTTGGCATGGGTCGGCGGCACAGTGATCCTCGCGCTGGCGTTCAAGGGCGCCGATCGCGCCACTCGTCCGCGCGGTCCGTTCAGCGGCGGCACCATCAGCACTCGCCAGGTCGCTCCGTGGTATGCACGCATTGCGGTGTTCGTGGTTTGCCTGCTGATCTGCGTGGTTGCGGCTCGTGGCACCTTGCGCCAAGGCCCGCCGCTGCGTTGGGGTGATGTCTACACCACCGACTCCAATTTCGCCAACCAGCTGGGCCTGAACGGCACGCTGTCGCTGGTTGCTGCCGCCAAGAGTCGCATGTCCGAAGATCGTGACAACATCTGGAAGGCCACTTTGCCGCAGCCAGAAGCCCAGCAAATCGTGCGTAACCTGCTGGTGATGGCCGACGACAAGCTGGTAGACCCGGACACTGCAGCGGTGCGTCGTGATTACACGCCGCCGGCTGACAAGACCCTGCCGATCAAGAACGTCGTCGTGATCCTGATGGAAAGCATGGCCGGTCACTCGGTGGGCGCTCTGGGCGCTTCGGGCAACATCACGCCATATCTCGACAAGCTGTCGAAGGAAGGCCTGCTGTTCGACCGTTTCTTCTCCAACGGCACCCACACCCATCAAGGCATGTTCGCCACCATGGCGTGCTTCCCGAACCTGCCAGGTTTCGAATACTTGATGCAGACTCCGGAAGGCAGCCACAAGCTGTCCGGCCTGCCGCAACTGCTCAGCGCCCGTGATTACGACGATGTGTACGTTTATAACGGCGACTTTGCCTGGGATAACCAGTCGGGCTTCTTCAGCAGCCAGGGCATGACCAACTTCATTGGTCGCAATGACTTCGTCAATCCGGTGTTCTCCGATCCGACCTGGGGCGTGTCCGACCAGGATATGTTCGACCGCGGCCTGGTCGAGCTCAAGGCCCGGGAAAACGGCAAGCCGTTCTATGCGCTGCTGCAGACCTTGTCGAACCACACGCCATACGCCTTGCCGTCGCCATTGCCGGTCGAGCGCGTGACTGATCGCGGCAGCCTGAACGAGCATTTGACGGCCATGCGCTACGCCGACTGGGCCCTGGGTCAGTTCTTCGAGAAGGCTCGCAAGGAGCCATACTTCAAGGACACCCTGTTCGTCATCGTGGGTGACCACGGCTTTGGCAACGAACGCCAGATCACTGAAATGGACCTGGGCCGCTTCAACGTGCCGATGCTGCTGATCGCTCCGGGCATCCAGGAGAAATTCGGTGAGCGTAACCACACCGTGGGCACCCAGATCGATATCGTACCGACCATCATGGGCCGCATCGGTGGCGAAGTGCGCCATCAGTGCTGGGGCCGCGATCTGCTGAACCTGCCCGAAGGCGACAGCGGTTTTGGTGTGATCAAGCCATCGGGCAGCGAGCAGACCACTGCGATCATCACCGCTGATGAAGTGCTGGTTCTGCCCAAGGAAAAAGAAATGGCGCCTAAGGTGTACCAGTACCAGTTGGGCGCTACACCGAAGGCCGAGGTCATCCCGGATGCACCGCGTACGGCCGAGCTCAAGCAGAAACTTGAAGCCTTCCTGCAGACGGCGACCAAGAGCTTGATCGATAACACCGCCGGTGTGGTTGACGGCAAGCCGGACTAAAACTTCAGGCAATAAAAAAGAGGCCCTTTTCAGGGCCTCTTTTTTTGTACCTGTTAAAGCTTTATATCTTGCCAAGCAAGAGCAGGATCAACAGCACCACCAGCACTACACCGATGATACCCGACGGGCCATAACCCCAACTTCTGGAGTGTGGGAAGACCGGCAAACCGCCTACCAGAAGAAGGATCAGAATAACGATTAGAATTGTGCCCATGTCTATTTCCTTGTTGAAAGTGTTCCGGAATGACCTAGCTAAAACTATCAGCAGGAATGTAATTAAATCCTAGCTGCTTAAACGATCCGACTGCGGCCATCACAGGAAAATTCCAAGTTTTTTAATGTTTTTTCGAAGAAAGCCTTATTTCTTTTTTATTGGCTTAGTTGATCCGCCCGCGCCCAGGGTTTGAGCAGCCTATTCAGCAATCTGATGCAGCGTGGCTCGGCCCAGGTCCTTCGCTACACTCGGCAGATCTTTCCCGGAACAACAAGGCTGTTTGCTATGCAAAATCGCATGATGATCACTGGCGCAGGCTCGGGCCTGGGTCGCGAAATCGCGCTTCGCTGGGCGCGCGAAGGCTGGCAATTGGCTTTGTCGGATGTCAGTGACCCGGGCCTGCAGGAAACCCTGAAGCTGGTGCGCGAGGCCGGTGGCGATGGGTTCATCCAGCGCTGTGATGTTCGCGACTACAGTCAGCTGACGGCGTTTGCCCAGGCTTGCGAAGAGAAGCTTGGCGGCATCGACATCATCGTCAACAACGCCGGCGTGGCCTCCGGCGGATTCTTCAGCGAGCTGTCCCTGGAGGACTGGGATTGGCAGATTGCGATCAACCTGATGGGTGTGGTCAAGGGCTGCAAGGCGTTCCTGCCGCTGCTGGAAAAGAGCAAGGGCAAGATCATCAACATCGCCTCCATGGCCGCGCTGATGCAGGGGCCGGCCATGAGCAACTACAACGTGGCCAAGGCTGGCGTGGTGGCGTTGTCCGAAAGCCTGCTGATCGAACTGGCGCAGCAGGAAGTCGGAGTGCATGTGGTGTGCCCATCGTTCTTCCAGACCAACTTGCTGGATTCCTTCCGTGGCCCGACACCCGCGATGAAGGCGCAGGTAGGTAAGCTGCTCGAAAGCTCTCCGATCACCGCTGCCGATATTGCCGATTACATCTATCAACAGGTCGCTGCGGGTGAATTCATGATTCTGCCCCATGAGCAAGGCCGCATGGCCTGGGCGATCAAGCAAAAAAATCCGCAACTGCTGTACAACGAAATGACGGTCATGGCCGATAAGATGCGCGCCAAAGCCAAACAAACCGCAGGCTAAGCTTGTCGGAATCTCCGCCCCTCGCTAGGGTGGCCGCCATCGGCCATTCTCGCGAGACCCTTATGCTCAACTACCTGTGGTTCTTCCTCGCCGCCCTGTTTGAAATTGCCGGATGCTTCGCGTTCTGGATGTGGTTGCGCCAGGGCAAGAGCGCCCTGTGGGTCGTGCCCGCACTGCTTAGCTTGACCCTGTTCGCACTGTTGCTGACCCGAGTGGAAGCGACCTATGCCGGCCGCGCCTACGCTGCCTACGGCGGCATCTATATCGTGGCGTCCATTGGCTGGTTGGCGGTGGTGGAGCGAATACGGCCGCTGAGCTCGGACTGGATTGGGGTGGCCCTGTGTGTCATTGGCGCGACGGTGATTCTTTTCGGTCCGCGCCTATCGGCTTCCTGAAGGAAAAGTCTTACATTCTGCGTTTTTGTCGGATTCGTCCTACGGTGTGTTTCCCTCAAGCTTGTAGGGCAAAACTGATTTGCCTACAGCGCATTGATGGGCCGCGACCTGCCGGGCATCTTCAAGGTCCTGTAACCCAGTAGGACCTAACCCCATGCTAGTTCTCAGCCGAGTAGCCCCCGAGTTGATCTCGATTGGCGACACCATTTCCGTACGAATCCTGGCCGTCAGTGGCGACAGTGTGCGCATCGGAGTCGAAGCGCCACGCAACGTTACCGTTCATCGCAGCGAGATCTACGAGCGCATCCAGAACGAAAAGAAACCCAGGAAGCGCCGGTAAAGGACATCTCACTCGAACAGATGCTTGGGCACATCATGCTTGAGCATTAGTTGGCATTGTTCGCTTTCGGGATCGAACACGATCAGCGCCTGGCCCTTGGTCAAGGCCTGACGAACGCGCAAGACCCGGGTTTCCAGCGGAGTGTCGTCGCCATTGTCCGTACCGTCGCGGGTTACGAAGTCTTCGATCAGGCGGGTGAGAGTGTCGACTTCAAGTTGGTCGTAGGGAATCAGCATGGGCACCTCGGTTTAACAATGGCGCGATGCTACGGCGATTGGATGACTGCGGCTACCCTCGACTACTGTGGCGATATCGCCACCGCCATCGCGAGCAGGCTCACTCCCACATTTGACCGCGTACTCACGGGACGGCTCGTAGCCTGTGGGAGTGAATGCGACCGAGCAGGCCTAGCTGTCGTTACGTTGCCCCACTAGGCTATCTACCGATGGCACCCGTGTATCACTTTCCATCTGGGTGTCATGTTCGATCTGGTGACTGAACCGGTCCAGCGAACCCTTCGCCGGCTGCGCATCGCTGGCGAATACCGGCGGGCTGAGGATGTAGGCGCCAAGCAGGCGACTCAGGGCGGCCAGGCTGTCGATATGGGTCCGCTCGTAGCCATGGGTAGCATCGCAGCCGAAGGCGAGGAGGGCGGTACGGATGTCATGCCCGGCGGTCACGGCCGAATGCGCATCGCTGAAGTAATAGCGGAACAGGTCGCGACGCACCGGCAACTCGTTGTCGCTGGCCAGGCGCAGCAAGTGGCGGGACAGGTGATAGTCATACGGCCCGCCGGAGTCCTGCATGGCGACGCTCACGGCATGTTCGCTGGAATGCTGGCCAGGGGCGACTGGGGCGATGTCGATGCCAACAAACTCACTGACGTCCCAGGGCAAAGCCGCTGCTGCGCCACTGCCGGTTTCCTCGGTGATGGTAAACAGCGGGTGACAATCAATCATCAGCTCTTCGCCGCTGTCGATGATTGCCTTCATGGCCGCGAGCAGGGCAGCCACACCGGCCTTGTCGTCCAGGTGACGCGCGCTGATGTGACCGCTTTCGGTGAACTCCGGCAGAGGATCGAAGGCCACGAAATCGCCGACGCTGATGCCCAGCGAATCACAGTCCGCACGGGTGGCGCAGTAGGCATCGAGGCGCAGCTCGACGTGATCCCAGCTGATCGGCATCTCGTCCACGGCAGTGTTGAAGGCGTGTCCGGAAGCCATCAACGGCAATACGCTGCCGCGAATCACGCCGTTGTCGGTAAACAGGCTGACCCGGCTGCCCTCGGCAAAGCGGCTGGACCAGCAGCCAACCGGTGCCAGGGTCAGGCGTCCATTGTCCTTGATCGCACGGACCGCCGCGCCGATGGTGTCCAGGTGCGCCGAGACTGCGCGGTCGGGGCTGTTTTTCTTGCCTTTGAGGGTGGCACGGATGGTGCCGCGCCGGGTCATTTCGAAGGGAATGCCCAGCTCTTCAAGGCGTTCTGCGACATAACGCACGATAGTGTCGGTGAAGCCTGTAGGGCTGGGAATGGCGAGCATTTCCAGCAGGACTTTTTGCAGGTAGTTGAGATCGGGTTCCGGAATTTTACTGGTCATGGAAACTCCTGATGAGTTGAGCGCATCGATGGTTTCGATGAGTCTGGAAAATGTGTGTCTGTGAGACTGTCATCGCGAGCAGGCTCACTCCTCAAATTCGGCCGCGAACTCTTGTAGGAGTGAGCCTGCTCGCGATGGGGTCGGTGGATCACTTAATCATTACGAAACAGCCGGCTGACTATGCGGAAACAGCAAATCCACAAAGCGTTCTGCAGTCGGTTGCGGTTCATGATTGGCCAGCCCGGCGCGTTCATTGGCTTCGATAAACACGTACTCCTGCTGATCCGCCGCCGGCACCAGCAGGTCGAGCCCGACCATAGGGATGTCCAGCGCCCGGGCGGCCCGCACAGCCGCATCGACCAGGGTCGGATGCAGGATGCCGGTGACATCCTCAAGAATGCCCCCGGTATGCAGGTTCGCCGTGCGCCGCACGAACAGATGCTCACCTGCCGGCAAAATGCTCTCGTAGTCGTAACCGGCAGCGGCAAGGGTGCGCTCGGTTTCGTGGTCCAGGGGGATTTTGCTTTCACCTCCAGTGGCAGCCTGACGACGGCGACTTTGCGCCTCGATCAGTGCGCCGACGCTGTGCTGACCATCGCCTACGACTTCAGCCGGTCGGCGAATAGCGGCAGCGACCACCTCAAAACCGATCACCAGAATTCGCAGGTCCAGGCCTTCATGGAAACTTTCCAGCAGGATCCGCGTATCAAACTGGCGGGCTGACTCGATGGCTTGCTGAACCTCTTCGATCGTCTGCAAATCCACCGCTACGCCGCGCCCCTGTTCGCCGTCCAGCGGCTTGACCACCACGCGCTCGTGTTCGTCGAGAAATGCCAGGTTGTCATCGGCATTGCCCGCCAGTTGCTGGGATGGCAGTTTCAGCCCGGCCGCTTTGAGTACTTTGTGCGTCAGGCTCTTGTCCTGACACAGGCTCATGCTGATGGCGCTGGTCAGGTCGCTCAGGGACTCGCGGCAACGCACCCGACGCCCGCCATGACTGAGGGTGAACATCCCGGCCTCGGCGTCATCGACCTGCACATCAATACCCCGCCGATGGGCTTCCTCGACGATGATCCGCGCATAAGGGTTGAAATTGGCTTCCGGGCCCGGTCCGAGGAACAGCGGCTGATTGATGCCGTTCTTGCGTTTGATGGCGAAGGTCGAGAGGTTGCGAAAACCCAACTTGGCGTAGAGGTTCTTGGCCTGGCGATTATCATGCAGCACCGACAGGTCCAGGTAACTCAAGCCGCGACTCATGAAGTGTTCGACCAGGTGGCGAACCAGCACTTCACCAACCCCTGGCCGTGAACACTGCGGGTCGACCGCCAGGCACCACAGGCTGCTGCCGTTTTCCGGATCGTTGTAGGCCTTGTGATGATTGAGCCCCATCACACTGCCGATCACCGCGCCGCTATCCTCATCCTCGGCCAGCCAGTACACCGGGCCACCGAGATGACGCGGAGTCAGCAGGGTGGCATCGATGGGCAACATGCCGCGGGCCTGGTACAGCGTATTGATCGCCTGCCAGTCCGCCTCACTCTGTGCGCGACGAATGCGGAAGCCGCGAAACACTCGGGTGGACGGGCGATAGTCAGTGAACCACAGGCGCAACGTGTCCGAAGGGTCGAGGAACAGTTGCGCCGGTTCCAGCCCCAACACTTGCTGGGGCGCGGCAACGTAGAGCGCGATGTCCCGCTCGCCGGGTTTTTCGTTGAGCAGTTCCCGGGCGAGGCTGGCAGGGTCGGCGAAGGTGTGGCCGATCAGCAATCGACCCCACCCGCAATGCAGCGCAATCGGTGCCGCGCTCGGTTCACTGCCATCTTCAGCCAGGCGCGCCTGCAAGCGTTCGTAAGTAGGTGCCTGACCGCGCAACAAGCGTTGGCTGTAAGCCGTGGCGTGGGGTTTCATCGATCAGATTCCTTGTTCGCTGAGCCACAGGTTCAGGGCTGCCAGTTGCCACAACTTGGAACCGCGCAGTGGCGTCAACTGGCCTTGTGGGTCCGTCAGCAGGCGGTCAAGCATGGCCGGATTGAACAGGCCGCGATCCTGGCTTGGGTCTAGCAGCAGTTCACGCACCCAGTTGAGCGTATCGCCCTGCAAGTGCTTGAGGCCGGGGACCGGGAAGTAGCCTTTCTTGCGGTCGATCACTTCACTTGGAATGACCAGGCGCGCCGCTTCCTTGAGCACCTGCTTGCCACCATCGGGCAGCTTGAATTTGCCGGGTACCCG
This sequence comes from Pseudomonas sp. RIT-562, assembly GCF_026241895.1. GTDB lineage: Bacteria > Pseudomonadota > Gammaproteobacteria > Pseudomonadales > Pseudomonadaceae > Aquipseudomonas > Aquipseudomonas mandelii_F. The sequence continues at coordinate 133,119 of NZ_JAPJIV010000019.1, read as the reverse complement.
CGCCGACAATTCCACCAGGCGATAGTCCAGGAACGGGGTGCGAGCCTCCAGGCCCCAAGCCATGGTCATGTTGTCGACGCGTTTGACCGGGTCGTCCACCAGCATTACGGTGCTGTCCAGGCGCAAGGCCTTGTCCACGGCAGCATCGGCGCCCGGCATGGCGAAATGTTCCTTCACGAAGTCGCCGGCGGCGTCATTCGCTGTCAGCCATTTCGGCTGCACGGTCGCTGCGTAGTCTTCGTAGCTGCGGTCGAAAAACGCTTCGCGGTACGCCGCGTATGGATCGGCCGCGCCGTCCACTTGCGGATACCAGTGGTAACCGGCGAACAACTCATCCGCGCCCTGGCCGCTTTGAACCACCTTGCAGTGTTTGGCCACTTCGCGCGACAGCAGGTAGAACGCAATGCAGTCATGGCTGACCATCGGCTCACTCATGGCGCGGAATGCCGCCGGCAGTTGCTCGATAATTTCTTTTTCGTCAATGCGCAACTGATGGTGTTGGGTGCCGTAGTGCTTGGCAATCAGGTCCGAGTACTGGAACTCGTCTCCGCGTTCGCCGCCCGCATCCTGAAAGCCGATGGAAAAGGTCGACAGGTTTTCCACCCCGACTTCGCGCAACAGGCCCACAAGCATGCTCGAATCGACTCCGCCGGAGAGCAATACGCCGACGTCGACCGCTGCACGTTGGCGAATCGCGACTGCTTCTCGGGTACTGTCCAGCACGCGGTCGCGCCAGTCTTCCAGCGTCAGGTTCAGTTCATCGGCACGGGGCCCGTAGGGCAGGGTCCACCAGGTTTTCTGCTCGGTGCGGCCATCGGCTTCGACGCGCATCCAGGTAGCCGGCGGCAGTTTCTCGATGCCGGCCAGCAAGGTGCGCGGAGCGGGTACCACCGCGTGGAAATTCAAGTAGTGATTGAGCGCCACCGGATCGAGGATCGGGTTGATGTCGCCGCCCTTGAGCAGTGCCGGTAGAGCTGACGCGAAGCGCAGCCGCTGGCCGGTGCGCGACAGGTACAGCGGTTTTACCCCGAGACGGTCACGGGCGATGAACAGGCGCTTGGCGTCGCGCTCCCAGATAGCAAACGCAAACATGCCGTTGAGCTTGGGCAGCAGTGCTTCGCCCCAGGCGTGATAGCCCTTGAGCAGCACTTCGGTGTCACCGCCGGAATAGAAGGCGTAGCCCAGGCTTTCAAGCTCGGTACGCAGTTCCGGGAAGTTGTAAATCGCGCCATTGAATGCCAGGGACAGACCCAGCTGGTTGTCGATCATCGGCTGCGCCGAGCCATCCGACAGGTCCATGATTTTCAGGCGGCGATGGCCCAGGGCAATCGGCCCTTGGCTGTGGAAACCCCACGCGTCGGGTCCGCGAGGTGCCAGGTGATGGGTGATTCGTTCAACGGCTGCAAGGTCCGCAGGTTGATTGTCAAAGCGTAACTCGCCAGCTAATCCGCACATAAAGTCCTTACCGGTTTTTCCGTTGGGGAGGTTCAATCGATACCCGGCCAAAAATAGCGGGCACTCAGAAACTGACCCGTGCAGATCATGGGAGTTTTAGATCGATAAGTAATAAGGGTGCATGGTTGTGCGAAACGCACCAAGGCAAAAACACGCATTGCGACGGTGGTAATTAATTATGTGATGCATGAGAAATGCTGCGCATAGGCGCTGCTGTTCGATCAGCTTTTCGAGTTTTTAATAGCCTAAGGCGCTTCATAAACTGGGGGACTGTCAACGCAATAAGGAAATTGCCCATGCCCACTGAAACTGATGAATCCACTTCTGCGGTTGCGCCGATGACATCCGCCGAACGCCTGGAGGCGTTAGTGGAACACACCGCCGATCTGGACAAGGCTCAAGTACTGCAAACGGCCATACCGCAATGGTTGGCGAGCGCAGACCTGACGATAGTGCAGGCGCTGAAGTCGTCGTTCCAGCAGTCATTCGATACGCAAGCGCGGGTCAAGACGGCCCTGGAAAAGCTCACGTCGCTGGATGGCTTTTGCAAAGCGCAACTGACCACTTTCCTCAAAGGCAAGTGGACGCTCGATTTCGACGTCGAGCGTGACACGCTGTCGATCACTACAACGCGATATACCTCAACGGGAACTCTCCCGGTCTTTGGCGCGCAGGATACCGTTACGACCACCTCATGCAGCCTGCTGCAGGCCGCCATGGAAAACTTCACTCAAGCGCAGGCGACACCCGGTGGTCCGTTAAAGGACGCCAAGTTACTGATCAATGCCAAAGCTTCAACAGACAATGAAGTCACCGCGGAAAAATTCGCGGCACTGTGTCGTGAGCTCGACCTGGGGGCTCGCTACCAGCAACACATCACTACGGCCCTGGCGCTGCCGGCCAGACCTGCCCCGGCTACACCTGCCGATGATCGCCCCTCCACCTTGGATATCCGCCGCTTGAAGGTGCTGGATATGCAAGTGGCCCTTCACATCGCCCGGCTAAAAAAAGACATCAGCCCGGCGGTCTACACCCTGCTGTCGAGCGTGATTGAACAAGATGTCCCTGCGGCTCAAACGAAAGATGCGCGGTTCGATGGCGGGCCGGTGCTCTGGCAGGGATTGACCATCCATGACACTTGCATCTGCGGCGTACTGGTATTCACCAAGGTTTCCATCGATACCGACACTAAGGCCAAGTGCGTGGTGTACATGCCGAACGAACCGCGACGGCCGCTCTTTGAATACGCCTCGCTGGATGAGTTCAAGGTTTACCTCACGCTTAAACTGCAGAGTAAAAGTTACCGAAAATTTTTCGTCGAGCAGTACCTGCACGGTCACGATAAAGCCGACTTCTTAAAGAAATTTGATAAGGGCAGGACGCTGGGCGCGCTCACTGCGACTCCTGCGGATACCTGCGTCGCGGACTTTTTCTACAGCAGCTTCGTTAGCAAAACCCAGCTCGACGCGCAAATTCTTGCGGTGCCCACAGCAGAGGTCGACGAGCAACAACGGGAAAAAACCATTCAAATGCTGCTCGACGGCGGTCTTGTGCTGCTGAACGCGGCCGCTCTGTTCGTGCCCGTGATTGGCAACCTGATGTTGCTGACGGCCGTGGGCGATATCGTCATCGAGGTGTACGAAGGGGTAGTGGACTGGACACATGATGAGCGCAAGTCGGCCTTGTCACATGTGCTGAATATCGTTGAGAACCTCGCGCAAATGGCGGCATTTGCTGCGGGGGGCAAGGTCATCTCGACAGCATTCAAAAGAGGAATAAAGGAGCAGGCGAAGTTCTTCGACGGCTTCGAGGCCATAACTCGCGCCGATGGCAAAACCAGATTGTGGAAGCCCGACCTCGAATCATATAAGCAGACCGCGACCCTGCCAGCGAATGTGCAGCCTGACTCTTCGGGGCTGTACCACCATGGAGGCCGGACTTCGCTCGTCATGGATGGGGCGCGATACGAAGTTATCCGAAACGCTGACGGCTCGTCATGGAATATTAACCATCCCGTACACAAGGACGCCTTCCAGCCAGCGGTCGAGAAAAATGTGGAAGGTGGATGGCGCCATGTTTATGAGCACGCGCACGAGTGGCGCGACGGTGCCTACGCGTTGGGGCGCACAAGTCGGCGCCTGCCTGCATTGGAAAGCGACGTGCAGGCCATCGCCGACATCTGCGCAGTTACGCCGGACGACTTGCACTACCTGCATGAAAGCAACCTCGCGTTGCCGCAGCGACTGAACGACTGCATCGAGCGGTTTAACATTGATCAGCGCATTACCCGACTGATCGCCGCAATGGAGCAGGGCGAGACGGCGAACCCGGCCTTTGCCCAGGAGCAACTGCATACGCTGCCCAGATTGGCGGGCTGGCCGGCTGACCGCTTTATTGAAGTATGGGACGCTGATGACCTGGTCGAGTCCCGCTTTCCAGAAACCGCTCCGGAAGATGATGACGCCAACAGCGTGCATGTGACATCAGCCGAGAAAGATGCCGGCAGCCTGCTCGATACAGTTATCGAAGGTCTCTATCCCGAAGAAGTCGAAGCCATGATCGGCAGCTCGACCACTGAGTCGCAAGCGTCGTTACTGGCAAAGAAGATCGCGGCACACCTCAGCAGCGATCGGCGAGCGCTGCATGAATGGCTTTACAAGCGGTATGACGGCAAGGCCTCCGGTGACGTTGCGACCCTGGGCGAGCACGCCGCAGGCCTTCCCACCCGCGTGAGCCAGGAAGTGCTGGAGCAGGCCTCAGCCAGGGATCGCAGCTTTTTGCGTGACCGCAAAATGCCAGGGGTGGATCTGGATCGACAGCTCGGTGCGGCTCGCGCCGGAGTAAAAATGGACCGGGCCCTCATGGGGCTGTATCGCCCGCAACTTGCCACTGCCGACACCGACAAACTGGCGCTGGGGCTGATGGACCGTGTGCAAGGTTGGGACGATGGCTATCGACTGGAAGTACGCGAGGGCACCACGACCGGTACCCTGCTCGATTCCGTGGGCGAAACCGACGCCCTGTCGCGGGGCGTGATCGTCAAGACCAGCACGGGATATCAAGTCACCCAAATGACCGGCGACGTTTCTTCGACCCTGACCCGCGCCACGCTGGTTGAGGCGATCCTGGATAGATTGCCTGCCAGTCAACGCACGCGCATGGGGTTCACGGGTACCGCTGCCGCAGATGTCGCGACCCTTCGATCACGGTTGGTGCGAGCTGCTTCTGGCGATCCTCAGCATAGCGGCCAGGTGCTGCGAGGTGAGCGTAGCGAGATACCCAAACACCTCGCTGCGTGTGTCCAGGCAGATACCCCGGTAGCGAATGTTTACCCACGAAGCCTGATCCGTAAAGTCAGAAAGCTCTATCCGCTGTTCACTGAAACACAGGTTTCGGCGTTTCTCGACGAGGCCGGCACTACCCACATGCAGCGGGTAAACAAAATCAAGGAATTGGCCCAGCAACTGCGCCAACTGCGCAAGGTGTTGCACGCCTGGCGCGACGACGAAGCGCAGATGAAAAAGCTGACAGGCAAACTCGAGGATTTTCGCGTGAGCCGGCGTCAGGTAGCCAATGCCATCGAAAACTGCTGGCGCCGGGTCTCGCATCCATTTTGGCCGCGCAACCAGCCGGTCACAACGCTGACGCTGGCGAGCAATCCGACCGGCCCGTTGCCGGCCCTGACAGAAGCCGATGTCGCGCATGTGCGCAACCTGGCCATCAACGACATGCAGGCCGGTGATGAGCTGGCGTATTTTCTTCGGCCGTTCAAAGGGCTGGAGAGTCTGGAGCTGCAGCGCAATCAACTCACTCGATTGCCGGAAGTGATCTCCCACATGCCCAACCTCGAACAACTGCGGCTGGATGGCAATCAGATAAGTCTGACCGAACATACCTTGCGTAAGCTGGCCGACCTGCGCAATTTGCGCACGCTGGGCCTCGGCGGCAATCGCCTGGGCGCCACGATTGACGTCAGCAAGATGTTTGATCTGCAGACTTTGTTTCTGAGCGATACCCACACCACAGAACTGCCGGTCGGGCTTTCGCGCCTGCCGTATTTGGACTTCGTCGACTTGCGAACCAACAAGATACTCGAGTTACCAGACTGGCTGTTTCAAATGCCTCCACGATTTGCGCAAGCCATCAACCTCAGGGGCAACCCGGTCTCTGCTGCCAGTCTCGAGAAGCTGAGAGCCTACCGTGATAATTTGGGCATCGGAATGGGCCTGCTGGACAATTCTACTGCGGTGCTCAATGAGGTGAGGGCTCGGGACTTGTGGATGCCCAAACGTGTCGAACAGTCTTATGTCGAGCGTAACCGCGCATGGCTGGCGTTGAAAAACGAACCCAAATCGGCAGAATTCTTCGAGTTGCTGGCAGAGGTCGGGGGCACTGCAGATAGCCGCTTCGTGCATGAGGACATGACCCGCAGGGTGTGGGAGGTCATCGAGGCAACCCGCAGCGACAAGGCGTTGTGCGAGCAATTGCTGGCGATGGCGGTCAGGGCCAATTGCGCTGATTCGGCGGCCACTATCTTCAGTAACCTTGAGGTGGCCGTGGATATTCACACGGTGGTCCGCCAGTCCGCTAATGCCCATGATCGTGCCGCCCGATTGTTGGATCTTGGGCGGCGCCTGTTCCGCCTGGAAAAACTCGCGACAATTGCCCGTGAGTATTCCCGTGCCAATCCCAAGCTCGACCCGGTGGAAGTGGAACTGGCTTACCGCACCGGCCTGGCTGACAGGCTCGAACTCGTCGGCCAACCGCTGCACATGCGTTACGCGGATCTGGGTGGTGTAAAGCCGGCAGACTTGGATACCGCCTACAGCAAAGTCATTACTGCGGAACTGTCCCCCGAACTGTCGACGTTCATCAGCGGTCGCACGTTCTGGAGCGACTTTCTAAGAGAGCATCACAGCCAGGAGTTCAGCGATCTCACCGCACCTTTCCATACCCGCATGGAGGCCATCATCGCCAAGGAGACGACATTTGGTGCGCAGTACCGAACCCGGGTCGACGCCATCGCAGACGAACTGAATACAGCTGAGACCGGCTTGTTAAAGCGCTTGACCCAGGCGGCGATGGAGGCGGACGAAGCGAAAACCTGCTTTGCCCTGGATTGACTGCTTCAAGCCTTTCCCCGAATCAACCGCCGCAAGGCAAATCGGTTTGGATGGCACGCCTCGGCCACGGCCCTGGGCAACGGCAGGGGTTCGTTGTCCAGCCAGGCTGCCAGCAGCTCGGCTGACAACGGCGCGGTGATCAAGCCCCGGGAACCGTGACCGCTGTTGATGTACACACCCTCCAGCCATGGGCAAGGAATGTCCGGCGTCTGCCGCGCATCCTTGCCCAGCACGCTGTAGGCGTCGGTGAAAGCCTGGGCGGCGGCCAGCGGGCCGACTATCGGCAGATAATCCGGGCTGGTACAGCGGAACGCAGCGCGGCCTTCCAGTGCCTCCGGTTGCAAATTGCCTGCACCCAGGCGGGTGACCAGATCGTTGGATATTTCCTCGAGCATCTGCAAGTTGCCGACATGTTCGGCCGCCGTCGGAGTCAGGTCGTCGTTGGTGAAATCGAAGCTGGCGCCCAGGGTGTGTTCTCCCAGGCGTGCCGGTGCAACGTAGCCTTCGGCGCATACCACCGTGCTCAGGCTTTGGCTGTCTACCGTCTGGGGCAGGCGCGTGATCTGGCCTCGAATCCGCTTGAGCGGCAAGTCGCTGCTGAAGTCGAAACGTTTAATCTCGGCAGCGCCGGCCAGCACCACCACTGGCGCTTCGGCCAGCAACCTGTCGCCGTCCCACGCTTGCCATTGCCCATGGACACGGCGCAGTTGCATCGCCTCGTGATGGGGCAGGACTTCGATATTCGGATGAGCGGCCTGCCAGGCGCACAGGGCTGGCGGATGCACCCAACCACCCTCGGGATAAAACAGGCCGCCTGATGGCAGCGCGATGCCCGCGCGAACCTCGGCGTATTCGCGATCCACTACGTGCAGCAGGTCGGCGGGAAAGGCGGCCGCCAGTTGTGCCTGGCGGTCGGCTTCCTTGGCGTTGAACGCCAGTTGCAGAACCCCACAATTGTCCCAGTCGGCGCCCCGTTGCAGATGTTCGAGCACACGCCGGGTGTAACCAAAACCACTGACAATCAGCTGTGACAATGCCGTGCCATGGGCCGAAAGCTTGAGATACAACACGCCCTGGGGATTGCCCGACGCTTCCTGCGCCAGCGCAGCGTGACGCTCCAGCAGGCTGACGCGCCAACCGCGTGCCGCCAGGCTGCCAGCCGTCGCACAGCCGGCCAGCCCCGCACCGATTACCAGGGCATGGCGCTCGCCAGCCAGTGGCTGCGGACGCGCGAACCACGGTTTGGGCTGAGGCGGCGGGGCTGCATCTGGCGGCCAGCCGACAAACACTCCACGCAGTATTTCCCATTTATGACCAATGCCGGGAGTGCGCTTCATCTTGAAACCCGCCGCATTCAGCAAGCGGCGCACCCAACCGGTACTGGTAAAGGTACTGATGGTGGAGCCGGGCGCCGCCAGGCGGGCCAGTTCGGCAAACAGTTCGGCGGTCCACATGTCGGGGTTTTTTGCCGGAGCGAAGCCATCGAGAAACCAGGCATCAATTTGCGCGTCCAGTTGCGGCAATTGTTCGAGTGCATCGCCGATCAGCAGCGTCAGGGTGACGCGGCCGTTGTCCAGGACCAGGCGCTGGAAGCCTTGATGGATGGCCACGTATTGCGCCAGCAGTTGATCGGCGAACAACTTGAGCTCAGGCCACAGCGCCAACGCGCGCTGCAGGTCTGGCAGGCTCAGCGGATATTTCTCGACGCTGACAAAATGCAGTCGCGCGCCAGGCACTGCCTGTTGCTCGAACAACTGCCAGGCACAGAGGAAGTTCAGGCCGGTGCCGAATCCAGTTTCGCCAATCACCAGCCGCTGACCGGCCTGCAGCGCGGCAAATCGCTCGCTCAGAGCATTTTGCTCAAGGAACACGTAACGGGTTTCATCGAGCCCCGACAGATCGGAAAAATATACGTCGTCGAACACCCGCGAACGTGGGAGTCCCTGGTCGTCCCAGTCGAGCTGGGCGTGGGGTAATACGGATTTCATGGCAGGCTCGGCATCGTCAAGGACGCCATTCTAGCCGATGCAACCTTGTAGCAGCTGCCGAAGGCTGCGTTCGAGCGCGGAGCGGTCGCCAAACCATTCAATGTATTTTTCAGGTGCCACGGGACTTCAGGATTAACGACCGCTACGCGCTCGAACGCAGCCTTCGGCAGCTGCTACAGGAGTACGACAGAGGGATTTCTAGCACGCAGGGGAGGTCAATCCGCTAGTCTTGCTCAATCCGGGAAGGGAGCCATCCATGTTCGAATCTGCTGAAATCGGTCATTTCATCGATAAAGAAACCTACGAGGCCGAAGTGCCCGCGTTGCGCGAGGCGTTGCTTGAAGCTCAGTTCGAACTCCAGCAGCAGCAACGCTTTCCGGTCATCGTCCTGATCAACGGCATCGAAGGCGCCGGCAAGGGCGAGACGGTCAAGTTGCTCAACGAGTGGATGGACCCGCGCCTGATCGAAGTGCGCACCTTTGATCAGCAGACCGACGAAGAGCTGGCCCGCCCACCGGCCTGGCGCTACTGGCGGATGCTACCGGCCAAGGGCCGCATGGGGATTTTCTTCGGCAACTGGTACAGCCAGATGCTCCAGGATCGAGTCCATGGCGTGATCAAGAATCCGCGGCTCGACCAAAGCATCAACGCCGCCGAACGCCTGGAACAGATGTTGTGCGACGAAGGCGCGCTGATCTTCAAGTTCTGGTTCCACCTGTCCAAGAAGCAGATGAAGGCGCGCCTCAAGGCGCTGGCGGACGATCCCTTGCACAGCTGGCGCATCAGTCCGCTGGACTGGCAGCAATCCCAGACCTACGACAAATTCGTCAAATACGGCGAGCGCATCATGCGCCGTACAAGCCGCGACTATGCGCCCTGGCACGTGATCGAAGGCGTTGACCCGCACTACCGCAGCCTGGCGGTGGGGCGAATTCTGCTCGCCGGCTTGCAAGGCGCGCTCAAGCGCTCATCGCTGCACCCGGAGAAAGTCAACGCCGCACCGCTGCCCACCAGCGTCGACCAGTTGAACCTGCTCGACAGCCTGGACTTGACCCTGCGCCTCGACAAGGACGATTACGAAGAACAGCTGATCACCGAACAGGCGCGATTCTCCGGCCTGATGCGCGACAAACGCATGCGTCGCCACGCGCTGGTCACGGTCTTTGAAGGCAATGACGCCGCAGGCAAGGGCGGGGCGATTCGCCGGGTGGCGGCGGCCCTGGATCCGCGGCAGTACAGCATCGTGCCGATTGCCGCGCCGACCGAAGAGGAACGGGCTCAGCCCTATCTGTGGCGGTTCTGGCGGCACATCCCGGCCAAGGGCAAGTTCACCGTGTTCGATCGCTCCTGGTACGGGCGGGTGCTGGTGGAGCGAATAGAGGGCTTCTGCCCCCCGGCGGACTGGTTGCGCGCCTACAGCGAGATCAATGACTTCGAGGAACAGATCGTCGATTCCGGGGTGATTGTGGTCAAGTTCTGGCTGGCCATCGACAAGCAGACTCAACTGGAGCGTTTCCAGGCTCGGGAGGCGATTCCCTTCAAGCGCTTCAAGATCACCGAGGACGATTGGCGCAACCGCGAAAAGTGGGATGCCTATCGCGCTGCGGTGGGTGACATGGTGGATCGCACCAGCACCGATATTTCGCTGTGGACCCTGGTGGAAGCCAATGACAAGCGCTGGGCGCGGGTCAAAGTGCTGCGCACGATCAACAGCGCGCTGGAGGAAGCGTTTGAAAAATCCGACCGCAAAGCCAAGAAAAGCAAGAAGTGAACCGATAGTTGCGCATATGCGAGGTGAATGATTGTCGCGGCCGGTTGTGGGGTGGATCTATGCTCAGTCCACTCTCAACCGACAACAACAATGAGGTATGCCATGCGTGAAGTGGTGATCGTCGACAGCGTACGGACCGGCCTGGCCAAATCCTTTCGCGGCAAATTCAACCAGACCCGACCTGACGATATGGCGGCGCATTGCGTCAACGCATTGTTGGCGCGCACGGGCATCGACCCGGCCAGCGTCGAGGATTGCATCGTCGGCGCCGGTTCCAACGAAGGCGCCCAGGGTTACAACATCGGCCGTAACGTGGCGGTGTTGTCGCGCCTGGGCATCGGCACCGCCGGCATGACCCTCAACCGTTTCTGTTCGTCGGGGTTGCAAGCGATTGCCATCGCCGCCAACCAGATCGCTTCGGGCTGCAGCGACATCATCGTTGCGGGCGGCGTCGAGTCGATCAGCCTGACCATGAAAAGCGTCAATACTGACAACCTGATCAACCCATTGCTCAAGGAGCAGGTGCCGGGTATCTACTTTCCCATGGGCCAGACCGCCGAGATCGTTGCGCGGCGCTATAACGTCAGCCGCGAAGAACAGGATCGCTATGCGCTGCAAAGCCAGCAGCGTACGGCGCAGGCCCAGGCCGCTGGATTGTTCGACGATGAAATCGTGCCGATGGCGGTGAAATACCGAGTCGAGGACAAGAACAGCGGTGAGGTGCAAATCCTCGACGGCATCGTCGATCGCGACGACTGCAATCGCCCCGACACCACCCTGGAAAGCCTGGCAGGTTTGAAGCCGGTGTTTGCCGAAGACGGTTCGGTGACTGCCGGCAACTCCTCGCAGTTGTCTGACGGTGCTTCCATGACCCTGGTAATGAGCTTGGAGAAAGCCCTGGAGCTGGGGTTGAAGCCCATGGCGTTCTTCCGCGGCTTCACCGTGGCGGGTTGCGAACCTGATGAAATGGGCATTGGCCCGGTGTTCTCGGTGCCGAAATTGCTCAAGGCCAAAGGGTTGCAGGTAGCCGATATCGATCTGTGGGAACTCAACGAAGCGTTTGCTTCGCAGTGCCTCTACAGCCGTAACCGTCTGGAAATCGATAACGCCAGGTACAACGTCAACGGCGGCTCGATTTCCATCGGGCACCCGTTCGGTATGACCGGATCGCGGCAGGTCGGGCATCTGGTGCGTGAGTTGCAGCGGCGCAAACTGCGTTATGGCGTGGTGACAATGTGCGTTGGCGGGGGCATGGGAGCTACCGGGTTGTTTGAAGCGGTGCGCTAATGACCGGCATTTTTGTGCAGATTGTGAAATAGCGTTCGCGAGCAAGCCCGCTCCCACAAAATGATCTACTCATCAAAAAACTGTGGGAGCGGGCTTGCTCGCGAATGGTCGCACCTCGGTCTAGCGCCGGGCACTCATCCTCTGCATCCGCTCGATATAAGCCTGAATCTCGCGAGCTGCTACTTCAGGATTTTCAAACGGCCCCTCCAGGGTGTTTTCCCGAGTACTGAAATAAAGCTCGCCGTTTACTCGACACAACCGGTCACTGCGAAAATGCGTAGCGGGGGCGTTGTCCTGGGCGCGCATGCCGTACATGAGGTTCTCCTGAAAGTGCAGTCCGATGGGTGGATCCAATCAGCTTATGTCTGAACCCGTTCGCGCGCTCAATCAACCGATCGACGGCATGCGACCTGCACAGTTGCATGCGCGGCAAACTGGCAACTGTGCCTGTGTACCTGCAGTACATGCGCCTAGAATGACCGTTCTAGCCGTCTGGCCTTGTTGAGGTACGCATGCACATTTCATCCGGTCGCTGGGTCTACGGCCTGTTCCTGGCCTTGTTGACCGCGCTGTTGTGGGGAATCCTGCCGATCAAGCTCAAACAAGTCCTGCTGGTCATGGACCCGGTAACGGTGACCTGGTTTCGCCTGATGGTGTCCGGCAGTTGCCTGTTCATTTACCTGGCGGCGACCAGGCGCCTGCCCAGTCGCAAAGTGCTCGGCCCGCGCGGTGGCTGGCTGGTGCTGATGGCCGTGCTGGGGCTGGTGGGCAACTATGTGCTGTACCTGATGGGCCTGAACCTGCTTAGCCCCGGCACGGCGCAACTGGTGGTGCAGATGGGCCCGATCATGTTGCTGATTGCCAGCCTGTTTGTGTTCAAGGAGCGTTTCAGCGTAGGGCAGGGGGTTGGGCTGCTGGTGCTGCTGATTGGCTTCGGACTGTTTTTCAACCAGCGCCTGACTGAGTTGCTCACTTCCCTGAGCGATTACACCGCTGGGGTGCTGCTGGTGTTGCTGGCGTCCACGGTCTGGACCTTCTATGCGTTGGGCCAGAAGCAATTACTGACGGTATGGAATTCGCTGCAGGTCATGATGGTGATCTACCTGTTTTGCGGCTTGTTGCTGACACCCTGGGTGCATCCCCTGGAAGTGCTGCAACTGAGCCCGCTGCAGGGCTGGTTGCTGTTGGCGTGCTGCATGAACACATTGATCGCTTATGGCGCGTTTGCCGAGGCGCTGGCCCATTGGGAGGCTTCGCGGGTGAGTGCGACGCTGGCGATCACGCCCTTGGTGACCTTTGCGGCAGTGGCGATGGCGGCCTGGCTGTGGCCTGAGTATGTGCATGCCGAAACCATCAATGGCCTGGGGTATGGCGGGGCAGTGCTGGTGGTCTTGGGCTCGGCGCTGGTGGCGTTGGGGCCTTCGTTGATTGCCGGGCTGCGGGCGCGCAGGGCGCGGTTGGCGGCCAGTTAGACCGTGTAATCGTTCATCGCGGGCAAGCCTTGCTCCCACAGATTCAGTGTGTTGACACAGGTCCTGTGTGTAAGCACAGAAGGTTCAGTGTGGAGACACAGGACCTGTGTGTAAGCACAGAAGGGTCGGTGTGTATACACAGGACCTATGTGTGGACACAGGACCTATTGTGTAGACACAGGACCTATGTGTAGACACAGGACCTATTGTGTAGACACAGGACCTATGTGTAGACACAGGACCTATGTGTGAGCACTGAACCTGTGGGAGCAAGGCTTGCCCGCGATGACTGGCCACCAGACGCTACATCATTTAACCCTTGGCTCCAGCCTCCAACATATTCTCCGGCCGCACCCAGGCATCGAACTCGGCATCTGTCAGATAGCCCAGCTGCAAAGCCGCCTCACGCAACGTCAGCCCTTCGCCGTAGGCTTTCTTGGCGATCTCCGCCGACTTGTCATAGCCAATATGCGGGTTCAACGCCGTCACCAGCATCAAGCCACGCTCCAGATGCTCAGCCATTTTCTGCGCATCCGGTTCCAGCCCGGCAATGCAATGCTGCTGAAAGTTGCTGCAGCCATCGGCCAGCAGGCGGATCGATTGCAGCAGGTTGTGGATGATCACCGGCTTGAACACGTTCAGTTGCAGATGCCCCTGGCTTGCCGCAAAACCGATGGCGACGTCATTGCCCATGACCTGGCAAGCCAGCATCGACAAGGCCTCGCATTGGGTCGGATTGACCTTGCCCGGCATGATCGAGCTGCCTGGCTCGTTGGCTGGCAATTTCACTTCGGCAAAACCGGCGCGTGGTCCCGACCCCAGAAGGCGCAGGTCGTTGGCGATTTTCATCAGGGTCACGGCAAGGGTCTTCAACGCGCCAGACAAGGTGGTCAAAGGCTCATGCCCGGCCAGCGCGGCAAATTTGTTGGGCGCGGTGACAAATGGCAGGCCGGAGAGAGCCGCCAGTTCGGCCGCGATCGCTTCGCCGAAGCCGTGCGGCGAATTTAATCCGGTGCCCACCGCAGTGCCGCCCTGGGCCAGTTCATAGACGGCGGGCAATGCGCTGCGGATCGCTCGTTCGGCGTAGTCCAGCTGCGCGATGAATGCCGACAGTTCCTGGCCAAAGGTGATCGGTGTGGCGTCCATCATGTGCGTCCGGCCAGTCTTCACCAGTTTCATATGGCGGGCGGACAGCTCGGCCAGGCCACCGGACAGTTCGTTGATCGCCGGCAGCAAATGCTGTTGCACAGCCTGGGCCGCCGCAATATGCATGGCAGTGGGGAAGCAGTCGTTGGAGCTCTGGGAGCGGTTGACATGATCGTTGGGGTGTACTGGCGACTTGCCGCCGCGCGGTCTGCCGGCCAATTCATTGGCGCGACCGGCGATCACCTCATTGACGTTCATGTTGCTCTGGGTGCCGCTGCCGGTCTGCCAGACCACCAGAGGGAATTGATCATCGTGGCTGCCGTCGAGCACTTCGTCGGCCGCCTGTTCGATCAGCCGGGCAATGTCGGCCGGCACGTCGCCGTTACGGTCATTGACCCGCGCCGCAGCTTTCTTGATCAAGGCCAGCGCATGCAGCACCGCCAGTGGCATGCGTTCGTTGCCAATGGCGAAATTGACCAGCGAGCGTTGCGTCTGAGCGCCCCAGTAGGCCTCATCCGGGACTTCAACCTGGCCGAGGCTGTCGGTTTCGATACGGCTCATTCTGCACACTCCTGTAGGTCTGTTAGCGCAGTTTAGGCCGTGATCGTCTATGGTGGTTCCATCGGTGTCGAATTTGCCTCCCTGCCCCCTCTAAATAAGGCCCCACAAGGCTTGGGGTTGAGTGACAGAGTTTTTTAGGCGCAGAATGGACGCCCTTGGGGTTTTACCTCGCCTGCTAGAAAAGGAAACTCGATGACTCGTCTTCGTGCCATCTGTACCGCGGTTGCACTGGTTTGCGCCAGCGGCCCTGTTTTTGCCGATACCGCCAGCCACAACGCAAGTGCCGAGGCTTTCCTGACCCTGGCGCACGCTGACAAACTGGGCACTCCGGTGTACATGCAAGTGCAGCAAATGTTCGCTCAGCGCTTTCAACAAACCAAAGCCCCTGAGTCGAAGAAAGCCCTGCTGGAAACGTACCAGGCCAAGGCTAACGCAGCGCTGGACCAAGCCATTGGCTGGAACAAGCTGAAGCCGGACATGGTCAAGCTCTATACCACCAACTTCAGCGAATCCGAGCTCAAGGACCTGGTCGCTTTCTACCAGTCGCCACTGGGCAAGAAAGTCCTGGAAAAAATGCCTCAGCTGACCCAGCAATCGGCCCAGATGACTCAGGCCAAGCTCGAAAGCGCGGTGCCTGTGGTCAACAAGCTGCTGGCTGACATGACTGCGGAGCTCGAGCCTAAAGGCGCTGCTCCGGCCAAGAAAAAGCCTTAAGCGGAGCCAGGTATGACCATGCAACAACGCATTGAATCGACGCTGGGCCTGTTACAACCCGAGCATCTGCAGGTGCTGGATGAGAGCCACATGCACAGTCGTGGGTTACAGACTCACTTCAAGGCCGTGGTTGTCAGTCAGCAGTTCGAGGGGCTCAACCGCGTCAAGCGTCACCAGAAAGTCTACGGCACGCTTGGCGAGCTGATGGGCGAGTTTCATGCGTTGGCGCTGCATACCTACACGCCTGAGGAATGGGCACAGATGGACGCGGCCCCGGCCTCGCCGACCTGTGCTGGCGGTAGCAAGCACTAAAATCAGCACTTGTAGGAGCCCGGCTTGCCGGCGATAGCGTCCTCAAGATCGCCATCGCGGGCGAGCCTTGCTCCTACAGAAACCACATTTTTTTTGCTAGAATCCGCAACGCGCCGCTAACCCGGCGCGTTTTTTTTTGAATCCGGTTCACCCCTTACGAGGGTAGCCACCTGGAGAAGCACCTGATGACGCAACAGATTGTTGTGGCGGCACTGTACAAGTTCGTCACCCTGGAAGATTACGTCGCCCTGCGCGAGCCCCTGCTGCAGGCAATGGCCGACAACGGCATCAAAGGCACGCTGCTGATCGCCGAAGAAGGCATCAATGGCACCGTGTCCGGCAGCCGCGAAGGCATCGACGGGCTGATGGCCTGGCTCAAGAACGACCCGCGCATGGACGATATCGATCACAAGGAGTCGTACTGCGACGAGCAGCCGTTCAACCGCACCAAGGTCAAGCTCAAGAAAGAAATCGTCACCCTCGGCGTCGAAGGCGTGGACCCGAACAAAAAAGTCGGGACTTACGTCGATCCAGAGAACTGGAACGCCCTGATCAGCGACCCTGAAGTGCTGTTGATCGACACCCGCAACGACTACGAAGTCGCCATCGGCACCTTCGAAGGCGCCATTGATCCGAAGACCACCAGCTTTCGCGAGTTCCCCGACTACATCAAGGAACACTTCGACCCGGCGGTGCACAAGAAGGTCGCGATGTTCTGCACCGGCGGCATTCGTTGCGAAAAGGCTTCGAGCTACATGCTCAGCCAGGGCTTCGATGAGGTCTATCACCTCAAGGGTGGCATCCTCAAGTACCTCGAAGAAGTACCGCAGGAAGAGACCAAATGGCAGGGCGACTGTTTTGTTTTCGACAACCGGGTCACGGTGCGCCACGACCTGAGCGAAGGCGACTACGATCAATGTCATGCCTGCCGTACCCCGGTCAGCGTGCAAGACCGCGCATCCGAGCACTACGTGCCAGGCATCAGTTGCCCGCATTGCTGGGATAAGCTGAGCGAGAAAACTCGCCGTAGCGCCATCGATCGGCAGAAGCAGATCGAACTGGCGAAGGCACGCAACATGCCGCACCCGATCGGCTACAACTACAAGCAAACTCCTACCGAGGCTTGATCCCATGTCTGCGCGCCGCCTGCTCTATGTGATGGACCCGATGTGCTCCTGGTGCTGGGGTTTTGCGCCAGTGGCCGAAGCACTGGTCGCGCAGGCGCGTGCAGCGGGAGTTGAGGTGCATCTGGTGGTGGGCGGCTTGCGCACCGGTAGCGGTTCGGCGCTGGAGCCGACCACCCGGCGTTATATTCTCGAACACTGGCAGGCGGTGACTGACGCCACCGGCCAACCGTTCAAGCTGGAAGGGGCATTGCCCGACGGTTTTGTCTACGATACCGAACCGGCGTGCCGGGCGCTGGTCACCGCGCGCAGCCTGGCAGCGGATTGTGCGTGGAACTTGCTGGGTTTGATTCAGCATGCGTTTTATGCCGAAGGTCGCGATGTGACCCAGGCCAGTGTCCTGGTCGAGTTGGCGGAACAGGCCGGGGTACCGCGCATCGAGTTCGCAGCGGCATTTGACCGTGCCGATCAACACGCCGCGACCGCTGCCGATTTCACCTGGGTCCAGGATCTGGGAATTGCCGGCTTTCCCACTCTGCTGGCCGAGCGGGACGGGCAATTGGCACTGTTGACCAATGGTTATCAACCGTTCAGCGAGCTGTCGCCATTACTCGGCCGCTGGCTGGAGCGCGCCGCCTGTGCATGACCTGCCCGACGATGAGCCATCTCCCAAGCGTATCGATCGACTGAGCTGGGCTGAAATACGTCGCCTGGCCCTGCAGCATAAAAAAGCCTTGTGGATCGCCAACGGCGTCGCGGTACTGGCTACCTTGTGCAGCGTACCTATTCCCCTCCTGCTGCCACTGCTCGTGGATGAAGTGCTGCTGGGGCACGGCGATTCTGCGCTGCAAATCATGAACCACGCACTGCCTGAACATTGGCAGAAAGCGGCTGGCTACATTGGCCTGATGCTGCTGGTGACCCTGAGCCTGCGTTGCGCGGCCCTGTTGTTCAACGTGGTGCAGGCGCGCCTGTTCGCGGCGCTGGCCAAGGACATTGTCTACCGCATTCGCTTGCGCCTGATCGAACGGCTCAAGCGAATCTCCCTGGGGGAATACGAAAGCCTGGGCAGCGGTACGGTTACCACGCATCTGGTGACCGATCTCGACACCCTCGACAAATTTGTCGGCGAGACCCTCAGCCGGTTCCTTGTGGCCATGCTGACCCTGGTCGGAACGGCGAGCATCCTGGTGTGGATGCACTGGAAGCTGGCGTTGCTGATCATGCTGTTCAACCCGCTGGTGATCTACGCCACGGTGTTGCTGGGCAAACGGGTCAAGCACTTGAAGAAGCTGGAGAACGACAGCACCTCGCGCTTCACCCAGGCCCTTACCGAAACCCTCGACTCCATCCAGGAAGTGCGTGCCGGCAACCGCCAGGGCTTTTTCCTCGGCCGTCTCGGGCAGCGCGCACGGGAAGTGCGGGACTACGCGATCACCTCCCAATGGAAGACCGATGCGTCGAACCGCGCCAGCGGCCTGCTGTTCCAGTTCGGTATCGATATCTTTCGCGCCGCAGCAATGCTCACCGTGCTGTTTTCCGACCTCTCCATCGGCCAGATGCTCGCGGTCTTCAGTTACCTGTGGTTCATGATTGGCCCGGTGGAGCAGCTGTTGAACCTGCAATACGCCTTTTATGCCGCTGGTGGGGCTCTGTCGCGGATCAACGAACTGCTGGCCCGGGCGGATGAACCGCAGTACCAGGGCGGCGTCGACCCGTTCCAGGGCCGTGAAACCGTGGGCATCGAAGTCCAGGGGCTGAGCTTCAGTTATGGTGATGACCTGGTCCTGAACAAGATGAACCTGTCGATCGCCCCGGGCGAAAAGGTCGCGATTGTCGGTGCCAGTGGCGGCGGCAAGAGCACGTTGGTGCAGCTGCTGCTGGGCCTGTACACGCCGCTGGCCGGGACGATTCGCTTTGGTGGTTCGACCCAGGAAGAAATCGGCCTGGAAACCGTGCGCGAAAATGTCGCGGTGGTGTTGCAGCATCCGGCACTGTTCAACGACACCGTGCGGGCCAACCTGACCATGGGCCGCGAACGCAGCGACGAAGCCTGTTGGCAGGCCCTGGAAATTGCCCAGCTGGATCACACCGTGCGCGAATTGCCCAATGGCCTGGACAGCATCGTCGGCCGATCCGGCGTGCGCTTGTCAGGCGGCCAGCGTCAGCGCCTGGCGATTGCCCGCATGGTCCTGGCCGAGCCCAAGGTAGTGATCCTCGACGAGGCCACCTCGGCGCTGGACGCCGCCACCGAATACAACCTGCACCAGGCGTTGACCCGGTTCCTCAGCCATCGCACCACACTGATCATCGCCCACCGACTGTCCGCGGTGAAACAGGCGGACCGGGTGCTGGTGTTCGACGGTGGGCAGATCGCCGAGGATGGCGACCATCAGCAGCTGATCGCCGACGGTGGCTTATACGCCAAGCTCTACGGGCATTTGCAGCAGCACTAGTCACGCCGGCAGGGGTCCAACTTGCCGGGAGCGAGAACGCCCCCTAGTCTGGGTGTAGCGATCACGTCGGGATGCTGATCTGGCAGTGCTAATACAAGGGACCTCATGAATCAAACGCGGACTCTCGGAACTCCACGGTTGCTGGGCATCGTCTGGCCATTTATTGCCGTCGTGTTATTTCAGGCGTTGCTTGGCGGCTTCAGCCTCTACGTACTATCGGCGGTTCGCGGCTATGTAGCTGGCGAAAGCCTGTGGTCGAAAGGGCAGAAAGATGCCATCTATTACCTGAACCTCTACGCGGAAAATCGCGACGAGGCAATTTTCCTCAAATACCAGACCGCGATAGCAGTGCCCCATGGCGGGCATGAGCTGCGCCTGGCGCTGGATCACGAGCCGCCCAACCTCGAGGCGGCCCGTGTAGCCATTCTCAAAGGGGGCAATCACCCGGACGATGTGTCCAGCCTGATCTGGCTCTACCTCAATTTCCGCCACTTCAGCTACCTGGAGAAGGCCATCGACTTGTGGACTGTAGGCGACTCCTACCTGGGGCAGCTCGATGAAGTTGCCAACGAAATGCACCAGCGGATTACCGACGGCCAGGCGTCCAGTGCCGATGTCACTCGCTGGAAAGACCGAATTTTTGCCATCAATGACGGCGTAACGCCTGCGGCCAAGGCATTCAGCGATGCATTGGGCGAAGGCTCGCGAATGATCCTTCGCCTGCTGCTGCTGATCAACCTTGCCACCGCACTGGGCCTGATTGCGCTGGCGCTGATGCGCACCCACAAGCTGCTCAAGCAGCGGCACGCGTTTGCCGATGCCCTGCAGCTGGAAAAGGATCGGGCGCAGATCACCCTGCAGTCGATCGGCGATGCGGTCATCACGACCGACGTCGACGGAGCGATTGCCTACATGAACCCGGCCGCCGAGGCACTGACCCACTGGAAGGCCGAACAGGCGGCGGGATTGCCGCTGGCGGCGCTGTTCAATTTACTCGATGAAAATGCCCAGGCCGACGGCTTCACCTTGATCGAACATATCCTCAGCGGCCAGCTGCGCGGAGGCAGCGAGCATTCCAAGCTGATCCAGCGCCTGGATGGCAGCACCGTCTCGGTCACCCTGGTGGGCGCGCCCATCCGCAACGCCGGCAAGGTCAGCGGAACCGTGCTGGTGCTGCACGACATGACCCAGGAGCGCCAGTACATTGCCAATCTGTCGTGGCAGGCGACGCACGATGCCCTGACCGGGCTGGCCAACCGCCGCGAGTTCGAATTTCGCCTGGAGCAGGCCCTGCACAACCTGACGCGTCAGGCCGGGCGTCATTCACTGATGTTTCTCGACCTGGATCAGTTCAAGCTGGTCAACGATACCTGTGGCCACGCGGCTGGCGATGAGTTGTTGCGGCATATCTGTGCCCTGTTGCAATCAGGCTTGCGTGCCGGCGACACCCTGGCGAGGCTGGGTGGCGACGAATTTGGCATCCTTCTGGAAAACTGCGCGCCCGACGCTGCCGAGAAGATCGCCGACAGCTTGCGCCAGACCGTACAGAACCTGCACTTCGTGTGGAAAGGCCGGCCGTTCGTGACCACTGTGAGCATCGGGCTGGTGCACGTCGCTCAGCATCCGACCACCCTCGAAGCCTCCTTGCGTGCCGCCGACATGGCCTGCTACATGGCCAAGGAGAAGGGGCGCAACCGGATTCAGGTGTATCACGCCGATGATTCGGAACTGTCCCTGCGCTTCGGCGAGATGGCCTGGGTCCAGCGCCTGCACATGGCCCTGGAAGACAACCGGTTCTGTCTGTACGCCCAACAGATCGCACCGCTCGGGCATGCCGAACACGACGGCGGACACATCGAAATACTCTTGCGCCTGCATGATGAAGCAGGGCGAATGATTCTACCGGACAGTTTCATTCCGGCAGCGGAGCGTTATGGGTTAATGACTTCCCTTGACCGTTGGGTAGTGGAAAACGTTTTCAAGATTATTGCGCAGTGCATAGAAGAACAGCATAAAGGTCCTTTGGCCATGTGTGCGATTAATCTGTCAGGCATTACTATAGGAGATGACGCATTTCTGGACTTCCTGCGTCAACAGTTTATTGTTTACTCAATACCACCTGAAATGATTTGTTTTGAAATTACTGAAACCAGTGCGATATCAAATTTGGGTAGTGCAATAAGATTTATTAATGAACTCAAAGAGTTAGGTTGCTATTTCTCACTTGATGATTTTTGTGCCGGAATGTCTTCATTCGCCTACTTGAAACATTTGCCTGTAGACTTCCTGAAGATCGACGGGAGTTTCGTAAAGGATATGCTGGACGACCCGATTAACCTCGCCATGGTCGAAGTGATTAACCACATCGGCCATGTAATGGGTAAGCGCACGATTGCCGAGTTTGTCGAAACACCACAGATCGAGCAGGCACTGCTGGAGATTGGGGTCGATTATGCTCAGGGGTATGTGATTGAACGCCCGCATCTGTTTACCTGCGAAAGTTTGCAAAGTCGTCCGGCGCGGCCTCAGCCTTTGTTGTTCAAGGCCCCGGGTACCTTCCGCTGAAACATCTTGCCGATCCTTAAAAAATCACAATCAAAAGGAGCTCGACAGTGATCGACACATTCATCAGAACCGGACCTCTCATGGAAGCTGCAAGTTATCCAGCCTGGGCCCAGCGGCTGATTCAGGATTGCAGCGAGAACAAGCGCCGGGTAGTTGAACATGAACTCTATCAACGACTGCGTGACAACAAGCTCAGTGCGAAGACCATGCGCCACTACCTTATTGGTGGCTGGCCGGTGGTTGAACAGTTTGCTTTGTATATGGCGCAGAACCTGACCAAGACGCGCTTTGCCCGCCACCCTGGCGAGGACATGGCGCGCCGTTGGTTGATGCGCAATATTCGGGTAGAACTTAATCATGCCGACTACTGGGTGCACTGGAGCCGTGCGCATGGCGTAACCCTGGAAGAATTGCAGGCACAAAGTGTCGCCCCGGAACTCCATGCGTTGAGCCACTGGTGCTGGCACACCAGCTCGTCCGATTCACTGATCGTGGCCATTGCCGCTACCAACTACGCCATTGAAGGGGCGACAGGGGAGTGGTCGGCCGTGGTCTGTTCCAATGGCGTGTACGCAGCATCCTTCCCTGAGGAGGAGCGCAAGCGCGCGATGAAGTGGCTGAAGATGCACGCCCAGTACGACGACGCCCATCCGTGGGAGGCGCTGGAAATCATCTGTACCCTGGCAGGCCTGAATCCGAGCCAGGCGCTGCAGGCAGAGTTGCGCCAGGCTATCTGCAAGAGCTATGACTACATGTACCTGTTCCTGGAACGGTGCATGGTGCTTGAGTTGGCGGAACGGGCACCGGTTACGCGTGAGCGCATGGCGCTGGCGGAAAGTTGATCGGCAGTGACCCGGTGTAAAAAAGCCCGCCCCGCTGTCTGGGTCGACGACGGGGCGGGCTTTTTCATGGCGGGCTGATTGCTCAGGCGCTGATCTTGAGTCCGACCAGGCCAGCGATGATCAGGGCGACACTGGCCAGCCTGAACAACGCCATCGACTCGCCAAACAGAATGATTCCGGCGATGACCGTGCCGACCGCGCCGACGCCTGTCCAGATGGCATAGGCGGTGCCCAGCGGCAGCTCCTTCATCGCCAGCCCCAGCAGACCAAGGCTGATGGCCATGGCCGCAATGGTCAGGGCGGTGGGCAGCGGCCGACTGAAACCATCGGTGTACTTCAGGCCGACCGCCCAGCCGACTTCAAACAGGCCGGCGAAGAACAGAATGATCCAGGACATGTGAGACCTCCATCGATTGACGGGGTCGTCCCCAGATAATGACTCGATCGAGCCGCAAGGTCGTCCTCGCGATGCGCAGTATAGTGCCCATTATTAACCGGGCGATCAAGTTTCCAACTCAGTCAGCGGCTTGCCGCGCTGCGATCTCGCGATCCTGTTTTTCACTCATTCGCCGGAACCAGGTCGAGAGCAGCGCCCCGGAAATGTTGTGCCACACACTGAACAACGCACTCGGCACCGCTGCCAGCGGCGAGAAATGCGCGCTGGCCAGCGCGGCACCCAAACCGGAGTTCTGCATGCCCACCTCCAGCGCCAGGGATTTACGCTGGGCCAGTGGAAGCTTGAACAGGCGCCCGGTGAAATAACCCAGCAGATAACCGAAGCTGTTGTGCAGCATTACCACCGCCATGATCAACAGGCCCGATTCGGCAATCTTCGCCTGGCTGGCCGCCACCACAGCGGCAACGATGATCACAATGCTCACCACCGAAATCAGCGGCAGCACTTCCACCGCGTGACGAACCCGCTCGCCGAGCACGCGCTGGGCCAGCACGCCGAGGACGATCGGCAGCAACACCACTTGCAGGATCGACCAGAACAGCTCCATGAAGGAGACCGGCAACCAGGCTGAGGCCAGCAGCCAGATAAGCGCCGGGGTCAGCAACGGGGCGAGGAGGGTGGTCACCGCCGCGATGGCTACCGACAACGCCAGGTCGCCGCGGGCCAGCCAGGTCATGACGTTCGAGGAGGTGCCGCTCGGGCAGCAGCCGACCAGGATCACGCCGACGGCGATTTCTGCAGGCAAGTGGAAAACCTGACAGAGTAACCACGCCATGCCAGGCATGATCACGAAATGTGCGACTACGCCCAGGGCCACGCGCCACGGGTGGCGCGCGACCTCGGCGAAGTCATCGAGCTTGAGGGTCAGGCCCATGCCGAACATCACCAGCCCCAGCAGCGGCACAATGGCCACCTTGAGGCCGACGAACCACGCGGGCTGGAGGAACGCTACCACGGCGAAAATCAGTACCCAGTAAGCGAAGGTGTTGCCGACGAAGCGACTCAGTGCAGCCAGTGCGCGCATGGCCTGATCCTTATTTTTGAAGTTGCACGACGTTCCAAATGTGGGAGCGGGCTTGCTCGCGAAGGCGGTGTGCCAGGTAAGTATTCATTAACTGAAACACCGCCTTCGCGAGCAAGCCCGCTCCCACAGGGGACATCACCAGACTTTAGATTCCCTGGGGAAGCTCTTCCCCACCCAACGCTTCCACCAGCGCCGGCAGGAAGTCGCCAAATGTCAGCATCATCAAGGTGAAACTGGCATCCAGCTGGCCGAGGGCTTCTTCGCCGCCGTCCTGTTCCGCCTGATCCTGCAACAGATCCTCGAACTTCAGGCGCTTGACCACCATCTTGTCGTCGAGGACGAAAGACAGTTTGTCCTGCCAGGCCAGCGACAGCTGGGTGACCACCTTGCCGGTGCTCAAGTGCAACTGGATTTCTTCGCTGGTCAGGTCCTGACGCTTGCAACGCACGATGCCGCCATCTTCATGGGTGTCACGCAGCTCGCATTCGTCCAGCACGAAGAAGTCGTCCGCAGCTTTCTGGGTGGTGACCCATTCGGTCATGGTGGCGGTCGGCGACATTTTTACGGTCAGCGGGCGCACCGGCAGCGTGCCAATGACTTCGCGCAAGGTGGAAAGCAGGTCTTCGGCACGTTTCGGGCTGGCGGAGTTGACCAGGATCAGCCCCTGTTTTGGTGCGATGGCAGCGAAGGTCGACGAACGACGGATAAATGCGCGAGGCAGGAAGGCCTGGATGATTTCATCCTTGATCTGGTCGCGTTCCTTCTTATAGACCTTGCGCATCTGCTCGGCCTCGATCTCCTCGACCTTTTCCTTGACCGCGTCACGCACGACGCTGCCTGGAAGAATGCGCTCTTCCTTGCGAGCCGAGATCAGCAGGAAGTCACCGCTGACATGGACCAGGGGCGCATCTTCGCCCTTGCCGAACGGCGCAACAAAACCGTAGGTGGTCAACTCCTGGCTTGCACATGGACGCGCCTGTTTGGTGGCCAGTGCAGTTTCCAACGCCTCGGCATCAAAAGGCAGATCTTGGGTCAGGCGATAGATAAGCAGGTTTTTGAACCACATGGGGTGAGTCTCTCCTTATATGCAAAGGGGGGCATTATTCTCTTCGCGGTGCCATAGGCCAACCCTTCTCTAAGCCTTTGGAAGGCCTCGGAAAATTAATTAAAAAAGTGCTTGCCAGAGTCCGGGGTGCTCCGTAGAATGCGCGCCACACCGAACGTGAAGGGTGATTAGCTCAGCTGGGAGAGCGTCTGCCTTACAAGCAGAATGTCGGCGGTTCGATCCCGTCATCACCCACCATTCGCATTCAGTGTTACGCGCAGCGGTAGTTCAGTCGGTTAGAATACCGGCCTGTCACGCCGGGGGTCGCGGGTTCGAGTCCCGTCCGCTGCGCCATATTCGGTAACCTGGAACGCTGAACGCCAGGTCACCACGGAAAGCCCGCTTAGGCGGGTTTTTTTCTGCCTCAAGTTTGTACGTTGTTCCTGCAGGATGTGTCGTTTTACTGGTTTTCGGATTTATTTGAAAAAATATTCAATTAAATCAACACATTACGAAAACTTGTGGCATAATGCGTCCCGTAACGAAGCGAAGGGTGATTAGCTCAGCTGGGAGAGCGTCTGCCTTACAAGCAGAATGTCGGCGGTTCGATCCCGTCATCACCCACCATTCGTTTCAAGCGTTTCGCGCAGCGGTAGTTCAGTCGGTTAGAATACCGGCCTGTCACGCCGGGGGTCGCGGGTTCGAGTCCCGTCCGCTGCGCCATATTCGGTAACCTGGAACGCTGAACGCCAGGTCACCACGGAAAAGCCCGCCTAGTGCGGGCTTTTTTTCGTCTGCGATTTGCCATTTGCCCTGACCGTGTCATTGCACCGGCGCAAGACAATCGTCGCTGTGGGAAGAAGATGACAGAAGCTTCACCCGCAGAATCCCGAAATGCGTTACAACACCTGAACTTATCAGATGTTTCCTGCTCTCATGCCGGTAGCCATTGGTCGTGGCCGCCTGATAAGCTCGCGGCTTTACTCGATTGCCCTTTAGGCGCATGAACAAGGAAATAGCATGAAACAGCATCGGTTGGCGGCGGCGGTGGCCCTGGTTAGCCTGGTACTTGCGGGTTGTGATTCGCAGACCAGCGTAGAGCTGAAAACCCCGGCGCAAAAAGCTTCCTACGGGATTGGCCTGAACATGGGCAAGAGCCTGGCTCAGGAAGGCATGGATGATCTGGACTCCAAAGCCGTTGCCCAGGGCATCGAAGATGCCGTTGGCAAGAAAGAACAGAAGCTGAAGGATGAAGAGCTGGTCGAAGCCTTCGCTGCGCTGCAGAAGCGTGCTGAAGAGCGCATGGCCAAAATGAGCGAAGAGTCGGCGTCCGCTGGCAAGAAATTCCTCGAAGACAATGCCAAGAAAGCGGGTGTCACCACCACTGCTTCTGGCCTGCAGTACGAAGTCGTCAAGAAAGCCGACGGTGCCCAGCCTAAGCCAACCGACGTAGTGACTGTTCACTACACCGGTACCCTGACTAACGGCACCGTATTCGACAGCTCCGTCGAGCGTGGCAGCCCGATCGATCTGCCAGTTAGCGGCGTGATCCCGGGTTGGGTCGAAGGCCTGCAACTGATGCACGTTGGCGAGAAGTACAAGCTCTACATTCCAAGCGAACTGGCTTACGGCGCGCAAAGCCCAAGCCCGGCAATTCCGGCCAACTCGGTGCTGGTATTCGACCTGGAACTGCTGGCGATCAAGGATCCGGCAAAACAGGACGACGCAGCCAAGTAACTTGCGTCTGCTGTAAATCAACGCCTCGCTCATGCGGGGCGTTGTTGCATTCGGGATTTGCCGCGGCCAAACAAAACGAACCGAAGGGGCAGGTTGCAGTCATAGCCTTTGAAGACGCTTGCGCTAGCCGCGCCGAGGCGCCAAGTCAATGAAATGTTGGGTTTTTTTATGTGAGTAAAAAACGCCCGATCTGAGCTCAGCCCTTATGAAACGGGGGCTTCAGCGGCAAAATGCAGCTCTGTTCACAAGGTTATCCACAATTTGTGTGGATAACATTTCAGCGGGAGGAAATATGAAAGCACCCTGGAATTTTGCCCGTTTCCTGCCATTGGCCGGTCGACTGCTTGCCCGCGGTCGATTGCCCACCCTGTTGTTCGCCGTCGCCAGCAAAGGTGCCAGCCAGGGCAACCGTCTGGGTAAGCTCAAGGACGACCTGCGCCTGCTGCAGGCATTGTGCCTGGCCTATTGGCGTGGAGAGTACCGGGCCATCAGCCCCAAAGCGCTGATTTCGGTGGTGGCCGGCCTGATGTATTTCCTGAGCCCGGTAGATGCGATCCCGGACTTCATCCCCATGTTCGGCATGCTCGACGACATCGCGGTGCTGGCCTGGTTGATGAAAGTGCTGGACGACGAGCTGTCGGCATTTCGTGCGTGGCGCAAGCGCCAGTTGCCAGAGAAGCTCGCGGTGGTTGAGCGGCTGCCTGACACGCCGGAGCAACTTCAGCTGCAAAAGCCGAAAAAACCCTGATCCAATAGACGATAACCCCTATATTCATGCACCTCGTGACCTTGGTCCGCGACCACGGTCGCTGTTAGGATTACACTTCAAGGGAAAAGTGCCGACTCGCAAAGTGTCGTTGTCCTACGGGGAAGTCATGGATATTCAGATAATCACACGCGAAGGCGAGCCCGAATATGCGGTTTTGCCGTGGGCTCAGTACCAGGCTCTACTGAAAGCAGCAGGCATCGATCAACCCTCGCCGCGGGTCGCACCACAACCTCCTGCGGCAACACCAGACCAGATTCTTCCAGGTCTGGATCAACTACGCAGTTTGCGCGAAGGCAAGGGCATCGCCATCGAGGCGCTCGCCCGCACGGTAGGCATCAGCCCGTCTTATCTGGCCCTGATTGAAAGTGGCGAGCGTCAACCCGACGCTGCGATTCGCCGCAGCCTGGCCTGGGAATTGACGGTGCCAGGGTGGAGGGACGAATCGTGAGCGTACGCATCAGTCGTCAACATTGGGATGGGTTGCTTGGTGAACTGGATCAGGCGCGACGACAGCGGCACCTGCTGACTTATCGCGCATTGCTGGAGCGTTTGCAGCTGCCGACCCCGGCAATGCAGACCTTGACTGCTGCACTTGAGCACCTGGCTGCGCTGGACGCCAAGGCGGAGCAACCATTGCGCAGTTCCTTGGTGATCAGCCAGGGTGCCAGCCGCCTGCCACGCACTGGTTTTTTTGAATGCGTTGAGCGCCTGGGGCGTTTCTCCGGGCCCTCGGATGGGGTGGCGGCAGCGTCCTGGCACGCTTCGGAAGTGGTTCGGGTGTTTGAGTACGAATACCCCGAATCGGCAGAGGCCTGAATGTTCCTCAAACTCAAGGCCCGGGCCAGTTACTGGCTGGCCCGCCGGCTGTTTCACTGGCCGTGGCTGGTTCGCCAGCCCCGCGGGTGGAGTTGGCTCGAAGGCCAGTTTGCCCGCATGGCCAACCTGGGTGATGTCGGCGCGCAAAGCTTTTACGGGCACATTCTGGCCTTTCGTGGAGTCGGCCTGGGTGCTCGAGAGGAAGGCGTGCGATTGCTGCGTCTGGCGGCGTTGGCGGGGGATGCCAAGGCGGCTTACCAGGTAGGCGTGTTCAGCCTGGCGGGGACAGCGAGCAAGGCGCCGGATCCGGTCGAAGCGGCGCGGTTCTGGGGGATTGCGGCGAAGGCGGGGCATCCGTTGGCCGAGATCAAGCTGCAAGAGCTGGCGTCTCGCGGTTTCGAAGCGCCTCCTTCAGTCTGAGGTGACTTCGCCGACGCCATCGCGAGCAGGCTCACTCCTACAGGGTTCTGAGTCGGCTGTGGAAGTTGCGATGTAGGAGTGAGCCTGCTCGCGATAGCGCCAATGCAATCACCGCTGGCCTACGAGCCGTTCACTCTCCGGCCTGACCGCCACCAAACTATCAATCAAATACACGCTATACCCCGGCACATTCTTCGCCTGATGCTTGGCCTGGGAAGCCATCTCCGCCAATTGGCTCGCATCGAGTTGGCTGCAGGCCTGTGGATGCAGGTGCACCACGCCAATCGACAATGACAGCAATGCAAACTCCTGGCGCACACCCTGGCGATTCGGGGCGATAAAGCAGCCGGCCTCCAAGTGCTCGCTGCGGTAGAAACGCCGGCACTGACTCTGGAAGTCATCCAGCAGTTGGTTCAAACGTTTGCGCCAGTCTTCCGGCCCGAGTACCAGCAAAAAGTCGTCGCCGCCGATGTGCCCGACAAAGTCGCGGGATGGGTCCACCCGATCATTCAGGCATTGCGCCAGGCACAGCAGCACTTCATCCCCACGACCATAGCCGTAGATGTCGTTGAAAGGCTTGAAGCTGTCGATGTCCACGTAACAGATCACTGATTCGCGTTGCTCCTGGAGCACACGCGTGAGGCACTGCTGAATCGGCACGTTGCCGGGCAGCAAAGTCAGCGGGTTGGCGTATCGGGCCTGCTGGATCTTCAGTTCGGTGATCAGCTTGAGCACGTCGATCACCCGGCCCAGCCCCAGATAGCCGCCATTGAGGGTGATGATGAAATCCTCCTCGATGCGCTGTCGCGCCCGACTGGTGATCAGACGGCTGACTTGCTGCAGCGATTGGCTCATCTCCACGGCAAGAAAGTCATCGCTCATCAACCGGCTGATCGGCTTGCGGGCGAACAGGTCGGTGGCGAAGGGTTTGAGCAGTGCGTCCGAGAGAGAATGCCTGTGCACGATGCCACACGGGCGGCCCTGAGCGTCCAGTACTGCCAGCGAATTCAGGTTGGCCTGGCGGCGAAAGGCTTCCAGTACCGTGGCTGTCGGCGTGTCGCGAGCCACGGCCGGTTGTTCGTTGAGCAGGGCGCTGAGGTCGCAGCCTTCGTCGTGCAGCGCCACGGTGTTGCTCTCGTGCTTGGGCAGCATAGTGCGTGCATCCCGCGGCGGTTGCTCCTGGGGACGGCACAGCAGATAACCCTGGACCAGGTCGACACCCATCTCCGTCAGCACTGCCAGTTCTTCCACCAGCTCGATGCCTTCGGCGATCACCTGCGCACGAGAAGCTTTGGCGATTTGCAGGATCGAGCCGACGAATTCCCGTTTGAGCGCGTCCTGATGAATGCCGTCGATGAAGTGTCGGTCGATCTTCACATAGTCCGGGCGCAGCTCCGACCACAGCCGCAAGCTGGAATACCCTGCGCCCAGGTCATCCAGGGCAATGGAAAACCCCATGGCCCGGTAGTGATGCAAAGCAGTTTGCAACAGCTGGAAGTCG
Organism: Pseudomonas sp. RIT-562; assembly: GCF_026241895.1. GTDB lineage: Bacteria > Pseudomonadota > Gammaproteobacteria > Pseudomonadales > Pseudomonadaceae > Aquipseudomonas > Aquipseudomonas mandelii_F. Next base: position 102,534 of record NZ_JAPJIV010000019.1, on the reverse strand, counting down.
TCAGTCGGGGTCTGTTCGGTGAGCTCGATTACCACCTGGCTGGGCAGAATTGCGAAATCCTGCAGCAGCTGCAGTGTGCGCCCAGGTTGATGCGCAGCTTCGAGCAGGGATTCCGGTGAGACGTTCAGGAACAGCTTGCCGGGCAGTTGCTGCTTGTTGAAGCGGCGGCAGGCACTCTCGCGACAGGCGATCTCCAGCTCGCTCAGGCGACCTGCCTGGCGGGCCACGGCGAACAGTGCAAGGGGGGAGTGCAGAGGGCTGTTGGATGGGCCGCGAGTGAGGGCTTCATAGCCGATCACGCGTTTTTCCGATAAGCAGACAATCGGCTGGAACAGGCTGTGCAATCCACCCTGAGTCAGTATTGAACCCAGTGCGCTCAGCTGTTCGGTCGTGGTCATGGCAATCTCTGGCGAAAAAAAAGGACCGGACGAGCGCTTGGTCAAGCGCGCGTCCGGTCCCGTATTTCACGACAGAATGATGACTATTTGATGACGCTCCGCAGAGCATCATCCGGTATTGCCATCCTCTTAGTGCTTGGCCACTGCGGTATTGAGCTTGAGGTAGTCCAGCAGAATACGACCCGTCTCGCTCAGATAAGCGTCGTCTTCCGGCTTGGTCTTGTCCGGCTCCGCCGCGATGGCGTCCTCGTCTTCTTTCTTCAGCTCTTTGAGCGGTTCTTCGCCCTTGGCCTTGCGCCGGATGTTTTCCATGACCAGCTGTTTGTTTTCGATATCGGCGTGTTGAGCGCGACGCTCGGCTTCATTGAGGCTGACGGTTTTTTCTTCCATCAACTTCTGCGCCAGTGCCAGCTTGTCACGGATGAACACGAACTCCGCGTCCTTGCCGGTACGCAGGTCATGCTCGGATTTGAGCTGCGCCAGGTACGGTTTGAACGGATCGGCTGCCGGCTTGATGGCGGCCTTGATGGTGTCCCACGGCATGGCTTCCGGCAGTGCGCTCTCGCCGATTTCCTTGGTGTCGATGATCGACGGGTAGTCGATGTCCGGCAGGACGCCCTGATGCTGGGTGCTCTGGCCGGATACCCGGTAGAACTTGGCCAGGGTCAGCTTCAGTTCGCCATGGTTCAGCGGCTGGATAGTTTGCACGGTGCCTTTGCCGAAGGTCTGGCCGCCGATGATCAGTGCGCGGTGATAGTCCTGCATGGCGCCGGCGAAAATCTCCGAAGCCGAGGCCGACAAGCGGTTGACCAGCAATGCCATCGGGCCCTTGTAGAACGCGCCAGGGTTCTCGTCTTCAAGGACGTCGACGCGGCCGTCGGCATTACGCACCAGCACGGTCGGACCTTTGTCGATGAACAGGCTGGTCAGCTCGGTGGCTTCCTGCAGGGAGCCGCCGCCGTTGTTGCGCAAGTCGATGACCACGCCATCGACTTTTTCTTTCTGCAACTCGGTCAGCAGTTTCTTGACGTCGCGAGTGGTGCTCTTGTAGTCCGGATCACCAGCGCGGAAGGCCTTGAAGTCCAGGTAGAACGCTGGAATCTCGATGACGCCCAGCTTGTAATCCTTGCCATCCTGCTTGAGGTTGAGGACCGACTTCTTCACCGCCTGGTCTTCAAGCTTCACCGCTTCACGGGTGATCGGCACGATCTTGCTGGTCTGGTCGTTTGGCGCATTGCTGGCCGGAATCACTTCCAGGCGCACCACGGTGCCCTTCGGGCCGCGGATCAGCTTGACCACTTCGTCCAGGCGCCAGCCGACCACGTCGACCATCTCTTTGTTACCTTGGGCAACGCCGATGATCTTGTCCGCCGGCGCGACCTGCTTGGTCTTGTCGGCCGGGCCCGCAGGCACCAGGCGCACGACTTTCACCTGATCGTTGTCGCTCTGCAACACGGCGCCGATGCCTTCGAGGGACAGGCTCATGTTGATGTCGAAGTTCTCCGCGTTATCCGGCGACAGATAATTGGTGTGCGGGTCGTAGGACATGGCAAAGGTGTTGATGTACGCCTGGAAGATATCTTCCGCGCGGGTCTGGTCCAGACGCGCCAGTTGATTCTTGTAGCGCTTGGTCAAGGTTTCCTGGATCTGCTTGGAGTCCTTGCCCGCGATCTTCTGGCGCAGCACTTCGTCCTTGACGCGTTTGCGCCACAGGTCGTCAAGCTCGGCGGTGGACTTGAGCCATGGAGCGTCCTTGCGGTCGATCAGCAAGGTTTCCTTGGTCGTGAAGTCGATTTTGTCGACGCCCTTGTTCAGCTCGGCAAGGGCGAAGTCCAGGCGCGCCTTGACGCGGTCCAGATAGCGCTTGTAGATGGTGAACCCGGCGTTGAGATCGCCGCTTTTCAGGAAGTCGTCGAACTGGGTCTTCCACTTGTTGAATTCGTTGATGTCGCTTGCCATGAAATAGCTGCGCGACGGATCCAGCAGCTTCAGGTAGCTGTCGTAGATGATCACCGAGCGCGCGTCGTCGAGCGGCGGCTTGCTGTAGTGATGGCGCTTGAGCAACTCGACGACGTTCAGGCTCGCGATCACTTCGTCACGATCAGGCTGAAGCTTGTCCCAGCTATTGGCTGCAAACGAATTGGTCGACATCGGCAGCAGGCCGATACCAATGACTAGAGCTAGGGCGGTGCTGGGGAAAAAATGCTTCATGCTGATTCGACGCGGGGACAATTGATCACGCATATTAGGCCGTCTTTGAAGTCGCCGGTTCCACGAGGGCCGGTCGCATAATGCAAGAAAGCCCGACGCTACAGCTACGGGCTCAGTCCAGACTCACTATGGAGGCACTGTGAAAGCATTGCAAGGCGTGGAAGGTCAAGTGGTATGGGCGCAAGTGCCCAGTCCTACCTGTGATGTAGGACAAGTTCGCATCCGTGTGTCGGCTGCGGGACTGAATCGAGCGGATTTATTGCAAAAAGCCGGGCTTTATCCGCCTCCGCCGGGAGCCAGCCATGTGCTGGGTCTAGAGTGTTCGGGGATCATCAGCGAGGTGGGCGCGGGCTCTTCGTGGCAGGTGGGTGATCGAGTCTGCGCCTTGCTGGCCGGGGGCGGGATGGCCGAAGAGGTGGTTGTCGACGGGCGGCATGTGTTGCCAGTTCCGCAAGGCCTGTCTTTGGCTGAAGCCGCAGCGCTTCCTGAGGTCTATGCCACCGTTTGGTTGAATCTGTTTCAACTTGCAGGGCTCAAACCCGGTGAGAAAGTTCTGCTGCACGCCGGAGCAAGTGGAATCGGTTCAGCCGCCATTCAGCTGTGCAAGGCATTTGGCAACCCGTGCTGGGTCAGCGTCGGCTCTTCGGAGCGTCTGGCCTACTGCGAGGCGTTGGGCGCCCAGGGTGGCGTAATCCGCGGCAGTGATCTGGACAGCTTGAATGACCTCGGGCCATTCAATGTCATCCTCGATCCTGTCGGGGGCAATTATTCAGCGCTCAATCTCAAGCTGCTGGCCAGTGATGGCCGATGGGTCCTGATCGGATTGATGGGCGGCCGTGAGGCGAAGCTGGACCTGGCCCAGGTGCTGGCCAAGCGCTTGCAACTGCTGGGTTCGACCTTGCGCGCCAGGGATGACCAGTTCAAGGCCGACCTGTTCAGCGACTTGAATCAGCACGTGTGGCCGCTGTTTGCGGAGGGGCGGTTGAGTCCGCAGGGGCGGTTGAGTCCGCAGTTGGCGAAGACTTATGCGATTGGAGATGCGGAAGCGGCGTTTGCCGAGCTGGCTAGCAATCAGGTTGCCGGGAAGTTAGTCCTGATAATTGACGAAACCCTTACCTGACAACCCAGATCCTGTTGGAGAAGACTGACTTTGTGGGAGCAAGGCTTGCCCGCGATGGAAGCGCTGTGATTCACGGGCTGGACCGCGTTATCGTTCATCGCGGGCAAGCCTTGCTCCCACAGGCTCGCTCCTACAGGGAGTGGGTTATTTCCAGAGATGGATCGGCCAGCCGGCTTTTTCGGCATGCTCAAGCAACACCGGATCCGGGTTCACCACGTGTGGGAAATCTACCTTTAATAACAGCGGCAAATCGTTGCGTGAGTCCGAGTAGAAACTCGCACCCTCCAGGTTCTCCTCTTCGGCATCCAGCCATTCCAGCAGCCGGGTAATCTTGCCTTCGCGGTAGGTCAGGGTGCCGACGGTGTTGCCGCTGTACACACCGTGCGCCACTTCCAGTTCGATCCCGAGAATCTCATCGATGCCCAGGCGGTCGGCAATCGGCCTGACCAGGTGAGTGCCCGAGGCGGAGATCACCAGGATCCGGTCGCCTGCCTTGCGGTGGGCAGCGATGGTTTTGGTGGCATCGCTGAAGATGATCGGCTCGATATAGTCCTCCACCCATGGCCCCACCAGATGATCGATCTCTTCCGGGGTGCGGCCGATCATGGGTTCCAGGCTGAAGGTCATGTAATCCTCCATCCGCAGCTTGCCGTGGCTGTAGGCGTCCATCAGCTCGTTGTTCTGCCGCATGAACGATTCGGGATCGACCCACCCCAACCGCCCCATCTGTTCGCTCCAGAGGGTGGCGCAGTCGCCGTGAATCAAGGTTTCGTCCAGATCAAAAATTGCCAGGGCCATCAGTACGTTTCTCTCTTCAACATCAGCAAGGTCATCAGGCTACCTCACACAGGGCAGTCGGATCGATGGAAAGCGCCAGGCGCTGACCATCAGGGTGCAGATCGGCGGCGGAGCGGTTCAGCACATCCACTACCAATTCCACGCCCCGGGCTTCGATTCGGTAGCGAATCACATTGCCCAGCAGGCTGTGGCTGCGCACCTGGGCATCCAGCTCTCCGTTGAGGCTGAGCTCGATGGCTTCCGGACGAATGGCGATGCGTCCGCTCACCGGTCTTTGCAACAATTTTGATGCACTGTGCGCATCCAGCAGGTTGTAGTTGCCGATGAAGCCTGCGGCAAACACGTCGACAGGCGCGGTGTACAAAGTTTCTGCATCGCCGCTCTGTACGATCTTTCCCTGATTCATCAGGAAAATTCTGTCAGACATGGTCAGGGCCTCTTCCTGATCGTGTGTAACAAAGATCGTGGTCAGGCCCAGTTCACGCTGGATCTGCCGGATTTGTTCGCGCAAATGCTTGCGAATTCGCGCATCCAGCGCCGACAGCGGTTCATCCAGCAGCAACAAGCGTGGGCGAGTTACCAGGGAGCGGGCCAGGGCAACGCGCTGGCATTGGCCGCCAGACAGTTGGTGCGGATAGCGACTGGCGAAATCGTTCAACTCCACCAGCCCCAGTACTTCGGCGACTCGTTTGTGGCTGTCGTCGGCATTGACTTTCTGCATGCGCAGACCGAATGCCACGTTCTGCTCTACGGTCATGTTCGGGAACAATGCGTAGCTCTGGAAGACCATGCCGATCCCGCGTTTCTGCGGGCTCACAGGCACCAGGTCGACACCGTCCAGCAAAATTTTCCCGCCGTCGACCGGGGTCAGCCCGGCGATGCAGCGCAACAGGGTGGACTTGCCGCAGCCGGAAGGGCCGAGCAGGGTGACGAACTCGCCTTTGCGAATTTCACAGTTGATGTCGCTGAACACCGTGGTGCCCGCGTAATTTTTCTCCAGATGTTGGACGCTGACGTAGCTCATTCGCTTTTGTCCTTGTTCAAGATAGTGGCCACCCAAGTCAGAACCAGCACAAAAAAGAAGTAGGAAATTACCAGCGCACTGGTGAAGTGGCCGCTGCTATTACGCATGTTGTTGAGATAGACCTGCAGGGTTTCGTAGCGGGTGCCGACCAGAATGTTGGCGAACACGAATTCACCGAACAGGAACGAGAACGACAGCAGCAGTGCCACCATCAGGCCTTTGCGCAGGTTCGGCAGCACCACCAGGAAGGCGGCCTGCCAGGTGCTGGCGCCGAGCAACTGGGCGGCGTCCATCAGGTCGCGCAGGTTGATCGCTTGCAGGTTATTGGTGATCGCCCGGTACATGAAGGGCAGTGCCACAGTGAAGTAGCAGCCGATCAGAATCCACGGAGTACCCACCATCGCGAACGGACCTGAGCCATAAAGCTGCAACAGTCCCACCGACGACACCACCGGCGGCACCGCGAAGGGCAGCAGGATCAGGATATTCATCAGCACGTCGAGTTTTGGGAAGTGGTAATGCACCACGAACAGCAGCGGCAGGATCAGCACTACCGCCAGAATCAGCGCGCCGACGCACACCAGCAGCGACTGGCCAAATGCGTGGAGGAAGCGCGGATCACTCCACAATTGCACATACCACTTGAACGTGAAGCCGCTGGGCAGGATGGTCGCCGACCAGCTGCTGGCGATTGAATAGATCAGGGTGCCGGCCAGCGGCAGCAATAGCATCGCAAACAGCAGGTACACCACGACCCGGTGGTAAATGCCGGCCGGACCCAGTTCAGCGCGAGACATGGTAGCTCCTCTTCAACAGCAGCTGATGCACGATGGTCACCAGGGTCATCAACGCCACGAGCACCACGGCCAGGGCGCTGGCGAGGTTCGGGTCGAGGGAAATGTCGCCGGAAACCATGGCGGCGATTCGAATCGGCAGCACGTTGAAGTTGCCGGTAGTCAGGGCGAACACCGTGGCGTAGGCGCCGAGTGCGTTGGCCAGCAGGATCACGAAAGTGCCCAGCAGCGCAGGCGTCAGCACCGGCAGGCCGATGTGGCGCCAGAACTGCCAGCCGTTGGCACCGAGTAGTGCGGCGGACTCGCGCCAGTCTTCACGCAATGCATCGAATGCCGGGTACAGCAACAGCACGCCGAGAGGAATCTGGAAATAGGTGTAGAGAATGATCAGCCCGGTTTTCGAGTACAGGTTGAAATCCTGAATGATCCCGGCCTGTTTGAGCATGATGGTGAAGCTGCCGTTGAAGCCCAGCAGGATGATGAATGCAAACGCCAGGGGGACGCCGGAAAAGTTGCTGGTCATGTTGGCGAACGCATTGACGAAGTTGCGTAGCCTGGAATCGACCCGGCGCAGCGAGTAGGCGCCAAGCACCGCGATGATGATGCCGAATACGCTCGACCAGAAACTGATCTCCAGGCTGTACTGGATCGCCTGCAGATAAAACTTCGAGTTGAAGATTTTCGTGAAGTTGGCCAGGCCCCAGCCATACTCCTGCGACTCCAGGCTATTGATCATGACCCACAGCAGCGGGGCAATCTGAAACACGATAAAGAACAGTGCAAAAGGCACCAGGCACAGGGCCGCCAACCATTTGCCGCGAGTCATGGTGGTCACTTGAGGAGCTCCCGGCACACAGGTTTGTCGTGGGCCACGCCCAGGAGTTCGCAGACCGTGCCGCAGATCTCAAGCTGCTGCGGCGCAGCATTGGCGTTGAGACTGAAGGCATCGCCGAGTACGAACAGCGGCACTTCGCGTTCTTCGGCCAGCAGGCCGTTGTGCGACCGATCATTGTTCATGCCGTGGTCGGCGGTCACCAGCACCTGGTACCCGGCGTCGAGCCAGCCTTGCAGGTAATCGGCGAGGATGATGTCAGCGGAACGCGCACTGTTGCGATATTGCGAGGAGTCCAAGCCATGCTTGTGTCCGGCGTCGTCGATGTTCATCGGGTGGACCAGAAGGAAATTCGGCGAGTGCTGCAGGCGCAGGTGTTCGGCGTCGGCGAACAGGTGCGAATCGGGGTAGTGATCATTCCAGTAGAAGTGCGCGTGCTGGATAGGCAGGGCAGGATCGTCGGTATGCCGGTCCCGGGCGGCCACGAACGGTGATCGGTTGTACAGCTCGCTAACCCAGTGATAAGCCGCGGCGGCAGTCTTCAGACCGGCATCGCGGGCGTAGTGATAGATGCTGCGCTGGTTGGACAGGCGCGAGACATTGTTATGGACGATGCCGCTGTCGATCGGCGCGACGCCGGTGAGGATGCATTCGTAAAGCGGACGGGATAGGGCCGGCAGTTCACATTGCAGCTTGTAGAGCGCCGCGCGTCCTGCGCCGACATACGCCTGCAGGTGCCCCATGGCGTGACGTGCGACCTCATGGTTGAGGCCGTCGAGCACGACAAGGATGACGTTGTGTTTCATAGGGGCGATGACTCCAAAATCAGTGCTGAACGGTGTAGGAGCTGTGGCAGGCAGCGATCTTTTGATGTTGCTTGAAAAAAACAAAAGATCGCAGCCTGAGGCAGCTCCTACGGATGCAGCATTACTGCATGTTGATAATCACTTCTTCCTGCCACTTCTGCGGCAGCGATTTGGAGGTCTTTTCCCACGCGTCCGCGTCCTTGATCGGCGTCACGCCTTTGTACTGCTCGTTTGGCAACAGCTTGGCCTTGACGTCATCCGGCAGCTTCACGTGTTCGGCGCGGATCGGACGGGCGTTGCCGCGCGCCAGGTTGGTCTGGCCGGCATCGCTGAAGATGTACTCGCGGGTGAGCTTGGCGGCGTTAGGGTTTTTTGCGTATTTGTTGATGATGGTGGTGTAGCCGGAAATGACCGAACCATCGGAAGGAATCAGCACGGTGTAGTCATCCGGGTTCGCCATCTTGGCTTTGTAACTAAGGCCGTTGAAATCCCAGACCACGCCAACTTCGATCTCGCCCTTTTCAATGGTGGCAATGGTCGGGTTGGCCATCGACAGGCGCCCTTGCTTGGCGATGTCGGCAAACATCAGCAGGGCGGGCTGGATGTTCTTCTCGTCACCGCCATTGGCCAGGGCAGCAGCCAGTACTCCGTTGGCTGCCTGGGCCGCGGTGCTGACATCACCAATGGAGACCTTGTATTTGCCGTTCTTCAGGTCCGCCCACTTGGTTGGAGCTTCGGAACCGTGCAACAGCTTCTTGTTGATGATGAATGCGATGGTGCCGGTGTAGGCCAGCGCCCAGTTACCGTCCTTGTCCTTGGCCCATTCAGGTATTTGGTCCCAGGTGGTCGGCTTATACGGTTGCACTACGCCTTGCTTGACCGCGATCGGGCCGAAAGCTGCCCCCACGTCGCCAATGTCCGCGCTGGCGTTATCTTTTTCGGCGGCGAACTTGGCGATTTCCTGAGCGGAGCTCATGTCGGTGTCAATGTGTTTCAGGCCATAGGTCTTGGCGAGGTCATCCCAGGTGCCTTTCCAGTTGGCCCAGTCATCGGGCATGCCGACGCTGTTGACCGCGCCTTCCGCTTTCGCCGCGGCCTCAAGGGTTTTCAAATCATCAGCCGCCATGGCGGCGGTGCACATGGCAATGGTCGAGCCTAACAGTGATGCCAGGAAAAGCTGTTTCATCCGAAGCTCCTTTTGGGCGTTTTCAACGCTGCGATTGCGGTTGTGTTGGTCTAGGTCAGCAATACCTGAGCCAATTTAGGCGGCCTGGATGACATTTTGATGTCGATGGCCGGCCTGCGAGTATTTCCAGAGACGAAAACCTCAGGCTGCGAAGTAAGCGTAGACCATGGCTAAGGGGCTGATATGAAAGGAGATGGCCGTGTTATTGCAGGCAACCATCAGTGCCGTTGGGCATTTTTGTCATCCGCCAGTCACATGCAGTGCCTAGGCTGGTTGCAGGCGAGAACCGTGCGGGTCTCGCCCCGAAATAGTGCTGGTCTAGTCCAGATAGGTAACGTTGATGCACATCGAGACCACCAAAGCGGTGACAGCAATCGGGCAGGTGCTGCAGGAGCAACTCGATCACGGACTGTTGGCACCCGGAAGCAAACTGCCAGCGGAGCGCAAGCTCAGTGAGTTGTTCGGTACCACCCGGATTACCGTGCGCGAGGCGCTGTTGCAGCTGGAAGCGCAAGGGCAGATCTATCGCGAAGAGCGCCGGGGCTGGTTTGTTTCGCCGCCACGCCTGGCTTACAACCTGATGCAACGCAGCCATTTTCACGCGATGGTCAGCGCCCAGGGCCGGGTGCCGTCGACTGAAGTGATCAGCGCTCGCCTGCAGCCGGCGTCAGCGGCGGTCTGTGCCTGGCTGCAGTTGCCGGCGCTGTCCAGTGTGATCCAGATTCGCCGGGCGCGGCGGATTGACGAGCGGCTGGTGCTGTACGTCGAGCACTACCTCAATCCACGGTTTTTCCCCGGAATTCTCGACTTTGATCTGAATCAGTCCATCACCGAGCTGTATGCCCGGCATTACGACCTGCATTACGGCAGGGTGCGCTTCGAGATCGTGCCGACGGCGCTCTCGGTAGACGCGTCAGCCGCGCTGCGGGTGTCGGTGGGCAGCCCGGGCTTGCGCATTGCCCGGGTCAATTACGACCAGCACGAGCGGCTGATCGACTGCGACCTGGAGTTCTGGCGACACGATGCCATTCATGTCGGCGTCGATGTCACCTGACCTGCTCAGCCGAATCGATAGATGTCCATCCCCAGGGCGCCCATGGTGAAACCTTTGTGACTGACGCTGAATGGTCCTCCGGCGCCGCGAGCGAAGTACAGCGGCAGCAGGTGTTCATCGCTGGGATGATTACGCACCGCGTTCGGGGCTTGCCGGCGGTAATCGTGCAGCGCGACTTCATCGTTGGCGGCGAGTCTCTCGATCATCCATTCACGGAACGTCTCGGCCCAAGGCTCGACGCTTTCTGGCCCTGCGTGCCAGTCAAGCTCGCCAAGGTTATGGGTGATGCTGCCTGAACCGATCAACAGTACCCCTTGTTCACGCAGGCTTGAGAGGGCCTGGCCAACGCGGGTCTGCAACGCGGGGCCGCCACGGGTGGGCAGCGAGACCTGCACCACCGGGATATCTGCCTGTGGGTACATCAGCGACAGGGGTACCCAGACTCCGTGGTCAAATGGCCTTTTGGCGTCGATGCGCGCGGGCAAGTCGGCAGACTTGAGCAGTTCAACAATCTCCAGCGCCAGTTGCGGATCGCCGGGCGCAGGGTATTGCACCTCGAATAGCGCCTTGGGAAAACCGCCAAAGTCGTGCCAGGTAGCCGGTTGTGGGTTGCCGCTGACCAGCAGTTCGGTGCTTTCCCAATGCGCCGAAACAATCACGATGGCTTTGGGTTGCGGTAATTCGCCAGCAAGCCGCGCCAGGGCGGGGCCGCTCGCCCCCGGTTGCAGCGCAAGCATGGGCGAGCCGTGGGATATATACAGGCTGGGGAACATGAGAGAGCTCCTGAGAGTTAAGATGGGCTCATCTTCAGTCAGATCATTGATCTAAATCTAATATAAGTTTTAGGGTGTTTTGATCGAATTTTCGGGGTTATTTATGCAGCCGGAGTTTTGGCACAAGCGTTGGCAGTCGAATCAGATCGGCTTCCATCTGCGGGAAGTGAATCCTTATCTGCAACGGTTCTGGCGCCAATTGGACCTGGAAGAGGGCGCTCGCGTGTTGGTGCCGTTGTGTGGGAAAAGTCTGGATCTGCTGTGGCTCGCTGGTCAGGGGCACGAAGTACTGGGGATTGAACTGTCGGAAAAGGCCGTCGAGGACTTCTTCAGTGAACATCAATTCGACCCGGATGTCAGCGAACAGGGGCCATTCAAGGTCTACCGTGCCGGTTCGATCGAGCTGTGGTGTGGAGATTTCTTCGATTTAACCGCAGGGGATGTGGCTGACTGCGCCGGTCTATATGACCGCGCTGCGCTGATTGCGCTGCCACCGAAGATGCGCGAGGAGTACGCGGCCCACCTGAACCGGATTTTGCCAAAGGAAGCGTTGGGGCTGCTGATTACCCTCGATTACGACCAGGCGCAGAAGGACGGTCCGCCGTTTGCCGTGCTCGATGATGAGGTACAGCGCCTGTTTGGCAATTATTGGGCGTTGAAGATTCTGGAGGACCAGGATGTTCTGGGGGAGGAATGGAAGTTTGCCGAGGCCGGCGTGACGCAGCTTGAGGAGCGGGTGTATCGGGTTTCTGCCAGGTAGTTGATGGCCTGAATCAGCACCACTGATCCAGACAAATAAAAAGGCCCGCATCTCTGCGGGCCTTTCTGTTTTGGCGGAGCCTGTCAGCCGCGACGACGCAGTGCATCAATACGCTCTTCCAGCGGTGGGTGGCTCATGAACATGCGAGCAAACCCTTGCTTGATCCCACCGTTGATGCCGAACGCATTCAGCGTGTCCGGCATGTGTACCGGCAGTCCCTGTTCTGCACGCAGGCGTTGCAAGGCGCCGATCATCGCACTGGTACCGGCAAGGCGCGCACCGGCTTCGTCAGCACGGAATTCGCGTTTACGCGAGAACCACATGACGATCGAGCTTGCCAGGATGCCCAGCACCAGTTCGGCGAAGATAGTCGCGATGTAATAAGCGATGCCCTGGCCTTCTTCGTTCTTGAAGATCACTTTATCGACGAAGTTGCCGATGATTCGCGCAAAGAACATCACGAAGGTGTTCACCACGCCCTGGATCAGCGCCAGGGTGACCATGTCGCCATTGGCAACGTGGCCGATTTCGTGGGCCAGAACCGCTTTCACCTCGTCCGGCGAGAAACGTTCCAACAGACCCTGGCTGACCGCGACCAGCGCGTCGTTCTTGTTCCAGCCGGTGGCGAAGGCGTTGGCCTCATAGGCCGGGAAAATGCCGACCTCTGGCATCTTGATCCCGGCTTCCCGGGACAGTTGCTCCACGGTTTGCAGCAGCCATTGCTCGTGACGTGTGCGCGGCTGGGTAATGATCTGGGTGCTGGTGCTCATCTTCGCCATCCACTTGGAGATGAACAGCGAGAACAGGGAGCCAGCGAAACCAAAGACCGCACAGAAAATCAGCAGCTGATTGAGGTTGAGATCAACCCCGTTGGCCGCCATGAACCCGTTGAAGCCGAAAAGGCTCAGGGTGATGCTGGCAATCAGCACGACCGCCAGGTTAGTGGCCAAAAACAGCAGGATGCGCATCATGGTTGTAGAAATCTCCTCAAGCTAAAGATGTAGCGTACTGCGGGGTATATAAGGTGCTGCAACGGGCTATTCAACCGGGTGACTATTTCAAACTGTGTCCTACGGCAACAGATTAGCTGCTTGAAGGGCGTTTCCGACGACACCGAAGGAAATGCATGTCAGGCATTTCCCAGGTCCGGCCCCCGCCGTTGTTAGACCTTAGCCTGAATTCGGGCTTCGGTTGAGGAGCGCCTTGGTTATGCAGGGTAGGGGGGGAATATGTATTGCTGAATTAGTCACCGTGCGACGGGCTCGCACGGTGAACCTCGGTCTTACTGACGATAGGATTTGAGGAAATTGCCGATGCGGCCTATGGCCATATCCAGGTCATCCACTCGAGGCAGCGTCACAACCCGGAAGTGATCCGGCCACGGCCAGTTGAACGCCGTGCCCTGCACCACCAGTAGCTTTTCCGAAAGCAGCAGGTCGAGCACGAATTTCTCGTCGTTATGGATCGGGCAGATTTTCGGATCGATTCGTGGGAAGGCGTAAAGGGCGCCCATAGGTTTGACGCAACTCACACCGGGGATGTCGTTGAGCAGTTCCCAGGTCCGATTGCGCTGTTCCAGCAGACGGCCTTGAGGCAGCACGAGGTCATTGATGCTCTGGTAGCCGCCCAGAGCGGTCTGGATTGCGTGCTGGCTTGGCACGTTGGCGCACAGGCGCATGTTGGCCAGCATGTCGATGCCTTCGATGTAGCTCTGGGCGTGGTGTTTCGGGCCGGAAATGGCGATCCAGCCGGAACGGAAGCCCGCCACGCGGTAGGATTTGGACAGGCCGTTGAACGTCAGGCACAGCAGGTCCGGGGCCAGGGAGGCGGTGCAGATGTGGACGGCATCGTCGTACAGGATCTTGTCGTAGATCTCGTCGGAGAAAACCACCAGGTTGTGCTGGCGGGCCAGCTCCAGCATGCCCAGCAGGACTTCTTTCGAATACACCGCGCCGGTTGGGTTGTTCGGGTTAATGATCACCAGTGCCTTGGTGTTCGGCGTGATCTTGGCCTTGATGTCGGCCAGGTCGGGCCACCAGTTGGCTTGTTCATCGCACAGATAATGCACCGGGTTGCCGCCGGACAGGCTGACTGCAGCGGTCCACAGCGGATAGTCCGGGGCCGGCACCAGCACTTCGTCGCCGTTGTTGAGCAGGGCCTGCATCGACATCACGATCAGCTCGGAAACGCCGTTGCCCAGATAGATGTCTTCAATGCCGACGCCTTCCACCTGCTTTTGCTGGTAGTACTGCATGACGGCCTTGCGTGCGCTGAACAGCCCCTTGGAGTCACTGTAGCCTTGGGCAGTAGGCAGGTTGCGGATCACGTCCTGGAGAATTTCGTCCGGCGCTTCGAAACCAAAAGGCGCAGGATTGCCGATGTTCAGCTTGAGGATGCGATGGCCTTCCTCTTCCAGGCGTTTGGCGTGCTTGAGCACTGGGCCGCGAATGTCGTAGCAGACGTTGGCGAGCTTGTTCGATTTGCTGACCTGCATGGCGATGTGTTCCCGAAAATGAACGATCCAGGCGGCGTATGAACTACCGTACTGGGAATCCTGCGTATTCGCACAGGCCTGGCGCCTTGAGATGCGGCACCCGTAAATCCGTTTGAATGCGCGTGGTCTGGCTGCCAGACTGGCGTTTGACGAGGCGCAATCATACGTGCCGCCCGATCCGTGGAAAAGGTACAGATCGGGCTTTTTCAGCTGCTGAGGTGTGACGATGGAAAAGTTGGAAAAAACCCTGGAAGAATGGAAGGCCATGCTCGATCCGGAGCAGTACAACGTTTGCCGTCTCAAGGGCACCGAACGGCCGTTTTCCGGTAAATACAATGGCACCAAAACCGATGGTGTTTACCACTGTATCTGCTGCAACGAGGCGCTTTTTGATTCGGAGACCAAATTTGACTCAGGCTGTGGCTGGCCGAGCTTTTATGCGCCGATTGGTGACAGTGCGATGGTTGAGATTCGTGATGTCAGCCACGGGATGATTCGTACCGAGGTGGTGTGCGCCAAGTGCGATGCGCATCTGGGGCATGTGTTCCCGGATGGGCCGCCGCCTACTGGGTTGCGGTATTGCATTAACTCGGTTTGTTTGGAGCTTGTGCCTCGGGGTTGACCGCGGTTTGACTGCGGTTTGGCTGGGTTTGACCGTGTACATATCCGTTTTGTTTGTTATGGCTGCTTAGGGTTCCGCCCTTACGGCGGGTTACTTGGAAAAGCGCCAAGTAACCAAACGCTTTTTGCCCCACCACTCGGCACCTCGCTTAGGCTCGGTGTGCCCGAACGCAGGCATTGCTCCGCGGGTCGCCGCGATGGGCCATCCCTGGCCCAGCGCGGCTAAACCGGCATCCTTGCCGGTTCCCCGCTGCGCAATACCTGCGTTCGGCCATCGTGGTTAACGGGGCGTCCGCGATCAACAACCGGGCCGAGGCGGCCTGAAAGCCGACCTGGCACGAAGTTCGGCTTTGCATCGGCGGTGTTACGTGAAGGCAATTTTTGGCACAACCAAAATCCCCTGTAGGAGCCCGGCTTGCCGGCGATGGCGATCTCGCGGGCGCTATCGCTGGCAAGCCAGGCTCCTACAGGGGCGTGTTTATTCAGTAAGTATGCGTAATCGTTCACGTCCATCGCGAGCAGGGGGGGCGGCACGGCCAGAGGACAGGCACGATCAAACCAGCGCAGCGCGCCGGCTTGATGCCTTGGTCGGCCCGAAGGCCGCCACGGCGAGCTTTGGATTGCAGGCGCCCATTAACCACGCTGGCCGAACGCAGGCATTGCGTAGCGGGTAAACCGGCATGGATGCCGGTTTAGCCGCGCTGGGGCAGGGATGCCCCATCGCGGCGACCCGCGGAGCAATGCCGGAGTGAGGGCACACCGAGCCTAGGCGAGGTGCCGAGTGGTGGGGCAGAAAGCGTTTGGTTACTTTGCGCCGGGGCGCGCAGCCTTTTCAAAGTAACCCGCTGTAAGAGCGGAACCCTAAGCAGCCATAACAAAAAAAACGGATATGCCCCCAATAACGCCAAGCCAGTCAAAATTAAATTGCACACAATTAAATCGCCAACTATCTTAAACCAACCCCCCCTCAAAGATAGCCCAGAGCCCAACCATGACCGACAACCTGCTGACCATCCCCTGCACCACCATCACCGGCGAGCAGAAAACCCTGGCCGATTACGCAGGTAAGGCCGTACTGGTCGTCAACACCGCCAGCAAATGCGGCTTCACCCCTCAATACAAAGGACTCGAGGCGCTATGGCAAACCTACAAGGACCAGGGCCTGGTAGTGCTGGGCTTCCCCTGCAACCAGTTTGGCAAACAGGAACCCGGTAACGACGGAGCGATTTCCGAATTCTGCGAGCTCAATTTCGGCGTCAGCTTCCCGCTGTTCAAAAAAATCGAAGTCAACGGAGCAGGCGCCCACCCGCTATTCGTCCAGCTGAAAAAACGCGCTCCCGGAGTACTGGGTTCCCAAGGCATCAAATGGAACTTCACCAAATTCCTGATCGGCAAGGACGGACAACTGGTCAAGCGCTTCGCCCCAGCGACCAAACCGCAGGACCTGAGCCGCGAGATCGAAGCCCTGCTCAAATGAAACCGCCGTTCGACTCCCTGCAGCTCGACAGCCAGCTCTGCTTCAAACTGTACGCCGCCTCCCGGGCAGTGATCCGCGCGTACAAGCCGATGCTCGACCAGCTCGGACTGACCTACCCGCAGTACCTGGCAATGCTGGTGCTATGGGAGTGGCAGGAAAAGGCCCCGCAGCAGCCGACGGTCAAGGCCTTGGGCGAACGCCTGGCCCTGGATTCCGGGACTCTCACGCCATTACTTAAACGACTCGAACAGCTGCAATTGGTCCAGCGCCAACGTTCATCCCGGGACGAGCGCGAAGTGCACCTGAGTCTTTCGCCTGCGGGCCAGGCATTGCGTGATCGGGTCGGGCCGCTCAAGGCCCGGCTGTTGTGCGACAGCGGCGTCGATCTGGATCGGCTGCACGACTTGCGTGAGGGGCTGGATCATCTGCTGGGACAGATCAAGGCGTTGTCGTAGCCGGCATCCATGAATCCAGCAGGGCCGCCAGTTCCTCGCGGCGGAACGGTTTGGCCAGATAGTCACTCATGCCCGCCGCCCGGCAGCGTTCGCGCTCTTCGGACATGGCATTTGCAGTCAACGCCACTATCGGCAATTGCGGCCAGCGCCCGCTGCGGCGGATCTGTCGGCTGGCCTCATAGCCATCCATCACCGGCATGTTGCAGTCCATCAGCACCAGGTCGAACTCGTGCTGCTCCAGTTGATCCAGGGCCTCGGCGCCATGCGCCGCGACTATCACCTCGCAGCCAAGCTTGCCCAGCATGCCCTTGGCCACCAACTGGTTAACCGGATTGTCCTCCACCAGCAACACCCGCCCGCGGCGCTGGGGTGACAGTGCTTCCAATCGCGCATCGTTGATCGTGTTGATCTCCGGTTGCAGGACCCGGCGCAATGTCTGGAACAGCGCGTTGCGCGCCAATGGCCGCGCTTGCTGTTGCAACGGGGCGAGGGCGCTGGCTTGTTCGCTGGGCATGAAACTGCCGTAGGCGGTCACCAGCAGGATCGGTGCGGTGCAGGCGGGGCGCAGGACAAACAGGCATTCCGGGCAGTCGGTGATGACCACGTCGGGGTCCAGGCCAATCATCGAGTCATCGATCGAGCGCTGTTGATATTCAAGTCCCCACACCGGCAACACAGTCTTTAGCAACTCCGCCAGGCCGCTGCTCGCCGCAGTGATGGCGATAACCCTGCCATGCAAGGCCACAGGAGGCAGGGCGCGGGTGTGGCAGGGCAGCGGCAAGTCGGCACAGAACTGGCTGCCGAACCCTGCTTCCGAGCTGATGGACAGTCGCCCCTGCATGGCTTCGCAAAGGTTGTAGGTCAGCGCCAGGCCCAGCCCGGTCCCGCCGAATTGCCGCGTAATACCGGCGCCTGCCTGGGTAAACGGTTGAAAAATCTTCACCTGGGCATCCAGGGGAATGCCGATGCCGGTGTCGCAGACTTCAATTCTGACGCCGTCCCTGAAGGTGCCAAGGCGTACGTCGACTCGGCCGAAACGGGTGAATTTAAGCGCATTGGACAGCAGGTTGCTGACGATCTGCCGAACCCGGGTCGGATCACCCAGCACCAGTGCTGGAAAGTGCGGATCGATCAGGCAGGTCAGTTCGACACTGGGCGCGGCGTTCTGCGATAGCAGGTTGGCGGTGTCCTCGACCAGCGCTCCGAGGTCGAATGGAATGTGCTCGAGCTCGAGTTGGCCTGCGTCGAATTTCGACAGGTCGAGAATGTCGTTGAGCAACTCTACCAGCACCTTGCCCGAGTCATGGGCGATGGACAGTTGCTGCTGCTGTTCAGCATTGAGCGGACCGTCCAGGGACAACGCAATCATCCCCAGCAGACCGTTGAGTGGCGTGCGAATTTCGTGGCTCATATTGGCGAGGAACACCGAGCGTGCTTCGGCCATATCCAGGGCGGTGCTGCGGGCGGTTTCCAGTTCCTGGTTGGACTGGCTGAGGCGATTGTTGATCGCCTTGAGTTCTGCGGTCCGGGCGGAAACGATATTTTCCAGTTGCGCGAGGTAGTCAGTCAGGCGGTTTTCAGCATTGCGCCGTTGCTGGATTTCCGTGGCGATGTTCTCGAATTGCTGATTGGCCACTTTAACCAATACGCCAATTTCATCGTGCTGATGGCCCGCCGGGTATTCCAGCCAGGTCGGTTCGACACTGCGTGGGTCACGGCCGCTCAGCTCACGGATAACCCGCACCAGCGGTTTGGTCAGCATCACGTAGAACAGCGCGAGCAGGATGCCGGTCAACAACAGGCTCCGGGCAAATCCATTGAGCAGCGTGACTTCGGCCCGGCGCAGAAACCGGCTGCCGAATGCATAGGTGTCGACTTCCAGGCGCAGGGTGCCAAGGGATTCTGTGGGCAAGTGATCCAGGTACAGGCGATCTTCGAACTGGCGCTCGGCACCAAACAGGAAGTCGCTGATCACCCGGTAACTGCTTTGTTGCTCTGGTCGCTTGACCTTCGCCAGCACCGTGCCGTTGTTATCGATCAACTGCGCGCCAATGATGGCCGGCGAGCGCAATAGCCCCAGAGTCAGCTCCTGGGCGAGTTCAGCGTCGATGTTGTAGGCGATGCGCGACGCCGGGTTGTGGCTGATTTCCAGCAAAGACTGGATTTCACGGTTGATGGAGGCATCTTCACTGGCATAATCGATGCCAATCTGCAGCAGGCTGAGCAGCGTGCCAAGAATGAAACCGACGAGCACGGTCAGCCGGGCTTGTTTGTAAGAAAGCCGGTTGGTGAATTTGATATCCATAGGGTGTTGAACCACTTCCGTTTCCCTTCGCTGCTCAAGCATAGTCGATGATGCATGGATACTGCGGTTGTCGCGAGCCCTGAAGCATGGGTTGAAGCGGGCATCCGCTGGCTGTGGATCATCGCTGTAGCGTAATCATCAATGTGAACGTGCCCGAGGAGAAGACGTGGATTCCCGATTGAATGCTTTTCTGGAGCGTGCCGATGCCGTTCTAGCCCGTATCGAACCGCTGCTGCCCGCACCTCGGCAGGCCATCGACTGGACCACTTGCCTGGCTGCACGCTGGCAGCGCGAGGGGCGCAGCGGGTTTCTGCTGCCCCTGGAAGTCAGCCTCGACATGCGCCTGTCCGACCTGATCGGCGTCGACCGCCAGCTGGAGCAGTTGGGCCGCAACACTCAACAATTCCTCGATGGCATGCCCGCCAACCACGCGCTGCTGTGGGGTTCCCGGGGGACCGGCAAGTCATCGCTGGTGCGCGCGCTCCTGGCCGAACATGCCGATGCAGGCTTGCGGCTGATCGAGATTGAGCGCGATCACCTGGCCGACCTGCCGCGCGTGGTTGAGCAGATCGCCAAACTGCCCCAGCGTTTTGTGCTGTTTTGCGACGACCTGTCCTTCGAGTCGGGCGAGGGCGACTATCGGGTGCTCAAGAGCGTACTCGACGGCTCCCTTGAACAGGCGCCAGACAACGTATTGCTGTACGCCACGTCCAATCGCCGGCACCTGGTGCCGGAAAAGGAAAGTGATAACGAAAACTGGAAACGCGTCGACGGTGAACTGCACCCCAGCGAAGCCGTGGAAGACAAAATCGCGCTGTCGGACCGCTTCGGCTTGTGGCTATCGTTTTATCCGTTCACCCAGGAACACTTCCTGAACGTGGTCGAGCACTGGATCGGGCAATTGGCCGACAAGGCTGGCCTCAAATGGCAGCGTGACGAGGAGCTGGATATCCTCGCCGTGCGCTGGGCCACCGGGCGCGGCAACCGCAACGGCCGTTGCGCCTATCAATTTGCCCGTTATTGGGTCGGGTTAAAGCTGTTGGAGCACAAGGCATGATCGATTTACAACAGAGCGGCCAGGGCCTCGAAGGCTACGGCATGTTGCATGCGCAGCTGGAGTCGCTGCTGGCGGACGAGCGGGATTTCATTGCCAACGCCGCGCAGTTTTCCGCGTTCCTGTTCAACCAGCTGGATGATTTGAACTGGGCAGGCTTCTACCTCAACCGTAACGAAGAACTGGTGCTGGGGCCGTTCCAGGGCCAGATCGCCTGCGTGCGCATTCCCTTCGGGCGGGGTGTATGCGGGGCCGCAGCGGCCACCTTGCAGACTCAGCGGGTCGAGGATGTTCATGCATTTGCCGGGCATATCGCCTGCGACAGCGCCTCCAACAGCGAGTTGGTAGTGCCTCTGGTCAAGGACGGTCGGCTCATCGGCGTGCTCGATCTCGACAGCCCGAAACTGGCGCGTTTTACCGCACAGGATCAGGCTGGCATCGAGCAATTGGCCGCGATTTTCCTGCGCTTGACCGATTGCTGATCACCGCTGCAAGCCTGCCTTGACCAGCAGGCTTGCCGTGTCCACCGCATCGATCTGCTGTGGATCGAGGAATTGCTCGGCGTATTGCCGGTAGATACCAGCGTCGATGAACAGTTCGAACAACTCGGGATCGATGTGCGAGTCCCGGCACATCGTGGCCATGATGCCCAGTGCTTCGCTCAATGACTTGGCCTTCTTGTACGGGCGATCGGCAGCTGTCAGTGCCTCAAAGATATCGGCAATCGCCATCATCCGCGCCGGCAGGCTCATTTCTTCGCGCCTCAATTGCTTGGGGTAACCGGTGCCGTCCATTTTTTCGTGATGGCCGCCAGCGATCTCCGCGACGTTGTTGAGGTGACCGGGGAAGGGCAGGTGGCTGAGCATCAGGATCGTCTGCACCATGTGGTGATTGATGATGTAGCGTTCCTCTCGTGTCAGGGTGCCCCGGGCAATGCTCAGGTTGTACAGCTCGCCGCGATTGTACTTGTAGCGCGGAACGTCGAGCTTGAAGCCCCAGGGGTTTTCCGCAGGAATCAATTCACTCTCGGCGCGCTCGAACAGATGTTCGGGTTTGTCCGCCAGCAGCGGTTCACTGACTGGCAGGATCGGCGCGGGGGTGCGCGCCTGACGGCGGTTCTCTTCCCATGAAACGCCGAGTCGATCGTCCAGGGTGCGGGTCCAGGTACGTTGCGCCAGGTTGCGTAGACGTTGCAAATCGTCTTCAGCCATGGCTTCGCTGCCCAGGTTGCAGCGGGCGATGAACGCGAAGTCATCATCCAGTGCGACCAGGCTGGCATCGCGCAGCTCGGCCAATTGCTGCTCATCCGCGCCCAGGGCCATGGCCTGCCAGTAGTTGACCCAGGCGTCGCGCTTGAGCACTTCGAATCGCGTGCGGATCTCGTGGATACGGTCGTTCAGGGTTTCCAGTTTGGTGGCTTTATCGACCACATATTCCGGGGTAGTGACCTTGCCGCAGTCATGCAGCCAGGCGGCGATGTGCAAGGCTTCCCACTCGTCTTCGGTTGGCTGGTAGCTTTTGAAAGCCGGCTCCTGGCTGGCAGCCGCCGCTTGCGCGAGCATCAGGGTCAAGGCCGGTACACGCTGGCAGTGGCCACCGGTATAGGGGCTTTTCGCATCGATCGCACCCGCCAGCAGCTGGATGAAAGAATCCAGCAGCTGTTTTTGTTTGGTTTGCAGGCGCTGGCTTTCGATGCTGACCGCTGCGGCTCCGGACACCGCCTGAAGAAAGGCGATGCGATCCGGACGCAGTTTTTCCAGGTCAATCGGATGGCCGCTGTCGGCCAGGAGCAGCACCAGCAGGCCGACCGTCTCGTTATGCCGGTTGTGCAGGCGAATTCCGATCAGGTGGACCCGCGGGCTTTCCAGCTCCAGCAGTACTTTACGCAAATCCTCGGCCTGCTCGAATCCCAGGCTGGTCACGATGCTGTCGACCTCGGCCAATTGCCGCAGCCATTCGGGACTTTCCGCGGACTGCGGCTCGTGTCCCTGAATGTCGAACGCGGCCAGGTCCCGGGATGCACCTTCGATCACCAGGCCCAGGGGAACGAAGCGGTCACCATCGTTTTCCCGCAGGTAGATCAGGCCAGCCTGGGCCTGACCGATTTTCACCGTTTCAAACAGCACCCGTTCCAGCAGCGGGCCAAAACGGGTCTCGGCGCTGAGGCTGTCAGTGATCTGGAAAAAACTCGCCAAGGTGTCTTTCATGCGCGCCATCGACACACCCAACTGGTCCACTTCGAGAACGGGTGAACGCTTGGTGGCGGGAAAATTGAAGTCGAAACTACGGATGGCGTCGGCTTCCTGCACCAGCGCACGCAGGGGTTTGACCAGGATTCGCGAGGTCAGCCACCCTAGCGGCAGGCACAGCAACAGCGTGGCCAGGGTCACCAGCGCACCTTGCCAGCGCAGGCGGTACGCATCGACCAGCAACTCGTCTTCAGGCACCAGCAAGGCCAAATGCAAACCCTGGGGTCCACCTTCCTGCATGCTGCTTTGGGCGACAATCCATCGCCGCCCACCGGCCTCCAGCCGATTGCCCGCCGCTGGATTGCCCAGCAGGGCGGCGAGGCTGGGGCTCAAATCGGCGGCCTTGATCAGGCGGGCGCTCTGGTCGTCAACAATAAGCCGGCTGCTGTCGGGATAAGCGATGGCATTGCCCTGGGCGTCGAACAGCACGATTTCAGTCGCCGGGGTCACCACGTGTTTGGCCAGGGTGGCGGAGAGTTCGGCCAAGGTCAGGTCGGCGCCCATCACCGCTTGCTCGCCGCTGCGCCGGGCCAAGGTGGTCCCGACATTGTGGGTGGAGAAGAATACATAAGGCTCGGTCGTGATCTGTTCCTGCTCGGTGCGAGCACTCGAAAACCACGCGCGAGCCCGCGGGTCATAGGTTTCGTCGGGATGGTCCAGGCGGTCGATGAGCTGCAGGTCGCGATCAAAAAACAGCGACTGGGACTTGATCTGACCATCGCTGCGCTGACGCTCGATGCTCCAGACCTGGAATGCGGCAGCGTCCGGCGCCTTGGTGCGCGCTTTCAGCTCGGCTGTGCGCAAGGGCCGGACCATGAAAAAATCCCCGTTGCCATAGCCCAGGTACAGCGAAGCCAGGTCGGGATTATCGGTCAGTGACTGGCTGAAGGGCTTGAGCAATGCCAGTCGCTGCTCGAGGTCTGGCGCCTGGGTAGCCGGATTATCGGCCAGCAGTCGCAACAGATGACGGATGGGTTGGTAGGTGGTGTGCAGGTCTAGCCGGACGTCCTGCTCGATCCGCTCGAAGAGCTTTTCACTGCTCGACAAAATGATCTGCGTGGTCTGGTGATAGTTGAAAAGCCCCAGTACCACGCCCGTGAGCAACAACAGCAAGGTGAACATGACACTGATGTGGATATGCAGCGGCAATCGCCGCGGATCAGGGCGCAGTGGGCTGGGCATTGCAGTGTCTCCATAAGGGGTTTAACTCACTGCTCAGCGCCCAAGCATAGTTAAGGCTCCATCGTTGTGCTGCGCTCGTGGGTGCTTATTTGCTGTTCGAGGGCCACTTCCAGTTGCAGCATGGCGCTTTCCATTGCCTCGATGCAGTCGGCTACTGCGCCGGGATCGAATGCACCCTGGCAGGCGGCCTCCAGTAATTCGCAGCTGTCGATGAGGCGCGTGGCCTGGATAATCCGCGCGGCGCCCTTGATTTTGTGGGCAATGTCCAGGAATGCCTGTGGCTCAGACGTGCTCGCCACGGCCAGCAGTTCCTGCCGGTCCAGACGATTGCTTTTGAGCAGCTCGTTGAGCAATCGCAGGTCCAACAGCGGATTCCCGCCTGTCAGTTGCTGCAGCCCCTCGAGACTGAATGCCGGGCTGTGCGTCTCGGTGTTGAGGTTTTCGATCCAGTGGCTCAAAGCGGTCAGGGTCAGCGGCTTGAACAGGCAGTCATCCATACCGGCCTCCTTGCAGCGGGTGATTTCTTCCGGCTGGGCATTGGCAGTGAACCCCAGGATGACCATGGGCGGACGTTGCGAGCGCCGCTCCTCGCTGCGAATGGCGCGAGCCAGCTCGTACCCGCTCATGACTGGCATGTTGCAGTCGGCAATCACCAGGTCGAATGCCTCACTCTTCCACAGGCAGAGCGCCGCTGCGCCATCCTCTGCAACCTGCGACACATGCCCGAGAAACTCCAGTTGCTGGCACATCAGCAGGCGATTGGCAGGGTGGTCATCGACCACCAGGACTTTGAGTGCGGTCCTGGGCGGTTGGGGCGCCTGTTCAATGGTCAATACCGCCGGTTTCCGGGGTAGTGCTGGCAGGTGCAGGGCAACCATGACTTGAGTGCCAGTGCCCGGACGACTGCTCAACCGCAGGCTGCCGCCCATCAGCTTGCACAGGCTGCGACTGATCATCAGCCCCAGGCCTGCTCCGCCACGGCCGGCCTTGGCGGAGTTGTCTGCCTGAGCGAAAGGAGAGAACAGCCGTCGCTGATCTTCCTCGCTGATGCCAATACCGCTGTCTTCCACGTTCAGATTCAGGCGTACCTCGTCGGCCTCGGTGGGGCTCAGTTCAACGACGATCCTGACATGGCCATGAGTGGTGAACTTGATAGCGTTACTGATCAGGTTGGACAGCACCTGCTTGAACCGCATAGGGTCCAGCAGTACATCAATGTCGGGGTTGGCGCAGTGAAATTCCAGCAGTAGCTCGAGTTGTTTCTGCCGTGCCAGGCCTTCGAAGATTTTCACGACCGACGCTACGACCTCATGGAGGTTGACCCGTTCCGGGTTCAATTCCAGGCGCCCGGACTCGATGCGTGCAATGTCTAGAATGTCGCCGATGAGCTCCAGCAGGTCTCGCGCGGAGTTGTAGGCCACGTCGATCGCGGGCCGATCCGGGTGATCCTGTTCAATCCGCTTGAGCGTCAATTCCAACATGCCAATGACGGCGTTCATCGGAGTGCGGATTTCATGGCTCATGGTCGCCAGAAAGGTACTTTTGGCGCGGTTGGCCTCATCGGCGCGCTCTTTGGCAAGCCGCAGTTCCTCGAACAGTTGGCGCCGGTCACTGATGTCGATCCAGCCGCCGATGATGCCCTGGACCTTGCCGCGCGAATCACGATAGGGCAGTACCCAGTGATAAATGGTCAGCCGGCGTCCACCGATGTGCAGTGCCCGGTCGAGCACCAGCGGGACGCCTTCGGCGACTACGCGTTGATAATCGGCCTGATATTCCCGCGCCTCGAAGGCGTTGCTCATGTTGCCCTGCATCACGCTTTTGCCGATGACGTCTTCGCGTTTGGCGTTGAACGCCTCGAGGTAGCTGTCGTTGCAGCTTTGCAGCAAACCCTGGCGGTCGCGAACATAGATCGGATGAGGTGTGCCGTTGACCAGCGAGCGCATGAATTCATATTGATCATTCAACGCGCGCTCGGCGGCCTGGCGCTGCTTGATCTGGCGACGCATGTAAGCGTTCCAGGCGACTGACATCAACAGCAGGACACCGGCGCTGATGACGACCTGGTAAAAGATCCGGTGATAGTTTTGCCAGGAGTCCTGCGCGGATGCCGAGTAGCCGCGCCAGCGACTGTTGATCACCCCCAGTTCGTCCGGGGCAATGCTCAGCAGTGCCTTGTCGAGAATCGAGTTCAGCTCCTTGGCATCCCGCGCGGTCGCAAGTGAAAACGCCGCCTGTTGGGTGCCGATGGTGGTGCTGATCTGCAGCTCGTGCTCGAAGATCCGTGCGGACATGAAATAGTTGGCGATCACCAGTGAGTTGACCGCAGCGTCTGCGCGACCGTCCGACAGCATTTCTACGGCGCTGAAGGTGTCGGGAGTCTCGATCAGTTTGATTTGCGGGAATTCGCGACGCAGGTACTCCACCATCGGGTTGCCTTGGGCGATGGCCAGGCGCTTGTCGCGCATCTGTTCGAGATTGCGCGGGCTATCCGCGAGTTTTCGCGTCAGCAGGACAAACGAGTTCTGCAGGTAGGGGCGGGTGAAACTCAGCGTGGCTTCACGTTGAGCGCTGGGCAGCAGGGCGGTGATCATGTCGGCCTGCTTCTCGTCGACCAGCCTGATCATCTCGCCATCGTTACGGCTGCGCTGAACATCGAAGCGCAGGCCGGTGCGCAGCCTGATCAACTCCAGCAGATCGGCTGTGACTCCACGAAAGTTGCCATCGCGGTCGAAAAACGTCAGCGGTGCGTAAGCTTCGTTCACGACCACGCGCACCACTGGGTGGGTGGCGATCCAGCGTTTTTCGCGGTCGGTGAATTGCAGGTTGTGATCGCTGAGGAGGATGTCACTGCCGGCACTCCAGCGCTTGCCGATGTTGTCTTTTTCACTGGTCGGCAAAGCGGCCAGCATCGAGTTGATGATGCCGAGCAATTGCCGATTGTCTTTATGCACCGCAAAGCTGAAACCGTGCGCCTCGTGCTTGCCGAAGCTGGCCATGCGGATGTTGTTCAGGTAGCCCTTGTTGATCATGTAGTGAGTTGAAATTGTGTCGCCGAGAAACACATCGGCCTGATCGAAGGCCACGGCATTGATCGCATTCTGGTAAGAGGGGTAGGGCGTGATGACCGCGTTGGGATAGAGCCGACTGACTTCTTCCAGCGGCAGATAGTGATAGACCATGCTCAATCGCAAGCCCCTGAGCCCATCAGTCAGGGATCGGGTTTCTTCCTCCCGCGTGACCAGTACCGGTTGATCAACGGCGTAGGGTGTCGGCAGGAGAATCTCCGAACGCTCAGCCTCGAAGCCATTCGAAGTGCCCAGCAGATCGACCTCGCCATTTTCCAGCGCCTCAATGGCGTCGTTCCGGGAGGAAAACCGCCTGACCTTGATGGGGAGTCCGGTGGTCGCGCTGAGAAGACCTGCGTAGTCGGCGGTCAACCCTTCGTAATCCTGGCTGCTGTCGATAGTCATGTCGAAGGGCGGATAGTCGGGTGCCGAGGTGCCGAGGATCAGCTCGGATCGGCTCCTGGCCCAGAGGCGTTGCGATCTATCCAGTGGAACTTCCAGTTGTGCGGCCGTGGACCGGCTGAGCAAGGTGTAGCTTTGGCTGTCGATTTGCGCGGCGTGCACCGAACCGCTCGGCAAGAGGGCCACGGCCATCAGCATCAGGTATTCCTTTGCGCGACTGGGCATGCTGGTTCTCACACGAGTGCGTTGCGTTTTGCCATCTCGATGAGCTCTACCAGGGATCTGGCCTTCAGCTTTTGCATGAGTCTTTTTTTATAGGTGCTGACGGTCTTGTTGCTCAGGAACATGCCTTTGGCGATTTCCTTGCTACTGCGGCCTTGGGCGAAAAGCTGCAGCACCATCAATTCTCGATCATTGACTGACTTGAATAGTTCGAGTTCGGCGTAACAAATGTCGCCTTCTCGAACAGGGTTTAAAGCCGCACTGGGGAAATAGTTGTATCCTGATAATACAGCTTTTATGGCGCTGACCAGTTCACTTAATTCTTCCTGTTTGCACACATATCCCGAGGCCCCCGACTTCATGCAACGGATGCCGAACAGTTTCGGGCTCTGTGCCGTCAATACCAGGGTTCGAGTGCGGGTGCTCATGGCGTTGAGCCGGGTAAGAATTTCCAGCCCGTCAAGTTTGGGAATACTGATGTCCAGAATGACCAGGTCAGGCATGCATTCGCGAATCATCTGCATCGCGTCAACCCCATTGTCCGTTTCACCGACGACTTTAAAGTTTTCGTGCTCCAGCAACATTCTTACGGCAAGGCGGATAACTGGGTGGTCGTCGACGATAAAAACGGAGTTCATAATCAAATCCCATGCGAACGTAAATAAAGCGCGCACCTTAGCTCAGATAGTTCCGCCATCGCATGAACAGGCAGAGCTCTATCCGTAATATCAGATGAGTCCTACAAGAGAACAAGAAAAGTACTACGTATCAACTAGTGTTTTTATCAGACTTGTCAGGGTTTTAAGAATTTAGATCAGCTTCCCAAGTTGCATGAAATCATATCCGTGGGCGGGTTAGTCTGAGTTTTAGTCTGCATATTTTCGATTTTGTTTATCTGGTAGAAGTCAATAGAGTTATAAGCTCAAAACGTTTCGGTGGTTTTACTAGAAAGCCTAACAACGGTAATTCCAGTTTGCTCGCCGACTTTGCTAATTCGTCCAGTTCTACGGTTGTCAGGCAACTTAGCAATACCGCGTGTTTGATCTTTCCCAGCTTGGTAGCTGCCTCAATCAATTGTAGTCCGCGCAAATCGGGCAAACATTGATCGCACAACAGGATGTCGTAGGGCAGTGCCGCCTCGTGCATTTTCTGCAGCGCAACCTGGGCACTGTCGGCAGTAGTGATGTGCGCGAAGCCGTAGCTTTCGAGCAGGATTTGTGTGGCTTCAAGTTGAAAGCGGTGATCTTCAACTAACAGGATGCGCCAGTCTGCTTCGTTCATCGGAATACTCACACCTGAGCCGTCGGACGGACGGAGCATTATTATTTCGCAGCAGGTAGGGGCAATCGATCAGCCAGCTCGACAACAGCTGTAGGGCGATTCGGCGAGCTTTGAGCGTATCGGCACCCCTCACGGCTGATCGGCCGTTACGCAGGGCGTAATGGCGATCAGCAGGGGCGGTTCAGTGACTGGAGCGACCAGTCATTTCCAGAGCCATTTCGCTGGCGTAGCTGTCCGTCATGCCAGCGATGAAGTCGATCATGCGCAGGAATGATGTATGCAGCGGGCCATGTGGGTCGGGTGCATTGTTGCCGAGCAAATCAAGGATGCGCCGGCTTTTGAAGGAAGGAGTACGACCGTCGTGCTGCTCCAGTGCGGCGCCGCAAAACGCGTTGAGCAGGATTTCCAGTGTCGTGTACGCCCCTATCTCATGCAGGGTCTTGCGTTTGTCCTGGAAGATTTTTTTACGCGCCATGTCCTTGGCATTCAACACGCAGCGTTTTGCCGGGCCGTGCATGTGCTCCACCAGATCGCCGGGCAGCGTGCCGGCCAGCAACGCATCCTGTTGCTCGACAAACGCACGGGCGGCGGCGTTGGTCAGGTGCTCAATGGCCTTGCCGCGCAGGATCGCCAGTTTGCGCCGTCGCGAATCAGCCGGGCCGAGTTGGCGGTAGGTTTCGGGGAGGTCGTCACCGACCAGGTCCAGCAGTAGTGACTCGACTTCCGCGTACTCGAGCAGCTCCATTTCCAGGCCGTCTTCCAGATCGATCAGCGCGTAGCAGATGTCATCCGCAGCCTCCATCAGGTAGACCAGCGGATGGCGCGCCCAGCGCTGGTCTTCAAGCTGCGGCAGGCCGAGTTTATGAGCAATCTGCTCCAGTAGCGGCAACT
This sequence comes from Pseudomonas sp. RIT-562, assembly GCF_026241895.1. Lineage (GTDB taxonomy): Bacteria > Pseudomonadota > Gammaproteobacteria > Pseudomonadales > Pseudomonadaceae > Aquipseudomonas > Aquipseudomonas mandelii_F. Next base: position 73,077 of record NZ_JAPJIV010000019.1, on the reverse strand, counting down.
CGCTCTGGTAGCAGCCGAACTTGTGCTTCTTGTAGCCCAGTGAATCGGCGTGTTTCGCCGTCCATGGGTACTTGAGGTATGTTCCCAGGGTGGCGTAGGTCAGGCGGGTACCGCCATCGAATTGATGGTATTCAAGCTGTGTGAGCACCCGAAAACCCTGGGCGTTGCCTTCAAAATTGAGGAAGTCATTACGCTCGACTTCGCTCATCGCGTCCAGCCAGCCCCGGCCTGCGGCCTGCTGGAACCAATGGCGAATGGCGTCCTCGCCGGAATGCCCAAACGGCGGATTGCCAATGTCGTGAGCCAGGCAAGCCGACTGCACCACCATGCCCAGGTCGCTGGGCTCACACCAGTCGGGCAGGGCGCTACGGATGGTCTCGCCCACCCGCATGCCCAGTGAACGCCCGACGCAACTGACTTCCAGCGAGTGCGTCAGGCGCGTGTGAATGTGGTCGTTGCTGGTGACAGGGTGCACCTGGGTCTTGCGCCCAAGGCGACGGAACGCTCCGGAAAAAATAATCCGGTCGTGGTCCTTGTGAAAGGGACTGCGCCCGAGTTCTTCGGGGCTATGCAGAGGTTTTCCGAGGCGTTCGCGAGTTAGCAGGGTTTGCCAATCCAAGGCTGATTCTCTCCGTCAGGTGACTGATGGCCTAAGCTTCCGGGTTCAGCTCGGGACGTGCAAGCGCTACTAAAGCCCGGCAGCGTCGATATCGATGAGCAGCAGCCTTTCACCATTGGCGAAAAATTGCCCGGCGGTCAGGCAGTATTGGTTGCTGGTGGCATCGCGGTAGGTGTTGGAAAGCGTCAGGCGGCGCTCCTCCCAGCCTTCGGCCAGCAGATGGTAGAAGTACGGGCGCCATGACCAGTTATGGCCCAGGTAGCGATTATCAGCTTTCCAGCCATGTGGCCCCCATTCCAGGTTCGGTGTCAGTTGTGTGCCGTGCCGGTCGCATTGGTAAAAGCGCAGCAACCAGGGAAAGGCATCGAGACGCGGCAAGGCGCTGAGCGGTGCGCGGGCCTGGGCCCAGTCTTGCAGAATGCCCATCAGCTCACCGAGTTGCTGGCGCATGAGCATGAGTCGGCCGCGCTCGAGCAGTTTCTGCTGAACATAGCGGTGGCGCAGTTCGGCGAAGCGCTCGACGAATGCATCGGTGGCAAAGAAGTCTTCCTGAGCCCGGGCGAACAGAAAACCCTGGACATAACGCGAGCCGCACTCAAGCGCGAAGTTGAGCTGGGCATCGGTCTCCACCCCTTCAGCGATGATCCAGCAGCCCGTCTTTTCCGCCATTTGCGCCAGGGCCTTGACCACATCGCTACTCGGACCGCCTAGCGCGGCAGCCTGGAATAAGCGCATGTCGAGCTTGAGAATGTCCGGTTGCAGCGCCAACACGCGATCGAGCTGGGAATAGCCGGCACCAAAATCATCGATGGCAATCCTGGCGCCAGCCCGGCGGTACCGCGCGACTACGTCTGCCAGGCGCTGAATGTCGCCTCCCAGCTCGGTGATCTCGTAGACGATGCGTTGCGGGTCGACGCCATGCCTGGCCATCTGCTTGAGACTGGGCAGGTCCTGATCCGGGCGCAAGCGATTGACCCAACGCGGTGACATGTTCAGGCTCAGGAACCAGTCAGCCGGCGCTTGGTGCAGGCGGCTCAAGGCGTGGTCACGGATCTGTCGATCGAGGCGCCGCAGGGCGGCTGCGGGAATTCTGGAGTCGGCAAACAGGGGGCCGACCGAGGTCAGTTGGCCATCCGCCTGGCGTAGCCGACCCAAGGCCTCGACGCCTGCGATGCGACCGGTGGCGGTATCTATGAACGGTTGGAAACAGGCGAGCGGTTGCCCGTCGATCACAAGGCCTCCTTGCTAAATTCTTGTTCTGGAATAATCCGGGTACCGGTCAGGCACGCAGGCGTATGCACGCGGGGTTGAATCTCCGGTCAAAGAGTTTCAACCCCGCGTGGTGTTGCAAGAATACAGCCAGCTTGCCTAGGGCTTGCGCGTTGAACCCTGCATGACCAATTTGATCAAGGGGCCCAAGGTAGTGCTCAGGCGAATCAGTCGGGTCACGCTGCTGGCGCCGCCGCTCTTGGCACCTTTGCCGGTCAGAAAGCCCAGCAATGTTACTGCTGCAACGCCCCACAGCGGCGCATGCTTGATGCCAAACCCGCCCTGAATGCTTTGACTCATCCCGCGCACTCGCTGCAAGGGCTGCAGCAATTGCGCGGATTCGTGACGAATTTCCTGACGATGCATTTCCATGCGCAGGCGGATCAGCGCCTTGCGCATTTCAGTGCGCGAAGTGTTGTGTGGCAGTTCGGGCAAATTCATGGCAACAGGCGCTCCCGGTCATTGGCCAGTTCTTCCAGCGTGCCGTGGAATGGCGAGGACTCATCGAAAATCGCTGCTTTCAGGCGCACGGCACAGAAGATCGCCGCCAGCGTGTAGAAAACACAGAGTCCGATGATCGCTGCCAGTCGGTAGGTATCCCAGAACAGGATCATTACCAGGGTCGACAGGCCCACCAGTAGTAACAGGGCAAACACCAGCGCGAGGCCTGCAAACAGCAACAGGCTTACGGTGCGGGCTTTCTGTTCCTGCAACTCAATGCCGAAGAGCTCGACATGACTGTGCAGCAATCCGAGAAAAGCGGCACCCAGGCGCCGCGGTGAGGAGCTTGTGCCCGTCGCGGACGAGCTGGATTCGCCGATCGCCATATCAGCGCCGAGTGGCCAGAAGGCCGATCAGGAAACCTACGCCTGCAGCAATACCGACCGACTGCCATGGGTTGGCCTGGACATAATCCTCTGTCGCAGTAACCGCAGCCAGCCCGCGTTCGCGCAGGGAGTCTTCGGTCAGCTTCAAGGTTTCCCGGGCACGCAGCAGACTGTCATGGATCTGGTCGCGCAACTCATCAGCCTGATCACCAGCGATGGTCTTGGTGTGTTCCAGCAACCGTTCGGTGTCGCTGACCAATGTCTGAAAATCATTCATCAGTATTTCTTGAGCAGTCTTTGCCTTGATGCTGGCCATTGGTGATCTCCGTAAGTGGCGTCTGTTGCTTTCGAGTATGAGCGATGGGTGAAGGTTCAGTACAAATGACTGGTACAGCTTTTGCTTTGCCATGGTGCGCCAGCCCGCGCCGTTGCGCTGTTGCTGGGCATGATTCGAGCAAAACCTTAACTCAAATAAATCAAACCCGCGCAAAGGTCGTGACCTTGCGCACCAAATCGGCTCGATGGGCTTCGAACATTAAGCCTGAGGGGTTGCAACTTGGTGCATGAATCTTCTGCGCGAACTGCTTTGGTGCTTTTTTAGCCTTCAGGTCTGCCAATCCATGGAAAATCTGCAAAGCGCTGTGGACAGTCTGGTCCATAGCTCCAATACGTTGTTCATTTTGATCGGCGCGGTGATGGTGCTGGCCATGCATGCAGGCTTCGCGTTTCTCGAAGTCGGTACGGTTCGCCAGAAAAACCAGGTCAATGCCCTGTCGAAGATCCTCAGTGACTTCGCCATCTCGACCCTTGCCTATTTCTTTATAGGCTACTGGATTTCCTATGGGGTTACGTTCATGCAGCCGGCGGCGGTGCTGACGGCGGACCATGGTTATGGACTGGTGAAGTTTTTCTTCCTGCTGACCTTCGCCGCAGCGATCCCCGCGATTATTTCCGGCGGCATCGCCGAGCGCGCAAGGTTTGCCCCGCAGCTGTGCGCGACCGCCTTGATCGTGGCGTTTATCTACCCGTTCTTCGAAGGCATGATGTGGAATGGCAACTATGGCCTGCAGGCCTGGCTGCTGGAACGCTTCGGCGCCAGCTTCCACGATTTTGCCGGGTCGGTGGTGGTTCATGCCATGGGTGGCTGGCTGGCGCTGGCGGCCGTGTTGCTGCTGGGGCCGCGGCAGGGACGTTATCGCGAAGGCCGGCTGGTTGCGTTCGCGCCGTCGAGCATTCCGTTTCTGGCCTTGGGATCGTGGATCCTGATCGTTGGCTGGTTCGGGTTCAACGTCATGAGCGCGCAGACCCTGGATAATGTCAGCGGCCTGGTGGCAGTCAATTCGCTGATGGCCATGGTCGGCGGTACCGTGGCGGCGCTGCTTGTCGGGCGCAACGACCCGGGCTTCCTGCATAACGGTCCGTTGGCCGGCCTGGTGGCGATTTGCGCCGGTTCCGATTTGATGCACCCGGTGGGAGCGCTGCTCACGGGGGCGATCGCCGGGGCACTGTTTGTCTGGTGCTTTACCGCTGCGCAAGTCAAATGGCGCATCGACGATGTCCTGGGCGTGTGGCCGTTGCACGGTCTGTGCGGCGTCTGGGGCGGTATCGCTTGCGGGATTTTTGGCCAGGTTGCGCTGGGAGGCCTGGGCGGCGTCAGCCTGATCAGCCAGTTGATCGGCACTGCGCTGGGCGTGATCGTGGCGCTGCTCGGTGGCTTTGTGATCTATGGCGTAATAAAGGCGCTGCATGGCCTGCGGTTGAGCCAGGAAGACGAGTATCACGGCGCAGACCTGGCGATCCACAAGATTGGCGCCGTGAGCCAGGACTGATTCAGCGTTCATCGTCGTTCGATCCCGGATAGAAACCGTGCAGCAGGCGATAGCGATCGCTGCGGACCTGATCCACCCGGTCCTTCACCTGCTGTGCGGGCAGGCCCAGCATGATCAACGCATGCGAGGCGAGCATGAGGCTCGATTCGAGGAGCTCCGGCACTACCTCGCTGGCACCGGCGGCAGTCAGTTCGGCGAGTTGGCTGTCGTCGCGAGTGCGCACCAGGATCGGCACGCTCGAGTTGAGCTGCCGGGCCTGTTGGAGAATCAGCATGGCGATGTCGGCGCGGTCCACGGCAATCACCAGCAGCCGGGCGCGGTCCAGCCCTACTGCGACCAGCAGTTCGCCGCGGCGGGAGTCGCCGTAGTGCACGCAACTTTCGTTGACGGCGGCTTCCTGCACTCGCACCGGGTCGCTGTCCAGCGCAATGTAGGCTTGCTGTTCGTGGCGCAGGAAGCGGCCGATGGACTGGCCCACACGGCCGTATCCGCAGATCACCACGTGGCCGTCGAGGCTCGCATTCAGCGCGCTGATGTGTTCCAGCTGCGCTTCTTCGTTGGGTTTGCGGTGCAGGTGCGCCGCTATGCGCGGCGCCGCACGTAACAGCAATGGCGTGACCAGCATTGAGCAGAAGGTCGCCGCCAGGAGCATTCCGGCGAAGTCTGCCGGGAGCATCTTGCTCGTTTGCATTTGCGCCATCAGCGCAAAGCAGAACTCACCGCCCTGGGCCAGGGCCAGTCCGCTGCGCCAGGCTGTTTCTGCGTCGCTACCACGCCATTTGACCAGCAACGCGACGACGCTGCCCTTGATCAACAGCAATGCCAGGGTCAGCCCCAGGATCAGCAGACCGTGGCTGGCAAACAGCTGCAAGTCGATCAGCATGCCGATGCTGACGAAAAACAACCCCAGGAGAATGTCGCGGAAGGGCCGGATGTCAGCCTCGATCTGATGCCGGTAGTGGCTTTCCCCGAGCAGCATGCCGGCGAGAAAAGCACCCAGCGCCGGCGATAGGCCGAGCAAGTGAGTCAACCAGGCGGTGAGCAGGACAATCACCAGCGCCAGCAATACAAACAGCTCTGCGGATCGAGCCGCCGCCACTTCATGGAACAACCGCGGCAAGAGCCAGCGACTGGCCATCAGCAGGCCGATAAACAACACCACGGTTTTGCCCAGCGTCAGGGGCAGCGCCCAGTACCAGGGCTGCTCACTGTTGCCGGCAAAGACCGGGACCAGGGTCAGCAGCAATACCGCGACCACGTCCTGAAACAACAGCACAGCGATGGCGTTCTGGCCGTGGCTGCTGAAAATTTCCCCAAGGCTGCCCAGCTCCTTGCTGACGATGGCAGTGGAAGACAGCGCCAGTCCTGCACCTAGCAGCAATGCGGGTATGCCTGGCATGCCGAACAGCAGTAGCAAGCCGCCCAGCAACAGCGTGCACGCCAGCACTTGCAGGCTGCCAAGGCCGAACACTACCTGGCGCAGGGCCAGCATCTTCGACAGGGAAAATTCCAGCCCCAGGGAGAACAACAGGAACACCACGCCCAACTCGGCGAGGTCCGGCAGTTCTTCGCTTTCATTGACCCAATTAAACGCAGTGGGTCCGATCATCAGGCCCACGCACAAGTAGCCCAGGACCGGCGGCAGGCGCAGTCGCTGGAACAGTGCAATCACCACCAGGGAGGAGGCAAGAATGATCAGCAGGTTGGTGAACACGAATTCTCCGACGTTGAAGTTGCCTACTGAAGCGTAGAGGCAAAAAAATACCGAGCATCACTCATATGGCATTTGCCGCGAATGATTTGAGTCAGGGGATTGCCGGTTCCCTCTAATCAGAAGCTGCAGCCTTCGCCTCGACTGGGTTGGATCGTGGGCCTAGAATGAACGCCTACTTTGCCTGGACCCTCGGTCATGCCTCCTGAATGCCAGCTGTTCGGCACCCTTGGTTGCCATCTGTGTGAACTTGCCGAAGAAGAGCTGATGCCTCTGGTCGAGCACGGTTTGCTGGTCGAGTTGATCGACATCGCCGAACACGAAGACTGGGTCGAGGACTACGGCTTGCGGATCCCGGTGCTGCGCCGTGTGGATACGGGGGCGGAGCTGGACTGGCCATTTGACGCCGAGCAGGTAGTCGCTTTTTTGCTCTAGGCTGACTTCCATTTGTCGTTATGCCTGATTGATCCGTTGGCGAAAACTCACTGATTCAGTTACTGTATGCCTATACAGTTATTCGGATGGCCTGTCTTGCGGGCGATCCTGCGAGTCAGAGGATGAGTCATGGTCAATGTCGAACAGTTGAAGAACAGCGTGAACCGCATGTCGGCGGACGTGGTGCGAGAAGCCGTGCTCGAATTACGCCTGGACGGGCTGGTTACCGAAGGGAAAACGCCGTTCAATAAACTGCATTTCAATACCTGTTTCGCCGAAATCGAAGCCTTGTTCCAGCGTGCGGGGTATCACCGGCAACTGGATGTGGTCGGCTACCAGGGGTTGTTGTACGCGTTGTATGACCCTGGCCGCTGGGAGGCGGTGGACGTGCTGCGCTGGCTCAAGGAATTCACCGAAGCTGCCGCCCGCGACCGGATTCCGGCGGCGTAGGAATCTCTTCTAGGTTCGTTCTGACCACTGCTGGATAATGCCGACCTGCATTAGGGGGTTAGAGCTTTCGTATGTCCACTTCATCTTTTTCAGCTGCGCATTCACAGGCCAGCACGCTGTACTTGCCACCAGGGGCGTGGCCGACCGTGCTGGACTGCCTGTGCGAACATTTCAGCGCCATCGGTCGCGAGCAGTGGCTCGACCGCATTGCCCGAGGGCGTGTACTGGACGGCTCGGGCCAACCCATCCCCCTCGACCTGCCCTACAAGGAAGGTCTGCGCATTCATTATTTCCGGGAAGTCCCGGATGAAAAGCCGATCCCGGTGATCGAATCAATCCTCTACGCAGATGAGCATCTGGTGGTGGCGGACAAGCCGCACTTCCTGCCAGTCACGCCTGCGGGCGAATACGTCGAGCAAACCTTGCTGCGCAGGTTGATCCGCCGCCTGGACAACCCGCACCTGGTGCCGCTGCATCGCATCGACCGCCACACCGCCGGGCTGGTCTTGTTTTCGGCCAACCCTGACAGCCGCTCGGCTTATCAGTCGCTGTTCCCGACCCGGCAGATCGAAAAACGCTACGAAGCCATTGCCCCTGCATTGCCCGGGTTGTCTTTTCCTCGGCTGCACAAAAGCCGGCTGGTTGAGGGCGAGCCGTTTTTTCGCATGCAGGAAGGTCCGGGCGTGAGTAATACCGAGACAGCGGTAGAGGTGAAGGAAAAACACGGCGATCTGTGGCGTTATGCGCTGTATCCAGTCACGGGCAAGAAACACCAGCTGCGGGTGCACATGTCAGCACTGGGCGCGGGTATCTGCAATGATCCGTTCTATCCCCTGGTGCTGCCGGATGTTGTCGATGACTATGCCAATCCCCTGAAGTTGCTGGCCCAAGGCTTGCGTTTCATCGATCCGCTGACCGGCCAGGTGCGTGAATTCGAAAGCTCGCTGGTTCTGGATTGGTAATTACCGTTCTCCAGTCGCGAAAAAGCCCGCCGAAGCGGGCTTTTCTGTATCAGGGCGGTGCCGAAAAAATTACAGCTCTTTAACGGTACGAACCTGATCCTTGTTGATGCGGGTTTCTTTACCGTCGAGTTGTTGGAACTCGTAGAAACCGGAATCTTCATCATACTTTGGCGAGTCGACAGCCTGGATTTCGCGACCATCATTCAAGGTGATCACGGTAGGCGAAGAGCAACCGGCAAGGGTCGCAAGGCCCAGTGCGAGCATGAAAGTGGCGAGGGTCCGTTGAGTCATGAGTGTGTCTCCGAGATGAATTCTTTGGTTACTGAGCTTGTAGACGTGTACAGCGCGCGCAAGTTCCTTGGCTAGTGTCAGTCTGACACAGTGCCCGGGGTGCGTAATAGCTCCGGAGTATTCAGGTTGGCTAGTCGCGGGTCATTTTCCGGGCATTGCAGGGCGATCGAACCCAGTTTGCGCATTATACGACCCGGACTGCGTTCCCCCTCGCTCCAGGCCTCATCAAATGCCTCGCGCAGGGCCACGGGAATGATGCACAGCAGCGGTTCCCAATGCTCGCCATGGCGCAGCATCAAGGGCTTGTCCGGATGCAAGCTGGCCGTTTCGCGCATGGCCTGCAGCAGCGCGGCATCAATGCGCGGCACATCACAGGGCAAGACCATCATGAAAGGGTGCCGCGCGGCGTGCAGGCCTGCGCGAATCCCTGCCAGGGGACCGGGGAAATCCCCTTCATCGTCATGCACCAGGCGGTCGGCGTAAGGGGTGTATTTGTCCAGGTTGCGGTTGCAGGAAATGATCAGGTCGTCGCTCAACTGCCGGGTCTTGCGCTGCAGATGCGCAATCAGCGGCTCGCCATGCCAGTCCAGCAACCCTTTGTCCTGCCCGCCCATGCGTTGGCCGCGTCCGCCGGCCAGGAGCAGAATCGAGCAGGGCGGCAACGGGGTTGCGAGAGTCATGGCGGGCCTCCATGGGGGCGGCGAAAAAAGTGGGGGCTGTGATATAACACCGGCCTGTTTTTCCTACAACTGGACGAGCCGATGAAAGCCAAGGCTGAAGTACCTTTCGCACCGCTTAATATTGCGGTACTCACGGTCAGCGACACCCGTACCCTGGAAACCGACACTTCTGGCCAGGTCTTCGTCGACCGCCTGAGCGCTGCCGGGCATAACCTGGCGGAGCGGGTCTTGCTCAAAGATGATCTGTACAAAATTCGAGCGCAAGTCGCCCACTGGATTGCCGAAGACGTCGTGCAGGTCGTACTGATCACGGGCGGCACAGGTTTCACTGGTCGCGACAGCACGCCAGAAGCGGTGAGCTGCCTGCTGGACAAGCAGGTCGACGGATTTGGCGAGCTGTTCCGGCAGATTTCAGTAGCCGACATCGGCACGTCCACCGTGCAGTCCCGGGCGCTGGCCGGCCTGGCCAATGGCACACTGGTCTGCTGCCTGCCTGGTTCGACCAATGCGGTGCGCACCGGATGGGATGGCATCCTTGCCGAGCAGTTGGACTCGCGCCACCGCCCTTGCAACTTCGTAGCTCACCTGAAACAGGCGGCGCCTTGTGAATCCCGCGGGTAAGCCAGGTAAGAAGGGCACGCTGATGCCGGTCGAAGAGGCGCTGGCACGCCTGCTGGAAGTCGCGGATGCCACGCCGATCCTGCAGCGCGAGCGCTTGCCGTTGGCCCAGCTACAGGGGCGGGTATTGGCCGAGGATTTGCTATCGACCCTGGATTTACCGCCTTGGCCGAACAGCGCCATGGACGGCTATGCCCTGCGCTTGTCCGACTGGACCGGCGAACCGCTGGTGGTCAGCCAGAAGATTTTTGCCGGTAACGCGCCGCCACCTCTGCAGCCAGGTACTTGTGCGCGAATCTTTACCGGCGCCCCGGTGCCTGCTGGCGCCGATTGCGTCGAGATGCAGGAGAACGCCGAGGTCCAGTCGGACGGGCGGGTAGGTTTCATCCAGGCCATGAGTATCGGCCAGAACATTCGTCCCCAGGGCCAGGAAACCACAGCAGGTGAGCAGGTGCTGGCCGCCGGCACTCGATTGGGTCCAATTGAACAGGGGCTGGCGGCTTCGCTGGGCTGTGCCGAGCTGGAAGTCATTCGCAAGGTTCGCGTTGCGGTGCTGTCCACGGGTGACGAGCTGATCGAGCCCGGTCAGCCCCTCGGCCCAGGGCAAATCTACAACAGCAACCGGGTGTTGCTCTGCAGCTGGTTGCAGCGCCTGGGTTGCGAGGTGATCGACGCCGGTATTCTCCCCGACGATCTGCCCACCACCCGCGCTCGCCTCGGCCAGCTCAACGATGTTGACCTGATCCTTTCCACCGGTGGTGTCTCGGTAGGTGAGGCTGATTTTCTCGGCATCGCCTTGCGCGAGGAGGGCGAGTTGACCCTGTGGAAGCTTGCGATCAAGCCAGGCAAACCGCTGACCTTCGGGCATTTTCGTGGGGTGCCGGTAATCGGCCTGCCAGGTAATCCGGCCTCGACCCTGGTGACCTTTGCCTTGCTGACCCGGCCTTACCTGTTGCGCCGTCAAGGCGTGCGGGACATTGAGCCCCTGAAGTTCCAGGTACCAGCGGGTTTCGATTGGCCAATGGCAGGCAATCGCCGCGAATACCTGCGTGGGCGCCTGGAGAACGGGCGGGCGATTATCTACAAGAACCAGAGCTCGGGTGTGCTGCGCAGTGCCGCGTGGGCCGAGGGACTCGTGGAAGTGCGCGAAGATCGTACGTTGGTCGAAGGTGAGTCTGTCGGTTTCATTCCTCTGAGCGAAGTGCTGGGCTGACGCCTCGCTCATGCCTGTCATGCAGACTCGCTCGATACAACGGCGAGTCTGCATGACAGGTGGCGTGTAGGGCGCCGGTTCAGCGAGCCAGCAAGTTCACCACTTGATCAAAACGGCTGTTGGCGATCCATCCCAGTACACCCAGGACCACGACTGTTGCGCCCGCTGAATAGGCGAGGCGGTGCTTGATGATCCTGACGGTTCTGCGCAGTTCATCCATTTCTCGATGGATGTGCGTAAGGTGGGCCTTCAGTTCAACGACGCGAGATTCCATATCCACTTCTCTTCCGGGTATTTGGTAACAGAAGTTGCCAAAGTGGACCAATCAATCCGGATGGTCAATTGAGCCGATTCCTGTCCTTTTGTAAGAAAAAATACCGTGTTGTAGGACGCTGCTCTGACATCGCTTAAATAATTGGTTTTTTTACGGCTTTTTTGGACGCGGCCGAGGTCAACATCTGCCATACGGAATCCAATCCTGGGAGTGACTGCCATGAGCGAACGCAAAGCGCTGTTGATTCTGCACGGCAAGCAAGCGCTCAACGAAGCGGTGCGTACCGCAGTTGAAGAAAAACGGCAACAGGGCTGGGACCTGGCTGTACGGGTGACCTGGGAGGCTGGCGATGCTCAGCGACTGGTTGATGAAGCGCTCAACGCAGGCTATTCGCAGATCATTGCCGGGGGCGGTGACGGCACCCTGCGCGATATCGCCGAAGCAATCGCCAACCACTCGGCAGACGCCAGCCTGGTACTGATGCCCCTGGGCACCGCCAACGATTTCGCCCGCGCCGCAGGTGTGCCGCTGGAGCCTGGACCGGCGTTGGAGTTGCTCGATAGTCCGGCCAGCGCCATCGACCTGGGCGAAGCCGGCGATCAGGTATTCCTGAATATGGCCACGGGCGGCTTCGGCAGCCAGGTTACCGCCAACACGTCGGAAGATCTGAAAAAAGTCCTCGGCGGGGCGGCCTATCTGTTTACCGGATTGTCGCGCTTCAGCGAATTGCACGCGGCTTATGGCGAGTTGCAGGGGCCTGATTTTCACTGGAGCGGTGAGCTCCTGGCGTTGGGCATCGGCAATGGTCGACAGGCCGGTGGCGGTCACGTCCTGTGTCCCGAGGCGCTGGCTGACGACGGCTTGCTCGATATCAGCATCCTGCCTGCGCCCCAGGAGTTGGTTGGCACCTTGAAGAACCTGCTGGCTGATGGCTTTGGCCTGGATAGTATGTTTGTGCGCGCTCGCTTGCCCTGGGTCGAAATCAAGGTTTCCGAAGGCCTGTACATCAACCTCGATGGCGAACCGCTGGAAGGCGACAACCTGCGCTTTGCGGCGCGCCCGGCAGCCCTTCGAGTGCATCTGCCGGCGGATTCACCTTTGTTGAGCGGATCGACCGTCGTCAGTCATCCAGACTGATGATCTGCTCGCGCACGGCAAACAGAACCAACCCGGCCACGTCGTAGATCTGCAGGCGCTTCATGATCTGCGAGCGGTGGGTTTCCACGGTCTTGATGCTCAGCCCAAGTCCGCTGGCGATCTCCCGGGTGGATTTTCCGCGAACGATCAGGCGCAGGATTTCCAGCTGACGCGCCGTCAAGTTATGGGTGTCGATGCTGGGCGCCTGGCTGGTGCGGTTGCGCACCAGCGCCTGGTTGATCACGGTGTGGGCAATGCCCGGGCTCAGGTAGCGTTCGTTATTTCGCAGCGCATCGAGCGCTTGTTCGAGTTCGGTAGCGGTCATGTCCTTGAGCAGGTAGCCATGAGCGCCGGCCTCCAGCGCCTGCATGACCAAGGCGGGATCGGTGTGCATGGAAAGGATCAGCACCTTGCATTGCGCACGCACGCGCTTGAGGTGCTGCAACGCCTCCAGGCCGCCGGTTTGCTTCATGGATATATCCAGCAGGACGATGTCCGGCGACAGTCGCTCGACCATCTCCACCAGCAGTGAGCCGTCGTTGGCTTCACCCACTACTGAGTAACCAGGGATATCCAGTACCAGGGCGCGCACGCCAGCCCTGATCAGCGAGTGGTCGTCCACCAGAAGCAAGTTACAAGTCAATGCAGAACCTTATTCGTGCTGGCCCGTTCAAGCGCACGGGGCGCCCAGGGGAAAAGTGCTTCGAGGCGCGTGCCATTGCCCGGTTCGCTTGTGACCAACAAGGTGCCACCCAATTGTTCCACCCGTTCCGCCATGCCGGCCATGCCGCGTTGTCCCTCGCGCGCTGGATCGGGAGCGGGAGTGAAGCCCTGGCCATCATCGCAGATTGACAGTGAAAGCCCCTGGGACAGGCGCTGCAGGCGCACCACCAGGTTTTTCGCCCTGGCATGGCGCAGCACGTTCGTCACGGCTTCCTGGGTCAGTCGAAAAGCCGCAACGGCCGTTTCCTCGGGAATCCCGGTCAGACGCTGCTGGCATTCCAGGCTCCAATGAACCGGCGTGTTGGCCAGAGTCTTGAGCAAGTGCGCGCGCAAACTGGCTTCAAGGCCCAGGCTGGCGAGCTGTCGGGGATTGAGGATCGCCGACAGATCGCGAACCTTCAACAGGGTTTCCTCGAGCGTTTCGCAGAGCATCGCGCAGTGGCCTTGCAGCTCTTCGGGCATACGGCGTTTGAGCCAATCGCTTTGCAGCTTGGCTGCCGTGAGCAGCTGGCCAATGTCGTCGTGCAATTCGCGACTGAGGCGATGGCGTTCATTCTCCTGAACCTGCAGCAGCCGGTCAGCCAACTCCTGGGGCTGGAACTTGATCATGCGACTGGTCAGGCGATGTTGCAGGCACAGGGCCAACAGCGTCGCGAAGTTCAACGCCAGCAACCCCGCCGGCAGCTCCAGGGACAAACAGTAGACCAGCAGGTTGCCCAGCACCGAGCCGCCGCACAGCAGCAGCGTCAGCCGTCGCGCATTCACGGGGGAGGGTGGCCACGGGATGATTGACTTCAGGCTGGCGTACATAGCGGATGGAGCCAATGGATGTTCGCTGGGGAAGATAGCCAAGTGCAGTGGCCTATCCGGGTGTGGAATCAATGCGCCATTAATTGACGTCAATTAACGGTCGGCATGATAGCACCGAAGATACCGCTGGTCGCGCAGCCATCAGAGGGCTAAACCGTCAGGCCCCACGCTTATACCGACGGTTTTCCTCCGTTTTACGCTTAGTTGCGGCAGGTCAGGCGTGAACGGTCGGAAAACCAACCAGCGTAAATGGCTTTGCGCTCATGGGGGGCTGGAACGGGTGGTGGCCGACCTGAAAGGCAAAGGCTTCAATCAGCTCGGTCTGTTCGCTGTCATCGAGGAATAGCTGGCCGGTGCTGCGATCGATCAGCTCAAGTTGCCAGGCGATCAGCGTCAGGCAGTCTTTCAACGCGGCGAGCGCCTCGTCGTGCAGCGGCATGTGGTGGTGAGCATGGTTGAGCACGCTGTGAACCTGCAGCGCAAAGCTCGACACCGCTACGAGGGCGAGCGCATCAGCCTTGCTCGCCAATTTGAGCAGGGTGCTGAGGATGCAGTCGATCGCATCCTTGTCATTGCTGATCAGCTGCAAATGAGTCAGGCATTCCTCTGTCTTGGCCAACAGCAGTTCCGCCTCGACTTGAAAATCGGTGAACCGCTGAGCCCACGCCTTAGGGTCGATTCGCATGCCGACTCCACTCGTGCAATGAGAAAGGCATCACATTAATGGCTATCGGATAGGACGAATATCAGGTGGGGCCTGATTGCGGGTAGGGGTAACCCTTAGGCAAGGGAACCTGGGGAGCGAGGAGTTGTCGCGTGCGCCAGCGCAGGGAGGAGGATCTATGGCAGTAGAGCATGATGTTAATGTGACATCAATGCCCGGGCGTGGCATCTTCATGAACGGGTCAAGATCTGCTTCATATAGCCGATAACCTCATAATGAATTCATCCGCACACGCCCAGGAGTCATGATGGCCGGCATTCTCGACACGGTAGACAAACGCACGCAACTGGTGGGTGAGAATCGCCTGGAGATCCTCATGTTCCGCCTGGCGGGTCGGCAATTGTTCGCGATCAACGTGTTCAAGGTTCAGGAAGTGTTGCAGTTGCCCAAGCTGACCTTGATGCCCCAGCGTCATCCTTTTGTCTGCGGCGTGGTCAACTTGCGCGGGCAGACCTTGCCGGTGATCGACCTGTCCCAGGCTATCGGCATGCGGCCTCTGGTTCCTGGACCGACCAGCACGATCATCGTCACCGAATACAACCGTTCGGTGCAGGCGTTCCTGGTCAGTGGCGTAGACCGCATCGTCAACATGAATTGGGAAGCCATCCTGCCTCCGCCCACCAGCGCCGGACGTCAGCATTACCTGACCGCGATCAGCAAGGTTGATGACCAGTTGGTGGAAATCATCGATGTCGAGAAAGTCCTGGCAGAGATTGTTCCGTACAACGCCAAGGTGTCCCGCGAGAAACTCGAAGACCCAGTGCTCGAGCGCGCGCGGGGCCGTGAAGTGCTACTGGTGGATGATTCGAATGTGGCCTTGGCGCAATTGCGCGACACCCTGGGTCAACTGGGCGTGAAGATGCACATCGCCAGCGATGGCCTCAAGGCCTTGAGGATGCTCAAGGCCTGGGCAGACACGGGCGAAAACATGACCGACAAGCTACTGATGGTGTTCACCGACGCCGAGATGCCGGAAATGGACGGCTATCGCCTGACCACCGAGATCCGTAACGATCCACGCCTGCGGGGGCTTTACGTGGTGCTGCACACATCGTTGTCCGGTAGTTTCAACGAGTCGATGGTGAAGAAGGTGGGCTGTGACAACTTCCTGTCCAAATTCCAGCCGGACAAACTGGTTGATGTGGTGCGCCAGCGGTTGATGCTGGATGAAGTGCCGGCGTGAGTTTTGGATTCTGACAGCGGTAGTGCCCACCCAAGCAATATCGCATGAAGAAGCAAAAAACGCGTCAGTCCGAAGGGTGTGCACGACCAGACAAGCGCAGCGCGCCGGCTTGATGCCTTGGTCGGCCCGAAGGCCGCCACGGCCCGGTTGTTGATCACGGACGCCCCGTTAACCACGCTGGCCGAACGCAGGCTTTGCGCAGCGGGTAAACCGGCAAGGATGCCGGTTTAGCCGCGCTGGGCCAGGGATGGCCCATCGCGGCGACCCGCTGCGTAATGCCGGAGTGAGGGCACACCGAGCCTAGGCGAGGTGCCGAGTGGTGGGGCAAAAGCGCTTTGGTTACTTTCGCGCTTTTCGAAAGTGACCCGCCGTAAGGGCGGAACCATAAGCAGCCTTGACCGCAGCAAAGGATATGTACACAAAGCAAGATCAAAAGATCGCAGCCTCGTTTCACTCGACAGCTCCTACAGGAAAGTCGGTGTACCTGCCGTGAGGGCGTACCCAAGGCAAGATGGATTCAAACCCCAAGCTCGTATAGGGTGGCACTTTTCCCCCCAGGAAGCTGGCCATGCTGCATCTGAGCGCGCTCTATCGTTATCCCCTGAAATCCGGCAAAGGCGAGACCCTGCAACAGGTCAGCCTGGACAAACTGGGCCTGGACGGCGATCGACGCTGGATGCTCGTGGACGAGGCCAGCGGCCGCTTCCTCACTCAGCGGGCGGTGGCAACGATGAGCCAGTTGTCCGCATTGTGGAATGCCAACGGCGGCCTGACACTCAGCGCTCCCGGACACTCGGCCCTGGAAATAGCCTTGCCGGACAACAATGCCGAACTGCGCGGAGTGACCATCTTTCGCGACAGCCTGCGCGTGCCCGATGCCGGAGACGAGGCGGGTGCATGGGTCAGTGAATTCATCGGCAAACCAACGCGCCTGGTACAGATCCCCCTCGATCGCGCGCGAACCACCCAGGCCGGCTACGGCAAGGACGACGATCAAGTGGCATTTGCCGACGGCTTCCCGTTGTTGCTGATTGGCCAGGCGTCGCTTGAGGACCTGTCGCAACGGGTCGGGCGCCCGCTGGAAATGCTGCGCTTTCGCCCCAACCTGGTGATCCAGGGCAGCGACGCCTACGCCGAAGATAGCTGGAAGCGCATTCGTATCGGTGAAGTCGAGTTCCGCGTGGTCAAGTCGTGTTCACGCTGCATCCTGACCACGATCGATCCGCAGACCGGCCAACGCAGCGAAGACCGTGAGCCCTTGGCCACTTTGCAGAAATACCGGGCCCAGGCTGACGGCGCCATGTTCGGCCAGAACCTGGTGAACGACGGCAATGGCCGGCTTGAAGTCGGCATGCCAGTGACTGTCCTCGAATAACTACGGCGCAATGAAAAATGCCCGGGTCCAAAGGCCCGGGCATTTTTTTGCCGTGAAAAACCGCAGGTTTAGCCGCGGTATTCGCACAGGTAAGCCGTGTCGACAGCCACTTTCAGCTGGAACTTGCTGTTGGCTGGCACATTAAACTGGCTGCCTGCGGCGAAGGTTTCCCAGTCGGTGCTGTCTGGCAGCTTGACGGTCAATGCCCCGCTGACCACGTGCATGATTTCACGCTGGCTGGTGCCGAATTCATATTCGCCCGGTGCCATGACGCCGATGGTCGCCGGACCTTCTGCAGTGCCGAAGGCGATGGACTTGACGGTGCCGTCGAAGTACTCGTTGACTTTAAACATGGGCGATTCCTCGAAAAGGGCTTAAAAGGGCCGGCCAGTATGCACAAGCCCCTGGGCGCCGTCACCACTCTAGGCGGGGAGAATCAGCGGCAGCAGGCGCGCTGTATTGCGTGCATCTTCAAGTGCCCGATGTTGCTGCCCGGTGAACTGCATGCCCGCCAACTGCAGGGCACCGTTCAGGCCCAGTGGGCGTTCCAGCCTGCGGACCTTGGCGAAGCGTTGCTTGAGATTCATGTGCGGCACCCGGCTTAGCAGGCTGTCCAGGTGCAGGCGCTGCCACTCCTGGACCAGTTGCTGGCGATCGTAGTCGCCCCAGCTGGCCCAGCCCTCCAGGCGTGATTGATGTTGGCCGAGCCAGCGCTCGAACGCACCCCAGACTTCCTCCAGGGGCTGCGCAGCGTCGATATTGGCCTGGGTGATGTGCGTCAGTTCGCGACAGAACGGCGTCAGCAATGGACGGCGTAGCGGCCGCACGAAACGCTGGAAATGGTCGAGCTCGCGACCTTTGCGATCCACCAGGGTGGCGCCGATTTCGATGATTTCCATTTCCGTTACTGGCCAACCACCGTCATCGGTGGTGGCTTCAAGATCAATGACCAGCCAATGGGGCATCGCAGGTTTCCTGGTATCCGCGTCCTGATAGGCTTTGAGCGTAGCCAAACCCTGCGGTTCCGCCTAGCGGCTTATTCGACCTCGAGCAAAATCTGCCGGTTCTTCACCTGGTCGCCGACGCTGACCTGCAGGCGCTTGAGCACGCCATCGATGCCGGATTTCAGCGGATGCTCCATTTTCATCGCCTCCAGCACCACCAGCAGCTGACCCTTGGTGACGGCACTGCCCTCGCTGACCAACACGTCGACGATCGCGCCATCCATCGGCGCCTTGAGGGTGCCAGAACCGAGGCTGGCCTGGCTGCTGACCGGCACTTGCGTGCGGTCTTCCAGGCACAGGCTGCCAGGACGGGTGAACAGCCACAGGCGTGCACCTTCCAGACGGTAGGCGTGGCGCCGGCGGATGCCATCGATTTCCAGGGTGGCCCAACAGCCGTCGCAGTCAACGACCTTCAGGCTCAGGGTCTGGCCGGCGATCTGAATCCGATAGGGTTGGCCTGCATCGGCATTCAGTTCAACGGCCCAGTCCTGTTCTTCCAGCCCCAGACGATAGTGCAGGGGAACGCTGGCATTGTTGCGCCAGCTGGCCAGTGGCACTGCATGCATCTGGGCCGAATGGTAATGAAACAACACGGCAGCGCTCGCCAGTTCTGCAGCGCTTACAACCCTTGGCTGCAAACAATCGTGATCGGCGAAATGCCTGGCGATGAACCCGGTACTGAATTCGCCACTGACGAACTGCGGATGCTCCAGCAATCGAGCGAGCAATACCTGATTGGTCTGCACCCCCAGTAACACACAGTCCTGCACTGCGCGCACCAGCTTGCGCCGAGCCTCTTCGCGGGTGGCGCCGTGGGCGATGATTTTGCCCAGCATCGGGTCGTAGAACGGGCTGATTCGCTGGCCGGCGAGCAGGCCGTGGTCGATCCGCACATCACCGTGCAACGCCGGTTCCCACGCCGCGACGAGTCCGGTTTGCGGTAAAAAGCCCTGGGTCGGGTCTTCGGCGTACAGACGAACTTCCATGGCATGGCCGGTGAGCTGCACTTGCTCCTGGCGCAGCGGCAGCGGCAGTCCTTGCGCGACCCGCAACTGCCACTCCACCAGATCAAGGCCGGTGATCATTTCAGTCACCGGGTGCTCGACTTGCAGGCGCGTGTTCATTTCCAGGAAGTAGAACTGTCCCTGGCTGTCCAGCAGGAACTCCACGGTACCGGCGCCGACGTAATTGACCGCGCGGCCAGCCTGCAGCGCAGCCTCACCCATGGCCTGGCGCAAGGCATCGGTCATGACCGGGCAGGGCGCTTCCTCGATGATTTTCTGATGGCGGCGCTGAATCGAACAGTCGCGCTCGCCGAGGTAAATCAGATTGCCGTGCTGGTCGCCGAACAGCTGCACCTCGACATGCCGTGGGTCGATCAACGCCTGTTCCAGAATCAGTTCATCGCTGCCAAACCCGTTCAGTGCTTCGGAACGTGCGGTGTGGATCTGTTGCAGCAACTCGTTGGCGTCATGCACCAGGCGCATGCCGCGACCGCCGCCCCCGGCGCTGGCCTTGATCATCAGCGGATAACCAATACGGGCGGCTTCGCGGCTCAGGCTCGCGTCATCCTGTTCGGCGCCTTGATAGCCGTCGATACAGGGCACGCCAGCGGCGAGCATGGCGATTTTCGACAGGCGTTTGCTGCCCATTAGTTCGATGGCTTCGGGGCTTGGGCCGATAAAGGTGAGATCAGCTTCCTGGCAGGCGCGGGCGAAGCCGGCGTTTTCCGATAAGAAACCGTAGCCCGGGTGAATGGCGTCGGCACCCGTGCGGCGGGCGGCTTCGATGATCGCCGGGATGTTCAGGTAGGATTGTTGCACCGGCGCCGGGCCGATATTCACCGCCTCATCGGCCATGCGCACGTGCAGGGCTTGGGCGTCGGCATCGCTGAACACGGCGACGGTGCGATAGCCCAGGGCCTGGGCAGTGCGCTGGATGCGACAGGCAATTTCACCGCGGTTGGCGACCAGGATTTTGTTGAAGGAGGGCATGGATGCTTTCCTTGAGTTTTGCAGTGAGTGACAGGGCCTCATCGCGAGCCGGCTCGCTCCTACACGGGATCTATGGTGTTCACCAACCCTGTGGGAGTGAGCCTGCTCGCGATGCTCTTCAAGGCGCCCACCCCGGTTTACGTTTTTGCACAAAAGCCAGCGTCCCCTCGACCCCCTCTGCCCCCGTCACCGCTTCGCTGAACCACTGCGCCGCTTCATCCAGCAAGGCATCCGAGGGTTGTCCCGCACTTGCCAACAAGAGCTTTTTGGTCGTGGCATTCGCCCCCGGCGCGCAACACAGCACATGGGCCAGCACTTCATCCAATCGCTCGGCCAGGGCCTGGGCATCATGCTCGACGAAATGCACCAGGCCGATCCGCCGCGCCTGGGTGCCATCGAATCGCGCGGCCGTCAGTGCCAGGCGCCGGGCTTGCGTCAGGCCAATGCGCTGCACCACGAACGGCGCAATCTGCGCGGGCAGGACGCCGAGGCTGGTCTCGGGTAAGCCGAACTGCGCCTGGTGATCGGCCAACGCGACATCGCTCACACACGCCAAGCCCAGGCCACCGCCCAGCACGGCACCCTGCAGCACGGTGATCACCACTTGCGGCGCGTGCTGCACTTCCTGCAGCAGCGCACCAAAGGCTCGGTTCAGCTGACGAAAGCCGTCGGCACCCTGGGACCGGGCGCTGGCCATATCCTTGATGTCGCCACCGGCGCAGAAATGCCCACCGGCGCCGCCAATCACCAGCGCCCGGACGGCCTGGTCCTCACGCACGCTCGCCAGCAATGCCCGCAGTTCGGCGACCATTTGCAAGCTCATGGCATTGCGACTTTCCGGGCGATTGAGGGTGACGTGCAACACGCCGTTATGCAGTTCGAGCAGCAACGTCTGGCACTCGGGCAAGCGGCTCATTTTTTCTTCCCCGGCAGGATGCCCATCAGCTTGCAGATGATCCCCAGCATGATCTCGTCGGCGCCACCGCCGATCGATACCAGGCGCACATCGCGATAGGCGCGTGCCACCGGGTTGTCCCACATGAAGCCCATACCGCCCCAGTATTGCAGGCAGCTGTCGCTGACTTCGCGCCCCAGGCGCCCGGCCTTGAGCTTGGCCATGGACGCCAGGCGGGTGACGTCCTGACCCTTGATGTATTGCTCAGTGGCCTGATAGACCAGCGCCCGCAGGCACTCGATCTCGGTTTGCAGTTCGGCCAGGCGAAAGTGAATGACCTGGTTGTCGATCAGCGCATTGCCAAAAGTCTTGCGCTCCTTGCAGTACTCGATGGTGCTGTCGACGCAGTACTCCAGGCCCTTGATCATGTTGGCCGCGCCGAACAGGCGTTCTTCCTGGAACTGCAACATCTGCATCATGAAGCCCGCGCCTTCGTGGCCGATGCGGTTGCGCTGGGGCACCCGCACGTTGTCAAAAAACACCTGGGCAGTTTCCGAGCTGCGCATGCCGAGCTTGTCCAGGTGCGAGCTGAGGCTGATGCCCGCAGTCTTCATCGGTACCATGATCAGCGATTTGTTGATGTGCGGTTTATCGTCCGAGGTGTTGGCCAGCAAACAAATGAAATCGGCACTCGGCGAGTTGGTGATCCACATTTTGCTGCCGTTGATCACGTAGTCGTCGCCGTCCTTGCGGGCGCTGGTTTTCAAGCCGGCGACGTCGGACCCGGCACCAACTTCAGAGACTCCAATGCAACCGACCTGCTCGCCAGTGATCGCCGGGCGCAGGAACTCATCGCGCAGTTCATCAGAACCAAAACGTGCCAGTGCCGGCGTGCACATGTCGGTCTGCACGCCGATGGACATCGGAATACCGCCGCAATGAATGGTGCCGAACTCTTCGGCCGCGACGATCGAGTAGCTGTAGTCGAGGCCCATGCCGCCAAATTTTTCCGGCTTGGAAATGCCCAGCAGGCCCAGCTCGCCGGCCTGGCGAAAGATCTCGTGGATGGGAAACCGCCCGGCTTTTTCCCATTCGTCGACGTGGGGATT
This sequence comes from Pseudomonas sp. RIT-562, assembly GCF_026241895.1. Taxonomy (GTDB): domain Bacteria; phylum Pseudomonadota; class Gammaproteobacteria; order Pseudomonadales; family Pseudomonadaceae; genus Aquipseudomonas; species Aquipseudomonas mandelii_F. The sequence continues at coordinate 50,945 of NZ_JAPJIV010000019.1, read as the reverse complement.
GATCTGGTTATCGACAAACTGGCGGACCGTGCGGCGCAGTGCTTCGTGTTCCTGGGTGAAGATCATTTTTATTGTTCTCCTCATCGCCGCTTAGAAGCGGGCTACACCAAAACTGTTTGCATGCAGTGGCCGCACTTCGGCCTCGTGACAGATGTCCAGCAGGTAACCGAGCAAGGTACGGGTGTCGCGCGGGTCGATCAGGCCGTCGTCCCACAAGCTGGCGCTGCCGTACAGCGCCGTGGATTGACCGTCCAGTTTCTGCGCGGTGACCTGTTCCAGCATGTCGAGCATTTTCGGGTCGGGCACCAGGCCGTCCTTGAGTTGTTTAGCCTCGGTAACGATGCGCAGCACCTTGCCCGCCTGGGCACCACCCATCACCGCGGTGCGGCTGTTAGGCCAGGCGAAGATAAACCGTGGGTCGAGGCCGCGACCGCACATTGCATAATTGCCGGCGCCGTAGGAGCCGCCGACCACGATCGTCAGTTTCGGCACGCGGGCGTTGGCCACCGCCTGGATCATCTTGGCACCATGTTTGATCACGCCCTGCTGTTCCGATTCGGTGCCCACCATGAACCCGGTGGTGTTGTGAAAAAACAGCAGCGGAGTCTGACTCTGGTCACACAGCTGAATGAACTGCGCTGCCTTGCTCGCGCCCCTGGGGGTGATCGGGCCGTTGTTGCCGATGAAGCCGCAGGCGCGACCCTGAATCTGCAAATGCCCACAAAGGGTCTGCTGATCGTACTCGCCCTTGAACTCGAGGAAGTTCGAACCGTCGGCGATTCGCGCGACGATTTCCCGCGCGTCATAGGGCTTTTTCGGGTCATCGGGAATCAGCCCGAGTAACTCGTCGATGGGGTACAGCGGTTCTTCAAAGCTTGGCCGAGGAGGCTGCGCGAGCCGCGCGTTCCAGGGCAGCAGACGCAGAATCTCACGCACCTGGCGCACGCCATCGGCATCGTTTTCCGCCAGGTACTCCGCCGTGCCGGCCACTTGTGCGTGCATCTCGGCGCCACCAAGTTGCTCATCGGTGGCGATCTCACCGGTGGCGGCCTTGAGCAGTGGCGGGCCTGCGAGGAACAGCTTGGCCTTGCCGCGCACCACCACCACGTAATCCGACAGCCCCGGCTGATACGCCCCGCCCGCCGTGGCCGAGCCGTGGACCACAGTGATCTGCGGCAGGCCCATGGCCGACATCCGCGCCTGATTGGCAAAGCTGCGAGCGCCTTCGACAAAAATCTCCGCAGCGTAATTGAGGTTGGCGCCACCACTCTCGGCCAGGGTGATAACCGGCAGTTTGTTCTCCATGGCGATCTGCTGCAGGCGCAAGGATTTTTTCAGGCCGCTGGGGGAAATCGTCCCGCCCTTGATCGCGCTGTTATTCGCCACCACCAGTACCCGCACTCCGGACACGTAACCGATGCCGGCAATCAGGCCGCCACCGGCTGAATTGCCGTCCTTGTCATCGTGCAGCTTGTAACCCGCCAGACTCGCCAGTTCGAGGAAAGGTGCGCCGGGATCCAACAACAGGTTGAGGCGTTCCCGGGGCAACAATTGCCCGCGCTGGTCGAACCTGGATTTGGCCTCGGCCGCTTTGTTCAGAAGATTCTGTTCGAGCTGCCGAACCTGCTCGACGCCCGCCAGCATCGCGGCGCGATTCTGCGCAAATTGTTGGCTCGCGGGGTCGACCTGGGACTGTATGACCGGCATGGTTTAGTCCTTGTCCTGAAGTACTTCGGGCAGGTACGCCCGGTGAAAACCGTTGTACGACTCGCTGTTCTGCGCCTTGTGCATTGGCCATGCGCGCCCGCCCAGGCTCGCCGCGCCATCGATGCGCAAGGTGCTGCCGCTGATAAAGGCCGCAGCCGGGCTGAGCAGGAAAACGATTGCCGCGCTGACTTCCGATTCAGTGCCGATACGCTTGAGCGGAACATGCTCGCGCAAGGTCGGAATCACCGCCTTGAACGCACCCTCGTAAGTGTCCATGCCGCTTGAGGCGATCCAGCCGGGTGCCACGGCGTTGACTCGCACGCCGGCGTAACCCCACTCGAAAGCCGCCGTTTTTGTCAGGTTATCCATGCCCGAGCGCGCGGCGCCGGAATGCCCCATGCCTGGCATCCCGCCCCACATGTCGGCGAGCATGTTGACGATCGCGCCGCCGTGCTTGCTCATGGACTGATTGAACACTTCCCGGGCCATCAGGAAGCCGCCCACCAGGTTGGTCCGCATCACGGTTTCGAAGCCCTTCTGGTTGATCGAGGCCAGCGCAGAGGGGAACTGCCCGCCGGCATTGTTGACCAGGCCATGGATGGGGCCGTGCTGGCGGATCAGTTCGCTGACGATGTGGCGCACCGTTTCCTCCTCGCGGATATCGCACACCACCCAATCGGCCTGGCCGCCATCTTCGCTAATCTCGTGGGCGACGTTCTTCAGCTTGGCCGCGTTGCGCCCCACCAGCAGCACATGAGCGCCAAGCGCCGCCAGTTCGTGGGCGGTGCAGCGGCCGATACCGCTGCCGCCACCGGTCACGATGATGTTTTGCCCGGCAAATAAACCGGCTTTGAAAATCGAATCGTAGGCCACGGTGGCAGTCCTCTAATTGACCTGGTCGGCGATGCTTTTCGGCACCGGAATCTGGATTTCCAGCAACTGCTGGGCGAACGCCTTGCCTTGCGGGTCGATGCGCAGACTGGCCACGCCACCGCCGCCGAGGGCATTTTCCAGGAGGAAATTCAGGCTATGAGTGGCTGGCAGGTACCAGCGCTCGACTCGGCCGTGCACCGGGTCGAGGACATGGCTCATCCAGTCCACCAGCACTTCCGGGGTCAAGGCTTCGGCGATCCACGGCAGGTACTCCGGTTCGCGGGCCATGACGCCGATGTTGCTGTGATTGCCCTTGTCCCCGGAGCGCGCAACCGCCAGCTTGACCAGCTCGACGCTGGCGTCGGCCAGGCCGGCGGGCTTGGGCGGATCGAGCGGCACTGGCAGGTTCTGAGTGTCGAGCACCGCGATGGCGGGCAAGGCGCAGGGATGCAGCTGGCCTTCGAAGTGAATGCCCAGGGTGCACGCGGATTTATCGATCAGGAAGGAGAACAGGCGGATCAGCGGGTACACGGTCGGTCGTCCGCCGACGATCCCGGTCAATCCCGGTGCCATGCCGGTGGCCGCCTGGGCGATCTCGCGGGAGAACAGGATCAGCGCCTGCTTGTCCGGATGCCGCACGGCAAGTTTGATCACCACCTCGCGGCTGTCCTGGCGCTGACCGCGAGGGCCGTAGGTAGCCTCGCTGCCAAGCAATTCGATGTTCACTTCGCTGTAGGGCGCCCACCCGCGTTGGCTGAAGATTTCTGCAGTTTTGCTGATGATCGCGGCGCTGACGCGCCGGGCCTTGTCGACTGCATCGATGCCGGCGATCAGGCAACTGGCGGTGCAGCGAAAGCCGTCCATATAGGTCGCGCTGACTTTGTACTGGTCGGTGGGTGGCAAGCCCTTGGCGCCGTGCACCTGCACTCTGTTTTTGCCCTGTTGCACCAGCCTGACCTGGGTGAAATCACACACAACGTCAGGCAACAGATAGGCCTGTGGGTCGCCGATTTCATACAGCATCTGCTCGCCCACGGTCAGTGGCGTGACCAGGCCGCCTGAGCCTTCGGGTTTGCTGACGATGAACTGGCTGTCGCGGCTCACTTCGACGATCGGAAAGCCGATGTGTTCGTAGTCCGGCACCTCACGCCAGTCGGTGAAGTTGCCGCCGGTGCATTGCGCTCCGCATTCGATGATGTGGCCGGCGAGGGCGGCCTGGGCGAGCTTGTCGTAGTCCTGCCACGACCAGCCGAACTCATGCACCAGGGCAGCACTGACCACTGCACTGTCGACCACCCGCCCGGTGATGACGATGTCCGCCCCCAGGCGCAAAGCTTCGACGATGCCCGGGGCGCCGAGGTAGGCGTTGGTCGAGACACACATCGCCGGCAAAGGCGCACCACTGAACATTTCCTGGATACCCAGGGTTTTGAGCTGCTTGAACTGTGGTTGCAAGTCATCGCCCTGCAGCACGGCGATCTTCAGTTCCACCCCGGCCTTGTTGCAAGCGGCTTGCAGGGCTGCGGCACAGGCTTGCGGGTTGATCCCGCCGGCGTTGCTGATAACCCGGATGCCTTGATCGGCGATTTGCGTGAGCAGCGGGCCGAGGACTTCAATGAAGTCACTGGCGTAACCGGCCTGGGGATCTTTCATCCGCGCCCCGGCCATGATCGACATAGTGATCTCCGCCAGGTAGTCGAATACCAGGTAATCCAGGCGTCCCCCTTCCACCAGCTGCGCCGCGGCCGTCGAGGTATCGCCCCAGAACGCGCTGGCGCAACCGATGCGAATGGTTTCAGGCACAGTTGGCTTCATGCTCACCTCCGTCGACGGTGTAGGGAGATTACCGTTCCGAGACTACCAAGCAAGCGCTTGGTTTGTAAATGCCTGGAATATCTTCTGCCCAAGCGCTTGCTTGGTTGTCATCGCCAGCTTAAATTGCCCGCGCAAGCCCGCTGTTTTAGTGGCGAGCGGCGTATCTGACTGATCGACTGTAGGAGAGAATGGGTGGACGAGCAAAAAGCCCTGGGCGTCATGCGTGAACTGGTCGACAACGGCCAGTTGACTGACCCCGACAGCGCCCGCGGCAAACTGCTGCAGGTCGCCGCCCACCTGTTCCGTAACAAAGGTTATGAGCGCACCACAGTGCGCGACCTCGCCGGCGCCGTGGGCATTCAGTCGGGCAGTATTTTTCATCACTTCAAAAGCAAGGATGACATCCTGCGTGCAGTCATGGAGGAGACCATCCGCTACAACACGGCGTTGATGCGTGCCGCGCTGGCCGAGGCTGGGAGCGTGCGCGAGCGGGTGCTGGCGCTGATTCGATGCGAGCTGCAATCGATCATGGGCGGCAGCGGTGAGGCCATGGCGGTGCTGGTCTACGAATGGCGTTCGTTGTCCGAGGAAGGCCAGGCACAGGTGCTGGCCCTGCGCGATATCTACGAACAGCTGTGGCTGCAGGTGCTGGGGGAGGCCAAGGACGCCGGCTTGATTGGCGGCGATGTGTTCATCACGCGGCGGTTCCTGACGGGTGCGCTGTCCTGGACCACCACCTGGTTTCGCGCCGGTGGCAGCATGAGCCTGGATCAACTGGCGGATGAAGCCTTGATCATGGTATTGAAAGAGCCACGATAGTGGTGATTTGCCAGCAAGAAACTGGCTAACCAGGCGAAACCGCCTAGCTTGAATGCATAGCAGCGTAATTTTCGGGAGTAGGTGGTTTTGATGTCCTCGCCAACACGGACGGCCTTCCGGTTTTTACTGGCGGCGCTTCCCGCCTTATGCATACTGCCGTCCCCGGCCGCACAGCTGGTTCGAGTCGGCGCCGCGCATTTTCCACCCTATACCGTGCGCCCGGAAATGGGCGCCGACACCGGCTTGCTGCCGCAATTGGTCGAAGCGTTGAATGTTGCGCAGCATGACTACGAGTTTGTGCTGGTGCCGACTTCGATTCCCCGGCGCTTTGGTGACTTCAAGCAGGGTCGGGTGGACATGGCGATCTTCGAGAACCCTGATTGGGGCTGGAAGGACATTCCCCATACCACGGTCGACATGGGCCTGGAGGATGCCGAGATTTTCGTCGCGCAACAGCTGCCGGATCGGCAACAGGACTATTTTGCCGACCTTGCCGGCAAACGTTTGGCGCTGTTCAGTGGCTATCACTACGAGTTCGCCAACTTCAATGCCGACCCCAAATTCCTTGCGCAACGTTTCAACGCTTCGCTGACCTATTCCCATGACAGTAACTTGCTCATGGTGCTGCGTGGGCGTGCGGACATTGCACTAGTCACGCGTTCCTACCTGAGCGATTACCTGCTGCGTAACGGCAAGGTGGCCAATCAACTGCTGGTATCCCAGCGGGTGGACCAGGTCTATCACCATTATGCAATCCTGCGTCCTGCGGCCCCCATCAGCAGTGAAGCCTTTGGCAAGTTGCTGCAGGGGTTGCGGGAGAACGGCGAAATGCTGAAAATTTTTGCGCCGTACCGAATTGCCGTGGTGCCTGTTCCCGGCGATTGATGGAGACAGCGGTTCGAGTAATTCCTATCTTTAGTTAAATTTTCCTGATCGGCTCACGTCACCACGTTTAACAGTTGATGATTAACGTGAGCCCGAACCATGTCCGATGTGAACGCTCTGAATACCCTGACATTGCCGGATGGCCGCTGTCTGGTTGCGGATGAAACCAGCCACCGCTTGAGCCTCGGCCTCGACGGGCAGCCGCTGGTCGCCTTGAGCCTGAACCGCGAACCTGCGCTGCACGTGGCGATCGAGCAACGTTTCGAACGTCCCGACAGTGAAATCTTGCACTTGGCCTGTTACTGGTTCTTCGCCAGTGACCCAGCCTGTCAGTACCTCACCTGGCAGCTCGAAAAAACCCCGACCGACGCCCTGAGCGGCGGTTTGCTGGTGACCGGCGAAAGCAGCGGCCAGTACCGTTGCGAGCGCGCGCTATTCTGGCAGTTGCCTCAACCCTGGTTGCGCCAGGCCAGTACCGGCAGTTACCCGCAATACCCAGTGATCAGCGGTGGCAAGCGCCACCCGTTGCGCCCGATCAAACCCCGGGGCGAAGTTTACCGACGCTTCGATGCTCGGTTGGGGTCATGGATATCCCTGCGCACCGTCGATATCGAGCAGGACCTGACGCGCTTCAATCGCTGGCAGAACAGTGCTCGGGTTGCGAGTTTCTGGCAGGAGGAGGGCAGCCTCGAGCAACACCGCGAGTATCTGACCAAGCTGCAGGCCGACCCGCACACGCTGCCGTTGATTGGCTGCTTCGATGATCAGCCGTTTGCCTATTTCGAGGCCTACTGGGCCAAGGAGGATCGCATCGCACCGTTCTACGAGGCGGGCGATTACGATCGAGGAATTCATATGCTGGTGGGTGAAGAACAGCACCGCGGCCCACACAAAGTGGCGAGCTGGTTAGCGGCGCTGACGCACTACCTGTTTCTCGATGATCCGCGCACCCAGCGGGTGGTGGCCGAGCCGCGAGCGGATAACGCGAAGATGATCGGCTACATGCAGGGGCAGCGGTATCACTGCGAGAAGGAGTTCGACTTCCCGCATAAGCGGGCGGCGTTGATGGTGTTGGGGCGGGAGCGGTTTTTCGAGCGGTGTGGGTTGGCTTGAGGATCTTGTTCGATCTTGAGTCACCAATCGCGAGCAGGCTCACTCCTACATTGGATCTTCACAATAGACCCCTGTAGGAGTGAGCCTGCTCTGGGCGGCAATCCGACGATGGGGGTACCACAAATTCCAGATCTCAACGCCTAGCAAAAGTGTCCGCCCGACTCCCCGACACCTTGCGGCAATGCACCAGTGCATCGCGAATCATGAAGTTCACCAGTGTCGGCGACACTCCCAGTTCCTTGGCGATGTCCTTCTGCGGTACGCCATGCAGGCGGTACATCTCGAATGCATAACGGGTGCGGCTGGGCAGCTCCGTGAGCGCGTCGGCGATGTGTTCCAGGGTCGAGAAATTGATGTGCGAGGTTTCCGGCGAGGCGCCCTGGATCACCACATTCAGGCCTTCCTCTTCAGGCCCGGAATACTTCTGCTCCAGCGCCTGCTTGCGGTAGTGGTCGATTGCCAGGTTGCGCACGATCTGGAACAGATAGCTGAGCTGCGCCTTGAAGGAGGAGGTGATCTGCGGCGCAGACTGCAAGCGGAAGAACGCATCCTGTACCACGTCTTCGGCGCGCGACCGGCACCCGGTAATGCGTGCTGCAATCTTCACCAGAATCAGTCGATTGTCGACGAATGCCTGAAGTAGCGGTGAATCGCACCTGCTTGTGGATACTTGTTCCGTCATGGAAAACACCCTGCTGCAAATAGGTTAGTGGGGCTGCTGAAGACCTGGGCTGCCCTACACATCGAGCGACAAATTAGGTTGAATGATAATGATTGTCAATTGAGAAAGAGAATTAATGCGCTGCAAAGGTGCGTTTTGCGAACTGCGACACGCTGCCGCACGCCAGCCCCGTTGGCGATCGCCGTCGACGACTAATTCTTGTCCCACTCCATCCGTTCTCTTGGTGAATGGCACCGCACACACAGCCCAAATTTTTTGCAGGAAACCCCATGACCGACTCGTTCGAAATCCCCAGCAATCTGGTCCAAGCCCTCCAGCGCCGCGCGGCCCTGACGCCGGATCGGGTGGCCTTGAGGTTTCTTGCCGAATCCCGGGATGAAGCGGTGGTGCTCAACTATCGCGAGCTGGATGAGCGGGCGCGGATAATCGCCGGGGCATTGCAGCAGCAAGCTCAATCGGGCGATCGCGCGGTGCTGTTGTTTCCCAGCGGCCCGGACTATGTCGCGGCCTTTTTTGGCTGCCTGTATGCGGGCGTGATTGCGGTACCGGCCTATCCGCCGGAATCCACCCGGCGTCATCATCAGGAGCGCCTGCTGTCGATCATCAGCGATGCCGAGCCGCGCGTGCTGCTGACCAGCTCGGGCCTGCGTGATGCCCTGGGGCAAATCGAAGGAGCGCCGCCGCTGCTGTGCGTCGACACCCTCGACCGCGAGCAGGCCGGTCATTGGCTCGAACCCTCGGTGCAGGACGAGCACATCGCTTTCCTGCAGTACACCTCCGGCTCCACCGCGTTACCTAAAGGCGTGCAGGTCAGCCACGGCAATCTGGTGGCGAATGAGCTGCTGATCCGCCAGGGCTTCGGCATCGATCTGAACCCCGACGACGTCATTGTCAGCTGGCTGCCGCTGTACCACGACATGGGCCTGATCGGGGGACTGCTGCAGCCGATTTTCAGTGGCGTGCCCTGTGTCTTGATGTCGCCCGCGTACTTCCTCGGACGGCCGTTGCGCTGGCTCGAAGCGCTCAGCGAATACGGCGGCACCATCAGCGGCGGGCCGGATTTCGCCTACCGCCTGTGCAGCGAGCGGGTCAGCGAATCCGCGCTGGAGCGGCTCGATCTCAGCCGCTGGCGAGTGGCCTATTCCGGGTCCGAACCGATTCGCCTGGATACCCTGGAACGCTTCGCCGAAAAATTCGCCAGCTGTGGATTTACTCCACAGTCCTTCATGGCGTCCTACGGATTGGCCGAGGCGACTTTGTTCGTTGCGGGAAGCAAGCGGGGCCAGGGTATCGGCAGCCTGCGAGTCGACGACCTGGCACTGGCCGGCAATCGTGTCGAGGCTGGCGCGGGCAGCGCGGTCATGAGTTGCGGGGTCAGCCAGCCGGGCCATGCGGTGCGAGTGATCGACCCGGTAAAATTCGAGCAGCTCGCCGACAATTGCGTGGGGGAGGTCTGGGCCAGTGGGCCGAGCATCGCCCATGGCTACTGGCGCAATCCCCAGGCCAGCGCCCAGACATTCGTCCAGCACGACGGCCGCACCTGGCTGCGCACAGGCGACCTGGGGTTCCTGCGCGACGGTGAACTGTTCATCACCGGGCGCCTGAAAGACCTGCTGATCGTGCGCGGCCACAACCTGTACCCGCAAGACATCGAGCAGACCATCGAGCGCGAAGTCGAGGTGGTGCGCAAGGGCCGTGTTGCAGCATTTGCCGTGACAGTCGACGGAGTCGAAGGCATCGGCATCGCTGCAGAAATCAGCCGCAGCGTGCAGAAAATCCTGCCGCCCGAGGCGCTGATCAAAGCCATTCGGCAAGCGGTGGCCGAGGCGTATCAGGAGGCCCCGGGTGTGGTGGTGTTGCTCAATCCGGGCGCGCTGCCGAAGACTTCCAGCGGCAAACTGCAACGCTCGGCCTGTCGCATTCGCCTGGATGAGGGCAGCCTCGATTGCTACGCACAGTTTCCGTCAGCGACCCCGGCCAACAAGGCCGCAAGCGAAACAGGGTCTGAACTGCAAGGCCTGATTGGCAGGATCTGGGGCGAGCAGTTGCAGGTCGAGCAGGTCAGCGCCGATGACCACTTCTTCCTGCTGGGTGGCAACTCCATTGCCGCCACCCAGGTGGTCGCCCACCTGCGCGAGGCGCTCGGCCTGGAGCTGAATCTGCGCCTGCTGTTCGAAGCGCCGACCCTGGGCGCATTCACCCAGGCGGTACTCCAGCAACAACAGGATGGGGGCCAGGCCCAGGGCGCCATCGCCAGCCTGTCGCGCCGCGAAGCGTTGCCACAGTCCCTGGCGCAAAACCGCTTGTGGATCACCTGGCAGCTTGATCGGCAGAGCAGCGCCTACACCATTCCCGGCGGTCTGCGGCTGCGCGGCGAGCTGGATGAGGATGCGTTGCGCGCCAGTTTCCAGCAGTTGATCGGGCGCCATGAGGCCTTGCGCACACGCTTTTTCGAGCGCGACGGGGTGGCGCTGCAACAGGTCGATACCGCCGCTGAGTTTAATCTGCAGGTGATCGATATCAGCCACTTGCCCATTGCCGAACGGGAAGCCCGAGCCCTGCAGATTCGTGAGGACGAGGCGCGCACCCAGTTCGATCTGGAGCAAGGCCCGCTGTGGTGGGCAACCCTGGTCCGCCTCGACGACCAGGATCATCAACTGCTGATGACGATGCACCACATCATCGCTGACGGCTGGTCGTTGAATGTACTGATCGACGAGTTTTCGCGGATTTACGCCGCCACGTCCCAGGGGCAGACCGTCGCACTTGACGCGCTGCCGACCCAGTACGCCGACTACGCCAGCTGGCAGCGCCAATGGCTGGCGCAAGGGGAGGGCGAGCGGCAGCTGGCCTACTGGAAAGCACAATTGGGCGACGAGCATCCGACCCTCAGTCTGGCAACCGACCACCCGCGCTCGGCGCAGCATGTGCGCAGCGCCGCGCGTCACGGGGTGAAGCTGGATGCGGCCCTGGGCAACGCCATTCGCCAGACCGCCCTGGCGCATCAATCCACTCCATTCATGCTGCTGCTTGCTGCGTTCCAGAGCCTGTTGCATCGCTACAGCGGTCAACGGGACATTCGCATCGGGGTGCCCAACGCCAACCGTCCGCGCCTGGAAACCCAGGGCCTGATCGGCTTTTTCATCAACACCCAGGTGCTGCGCGCCGAGGTGGATTCGCGCCAGTCGTTTATCGAGCTGCTGGCGCAGACCCGGGACTCCGTCCTGGGTGCGCAAGCCCACCAGGACCTGCCGTTCGAACAGCTGCTGGAAGCCTTTCCCCAGGCCCGCGAACAAGGGCTGTTCCAGGTCATGTTCAACCACCAGCAGCGCGACCTGAGTGCCCTGCGGCGGTTGCCGGGCCTGCTGGCCGAGGAGCTGCCGTGGCATAGCCGCGAAGCCAAGTTCGACCTGCAATTGCACAGCGAAGAAGACCAGAAGGGACGCCTGAGCCTGTCCTTCGACTACGCCAGCGAACTGTTTGACGCCAGTACTATCGAGCGCCTGGCCGAGCACTATTGCAACCTGCTGCGCGCAGTCTGCGAGCAGCCCGGCACCGCCATTGGCGACCTGCGCCTGATGACGTTGAGCGAACAGGCCCAACTTGCCCAATGCAGCAGTGCCCCCTGTGCTCCGGCCACTCTATGGCTTGCAGACCAGCTCAACGAACAGGCGCGCCTGACCCCCGAGCGCACTGCGCTGATCTGGGAAAACGGCAGCCTCGATTTTGCCCAGCTGCACACCCAGGCCAACCGCCTGGCCCATTACCTGCGCGACAAGGGAGTCGGCCCTGACGTCCGCGTGGCCATCGCTGCGGACCGTTCGCCGCAGCTGTTGATCGGCCTGCTGGCAATCATCAAGGCCGGCGGTGCCTACGTGCCTCTGGATCCTGACTATCCGGCCGAGCGCCTGGCCTACATGCTCGGCGACAGCGCCGTCGAGTTGCTGCTGACCCAGACCGCGTTGCTCGAACGCTTGCCGGCCACCGCCGGCGTCAGCGTGATTGCCATGGACACCCTGCACCTGGAGAGCTGGCCAAGCCATGCGCCCGGCCTGCACTTGCAAGGCGACAACCTGGCGTATGTGATCTACACCTCGGGTTCTACCGGCCAGCCCAAGGGCGTCGGCAATACCCATGCAGCTTTGGCCGAACGGTTGCAGTGGATGCAGGACACTTACCGCCTCGACGAAACCGACGTGCTGATGCAAAAGGCCCCGATCAGTTTCGACGTCTCGGTGTGGGAGTGTTTCTGGCCGCTGGTCAGCGGTGCGCGCTTGCTGATCGCGGCGCCGGGCGAGCACCGCGATCCGCACCGTATTGCGAGCCTGGTGCAACAGTATGGCGTCACCACCTTGCACTTCGTGCCACCGTTGCTTTCGTTGTTCGTCGACGAGCCGCTGAGCGCCGGGTGCAGTAGCTTGCGTCGAGTATTCAGCGGCGGTGAAGCCCTGGCTCCCGACCTGCGCGACCGGGTCCTGGCGCAGTTGCCAGCAGTGCAGTTGCACAATCGTTATGGCCCGACTGAGACCGCGATCAACGTCACTCACTGGCACTGCACCCGCGCCGACGGCGAGCGCTCGCCAATCGGCCGTCCTCTGGGCAACGTCCTGTGCCGGGTCCTGGACAGCGAACTGAATGCGCTCCCGTTTGGCGTGCCGGGTGAGCTGTGCATCGGCGGCCTTGGCCTGGCGCGCGGTTACCTGGGCCGTCCGGCGTTGACCGCCGAACGTTTTGTCGCCGACCCCCTGGGCGAACCCGGGGCGCGCCTGTATCGAACCGGCGACCGGGCGCGGTGGAGGGCGGATGGGGTAATTGAATACCTCGGGCGGCTCGATCAGCAGGTCAAGTTGCGCGGGTTCCGCGTCGAGCCGCAGGAAATCGAAGCCCGCCTGCTGGCTCAGGACGCAGTGGTCCAGGCCGCAGTGCTGGTGCGCGATACGGTCGCTGGCCCGCAGCTAATCGGCTATTACACCAGCACGCCCAGCGCCCAACAACAGGCCGGGCAAGACGCCCGGCTGCTCAGTGCGCTGGCCGCCGAGCTGCCCGAGTACATGGTGCCGGCGCAACTGATGCGCCTGGATGCGATGCCCCTGAGTCCCAGCGGCAAACTCGATCGCCGGGCCTTGCCGGAGCCGCTGTGGCAGGTGCGCGAACATGTCGAACCGGTGACCGCGCTGCAGCAGCAGATCGCCGACATCTGGCGCCAAATATTGGGTCATCCACAGATCGGCCTGGGAGATGACTTCTTCGCCCTTGGCGGCCACTCGTTGCTGGCCACGCAAATCATTTCCCGAACTCGCCAGGCGTGTGACGTCGAACTGCCGCTGCGGGCGCTGTTCGAGAACAGTGAGCTGGGTGCGTTCGCCGAACAGGTGCGCTTGATTCAGGTCAGCGGCAACACCAATCGGCAACCGCCGATCGAGCAGGTTGACCGCAACCAGCCGGTGCCGCTGTCGTACTCCCAACAACGCATGTGGTTCCTCTGGCAAATGGAACCCGACAGCCCGGCCTACAACGTCGGTGGCATGGCGCGCCTGCGCGGCGAGCTGGATGTCGAACGCTTCGACGCAGCCCTGCAGGCCCTGATCATGCGTCATGAAACCCTGCGCACGACCTTCCCGAGTATCGACGGCGTGGCTCGCCAGCAGGTGCATCCGCACGCTGGCATGCGCCTGGAGTTGAGGGACTTCAGTGCTCTGGCAGCTGCGGATCGCGAGCGCCAGGTCCAGCAACTGGCGGACGAGGAGGCACACCAGCCTTTCGATCTGGAAACCGGGCCACTGCTGCGCGCCTGCCTGGTCAGGACGGCCCTGCAGGAGCACTACCTGGTACTGACACTGCACCACATCGTCACCGAAGGCTGGGCCATGGATATTTTTGCCCGGGAGCTCAGCGCACTGTATGAAGCCCTGGTCGATGGCCGCCAGTCTCCCCTGGCACCGCTGCCTGTGCAGTATCTGGACTACAGCGTCTGGCAGCGCCAGTGGCTGGAGTCCGGCGAGCGTCAGCGGCAACTGGATTACTGGACCGCGCAACTGGGCCGGGAACATCCGTTGCTGGAGCTGCCCGCCGATCGTGCGCGCCCGGCGGTGCAGAGCCATCGGGGCGAGCTGTACCGGTTTGACCTGAGCGACGAGCTGGCCGCGCAGGTGCGCAGCTTCAATGCGCAACACGGCCTGACCTTGTTTATGACCATGACTGCTGCGCTGGCCGTCCTGCTCTATCGCTACAGCGGCCAGAGCGACCTGCGCATCGGTGCGCCGGTGGCCAACCGCATCCGCCCGGAGAGCGAAGGACTGATCGGGGCGTTCCTCAATACCCAGGTCCTGCGCTGCCAGCTGGACGGGCAGATGTCCGTCGGCGAGTTGTTCGAGCAGGTCCGGCACACCGTCATCGAAGGCCAGTCCCATCAGGATCTGCCGTTCGATCACCTGGTGGAAGCCTTGCAGCCGCCACGCAGCGCCGCCTATAACCCGCTGTTCCAGGTGATGTGCAATGTGCAGCGCTGGGAGTTCCAGCAGAAACGCAATCTGGCCGGGATGACCGTCGAGTACCTGGCGAACGATGCCCGCGCCACCAAGTTTGACCTCAACCTGGAAGTCACCGACCTCGACCACCGCCTGGGTTGCTGCCTGACCTACAGCACCGATCTGTTTGATGAACCGCGCATTGCGCGCATGGCCGGGCATTGGCGCAACCTGCTGCAAGCGTTGCTGGCCGATCCGCAACAGCGCCTGAGCGAGTTGCCGCTGCTGGCGGCCGACGAGCAGCAAAACCTGCTCGACAGCCTGGGCATGGAGCCTGGCGAACATCACCTGGACCAGTGCATCCATCATCTGTTCAGTGAGCAGGCGCGGCTGCGCAGCGCTGCACAGGCGTTGACCTTCGCCGGACAGACCTTGAGTTATGGCGAACTCGACAACCGGGCCAATCGCCTGGCCTGGATGCTGCGTGAGCGTGGGGTCGGCCCGCAGGTGCGGGTCGGCCTGGCGCTGGAGCGCTCGCTGGAGATGGTGGTCGGCTTGCTGGCGATCCTCAAGGCGGGCGGCGCGTACGTGCCGCTGGACCCGGAATGCCCGCTGGACCGTTTGCACTACATGATCGAGGACAGCGGCATTGGCTTGCTCCTCAGCGACGCGGCCATGTTCAAGGCCCTGGGGGAGTTGCCGCCTGAAGTGGCGCGCTGGTGCCTGGAAGATGACAGCGCCGCCCTGGCCGACTACCCGACGCATGAGCTGCCGCGCAGCAGTTTGCCCCAGCATCAGGCCTACCTGATCTACACCTCGGGCTCCACCGGCAAACCCAAGGGCGTGGTGGTGTCCCACGGTGAAATCGCCATGCATTGCCGCGCGGTCATCGAGCGCTTCGGCATGCGGCCCGACGATTGCGAACTGCATTTCTACTCGATCAATTTCGACGCCGCCACCGAGCGCTTGCTGGTGCCGCTGTTGAGCGGCGCTCAGGTGGTATTGCGAGCGCAGGGTCAGTGGGATGCCGAGGAAATCTGCGAGCTGATCCGTCGGCACCCGATCAACATCCTCGGCTTCACTCCAAGCTATGGCAGCCAGTTGGCACAATGGCTCGCCACCCGCAATGAGACCTTGCCGGTGCGCATGTGCATTACCGGTGGTGAGGCCTTGACCGGTGAACATCTGCAGCGAATTCGCGCAGCGTTCAAGCCGAGCCTGTTCTTCAATGCCTATGGTCCGACTGAAACCGTGGTCATGCCGCTGGCCAGCCTGGCCCCGGAAAAACTGGAAGAAGGCATGGGCAGCGTACCGATAGGCAGCGTGATCGGCGCTCGGGTCGCCTACATCCTCGACGCCGACCTGGCGTTGGTACCCCAGGGCGCAACGGGCGAGCTGTTCATCGGTGGCGCCGGCATGGCCCAGGGTTACCACGAGCGTCCGGGCATGACTGCCGAGCGGTTCGTCGCCGACCCCTTTGCCACCGATGGCGGGCGCCTGTATCGCACTGGCGACCTGGTGCGCCAGCGCGACGACGGGCTGGTGGAATACCTCGGACGCATCGATCATCAAGTGAAGATCCGCGGTTTTCGCATTGAGCTTGGCGAGATCGAAAACCGCCTGCTGGAGCATGAGTCGGTGCGCGAAGCGGTGGTGCTGGCGCTCGATGCGCCAAGCGGCAAACAGCTGGTCGGCTACCTGCTGACGGCGGTTGCAAACCAGGATGAAGCGCACCAGACAGACCTGCGCGAATCCCTCAAGGCGCACCTCAAAACCCAGCTGCCGGACTATATGGTGCCGACGCATCTGATCCTGCTGGCCCACTGGCCGCTGACGGCCAACGGCAAGCTCGATCGCCGCGCGCTGCCAGCGCCGGACCCGGAGCTCAATCGTCAGCATTACGTGGCGCCGCGCAACGAGCTGGAACTGACCCTGGCCAGCATCTGGTGTGAAGTGCTGAACGTCTCGCAGGTCGGTTTGAACGACAACTTTTTCGAACTCGGTGGCGATTCGATCCTGTCGATCCAGGTGGTCAGCCGGGCCCGTCAGCAAGGCATTCATTTCAGCCCGCGGGACCTGTTCCAGCACCAGACAGTGCAGACACTTGCCGCCATCGCCACGCGCACTGAGCAGGTGGTGGCCGAACAAGGACTGCTCAGCGGCGAGTCGCGGATGACGCCGATCCAGCACTGGTTCTTCGACAGCAAATTCCCCGAACCGCAGCACTGGAACCAGGCTTTGCTGCTGGAACCGACCGTGTTACTCGAGCCCCATTGCCTGGAGCAGGCATTGCTGGCGGTGATCGCGCAGCATGATGCGCTGCGATTGCGCTTCACCAGGGCAGCGGGGGCCTGGCGCGCCGAACACCAGGCGGCCAGCGAGATCCCGGTGCTGTGGCAGGTGCGGGTCAAATCCATGGAGCAGTGCATCGCGCTGTTCGCCGACGCCCAGCGCAGCCTCGATCTTGCGCAGGGGCCGTTGCTGCGGGCGCTGTTGGTGGATGGTCCGCAGGGGCAGCAACGCCTGTTCATCGCCATTCACCACCTGGTGGTCGACGGGGTCTCCTGGCGAGTGCTGCTGGACGATGTACAGACGGCTTATCGTCAGTTGATCGGCGCAAAACCTGTGCAACTGCCGGCGAAGACCAGTGCCTTGCGTGACTGGGCCGCGCGCTTGCAGGCCTATGCCGGCAGCGAATCCCTGCGCGAGGAACTGGGCTGGTGGCAGGCGCAACTGGCGGGGCCGGATGTCGCGCTGCCGTGTGCCCGACCCGAGGGCGGACGGCAGCACCGCCACGCCGAGACCATTAGCGTCCGCCTGGACGCTGAACGTACCCGGCAGTTGCTGCAACAGGCTCCCAGCGCCTATCGCACCCAGGTCAACGACCTGCTGCTAACCGCGCTGGCTCGGGTTGTGTGCCGCTGGAGCGGGCATGAGTCGGCGTTGATCCAGCTCGAAGGCCACGGCCGCGAGACCCTGTTCGAAGAAGTCGACCTGAGCCGCACGGTCGGCTGGTTTACCAGCGCATTCGCGTTGCGCCTGACTCCAGCGCTCGACCAGGGGCACTCGATCAAGGCGATCAAGGAGCAACTGCGCGCCGTGCCGCACAAGGGCCTGGGTTACGGGGTACTGCGGTATCTGGCCGATGACGCCTGCCGCGAGGCCATGGCGGCCTTGCCAGTCCCGCAGCTCACCTTCAATTACCTGGGCCAGTTCGACCAGAGCTTTGCTGACGACGCCTTGTTCCGCCCGCTGGATGAACCGGTCGGCGCAGCCCACGATCCGCAGGCTGCACTGCCCAATGAGCTGAGCGTCGACAGCCAGGTCTACGGCGGTGAGCTGGTGATGCGCTGGACCTTCAGCACCGAGCGCCACGATCGGCAAACCATCACTGAGTTGGCAAACGCCTACCTCGAACAATTGCAGGGCCTGATCGAGCACTGCCTGCGCGATGACGCGGGCGGCCTGACGCCGTCGGACTTCCCGCTGGCGAAACTCAGCCAACCCCAGCTCGACGCGCTGCCGGTGCCGGCCGCGCTCATCGAAGACGTCTACCCGCTGACGCCGATGCAGGAAGGCATGCTGTTGCACACCTTGCTGGAACCAGGCACCGGCCTGTACTACATGCAGGACCGCTACCGCATCAACAGCGAGCTCGACCCGCAGCGTTTTGCCCAAGCCTGGCATGCGGTGATCGCCCGTCACGAGGCCCTGCGCGCATCCTTCTGCTGGAACGTCGGCGAGGACATGCTGCAGGTGATCCACAAGCCGGGCAGCACGCCGATCGAGTACCACGACTGGTCGGCCATAGCCCAGGCCGAGCAAGAACCCAAGTTGCAGGCGTTGCTCAAAAACGAGCGAGAGACCGGATTCGATCTGCTCAACCAGGCGCCGTTCCACCTGCGCCTGATCCGTGTCGACGCGGCGCGTTACTGGTTCATGATGAGCAATCACCACATCCTGATCGATGCCTGGTGCCGATCGCTGTTGATGAATGACTTCTTTGAGATCTACTCCGCCCTCGGTGAAGGGCGCGATGCCCAGTTGGCGCTGCCGCCGCGCTACCGCGACTACATCGCCTGGTTGCAAGGCCAGAGCCTCGCCGAAGCCCGGCAGTGGTGGAAAAGCAATCTGCAGGGTTTTGAACGGACCACGCCGATCCCCAGCGACCGACCCTTCCTGCGCGAACATGCCGGCGAAAGCGGCGGCATGGTCGTCGGCAACTGCTACACCCGCCTGGATGCCCGGGATGGCGTGCAACTGCGCGAACTGGCCCAGGCCCATCAATTGACCATCAACACTTTCGCCCAGGCGGCGTGGGCCCTGGTCCTGCGGCGCCTCAGTGGCGATCGCGACGTGTTGTTTGGCGTCACGGTCGCTGGGCGCCCGGTAGAAATACCGGCGATGCAACGCACTGTGGGGCTGTTCATCAACAGCATCGCGCTGCGGGTGAAAATGCCTGGAGACGATCAGCGGTGCAGCGTTCGCCAATGGCTTGGCGAGTTGCTCGACAGCAATATGCAGCTGCGCGAATACGAGTACCTGCCATTGGTGAGCATTCAGGAACACAGTGAGCTGCCCAAGGGCCAGCCGCTGTTCGACAGCTTGTTCGTGTTTGAAAACGCCCCGGTCGAGGTCTCGGTACTCGATCGCGCGCAGAGCCTTAATGCGACTTCGGATTCAGGCCGTACCCACACCAATTTCCCACTGACGGCGGTGTGTTATCCGGGTGACGACCTGGGCCTGCATCTGTTTTACGATCAACGTTTCTTCGACGAGTCCACGGTCGAACGCATGCTCGCCGAATTCAAGCGCCTGCTGCTGGCGCTGATGCAGGGCTTCCATGGCGACATGGCGGACTTGCCGCTGCTGGGTGTCGAGGAACAGGAATTCCTGATCCACGGGTGCAACCAGAGCGCCCATGAATATCCCCTGGCGCAGAGCTACGTTGCGCTGTTCGAGGAGCAGGTGGCCAGGCATCCGCAGCGAGTGGCCGCCAGCTTCCTCGATCAGCAGCACACCTATGCCGAACTGAATGAGTGCAGTAACCGCCTCGGTCATGCACTGCAGGCGGCCGGAGTCGGGCTGGATCAACCGGTGGCCTTGCTGGCCGAACGCAACCTTGATTTGCTCGGGATGATTATCGGCAGCTTCAAGGCGGGTGCGGGTTATCTGCCGCTGGATCCTGGTCTGCCGAGCCAGCGATTGAGCCGCATCGTCGATCTGAGCCGCACGCCATTGCTGGTCTGCACCCAGGCTTGCCGCGAGCAGGCGGTTGCTCTGCTGGACTCATTCAGTTGCGCGGCTCGGCCGAAGTTGCTGGTCTGGGAAGAGGTGCAAGCAAGCGCCGTGGCGGTCACCAATCCTGGCCTCTACAGTGGCCCGGACAACCTCGCTTATGTGATCTACACCTCGGGTTCCACCGGCTTGCCGAAGGGCGTGATGGTCGAGCAGCGTGGCATGCTCAACAATCAGTTGAGCAAGGTGCCGTACCTGGACCTGAGCGAGCAGGATGTGATCGCGCAGACCGCTTCGCAAAGCTTCGACATTTCGGTCTGGCAATTCCTCGCTGCGCCGCTGTTCGGAGCGCGGGTGGACATCGTGCCGAACGTCATCGCCCATGATCCGCAGGGACTGCTGGCACACGTGGCCGCCCAGGGCGTCACCGTATTGGAGAGCGTGCCGTCGCTGATCCAGGGCATGCTCGCCCTGGAACGCATGAGCCTCGATGGCCTGCGCTGGATGCTGCCGACCGGTGAAGCCATGCCGCCCGAGCTGGCCCACCAATGGCTGCTGCGTTACCCGCAGATCGGCCTGGTGAATGCCTATGGCCCGGCGGAATGTTCCGATGACGTGGCTTTTTATCGGGTCGACCTGGCCTCGACCCGCAGTACCTATTTGCCGATCGGTACGCCGACCGACAACAACCGCCTGTACCTGCTGGATGGCGCGCTGGAGTTGGTGCCGTTGGGCGCAGTGGGCGAATTGTGTGTTGCCGGGACCGGGGTTGGACGCGGCTATGTGAGCGATCCGCTGCGCACTGCCCAGGCGTTCGTGCCCAATCCGTTCGGCGCGCCGGGGGATCGTCTGTATCGCACCGGTGACCTGGCCCGGCGTCGCAGCGATGGTGTGCTGGAGTATGTTGGGCGCATCGATCATCAGGTAAAAATTCGCGGCTATCGCATCGAGCTGGGTGAAATCGAGGCGCGCCTGCACGAACAGCCAGAGGTTCGGGACGCCGCCGTAGGCGTGCAGGAGGGCGCCAATGGCAAGCACCTGGTGGGTTATCTGGTGGCGGCGGATTCAGCACTCAATCCCGGCGAACGCCTGGAGCGCATTAAGCAGCGTCTGCGTGCGGAGTTACCGGAATACATGGTGCCGCTGCATTGGTTGTGGCTGGAGCGGATGCCGCTCAATGCCAACGGCAAGCTTGATCGCAAGGCTTTGCCGGCTTTGGAAATCGGTCAGTTGCAGGGCCAGGATTATCAGGCGCCGCGCAGTGAGCTTGAGCTGAAGTTGGCGGACATCTGGGCTGAGGTGTTGAAGGTCGACAGGGTCGGTGTTCGCGATAATTTCTTTGAGTTGGGCGGCCATTCGTTGCTGGCGACGCAGATTGCTTCGCGGGTGCAGAAGGCGTTGCAGCGTGATGTGCCGCTGCGGGCGATGTTCGAGTGCAGCACTGTTGAGGAGTTGGCCGAATACATTGATGGGCTGGCGACTGGCGATATCACTGAGGAGAAGGTGGATCGGTTGAATGATTTGATGGCGGAGCTTGAGGGGTTGTGATTCTTTGGGATTGCTTGGGAATATTTATGACTGTGGGAGCAAAGCTTGCTCGCGATGGGGCCATTTGAGGGGGGCATATCCATTTCTGCGGTCACGGCTGTCATTGGTTCCGCCCTTACGGCGGGTCACTTGGAGAGGCGCCAAGTAACCAAGCGCCTTTTGCCCCACCACTCGGCACCTCGCTTAGGCTCGGTGTGCCCTCTCTCCGGCATTGCTCCGCGGGTCGCCGCGATGGGCCGTCCCTGGCCCAGCGCGGCTAAACCGGCATCCTTGCCGGTTTACCCGCTGCGCAATACCTGCGTTCGGCCAGCGTGGTTAATGGGCGTCCGCGATCAACAACCCGGCCGTGGCGGCCTTCGGGCCGACCAAGGCATCAAGCCGGCGCGCTGTGCTTGTTTGACCCTGCACATCCCTTGAATTTGGATGGGATCCTGTGAGCTCAGAATACTTGTGGAAGTAGATTCACTGTGGGAACAGGGTACTTGTAGAAGTAGATTCACTGTGGGAACAGGGTACTTGTGGAGCAGATTAACTGTGGGAACAGGGTACTTGTGGAAGTAGATTCATTGCGGGAACAGGGTACTTGTGTGGACAGAATAACTGTGGGAGCAAAGCTTGCTCGCGATGGGGCCATTTGAGGGGGGCATATCCATTTCTGCGGTCACGGCTATCATTGGTTCCGCCCTTACGGCGGGTCACTTGGAGAGGCGCCAAGTAACCAAGCGCCTTTTGCCCCACCACTCGGCACCTCGCTTAGGCTCGGTGTGCCCTCTCTCCGGCATTGCTCCGCGGGTCGCCGCGATGGGCCGTCCCTGGCCCAGCGCGGCTAAACCGGCATCCTTGCCGGTTTCCCCGCTGCGCAATGCCTGCGTTCGGCCAGCGTGGTTAATGGGCGTCCGCGATCAACAACCTGGCCGTGGCGGCCTTCGGGCCGACCAAGGCATCAAGCCGGCGCGCTGCGCTTGTTTGACCCTGCACATCCCTTGAATTTGGATGGGACCTTGTGAGCTCAGAATACTTGTGGAAGTAGATTCACTGTGGGAACAGGGTACTTGTGGAGCAGATTAACTCTGGGAACAGGGTACTTGTGTGGACAGAATAACTGTGGGAGCAAAGCTTGCTCGCGATGGGGCCATTTGAGGGGGGCATATCCATTTCTGCGGTCACGGCTGCCATTGGTTCCGCCCTTACGGCGGGTCACTTGGAGAGGCGCCAAGTAACCAAGCGCCTTTTGCCCCACCACTCGGCACCTCGCTTAGGCTCGGTGTGCCCTCTCTCCGGCATTGCTCCGCGGGTCGCCGCGATGGGCCGTCCCTGGCCCAGCGCGGCTAAACCGGCATCCTTGCCGGTTTCCCCGCTGCGCAATGCCTGCGTTCGGCCAGCGTGGTTAATGGGCGTCCGCGATCAACAACCGGGCCGTGGCGGCCTTCGGGCCGACCAAGGCATCAAGCCGGCGCGCTACGCTTATCTGATTGTGCACGGTCCCTACGTAGGAGCCCGGCTTGCCGGCGATGGACGTCAACGATAACGCGCCTACCCTGAATGCACGCTCCCAAGCCTCACTTTGGCCCTAAAATCTTCACCAACTTATCCGGCGACGGTGCACCCTGCTGTTGTTGCAACTCACCCTTGTCGTCCATGTAGAAAATCGCCGGAGTAGCCGACAACTCCAGCTCTTCCATTAGCTGCATGTTCGCCGCGAGCTTGGCCTGGATCGCTGGTGGGACATCTTTCAAGGCCTTGAGCGTACTGGCCTTGCCGGATTTTTCGTGGTCGGCCAAGGCTTTTTGCGGATCCTTGGCGGCCAGCAGCGCTGCGGATTTGCCCGGGCTGTCCTCGCGAATGATGCCGACCATAATGTGCCGCAGCTGCACTTTGCCGGCTTTAACCCACGGCCGCGCTTGTTCCCAGAACATGTTGCAGTAAGGGCAATTCGGATCGCTGAACAGGTACACCACGCGTGGAGCGTCCTTGTTGCCGTCGGCAATCCAGTTGCTCGCTTCCATCTTGCCCCAGACTTCCTTGGACATCGGCGCGTAGACCAGCTTCTGCAGGGGCGCGCTGCTGAGGTCGTTGCCCTCGGCGTCATACAGATTGCCCAGCAGCACGTGTTTGCCATCCGGGGTCAGGTACAGCGCCATGCCGCGGTTCTGGTATTGCGCGGCATAACCGCGCAGACCGTCCGGTGCGTCGAACTGGCCGACGATTTTTGCGCCCTTGGCTTCGATCTTCTTGATCGCTTCAGGTAACTCCTCGGCAGCCTGGGCAAATGGCAGGTGCAACAGGGCTGTGCCCAGGGTCAACGTCAGCAGGTGGCGGAGGCGGGGCATGGGAGTTTCCTTGAAGAAGTAGTGGAGTTGGGGCTGTCGAAGTTTTCCAGGGCGCGGGCCAGGCTGGCTTCCGACAGTTCTCCCAGATGGCTGCCCAGCAGGCGGCCCTCATTGTTATAGAACAGCGTAGTCGGCAAGGCCATCGAACCTACTGCCTGGCCCAGGCGGCCACTGCCATCGAACAGTACGTTCGACAGGCTCAGGCCCTGGGTTTCCAGGTAGGTGCTGACGCTTTGCATGCTCTCGGCCTGATTGACGAATAGGAAAGTCAGGTCCGGACGCTGTTGCTGGGCGTTTTCCAGCACCGGCATTTCCCGGCGACAGGGCGGGCACCAGGTGGCCCAGAGATTGATGACCAGCGGGCCACCCTTGTAGTCCTCCAGCTGCACGGTTTCCCCGGCCGCGTTGCGCAAGGTGATTTCCGGCAGGCGCGTGCCCTGTTCGTAGATGGACAGGGAAAACGTGGCGAGCAGCCAGAACGCCAGGCCGCTGCCGACGCCAAACCCCAGCGGACGGCGCAGGCCGGGACGGCGCCAGCCTCGAAACACGGCGGCGAGCAGCAGCGCGATCACCCCGGGCCAGGCGAGGAAGCCGCCGTCGCGCAGGTCGATGACTTGCCAGGGATCGTTGCGATAGTGCGTCCAATAGAGCGCCACGAAGCTGATCCGTGCGGCCAGCATGCCGATCAGGAACAGGCTGAACAGTACCGACTCGGGATTCTCGCCGCCGCGCTTGGCTGCTCGCCAACCGACGAAGGTGGCCAGCGCCAGGGCACCGATCAACAGCAGGTGATTGAGCGCGATGGCAAAGGTGCCGAGCGTGAGAGTCAGCATTAACGGGCCTCTCGGGTGAGGGTCCAGCGTTGCAGGAAAGTGGCGGCATCGACTTCGCCAGTAATTCGCTGGCTGCGTCGCTCCTCGCCGTCGGCGCCAATCCACAGCAGGCTCGGTGGTCCTGGCACTTTGTAGCGGCCAAGAAGTTCGCGACTGGCGTCGTTGTCGGCAGTCACGTCCAGGCGCAGCAAGCGTACGTCACTGAGCGCCGCGAGCACGTCTGGCTGGCCGAACACACGTTTTTCCATGATTTTGCAGGACACGCACCAGTCGGCGTAGTAGTCGAGCAACACCCATTGACCTTGCGCCTTCGCCGCATCCAGTTCCCGCTGCAGCTCGGCGGGATCCTTGAGGGTGGTGAAGGCATCGTGGCCGACCGGGCGGGCAACACTGCTCGAATTCGCGGCGCTGTAGACCTGCAATGGTTTGAACAAGTCATCACCGCCGCCCGCCGCGCCGATCACCAGCAGGCTGCCCCACAAGCCCATCAATATCGAACTGGCGCCGAACAGCTGGGCTACCCGGCCAAATCCTTGGGATTGTTTCCAGGCGCTGTAAGCCGCGATCAACAGCAACGCACCGCATAGCCCAACCCACAGGGATTCATCCAGCACTGGGCGCAGCATCAGCAGCGCGGTGGCGAGGAACAGGAAACCGAACACGCCTTTGAGCAGGTTCATCCAGGCGCCCGGCTTGGGCAGGAAGCGGTTGCCGACCGTTACCAGCAACAGCAGCGGCACCCCGATTCCGATGCCCATGGCGAACAGGATCAGCCCGCCATGCAGCGCATTGCCGCTCTGCGCGATGTAGAGCAGGGCGCCCGCCAGGGGGGCGGTCATGCAAGGGCCGACCAGCAGGCCGGACACGGCCCCCAGCACGCCGGCGCCAATCAGGCTGCCGCCGCGCTGGTTGCGCGATACATTCTCCAGGCGGTCACGAATGGCCACCGGCAGCTGCAATTCGAAAAAGCCGAACATGGGCAACGCCAGCAACACAAACACGGCGGCAAAGGTGCCCAGCAGCCACGGGTTCTGCAGCAAGGCCTGCAGATTGGCGCCAAGCATCGCCGCCAGAACACCCATCGCCGCATACACCAGGGCCATGCTGACCACATAACTGCTGGCGAGGGCGAAGCCGCGTCGAGGCGTGGCGCCGCTGCCGACGATCAAACCGGCGAGAATCGGCAGCATGGGCAAGGTGCACGGGGTGAACGCCAATAGCAGGCCGAGGCCAAAGAACACCAGGAGGCTCCAGCCCAGCGCCCGTTGTTGCAAACCACTGGCCAGGGCCTGGTCCGGCGCCTCGGCGGTCGCGGCTACAACGGCTGTGCCCCCCAGGTCGACGACCTGGGTTTGCGGCGGATAACACAGGCCGGCATCGGCACAGCCCTGAAATCCTACCTTGACCTGCCCGGTAGCGCCGGCAGGTATCTTCAGTTCCAGCCCCTGGCGGTACACCTGTTGTTCACCGAAAAACTCATCGCTATGAGATTCGCCCTGGGGCAAGACAGGTTTGTGCTCGACCGGCAGGCCATCAAACTTCAGACGCTGCTGGTACAGATAGTAGCCATCGGCGATCTGCCAATAGAGTTGCGTCTCACCGGAATCCAGGCGCTCGGAAGTGAAAATGAACGCCTTGCCCACCGGAAGGAAGTCCGGTTTGGTAGCGAACGGATCGTTGGCGGCCTGGGCCAGGCCTGAGATCAATAGAACAAACAACAGAAAAATTCGACGCATGGGTAAGCCTTATCCCTGTGCAATTGGGGGGCAGGATGAGAGACGGCGATTAACCGATGATTAACCGGCACGGCCTTGTCGCGACGGCGCTTGCGGCATAATGTCCGCTTAATCGGCCACAGGCCTAATCGGTTTCTTTTCAGGTACTCACTATGCACGTACTGGTATGCGAAGACGATGAGCTGATCGCCAGCGGCATAGTCGCCGGCCTCACCGCGCAGGGCTTGACGGTGGAGCACGTGGCTACAGCGTCTGCTGCCCGGGCAATGCTCAAAGTCGCCGAGTTCGATGTCATGGTGCTTGATCTCGGCCTGCCCGACGAAGACGGCCTGAAGCTGTTGCAGCAGTTGCGTCACAACGGCCTGGAGATTCCGGTGCTGATCCTGACTGCCCGTGATTCGGTGACGGACCGGGTCGACGGCCTTCAGGCGGGCGCCGACGATTACCTGCTCAAGCCATTCGACCTGCGTGAATTGGCCGCGCGCCTGCATACCTTGTTGCGCCGAGTGGCGGGGCGCAGCGTCAACCTGATCGAGCATGGCGCGTTGACGTACGATCCGAGCAGCCGCGAAACCACCCTGGGCGGTCAGCCGGTAGATTTGTCACGGCGTGAGCAGTCGCTGTTGCAGGCCCTGCTGCACAACCGCGGCCGGGTACTCTCCACCGAACAGCTTAAAGACAGTGTCTATGGCTTCAACGATGAGCTGGAAAGCAATGCCTTGAACGTGCACATCCATCACCTGCGGCGCAAACTCGGTAACGGCATCGTCGAGACGGTGCGGGGCCTGGGTTACCGCCTGGGGCCGGCGGACAGTGGAGATCGATCGAAGTGATGAGCCTGCGTTTGCGCCTGAGCCTGACCCTGGGCGCGGCGTTCGCGCTGATCTGGGCCCTGGCGGCAGCCTGGATGCTCAGCGATCTGCGCAACCAGATGATGTTTTCCCTCGACCAGCGCCTGGTGGCTTCCGCGCGAATGGTCGCGGGCCTGATGGAGCAACTGCCGGCGCTGCCGAGCAAGGGCGAGGGCACCCATTTCAGTGCAGAACAATTGAACATCCCGGGCGGCATGGCCTGCCAGGTCAGTTCACTGCGCGGCGAGATCCTGGCCCGCAGTCATACCGATCCACAGCAGACCCTGGAAGCCGAGAAGCTGGGTTTTCATGACCAGATGATCGATGGCGCGCCCTGGCGCAGTTTTACCCTGGTTCGGGGTGATCTGCGCATCACCACGGCCGACCGGCAGATCGAGCGCGAAGCCTTGAACATGTCGATCCTGCTGGCGGCCTCGGTACCGGTCGGCGTGGCTTTGCTCGGCTGCCTGTGCCTGCTGTGGCTGGGGATCGGCCAGGGCTTGGCGCCGCTCAATCGCATGCGCGATGCCCTGATGCGGCGCAGCGCCGACTCCCTGGAACCGTTGCAGATCCAGCCGCTGCCCAGCGAATTGCAGCCACTGCTGGACACCCAGAATCAGTTGCTGCAACGGATCGGCAAGACCATCGAGCGCGAGCGGCGCCTCACCGGCGACGCGGCCCACGAGTTGCGCAGCCCATTGACGGCAATCAAGACTCACCTGCAGGTCGCGCGCATGACCGACGGCGCGGCTCGAGACCAGTCCCTGGCCCGGGCGGAGGAGGGCGCCGACCGCCTGCACCGCACTCTCGAACAGTTGCTGCTGCTGGCGCGGGTCGAAGGCAGCCTGTCGTTCGATGACGGCGTGCAATGCAATGCCGAACAGGTGGCCAAGCTGGCGATTCAGGACGCTGCCAGCGGCGATCGCCAGCGGATCAGGCTCAAGGCGCCAACACGGCTTTCTGTGGCACCGGTGCAAATGCCGGCGGTGTTGTCGATTGCCGCGCTGCGTAATCTGCTGGACAACGCGCTGCGCCATACGCCTGACAATGGCCCGATAGAGCTCAGCGTGGAAACCGTCGAAAATCGAGTGCAGTTCGTGGTCCGCGATCACGGCCCGGGTATCGCCGAGGATGATCTGCAGCACCTGACCCAGCGTTTCTGGCGCAATGGCCAAAGCACCGGTTGTGGCCTGGGGCTGGCGATTGTCCAGGCGATCGTCCAGCGCTGCGGGTGCACGCTGAAGTTCGACAGCCAGCCGGACGGCCTGCGGGTCGAGCTGACGATGCCGTTGCAGCCGGCCTGAGCGGACCCGGTTACACATCAGAAGTAACGTCTATGCGATAGGCATGCAGCCCTCGTAGCGCTATCGTCCTTGCCGGTTTTGACTCAATGGATTGAGGTACTGGCGCCATGGAAGCATCCCTGCATGTCTGCAAGGCAACCCCCGCCGATGCCGGCATCATCTGCCGGATAGTCGAGCGCTCGATCCGCGTTGGCTGTGCCATCGATCACCGCAACGATCCCCAAACCGTCGCCACCTGGACCCACAGCAAAACCGTCAGGCATGTGATGGCCTGGCTCACTGACCCGCGTTTATATCTCAACATTGCCCTGCTACAGGACAAGCCGGTGGGGGCCGCCATGGCTGCGATCAACGGCAAACTGGCGTTCTGTTACGTTCAGCCGGAATGGTTTCGCCGGGGGGCGGGGCAGGCGTTGGTAGGTGATCTGGAGAGCTGGTTGATCGGGCATGGGCTGGGCCACGTACAACTCAACAGTACGCTCACCGGTGAGGGATTTTACCGGCATCTGGGCTACCGACCCTGCGCCCCGGCATTCAAGGTCGCCGGCCTGCAGGCCATTCCCATGCGCAAAGGGCTGTCGTCGCCTGCAGCAAAAGCTGACCAAGGGTCTAAATCCTCGGCCGCGTGAAGCGTTTCCACAACAGGAAAACCTTTTTGAGGGGTCGAGAGATGTCAGTCGCTACCAGCCTTGTGCAAGATCAGTCGACGCGGGTCGCCCCGGCGCCGGCCGAAACGCTTTATCAGTTCAACGAGTCGCCGTTGCTGGCGCGACAGACCCGGCAGGAGTCCAATGCCCGCAGCTATCCACGGCGCATCCCGCTGGCGCTCAAGCGGGCCAAGGGTATTTATGTCGAGGATGTTGAAGGTCGCCGTTTCATCGACTGCCTCGCGGGCGCTGGCACGCTGGCCCTGGGGCACAATCATGCGGTAGTGATTGAGGCGATCCAGCAGGTGCTGGCCGATGAATTGCCGTTACATACCCTCGACCTGACGACCCCGGTGAAAGACCAGTTCGTCCAGGACCTGTTCGCCCTGCTGCCACCGGCGTTGGCTGGCGAGGCAAAAATCCAGTTCTGCGGCCCTACCGGCACCGACGCTGTAGAGGCCGCGTTGAAACTGGTGCGCACCGCCACCGGGCGCAGCACCGTGCTGTCGTTTCAAGGCGGTTACCACGGCATGAGTCAGGGCGCGCTGAGCCTGATGGGCAGCCTGGCCCCGAAAAAACCCATGGCTGCCTTGCTCGGCAGCGGGGTGCAGTTCATGCCCTATCCCTACGATTACCGTTGCCCGTTCGGGCTTGGCGGTGCTCAAGGGGTCAAGGTCAACCTGAGTTATCTGGAAAACCTGTTGAGTGATCCGGAAGCTGGCGTGCAGTTGCCCGCGGCGGTGATAGTCGAGGCGGTGCAGGGCGAGGGCGGGGTGATTCCGGCTGATCTCGACTGGCTGCGTGGCTTGCGCCGCATAACCGAAAAAGCCGGCGTGGCGTTGATTGTCGACGAGATCCAGAGTGGGTTTGCGCGCACTGGCAAGATGTTTGCCTTCGAGCATGCCGGGATCATTCCGGACGTGGTGGTGATGTCCAAGGCCATCGGCGGCAGCCTGCCATTGGCCGTGGTGGTCTACCGGGACTGGCTCGACACCTGGCTGCCGGGTGCCCACGCCGGGACTTTCCGCGGTAACCAGATGGCGATGGCCGCCGGGTCTGCGGTGATGCGCTACCTGACCGAGCACAAGGTTTGCGAGCACGCCACTGCCATGGGCGAGCGCCTGAGCGAACACTTGCGCATCCTGCAGCGCGATTTTCCGCAGTTGGGTGACATACGTGGCCGAGGCTTGATGCTCGGGGTAGAACTGGTCGATCCCTCGGGACTGCCGGACGCCCAGGGCCATCCACCGGTCTTTGCCCGGCTCGCTCCGCTGGTGCAGCGAGAGTGTCTCAAGCGTGGCCTGATCCTCGAGTTGGGTGGGCGGCATGGCGCCGTGGTGCGCTTCCTGCCACCGCTGGTGATTACTGCCAGCGAGATCGATCAGGTGGCCGAAATCTTTGGCCGAGCCATGGCCGCTGCCACCGACAGTCTCTAAATTTTTCAGCTCCCCGAACGTACCTTCTACATAACGGCTGTACTCATGTGCAGCCCATCTTTCATCGATGGAGAACCACCATGACGTCAGTATTCGACCGCGAGGACATCCTTTTTCAAGTCGTGGTCAACCACGAAGAACAGTATTCGATCTGGCCCGACTACAAGGCCGTGCCGGAAGGTTGGCGTACCGTGGGCAAGAGCGGCCTGAAAAAGGAGTGCCTGGCCTATATTGAGGAGACCTGGACGGATATGCGCCCGCTGAGCCTGCGCAAGAAGATGGATGAGCAGGCGGCTGCAGTTCACTGAGGCTGCCGGTAATAAAAAGCCCGCTGGACTGGTGACAGTCAGCGGGCTTTTTCACCTGTGAGGTGGGCGTTGCATGTGTAGGAGCGAGCCTGCTCGCGATGAACGATGACGCGGTCCCATTAAGGTCAAGCCCCGCTCAACCCCTTGATCACCAAATCCACATTTCCTTCCAGCTCAGCGACCGGGTCCACGGCATCGGTGCTTAAAACCACCAACCGACTGCCGGCCTCGGCAATCGCCGCCTTCACAGCCTCTGACGGCTGCCGATGGTGCAACACCAGCGCCACGTCATTGTCCTTGAGCGTCGCAGACAATGTCTTCAGTGCCTCAGGTGTCCACTCGGCATCCGGCCGTGCGTCCTGTCCAACCAACTCCAGATTGAGCCCACCAATCAGGTAACCAAAATGGTCGCTCAGACTCATGACGCTGAGATTGTCAGCAGCGGCCAGGCGCGCTTCGCTGTCGGCGTTGAATTTCAGCAGACGCTGTTTGAGCGTCGCCAGGTTGGCCTCGATCACCGGCTTGGCGGTGGGTGCCAGGCGCACCAGGTCAGCCGCCATCACATCCGCCATGCGCCCCATGTTGTTGCTGGAAAACCACGGCTGGCTGTTGAGGCCGTCCACCTTGTTGCCTGGCTGAACCGCGATGCCGGGCAGGGCGCCGTCCACCGGCCGGGCGGCGTCGACTTCAACCACTCGAATGTTGCTGCGCCGGGACATCGGGTAGAGCGGGTCGTCGGACCACAGCGAGCGCAGGCCGATCACTGCATCGGCATCGGACGCCAGCTTGGCCAGCGCCGGTGCACCTCGGCCGGTGAAGTAGGCGGTCTGCCGGCTGCCGGGCAGGTTCGCCGGCGCGGCTCGTTCGAGCTGGACGTTGGTGCCTTTGAGCAACACTTCGCCCAAGCCATAGGTAATCGGCAACGAGGCCAGGACTCGCAGCGGTTTTGCGCTGTCAGCCGCGAATACAGGGTTGGCCAGGGCGCACAGGGCGACGGCCAGGGTCAGTTGACGCAAGGTAAAAGTCATTTATCCGATATTCCCTTTCAGGCTAGGCACGACGCCACGGGCAATGGCGGCCAGGGCAAAGGCGATGCCGGCCACCAGGATGATCGCGGCACCGGATGGAATAGGCAGGTCAAACACGATCGGCGCGAGAATGCCGCACAGGGTACTGACCGTGGCGATCAGCACCGAGCACCAGAAAAAGCCCTTGAGCGACTGGCTGAGCAAACGTGCAGCCGCTGCCGGGATGACCAGCAGGGCTCCGACCAGAATGGCGCCGATGACTTTCACTGCGGCCACGGTGATCAGGGTTACCAGGATCACGAACAGGTAATCGAGGGTCTTCACTGCCACCCCGCGTACCGCTGCCAGCTGCGGGTTGAAGCTGGCGAGCATGATCCGGTTGTACAGCGGCAAGGCCAGGGCCATCACCAGCGAACCGACAATGGCCAGCACCAGCAGATCATTGCCGTTGACTGTCAGTACCGAGCCGAACAGGACGTTTTCAAGGATGTGCACGTTGATCTTGCCGGCCAGGATCAACAGCAGGCTGGCACCCAGGGCCAGTGAAACGGAGAGGAACACGCCGATCAGCGTATCCGGTGACAGCCCGGTGCGGTTGCGCAAATAATTGAGCAGGATACCGAACAGCAGGCAGTAGCCGAACAGGCTGCCGTACGGCCCGGTGTACGGTTCACCCAGCAGAATGCCGACGGCCACCCCGGTCAGAGCCGCGTGACCGACCGCTTCGGAGAAAAACGCAAAGCGCTTGACCACCACCAGGGTGCCCAGGCCGCCCAGTACCGGCCCGATCAGCAAGCCGGCCAGCAGCGCGTTGACCACGAACCCGTAGGCCAGCGCTTCCGGCAGGTAGCCCGACGAGGCCCAGCCCTGAACCATCAGACGAAAGGCTTCATAGCTCATCAGGCAGCGCTCCGTGGATGGGTGGAAAACAGTGTGAGCAAGCGTTCCGGTGTCAGTGCCTGCTTGGGCGTGGCATCGAACAGCACCCGGCGGTTGAGTCCGGTGACCCGGTCCGCCAGGCGGCCTACGGCTTCCAGGTCATGCTCGATCCACAGCACGGTGATGCCACTTTGGCGCCAGTCTCCGAGGAGTCGTTCGAACACCCGGATTCCGGCCTCATCGAGTGCCGACATGGGTTCATCAAGCACCAGCAACTGCGGCGCCGGGATCAGCCCCTGCGCCAGCAGTACGCGCTGGCGTTCGCCGCCGGACAAGGCGCCCATGCGCCGCTTGCGTTTGTCCTGCATGCCGACGCGTTCCAGAGCATCGCCGATGGCTGCCGCGTAATGCTTGCTCAAGCCCAGGAAGGCCGGTCGACGTTGGCACATCGCGGCCATGAAGTCGTCGACGGTCATCGGCAGGCCGCGATCAAATTCCAGGGCCTGCGGCACGTAGCCGATAGTCCCCGGGGTGCCCGGCCATTGCAGGCTCAGGCGACCCTGGTGGGGCATTTGCCCGAGCAGGGTCTTGATCAGCGAACTCTTGCCGCCACCGTTGGGGCCGACCAATGCATGCACGCTGCCGGGCTGGACCTGGAAGGTCACCTGGTCAAGGATCGTGGTGCGGCCGAGGGTCAGGCTGACATCGGCAAACTCCAGGGTCGGGCCGGCGCTTTGGGCAATCAAGGTTTCCTGGACAGTCATGCGCCGGACTCCTGGATAGCCCGGACCACGGTATTGAGGTTGCCGGTCATTTCTTTTTCATATTTGTCGGCGGTGTACTCGCCATAGGAAATGTGCGACAGCGGGTACAGCTTTACCCCGGATTCGCGCTGGATGGTGTCGACGTAGCTCGAAGGGAAATCCATCTCGGAGAAAATCACTTTTACGTCCAGCTCACGCAACTGGTCGATGGTTTTCTTCAACTGGCTTGGACTCGGTTCGATACCGTGGGCAGGCTCGACCACCGCCGTGACCTCCAGGCCAAATTCGCGCAGCAGGTAGTCATAGGCGGCGTGCACGGTGGCGACTCGCAGCTCGGCATTGGGCGCTTCGGTCAATTTCGCCAGGGCGTCGGCGCGCATCTGCCGCAGGCGCTTGCCGTAGGCGCGGGCGTTCTGGGTGTAGGTCTTGGCGTTGTCCGGATCAAGTTTGCCGAGTTCTCGGGCAATGTTGTTGACCTGGGCGATCGAGGCGCTGATCGACAGGAACGTGTGCGGATTGACGACTTTGCCAGCCCCCCGGGCAGCCACGCCGGTAGCGGCCAGCAGCGGCACGTTTTCGTTGGCTTCGATCACGGCCACGTTCGGGGATTCGCTGGCAGCGATCATGCGGTCGGCGAAGTCGTCATGGCCGACCCCGTTGAGCACCACCACGTCCAGCCCGCTGATACGCTTGATGTCTTCAGCTCGTGGCTCGTAGGCGTGCGGGTTAAAACCGGCTGGAATCAATGGCACCACTTCGGCTTTATCGCCGACGATGTTTGCCACGTAGCTGTAGTACGGATGCAGGGTAATGCCGATGCGCAGGCGCTTGGCCTCGTCAGCAGTGGCCAGTGGGGTCAGCAGGCAGGCGAGCAGGCCAGTCAGCAGCACCCGCGTGAAACGTTGAGATGAAATAGGCATGGGAAAGCGGTCTTCTCTCGGGTAAAGGCGAGGGGTCAGTGCCGATGCTGGCGAGTGACGCCGGCGTCGAATTGCGCAACGATCTGCTGCCAGCCGGCGCTTTCCAGCGCCGAGTCGGCAAGATCGGTTGGCGCCTGGAGGGCTTTGCCGCGATGGAGCCAGATGTCCGGCTGATCGTCGCCGGCACTCAGGCGCATCAGAAACGAACCGGCGACCTCGGGCGACTGGCTCTGGCCGAAATAGGCCCGGTCTTGCAGCATCACCCAGGCATGACTGCCACGGCTGACCGAACTGGCGTCCTGGGCGAACGGCGCGAAGCCTTCATCAGCCAGGACCGCCGGGGTCGGTAACGTCTGCTGCTCCTGGCGCAACAGATGGATCTCGTCGAGCGTGACCCGCAGGTCGGCGTAGATGCCCTGTTCGGAAGCGCTAAGGTCGCGGCGCGCATCCAGCTGGTGGCTGGTCACGGTGCTGACTTCCTGGGATTCATGGCGCCAGGCAACGACCGACCCGGCCACGGCCAGGATCATCAGGCACAAGAGCAGCACGTACAGGGTTTCGTGGCCGGCGCCAGCTGGGCGGACTATCTGGTTGGTGGGCGTACTCATGGGGTCTGGATGTCCGCCTGGTCGATTTCCACCACATGGCCAGGGCCTGCATCGAACAGCACATAGAACTCGGCGGCGGGTTTCTTGAACGTCATCTTCGAATCGGCGCCGAGCTTGCCGGGCACCAGGATGGTCTCGTCGTAGCCAATTACGTCCAGGGTCACCCCCGGAGCGCCGCTGCCGTCGGAAAAACCGCCGGTGCATTCGATCTGGTCGGCGTCAACGGCCTTGCACTCGCACATCGGGTTGTGGGCCAGGGCGCTGGCGCTGAATCCGGCGCAGAGCACCAGCACCAGGTTGCGCAGAGGACGGAAAGTCATGGTTTGCCTCCTTGTTTGGTCAGCCACTCAATGGTGGCGGGGGATGCCTGGCTCAGCGGCATGGAAGCTTGATGCATCGCACCGTCCCAGCCTTCCATAGTGATCCACAGTTCGGCGTCGGCCTTGGTCTTCTCGGGGATCGGCAACATGGCGCCCATACGGTAAGGCGTGCCGAAGAAAATCACCCCGGCAGCACGCAGGCTGCGGGGCTTGCCGATGCGCAGGTAGGTGGCCTTGACCTGGTCACGGCAGCTGTCGCACAACGCGGCATTGAAGCTCTTCATGTAGCCGGCGGGCCCATCGAGTCGCGGCGCTTCGTTACGCAACTCAGCCAGGCGCAGGCTCCAGGGGCCAACCTGCACTTCTCCGGCTTCCCGTTCACCCAGGCCGGTATCGCCACGGAACAACGCGGCATCAGCGAAGTACTTGGGCATGAAACCCAGCGGTACCAGCAACAGCAGGACATTGATGTGAAAGCGCCATTTGTGCCAGAAACGGCTCAATTTCGACGAGGGTTTATCCGCAACGAGCAGGCTCATTGGCTGACCTCCGTGGTTTCGTGGCGAGGGGCGGTTTGCACCCGTGTGCGCTTGGTTTCTCGCTTCAGGGCATTGGCCGTGGCCAGGGCGGTGCGTTTGGTCCAGATCAGCAGGCCACTAAGGACCATCATGCTCAGGAGTAGGCCGAAGAAGAACCAGATCAACTTGATCCATAGTCCGCCAAAGTCACCGGTGTGCAACGGACGCATGGATTCAGTCACCAGCTCCAGCCCGGATCGGTCCGAAAGCAGGCGAGTGGAAGCGATTTCACCGGTATAGGGGTTGATATCGGCCGTTTGGAACATCAGCGGGTACCAGCTGCGTCCGCCCACCGTCAGATAGCTGTAGGCGTTGGCGGGCATGCTGACAAAACTGTCGTCCAGCCCGGGAATGCGCTCCTTGGCCTCGGTGATCGCGCTTTGCAGGCTGATCATCGGCGCGGGCGAGCCATCGGCACTCACCGGCACGCTCTCGCGGGGCACCACCAGCGCCACCGGGGCCGTAGAAATCGTCACCTGGTTATCGAACATGAATGCCTCGATCAGGAACCAGGTGCTGGTCACGGAAATGACCGCAATGAACCAGATCGACCAGATGCCACTGAGTCGATGGAAGTCGCCCCAAAAGATTCGCGCGCCGTGACGAATACGCAGGGTCGGTTTCAGGAAGCCTTTCCAGAATTTCTTGTACACCACCAGCCCGGTGACCAGGGACGCCAGCATCGGCAGGCTCAGGAACGACACCAGGTACCAGCCCCAGCTGTAACCGTTGGTGAACGGCACCAGCCACCAGCCATGCAGGGCGCGAGTGAACGCCTGGAAATTGAACTGCGGTGCAGTGCCCTGAATGACCCCGGTGTACGGATTGACATAGACCGTCACCGAACGCCCGTCTGGATAGCTGACCTCGACGTCGAGGGCAAAGTGCGACTCGTCCGGGCGGCTGATGCCCTCCACCAGGGTATCGGGCTCGGCCTTCTTGATCGCGGCAACGATCTGGTC
This sequence comes from Pseudomonas sp. RIT-562, assembly GCF_026241895.1. Classification (GTDB taxonomy): domain Bacteria; phylum Pseudomonadota; class Gammaproteobacteria; order Pseudomonadales; family Pseudomonadaceae; genus Aquipseudomonas; species Aquipseudomonas mandelii_F. Next base: position 14,294 of record NZ_JAPJIV010000019.1, on the reverse strand, counting down.
GTAGTTGAGCAGCGGGGCATCATCGGAGGGCTGGCTGGCACGCATTTGCGGGTTGGCCAGCCAGACGATCTCCTGACTGACCACGGCAAGCGTGCCGGTGACGCATACGATCAGGACAAAAAACCAGATCGGTAGCGCCAGCCAGCTGTGTACCAGAAACCAGATTTTGGAACGGGATTTCTTCGACATGATGTAAGTCTTATATCGATGAGAGGGCCTTAGCTGCGGGCTTCCCAGCGTGGGGTCCATGAAAAGTCGGCCGTGGCTTTTGCCTACGCGAGCTGACTGCATCTATATAAGACGAATGAGAATCAAAAATCCCGAACCTGCATATGAAAGAAAATGTTTCCAGCGCCTGCTTCGGGGCCGCCCCCACAGCGAGGTTCGTGTGGGAGCGGACCGGGCTGTCATCCCTGCTGGAACATCTCCTGCGCGCGCTGCTCGATTTGCTCCTGAGTCAGGTCTTCCTTGCGCGTGGCCAGGAACCACAGATGGCCGTACGGATCCTTCAACGTTCCGGACCGATCCCCGTAAAACTGATCCTTGACCTCGGACACGACAATGCCACCCGCAGCAATCGCCTGTTTATACGAGGCGTCCACATCATTGACATACAGGTGCAACCCGACGGAAGGGGACTGGTCAGGATTACTCAGCGGCCCTTGGTCGCAGGGGGTGCCCAACATGATCGGGCAATCACCGATGCGCAATTCGGCGTGACCGATGCCTCCGTCGGGCATCGCCAGGCGCATGACTTCGACGGCACCAAAGGCCTTTTTATAAAATTCGATAGCTTCGGCAGCTTTTTGAATACCCAGATATGGCGTTATGCTGTGATAGCCCTCTGGAATGGGTTTGACGCTCATGGCGGTTCTCCCTGGTGTTGTTATGGAATGAGGGTGTCGCGAACCCATAAATATAGTAGGAGCTGCCGTAGGCTGCGATCTTTTGAGCTGTTTCGCTTAGCGTGCTTGTCCTGGGTAGAAACAGGTTGGACGACTAGTCCTCCTCCAACAAATGCGCCCCGGGCCCGCGATCCCCTAACACGTCACCAAAGTTACGCAAAGGGCATGCCTCCATCGACAGGCACCCGCAACCAATACATCCATTCAACCGGTCGCGCAGCAACGTCAGTTGGTTGATCCGCTCATCCAGATCCCGGCTCCACTGCGCCGACAACACCTTCCAGTCGGCCGCGGTGGGTGCGCGGTTATCGGGCAGCGATTGCAGCGCTTTACCAATCTCTGCCAACGGAATGCCCAGGCGTTGGGCCACCTTGATCAACGCCACCCTACGCAGCACTTCCCGCGGATAGCGGCGCTGATTGCCCGAGTTGCGGTTGCTCTTGATCAGGCCCTTGGTTTCGTAGAAATGCAGCGCGGTAACTGCCACTCCACTGCGGGCGGCAACCTGGCCGACAGTCAGTTCCCGATGCAGGTGTTCCGAGGTAATCAATTGATAAATCCCTCTTGACCTTGACTTAACTGGAGGTTTTACCCTGCAAGCCTTCGGATCGCAATGTCCGACTTATACTCAGGGGGACTTTTTCATGCAGGCGCCAGAGAAAAATCGCAGCTTCACCCAACTTATCGAGTTCGAGATCGAGCCTCATCAGCAACCGGCGCTGGTGTCGGCGCTGTCACGGCAAACCGAGCGGCTGGCCCAGGATTATGCGGGATTCCTCAGTGCCAGCATCCAGGCCAGCGATGATGGTCGGCGGGTGCTCAACTACCTGCAATGGCAGACGCGTGAAGCGGGAGAGGCGGCGTTCCAGCAGTTTGAAAGCGGCGAGCAGGATTTCTGGCAGTTGATCCGTGCTCATCATGCCAGGACCGTGACCTTTGGCTCGTTCCAGGTGCTGCACAGTCTGGAACGTAGCCATGACAACGCGTTGCATTGCCATCTGGTGGGTTAGATGGACAGCTGCATCAAGCGCTCACCCTGGAGATTTTCCGTGGGCCGGCGCTTGTTCACCGCCAGTTCACCGATCTTGATCAGCCGGGTGCGTGTGACGTTGCGGCTCAGCCCCAGCAGTGCGGCGGTGTGCACCTGGTTGTAGTGACTGAAGCGATAAGCCGCGCGCAGCAAGGCATCCTCGACCTTTTCGTGCAACGCTCCGGCCTGTTCTTCGAATAGTTTCTGAAATGCCCGCTCGAGCAGGGCTTCCGGGGAGTCATCGATGCTTCCACCCTGGTCATCCTGGCGTTCAATGCGCATGTTCGACAGGCGCAGGTCATCGCGTTCGATCACGCCGTTGCGGCAGATCAGCAAGGTGTGGTGAATGACGTTTTCCAGCTCGCGGATGTTGCCCGGCCAGCTGTAGCTGCGCAGTTTCAGCTCGGCTTCTTTGCTGATCGTGATGGTGCCGTAACCCAGGCGCTGACTGTAGGCATCGACGAAGTGCCGGGTCAGCGGCAGGATGTCGCCGGGACGATCGCGCAGTGGGCTCAGTTCCAGGCTCACCACGTCGAGGCGGTAGTACAGGTCCTCGCGAAAGTGCCCGGCGTTGATGGCTTTTTCCAGCTGCACATTGGTTGCCGCGAGGACCCGCACGTCAATCGGTATGCTCTTGCGCGAGCCCAGGCGCACCACTTCGCGCTCCTGCAACACGCGCAGCAACTTGACCTGGATAGCCATCGGCAGGTCGCCGATTTCATCGAGAAACAGGGTGCCGCCATTCGCTTCCTCGAACCAGCCGGCTTTGGCGCTGAGGGCGCCGGTGAACGCACCTTTCTCATGCCCGAACAGTTCCGCCTCGACCAGGGATTCGGAGAAGGCGCCGCAGTTCACCGCGACAAAAGGGCGATTGCGTCGCGCGCTGAGGTTATGAATGTGCCGCGCCACCAGCTCCTTGCCGGTGCCGGTTTCGCCGATGATCAGCACGCTGGCCTCACTCGGCGCCACTTGCTGCAAATGCGCGAGCAGTGCTTGGGATTTCGGGTCTTCGAACACCTGGGCGGTGGCGCGGATCGAGGTGGCCAACGCGGGCGAGGGCGGTAAAGTCAGGAGTTGCATGGGGTTCGCTCCATGAATGGCAGGCTAGGAATAGAAAGTCGGAATTGGCAGGCGCTGGTTCAGCGCCCAGTCACCCAGTTCATGGAGTTTGTAATCCACCGGATCGTGCAGGGTTTGCGTGCGCAGGTTGCGCCAATGCCGATCCAGCCTGAGCGAGGCATGGGTGGAGCGCGCGCCGGTGACCTCGAACAGGCGGCTACACAGGTCCAGGCCGTTGCGGGTGGCGGCGACCTTGGCCGTGGCGATGGCGATGGCCAGGTGTCCACGTTCCTCGGCGGTGAGTTTCGGGCCCTTCGCCCAGGCCTTGTCCAGCAGATCGGCGGCACGCTCCACCAGCAATCGGACGCCTTCGAGCGCCACCCAGAATTCACCGTAATGACCCAGCACGTAAGGGTCCTGGCTTACTTCCTGGGTGCTGGATTTATGCCAGGGACGGGTTTCCGTGAGGGTGTACTCCCGTGCCTCTTCGAAAGCGCCTTCGGCAATGCCGAGGAACATGTGGGTGAACGTCAATTGGGCGATCAGCGGACGCAGGCAGGCGAACGGCGTACTCAAGGGGCCCGGATCGAGCAGCAGTTCAGATTCCTCCACTCGCACCCGTTCGAAGGTAGCGCTGCCGCTGTCGGTCTGGCGCTGACCCATGTTGTTCCAGTCGTTGTGCAGAGTGATGCCGCTGCGACTGCTGGGGATCGCAGCGATCAACAATTTGCCACCGGCGGTTTCATCCACTGCCGAGGCAATCAGCATTTGCGAGTCGCTGGCACCCGAGCAGAAGCTTTTCTTACCGGAGAATTCGCGCCAGCCATCCAGCTTGCGCACCACGGTGCGGGTGTCCAGGGGGTTGAGCGCGTTGCCCCAGAACCAGTTCTTGCGTGCGGTCTGTTCAAACCAGGGTTGCCATTGTTCGGGCCTGGCAAACAGGCGAACGGTAGCGAGCATCAGGTGATGAAAGCCGAAAACATGGGCGATCGAGCTGTCGACCTTGGCGAACTCGCGCACGATCCCCAGGGTTTCACTCCAGTGCGCGCCGAGGCCGCCGTATTCGGTGGGGATGCTCAAGGCCAGCAGGCCGCTTTCACGCAACGCATCACGTTCAGCCTTGGGCGTGCCCCCGCGTTCATCGCGCTCAACAGCGGTCAGGGCAAACTGCGCGGCCAGTTGCCGAGCGGTCTGCAAAGGGGATATCAGTGCGCTTTGTGGCTTGGCAGTCACGGCGGTTCCTCAGAAAGTTCGACGCAAGTCATCCTGCGGGAGCAGCTCTCTCCCACAGGTATTGCTTTCAGGCCGTAGCTTTGCCGGGCAGCACATCATTGGCGATCATTTCGCCAAACGGCCCGGTCAGATTGGTCACGCCGCGCCCGGCCAAACTCGCGTAGGGTTCGGGCAACAGCGGGAACACCAGTTCGGCGAAGCGGTAGGCCTCCTCGAGGTGCGGATAGCCGGAGAAGATGAAGCTCTCGATACCCAGGTCCGCGTACTCCTTGATTCGCGCGGCAACCTGCTGCGGATCACCTACCAGCGCAGTGCCTGCACCGCCGCGAACCAGGCCGACGCCTGCCCACAGGTTGGGGGCAATTTCCAGGTTGTCCCGGCGCCCGTCATGCAAGGCGGCCATGCGGCGTTGGCCTTCGGAATCAAAGCGCGAGAAGGATTTCTGAGCCGCTTGGATGGTCTCGTCGCTGATGTGCTCGATCAATTTGTCGGCAGCTTTCCAGGCGTCCTCGGCGGTTTCGCGAACGATGACATGCAGGCGAATTCCGAACTTGACCGTGCGCCCATGACGCGCCGCACGCTCGCGTACGTCGGCGAGTTTTTGCGCGACGGCCGCAGGCGGTTCGCCCCAGGTCAGGTAGACGTCGACCTGTTCTGCCGCGAGATCGTGGGCAGCATCGGAGGAGCCGCCGAAATATAGCGGTGGATAGGGTTTCTGCACGGGTGGATACAGCGCCTTGGCGTTCTGCACTCGCAGATGCTTGCCTTCAAAATCAACTGATTCACCTTGCAGGACGCGACGCCAGATCTTCAGGAATTCGTCGGTCACTTCATAACGTTCGCTGTGATCGAGGAAGCTGCCGTCTCCGCGGTTTTCATCCGGATCGCCACCGGTCACCACGTTGATCAGCAGGCGCCCGCCAGACAGGCGGTCGAGTGTCGCGGCCATGCGAGCAGACACCGTCGGCGAAATGATGCCCGGCCGGATCGCGACCAGGTAACGCAGGCGTTCGGTGAGCGGCACCAGCGCCGAGGCGATCACCCATGAATCTTCACAGGAGCGCCCGGTCGGAATCAGCACTCCGTGATAGCCGAGGCTGTCAGCGGCCTGGGCCACTTGCTTGAGATAGTTCAGCGTCACCGGGCGAGCGCCTTGGGTGGTGCCAAGATAGTGGCCGTCGCCGTGGGTCGGCAGGAACCAGAAAACATCCATGAAGAGATCCTTAAGCGATTTTCAGCAGATTTTTGGGGTGCACGCCGAACAGCGGAGCGGCGCGTTCTGCAGCAAGACGAATGCGGGCCTTCAAGGGCTCACTGGTTATTTGGTAACTGGAGAAATCGGCTTCGGTGGCATACACGCCAATCGGCAATGTCAGGGCCTGGAAGAAACTGAACAGCGGTCGCAGCTGGTGATCGAGCACCAGGGCATGTCGTTCGCTGCCGCCGGTGGCTGCCAGCAACACCGGGGTATCGATCAGCGCATTGAGGTCGATAAGGTCAAACAGGTGCTTGAGCAGGCCGGGGTAGGAGCCGCGAAAGACCGGGGCGGCGACGATCAACAGGTCGGCGTGCTCGATGGCCTGCAACTCGGCTTCGATCTCCGGTCCCAGTTCCTGACGGGACAACGCCCCACCCAATGGCCGCGCAATGTCGCCCAGCTCAATCACTTTGCTCTCGATTACCAGCTGTTCGGACAGCTCGGCCAACAGCGCCTGGGTCAGTACCAGGGTGCGGGATGGACGCCAGGTACCACCGGAGACGGCAACGACTTTCAACGGGCGCGACATGATCAGTTCCTTTTTAAACAGTTGCTCGGGGAGCAGTGAGTAGTCACTGACTTGAGCAAGAGCTGTACCAACCCCTGGAAGCCCGGTTTCATGGGGGTTGCGGCAAATCTGCCGGCTCTCGCTGTCGATTCCTTGAGCTGATTGTTGATTCACTGTTGCCTGGCAAACAGTTGCAGGAGCAACAGTGCGTTCAGCTCGATGCAGTTGTTATAAAGGCCTCGGGTTATTCCGTAAAAGACCATTAAAAAATATTTATAGATCTTTATGGAATATTGCGGAGACCCTACGAACCGCGGTGGCGTGCTGCGCTGAAAGCTTGATACCCACTATCGAGAGCGTTGATTTCTGCCCGCTCGAGGGCGCGGGTAGCCTGTGTTCATTGACCCGAACCCAGATGCCAGGACGCCACACCATGAAACTTCCTATCGCCATTTTGCTGTCGCTCGCCTTCTCCGTACTTGCTGGATGCGCAAGCCACGTTTCCCCGGAACTACGTCCTTACACACCGCAAGAAAGTCGCCAACTGGCGTTGGAAGACCTTAATCGTCGTGGCCTGTCGTTCGACGAGTACCACGCGAAAAAAGCCGAACTGCTCGGCCAGCCACAAAAGATCTTCAGCTTCGACAAGCACGGCGAAATGAACGCCGAGCGCACTGTGCAACTGCACGGTCGCCCAAGCTGAACGACTGTACTGCTCGAAGTTTCACCCAACTGTCCATGGGCTTGCGGCGTGGCGTGCGATAGGGTCGATACCTGACCGACCTGATGGAATGCCACCGATGACGCTCTCTCTCGATCTGCTGCTGGGCTTTGCCTTGTTTGCCTTGGTCACCTCGATCACCCCTGGCCCGAACAACACCATGTTGCTGGCTTCCGGCGTGAATTTCGGCTTTAACCGCACCATCCCGCATATGCTCGGCATTACCTGCGGCTTTTTTGTGCTGGTGGTGGCGGTGGGTTTCGGCCTGGGTGCGGTGTTTCAAACCTATCCATTGCTCTACACCGTTTTGCGGTACGTCGGCGCTGCCTACCTGCTGTATCTGGCATGGAAAATCGCCCACTCCGGGCCGGTGTCCGACAGCGAGGACGGCAAGGGCAAGCCGATCAGCTACCTGGGTGCAGCGGCGTTTCAGTGGGTAAACCCCAAGGCCTGGATCATGGCGATTGGTGCAATCAGCACTTACACGCCAATGCAGGGCTATTTCACCAATGTCATCGTGATTGCCGCGGTGTTTGCCCTGATCAACCTGCCCAGCGTCGGCGTCTGGGCGGCCTGCGGCACGCTGTTGCGCAACGTTCTGAAGGACCGCCGCTGGCTACGCGCGTTCAACTGGGGCATGGCCGCACTGCTGGTGATCTCGCTTTATCCGTTGCTGCTGGAGAGCATTGGCTGATGCATTGCTTCAACCGGTTGGCCGATGCCTGTTAAGCTCGACTTCAGGAGCGTTCCTACGCACTTTTAAATGAAGTTGTTCTTCTTTAACGGCCTCCGATCAGGTATTTCTAACGTTCTGGGATATCGGCGCAGCTCACGAGGCTGCGCTTTGCCGTTCCGGTAACGAGCCTCCTGATCCCGGAACCCGCTCTGCGAGTCTTTTATGAATAAACGCCCGTTGTATTTCGACTACGCCGCCACCACCCCGGTGGATGAGCGCGTCATTAAGGTCATGGTCGACTGCCTGGGTTTCGCCGGCAACTTCGGTAACCCCGCGTCCAGCTCCCATGCGTTCGGTCAACAGGCCCGGCAAACCGTAGAGCATGCGCGCAAGCAGGTCGCCGATCTGGTCGGCGCCCAGGCCAGTCAGATCGTATGGACTTCCGGCGCCACCGAATCGAATAACCTCGCGCTCAAGGGCGTAGCCCAGGCTCGGGGCGTGGCTGGCGGTCATGTCATCACCAGTCAGATCGAACATAAAGCGATACTCGACACTGCCAGGCAGTTGCAGGATGTCGGGGTCGCGGTTACTTACCTGGTGCCAGATGCCGATGGCCTGATCACCCCGCAGGCCGTCAGTGAAGCCATGCGCGAAGACACCTTTCTGGTCTCGCTGATGCTGGTCAACAACGAGTTGGGCACGGTCAACGATATCGCCGCCATCGGTGAGATCGTGCGCGCCCGTGATGCCTTGTTCCACGTCGACGCTGCGCAGGGCGCCGGCAAGGTCGTGATCGACCTGGGCCAGTTGCCTGTGGACTTGATGTCGTTCTCCGCACACAAGATCTATGGACCTAAAGGCATCGGTGCGCTGTACGTCGGCCCTCGTGCACAACAACGCCTGCGCGCGCAGATTCACGGCGGTGGGCACGAGGGTGGGTTGCGCTCGGGCACCCTGGCCACTCATCAGATCGCGGCCATGGGCGTGGCTTTCGAGTTGGCGGCGCAACTGTTCGAGGATGAAAAAGCCACCATCGCCGGCCTGCGCCAACGCCTGCTCGAACAACTCTCAAGCATTCAGGGGGTTCGCCTCAACGGCAGTCCCGTGCAGCGCATTCCCCACACCCTGAGCCTGACTTTTGCTGAAGGCGAATTCGACTCCGCAGCATTGAGCCACTCCATTGCGTTTTCCGCGACCTCGGCGTGCAATTCCGCCAGTAATTCCCCCTCCCACGTGCTGCTGGCCCTTGGGCATGACGCCCACTCGGCAAGTCGCACCATCCGCCTGAGTCTCGGACGTTTCACCACCGACCAGGACATCGACCAGGCGGTAACCTTGATCAAAGCGGCCTGCGCCAGTGCCCCGGCATTCTGGCAATAGGGCCTTCAAAGCGCCGACGCACACCAGCGCTTCAACAATGATGAATATGTGATTAGCAGGAGACATGATGAGTACGCAGCCTTCGATCAATGGGTCAGTGCCCCAGCGCCTGGCGCAAACCCGCAAGCTGATGAGCCGGGAGGGCATTCATGCACTGCTGGTGCCGTCAGCGGACCCGCACCTGTCGGAATACCTGCCGGGTTACTGGCAGGGACGTCAGTGGCTGTCGGGCTTTCATGGTTCCGTCGGCACGCTGATCGTTACGCCGGATTTCGCCGGAGTCTGGGCCGACAGTCGTTATTGGGAACAGGCGACCAAGGAGCTCGAAGGCAGTGGCATCGAGCTGGTCAAGCTGCAGCCGGGCCAGCCTTCGCCGTTGGATTGGCTGGCTGAGCAGACCCCTGAGGGTGGGGTGGTGGCAGTGGACGGTGCGGTGATGGCGGTGGCGTCGGCGCGCACTCTCGGTGGCAAGCTTGAAAACCGCGGCGCACGCCTGCGCACGGACATCGACCTGTTGAACGAAGTCTGGAGCGATCGCCCGATTCTGCCGAACGAGCCGATCTATCAACACTTGCCGCCCCAAGCGACGGTCAGTCGCACAGACAAACTCGGCGCATTGCGCGAGGTGATGAAGGAACGTGGCGCCGACTGGCATTTCATTGCCACACTCGATGACATCGCCTGGCTGTTCAACCTGCGTGGCGGCGACGTGTCGTTCAACCCGGTGTTTGTCTCCTTTGCCTTGATCGGGCAGGACCAGGCGACCTTGTTCGTGGCATTGAGCAAAGTCAGCGCCGAGTTGCGTGCAATCCTCCAGCAGGACGGTGTGACGCTGCGTGATTACAGCGAAGTGGCTGAAGCATTGCGCGGGGTTCCTGCTGGCGCCAGCCTGTTAATCGATCCTGCGCGAATCACCGCCGGGCTGCTGGATAACCTTGATAGTGGCGTGAAACTGGTCGAAGGCCTGAACCCGACCACCCTGGCCAAGTCGCAAAAAAGCCTGGCTGACGCCGAACACATCCGCCAGGCCATGGAGCAGGACGGCGCCGCACTGTGTGAATTCTTCGCGTGGCTGGAGTCGGCGTGGGGCCGTGAACGCATCACCGAGCTGACAATCGACGAGCACCTTACGGCAGCACGTACCCGTCGTCCCGGGTATGTGTCGTTGAGCTTCAACACCATCGCCGCATTCAACGCCAACGGCGCGATGCCGCACTACCACGCCACCGAAGAAGAGCACGCGGTGATCGAGGGCGACGGCCTGCTGTTGATCGACTCGGGTGGCCAGTACTTGGGTGGCACCACCGACATCACGCGGATGGTTCCGGTCGGTACGCCCACCGAAGAGCAGAAGCGCGATTGCACTCGGGTGCTCAAGGGGGTCATCGCCTTGTCCCGGGCGCAGTTCCCCAAAGGTATTCTTTCGCCACTGCTGGACGCCATCGCACGCGCGCCGATCTGGGCCGAAAGCGTCGATTATGGCCACGGTACCGGGCATGGCGTGGGTTACTTCCTGAACGTGCATGAAGGTCCGCAGGTAATTGCCTATCAGGCTGCTGCCGCACCGCAAACCGCCATGCAGCCGGGCATGATCACTTCCATCGAACCCGGTACCTATCGTCCTGGGCGCTGGGGCGTGCGAATCGAGAACCTGGTGTTGAATCGCGAGGCAGGCAAAAGCGAGTTCGGCGAGTTCCTCAAATTCGAAACCCTGACCCTGTGCCCAATCGATACTCGCTGCCTGCTGCCAGCGCTGCTGACGGAGGATGAAAAGCAGTGGTTCAACGGCTATCACGCCGAAGTGCGCGAGCGCCTGGCCCCGCTGCTCGATGGGGCTGCGCTGGAGTGGTTGAACACCCGCACTGCTGCCATCTGACAGCGGGAAAAGCAGGCGCCGCAGTGGCGCCTGCACCCATTCAGGTCAAGGCCTCTACGACAAACTCCAGTCTATCCTGGCCGAAAAACAGTTCATCTCCCACAAACATGCTCGGCGCACCAAACACGCCTCTTTGAACCGCCCGTTCGGTGTTGGACTTGAGCGCGGTCTTGACCTCCTCATCGGCTGTCAGCGCCAATGTCTCAGCCGGATCAAATCCGTGTTCCGTCAGCACCGCAGCCACAATCGCCAGGTCATCCAGGCTGCGACCCTCAACCCACAGCGCCTTGAACAGACAGTCGAGAAACGCCTCGAAGCGTTCCGGATGGCGCAGCTGCATGCCGGTCACTGCGCGCATCAGCATCAGGGTATTGATGGGGAAGTGCGGGTTGAACTTGAGTGGCACGCCGTAGCGTTTCGCGTACCGATCCAGATCCTTGAACATGTAGCGACCCTTGGCGGCAATGGTTGCCGGTGACGCGTTGCCGGTCGCCTTGAACACGCCGCCCAGCAGCATCGGAACGTAAATCAACTGGCTGTCGGTCTGCTGGCAGATCTGCGGCAGTTGGGTATAGGCCAGGTAAGTGGCCGGGCTGCCAAGGTCGAAAAAGAACTCCACGGTTTTACGCATGATCAATGTGCTCTGCTTATTATCGTAATGAGGGGCTTACCAGCGTTCGTTCCACGGCCGCAGGTCGAGCTCGAAGGTCCAGGCATCGCGCGGCTGACTGTGCAGGTACCAGTAATTCTCGGCGATGTGCTCGGGGTCGAGGATGCCGTCCTGGTCCTTGGTCGCGTATTTATCGGGGAAGTTGTCGCGAATGAAATCGGTATCGATGGCGCCGTCTACCACCACGTGAGCCACGTGAATATTCATCGGCCCCAGTTCCCGGGCCATGCTCTGGGCCAGGGCGCGGATGCCATGTTTAGCCCCGGCAAATGCAGCAAACCCTGCAGCGCCGCGCAGTCCGGCCGTGGCGCCAGTGAACAGAATCGTGCCGCGTTGCCGTTTGGCCATGCGCTTGGCCACTTCCCGACCGTTGAGAAAACCTGAGAAGCAAGCCATCTCCCAGATCTTGAAATATTTGCGCGCCGTCTCTTCCAGAATGCTGCACGGCACGTTGGCGCCGATATTGAAAACGAACGCTTCGATGGGGCCGATCTGGCTTTCAATCTGCTCGACCAGCGCTACTACATCCTCTTCCTTGCGGGCGTCGCAGGCAAAACCGTGGGCCTCGGCACCGGTGGCCTGGATGGCCTCTACCAGAGGCTGAAGTTTATCGGCGCTTCGTCGAGTGACGCAGGCGACGAACCCTTCCTGGGCGAAACGCTTGGCGATGGCGCCGCCGGTAGCATCACCGGCGCCTACAACGAGTACGACCTTCTTGTTATGCATGGCAGACCCTTTAGTAAACGATCGTTAACTAAACGAACGTTATGCTACGATTCGACGGGCGTCAAGTTGATCAATTCTGAGGGCACGGCAATGCGTTACTCGGCCAACCACAAGCTGGAAACCAGAGAAAAGCTGTTGCACAGCAGCGCTGCTTCGGCGAAGAGGTGCGGATTTTCAACCGTGGGGGTCGATGGCCTGATGAAGGCAGTCGGTTTGAGCGGAGGGGCTTTCTACAGCCACTTTTCATCCAAGGATGAACTGTTCGCGTCGATCGTCGAGCGCGAGTTGGGACAGAGCATGACCCGGCTGGGTGGGGATCAGGATCTGGATAGCCTGGACCGCTGTCTGCGGCAATACCTGAGCATGGCGCACGTCGAGAATGTAGAGACGGGTTGCGCTTTGCCCGCCTTGGGCGCTGAGATCGCGCGTTCGGACGAGGCAGTTCGTCAGCAGGCGCAAGACTGGATCTGTCGGCTCCAGCAAAGCTGGGCGCAGACGCTCGGCAGCGACGCTCTTGCCTGGGCAATCCTGTCGCAGTGTATAGGGGCATTGGTTGTGGCGCGGATGCTGGCGACTCCGGATATCCAGCGCACTGTGCTGAAGTCCAGCTACGACGAGATCCGCAAGCAGATCAGTTGACCCAACGAGCGTTATTTACTTGCAGATGACGATCATGCTGCGGCTGGTGTAGCCGGCAGGATTAAGGCCAAAAGGGTAATCGCCAGGTTCTTCAACCGAGTCACCGGACTTGGCGATGACCTTGTAACCTTTGGGGGCGCACGAGTTGGCAGCCTTGGTGTAGCACTTGTCCCAAGATGACGACAGGCCGGAACAGTTGATGTGCAGCCCCTTCTTGCCGTGTTTTACCTGGGTTTTGGAGGTTGCCGCACAACCCGCAACTGCGAGTACCGCGATCAGTATCAAAATTCGTTTCATTACTGTCCTTATAGCGTCCCCGGATCTGATGCCCGGGTCTGACTGCATTCGCTCTCGTTTGAAGCGTTTTGATATCCAGATCCTGAAAATTCCCTGCCTGGCACCGGGTCGTGGGGCGCGGCAGGGCGTTAAACATGGCCTAAACTGCCGCTAAATACCAGACCCTCTTAAACCTTTATCAATCCACTGCGACCGCAGGCTTGGCGTTACTGCCCATGGTCAGCGTGGCGCCGACGGATGCCAGGATAATGCACATGATGGCCATCCACTGTGACAGGGAGAGGTATTCATGCAGAAACAGCAAACCGGACAGCGCACCGAACGCTGGTTCGATACTCATCAGCGTGCCGAAGGTTCGGGCAGGCATACGGGTGAGGGCGACCATTTCCAGTGTGTAGGGCAGGGCGGTGGACAGGATCGCGACTCCGAGGGCCACGGGAATCAGTGACGGGGTGAGCAAAGCCGCACCGGCATGCACAATTCCTATGGGGGCCACGAACAGCGCTGCGATCATCACGCCCAATGCGGCAGTCTGCACGCCGTTGTCTGCACCGGCTTTCTGTCCGAACAGAATGTACAGCGCCCAGCAAACGCCGGCGCCGAGTGCATAACCCGCACCTACCAGGTCGATGCCGGTGCTGGTGGCGCCGGTAGGGATAAGCAGCAGCAGGCCGATGGCAGCAAGCGCAATCCACAGGAAGTCGATCGCCCGACGCGAGGCGTAGATCGCCACGGCCAACGGGCCGGTGAACTCCAGTGCGACCGCGATCCCCAGGGGAACCGTTTGCAGCGACATATAGAAGAGGAAGTTCATGCCGCCTAGTGCCATGCCGTAGACGATGACCGTACGCAGAGACTTGGCGGTGAGTTTGGCGCGCCATGGTCGCAGGATCAGCAGCATGATCACGCTGGCGAAGATCAGGCGCAGGGTCGTAGTCCCTTGCGCGCCTACCAATGGAAACATGCTCTTGGCCAGGGACGCGCCAGACTGGATCGAAGCCATGGCTATTAATAGCAGGCCAACCGAGAACAGGGTGGAGGAGAGGGTGCGGGGCTGGTTGTTCATTTCGCGGCATCGTCCAGGGCAGGAAGCAAGAGTAAATCCATGTTTGGGCAATATACTGCGCATTCGCTACGGCCGCGTCTATCTATATGCAGCTAATTCGGCTATCTGATAGAAAAACGCGATCAGCCCTTGACGGCAGATCTCAGATGTCTATAATTCGCCCCACTTCCGGCGCAGTCGAAACGGAAAACTCCTTGGTAAACAACGAGTTACGCAGTTTTGGCGGTCAGCTGCTTCAGGTCATCGAAGC
>NZ_JAPJIV010000018.1 GCF_026241895.1 Pseudomonas sp. RIT-562 | reverse complement strand
ACCTTGGGAGGATATGCGCAAGCGCTCCAGCGCGTCTATCGCCTCACCTCTTCCTGGGAGCTACTCGTTCCATATTCCAAAGTCCGACGCCCGCCTGCGCTTCGTCGACCCTCAATACGGATTCACAACTCCAGCGGCTCGCTTCTTCGCGATCATTTACGACAACGAGATTATCAGCAGCGTCCGCATGTCCCCTCAAATCGAACCACTCCTGCTCGACGACACGCTAAAAATCGTCCTGGATTTACAGGAACAGTGGCGCCAAAGCGGCTGGACAGTCCTCTGGAGCGATGACTTCCCGCCGTTCGCTGATACCCCCGATTGGAGAGAGAAGTTAAGGGATGAGAACAGAAGTGGAAAAACGTACTGGCGAGCAGGCGACAAGTACCAGATCATGCTGGTGGTCAATCGATTCACAGACAACAAGCGACCCACAGAAGAGCGCTATCTCATCACATTGGAAGTCTCGAAGTTCCGCGGTTATTAACCCCTCATCCCACCCCCGGATAAATTTCCTCAAGCACCTGCATCAACGCCCGCTTGCGTGGATTCTCCAGCCCGGTCCACGCCACGCCAATCCCGGCGCCGCTCATGGCTAATGCCAATGGTCGAGTCACCACGCCCACCGGCAGCGCCGAGGCAGCACCGCTCGGCAATATGCCGATGCCCAGGCCCGCCGCCACCAACGCGAGTTGCGTGGTGAACTCGCCCATCTCGCGGGCAATTGTCAGGGTGATCTTGCGTCGGTGGAAACCAGCCAGCATCTGGTCGTACAGGCCCGGGGCGAATTTGCGCGCCAGGACCAATACCGGACACTCCGCCAGATCCTGGGGCTGGATACGACGCTTGGCGCACAGCGGATGATCCTGCGGCAGCGCCACGACCAAAGCTTCTTCGAAGAGCATGCGGGTGTGCACGCCAGGCACGTTCAGGGGCAGGCGCACCAGGCCAAAATCCAGGGCGTTGTCCAGCAAGGCCCGGGCTTGGGGCTGGGAAGGCATGTCCTTGAGTTCCAGTTCGATGCGCGGGTAGCGCTGCTCCAGCGTGCGTACCAGCGCTGGCAACAGGTGCGACAAGGTTGAAGACACGAAGGCCAGGCGCAAGACGCCGACCTCGCCGGCGGCGGCCTGCTGCAATACCTCGCGGGCGCGGGCGGCCTGGCGCAGGGTGGCCAGTGCTTCGGGCAGGAACAACGTGCCCTCCTCGGTCAACTCGACTCGATGCCGGTCGCGTTCGAACAATTGCGCGCCGACGTCGTCTTCCAGCGCTCGTATCTGCGCACTCAAGGCCGGCTGGACGATGTGCAGGCGCGCCGCTGCGCGACCGAAATGCAGCTCCTCGGCCAAGGTGGCAAACGCCTTCAGATGCTTGAGTTCCATGACTCCTCCCTGTCCACACCGCCGTCTGGTGATCACGAGGGGTGATCACGGCATCACCATAAACGATTGGCACGCCGGCGCGATAGCGGTTGAAAGTGGCTCAACTCAGCATTCAACACAGGGAGACTCACATGATCGACAGCTTTGGTCTGCACGGGCGTCGGGCACTGATCACCGGCTCGGTGCGCGGAATTGGCCTGGCCCTGGTTCGCGGGCTGGCACAGGCCGGCGCCCAGGTGGTGATCAATGGCCGCGATGCCGAGCGTGCCCAAGGCGCTTGTGCGCTGCTGCGCGATGAGGGGCTGGACGTTGATTATTCGGTGTTCGACGTCACCGACCACCAGGGCGTCGCCACGGC
This sequence comes from Pseudomonas sp. RIT-562, assembly GCF_026241895.1. Classification (GTDB taxonomy): domain Bacteria; phylum Pseudomonadota; class Gammaproteobacteria; order Pseudomonadales; family Pseudomonadaceae; genus Aquipseudomonas; species Aquipseudomonas mandelii_F. Next base: position 142,978 of record NZ_JAPJIV010000018.1, on the reverse strand, counting down.
GATTGATGCGCTGGAGCAGCGTCTGGGGCCGATCGACATCCTGATCAACAACGCTGGCTTGCAGCATCGTCAGGCATTGCAGGAAGTCAGTGCCGAAGACTGGCGCCGGCTGATGAGCACCAACCTCGATGGCGTGTTCAATGTGTCCAAGGCGGTGGCCCGCCACATGATCGGGCGCCGGCGCGGCAAGATCATCAACATCGGTTCGGTGCAGAGCGAGCTTGCCCGCCCTTCCATCACGCCGTATGCCGCCAGCAAGGGTGCCGTGCGCATGCTGACCCGCGGCATGTGCGCCGACTGGGCCGGCCATGGCTTGCAGATCAACGCCCTGGCGCCCGGCTATTTCCAGACCGAATTGAACCAGGCGCTGGTCGACGACCCGGCCTTCTGCGAATGGCTGGTGCAACGCACCCCCGCCGGGCGCTGGGGCAAGGTCGAGGAACTGTGCGGCGCGGCGGTGTTCCTCGCCTCGCCCGCCGCGGACTTCGTAAACGGCCAGACCCTTTTTGTCGATGGTGGCTTGACCAGCGTCGTCTAACTCTCACGCCAAGGACTCCGACATGCCTCAATCGCTCCCCACCCTCTGCGGATCGATCATGGGATCGCCGTTTTCTCTATCGGCAAAGATCCACAACGCCGCCTACGCGGCCCTCGGCCTGGACTACACGTTTGTGTGTTTTGGCGTGGACGATCCGGTCGCGGCCGTGGCGGCCATTCGTGCCCTGGGCGTGCGCGGCATGAACGTCTCCATGCCCTATAAAACGGCAGTGATCGCGCACCTGGATGCCATCGACGAAGCGGCCAAGGTGATTGGTGCGGTCAACACCATCAATAACCTCGACGGCGTGCTGACCGGCTACAACACCGACTACCTGGGCGCAGTGCGTGCCCTGGAGGAAGTGTGCGCGCTGCACAACAAACGAGTCGCGGTGATCGGTGCCGGCGGCGCTGCTCGAGCGGTGGTCTTCGGTTGCCTGCAAGCGGAGGCGGAGGTGACTGTGTTCAACCGCAGCGTCGAGCGCGGCGCTGCCCTGGCGGAGGATCTGGGTGCGCGCTGGGGTGGCAGCATTGAGGCTTTTGCCGCCGAATCGTTCGACATCGTCATCAATGCGACCTCGGTGGGCTTCAAGCAGCCGCAGAGCAATCCGCTGGACGGCCGCCTCGCCAGCCACCTGATCGTCATGGACGTGGCGTTCATGCCGGTGCACACCGCCCTGCTGCTGCAGGCCCAGGCGCTGGGATGCCGCACCGTCGCCGGCACTCGCATGCTCGTGCACCAGGCGTGTCGGCAGATCGAGTTGTACACCGGAAAACCAGCACCTATCGACATCATGGAGCAAGCCATGCTCCAGGAAATCCAGCGGTTGAAATTGTAAGCCCCCAACACCTGTGAATAACAAGATGCCGTAAAGGCACCTGGAGGTTTCAACATGACTCACGCTCCGTCCGACATCACTGACGCGCCACAACGCAACAAAGACCTGCACCGCGCAGCCTGGGCCTGCTCCCTGGGCAGTGCCCTGGAATACTACGACTTCGCGCTCTACACCCTGGCTGCAGCGCTGATTTTCGGGCCGCTGTTCTTCCCGGAGCAGACCCGCGCCATGAGCCTGATCGCCAGCTTCGGCACCTACTTCCTGGGCTTCGCGATCCGGCCGCTGGGCGGTGTCCTGTTCGGCATGATCGGTGACCGGGTCGGACGCAAGTTCGTGCTGGCGTCGACGGTGCTGCTGATGGGTATTTCCAGCACGCTGATCGGTGCACTGCCCACCTTCCATCAGGTCGGTTACCTCGCCCCCGTTCTGCTGGTGGTCCTGCGCTTGCTCCAGGGACTGGGCGCGGGTGCCGAACAGGCAGGCGCGGCAGTGATGATGACCGAATACGCACCCGAGGGCCGGCGCGGGTTCTATGCGGCCCTGCCGTTTCTTGGCATCCAGCTGGGCACCATCCTCGCGGCGCTGGTGTATTTCCTGGTGGTCAGCGGCAATGACAATGTGATCGAAAGCGGCCTGTGGCGCGTGCCGTTTTTCAGCAGCGTGGTGATCGTTGCGCTGGGCCTGTACATGCGCCTGTCCCTCAAGGAATCGCCGACCTTTATCCGCCTCAAGGCGCTCAAGCGCGTGTGTGAAAATCCGCTCAAGAGTGCGATGAAACACTCACGCCCCACCCTGCTGATCGGCATCGGCCTGCGCCTGGGTGAAAACGGTGGCTCGTCGATCTACCAAGCCTTGGCCGTAAGCTACATCGTGGGTGTGGTCGGCCTGCAAGGGCCGGTGGGAGTGCTGACCCTGATCTGCGCCGCCAGCCTCGGCGCGCTCACCGTGCCGATCGCCGGCAAGCTCAGTGATCGCTTTGGACGAGTCGTGGTTTACCGTGCCTTCGCGTTGCTGCAACTGGCACTGGCGTTCCCGGTGTGGTGGGTGCTGAGCCTGGGCAATGTGGTGGCGAGCATCATTGCCATCTCCATCGCGCTGGGCATTGGCACCTGGGGCATGTTCGGCACCCAGGCGGCGTTGTTGCCTGAGCTGTTCGGCTCGCGCCACCGTTACATGGGCGTGTCGATCGCCCGGGAAGTGTCGGCGGTGATCGCCGGAGGCATCGCGCCAATGATCGGGGCTGGAATCATTGCCCTGGTCGTCGCCAGTCATGACGGCGACGCCAGCGCCGGAGTCGGAGCCTGGTTGCCGATCGCCTGTTACCTGGCGCTGCTGACGTCGATCACCCTGTACACCACGTTCAAGACTCCAGAGACGCTCAACCGTGATCTGGACGAGCCTTGTGATGCGTGGGAAATGGCCCATGCCACAACGGCGAAAAGCATCCAGCCCAGGGCTGACGTGCGGCGCGGACTGCAAGTCTCGCAGGGCGGTCAAGGTTGAGGCCCAACACGCAAACCTGAACTGGACCTATGCATTCGCTCACCAGCGCCCGAAGGTAACCCCTGAGGGCTCGCTGCCCTGACCGAAAGCGGTCAATTGCATCTCATTAATACAATCATAGAGAGTGCAGAATGAAGTTCAGTTTTGTGCACAACGGCAATCCAAGCCGCCGACGTATCCTGCGCGATGCCTTGACCTTGGCGGTGGCGGCCTCGCCGCTGGCAAGCCTGGCCAGGGCTGCCACCGAACCCCTGGCGACCGACACCCATGCCGATGAAGTGACCTTGGCAGCTGGCCCACGGCCGCTGGTGCAATACCCGCAAAAGCGCCCATTAACATTAGTCACCACTCGCCCGCCGCATCTGGAGACGCCTTTTTCGGTGTTCAACCAAGGGCCGATCACGCCCAATGACGCCTTTTTTGTGCGGTACCACCTGGCCAATTTTCCGCTCAGCATCGATCCGCAAAGCTATCGACTGACCATCAAGGGCGCGGTCGAGACTCCGCTGTCACTGTCCCTTGCGCAACTCAAATCCCTCGCCGATCCGGTCGAGGTGGTTGCAGTCAATCAGTGCTCGGGAAACAGCCGAGGTTATTTCGTGCCGCGGGTGTTCGGGGCCCAACTGGGCAATGGGTCGATGGGCAATGCCCGCTGGGTGGGAGTTCCGCTCAAGGCGGTGCTGGAGAAGGCAGGCGTCAAGGCCGGCGCCAGGCAAGTGACCTTTCGTGGGCTCGACAGACCAGTGCTGGCGAGTACACCAGAGTTCATCAAGGCCCTGGATATCAGCCATGCCCTGGATGGCGAGCCGATGATCGCCTGGTCGATGAATGGCACTGACCTGCCATTCCTCAACGGGTACCCGCTGCGTTTGGTGGTGCCAGGCTATTTCGGCACGTATTGGGTCAAGCACCTGAGTGAGATCGACGTGGTGGACCAGGTGTACGACGGCTTTTTCATGGCCAAGGGTTACCGGGTGCCGGATAACGATTGTTTTTGCATCGCCCCCGGCACTCCGGCGGCGAAGACTCAACCGATTTCCAGACTGCCCGTGCGCAGTTTCATCACCAGCCTCAAGCAGGGTGATGTCTTGCCGCTGGAGGAAAGCGTGGTGCTCAAGGGCATAGCGTTCGACGGCGGCGCCGGGATCAACAAGGTGGAACTGTCGCTCGACGGTGGCCAGAGCTGGCGCGAAGCCCGGCTGGGCGAGGACCTGGGGCGGTTCTCTTTCCGTGAGTGGACGCTGGCGTTCACTTTCACCCGCAAGGGCGCCACCCAATTGATGGTGCGTGCCAGTAACCGTGCAGGTGAATCGCAACCGCTGCAAGCCGACTGGAACCCCGGAGGCTACCGCCGTCACGTCGTTGAAACCAGCCACGTGACTGTCGCCTGAGGAGCCCACATGAAACCTTTGACCACCCTGCTGTGCGCTGCTCAAGTGTGTTGGGCGACCATGGCCTGTGCAGCACCACTTGCGATTACCTTGCCGCCTGAAACGGCGGTGTTCAAGTCCAGCGCACTACCTGGATATCCATTGGCCCAGCAGAAGTGCTCCACCTGTCATTCTGCCGACTACATCAACTTCCAGCCGCCTGGCATGACCCTCGCGCAGTGGACGGCCGAGGCCAGCAAGATGCAACAGGTGTACGGCGCACCGATAAGCGATGAGGATGTAAAGATCATCGGCGCCTATCTGGCCGTGACCTGTGGCAGTGCCCGGGCAAGCGATGCCGAGGTGCAGGCGGCTTCGAATCTTTCGCCGGCGCCTGCAGATAAAGGCGACGCCATGGCTTTGCTTAAGAACCACGGCTGCCTGTCCTGTCATGCAATTGATCACAAGATTGTCGGGCCGGCTTACCACGATGTCGCGGCCAGATACGCCAGTGATCCGCAGGCCCTGGCCGGGATTGCATCGAGCATTCAGCACGGCAGCAGCGGAAAATGGGGGGATATACCAATGCCGCCCTTCGCACAGTTGAGCGCGCAAGAGCTGCAAGCCCTGACCACTTTTATCCTGCACCAGTAAAACTGCATGCATGCCGTAGCGCTGCTCACCTGTAGGAGTCTAGCTTGCCAGCGATAGCGTCAGCGAGATCGCCATCGCCGGCAAGCCAGGCTCCTACAGGGATTGGGGTGTATGCGGGATTTGGGTGCGCCACATATCCGTAGGAGCCTGGCTTGCCGGCGATGGCGATTTTGCGGGCGTCATCGCTGGCAAGCCAGGCTCCTACAGGGATTGGGGTGTACGCGGGAATTGGGTTCGGCACACATCCGTAGGAGCCTGGCTTGCCGGCGATGGCGATCTCGCGGGCGTCATCGCTGGCAAGCCAGACTCCTACAGGTGATCGGGGTGTACTCGGGATTGGGTTCGACGCAAATCCGTAGGAGCCTGGCTTGCCAGCGATGGCGATTTTGCGGACGTCATCGCTGGCAAGCCAGGCTCCTACGAGGGTGGGTTCTCGCTTGAATTCATGCCGGGGTTGCTGCCAAAAGCCCCGGCAATGAATCGCCGATCAAGCTGACGCCCGCCAGCGCCATCAGGACGAAGACCAGCCAGCGCACCGTACGCGGCGATAACCTGGGCGGATAACGGCGGATCAGCCAACTCACCAGCAGCACCAACGGCAATGCTTCGGCACTCAACCACAACGTCGTCAATTGCATCTGGCCTTGCGCTACGACTAGGCCCAGGCGCGCCGCTGCGTTCGCGGAAAATACCGTGATCAGGGTGTTGCGGATAATTTCGTAACCCAAGGGCTGGCGATAAAGGTGATAAACAATCGGCGGCCCGCCACTGGAGAACAAGCCATTGAGCAGGCCGCACAGACCACCGGCCAGCCAGAACGAAGGCTGCCGGGACAGTCGGGATTTGGGTTTGTTCTGCACCACGAGCATGAGGCTGGCGGCGACGATCAATACACCGAGCAGCAGGCGCAACCAGGTCAGCTGGCTACCACTCAACGCTTCGAGCCCCCACACGCCGAGGCTGACGCCAAGTAGACTGCTGATCAGCACTGGCATCAGCACGGCGCGGTCCAACTGCGGTTTCGGCCCGCCCAGGGTGCCCATCGCGTTACCCAGGGTGAGGATGCTGATCACCACGGCGACTTCGGATAAAGGCACCATATGCAGGGCCGCGACCAGGCCCATCAGGATCAGGCCGAAGGCAAAGCCGGTGAGGCTCTGGGCAACAGTTGCCAGAGCCACGCACAACAGAAAAACCAGATGGACTTGCAGGCTCATCCCAGCCACTTCACCGCAAACAGGATGATCGCCGCCAGGAACACGGTTTCACTGACCAGCAGGGTCGCCGGGCGCCAGCCCACTTCCAGCAGCGCCTTCAGTGAAGTTTTCATCCCGAGTGCGGCAATCGCGGTCACCAGGCACCAGCGCGACACATCGCCAGCAAACTCCTGCACCTGGGTCGAAGCGATGCCACTGCTGTTGAGAGCGACAAACAGCACAAAGAAGATGATGAACAGCGGCAACGGCAGTGCCGCGCGCGGGCCACCATCACCGCGTTTGCGCAGCAGCAACGACAGGCTGAAGACGATCGGCACCAGCATGGCTACGCGCAACAGTTTGACCACGGTCGCGGTGTCGCCGGTTTCTTCCGACATGCTGTAGCCGGCACCCACCACCTGGGCCACGTCGTGGATGGTTGCGCCGAGGAATATCCCGGCCTGATGGGCATCCAGGCCGATCCACTGGGCGAAAGGCGGATAGGCAATCATCGCGATGGTGCTCAGGGCAGTCACGCTGATCACCGTGAAGATGATGTTGCGCTCGCTGTCCTTGTCTGGCGGCAACACCGCAGAGATCGCCAGCGCCGCCGAGGCGCCGCAAATGCCCACGCTGCCGCCGCTGAGAATGCCGAAATCCCGAGACTGACCGAGTAGCCGCGAAAGGATGATGCCGAAACTGATGGTCAGGAACACTGCACCGATCACGACGGCCATCAGCGTCCCGCCGAGCGAGAGAATCTGCTCGACGGTGATGCGCATGCCCAGCAGCGCCACGCCACCGCGCAGGATGGTGCTGGACGTGAAGCGAATACCTGCCACGGCGCGCCCTTCTTCGGAGAGAAAACCCAGCGCCATGCCCAGCAACAGGGCCATTAACATCACCGGTGCGCCGTAATGCTCGGACAGGAAAGAGGCACTGGCGGCGACCACCAGTGCGGCGATGATCCCCGGCAGCAGCAGGCTGCATTTCTGCTGGCGGCGGCCCAACCAGGACGTCGATGGCTGAGCCGAGTCCGGCACCTGGTGGTGCACGGGGGGGATTGTGTGGTGCTGTTTTATTGTCATGTGTTCACCTACACCCTGTGGTTATGAATCACTGGGGTTCGATGCTAGAGAAAACGCCCGTCCCCCATTAGGACCACGTCAAGGCGGTGTTAGGGGCCAGGCGACAACTGCTGCAGGCGCTGTTGCATCGGGGCACTGTAGTGCACGGCGGCGACTGGAATCCGATCGTCCACGGCGTCGCGGATCTGCTCCACTTCAGCCTCGGTGAAGGCGCCGCACAGCTCGATCAGCTGCACATGCCGGGTCAACAATTCCTGCGCCACCAGCAATGCTTCCTCGACGTTCGCCACGCCGCACAAGGTCGCGGCGAAGGACTCGGACTCAAGACAACCGTTGTGGGTGAGGAACTGCATGCCGGGCGCTTTGAAAATAAAACCGTAACGTTGCACAGCCATCGTCGTGCTCCTTGGGTCGTGAGAGTGCCTAGCCAACAGCCAGCAAGCGGCTGCTCAACTGGCGGCGGTAATCGATGAAAATGGAAGCCAGGGCGCAGGACGCCAGGCGCGCTTCCAGCGGGTCGGCACGCGATGTGAGGATGATCGGCACCCGCGCGCCCAGCACCAGGCCGGCAGCCGTGGCACTCATGAAATGCACCATCTGCTTGAACAGGAAATTGCCGGCTTCGAGGTTCGGTACCAGCAGGATGTCGGCATTGCCCGCCACTTCGCCGCCAATGCCTTTGATCCGCGCCGCCTCCAGCGAGACCGCATTGTCGAAGGCCAGCGGGCCCTCGACGCAGGCATCACCCAGGGCGCCGATCGCCGCCAGTTTGGCCAGCTCGGCCGCATCCTGGCTGGACGGCATGCTGCGAGTCACTTCCTCGGTGCCGGACAACACCGCCATGCGCGGCTTGTCATAGCCCAAGGCGTGCATGAGCTCGATGGCGTTGCGGGCGATATGGATCTTGTCGACGATCGTCGGCTGCACGTTGATCACCGCATCGGTGATCGACAATGCCTTGTCGCTGCCCGGCAGAGTCATATGGAACACATGACTGAGGCGGCTCGCGCCACGCAGCCCGACTTCACGCTTGAGTACCGCACGCAACAGCGTGTCCGAGTGCAGATGGCCCTTCATGACAGCCTGCGCGTTGCCGGCACCGGCCAGGATGCAGGCGACTTCGGCGCACTGTGCATCGTCGCTGACATGCATCAGGCGCAGGTCATGCAGGTCCCAGTCGAGTTCTTCGGCCAGGGCGCGGATCTGCGCCTGGTCGCCGACCAGCACCGGTTCTATCAGCCCTTCAGCGCACGCCCGCTTGGCGCTGCCCAGGCTCAGCAGATTGACCGGGTTGACCACCGCTGTGACCACGCGCGGCAGCGCCTTGGCCCGATCCAGCAGAAAGGCCGGGCATTCAGGTGCAATAGTGCTCAACATGCTTGGATTCCCGTGTGTTCTGGGGGGAAGCTGCAACAACGCCAGAAGGCGCCGTTGAAGTATTCCTGGAGACCAGTGCAGCAGCTAAAGACCACCACACAGGCCGCTGGCTGCAGGTGTCCGGCGCAAACCGGACACCTTGGCCACTCAGACGTAGTCTTTGTACTTCTCGAGGAAACGCACGGGTTTGGACAGCGCATCACGGCGGAACGGATCGCCCAGCTCGCGGGTGCACATGATCTCGATCACCGTGGTCTTGCCGGCCTTTTGTGCCTCGCATGCAGCGATGAGCGCCGGTCCGACGTCTTCCAAACGGTCGACAACGACGCCTTCGGCGCCCATCGAGCGGGCGATGCCGGCGAAGCTCTGGTTTTCCAGCTCGCCTGCCACGAAACGACGGTTGTAGAAGTCCACCTGGTTCTTCTTCTCCGCGCCCCACTGGCGGTTGTGGAATACGATCGAAGTGACCGGGATGTTCTCGCGCACGCAGGTCATGATTTCCATCATCGACATGCCCCAGGCACCGTCACCGGCGTAGGAGATGGCGGTGCGATGCGGTGCGGCGACCTTGGCGCCGATGATGGTCGGCAGCGCGTAGCCGCAGTTGCCGAAGCTCATGGCAGCGAAGAACGAACGCGGCTTCTCGAAGCGCAGGTAGCTGTTGGAAACCGAGTTGATATTGCCAATGTCCGTGGAGACCATGGCATCGGCCGGCATGGCTTTTTCCAGTTCACGCAGGACCTGACGCGGGTGCAGGTAATTGCCCTCCTCGCCACTCTGCTCCTTGATCATATCCAGGGAGTACTCGTCCTTTTCGTGGATCCAGGCACTGAGCTCGTTTTCCCACTCGAATTTTTCCTTGGCGATTTCTTCGGCACGCGCGCCCTTGTTTTCCAGGCACTGCACGTCGAGGCTCTCCAGGCGACCGAGCAGGTTGACCGCTGCCGCCTTGGCGTCGCCGCAGATACCCACGGTGATTTTTTTCACCAGGCCGAGCATTTTCGAATCGCAGTCGATCTGGATCACTTTTGCCTGCTTCGGCCAGTAATCCAGGCCGTGCTGCGGCAGCGTACCGAATGGGCCAAGGCGGGTCCCCAGCGCCAGGACCACGTCGGCGCGCGCCAGCAGCTTCATCGCCGCCTTGGAACCCTGATAGCCAAGCGGGCCACACCACAGCTGGTGACTGGCCGGGAAAGAGTCGTTGTGCAGGTAGCTGTTGACCACCGGAGCACCGAGGTATTCGGCGAGCGCCTGGCAGGCTTCGACTGCGTCGCCCATGACCACGCCACCCCCGGAGATAATCACCGGAAATTTTGCCCCCGCCAGTAAAGCGGCCGCCTCGGCCAGGCTCTGCTCGCCGCCGGCGCTGCGCTCGATACGGATCGGCGTGGGGATCTCGACGTTGATATCGCCGTAGAAGAAGTCCCGCGGAATGTTCAGCTGGGTCGGACCGTTTTCCTGCATGGCCCGATCAAAGCATCGGCCGGTCAGTTCAGCCATGCGTGCAGGATTGGGCACATGCGCCTGGTACTTGGTGATGGTTTCGAAGAACGGCAGTTGCTGGGCTTCCTGGAAGCCACCGAGGCCCTGGCTCATCGATCCGGTTTCAGGCGTGATCACCACCACCGGGCTGTGGGCCCAGTAGGCAGCGGCGACGGCAGTTACGAAGTTGGTGATACCGGGACCGTTCTGCGCGATGCACACGCCGTGACGGCCACTGACCCGCGAGAAACCGTCGGCCATGTGACCGGCGCCCTGCTCGTGCACCACAGGGATAAAACGAATACCGGCCGGAGCGAAGATATCCATCGCATCCATGAAGGCCGAACCCATGATGCCAAAGACATCGGAGACGCCGTTGGCAACCAGTGTTTCAACCATTGCTTCGCTGGGGGTCATGCGTGGCATATAGATCTCTCCATTGTTGTTGTGTTGGAGTTTTGGGGCGGGGCGAGCGAGCCGTCTCACGTTCGCTGGAAGCGAGAACCGGCTGCCTTGGGGCTAGAGTAGGAGGCGGGGGAAGTGCCAGATAGAACCAGTTGAGGACCAACTGTTGCGCCAGCTGGGTCCAGATATTCCAACACTCCCACAGAGGATGGGTCAGCTGAGTTGCTGGATGAGCTCGGCGAGCAGCTTGATGCCCGGACGGATGCGCTCCGCCGGGATCGACGAGTAGCCCAGACGGAAATAGTTGAGCGGCGGGTGCTCACCAAAGAAGTGGATATCGCCGGGCTCGATCAGGATGCCGTGCTCGGCGGCCTCCTTCTGCAGGCGTCGCGCATCCAGGCTGTCAGGTCCCTTTACCCAGTAGCAGGAGCCACCGAAGCTCGGCTCCTTGGAGGATTCCGGCAGGTACTCGCGAAGGGCCTCGCCCATCTGCTGATGGCGCTCCTCGTAAGCCCGCATCAGGCTCATGATCAATGCATCGTGGTAACCACGTTCGAGGAACAGCGCCACCGAGCGCTGATTGTTCGCCGCCGGATGGCGCACCATCAGCCGCCGCAAAGCCCGCGCCTCGCGGATCAGGGCTTCGGGACCTACCAGGTAACCCACCCGCAGGCCGGGTGCCAGGGTCTTGGACAGGCTGCCGACGTAGAGCACCCGATCATGCTTGTCCAGGCTCTTGAGTGCCGGGATCGGGCTGCCCTTGAAGTTGGTCTCGCTCTCGTAGTCGTCCTCGATGATCAGGAAATCGTGCTGATTGGCCCGCTCCAATAATTCGTAGCGGCGCTCCAGGGGCATGGTCACGGTGCTCGGACACTGATGGCTGGGGGTGGTGTAGATCAGGTCGCAGCCATTGAGCTTCTCGCTCATGATCAGGCCCTGGTTGTCGACCGCCAGCGGCTGGATTCGCGAGGGATTGAGCATGGCGATATTGCGGATGTCCATGTACCCCGGCTCTTCGATGCCCATCAGGCTCTCAGGGCGCAACAACAGGCGCGCCAGGATGTACAGAGCGTGTTGCGCGCCCACCGTGACCAGGATTTGCTCGGGGGAAGCCCAGACGCCACGGCGTGGCAACAGGCGCGTCCTGATCTGTTCCATCAGCAGGGGGTCGTCGTTATCGAAGCGGTCCGAAGCCCAGTCACGGATCGCCGGGATGCTGACCGCGTCGCGGCAACATTCACGCCAGTTGGCCGTCGGGAACAGGGCGGGGTCGAACTGCCCGTAGATAAACGGATACTTGTAATTCTGCCAATCCCGCGGCTTGCTCATATTGCGTTGCTGCGAGGGTTGCATGACGAGCCGTCGGGACCAGTCCAGCCCGGTACTAGCGACCTCTTCCTGGCCCCCACGCGGCGCCTCGACCTTGCGCGCGAGGATATCCGGATTGACGTAGTAACCACTGCGTTCTCGGGCCAATAAGTAGCCATCATCGAGCAGGTGTTCGTAGGCGAGCACCACCGTATTGCGCGCGATGTTCAGCTGTTTGGCCAGCTTGCGACTGGAGGGTAACGCGGTATCGAGCGGAATATTGCCGTTGAGAATCACCTGGGCAATCTGCTCGCGCAGTTGCTGCTGCAGGTTGGTGGATTTTTCGGCGGACAAATGAAACAACTGGAACATGGCGGCCTCGACTGAACGGACGACAAGCGCTGGCTTGGCTGCGTAGGAGCAGCCTGCGGCAGCTCCTACCCGTTTCGCATTCCAGCGGTGGCAAGCGTTATGGTGCAAGCCGAGCAAAAGCGTTGTCCAGCGCGGTGATGATCACATCCAGATCCTTCTGTGTGGCGATCAACGCCGGGGCGAAGCATAGCGTGTTGTTGAGCTGCTCGAAGCTGCGGTTGGTACGCCCGATCATCACCCCTTGGCGCATGCAGTCGGCGGCGATGGCAATCGGCACGCTCTCCTCCACCGGCTCCTTGGTCTTGCGGTCCTTGACCAGCTCCAGGCCACAGAACAGGCCCTTGCCGCGCACATCACCAATGATCGGGTACTTGTCCTGCAGCTCACGCAGGCGCCCCATGAAGTACTCACCCATGTGGGTGACATTCTCCAGCAAGCCCTCTTCCTCGATGATCCGCATATTCTCCAGCGCCGCCGCCGGGCCTGCGGTGCAGCCGCCGAAGGTGCTGATGTCGCGGAAGTAGCCCATGCGGTCATCAGCCTCGCCCTTGAACGCCTCGAACACTGCCTCGGTGGTCACTGTGCAGGAGATCGCCGCGTAGCCGCTCGCCACGCCCTTGGCCATGGTGACGATGTCCGGCTGGATGCCGTAATGCTGATAGCCAAACCACTTGCCGGTACGGCCCAGGCCGCAGACCACTTCGTCGATGTGCAGGAGAATGTCGTACTTTTTGCAGATCGCCTGGATGGTCTCCCAGTAACCCTCGGGGGGCGTGATGACGCCGCCGCCAGCGGTGATGGGTTCGAGTACCACGGCACCCACGGTGTCCGGCCCTTCCGCGAGGATTACCCGCTCCATCTGCATGGCGGCGCGCACCCCATAGTTGGCGGTATCACCGAACTGCGAGCGGTATTCGCAGCAGTGGGGGAATTCGACAAAACCCGGAGTGAACGGACCGTACTGATTCTTGCGCTCGAACTGGCCGGTAGAGCTCAGCGCCGTGATCGTGGTGCCATGGTAGTCACGCTCGCGGAATAGAATCTTGTGCTTCTTGCCGCCGTATTTCTTGTGCGCAATCTGCCGCACGATCTTGTAGGCCTTCTCGTTGGCTTCGGAACCGGAGTTGGAGTAATACACCCGGCTCAGGCCAGGCATTTTCTCGATAAGTTTTTTGGCGAACAAGGCGCCGGGAATGTTGCCCGCCGAGTTGGCAAAAAAATTCATCTTCACCAACTGATCACGCACCGCATCGGCAATGCTTTCGCGGCCATAACCCACGTTGACGGTCCACACACCGCCCGAGACCGCATCCAGGTATTCGTTGCCCTTGATGTCCCGGACCCGCATGCCCTTGCCTTCGACGATCATCAACGGATCGTTGTGCTCCAGCGGTTTGTGCTGGGACAGGTGATGCCAGACGTGAGCGCGGTCACTGGCCAATGCCTCGACTGCATCGTACTCGTGAGCTGTTGTTTTCATGCTTACCTCTCGACTGGTGCATTTTTATTGTTGGTCAGCGGGGCAGTACTCGGCATCGCCATGCAGCACTGCCCGATCCACCCCTGAAGACGAAGTTAAGAACAAGCCGCTCGCGCAGTTAGGACCAGTTGTGGCCCAAACGTGATGCCAGCGGCACTGGCCTCACTGCGCAGCCGCGACTGGCTCTTTCAGATGCACCCCCCCTCCCCCAGTGTCATCTGCACTGCTCAATCGATACGGGCTTAAAACAATAAAAAGAGGATTACGCATGTCACGTGTCTATGACTTCGTCATCGTCGGCGCCGGTTCAGCCGGCTGTGTGCTGGCCAACCGACTCAGCGAAAACGGACGCTACAGCGTTTGCTTGCTGGAAGCGGGGCCTGCGGATCGCTATCCGTGGATCCACATCCCGATCGGCTACGCCAAGACCATGTTTCACCCGGTCTACAACTGGGGCTTCTACACCGATCCAGATCCAGGCATGAACGACCGGCGCATCTACTGGCCGCGCGGCAAGGTGTTCGGCGGCTGCAGCTCTATCAACGGGCTGATCTTCATCCGTGGCCAGCGCGCCGATTACCATGCCTGGGCCAGCGCCGGTAATGCCGGCTGGGGTTGGGACGATGTGCTGCCGTACTTCCGCCGCGCCGAGTGCAACGACCTGGGGCCCGGTCCCACTCGCGGCACCGATGGACCGTTATCGGCGTCCAGCATCAAGGCGCGCCATCCGCTCACCGAAGGCTTTATCGGGGCGGCCGAGGCACTGGGTGTGCCGCACATCGAGGACTTCAACACCGGTGACCAGGAAGGCGTCGGCTACTACCAACTGACCACGCGCAAGGGCTTGCGCTGCAGCACCGCAGTGGCCTATCTGAATCCGGCCAAGCGCCGTGCAAACCTGACCATCGAGGCGCTCGCCCAAGCGGAAAAAATTCTCTTTGAAGGAACCCGCGCAGTCGGCATCCAGTACCGCCAGAACGGTCAGTCGCTGACCGTCAAGGCCAGGCGCGAAGTGATCCTCAGCGCCGGTGCGCTGCAATCACCACAGCTCCTGCAACTCTCCGGCGTCGGCCCCGCGCCGCTGCTGAAAAAATTCAATATTCCTGCGGTACATGTTCTGCCCGGTGTGGGTGAAAACCTGCAGGATCATTTGCAGATCCGCCTGATCTACGAATGCACCCAGCCGATCACCACCAACGATGAGCTGCGTTCGCCGCTGCGCAAATTGCGCATGGGCCTGCAATGGCTGCTGACCCGTGGTGGGCCGCTGGCCATCGGCATTAACCAGGGCGGGCTGTTCACCCGGGTGCTGGAACAAAGTGCGACACCGGACATCCAGTATCACTTCGGTACGCTCAGCGCCGACTCTGCCGGCGGCAGCGTGCATCCCTTCTCGGGCTTCACCATGTCGGTGTGCCAATTGCGCCCCGAAAGCCGCGGCCATGTGCGCATCACCTCGACCGACCCCACGCAGCCGCCGTCGATGCAGCCCAACTACCTCTCCACCGAACTGGACCGCCAGACGGTGATTGCGGCGGTGCGCTACACCCGCAAGCTGGCCGCGACCGAACCACTCAATGGTTTGATCCGTCGCGAGTATCGGCCGGGCATCGAGCAGCAGAGCGACGAGCAGATTCTCGAGTTTTGCCGTCAATACGGGGCAACCATCTTTCACCCATCGGGCACCTGCAAGATGGGCAACGATCCACTTGCAGTGGTGGATTCGCGCCTGCGTGTCCACGGTGTGCAGGGCTTGCGGGTGGTCGACTGCTCGATCATGCCGACCCTGGTTTCGGGCAACACCAACGTCCCCGTGGTGATGATTGCCGAGAAAGCCTCGACGATGATTCTCCAGGATTGCCTCCAGCCCGACGCCCGCACGCCACGTAGCGAGGCGGCCCCGGCGGTCAGCACATTGGCCTCCTGATGGAGCATGAAAGTCCGCGCGCCCTCCCTATAAAGACAACAACAGGAGTACCGACATGTCCACGCCCAACCCCGTGCGCAAGGTGGTCATCGCCAGCGTCATCGGCGCCACCATCGAATGGTATGACTTCTTCCTCTATGGCGTCGTCGCCGGCATCGTCTTCAACCATCTGTATTTTCCCAGCGATGACCCGCTGGTATCGACCATGCTGGCCTACGGCACCTTCGCCGTCGGCTTTCTCAGCCGACCGATAGGCGGAGTGATCTTCGGTCACTTCGGCGACAGGATCGGTCGAAAAAGCATGCTGATCATGACGATGATGATCATGGGCGTGGCCACCTTCCTGATTGGCCTGGTGCCCAGTTACGCCAGCATCGGCATCTGGGCGCCGATCCTGCTGTTGCTGCTGCGCGTGGTCCAGGGCATCGGCCTCGGCGGCGAATGGGGTGGCGCCGTGCTGATGGCGTTCGAGTACGCGCCCAAGCACCAACGCGGGTTCTACGCCAGCCTGCCGCAGATCGGCCTGGCCATCGGCTTGTGCCTGGCCTCTGGAGTGGTCGGATTGCTGTCCTACGTCCTGACTGACGCGCAGTTCCTCGAATGGGGCTGGCGCATGGCTTTTCTGCTCAGCGCTGGCCTGGTGTTCGTTGGCACCTGGATTCGCCTGAACGTGATGGAAAGCCCCGAATTCGCCAAGGTCAAGGCCGCCAACGCCGAAGCCGCGATCCCATTCGTGGACATGATGAAGCGCTACCCGAAGAACGTCCTGGCCGGCATGGGCGCACGCTACATCGACGGGGTGTTCTTCAACGTGTTCGGGGTATTCTCGTTGAGCTACCTGACCCAGACCCTCAACCTGCCGCGATCCGAGGCACTGGTCGGGGTGATGGCGGCTGCGGTGGTGATGTGCTTCACCATCCCAATGTTCGGCGCCTTGTCCGATCGTATCGGCCGCACCCGCGTGTACTTCTGGGGATCGCTGATCACCGCGCTCTCGGCCTTTCCGGCGTTCTGGCTGATGATGACCAGCCAGGGCGACATGTTCATGATCTGGATGGCCATCGTGATCCCATTCGGGATTTTTTACGCGGCGGTCTACGGCCCTGAAGCAGCCATGTTCTGTGAGCTGTTCGACGCCAAAGTGCGCTACACCGGCATCTCTTTCGTCTATCAATTTTCCGGCATCTTTGCCAGCGGCCTGACGCCCATGATCGCCACCGCCCTGATGCGCAGCAGCGGTGGCCAGCCATGGACCACCTGTCTCTACGTGCTGTTCGCCGGCGCCATCAGCGCCTATTGCGCCTGGTGGATCGGCAAGCGCAACGGCCAGCGTCGCGTGGCGGGTATCGCCATTCAATCGTGAGCAATCTTGTCATTTGCCATCGCTTAGGGCAGGGTCGATACCACTGACATCTCTGCCGAAGGAGTCACCCATGTCAAAGCTCTATCCCAGTATCGATCCCGAAGGGCTGGTCGAGTACTCGGTGGTCTACACCGACCGATCGCTCAACCATATGTCCCAGGCGTTTCAAGCAGTGATGAGGAACATTTCCAGCACCCTCAAGCAGGTCTACAACGCCGAGGCCGTGGCGGTGGTTCCGGGCAGCGGCACATTCGGCATGGAAGCGGTGGCGCGGCAGTTTGCCGGCGGCCAGCAATGCCTGGTGATCCGCAACGGCTGGTTCAGTTATCGCTGGAGCCAGATTCTCGAGATGGGCAACATCCCGGCGGCCACCACGGTACTCAAGGCCCGGCCGGTCGAGGCTGGTCGCCAGGCCGCCTATGCCCCACCGCCCCTGGACGAAGTGCTGGCGGCCATTCAGACGCACAAGCCGCAGATCGTCTTCGCCCCGCACGTTGAGACCTCATCGGGGATTATCCTGCCCGATGACTACCTGCGCGCCGTCGGTGACGCCGTGCATGCGGTGGGCGGCCTGTTCGTGCTGGACTGCATCGCTTCGGGGGCGCTGTGGGTCGATATGCAAAAATGCGCAGTCGATCTGCTGATCAGTGCTCCGCAGAAAGGCTGGAGTGCCTCCCCATGCTGCGCCCTGGTGATGTTCAGTCCCTTGGCCCTGCAGCGCATCGAGCAGACGCAGAGCAGCAGTTTTGCCTGCGACCTGAAAAAATGGCTGCAGATCATGCAGGCCTACGAACAGGGCGGGCATGCCTACCACGCGACCATGCCCAGCGATTCGCTTGCGCGGTTCAACGAAGTGATGAAAGAAACGCAAGCCTACGGCTTCGACAAGGTCCGCGATGAACAACAGGCGTTGGGCGACCGGGTACGCGCCTTGCTGACCGGCAAGGGCATCAAGAGCGTGGCCGCAGCCGGCTTCCAGGCCCCAGGCGTGGTGGTGAGCTACACCGATGATGCCGACATCAAGAGCGGCAAGAAATTTGCCGCCCACGGCCTGCAAATCGCCGCCGGAGTGCCGTTGCAATGCGACGAGCCAGCCGACTTCCAGACTTTCCGCATCGGCTTGTTCGGCCTGGAAAAGCTGCACAATATCGAGCGCACGGTCAGCACTCTCGAACAGGCGCTGGACGAAGTCTTGAGTCGCTAGCCCTCGTCCTCAGGATCGTTTCTCTCCCAACGAACATGGCGCCAGCCTCCCCGGCTGGCCGCATCGGGGGCCACCAACTGGCCCCTCCCCTGGTCCAGTCTCGCCCCTAGAATCAAGAGCTCCTCCCCGGCCCTTGAGGCGATAGCCATGACTGACCTGAACTTCGAACCCGCCAGCCGCCTGGTCCCAGTCCGGGAGTTGTTTGGTATCGACTCCAGCCTGCGGGTACCCGTGTTTCTCAATGCCGACGAGCATGTGCCGCAGGTCGATGCGGCCTATTGCTTCAACCCGGAAGTCACCCTGGCGATTCTCGCCGGCTTCACCCGCAATCGCCGGGTGATGCTGCAAGGCTTGCACGGCAGTGGCAAGTCGACCCATATCGAACAGGTCGCGGCGCGGCTCAACTGGCCTTGCACGCGAGTCAACCTGGACGGGCATATCAGCCGCCTGGACCTGATCGGCAAGGATGGCATCGTCCTGCGCGAGGGCAAGCAAGTCACCGAATTCCAGGAAGGCATCCTGCCCTGGGCACTGCGTCGGCCCATGGCGCTGATCTTCGATGAATACGACGCGGGCCGCCCGGACGTGATGTTCGTGATTCAGCGCATCCTCGAACGCGACGGCCGGCTCAATCTGCTCGACCAGAACCAAGTGATCCAGCCGCACCCCTCGTTCCGCCTGTTCGCCACTGCCAACACCGTTGGCTTGGGCAACCTGAACGGGCTGTACCACGGCACCCAGGTGCTCAATCAGGCGCAGCTGGATCGCTGGAACATAGTCGCCACCCTGAACTACCTGCCCCGGGCCGAAGAAGTCGCGATAGTCGCCGCGCGGGTACCGCACCTGCTGGCTCGCCATGGCGAAGGGTTGCTGACGCAGATGGTGGCGGTGGCCGACCTGACTCGGCAAGGCTTTGCCAGCGGCGATCTGTCGACCCTGATGTCGCCGCGCTGCGTTATTTCCTGGGCGGAAAACATGGAAATTTTCAGCGACCCGGCACTGGCCTTCCGCCTGTCGTTCCTCAATAAATGCGACGAAGCCGAGCGGCCGATCGTCGCCGAATACTACCAACGCTGTTTCGACCAGGAGCTTGGCGAATCGGCGTTGCCCCTGCTGGCACTGGCCTGAACCCACAAGAGGACCACCATGAACCCGTCGCCCCGCCGCGAGAAACGCCAGCAACAACTCGAAGAACTCTGCGCGGCAACGCTGCGGGCCTTGTCCGGTGAACCACTCGTACGCTACCGCGGCGGCCGCCTGGAAGTGCAGGAACGGCACTTCCCGATACGCGCCCCACACCTGCATCCCGATCCCGAGCACGATGAGAGCCAGGCCTGGCGCGGTGTGGCTGACAGCCTGGCGCTGCGCCTGAAACACAGTGATCAGGCGCTGGTGCGCCAGTTCCTCCCGGCACATCCAATCGCACGCCTGGTGTTCGAGTTGCTCGAGCAACTGCGCGTGGAGTCGTTGGTCGACGACTGTCATCCGGGTGTGCGGCGCAATCTGCTGCGGCGCTTCGAGCAGTGGAGCCAACAGTTTCTCGACTCCGGACAGGCCGAGGGCCACGTCGGCCTGCTGCTTTTCACCCTGGCGCAGATGAGCTGGATTCTGCTGTGTGGCGGCCGCGTCGGGGAACAGACGGAAATGCTTATCGAAGCACCGCGCTTGAGCCTGCTCGGCCATTTTGGCGCGGCCTTCGGGCTGCTGCGCCGCTGTCGGCACGAGCAGATTGCGTTTACCGAGCATGCCCTGCTGATTGCCGCCAAGGCCCAGGAGCTGATCGAACAACTGGACGCCGAACTGCTCGGTAACGACGAGCGCAAGGTCTGCGACATCGCGGAAAAAACCCATCTGGCCTTCGCCCTGTTGCTGGACGTGGATCAGCATGGCGAAGGCGACGTTGCCACCAGCGGGGCTGCCCAAGGTAATCCACGGGGCAGCGACGACGTCTTTACTTACCAAGTGTTCAGCCGCGACTACGATTGCGAGCGTGATGCAACCAGCCTGGTGCGCCCGGAATTATTGCGTGAACTGCGCCAGCGCCTGGACCAGCGTCTGGCCGGCCAGGGCCTTAATCTGCCTCGCCTGGCCAAACGCCTGGGTGCGCTGCTGGCAGCACCTCGGCGCGATGGTTGGGCCTTCGCCCAGACCGACGGCCAGATCGATGCCGGGCGCCTCAGTCGCCTGATCATCAGCCCCGAACAACGGGAGATTTTTCGCCACGAGCAGCAGCGTCCTCACTGCGATTGCCTGGTCAGCCTGCTGATCGACAACTCCGGCTCCATGCGCAACCACATCGAGAGCGTCGCCTTGCTGGCTGACGCCCTCAGTCGTGCCCTGGAACTGGCGGGCGCCCGCAGTGAGATCCTCGGCTTCACCACCGGCCAATGGAACGGTGGGCGTCCTTTGAAACGCTGGCGCGCCGTGGGCCAGCCGGCCAATCCGGGAAGGCTCAACGAGCTCAGCCATGTGGTCTATAAGACTGCCGAAACGTCCTGGCGCCGCGCCCGGCCGAACATCGCCGCACTGCTCAAGTCCGATCTGTTTCGCGAGGGCATCGACGGCGAGGCACTGCTCTGGGCGCGTCAGCGGCTGCTGCAGCGCGACGCACAACGGCGCATCCTGATCATCATCTCCGACGGCTGCCCGATGGACAGCGCCACCCACCAGACCAACCAGCAGGACATCCTCGACCTGCACCTCAAACAGGTGACCCGGCAAATCGAGCAGGATCACAGCATCGAGTTGTACGCCCTCGGCGTCGGTCTCGACCTGAGCCCCTATTATCGCCACAGCCTGGAGCTTGATATGTCGCGCAGCCTGGACAATGCCGTGTTCGATGAAATCCTGCGGCTGCTCCACGGTCGCGGCTGATCCTCGTTTTTCCCTCCCTCAGTCTATTTGGTCCGATCCGCATGGGCGTAGGTGTTTCGGCGCTCGGCGCTCGACGCTCGGCGAAAACAGAAAAGTCGCCGAGCGGCGACTTTTCTTAACAACATTGGCGAATCGTAATGACTAGCTGTTAACCGGTATGACTTCCGGCAGCCCCTTGAGTCGCCGCCAGATGGTGCGAGTAATGAACGCCAGAATCAGAATCGCCAGGCTGACGACGCCCAACGCCAGCGGCATGCGTTGCTCCGGGATGAAAGCCATGCCGGTGACGATGCCGAGCATGCCGAAGATGGCGACGTAAGTCAGGTACGGATAACACCACATCCGCACCTTGAGTTTTTCCGGCGCCTCACGCTCGAGCTTCGCACGCAAGCGCAGCTGGGACAGGGCGATCAGCACATAGACGAAGATCGCCACGGTGCCATAGGAATTGACCAGAAAGGCGAAGATGGTGTCCGGCGATATGTACGACATCACCACCGACAGATAACCGAACAGCGTGCCGAAGAAGATTGCACGACGGGGTACGCCACTGGGGGACAGCTTGGCCAGGCTGCGCGGTGCGTCACCGCGTTTGGTCAGTGCGAACAGCATGCGCGAAGACGCATAGATGCCCGAGTTCAGGCAGGACAACACGGCGGTCAGCACGATGGCGTTCATCACGTGCGCGGCCCAGTCGAAGCCCATGGCTGCCAGAGCGCTGGAATACGGGGTGAGCATGGCCGGCGAGTTCCAAGGGACCAGGGTGACCACCAGCAGGATCGAGCCGACATAGAAGAACAGCACGCGGGTGATCACCGAATTGGTGGCTCGGGCGACCGAGCGCACCGGATCGGCAGATTCGGCAGCCGCCACGGTGACAATCTCCGCACCGAAATAGAATCCCGTCGCCGCCACCGCCCCAGTCAACACCGGGCCGATGCCGTTGGGCATGAAGCCGCCGTGACTGAGCATCGAACTCAGCCCGTGATGGGTTTCGGTCGGCCACATGCCTAGCAGATACAGCCCACCCAACAACAGGAAAACCATAATGGCTGCGACTTTGATCGAGGAGAACCAGAACTCGAACTCACCGAAGGACGCGACCGAGCACAGGTTCGTCAGGGTCAGCACAATCATGAGCGTCAGGCTGATGCCCCAAGCCGGTACGTCCGGCAGCCAGAACTGGATAAGCGAGGCGCCAGCCACCGCCTCCACCGCGACGACGATGACCCAGAAATACCAGTACATCCAACCGGTAAGAAAACCGGCCAGTTGGCTGGTCTGCTTATGATCGGCCCAGGCCATGCGTGCATATTCGTAGAACGATCCCACGGTCGGCAGGGCGCAGGCCATTTCGCCGAGCATGCGCATGATCAGGATGACCAGTACGCCGGTGACCAGGAAGGACAACAGGGCCGCAGGCCCCGCAGACTGGATGACCACTCCGCTGCCGACGAACAGTCCGGCACCGATGACACCACCCAGGGCGATCATGGCCATGTGACGTTGCTTGAGACCCGATTGCAGGCCGCCCTTGGCGTTCTCCGCTCGGGTTTGTTGAGGTACGGACATGCTGCTCACCCCATTCGTTATTATTTTAGGTTGAAAGTCAGTACAGAAGCAGTCAGTCATCGATCTTGCTGGTAGGGGAAGCGACCCTGGCTGCCTGAGCAGTGTCTTCCGGGAGTGCCGAATTTTTTAGGACCAATTACGCCGCGCTGCTGGGGCCACGTCTAGTGATCACCGCCAGGTCACTCCACCTGATGTCGTAGCGCACCAATGATAAAAGCATGCAGCCCATTGACCGCTTTCGACCCGCGAGAGGCCCGACTCCGCAGAACCGACACCTCCATCGGCTCAATGCTGCCCAGGCCGTGCTCACTGCCCAGCACCTGGAGCGAAGCCGACACCGTGCACTGCGTAATCGCCGCAATGGCCAGCCCACCCTCCACCGCCGCCACCTGCCCGGCAAGACTGGAGCTGTTGTAGACCACCTTGAACTGCCGCCCGCGCTGGGTCAGCGAATTCACCGCATACAGCCGAGCCAGGCTCGCGCTTTCGTAGACCGCAATCGGCACCGGGTCGCGCCGCCACAGTTCGAACTGCGGCGAGCCAACCCAGACCATCGGTTCCTTGAACAGAAACGAGCCGCTTTGCGCAGAGTCCCTGGACACCAGCGCCAGGTCCAGATCACCACTGCGTACACGCGGGATAAGCGCAGTCGACTGCTCACACGTCAGTTCTATTTCCACCCCGGCGTAGCGCGGGGAAAAACGCTTGAGCAGCGGAGTCAGATACCTGGCCGCATAGTCCTCGGCGACGCCCAGGCGGATTCGCCCAGACAACTCTTCACCATGAAACGCCGCCTGGGTCTCGGCATGCAACGCGAGCATGCGCCGGGCATAACTCAGCAACGTCTGGCCATCATCCGTCAGTTGCAAATGCCTCGGCCCCCGACTCAACAGCTGCCGCCCCAGCGCAGCCTCCAGCTTCTTCATCTGCATGCTGACGGCGGACTGTGATCGGTTGATCTCGTGAGCGGCGCCAGACAGCGAACCGGCATCCACCACCGCCACAAAACACTTGAGCCAATCGATCTGCAAATCGCTGGCAGGCATCGCCGTCACCTCTATTCGTTAATCGAATGGTTAAGATGTGAATTATGCGCTTTTCAGGAATTCAGTTCATCCGCAAGATTCTGGCCTGCATTAACCTATAGTGAATCTGATCATGCCATTCGACACCTGGTTGCTGTACCTGATTACCTGCTTCGGCATCGCCGTCGTGCCAGGACCGAATGCGTTATTGGTGCTGACCCATGGCGCCATTCATGGCAGTCGCAAAACCCTGTTCACCATCTCGGGCGGCGTGCTCGGCTTTGCGGTGGTGCTCGCGCTGTGCGCCCTGGGATTGGGTGCGCTGATCCAGGCGTCGGCTACCTGGTTTACCGTATTGAAGGTGGTGGGCGGGCTGTATCTGATCTGGCTGGGCTGGGGGCTGTGGCGGTCTGCGCCGATCAATCTCGAGTCGACGGGGACCACGAGCTCCCGGCGTTGGTCGTTGTTCCGCCAGGGCCTGGTGTCGGCCCTGTCGAATCCGAAGGCGCTGTTGCTGTTTACTGCGTTTATCCCGCCGTTCCTTGATCCACACAGGAGCATCATTGCGCAGACGGCGGCGATTGCACTGACGTATGCGGTGGTGGAGTTTATTGTCGAGTATATGGTGGCGAGTGCGGCGAATCGGGTGCGGCCTTGGTTAGCGAGGGCTGGGCGGCGGTTTAATAAGGTGTGTGGTGGGTTTTTTGTGGCGTTTGGTTTGGCTTTGCCGATTCATGCTTGAGTGACAGAGGTTTTGAAAGTGTCGAAGACAAAATCGGCAGACACGACAGCGGTGACTGCTGCCGACATTGAACGATCAATCCAAGCCTTGAACAGGATGGTTGAGCGACTTTGGGGAGATGGCAGAGAGGCTGAGGCAAAAGCCCTTCTCGATGCATTGGATGCGCTTAACAGGGCGTTGGATCGGATCAGGATTGGTGAAAGTCGTAGGGTTAAGACGATTCATTGAAGGCCCCGCCCAAGGCTCCGGGGGCGCAGAATAATTTGTTACAAAACTGCGGGGGTCTTTTTGACATGCACTTGCTGCGCTGTTCTATACCCACTTCAAGCGCATGGATCGTGTTGGCTCCTCATCTCAGAGTCGTATTGGTTGCAGACCGTTAGCTGCTTACCCCCTGAATGGCGGGTACTGCTTGTCCATTGCGCATTCACTCAATAAACACATTAAAACAACGCCCCTAACTCCACCGGGAGGCAGCATGAGTGCATTGCAGCAGCTAAAAGTCCGAATAAAACAAAAAGGCCTGCGTCGCACCCTCAATGTTCTCTGGAAGCGTTATGTGTTTTTCCACTGGGAGTTACTGTGGATGGAGCGTGACCTGGCCACATCGGTTCCGTCCCAAAAGCTCCGGCCCTATTCGGGATTACGCATGGTCGAGGTCGATACACAGAACGCGAACGCGTTCGCCAAGCACTTTGGCGACCGAGTGGAAACCATGCGCGAACTGGCCGCCGAAGGGTATACCGGACATATGTACGTGGACGACAAGGGTGATGCCGTAGCTTTCATTTGGGGCAGCAAACGCAACTACCATGATCGCCATTATTACGGCTGTTGGTTCCCGGTCAACGACGGCGAATTCTTCGCGTTCGGGGGCGAGATGACGCGACGTTACTTCGGTACGGCACTTTCAGTCGATGGCCAAATCTGTCTGTGGCAGGCCATGCAAGCACAAGGCTGTAACAAGGTGGTGAACGTCTGTGAGACGCACAATATTCCAGCCCTGAGAGCGCACATCCGCATGGGGTATCGCGAGCAGGGTCGAGTCATGCATGTCTACGGCTTGTTCGGGCGCTGGCGTCTATTCCGCGAATCCCGCTACAGCGGCTCGCGACTTGAGATCCTTTGCAAGCCTGGGCGGTCTACGGTGGCTGCGCCGGCGTGAGATGCGAAAGTTGAGATCGATTGGTTCTGCATGAGCGCGGGGGTGTTCATCTAGGGGTACGGCACATGAGTCAGCACATCGGTTCTGACTTTGACGACTTCCTCGCAGAACAAGGGCTCATTGAAGAAGTGTCTGCTACCGCCCTCAAGCGTGTCAGCGCCTGTCAAACAGCCGAAGCGAGGAAGCTTCAGTATCAGCAAGAAAGCCCTTGCGGAGCGGATGAATAGCAGCCGCACTGCTGCCATGCAAAAGTCACGCACATGAAAAAGGCCAATGCTGTGAACATTGGCCTAAGTCATTGAAAAATATGGTCGGGACGGAGTGATTCGAACACTCGACCCCTAGCACCCCATCTCCTTTTTCATACTTCTTGAAAGATTCCAAAATTTTACTCTGGATTTTTCTAAGCTAGTATTTACTTGAGCTCCAGCGATGTTCTGCTCTACGAGAGTCCAGGAACGTCCATCAAGAGCCGACGTTTTTGTGGGGGTAAAAGTAGGGGGAGTCCATTTCATGGCCAAAATCACCATCAAAGAACTTGAGTCGCTGACCGTCAATGATGCCGGCCGGATCCTCCGCGAGGATGGTAATCTCGCCGGTCGAATCTCAGTCCGCAAGGACGGCGTGTCAGTCAGCTTTTTCTACCGTTATCGCTGGGGCAATCAAAACAAAGAGTACGCCTGCGGAACCTGGCCGCGCAAATCCCTGACGGACATCCGCAAGGCCCGCAACCAGGCCCGGGCGCTCATTGATGAGCAGATCAATCCCAGCGAGCAAAAGAAAACCGCCAAGGCCCAGGCATACGCCGCTACTAACGTAGAGGCTGAACAAGTAAAAACGACGAAGGTGAAAACGCTGACCGTCCAGGATCTGGCCAGCGCGTGGCTGCTGGATGGCGTAGCGCGGAAAGATGGCAATGCTGAATTGCAACGACGCTTTAACAAGGACCTTTATCCGGCACTCGGCAAGACCGCGGTGAGCAGCGTCTCCGAACACGATGTTCGGGCGCTGATCCGCGCCGTGGTCAACCGCGGCGCTCACCGGCAAGCCATCAGTTTCTTCGCCGACCTCACTCAGATGTTCAGCTGGGCCAGAAAACGTCAGCCCTGGCGGGCCTTATTGATCGAGGGCGATCCGACGGAACTGGTCGACATCTCCCCTCTGATCCCAGCCGACTACGAGGCCGAAAGAAGCCGCATCCTTTCACCGGCTGAGCTGTTGGAACTGCACAACCGCTTCCAGCAAATGACTGCCGATTACAACGCCCTGCCCGCCGGGCAAAAATACGACGGCATACGGCCGCTAAAGAAAGAAACCCAACTCGCACTCTGGATCAGCCTGGGTACGCTGTGCCGGATTGGCGAGTTGCTCCAGGCCGAATGGAAAAATGTCGATCTTGACCGGCAGACCTGGTTCCTCCCCAGTGAAAACGTCAAAGGCACCCGGGGCAAGAAACAGGACCACCATGTGTTCCTCTCGTCATTTGCCCTGCATTTCTTTCAGGAACTCAAGACGCTGACGGGAAACTCTGAATGGTGCTTTCCCAACAAGCAGGATGATGGGCATGTGGATGTGAAAGTGGTGAGCAAACAGGTCGGCGATCGTCAGGCTCGGTTCAAAAACCGTAAGGCCCTCTCTAGACGGCGTCATGACGATACCCTGGTGCTTGCTGACGGCCAGAACGGTGACTGGACCCCGCATGACCTGCGCCGTACCGGCGCGACCATGATGCAGGCCTTGGGGGTCAGCCTGGACGTCATCGATCGCTGCCAAAATCATGTGTTGGCCGGCTCTAGGGTGAGGCGTCATTACCTGCATCACGACTATGCCGAAGAGAAGAAAAGCGCCTGGAACCTGTTGGGCGATCGGCTCAGTGCCGTTCTTTCCTCAACCTACGAGCATCCTCCGGTCGAGTCGATGATGTCCTTTCCAGACTACGCAGCCGCAGAGACTCTGCCGTCGTCATAAGTCGAATTCTTATAACGCTGAACTCCTTGTAGTTATGTATATATCGCTGAGAGCTCGGTTCGGGTCGATTCCGACCCGACATGACACGCAGCAATCGGCCAATAGCGGTATAGCTGGTTCTGTTATTTTCCCGCTGACAGATCGTCGGAGAGCTTACTTGCACGTCAGTTATGTGAAACAGAGGTATGCTATTAAACAACTAACACTAATCGCGTATACGCCCCTTCCGCCATAGGCAGAGCACTACCAGAAACCCGCCCATCGACATCAGTGCTGCACAGAGAAATATCGCAGCAAAACCAAAACCTGACGCAACCAGGCCCATCACCGGACCGGCCATCCCCACTGCAATATCGAAGAATAATGAAAGGGCGCTGAGCGCCGAGTTACGGTTCGCGGCCGGAGTGCTAGCCAAAGTCTCCACCCCAAGCCCCGGATAGACCCATGACACCCCTATCCCGGTTAACGCCCCGCCGGCAATGGCCAGCGCAGGCGAAGGCGCGAGCCATATCAGCAGCATGCCCAATGTCTGCACAAGCAGGCAGCCGCCCACCACTTTGTACCCTCTGAATCGCTGCAGTATTCCTGGCGACGACAATCGGGCAACGATAAAACCTGCGCCGAAACCACTTAAGCAATAGGCGGCGTAATCCCAGCCGAGACTATCGAAATACAGTGCGACGAACGCCGTAAGCCCGCCAAATCCCACCGAGCTGCAAACCAGGACCAGGCCATTGGGCATGACGGCGAACAGGACTCGGT
Source organism: Pseudomonas sp. RIT-562 (assembly GCF_026241895.1). Taxonomy (GTDB): domain Bacteria; phylum Pseudomonadota; class Gammaproteobacteria; order Pseudomonadales; family Pseudomonadaceae; genus Aquipseudomonas; species Aquipseudomonas mandelii_F. Next base: position 114,765 of record NZ_JAPJIV010000018.1, on the reverse strand, counting down.
GAAATGCCAGACGGGCGCCTGCAACCAATGGCGCTGGGCGCTTGCCCAGAGCCAAAAGCAGGAACGCCAAGCCAAGCAACACGGTGCACAACCCCACACTGGCGATACCCATCGAATTGCGCAGCAGCACACCCAGTGGCGCGCCAACAGCCGTGCCGCCGTAAGCCGCTATTCCGTTCCACGACATGACCTGTGCCGCCCGCGGGGCACCACATAACCCGATGGCCCAGGTGCAGCAGGGCGTGGAGATCATGGCCGTGGACGCCCCCAACACCAGCCTCCCCAGCAGTAATAGCGTCAGGGTCAACCAGGGTTGGGTGGGCAGGATAATGGCGAGCGCCGTCAGGGCGCCGCTCAACATCAAGCCACTGAACCCGCACACAACCGCGTATTTGGCACCCAGGCGATCGGCCACACCACCGGCCAAGGGGCGGGCCAGGAGCGTCGCCAGGTATTGCGAGCTGATAACCACGCCGGCGAAAACCGAGGTCAGGCCCAGGTCATTGAGGACATAGCCCGGCAACACCGCAAGCGGCAAGCCACTGCATATGTACGAGATAAAGTTGAAGCTGATAATGGACAGGATCAACCAATCGCTGCGGATTGCCTTGCCGTTGCTACGGATTGAAACACCGATATCGCTCATCACTCATGCCGCTCTATACCTCGTATGACATCCGCCAGTAGCTGCGGGTGTGATACGAACGGCTCGTGCGCCGTATCTATCTCGATAACCACGCCCGCGCCAGCACGTTGCGCAAAACGGCGTTGCCAGTCGACGGGCAGGATGTTGTCGCGCAGTGTGATGATGTAACTCGCCGGAATCATTCCCAGGTATCCCGCACGACTGATGGAGTCTGTCGCCACACAGAGTGGCGTCGTGTCCTGGCTCGCTTCGCTTAACAACCAACTCATGGTTTGCTCACTCAAGTCCTGACCGAACATGGCCACCGCCAGCGCTTGAGGGGTTGTGTGCGCGGGGTCCAGCGGCCAGCCGACATGTTCCGGGCTTTCGCCATGCAGCGTTGTGCCAAGTAACTCCAGAATCGATTGGCCTTCACTGGGCAATGCGCAGGCCAGGTAAACCAGCTGCGAATATAGTTGCGGAGCAGCCAACACCATCATTGGCAGCACGACCCCCGCAATGGAATGCCCAAGCAACACGGCCTGGTTCACACCGAGTGCATGCAGGTCGTCATTAAGCTCCTTGACCACATCGTCGAGCCGCAGGGACGCAACATCTCGACCGCGCTTCTTGCCGCACCCAGGCATATCCAGAGTGATCACTCGTTTGAAACATCCGGGTTGTTGGTTTAACGCCTCCACAAAAGGCTTCCAACACCACGAGCCATGGTTGCCGCCATGCAGCAATACTAAATCAGTCATGCGCACACTCCTTGCTGCGGGCGCCGGTGGTCCCTGTTTTGATCACTTGATTGCATAGCAGCCCACGGCGACGACGTATCCATTAACCCGCTGCAGAAAAGTCCTCTTGTATTCATTCTGCCCCGTCATAGGGTTACGCCATTGATAAGTGATCTCCCCTGCTTCATGCGTGTTCATCTGCTTGAGTATGTCCTCGCCAATCGGCTTGCCGTCGGTAGAGCGCAATGACTTGAAGTCGGTGCCGATCAGCCGGGGCGAAAAGCCGTGAGCGATGAACCGCCTGGTTTTCAGGTCCACCACAAAGGCATAGAGATCATCCTGGGTGAGCTGCTTATCGTGCTGATTAATGCGCCCGACAGTGGCTTTTGCGTCGCTGGCAACTTGCGCCGAAATCTGGCGCAGCAGCTGTTGTGCCTGTTCAGGGCTGGACCGTGGCATGTAGTAACCCACGGAGATCACCCGATCTTTCACACGTTGATAGAACACGCGCTTACGCTCGACCTTACCGTGTTGCCAGTTCCACCAGCGGTATTCGGCGCTACGCACGATGCCGTCGTCTGGCTGCGAAATCGCTTGCTGGAATGCAGCCTTGAGGTCGTCGTCCAGAACGTTGACCACCGGTTTTCCGACCAGTGAAACCGAAGGCCCTCCGCTGGCAAGCATCACGCCGGAGGTATCGACAACGTAGATGTACAGCTCTCCATCGACATAGGCTCCCTGGCGACTGAACTCAGCCAGGGCGGTGTCGCCCTTGGCTTTGTATTCGGCGACAGCTTTTAACAGCAAGGCGTTGGCACGCTGGGTGTCGGCACCATAGGCATCCACTGGCGCTTGTTGAGCCATGCCGACAAGAGAGACAAGGCACAGGCCAAGAACAGTGAACGCTCGATAGAGGCTCATGGGTGTTGTTCCTCTGGTGATCTTTTTGATGGCCGAAGGTCCACCGTCAGATTGTCAATGAGCCGCGTTTTGCCGATGCGCGCCGCCACAAGAATCACAAAGTGAGTATCGGAGCTGGTCAGAGGTTTTAAATCCTGAGCATTCCTGACTTCAAAGTATTCCGGCTGAAAACCGGCGTCGCTTATACGTTGATGACATTCAATCAACAGGTGCTCAGTCACCCGCCCCTCAACCTGGATACTCGCCTCCATTTGCTTCAAACAAGCGTAAAGGACGGGGGCCACCGAACGCTCATGGTCACTCAGATAGCCGTTGCGCGACGATAATGCCAAGCCGTCCGCGGCCCGGATCGTCGGTGCACCGACAACGTCAGTCACCATATTCAGATCCCTGACCATGGAGCGGACGACTGCCAGCTGCTGATAGTCCTTTTCCCCGAAAACAGCCACGTCTGGCTGAACAATGTTCAGCAGCTTGACGACGACAGTGGCCATGCCATCAAAGTGACCAGGACGTGCCGCAGCGCAAAGACCTTCAGACACGTTCGGCACACTGACGATGGCCTGATTGAGCATTCCATCTGGATAGATCTGTTCGACAGCAGGGGCAAACAGCGCATCACACCCGGCGTTGACCAGTCTTTCGCGATCGGCGTCGGGGGTCCGAGGATAGTTGGCCAGATCCTCATTCGCCCCGAACTGGAGTGGATTGACGAAGATGCTGGCGACCACAAAATCGGCTCGCTGCTTTGCGCAATGAATCAGGGCGATATGACCGTCATGCAGGTTGCCCATTGTCGGCACCAGCGCGACTTTCTTGTTTTCACCTCGTGCACGGGCCACGAGCGCACGAAGCGCGCTAACCGTATCGACTGTCAGCACCGCTTCACGCCTCTTGGACCAATTGAGCTTCGATTGCTTCAAGCAAACGAGGATCATCAGCCGCGATGTCTGGAGCGAAACGGGCAACGACCGTGCCCTGCCGATCAATCAGAAACTTTTCGAAATTCCAGAGTACGTCCGTTGTGTTGTCTGACTTGATGCCATAACCCGTCAAGCGCTCTCGGAAAGGACCTTCACCCGTGGACTCGGGCTGTGCAGCAGTCAGCTCGGCGTAGAGAGGATGCTGGTCCGCGCCGACAACCGAGATTTTCGAGAACAACGGAAAGTGAATGTCATAGTTCACTGAACAGAACTCAACGATTTCCACATCGCTACCCGGTTCTTGCTCCTTGAAGTTGTTGGCGGGGAAACCCAGTATTTCCAGGCCTTGGGATTTTTTGTCTTGGTACAGTTTTTCCAAGCCCTCGTATTGCGGGGTCAGCCCGCATTTTGAAGCGACATTGACCACCAACAGGACCTTGCCCCGATAGTCGCCAAGGGTGCGGACGCTTCCATCGATCTGCTTCAGCGAAATGTCGTAAAGGGAATTACTCATCTGTTTGCCTCATGCAAATGTGCTTCAAAGGGTACGGCCGATAATTTCTTTCATGATTTCAGAGGTGCCGCCATAGATGCGCGCGACCCGGGCGTCAACCCAGGCGCGGCTGATCTTGTATTCGCTCATGAAGCCGTAGCCGCCATGTAATTGCAGAAACTCATCAAGCAGCTTGCCTTGCATCTCCGAGCCCAGCAGCTTGGCCATTGCCGCGATTTCCGGCGTCAGTTCACCGCGCATCACTTTGGCCAGACAGTCGTCGACGAACACCCGCAGCATGGTGGCCTGGGCCTTGGCTTCAGCGAGTTTGAAGCGGGTGTTCTGGAAGTCGAGCACCGGTTTTCCGAAGACCTTGCGCTCCCGGGTGTAGCCGATGGTTTCTTCCAGCAGCGTGTCGATGGATTGCGCGGCACGGATCGCGATGATCAGGCGTTCCCAGGCCAATTGATGAGTCAGGTATTTGAATCCCATGCCCTCCTCACCCAATCGATTGCCGACGGGCACCCGGACTTCATCAAAAAACAATTCGGCAGTGTCTTGCCCTTTCAGGCCAATCTTTTCCAGCAGACGCCCCTTGGCGAAGCCGGCTCGGTCTTCCTCAACGCAGATCAGTGTGAGTTCCTTGGCCGCCGGATCAATCTTGGTGGCGGTGACCACCAGTCCGGCATTGCCGCCGTTGGTGATAAAGGTCTTCTGGCCGTTGACGATGTAGTCATCACCGTCACGCCGCGCCGAAGTGCGCATGGCACGCAGGTCGCTGCCGATACCCGGCTCGCTCATGGCGATGACGCCGATCAACTCACCACTGACCATACGTGGCAGCCATTGCTGCTTCTGCTCTTCGCTGCCATAGGCAACGATGTAAGGCGTGACGATTTCCGAGTGGGTGGTGAAACCCACGGCGGTAGCGTTGGCCCGCGCCAGCTCTTCGATCATCACCGCCGAGTGACCGAAGTCGCCTCCGGGGCCACCGTATTCTTCAGGCACCGTGGAGCATAACAAGCCGTTCTCACCGGCCTTGAGCCAGACTTCCTTGGGAACGATGCCGTTTTTTTCCCACTCATGCAGGTAGGGCACGATTTCGCGGTCGACGAAACGGCGGGCCTGATCACGGAACATGTTGTGGTCTTCTCGAAATACGCCACGCATTTTGCTTACTCCAGATCGATTCTTGTATTAGGCGATGGGTAATCAGCGGTCCTGGTAATTGGGATCGCGCTTGTCGACAAAAGCCGCCACCGCTTCATGATGGTCTTCGGTGTGATGCGCCAACGCCTGATACGCCGCCGACAATTCCAGCAGCGAATCGAGGCGCATATGTTGGCCTTCGCGCAGCAGACGCTTGCACAGGCGTAACGCATGACCCGGGTTGCTGGCGATTCGGCGCGCGAGCGCCTGCGCTTCCGATTGCAGCGTTTCGTGGGTGCAGACTTGCTCGACAAGCCCCCATTCCAGCGCCTTGGCTGCATCGATAGCGTCACCGGTAAACGCCATCAGACTGGCTTTAGGGATACCAATGATGCGCGGCAACAGCCAGGCGCCGCCGTCACCCGGAACGATGCCCAGACGCACGAAACTCTCGGCAAAGATCGCCTTGGGCGCCGCCAGCCGGATATCGCACATACAGGCAAGATCGAGGCCCGCACCGATCGCCGGGCCGTTAACCGCGGCGATCACCGGGATATCCAGCTCATAAATCGCCAGGGGAATACGCTGAATGCCGTCCCGGTAGGTATTGCGCAGTTCATACGGCGAGCCGGCGAAAATGCCGCCGCGCTCGTGCATGTCCTTGACGTTGCCACCGGCACAGAAAGCGCTGCCATTGCCGGTAAGCACCATTACCCGTACCGACATGTCACGGCGCAGTTCAGCGCAGAGATCGACAAACTCCTGGATCTGCTCGCGCGTCGTCAGGGCATTGCGCGTGTCGGGATGGTTCATGCGCACGGTGACGATGCCGCCCTCACGCTCAATCTGTAGAAACGGGCTCATACCGGATTACTCGCGAGACGGGTTAAGGGTTGTTGGCCATGGCTGGTGAGCAAGGGCCAGTATCCATCGCTGCCGCCTTGGCATATCTGAGTACCCAGGCGTTGACTCCAAAGGCTGGCCGAGCCGAATTCACTGCGCCACGCCCACAACCGACGGGTGAGCAGATGCAGCGGATATTCCTCGGTAAAGCCAATGGCGCCATGCACTGAATGGGCGATGCTTGCGCCGACGCTTGCGGCTTCTGCGGTGCTGATTTTTGCCGCGGCAATGGTCAGCGCCGCGAGCCCCGCACTGGATTCCGTGAAGGCCGCCTCGGCCGCGATGCCGGCGGCGGCAGCCTGCTCAGCGAACACTGCAAGCTGTTGTTGAATGGCCTGGAAAGAACCAATTGCCTTGCCGAACTGCTTGCGTTCACCGGCATAGTTGGCGGTCATGTCCAGTAGGGCGTGCAAAGCCCCGGCGGTCTGCGCCGCGCGCAGCATCGCGCCGCCCAGTTCCAGGACGTTGGCGTCGAGCCCGCCGGGCAACGGTGCTTGTGCCAGTACCTGGGCACTGGTGAAACCCAAATCATCGCGCGGTTCGCCTGCCACATTCAGACTCAACGTCAGTTCACTCGCCGCGATTCGCGACAGCAGCACCACATGCGCCACGCCGGTTGGGCTATTGGCGATGGCGACGACCGCTTCAACGTTGCGCCCCCAAGGGACCGAGTAGACGGTGCCGTAAACGCGCTCGCCCTCAAGTACCAGATCGGCGTTGGCGGCCACGCTGATGGCACCTGCCCTGCCCTCCAGGCCAGCCCTGCTCAGCAGCCAATTGCCGAGCAGGGCTTCACCCAAAGGTGCAGGTACTGAAAAGCGCCCAGCGGCACGGATCAGCACATACATATCGGCCCAACTGGCCTCAGCGCCGCCCAGCGCTTCGGTGACACCCGCCAGGGTGAAGCCCGACTCGTCCAGCGCAGCCCATAACTCGGCCGGCCATTCGCCGCCTTCACAGCTCATCACATAAGCCGGCGTCGCCAGATCGGCAAACAGGCGTTCAATCGTCGCTTCGAATATCTCGCGCATTATCGCAACCCCAGGCCGCGGGCAATGATGCCGCGCAGAATTTCGCGAGTGCCCCCGCGCAGTGAGAATGAGGGCGCCATCTGTGTCAGGTAGGCCAGCACGCGTGCGTGCTCGCTGCCGCCGTCCTGCCGTGGCTCGGTTTCCAGCAACAGCTGGGCTACTTCGGGAATTTCCTGCTCAAAAGCATTGCCAAGGTCTTTCACACAGGAGGCCGCCCAGGCTGGATGTTCACCCGCTGCCAACTGTGCCGTGACCGACAACGACATATTGCGCAGCGTCAGCAGCTTGGCTGACAGTCGCCCGATCTCCCGCGCTTGTAGTGCGTCAGGGGACTTGCCCACCGCGTCGATCAGTGTTTTCAACAACGCCATACAACTGAGGAAGCGTTCAGGGCCGCTGCGTTCGAAGGCCAGTTCGGCGGTCACCTGGTCCCATCCCTTCCCTTCAGTGCCGATCAAAGCGTCGGCGGGTAGCCTTACATTGTCGAAGAACACTTCGTTGAAGTGCTCGCCACCGGCCAGGTCGCGAATCGGGCGAATGGTGATGCCGGGCAGGCTCAGGTCGACGATGAATTGCGACATGCCCTCATGCCGGGCCGCTTGTTTCTCACCGGTACGCACCAGGGCAATCATGTACTGCGAATGGTGCGCGTTGGTGGTCCAGACCTTCTGGCCATTGACGAGCCAGCTATCGCCATCACGCACAGCAGTGCTTTTGATCGAAGCCAGGTCCGAGCCGGAATTGGGCTCGCTCATGCCAATGCAGAAGTAACTTTCACCCCGGCAAATGGCTGGAAGAAAGTGCTGTTTTTGTTGCTCGGTACCGAAGCGATTGATCAGCGGCCCACTTTGCCGGTCGGCGATCCAGTGAGCCGATACCGGCGCACCGGCGGCCAGCAATTCTTCAATGATCACGTAGCGTGCAAAAGGACCCGCCTCGCCACCGCCGTAGGCTTTGGGCAAGGCCATGCCCACCCAGCCCCGCGCGCCGAGCTTCTTGCTGAATTCAGCGTCGAAGCCCATCCAGGACTGTGCACTCAAGGTCGGTGGGTAATCGGCCAGTGTGTCGAGAATGAACGCCCGCACTTCGGTGCGAAGCGCTTCCGCCTCGGGAGGAATATTACTGTAGGAAAATTGACTGATGGCCATATGCGCTCTCTAACGCTGAACACAGGCGCAATCGCTTCGAACGAAGCGACCACAGATCGGCAACCGCTCCACAGTCGCCGTTGGCCGGCGACTGTAGGAACAGCGGCAACTTACAACGCGGTTTGCGCGTCAGCCTCGGCAAACATCGCATTGATGTCGCCGGAGGTGACCGGCTTGTTGTCGTGACGACCATGATCGGCACCACCCAAGCCCAGTGCTGGCTCGGTGCTGACGTGCGTGGCCTGAGCCCGCAGCGCGCCGACCGTGCAGTTTTCCCGACCGTGGATAGCGAACGGATCGAAGGAAAACTCACGCATTGCGTTCAAGTGAGTGACTTTGTCGATCATCTCTTTAGGCAGGTGCTGCAACCCTTCCCAAGCGGTTTCCGGCGAGTTCGGCCAGGTGCAGTCGGAGTGCGGGTAATCGCTTTCCCACGTAACCATCTCGGCGTTCAGATAATCGAGGTTCTTCAGGCCGAAATTATCTTCAATGAAGCAGGTGATGAAGTGCTTGTTGAAGATGTCGCTGGGCATCTTCCCGTCGAAGTTGGAATTGGTCCACGCGTTATGGTGACGGTGGGTGAAGTCAGCACGCTCCAGCAAATAAGGAATCCAGCCGATGCCGCCTTCGGAAAGCGCCATGCGCAGGTCCGGGAATTTCTTCCACATCGGCGCCCAGATCCAGTCTGCGGCGGAGTTGGCGATGGAAATCGGCATGGAGGTGATCCAAGCGTCGATAGGCGACAAATCCGAAGCGTGTTGAGCTTTCACGCCGGTACCGATATGGCAGCAGATCACCACCTTGTTATCGCTGCAGGCTTTCCACAGCGGGTCCCAGTAATCGCTATGGATCGACGGGTAGCCATGAATAGCCGGGTTGTCCGACAGCGAAAGCGCGTGCACACCTTGTCTGGCCAGACGTTCGACTTCGGCAGCCGCGGCTTTCATGTCCCACCACGGCACGATCATCAGCGGAATGAAACGGCCTGGCGCAGCGTTGCACCAATCGTGCAAATGCCAGTCGTTGTAGGCCTGGATGGCCGCCATCGCCACGTCTCGGTCAGCGTGTACCTGGAAACGCTGTCCGGCAAAACCCGGAAAGGTGGGGAAGCACAATGAACCGAGTACGCCGTTGGCGTTCATGTCGTCGACGCGGTCCTTGATGTTCCAGGTGCCACGGCGCATTTGCTCGTAGCCCAGCGGCTCCATGCCGTATTCCTCTTTTGGTCGACCGACCACGGAATTGAGGCCCATGTAGCCAGTGGCCTGTTCCTCGAAGACCCACACATCACGATCACCCTTTTTGACCACATGCGGCTCACGACCCTTGAAGCGGGCGGGCATGTGGCGAGCAAAAGCATTCGGCGGCTCGATCGCGTGGTCATCGACGCTGACAAGAATCAGATCTTCAACTTTCATTGTTTTCCCCTTCGCATTCGGGCTTGTTGTTGTGCCTGAATCATAGTGCACATCTCTATTTAATTAAACACATTTTTTGAATCTGTTCATATTAAATCGAGTGCGCATCTCCATCAGTCCCACAGCACGTGCAAATAGTGCGGACCGCGCAGCTGTGCGCCGACGATCTGCGGCCCGGGTTTGTCAGGGTCGAGACGGATGTTGGGCATCAGGTCGAGGATCGCATTCAGTGCGCAGTTGATCTCGGTTTTGGCCACGAATTGACCGATACACATGTGTGGGCCAAAGCCGAAGCCAAACGAAGGTTTGGGCTTGCGGTCGATGTCGAATTTATCGGCGTTTTCGAATGCATCTTCGTCGCGATTGGCCGAGGTCACGATGCATTGCACCATTGCCCCTTTGGGGATGGCTACACCGCGGATCTCCAGGTCCTTGGCGGCCTGACGCACCTTGAAGGTGGCCACAGGCTCGAAGCGCACCGCCTCGTCGATGGCCTTGTTTACAAGGCTACGGTCATTACGCACCCGCTCCAGCACCTCCGGATTTTGCAGCAGCAACGACATCAAGGTACCGAAGGTGCGAGTCGTGGTTTCGCTGGCAGCCGGGAGCAGTGAGCGTACAAAGGTGGCGATTTCATGATCGTCCAGCGACCGTCCTTGATACTCCGCGTTGATCAGCCGGCTGATCAGGTCATCGCCCGATGCGCCCTCGGCGCGACGCTCGGACACCACCACTTTCACCACATCGTACAGAGCCTGAGCGGCCTGCATGGCCGCGCCGCGGGCCGCGGCGGCTTTTTCCGGATCGACTTGCGGGCCCGCCAGGATGGCCAGCGCCCAGGCCGCGTACTGCTCGATCTGCTCGGGACGATCCTCGGGAAAGCCGATCAACGCGTAAATCACCCGGATCGGAAAATACAGGGCAAAGTCCATCAGATCGGCACCCTTGGCCGGGACCATCGGCTTGAGATACTCCTCGCGAATCACCCGATCGATCTTAGTTTCTTTCCAGCGATTCACCGTCTCGGGCATGAATACCGGTTGCAGCAGATTACGGATGTTCTTGTGAGCATCCCCGTCCATTGCAGTGAGGATCAAGCCATCGAAAAACGCACCCAGCCCCTCGGCGATAAAACCGCTGGTAAAGGTGCCGGCGTCACGCATGACCGCCATGACATCGTCGTATTTGAACAGTGTGAAGGTTGGCCGGCTGGCATCCAGGCCGGCAATCGACGGCACGCCCAGACTTGCCATGAAGTTGCCTTGCAGCACGGGCGAATTGGCGCGCATATCGCGGTAAGTCGCGTGCAGGTCGATATCGCTGGTACCGCGATAATTACTGGCTACGTCGGTGAAAGCCTTCGTCAGATCGTTCTGCACCGGTGTGGACATGATCGTCTCCGCTATTTTTGTCATTATTTTTTGTCAGGTAGCTGCTTAAGGCCATACCTTCTGGCTGATAATAGGCCTGACTAGATCGGTATTGGACACTTATTAATAATTCGATCAACTATTTGTGCTGCGAGACGTGTCAATAGGCCTGCTGCACCAGTGTCATGCGGCCACCCGCCAACATCAGGGCGCAGTACAGCCCCAGCTCTGCCACCTGGGCGTCAGAGAAAAACTCCCCGAGTCGCAAGAAATGCGTGTCGTCGATCTCCAGGTAATCGCTGGCAAACAACTCGGCATAACGCAACGCGGCACGTTCGGCTGGCGTGAAGGACTCGCTGTCCGTCGCCATGCACGCAATATCCTCTTCAGTAACTGAGTCGGACTTGCGCGCCAGTTGGCAGGCCTGGCAAGTGGTGATGCTGGCGATTTTCAGCCGCACCAACTCGCGTAAACGCTCATCGAGCAGGCTGTCGCTGTGCAGGCTCTCCATCAAACCCAGCCAGGCCAGGGCTACCTTGGGTCGGTGAGCCCAGACCTGCACCGGCGTCGTTGAACTGAGCATGCGACTGCGCCGGCCCCGCTCCACCGCGTCTTGCAACGCAGCCGGCATGGCATCCAGTGGGATCAGCGGTAGGCGCGCCATCTCAATCGAGCCGTTCGATAATGGTCGCCGTGCCCATGCCGCCGGCGCAGCAAATGGCTTGCAGGCCAAAACGCCCGCCGCGGCGCTCAAGCTCGTTCAACAAGGTGGTCATCAAGCGTGCACCACTGGCGCCCAATGGATGACCGAGGGCAATAGCGCCACCGTTGACGTTCAACTTGTCGTGCGACACACCGGTCTCCTGCATCCAGGCTAGCGGCACCGAGGCAAACGCTTCATTGACCTCGAACAAGTCGATGTCGTTGATGTTCAGCCCGGCCTGGCTCAACACCTTTTGGGTGGCAGCAATCGGCCCGGTGAGCATTAACGTCGGATCGGACCCGACGGTTGTGAACGCCACAATCCGCGCTCGAGCCCTGAGCCCGAGTTTTTTCGCGGTTTCGGCACTCATCAACAGCAATGCCGCTGCTCCGTCGGAGATCTGTGACGAGTTGCCAGCGGTGATTCGACCGGTGTCCGGACGAAAACTGGTTTTTAGCGTCGACAGTTTTTCCCGCGATGTATCACGGCGAATGGTTTCGTCCTCGCGCAACACAGCAACTGGCTCCGTCAGCACTTGCTCTCGTAGCTCCTCGACCGCAACCGGCACTATTTCATTATCGAAATAACCAGCATCGGACGCCGCGGCAGCACGCTGATGGCTGGCAAAAGCGAAATCATCCAGCGCATCGCGACTGAGCGCCCATTTGTCGGCGATACGTTCAGCAGCCTCGCCCTGACTGGTCAGTTCATAGCGTTGCACTGCCATCCAGCCAAACGCTTCGCCGTGAATTTCACGGTTACTGCCCATGGGCACGCGGCTCATGTTTTCCGCACCACCTGCCACCACGATATCAGCGGATCCAGCCGCGATGGCGCCAACGGCCAAATGCACGGCCACTTCGCCCGACCCACATTTACGGTCGATGGTCAGGCCCGGCACGGTGACCGGCCAACCGGCACCGAGCAAGGCTGTACGGGCGATGTTGGCGGACTGCTCGCCAATTTGCGTGACATTGCCAAATATCACATCGTCGACCAACGTCGGCGACACATCGACCCGTTCCAGCAACCGGCTGAGCACCAGCGACCCGAGGTGATCGGCGCGCACGCCGGCCAGGCTGCCGCGGAACTTGCCGATTGGCGTGCGTACCGCATCAACTATGACGATGTCTTTCATAACGCACTCGCCTTGAGCCCTGAACCTGGTACTTGTTTACCGTCTTCGTAGCGGTAAACCCCCTGCCCTGACTTTCGCCCCAGTCGCCCGGCAGCGACCATTTTGATGATCAGCGGGCACGGCCTGAATTTCTCACCCAGGGTCTGATGCAGATAACGCAGAACAGACAGCCGCGTATCCCAACCAGTCAGGTCACCCAGCTCCAATGGGCCCATCGGATGGTTAAAGCCCAGGCGCAGAGCCGTGTCGATGTCTTCAGCGGTCGCGGTGCCTTCCTGCAGCATCCACATTGCCTCGTTGCCCAACAGCGCAGACATGCGACTGGTGGTCAATCCTGGTGACTCATTGACGATGATCGAGGTTTTGCCAATCTGCTCGCACAAGGTACGCGTGCGCGCCACGACCTCATCACTGGTAGCCAGCCCCCGCACGAGCTCCACCAGTTTCATTTTGTGCACCGGATTGAAGAAGTGCATGCCGATCACGCGATCTGCACACTCCACTGACGCCGCAATTTCGGTCACGCTCAGGGCCGACGTATTGGTCGCTATAATCGCGTCCGGTGCCAGCAGTGGCGCCGCTTGCGCGAGCACCGCCTTCTTCACTGCCAACTGCTCTGAGACTGTTTCAACCAGCCAATTGGCGCCACTCGCCGCTTCAGTCAAGTCGCTGCAGGTCAGTAGATTGGCCAACGATTGCCGGGCTTTTTCTTCGCTGACTTTGCCCAGGCGCACGCCATCGGCGAGGATTTTTTCGATGCTCGCCCTGGCGTTTGTCAGGGAGGCGGCATTGGTATCGACCAACAAGGTACTGAAACCGGAGCTGGCGAACGCATGCGCAATACCGGTGCCCATCAGACCCGCACCGACGACGACTACTTTTTCTTTATTGGCGTTCATGTTTGGCTCTCGATTAGGCGCGGTTCTTTTTACTGACCACATTGCGCAACGTGCCAATGCCTTCGACGCTGGCTTCGACCACATCGCCTTCCTTGAGGAACAGACCGGTGCCCATCCCCACTCCCGCCGGCGATCCCGTGAACAACACATCGCCACAGGCAAAACTCGAGCGCTGCTGGACAAAGCGGATCAGATGATCAACACCCCAGGTCATTTCGCCGGTGGAGCCGTCCTGGCGCGTCTCACCATTTACTTTCAAGGTCAGGCGCAGCGTTGGTGACCCTTGCGCAAATTCATCCTTCGTGACGATCCAGGGACCAAGTCCAGTAGTCCGATCCTGGCTTTTGGCCGCGAACAGATCCATGCCGATGCCCGCCGGCCCACTACGCTGCAGATCGCGCGCGCTGACGTCATTGCCGACGGTGTAACCGAGCACGCAGGCAAGCGGGTTTTCCAGGTCAATCTCGTCAGTACCGATGACCGCCACCAATTCAACTTCGTGATCGAGCTCCTCAGTCAACGGTGGAAAGCGGATCGGGTCATTGGCGCCAATCAGCGCGCCATAAGCCTTGAGAAAGGCGACTGGCTGGGACGGCGCACTCAATCCAAACTCCACCAGATGCTTGGCGTAATTAGCGCCAGCCACGACCACCCGGTTGACGGGTTCTATCGGCGGCAACAGGCGCACTTTGGAAAGGGGGAGCGCTGGCCCGGCGAATCGCAACGAACTGATGCCGCGTCCGGCAGTCACGCCGGGCGCCCAATCTTTGAAATTGCCGGAAATTGGCGTCACCTGGTCCTGGGCCTCATCCACGACAGCCCAAAAAACGCCGGTAGCAAAATACTCACATCGTGCCAGCTTCATCAGGCACCTACCTTGCCCAACTTGGCAGGATCGATGTGCAGCAAGCGGCATGCGTTTTCATAGCGAATCTTGCGCAAGTCGGCGTCGGACAACTTCAGGCCATGGGTCAGGTCGTGACGCACGGCATCGCTACCGCCGAAGTTGCTGCCGTACAGCACATGGTCTGCACCGATGATATCGACCAACGCCTGGCGCATCGGTACTTCATGCAGCTCAACGTCGAAGTAGAAGTTTTTCATGTACTCGAGCAGCGGCTTTTTGTTGTATTTGACGTCGAGGTTCTCGTTGGTCTTGGCCAGACGACCGAGCTGGTACGGGACATAGCCGCCGCCATGGGTGATGTACACCTTAAGGTCAGGGAAGCGATCCAGTACGCCGCCGCAAATCAGGTTCCAGAAACAACGGCTTTCGTCGTACTGCATGCCAACGATGGCGGTGGTTTCGTAACGGTCGTCGTTGGCGTTCTTGCCCCAGGTGACCGACTGGTTGTAGCCGTGAATAAACATCGGCAGATCCAGATCACAGAGGGTTTTCCACACCACGTCGAGTTCCGGCGAATCGAACTCCAGGCCGCCGAAGTTGGCGCCGCCAGCGACCAGACCTTTAGCGCCCAGTACGGTGCAGGCGTAGCGCAATTCAGCCGCCGCCGCTTCTGGCGCATTCAAAGGCACGTGAGCCCAGAACATCAAGCGATCAGGAGCTGCGGAGCAGTATTCAGCCAATGTCTCGTTGACGGTACGGGCGAAAGGCACGGCGAATTCGGCTTCGGTCCAGTACATGTAGCAGTGGGACGGTACGGACACGACCTGCAGGTTTTGTCCCGCCGCATCCATGCCAGCCAAGCGCACTTTCGGATCAGCCCAGCGCGCAAAATACTCTTCAAGCTTGGGCCCCTTGCCGGAGCGCACGGCAGCCTTACGCTCTGGCGACCCAAGACCGAGAATCCAGTCACCGACACGCAGCTTGATATCGCCATCGGCGTGCTGCTCAAAGAACGGCCCCCAGTGAGGGTGCTGGTTGTAATAGCCAGGGTGCGGTGCGTGGGCGTGAAGATCGATAAGCATGTCTAGGTACCTCGAAGTTGGCACTTTTTGTTGGTTATTTGTGCGGTGCCTTCACGTGGCCTGGATCAAATTGCCGCGAAAAGGGGAAGCCGACGGCTCACTGCCAAGACCAGAGCTTAAGATTAAATTGAGCAGAAATCAAAATACTGTTCAATTTATTTTATTTGCGCGCGGAGAGGCCTGACCCAGAGCCCTCAACTCGCGTCGAAAAATGCTTAGAGGGGTCCAAAACTTCGAGTCAGCCTCGAAAAAGAGTGGAATGCAGGAGGGGAAAAATTAGCGTACGGAAACGCAAAGCCCCCGATAAACGGGGGCTTTTGTTTGCGCGATGGGTAGTTCTTTAAGGTCAGCGGCGGGTGCGCGAGGTAGAACCCATGATCAGCGCGCCCAGGAGTTTTTTCACCCGGACCGGGAACAATCGACGCCCCGCGGCTTCTGGCACGAGGATTTCGCTCAACACGTAACGAATGATCATTTCGCAGATCAGCTCACGGTCAAGACGCACCCCGAGGCGTTCGTCCCAGTCGTCGAAAACGATGCCCAGGCCATCCTGAAAGCGCACGATCGAATCGTGGAAAATCCGTCGGAAGAAGCCCAGCGCGTAGTCGGGTGCAACCACCAGAAGACGCCGAGCCCGACTTTGCTCCAGGTAGTTGTCGAGATAGGTAAACAGCGCATTCAAGCGCGCTTCAGGATCACTGATGTGACCGAGTTCCTGGGACAGCGAGCTGTGAAAGCTTTCGCGCTTGTGGCGTGAAAAGGTGTCCAGCAAGTCCTCTTGCGAAGCGAAATAGCGATAAAAGGTGCCACGGGAAACGCCCGCTACCTGGCACACATCCAGGATCGAAATACGATCCGCGCCAGACATCAGCACGACTTCCTCAGTGGCTTTAAGGATGTTGGCAATGGTTTCTTCCGAACGGCGATTCGGCTTGACTTTGGTTCCTGCCACTGAGTTGGCAGCAGCACGTCGCTCGACGGGTTTAGCCGGGCTCGCCCCTGCTTCAGGTGGCGCATTTTTTTTGGGTTTGCTAGCCGGCGCTGGCGCCTCTGCTTTCTTGGGTGCGGCTTTTGGCATGGCGTGACAGGCTCATGAAGAGTAAAGATTGTGCAACGTTAGCACAGGATCTGTGCATAAATAACACTATATGTTCAACTTATTGCTAAAGACATTTAAGACGTTTGTATTTAGAATCAGATTCTCTCTTCAAAATAAAATCAGGCAACCCGACCGCTTACGGATGCCTAAAGGAGAAAACTGATGGGTAGCAGTGGAAATCCAGACACCTGGGCAGTGGGAGA
The DNA here is from genome assembly GCF_026241895.1 of Pseudomonas sp. RIT-562. Lineage (GTDB taxonomy): Bacteria > Pseudomonadota > Gammaproteobacteria > Pseudomonadales > Pseudomonadaceae > Aquipseudomonas > Aquipseudomonas mandelii_F. The sequence goes on along the minus strand of NZ_JAPJIV010000018.1, from coordinate 98,073 downwards.
ACGAGACACTGTCATTGACGCGTTAGATCGCGCGGTAGCAAGGCATCCAGACAAAATATTGCTGGATTTCAGCGGTGAGTTATACACATATGCTCAGGTTGACTCACTTTCCACCAAGATGGCCAACGCACTTGCCACCCTGGGCGTCAAGGCCGGTGAAACCGTGCTGACGATGCTGGATAACAATATCGATGCCGTCACCACCTGGCTGGCCATCAACAAGCTCTGCGCCGTGAGTGTGCCGATCAACACCGCGCTCAAGGGCGAGTTCCTCCGCCATCAGATCGCCGATACCGGCACCTCGGTGGTAATTTGCGAAGCAGCCTACCTGCCACGCATCACCCCGCTCGCCTCACAACTGCAGGACGTCCACCACATTCTTCACCGTGGCACCCTCGAAGCAGTTCCTGATTGCCCGATTCGTATTGCGCCACTGGATGAATGGCGTGGCCATGACGCCACCCCACTCGTCAATAAACCGCAACCTTCAGACCTCGCCTGCCTGATTTACACCTCGGGTACAACGGGCCCTTCCAAGGGCTGCATGATCAGCTACAACTTCATGTGCAATCTGGCGCGCCTGCAACTACGTGCCGGTCCGGCCAGTGCCGACGACGTCACCATCACGCCGCTGCCGCTGTTTCACATGAATGCGCTGTGTGTATCCATCATTGCCAGCATTCTGGTGGGCGCGCGCGCCGCCATTCTTGCGCGGTTCTCGGTCTCGAATTTCTGGCCGGAAGTGGAGCGCTCGGGCGCGACCATTGCCTCGATCCTGGGTGGCATGGGCGGCCTCCTCGCCCAGGCGCCAGATAACGAAGCGATGTTGCGCTGCGTCGGGCAGATCCATACCGCCCGTGGCAACCCTTATACCGAAGAAACCAAAAAGATCTGGCGCGAGCGCTTCGGCACCAAGCTGGTAGGCGGCAACGGCTATGGCCTGACCGAAGCCTGCGTTATCACTTCGCTGGCTGCCGGGGAATACGCCGCGCCCGGCTCGTCGGGTAAACGTATTGCAGATTTTGACGTTAGGATCGTCGACGACCTCGATCAGGAAGTACCGCCCAACTCCCCTGGCGAAATCGTGGTGCGCCCGCTCCGTCCCGACATCATGTTCCAGGGCTACTGGCGTCGTCCGGAGGATACCCAGAAGCTGATGCGCAACATGTGGTTCCACACCGGCGACGTTGGCAAATTCGATGATGATGGCTTCTTCTACTTTGTCGACCGCAAGAAGGACTACATGCGTCGCAGGGGGGAGAACATTTCCAGCTTTGAAATGGAAGCAGCCTTTGCTTCTCACCCGGCACTGGCCGAAGTGGCGGTGCATGCCGTGCCTTCTGATAAAGGCGAGGATGATGTGAAGGTGACTGCCGTACTGCATGAAGGCGTGACGCTAGACCCGGAGCAGCTGTTCCATTGGGCCACCGACTCGGTGCCCTACTATGCCTTGCCGCGCTACATCGAGTTTCGCAGCAGCTTGCCGAAAAACCCGCAGGGTCGGGTGTTGAAGTATCTGCTGCGCGATGAAGGTAAAACCGCCGCCACCTGGGATCTGGAAACCACATCGATCGTGGTGTCCAAAAAGTAACGGTCCTGCCCGGTATGTCTCGTCGATCCAACGTCGAAAGCCCGCTTTGAAGCGGGCTTTCGCGTCTCTTGGGCCTGGAGCCTTCTTTGCAGGAGCGAGCTTGCTCGCTCCTGCATCAACCGGGGTAATCAATACTCGCGCACGGGAATGCCTTTGGGGCGGGAGTTGTAACCGGGTAAGTGCAGGCCACCATCGACGTGAATGGTCTCGCCAGTGATAAAGCGCGACATCTCCGAAGCGAGGAATACCACCACCGGCCCGATATCAGCTTCAGGCTCGCCACAGCGCCCCAACGGACGCATCGAAGCGGACATTTCGGCAAACCCCGGGTTCTCTGCAGCGAGTTTGTGAAAGGTCGCACCCATCGCAGTCGGTGCGATGGCATTGGTTCGAATGTTGAACCGCCCCCATTCAGAAGCCGCGCTACGAGTCAGCCCCACGATCGCTGCCTTTGCCGTGTTGTAGTCGCCGTGCAACCAGGCGCCGATCTCGATATCGATGGAATAGAAGTTGATAATCTTGCCGCCGCCTCTCGCTTTCATGTGGGGCAGTGCGGCTTTCATCGCCCACCAGGCCGCCCACACTGTAGAACCGAGGGTTTTCTCCAGCATCGCGTCGGTTTTTTCTTCCAGAAGGACATTGGGTGTTGGCGCAAAGGCGTTGTTAACCAATATGTCCAGACCACCGAACTGATCAACGGCCAATTGCACGGCAGCTTCGATATCGGCCTTGCTGCACACGTCGGTCTTGATGAACACCGCTTGGGCACCCAGCGCTTTGAGTTCGGCGACTATGGCCTCGCCACTGGTGACATCCAGCTCGGCGACCACCACAGCAGCGCCCTCTTTGGCAAAGTTCAGCGCGATACCGCGGCCTATTCCGCCACCTGCACCGGTAATCAACGCGACCTGTTCGTTTAGCAGTGCCATAGCCACTCCATTTCTTGTTTTTTAGTGAACATTTTTGGTTATAGTGTTCAAATATAGCTGATTTCGTCAGCCTGAACAGCATTGAAGCAAGGATATTGAGGATGAGTGTATTTCGTCGCCGCGTAGACATCATTGCTCATCCCGGCAATGGCACGGGCGAAGTCCGAGCCGCGCTGGAAGACGACTTCCACCACTTCCGTGTCTGGGTCTGCCACCATCAAGGTGAAGTCACCGCCATTGGCGGCGAAGCGCTTCGCTACCCTTATTCCTTGTGCCCTCAGGCTTGCGATCAATTACAGCACCTGGTGGGCATGAAACTGGACCGGATAGCCCACTCGGTCACCCGTCAGACCGATGCCAGTCATCAATGCACCCATCTGCTGGACCTCGCGGGCCTCGCTGTCGCGGCGGCCGCTCGAGGCCCCCACCAGCGCCGTTATGACATCAACGTCGGCCAGCGTATTGCCAATCACACTCGCGCTACGTTGCTGTGCGACGGCGTTGAAAAGCTGAGCTGGGAAGTCGATGGCACCCTGATCGAAAGACCAGCCCCCTACTGCGGCATCAACCTTCGCGAAGGTATGGCACGCTGGGCACTGAGCACCCTCAATGAAGAAGCCGCCGAAGCGGCTCTTTTGCTTCGCCGCTGCACCCTGATTTCGATGGGGCGTGCGTACAACCTCGACGCCCAGATTCACGCCGCTACCAGCGCCCTCTGCTACAGCCAGCAACCCGAACGTGCGGAGCAGGCACTGCGCATGAAAGGCTCGACTCTGGATTTCAGCCACGAGCAGCTCAAGTTGTGCGCAGAGGATCAGCAATGGCTGAGACAACAGCAATAGCCGCTTCGCTCTTGCGTCAAGAACAGAGCGGCCAATGCCTTCAAGGTACGGCGATCCGGGTTCAAACCAGACCGCCGGTACGAACTAGAGGAAGACGGCCAGATTGGGTGTTCCAAGCACCGCCTGGTCAATGATGACTTCGCGCCGCGCCAACTTGAATCCCACTTCACTCAGGCGCAGCACATCACGCCGTTCGCCACTGATAATGTCGACGTGGTGGTCCTTGAACCGGCTACGGGTCAGCAGCAGGTAACTGGTCACCACAAACTCATCGCTCTTGTCGGTTTCTTCGACAAACACGTTGGTCACCAGACGTCGGGTACGCGAAGGAGGATCTTCCGCCCAGGCACTTTTGCCGGACAGGCGCAGGATTCGGCCCATGATCGAGCGGTAGTCATCGTGGTAATGCTGAACGCTGCGCACGATGGTGGTTTTCAACTCGGCGGCCAAGCGCGTCTGGCGTAGCGGCACTGTGTACACCAGGTCGGTGTCCAGGCGTTCGGCCCACTCCTGCAGGCGAATCTGGTCCAGCAGCGTGGCTTCCTCGTAGAGAAAGGTCACCACATCGTTGTAAATCGGCGAGCCTACCGGTACTCGCTTGGTACCGACTGGGGAACCCGGCTGGATATCCTCCACACCGCGTTGTTGAACCTGAGCCATGAGTCATTCCCTCACTTTTATTCTTGTTAATGCGGTTTCCAGCAACTGCGGCCCCTCAGGACCGCAGTCATACCAGGCGTAACAGACGCTTTACTTGTCGTCCGATGCAGTCATCAGCTCATGCCAGTACAACCACCAGTGCCACTGGGTATCGTCCTTGGTGAAACCTTCGTTGACGATGCCCGGGCCAGGCCAGCCTTCCGGCGCCCCCGTTTCAAAGACTGCCTGGTACTTCATCGTGCTCTTGCGGCCCATCGCCCCCTTGGCAGCCAGCGTCATGTGCGGCCAGGTATCGGAGTCATCCTGCTCGACCATGCCGGACGTGCCGAACAGCTGGATGGTTTGCTTGAGCATCTTGTCGCGCAATTCCGGGGAAGCGTCTTTCTCGGCAAATACCCAGTTGACGAACTCGAGCTTGTCCGGACCTTGCGGCACGTAGGCGTGCAGGGTCATCGAGCCGACGACAGTGCCATCCGGCTGCGGAATGTAGACAAAACCGAAAAGAATGTTCGGGAACATTCCACCGACTTGCGGCGGCATGCTGGTGAGCACTTTCAACTGATCTTCGGTCAAGTTGCGTGCCAGCTGTTCGACCATGTCGGCGGTCATGCCGGCAGGCGGCAATGCTTCGAGCTTCTGCTGCACACTCAACTCTGCCGGATCGAGGCCGGTCAGGCGCTTGATCTTGCGCGCCAGGTCGATGCAGCGCAGGGCATGGCCATGGGGCGAGCTGATTTCAACTCCGATCATTTCCGGGCTGAGGTCGGCTGTTTCACCCTCGCCTTTCTTGGCGTAATTGCCCACTTCGCCCAGCCAACGGTGCAAGGTCAGTGTGTGGAAACCGTCAGCCGCCGATTGCTCGCCAGCCGTTTTCCAGTTGGCGTTAACGATAAAGCGCTGCGGTGGGCCGAGTACTTCCATGCCCTTGTCGGAGCGGCAGAACAGCATGTCGTAATACCACTTGGCATCGCCGAGGAATTCGTCAAACGACGGCCCATCGATATTCCAGGTCGCAAAGACCAGACCGCCGTACAGCGTGACCCGTGCCTTTTTCAGGCCCAGTTCTTCTTTTGGCAGCATCTTGCCGTGCATGCACTCACGCTCGACGGGTGAGCCGACAAAGTCGCCATTCGGGCGGAAGGCCCAGCCGTGGTAGATGCATTTATGAATTTGCGTGTTGCCACAATCGGCGGTGCTGATGCGCATGCCGCGGTGCGGGCACACATTGAGGTTTACAAACACCTCGCCCTCTTTACCACGGGCAACAATGACCGAGTCGGAGCCCAGGTCGCGGACCATGAAGTCCCCGGAATTGGGGATCTCCGACTCGTGACCCAGGAGTACCCAGATCTTGCCGAAGATTTTTTCCATCTCCAGCTCGTAGATTTCGCGGTCAGACAACACGCGCATTTGTACTTCACGGCTAGAGGGATAGATGAGGTCAGAGACCTTGGTTCCATCAGACAATACGGGGCTTGTTCTTGTTAGCATGATTGCCTCCTGATCAGAGCGTCACGACAGTAGTCGCAGCGAAATATAAGACACTTTCTCTATTTATGTACATAGAATTCACTTTGTACTTGTAAGTGAATTCTTCCGTCATTCACGTACGCGTCAATCCTTGTTCGATGCCTTGCCCGCTTGAGTGCGCAGCACACCAATGCCGTCGATCTCCAGTTCAACCACATCGCCAGGCTTCAAATAACGCAATTGCTCCAGGCCGCAGCCGTTGCCGACCGTGCCGGAGCCCAGAAACTCGCCGGGGTACAGGGTTTCCGAGCGGGACACGTGGGCAATCACGTCTTCGAAACTCCAGCGCATATCGCGGGTATTGCCGCGCCCCCACTCCTCGCCATTGACCCGGGCGACCATGTTCAGGTCATAGGGATCACCCAGCTCATCGGCTGTCACCAGACAGGGGCCCATGATATTGGCGGTATCAAAATCCTTGCTCTTGGCCGGGCCGAGCATGCCGGGCATTTCCAGGGCCTGGGCGTCGCGGGCACTCATGTCGTTGAAGATGGTGTAGCCGACGATATGCGCCCGGGCGGCTTCACGGCTGATGTCCTTGCCGCGCTTACCGATGTAGCAACCGAACTCCAGTTCGAAATCCATCGCCCGGCTGTAGCTCGGCCATTGAAATTCATCGTCGATGCCAATCACCGCGAAACGGTTGCCCTTGTAGTAAATAGGCTGCTTGTTGAAAGTCTCGATGACCCGATCGTCAGCGCGGGTGTTCATCGCTTTCAGCGTGGCTTCCGGGTCTTCGGTACGCAGCGCACGGGCACGACGGGCCGCCGCGAAGCTCTGGCGCAGATGCAATTCGAAGCAGGAACAGTCGCGCATTTGTGGAGGCGGCTGGATCGGTGCACGCAGCTTCACGCTGGCACGCTCCAGCACCGCCGCCGAGGGTGCCTTAGCGACCAGTGAGCGGGCCAATTCCAGCGCCGGTTCGCCGGCCTCTACCAAAGCCAGAATGCTGCTCAACGCCACACTGTCACGACCTTCCAGCAAGCGGTAAGCGTGTTGCAGGTCGAGTACCTGCTGATCCCGATTGAGCAATGCACCCGCGCGCTCAAACCCTTCGGCGTCGGTATACGTCACCAGTCTCATACGCGACCACTCACGGGGAGCAGCGCACCGGTTACTGCTGCGGCTTCGTCGGATAAAAGAAACGCCACTACCGCCGCCAACGCCTGCGGAGTGACCCAGCGGCTGCTGTCAGCATCAGGCATGTCGGCGCGGTTGGCGGGGGTGTCAATGATGCTCGGCAGCACAGCGTTGACCGTTACACCACGATCCTTCAGTTCCTCGGCCAACGCCTCGGTCAACCGGGCCACACCGGCCTTGGAGGCGGCATAAGCCCCCATACCTGTTGCGGCTTTGACAGAGGCCAGCGCGCCAATGTTGACGATGCGCCCGGCCTTGGAATCCAGCAGGTGTGTCAACGCGGATTGAGAACTGACCACTGCGGTACGTACGTTCATCTGATAGAGGCGATCCCAGGTCAGCAGGCTGCCACCTTCGACGGTCTCCCAGGCAAACCCGCCCGCGACATTGACCAAACCGTCGATGCCACCCAAATGCCCCGCGACCTGCTCGAACGCAGCGCTGGCCGACTCGCTCGAAGTCAGGTCGACACCACCCAGGCACAGCAGGTTTTCCGTATCCAGCAAGGCAGCTGGGGCCTCGCTACGATCCAGCAACGCCACCCGGGCGCCTCGCGCCAGCAGAAATTTGCCAAGTGCGCTGCCGAGGGCACCAAACCCGCCGGTGACGACTACCCTCTTGTCCAATAGTGATTGGGACATCGCGAAATCCTCTTGTTGTTGTTTTACGGCGCGAACGGTCGATTCGCGCCTTTGTCCGGATGAATATATGACACTTTTAGAAAATATGTACAAATGATACCGTATGACTTCAAGTCAAACACTCACCTGCGGACCGCTGATGCCTAGAAAACTGCCTGCACTCAACGCCGACAACCGCGCCTTCTGGCAAGGCGGTCAACAGGGCGAACTGCTCGTTCATCTCTGCGCAGCCTGTAGCCGGTATTTCCACCCGCCCGCCCCGCTCTGCCCGCATTGCGCAAGCTTCGACGTGGCGCCGCAAGCGGTGTCCGGCAAGGGCACCGTACTTAGCTTCACCATCAACTATCAACCCTGGACCCCCGACCTGGAGGTGCCCTATGTGGTGGCGATCATCGAGCTCGTTGAGCAACCCGGCTTGCAGTTCGTGAGTAACGTGGTGGGCATGCCGGTCACGGATGTACATATCGACATGCCGGTACGGGTCAGCTTCCTCAATGTCGAGGATGTGTGGTTGCCTCTGTTCGAGAAGGATCAGTGATGTTCGATCATCGTTATGAAAAAGACGTAGCCATTACCGGTATCGGGCAATCAGAGATCGGCCGACCGTCTACCAAGTCAGCGATGCGCCTGACCCTGGACGCCTGCCTGGAAGCCATTGCGGACGCCGGCCTGCAACGTAGCGACATCGACGGCGTGGCCTGCTGGCCGGGTGATAACAACAATGGCGACCCGTTCTCACCGGTCGGTCCCAGTGCGCTGAAGAGCGCCCTTGGGCTCAACGTCAACTGGTTCGGTGGCGGTTATGAAGGGCCCGGCCCGCTTACCGGGGTCATTAACGGGGCCATGGCGATTGCGGCGGGCCTGTGCAAGCACGTACTGGTGTTTCGCACCATCACCGAAGCGTCAGCCCGTATGCTCAACAAACAGGCCGGCGCACTGACCAACAAAACCCAGGGTCGCGACAGCAGCTACGCCTGGCAGTGGTTTACCCCGTTCAATGTGCAATCGGGCATCAATCTGATGGCGTTGTATGCCCAGCGTCACTTCCATGAATACGGCACCCGACCGGAGCAGCTGGCGCAGATAGCCCTGACGTGTCGCCAGAACGCCATGCGCAACCCCAAGGCGCTGTACCGCACGCCGATGAGCATGGACGACTACATGGCATCGCGAATGATTTCAACGCCTCTGCGCATGTTCGACTGCGACGTGCATTGTGATGCGTCCACCGCCATCATCCTGTCCCGTCGTGATATCGCCCAGGACCAGCCAAATAAACCAATTCGCATCGAGGCCATGGGCGCAGCGTTGAACCAGCCCTGGTCGTGGGATCAGATCTCCCTGACCAAAATGGCCGCCTTCGATGTTGGCGAGATGATGTGGGCACGCACCGACTACACCCCGCAGGATGTTGAATCTGCGCAGTTGTATGACGGATTTTCGATCTTGACCCTGATCTGGCTTGAAGCCCTGGGCCTGTGCCCCATTGGGGAAAGTGGCGCGTTCGTCGAGGGTGGCACGCGCATCGCACTGGAGGGCAGCTTGCCCATCAATACCAATGGCGGGCAGCTGTCTGGCGGACGCACCCACGGCCTGGGTTACGTGCATGAAGCCTGCCTGCAACTGTGGGGTCGTGCCGAAGGCCGGCAAACCCGCGAACACCGCGTCAGTACGGTGGCAGCCGGAGGCGGCCCGCTGGGGGGTAGCCTGCTACTGGTTCGCGAGTAACGGCGCGCCTCAGTAGAGTACGCCGGCCACTTCGCTGCAGAACTCGATCAGCGCCTTGCCCAGTTCGGCAAGGCCCTCTTCATCCCGTTGGCCACGGAACATCACCGCTGACACGGTGAAATCGATGCTGTTGGTTGGTGAGAAGACCGGCGCCGCAATGGCAAGAATCCCCCCCGAAAAATGCCCATCGTCCATTGCCCAACCGCGCTCGGCGGCCTCTCTCACTTCTTCGCGATAGACCTCGAGCGACAGCGGCTGGGCCCAGCGAATCGTCTCGAAACTGCTCTGTACTTCCGGATCGTCGAGGTCGATCTGCGTAGCGAACAACCGGCCGCTGGCGCCCATCAGAATTGGCAGACGCTGACCTTCAGCCATGTCGATACGCACATCGGTCGGGCTCGCGGCGGAACTGACAATGACGATGCGGTCAGGGCTCATTTTGCGCCACAGGGTGATGGTCACCCGCTGGCGTGCAGCCAGGTTCTGCAACAGGGGTTTGGCCATTTGCACGCGGTGACCCTGAGTCACCAATTGTTCAACCAGGCGCGCCAGGCCCAGGCCCACGGTGTAACGCTTGGAAAGGGCACTGAAATCGACCACCTCCTCTTGCACCAGGGTGCGCAGGATGTTGAAGCAGGTACTTGGATTGATTTTCAGTTGCCGGGCGATGTCCACTGAACGTTCCGGCGTGCCCACCTGACTGAGATAGCGCAAGATGCGTATGGCGTTGGATACAGGCTTGACGAGGGTTGCGCCGGCCGATTTGCTGCTGTCGTTGACGTCAGTGAGTTCCATGCCCAATCCAGTAACTTTAGAGTGGCGCCATTCTAACCTGAGAATGATTGGCGCCGTAAAAGTTTTATCTGGGAATTACTCGAACACTTCAATCGGTTAATTTCACTGGCGGCTGATAGATCAAACGACGGGTTTGCAGATCTTCGCGACGAAAACGCTCGATGAGACGCTCTTGGGCCTGGTCGGCCTGGGTCACCCGAACCTGTTGGCGCAAGTATTCCAGCCATGACTCGACAATAAAGCGCTCGCTGTAGAGTTGCGGGTCCGCCATGTCGCGGTACAAACGCCAGTTTTGCGCACCGTTGCGCCGTCGCGCCTTGCCTACCGCGTATACGGCAGCCAGAAATTCATCGCGGTCCGGCGCCGCCACCTGGTACACAATCTCCACCGATACCGGTCCTTCGGAATGGGACACCGGACTGGCCAGCTGGAGTGTGTCGGTCAACTGCACCTCGGCAAAGTCTGCTTCCTGGCCCAGTTCCACATGGCCATTTCGGGTCAGCGCGATGCCGACCAGCAACAACAGTGTCGAGAGCAGCAAGCTCTGGCTCAATCCCAGATACTCGGCCAATGCCCCCCATATCGCACCGCCGGCCGCCATCGCGCCCATCAGGATCAACACATAGACCGATGCGACCCGTGCGCGCACCCAATTGGCGGCATAGGTTTGCACCACCGTTGAAATGGTCGCGTTGACCGCCATCCAGCCGAACCCTGCCAGCAGCAGCATTGCGCAGACCGCGTAGCGGTTGTTGGATAGCGCGGCAGTGAGGGTGGCGAGGGCAAAGGAAATGGCGCCGCAAACCAGCAGATGACGCATGCCCAATACGCGATACAACCGCGGCAAGCTCAGCGCAGCCAATACTGCACCGGCACCAAGAAACGCCATGAGCAAGCCATAACCACCAGCGTCCATACCCAATTCCTGCTTGGCCACCAGTGGCAGCAAGGCCCATAAAGCACTGGCACTCATGGTGAACACAAGAACCTGCTTCATGGCGCTGAACAGGACCGCTGAATGCCGGATATAGCGCAGGCCACTGCGCATGCCACCGGTCAGGGTTTCCGGTGGCAAGCCCACGGCAGGCGGGTTGGGCGCGATACGAAAGAGGAAGAGGAGCACCGCGAACATACACAGCGCGATCACCAGAAATACCGAGGTCGTGTTCCAGTATGCAATCAGTGCACCCGCCAACGCGGGGCCCAAAGCCCGGGTGGCATTGATGGAAATTCCGTTCAAGGACACTGCAGCCGGCACCTGGTCGCGAGGCAGTACGCCGACCATGGTCACCATCCACGCCGACATGCCCAGCGCACTGCCAGTACCGAGCACAAAGGTAAACGCCAACAAGCCCCAGGTTTCCATGTGCGCGCTGTACGCCAGCACACACAACACCAGTGCGGCGAACAGCATCATGCACTGGGTAATGATCAGCCAACTGCGACGGTCTACCCGATCGGCAATCACCCCACCGGGAAAGGCAAACAGAAATACCGGTAGGGTCACGGCGGTTTGCACCAGAGAGACCATGGCTGCCGACGTCGTCAATGTGGTCATGATCCACGCCGCGGCGACCGTCTGCATCCAGATAGCCATGTTGACCACTGCGGCTGCCAGCCATAAACCGCGGAACGCTTTGTTGCGAAACGGCGCCCACGCCGAACCCTCGCTCATCATCACTCCTCAGCGGCTACGCCAGTCAGTTTCAGGGATTACTTGTCCAGCGGCTGACCCAGTCGCCCCGCCGCACGGGCGGGGATGAGTTGGCGTGGCGCAGCGATGGTATTGCTCTGTCGACCGATACCTGCAATCTCAGCCTCGACCCGATCACCCGGCCGTAAAAAACGCCCGCTTTCCAGTCCTACGCCGTGGGTGGATCCGGTAAACACCAGGTCGCCAGGACGCAGACTGATGCGTGCATCCAGATAATTGAGCAACTCATCCAGGGGAAAAATCATCTGCCGGGTATTGTCCTGCTGGCGCAGTTCATAGTTAACGCTCAGGCGCATATCTAAAGCCGGTTGCCCCGTTACACCCAGCTCGTCCGCGGTCACGATCCATGGACCTACCGGTGTGGTGCGGTCCATGGCTTTCTGGGTCAACAGGTCCAGACGACCAATCTGCTTGCCGGCATCGCGCGCACTTATGTCATTGCCCACCGTATACCCCAGCAGGCAGTCGCTGGCATGCGGTTCATCCAGCAACGGGCGGCCCACTACGGCGACCAGTTCCACCTCGTAATCAAGCTGGGTGGTCAGCGGCGAATAATCGATCTCGTCATAGGCACCAACCAGCGCTGACTCCGGTTTCATGTACGCCAACGGGTGCGCCGGAGAATCACTGCCAAGGCGCTTGAGGTGGCTGAGGTAATTGAGGCCCACACCAAAAACCCGGCTACCGGGTTCCAATGGCGCAAGCAGGCGCGCAGCCGACAACGGCAACCATTCGCCACTCGGGTCGAGGGCGTCTGGCGCAAGATCCGCCCCTAGCCCGGCCCAGTGGGCGAAAGGAGCATTAATTCGCCGAAAGCAATCAGCTTGCGCATTCAGCAACGCCCAGAACGCTTGCCCGGCAACTTCGACCCGCGCCAGACGCATGTCAGCGCTTGGCCAAGTAGGTCGGCAGGTACTCGGCGTCGAGCACTTCTTCCGGCGTCTTGACGCTGGCGCCGAGAATTGGCCCGACCATTTCGTGGCCCCACAGGCTGAGTTTTTCTGGATTCAGCTCATAGGGATCGCCTTGCCATGGCTCGATTTCAGCAATGGTCTCGAAGGCGAACCCGGACGGATTGAAATGGTAGAACGACAGATGGGGGTCCTGGGCATGTTGGCCGAGGGTCATCATCATCGGCAGTTCACGCTGACGCACGATGTCGTAGGTCTCACCGACATCACGCACGTTGCGTACAAACAGCCCGACATGCTGCACGCCCATGCGACCCGGTCCGTGACCATAAGCGATGTCATGGCTGGTGTGATGGTTGAGTTTGGAGCGGAAGAAACCGGTTCGTCCCTTGCCCGCACCAGCGCCATACCAGCTGAAACCCATGACATTAAGCAGGAAGTCTTCCAGTTCCGGAGTGTAGTCCGGGGTGATCAGCACCACATGACCCGCACCCCGTTCGTCGGCAAGGAAACCACTGTGCGGGCGGCCCGGCTGGAACGAGCGCGGCAGCCATTTTTGCCCGTAAAACAATTCGTGCTGATACCCCACCGGGTCACGAAAACGCACTAATTCACGCACGCCACGCTTTTCGCACAGCTCAGCATCACCGCGAGTGAAGTCGACATTGGCGGCTGCCAGCTTCTTGATGCCGTCCTCGAACGCCATGCGCCCCACCGCTTCCCAACCGATGTAGACAATGCGGTCTACCTTGCCAGGATGAAAAGCGAAGCGATGCCGACGATCATCGATCTTGAAGTACAGCGAATCGGGATCACTCTCGGGGTTCTTGCCTATGCCAAAACCCATCACCTGAGGGCCGTACTCACGCCACGCTTGGAGATTGGGGGTCTCAAAGCCCATGTAACCGATACCGATGATGTCCACGTTATTCACCTTGTTATTGTTCGAGATGAAAGGGTGCCGGTAGCCCATGCCAGGGCGCCGCGCGTGCTAGATCGCGAGTAACCCGCCATCGATGACGAAGTCCGAACCGGTAATGAATGAAGCCTCATCCGAGGCGACAAAGACCGCCATTGCCACCACTTCCTCGGGTTCGCCGGGGCGATCCATCAATACGCCATCCAGCAGCATGGCGCGCATTTTGGGGTCTTCCAGAAAAGGCCGGGTGCCAGGCGTCGCGACAAATCCCGGGCTCAAACTGACCGCACGTATACCGAACGGCGCCCCTTCTACCGCCAACTGGCGAGTGAAGGACACCACAGCGCCCTTTGCAGCCGAATGCGCGGAAATGCCGGCCACTTTCGAGCCACCCCATGCAGCGGTGGACGATACATTGATGATCACTCCGCGCTGTTCGGCCAAGTGGTGCCATGCATATTTGGTGGTATAGAACAGCAGGTCGATTTCGTTGCGCATGGTGTACTGCCAATCTTCGATCGACAGCTCGCTGACCAGCCCGAAGCGTGCGGCGGAAGCGTTGTTGTACAGGATGTCGATGCGCCCGTGTTCAGCCACGGCGGCATCGATCCAGGCCTTGGCCTGTTCATGATCACCCAGGTCCACGGGTGCCGAGCCGTACAGGGTAAAACCCTCGGCCTGCATCAACGCTGCAGTCTCCTCGTGACCTTCGGCATTGAAATCGCAACCGACCACAATCGCCCCTTCACGGGCAAAACGTAGCGCCGCAGCCCTGCCCTGGCCGCCGCCTGTACCGGTTATCAGCGCGACCTTGTTTGGTAATCGACCCATTAGCACATCCTCACCTCAGTGGTTATCACGTTTGCGGCAGGCGCTCACGCCATCAAACGGCTTCGTCATCCGGGGTGATGGGCTCAAGCCAGATGGCCTCCGCGGGGCAAGCGGCTGCACCCTCACGAGCCTCCTCCTCCAACTCCGGCGGCACGCGGGCATCGTCGAGGTACACCATGCCATCGGCATCAAGCTTGTACAGGCTGGGGCAAATCGCAGCACACAAACCATAACCACAGCAGCGGCTTCGGTCGGCCACCGCTTTGAACTGCGCTTTTTCTGAACTCATTTTTTTCTCCTTTATCAGGTTCAGCTTTTGCAAATTATGAACACTTATTTATTTTATGTGCAATTAATTTTTAACGCGGATATGCTGAGGCTCATCCGCTGTCCCTGATCATTGCCTTGGCTTAAAAAAAGGGAATCGCAGCAGGATGTTGAACACGGCTGGCTTCAGAGTGATTCAACCGTGGGTGCAACGCATGAAATTCGTTTGTCCGTTAGTCAGATAGCTGCGCTGGACAAAGCCGAATTTCTGATTTTATTCTGATTAAAAAACCAGATTCTGTTCAAAGAATCTGCTGGCGGTGATTCACATCACCACTTGTAGCAGTGCTTGGCTCAACAAAACCTATAAGGAAGCCAACTCCATGCACCCGTCTAGAAACGAAGCGGCAATCGATCTGCGCGAATTCCGCCAAAGCTGGAAAATCCTGATTTTGTCGGTCGCCGGAGTGGCCATCAGCATCAACGCCGCCCTGCTCTATGGTTTCGGCACACTGGTCGTGCCGCTCGGCGATGCCTTTGGCTGGAGCAAAAGTGAGCTGCAAGCCTGCATCACCTTTCTGTTTGGCGGCGCGGTGGTGTCATTGCAGTTGGTGGGTTGGTTCAACCTGCGCTACGGCATGAAGCGCGTTACCGTTATTTCCCTGCTGTTGTTGTCACTCGGTTACCTGGCAACCACGCAGCTGACCCAATCGATCTGGTCGATGTACATCGCCTTTGCACTGCTGCCCATCGTCGGCATGGGCGCGCTGGCCGTAACCTGGACCCAGCTGATCAGTCTTTGGTTCGACAGCAATCGCGGCCTGGCGCTCGCCATTGGTCTGTCCGGGACTGGTGTCACTGCCGCCATCATTCCCCGGCTGATGGCCTGGGGCATCGAGCAATGGGACTGGCGCGCGGCCTTCGTGATTCTCGCGCTGCTCAATCTGTTGGTGCTGCTGCCGCTGATTCTGCTGTGGTTCAAACTACCCTCTGTTGCCGGTCACCGTGACGGCGGGCGTGCGCTGGAGCAATTGCCCGGCATGTCTTTTCGTGAAGGCATGGGCTCGCTGAAATTCTGGACCTGTAACCTGGCGCTCAGCCTGGTGATTTCTTCGATTGTCGGCATGGTCACCAGCACCGTGCCCATGCTGCAAGCCCGAGGCCTATCCGCGGGGGACGCGGCCACCATTTTCAGCTGCTTTGGTATTTCGCTGATCTTCGGCCGCATGCTTATCGGCTATCTGCTCGATCGTCTGTGGCCGCCGATTGTGTCTGCGATCAGCCTGGTGCTGCCCGCTATCGGTTGTTTCATCTACCTGAGCCCGACCACCGAATTTGCCCCGCTCATGCTGGCGGCGGTGCTGGTTGGTTTTGGCGCCGGGGCGGAGTTCGATATTGCCGCGTTCCTGATTGCCCGCTACTTCGGCTTGCGCGAATACGGCCGCCTGTTCGGCGTGCATCAGGGCCTCAATACCGTGGCTTCGGCGCTGGCGCCGTTGCTCTTTGCGTACATGCTGGCGCGCACCGGATCGTATAACGCCATGCTGGTTTATAGCGCCGCCTGCTGCCTGATCGGTCCGCTGTTGCTACTGACCCTTGGGCGAGTGCCGCACTTCAACGTGCAAACCATTCCCAGCCAATCCTGAGCCCCCTAACAAGAATCGGAGCAGAACATGCCCACATTGACATTTATTGAACACAACGGCACCGCCCATCAAGTCAAAGGCGACATCGGCCAGTCGGTGATGCAAGCCGCGACCTTCGCCTCGGTGCCGGGTATTTCTGCCGACTGCGGTGGTGCCTGCAGTTGCGCCACCTGTCACACCTATGTCGACGAGGCCTGGCTGGGCAAGGTGCAAGCGGCGGAAGGCATGGAGAACGACATGCTCGAGTACGCTTTCGAACGTCGCGACAGCAGCCGCTTGAGCTGTCAAATGATCATCAGCGAAGACATGGACGGCATGGTTTTGCACCTGCCGTCGTCGCAATTCTGAATGCGCGTGAAGGAGTTCCCATGACCCTCGCCTCAGTCGTTATCGTCGGTGCTGGCCAGGCCGGATTTCAGGTCGCTGCCTCCCTGCGCCAGGAAGGCTTTGACGGGCGCATCACCCTGATCGGCGATGAGCCAGGCCTGCCCTACCAGCGCCCGCCATTGTCCAAAGCCTATCTGCTCGGCAAGATCCAGGCGACCAATCTGCTGTTTCGTCCTGCTGATTTCTACACCACCCAGCGCATTGAACTGCTGCATGACCAGGCGACCGCGATCGACCGCCTGAACCGACGCGTGGTGTTAGCCTCGGGTGCTGCTGTCAGTTACGACCATCTGGTACTGGCGACCGGAGCCCACAACCGCCCCCTGCCGGTTCCCGGCGCAGAGTTGCCGCAAGTGTTCGGTATCAAAACCAAAGCCGATGCCGACGCCCTGGCGCCGCTGGCGAAAGAAGCGCGCAACGTGGTGGTGATTGGAGCCGGGTTTATCGGCCTCGAGTTTGCGGCGGTGGCCGCTGCCCTAGGGGCTAATGTGCACGTACTGGAGCTGGGCGAGCGTCCCATGGCTCGTGCCGTGTCGCGGGAAATGTCGGAATTGTTTCGCCAGGCCCATGAAGCGTGGGGCGTCCATTTTGACTTCCGCCAGGGTTTAAGCCGCATCGACGGCGATAACGGCAAGGTGTGCGCGGTACAAACCGGTGACGGACGTGCACTCCCTGCTGACCTGGTGGTGTTTGGTATCGGTGTGATTCCCAATGCGCAGCTGGCGACTGAAGCCGGTCTGGACATCGAGAACGGCATCAAGGTGGACGCCAGCCTGCTGACCTCTGACCCGCAAATTTCCGCGGTAGGCGATGTCGCCAGCTTCCCGTGCCTGCAAAACAATGAGTTACACACCCGCCTCGAGTCGGTGCAGAACGCCATCGACCAGGCCCGCACAGTGGCTGCACGCTTGATGGGTAAACCGGCACCTTATAGCGCCCTGCCCTGGTTCTGGACCGATCAAGGCAACTTGAAACTGCAGATCGCCGGACTCTCGCATGGCTATGACAGTACCGTCGTGCTCGGTTCAGTCGAAGAACATCAAGCGTCTGTGCTGTGTTTCCGCAATGACCGTCTGGTGGCCGTGGAGTCCTGCAATCGCATGGGCGATCACATGGCGGCGCGCAAGATTCTTGCTCGCGCGCCCAAGCTGACGGCAGTTGAGGCCGCCACTGACGGGTTCGATCTGAAAGCTTGGGAAGCGGCCAACCGCGACTGAACGTCGTACTGATCTTTCACACCCGCTGCCGCGCCCGCCTTAAAGCTGACGCGGCATTTTTTTGCACAACGACTGGAGCGATGCAATGAACAAAGTCTGGTTTATTACCGGTGCGGCCCGAGGCTTGGGTGCTGCCATTGCCAAAGCCGCATTGGCTGATGGTGACAGCGTGGTGGTCAGCGCCCGGCGTATCGAACCGCTGGAAATTGTCTTTGCCGAGTACGGCGAACGCGTGCTGGCAGTGGCCCTGGATGTGACCGACGAAGCCCAGGCACTGGCTGCCGTAGAAACTGCCGTGGCGCGTTTTGGCCGAATCGATGTGCTGGTCAACAACGCCGGTTATGGACAACTGGCGCCGTTTGAAGACAATTTCGCCAGCGACGCCGACCAGCAGTTCGCGACCAATGTGTTCGGTGTGTTCAACGTCTGCCGCGCCGTGCTGCCTGTCATGCGTCAGCAACGCAGTGGCCGGGTGTTCAACGTGTCTTCAATGGGTGGCATGGTCGGGATGGGTGGTGCGGCGCTGTACTGCGCGTCTAAATTTGCTGTGGAAGGTTTTTCCGAATCCCTGGCCCAGGAAGTGGCGCAGTTCGGGATCAAGGTCACGCTGGTGGAGCCCGGGGTTTTCCGTACCGACTTTCTCGACCCCAGCTCCGCGGTCTTCGGTACACGCGGGTTGGAGGATTACGCTGCATTCACCGCCAAGGTCAAAGGCGCTTCGGCCGCCTACAACCATCAGCAAACCGGCAACCCGGCTAAACTGGGCGATGCGCTGGTGCTCCTGGCCAACAGCGAACATCCACCGTTGCGTTACCTGGCGGGTTCAGACGCTTATCAGCAGGTCAGCGACAAGCTCAACAGGATGCTCGCGGAAATCGAGCAATGGCAGCAGCTGTCCCATTCCACCGATGGCGTCTAGGCGACGACGCGCACAGCCTTTCTGACAAGGCTGTGCGCAACGATTACTGGTTGATGAAGTAACGTACGGACAACTTTCCTTCTTCAAACCGATACAACTCGATCGTCTCGATACCGCCTTCCTGCTCGCGAAAGGCGTTCAGGTGATGGCACGCCGCTTCATTGCCATTGACGATGCACTGGCGCACTTCAACGCGAATCTTCGGTTGCTGCTGCGCCCACATGCCTTCCAGTACCTGCCAGGCATCGGCCTGGGGCTTGCCGACGTATTCGATACTCAAGCCGTTGGCCGAGACGCTGCGGTAGTGAGCGAAAAAGCCGTCTTTGTCGCCCCGGTTCCAGCAGTCGATCTGCCCGTGCAGAAAGTGCTCGATGGTGTGTTTGTCCATGCTCATTTCACGTTCATCCTCAAGTGGGTTCAGGCATGTGGTCGTAGCTGGAGGTTTTGCTGACGGGCGAGGAATTTTGGCTCCATTCTCAACCACAGCAGAATGGTCGGGCCGACAATGGCGCAGCAGAAACAGCACACCAGCACAGCGGAATAGCTGCCGTACAGGTCATAGAGATGGCCGAACAGCATGGGTACCAGACCGGAGACAATGGTGATCAGGCACAGGTGCAGACCAAATATCCGCGCGTAGTCTTTCAAGCCGAAATAGCGCGCCATCAGGAATGCCGCCAGATCGAACTCAGCTCCGGCACTGGCGCCGATGCACAGGGTCGCCAGCACCAGCAACGGTGTGTTTTGCGCCCCGCCAAAGAGAAAGATCGCGCAGCCCAATGCGGGTAGCGCCAGGCTCACGGCGGCCACTACTGAAGGTGAATAGCGGTCCAGCAGATAACCCACCAACAAGCGCCCGCCGATGATGGAAATACCAAAGGTACTGAAGATCTGACTGGCTTGCTGCGCACTCAGGCCCTTGCTTTGCAGCATCGGCACCATGTTGGTGACCATGCCGACGGTCAACGACACCGACAATATCAATGCAACGTTAAAGCCCCAGTACATCCCTGAGCGCACTGCTTGTTTGAAGGACATGCCGGACAGCTCCGGAAGTTCCTTCTGCGTTGTCGCGTCAGGACTGGTGAGCAGCGCCGGCATGCGCAGCCACATCAATGACAAGGGCAACGTAAACAACAAAGGCATCGCCCCCAGCGCAATAAACCCGGCTTGCCAACCGTAGGCGGCAATCAGCCGCGACAACAGCGGTGGCAGAATCATCGCCATCAGCCCGGTGCCACACAGAATCACGGCCAGCGCCAAACCACGGTTACGCTCGAACCAGAGGTTGACCAGTTGCGTCCAGGTGATCGCAATGGTTCCGGCACAAATGATCGGCATGCTGAAAAACGCCAGGTACAACCAGCCGATCGAACCCTCAATCCGCGTGATCGCAAAGTAACCGACGATCTGCAGCACGATCGAAACAATCGCTACCCGGCGCAGCCCGAACCGACGGTACAGCCAGCCGACCAGTTGCGTGGAAATCGCCACACCGGCGAACAGAAAGGTGATGGAGGCCTGCAAGTCGCCCCGGCTCCAGCCGAACGCCTGTTCCAGCGGAATCACCAGGGTGCCGAAGGCGTACAGCAACGCAGCGGTAATACTGGTGCAGATGCCAAACAGGCCCAGGACAACCACGCGCCAGCCGCGCTTGAACTCGGAAAAATCATTGCCGGCGTGGGCCGTGGTGTTGCTACTGCGTGTATCCGATGTCATGACCTGACTCCCATCGCGGACGTGCGGGTTGATTAATGGCCCTTGAGGATTTCTTCGACCTTGGGCAGCGCGATCATGGTGGCGCCGCCATCCACCAGCAGCGAAGTGCCAGTGATATAGGAAGCCTCGTTGGAGGTCAGAAACAGCACGGCGTTGGCAATGTCGGCGGACTCGCCCAGACGCCCTACCGGGAAATGTGCAGCGAGTTTATGCGGCAGTTCATTGCCCAGGGTTTCGAGCATGTGATCAGTGCCGATCAGTCCGGGCTCGACGACGTTGACCAGAATATTCATGGCACCGAATTCCACCGCCAGGCCGCGGGCGAAGGCATTCATGAAGGCTTTGCTGGAACCATAGGCAATCAGGCGAGGGGTGTATTTGCGGTTGGCTTCGCCGGACGAGATGAAAATCAGCCGGCCTTTGTCGGCTGCTTTCGACAGATAAGGTGCGCAGTCCTTGGCCAACCAGAACAACGATTGAATATTGCTGCGAACGATGTGATCAAACGTATCATCGGCCATTTCGGCGATCAGCCCGTGACTGGTATCGGCAGCGCAATGCACCACGATGTCCAGGCCACCAAAGTGCTCTACACCATCTTGCACCATTGACTTGATCGCCTCGCGGTCGGCGATGTCGCCACCGACCAGGCAGGCTTGCGCGCCCAGGGCCTTGATCTGTGCGATCGTTTCTTCACCGTATCGAGCGGTGCGTGCCGACACCACCACCTTGGCGCCTTCTCGGGCATAGGCCAGGGCAATGGCGCGACCCATGCCTCGACCTGCACCGGTGACCAGCACGACTTTGTCGCGGAATTTCATCGTGATTCCTCATTGTTGTTATTGGTGGAGGCTACTGATACAACGCGTACGCTCCCCTGTAGGAGCTGCCGAAGGCTGCGATCTTTTGATCTTGCCTTCAAAAGTCAAAGTCAAAAGATCGCAGCCTTCGGCAGCTCCTACAGGGGTAAAGGTTTCGGTCAACTGTTTACAGGTCTTTGCCTGGCACATTGCGGGCCGAGCCATTACGCCGGTCCGATTCACCCCAGCCCAGCCAGTGTGAAGGCTCACGGGTATCGCCAACCCGACGCCAACGGCCTTCCTGCTGCGCAGTGATCGGGAAGCCACCGACGAAGTCGATCATCTCGCCCTTCTCATCAGGCAAAAACTCCCACTCTTCCTTGCCTTCCAGCACGATTTTCGCGGATTTGAGGAAGTAGCTTCCGTCCTTGTGTTCGGTGTTTCCTTCGATATCGGTGGTGACCCGAACCTCGCCTTTTTCATTGTTGAAAATGGCGTAGCCCAAGTGGTCGTGACCGACCATGAAAGAGCCGGTATCCCAGGTGCCATCTTTATAAACGGTGACGAAGGACCACCAGATCACATGCTTGTTGTTGTTCACCACCAAGTCTTTCTTGAAGTGAATGGCGCCGCCTTCGGCCATGTAGAACTGGTCCAGCGCCATGGCGCCTTTCACCGGACGCCCCTCGCAGACACCGGCGATATCCCACAACTGCGAAACATAAAAGGTGCCCCATTCCACGCCTGGCAGGTACCACTGCAAACCTGGGCCAAGCAGTCGGCCTTCGAGGTGAAACAGGCCTTCTTCCTTCCAGGTCAGGCGTTCGCTGCTGGCGGTGATCTCCCAAGAGTTGCCGGGTTCGCCCGGGTGGCTGGCCCAACGTGCGACATCGCCTTCCAGGCTGTGTACCGGCAGTGGTGTCAGCGCCTGGCGGGCCATTTTTTCGTGGTCCATGCGCAGGTTGACGTTATCGACGTGATTGTTCAGGTAGAAGAACTTGGTTGGGTTGGGGGTGCCATTGGGCGCCATCAGCGACCGTACGAATGAGTAAATGTTGCCTTGCTCATCGCGCACAGAACCGAACGGCGAACTTTTGCTCAGGTGCAGGCCGAAGAAGCCGCGTTCGGCTGACATCGAAGCGCCGGTGACCTTGTGCGGCCCAACCAGTTGTTGAAAGCCGAAATCACCGCGTTCTGGAATGGTTTTAAACGTTCTCATGATGCCCTCTGTTGTTTTTGTTGAGGCAGGGAAACGGGATTACAGCGTGATTCAGTCCCAGATCACCGGGAGCGTGGACACGCCTCGCAATTGCGCTCCGCCGATCTGCGGGACGGGTTGGCTCGGGTCGAGTCGCAAGTTGGGAAAGAGGTCGAGGATGGCGTTGACAGCGCAGCTGATTTCCACTTTGGCGACGAACTGACCGATACACATGTGCGGGCCGAAGCCAAAACCAAAGGAGGGTTTTGGCTTGCGATCAATGTCGAATACCTCAGGGTTTTCAAACGCATCTTCGTCGCGGTTGGCGGACACCACCATGCACTGGACGAACGAACCCTTGGGGATTTTCACGCCGTGAAATTCCACTTCCCGGGCGGTTTCGCGCACCTTGAAAGTGGCCACGGGTTCAAAGCGCGTGGTTTCGTCCATCAGCTTGCCGATCAATGAGCGGTCGGCCTTGACGCGTTCCAGCAAGCCGGGCGTGGTCAAGAGCAAAGTCATTACCGAGCCAAACATGCGCGTGGTGGTTTCGCCCGCGGCTGGCAAAAGCGAGCGAGTGAAGGTGATCACCTCGTGGTCATCCAGCGTGCGCCCTTCGTACTCCGCGCGCAGCAAACGCCCGACCACATCATCGCCCTGGCTGCCCTCGGCACGACGTTGCACCACCACCTCGGCAAGCGCGTCGTACAGACCTTTGACAGCGATGCCGGCCTGACGTCGCGCTTCAACCATTTTGCTCGGGTCAATCTGGTTGCCGCCGACAATGGCCAAGGCCCACGCGGCGTATTGCTTGTACTTGGAGGGCTCATCCGAGGGGAAGCCCATCAAAGCGTACATGACGCGAATCGGCAGCTCGAGGCCGAACTTCATCAAGTCGGCCTTCTTTGCCGGCAACATCGGCTGGATGTACTCCTCGCGAATCACTTGATCGATCTGCGGGCGCCACTTGTTCACGGTCTCCGGCATAAAGGCCGGTTGCAGCAAGGCGCGCACCTTACGGTGCTCGTCACCGTCCATGGCAAGAATGATCAAACCATCGAAAAACGCGCCAAGACCTTCGGCAATAAAACCGCTGGTATAGGTCGCACCATCGCGCAGGACAGTCATTACATCCTGGTATTTGAACAAGGCGAAGGTCGGGCGAGTGCCCTGCTGGGTGCCGGCATTCGTCGGCACGCCAAACTGGGTGATGAAGTCGCCTTCATAGATGGGCGATTTCAGCCGTTGCTCGCGGCACACCGCGTGAATATCCAGGTCGGTGCCCCGATACATGTCCGACACAGCGGAGTATGCGGTTGCCAGGTCCAGTGCTGCGCTTTCGTTGCTCATCAGGAGCTCCTGTCTTGTTTTTATTCTTCTTGCACACCAAGATTGTCCGGCTGCCGACCCATGGTATGTGGTTGTGTCTGCGCCGGTAGTCCGCTTCGTTTGACTTGGGGTCAAACGAAGGCCCCCGGGGAAATGCTTCAAGGTGTGAATAACCTGGCCAAAACTGGCATGAGGAGGACGAGGTGGCGGTAAAGGCAGGAGAAGGTGGCGAACAGGGCAAACGCAATACGATGAATCGCCTGCTCGCGGCAGCGCGCGTGGAGTTCGCCAGAAAAGGCCTGGCCGGTGCGCGCGTGGAAGAAATTGCCCGGGAAGCCGGCGTTACCAAACAGCTGGTCTACCACTACTACAACTCCAAGGAAGGCCTGTTTGTAGCGGTACTGGATGAGTCTTCGGACAACATCATGTCCGAGCTGGTCAACCTCAATGTCGAAGAGCTTTCACCGCCAGTGGCGATGCGCGCCGTGCTCAACCATTTTTTTGACCAGTACCGTCTGGACCCCTTCCTCGGCAGCCTGGCGCTGGAAGGCATTCGCTACCATGACACCCACGAAACACCTCGCAACCATTTTCTGGAAATGGCACCGAAGCTGATCGCCAAGCTCGACGCGATTTTGTTGCGGGGTGCGGCCAGTGGTGATTTTCGCGCAGACATCAACCCGCGCCTGTTGTTGGCCAGCGCTTCGCTGGTGACTACTGGCTGGTTCACCAACCGCTATTCGATGTCGGCACTTGCCGGGCTGGATACGGACTCGGAGCAAGGCATGGCCACCTGGCGTCAGTACTCGGCGGATTTTGTGCTGGCGAGTATTTCGCTGGGCGCAGAAAAAAACGTCGACGGCGTTTAAGCACCGTTCACACACTCTCGCCCAATGAGCTTTCCCTGTGGAAGCAGGCTTGTTCCCACAGGGGGGGGTTGCTTAGGGGCTTGGAATCAGCGACCCGCTTCAGTCAGCCTTTTTACGCAAATACTTGCTCACCCGCTTGGCCGCCAACCGCCCGGCCATGCCGTTTACCCCACCGCCCGGATGAATGCCGGCACTCCCTAAATACAGTCCCGCCACCGGCAAGGTATCGCCTCCCAAACCGTACGCCGGGCGCATGGTGCTCGAGCGCATCGAGGTGGTGTCGATATGCACCACGCAGCCATTCACCGTGTTCAAGCGCGCAGTAAAATCCGGAGCAGCCTCGATATGTCGGCCAATCACCTGCCCCTCGATCCCATCGATGTAGTCATACAGCTGTTCCTGCACCTGGTCGGCCACCCGCTCACGCAGCGCGTCCCAACCTTCATTGGGATTCACCGGCATCACCGGCGGATAGATGTACAACACATCCTGCCCGGTTGGCGCTTGTGAAGGGTCGGCCGCACTGGGTGCGGCCACGGTGATATAGGGCAACTTCGGTACTTCACCACGGGCGCAGGCGGCGAAGTTTTCCAGCACGGCTTCTTCGGTGCCGATCAGCATGACGGTTTTACGCAAATCCACGCCATCGCCGCGAATGGCAGCAAAACGCGGCAAAGAAATCTGCCCACGCAGGGCAACATCCACCTTCAATGGTCCCGACCCTCTGCCGTTAGCAGGTGCCATGGCGATACGGGTCAGCAGGTGTTGAGGGATTTCACCACGGGTAACCATGTCCAACGCCGGCTTGGGGTGGCAGCCGGCAATGACCGCACGTGCGGTGAACTGACGACCATCAGCCAGTTTCACGCCTTTGATCAGACCGTCCCTGGCAACGATTTCACTGACGCTGGCCGACACCAGCACTTGCCCGCCCAGCTCTTCCAGTCGAGTCTGCATGGCATTGCTCAACTGCTGCATGCCACCCAATACCCGGCCCACGCCAAAACGATGAAGGAAACCGAGCAAGGCGTAATAGATGCCACCGCCATCGGCGCTGATATCCCCTGCCAGCCCAGTGAGTGCACACATCGCGGAAATGGTCACCGGATGCTCGAAGCGCTCACGTGCCGCCTGCAACGCGGAGCCTGTCATCAGCGCCATCAGCTCGGGTTTCAGCGCTTTGTGTTTGATGGCGGTGCCAAGCATTTTCAGCTTCACGCCGAGGTTTGTTTTGGCCGGGTCGACACGCATCATCGGCAGCGCGATATCGAGGAACATGTCGATGACTTTCATGAACTGCAGAAACGCCTCGGCATCCTTGCTGCTGAACCGGCGGATCTCGGCGGCGGTTTTCTCGCGATCGCGCCAGAAGATCAGAGATTGGCCATCCGGATGCAAGTACACATACCCCGGCGCAAGCTCTATCGATTTGAAACCGTGTCGATCAAGTCCCAGCTCCGCTGGCACATGGGAATGCACGCGCATCGACATCATGTCCAGGGCACAGGGATGAACCAGATGCTGCGGCGCTTCGGGTATCAGGTAACCCGAGGAGGCCATCCCGCCGACCTTGTCCAATGCCTCCAGAACCAGCACCTTCTTGCCTTCCAGGCCCAGGTAGCAGCCAGCCGAAAGGCCATTGGTGCCACCGCCGACGATGATCACATCAAAATCCGTAGTGCTCGCATTTTGGTTCTGGTTCATCAATTAATTCCAAGTCGAGTTCAACCACAGCGGCGCGCGGCGGCTATGGCGGCAAAGATCAGCCGCGGCGCACCGCACGGGATGCGCCGGGCAAGGGTTACATGCCGGTGCGGCCCATCTGCGCAAACAGCGCGCGCATCGCCACCAGGGAGGGGGTGTGGCTGCTGAAACCACCATCAGCGACCAGCGTGGTGCCCGTGACAAATGAGGATTCGTCACTGGCCAGGAACGCCACCACATCGGCAATCTGCCGAGGCGTGCCCAGCTCGGCAGTGCAGTGGTTGTCGCGCAGGATGTCGAGCAAGGGTTCAGGCATGGCGTGTTCCGAAGGCGCCAGGCCGATCTGCACGGCGTTGCCGCGAATGCCTTGTTTGCCGTATTGCGAGGCGACCATGCGCGGCAGCATCATCAGCCCCGCCTTGGAGGTGGCGTAGCCGGTCAGGGACATATCGCCCTGCATGCCCAGACCCGAGGTGGCGAAGATAATCGAGCCCTTGCCGTTCTCCAGCATGACCGGAATCACATGCTTGGTGCACAGCACCGCGCCACGCAGGTTGACGGCGATGGCGCGGTCCCAGGCCTGCATGTCGAGGTTGACGAAATCGCGGTCTAGCTGACGTTGCTCGGCGTTCAGGATCGCCGCGTTGTTGTGCAGAATGTCGATACGGCCGAAATGCTGTTTAACCTGAGCAACCATCGCGCGCACGGCGTCTTCCGAGGAGACGTCGGTGGCGATCGCCAAGGCTTGATGCCCCTCGGCGAGGAGTGACTGGGCCACAGCTGTGGCCCCCTCGAAATTGATATCGACCACCGCAATACTTGCACCATGCGACGCCAGCACCCGTGCGCACTCAGCGCCCAGGCCGCCACCGGAGCCGGTAATAATGGCCACTCGTCCTGCCAGTTTTCCTGTGCTCATGCTCTGTTCCTTATTGTTTTGAGTGGCGCTTTACTCGCCGGTAAATCGCGGTTCGCGCCGTTCACTGAACGCCTGGGCCGCCTCGCGGGCATCCTTGGTCGGGGCCAGCAAGGCGAACAGATCAAGCTCCAGGTCCAGGCCACGTTTGAGGTCCATGTCCAGCGCCGCCCGTGCTGCCTGTTTGACAAACGCCGACGCGGTGGGTGGTTTGACGGCGATGCGCTGAGCAAAGGCCCGTACTTCGTCCAGCAGGCTGGCGTTGTCGCTGGCCAGGCGGCTGACCAGACCAATGCGCTGCGCTTGTTCGGCGCCCACCCGGTCACCGGTGAGCAACATGTCCAATGCCTGACCCGGCGCCACCACTCGGGACAGTCGTTGCGTACCGCCGCCGCCGGGAATCAGCCCCAGGCCGGTTTCCGGCAGGGCGAACACGGCATCGGGCGCGGCGAAGCGGATGTCACACGCCAGCACCAGTTCCAACCCACCGCCCATGCAATAACCATGAATGGCAGCGATCACCGGTTTGCTGATGCCATCCAGCGCTTCGATCCAGCGCACCTGTTCCATGCGCTGCCGCACTTGCAGGCTCGATTCCGGGCCACGACGCTCCTTGATATCAGCACCCGCACAAAAGCCTCGCTCACCTTCCCCGCGAATCACGATCACGCGAATGTCCGGGTCTTGCTGCAACAGCGCCAGTGCTTGCGGCACGCCCTGACGAATATCGTCGTTGATGGCGTTGATCTGCCGGGGCCGGGTCAGTACCACCCAACCCACCATGGCATCACGCTCAAGGCGCACCGCATCGTTGATCAAAACGGGAGACTGCGGTTCTTGCGCTGTGCTCATACAGGGCACTCCTCGAACTCGAAGACCTGGCCATTGAGTTCTTGTGGGTCTATCTTGATCAACGCACGGCCGCCGACGGCCTCGGAGGATTCGATCCACTGGAACCGCGTGCCGCGTGACCGCAGATCCTCGGCCTTGGCAGCCAGATCGTTGACACCGATGCGGATGTAGTACGGACCCGGCCCCCAGTTATTGACGTAGTGGCCGGCGTCGGTGTTCCAGTAGGTCGCCTCGAGGACATCGAGGGTGGCACTGTTCGGCACGGTGAAACCCATACGCGCACGGCGGTAACCTTCGCTGCCGATGCTCTCGACCGGCCCGCTCGGTTCCCAATCGAGGTTGGTCGAGACCTTACGCAGGGTTTCATCGAGGTCGCGTACCAGGAAGCCACGGGCGGTGACGCGGACCATGTCGCCGGGCTTGAGATCACGCGGCTGCATCGGTGGCAACTGATACGTTTCCGGCGGCATCTGCAAAGGCTCGGTCGGCATGATCTCAATGCACAAACCGCCATCCACCGTGGGCTGGTAATACGGTTGCTCGGGAGTGGCACCCAGCCATAAGCGGTCGAAGGGCATTTCCGGGGTGCGCTGCGCCATGCGGAAAGGCAAGCGACGACGCATCAGTTTGTCTACCAGCGCGTCGAACTTGTCCCCGTGCAGGGCCAGCACGATGGAGTGCGTGATCATCGGCCGATGATGCCCCTGGAAATCCTTCAGGCTTTCCAGAAAGTCATGGAACAACGGATCACCGGGGTTCGGCCGATCCAGGTGCCACTGCGGTTCGATGCGCGTAGGCGACACCGCGAGGGATTTGTGTACCCGCAGGAAATGCGCAATATACGGGTGATTATCGAACGCCTGGCGCCAGCGTTCGTGTTTGTAGATGCCGAGCTTGTCGACCAACATTTCCGTCATGCCGTCCGGGTCCGGAACCATCATGTCGGCACTCATCAATAACTCGAACATTGTTCTCTCCTTGCAGTTGCCAGCCAGGTCTGTGCCCGGCTATTAGTCAGCGGACACGCCGGGGTAAGGCGAGCTCGGTCAATTGGGGTGCAGGTGCGCTGGCCGCGGGTTTGCGCGGTTCCTGTTGGGCGCGCGCGTCCTCCAGATCGAGGGTCACGCCGGCCTTGGAGTTGCCTTTCGGGTTGAGCAGGTAATGCGAGAGGGCCGGGATCAGCACCAGCGCACCGAGCATGTTCCACAGGAACATGAAGGTCAGCAGAATGCCCATGTCCGCCTGGAACTTGATCGGCGACCAGGCCCAGGTAATCACCCCGGCGGCCATGGTCAGGCCAACGAGCGCCACGACCCGACCGGTGAAATCCAGCGAGCGGCGATACGCAACCGCCAGGCTTCCACCGCGTTCCTGCACCGCCAGTTGCACACTGAGCAGATACAGCGCGTAGTCCACGCCGACACCGACACCCACGGCGATTACCGGCAAGGTGGCTACTTTCAGGCCGATCCCCAACCAGACCATCAGCGCCTTGCAGATGATCGTAGTCATCAGCAAAGGAATCAGCGCCACCAGGGTTGCGCGCCAACTGCGGAAGGTCAGCAGGCAGAGCAAGGCCGTAGCGCCATACACGGCCAGGTACATGGTGATGATGCCCTTCTCTACCTCAATGTTAGTGGCGGCCTCGATCCCGGCATTACCCGCAGCCAGGAGGAATTCCACAGGCTGCTCGGCGCCAGCGGGTGTGTTGTTTTCCTTGGCGAACTCTTCAGAAACTTTCAACACCCGGCTCAGTGTGTCGGCTTTGTGATCAGCCAGGTAGGCGATCAATGGAGTGACCGAGCACTGCTGGTTGGTGATGCCCGGTGCAGAAATCATCGCGGCATCCACCGCCGAGTTGGTGATCGCCTGGTCGCGGCTGATGCTCAACCATTTCGGGCTGCCTTCAGCCATGCCGGAGCTGATCATGCGCACGGTTTCGGCCAGCGACTGGGTGGTTTGTACACCAGGCGTCTGGCGCAGGCGCCAGGCCAGTTTGTCCATGCTTTGCAGCGACTGGTACAGACGGCAGCTGTCTTCGTTGGTCTTCATGATGACCACGAACTGGTCACTGGAAAGTCCGTAGTGGCTGGTGATGTAGGCGTTATCGCGGTTATAGCGCGAATCCGCACGCAACTCCGGTGCACCGGGATCCAGATCACCGACCTTGAGGTGCATCATCACCACGCTGCCAATCAGCGTCACCACCAGCGATACGGCAATCACCGCCGTGGCCATCGGCCGTTCGGTGAAGCGATCCAGGCCGCTCCACAGACGCCCGAGAAAACCGCGGTTTTCTGCGCCGGCCTGATCTTTGGCGATGGCGATACGCGCGGCTTTCTTACTGACGCCCAGGTACGACAACGCCACCGGAATCAGCAGCAACTTGGTGAAAATCAGCACGGCGACACCAATGCTGGTGGTCAGTGCCAGGTCGCGAATCACCGGAATATCAATGATCACCAGCACGGCAAAACCAACGATATTGGTCAGGAGCGCAGTCAAGCCAGTGAGAAACAAGCGGCGGAAGGTATAGCGCGCAGCAATGTATTTATGGGTGCCACGGCCAATGTCCTGAAGAATGCCGTTCATTTTTTGCGTGCCGTGGGAGATCCCGATGGCAAAAATCAGGAACGGCACCAGGATGGAGTAAGGGTCCAGTTCGTAGCCGAGGAGTTGCATCAAACCCAGCAACCACACCACCCCCGCCACTGCCACGCTCACCAGCAGCAAGGTACTGCGCAGGCAGCGTGTATAGAAATAGACGAACAACCCGGCGATCAGTACCGATGCGCCAAAGAACAGCATGACCGAATACAGGCCGTCGATCAGGTCGCCCACCAGCTTGCTGAAACCCACAATGTGGATGCCCACTTTGTCACTTTCCAGCGAGCGAATCTGCGCTTCCAGTTGCTTGGAAAAATCACCGTAATCCAGGGGTTGTCCGGTCTGCGGATTGGTATCGAG
Organism: Pseudomonas sp. RIT-562; assembly: GCF_026241895.1. GTDB lineage: Bacteria > Pseudomonadota > Gammaproteobacteria > Pseudomonadales > Pseudomonadaceae > Aquipseudomonas > Aquipseudomonas mandelii_F. The sequence goes on along the minus strand of NZ_JAPJIV010000018.1, from coordinate 67,052 downwards.
CAGCGGCGCGACAATCATGCTCGACCGGCCGTCGTTCGCCACCAGGTTGCCAATGATCCCGGAACGCATAATGTTGCGGCGCAAGGCCGTGATCGATTTGTCACTGCCGTCGTAATCCGATGGCATGACCGCACCGCCATCAATGCCCTCCTCCGTCACTTCTTTCCAGCGAACGATGGGCATCCACAGCGATTTCATCCAGGAGCGGTCGATGCCTGGAATCAGGTACAGGGTGTCGTTGACCTTTTGCAGCGCCAGCAGATAGTCGGCGTCGTAGATATCACCGGATTTGTTTTCCACCACGACGCGAATGCTGTTGCCCAGGCCTGGCAACTGGTTTTTATACGCCAGGTAATTCTTGATGTAAGGGCTGGAGCTGGGAATCATTTTTTCGAAGCTGGCATTGACTTGCAGCCGTGTAGCGAAGAAGCCCAGCACCACAGTGGCGAGCAAGCAGGCAACGACGACCACCATGCGATGACGGAATATGACCCGTTCAAACCAGCCACCGGAGTTTTTGTCAAAGTCCTCCAGGTTGGCAATCACTGGCATCCCGCTGTTGAATTTTTGCTCGACCATTTTTTCTTTCTCGTAGGGGAATCGTGCCGGGGGCTTTAGTTGGCCTGGGCGATATCGATGACCTTGGCGCCGCTGAAGCGCGTGACAAGCAGGCTCCCAGCCTGTTTGGTGGCACTGGCTGCATACACCTCGCCTACCCGCGCATCTGCCAGCGGGGTGACCTGCAAACTCTGCCGGTCAACGCTGACCAGTTGCCCACCCTGGCTCACGACGATCAAGGCATCACCCTGCTCGACAATGCTGACCAGGCTGCTATTGAGATTGGTTGCCACAGGCTGCCATTGCTGGCCGTCATCACGGCTGGCAAACAGGTTGCCGCGCAGCCCGTACGCCAGCAGCAGACCGTCGAAGGCGCGGACGCCGAAGTAAGTGCCGGTGTAGGGCGTATCGATTTTCACGAAACGTTGTTGCGGACCATCCAGACGCAGCAGCAAACCCTGCTCCCCGCCGATGTAAAAAGTGCCCGCTTGTTCCGCCAGTCCATACAGGTGCATGCGCCGATCGTTATCACTGCGCTCGGTCCACGGCTGCCAGTTCTGGCCGTCATCCGTGCTGTGCAACAACATGCCGAAGGCACCCACGGCAAATCCGTTGCCGTGCTCATCGAACATCACATCGAGAAAGGGTGCGGCCAACACGTCCGGCGTCGCCGAGGTACTGGCGGCCATAGCCACTTCCTTAAGCATCTGGGCTGCGGCTTCATCACCTTGTTCGGCCCGTGGGCCGTAGTAAGCGTTGAGCAAGGTCAACAAGCGGCGCCCGTCGAGCTGCACTTGCCAGCTTTGACCGCCATCGGTGGTGTGCATGACCACCGCATCGTGACCGACGATCCAGCCATGACGCTCGTCGCGAAACCGCACTTGCACAAGATCGCTGGACACCGGGCTATCGACCTGTTGCCAGGTGCGGCCCTCATCGATGGAGCGCTGGATCAACCCGTGCAGGCCGACGCCAATCATCGCGTCGCCCGCTGTGGCGACCGACAGCAAGGGTGCGGGCAGGTGTTCATCGATCCGCTGCGCCGGCACGTCGAGCGAATCGGCCGACAACGCGACGGCGCTGTAGGCAGGCGTCGTCAGCAATGAGCTCGCGCCGACCGCAAACGCGACTGCCAGGAGCAGACGCGAAGTGCAGAGAAGAAAAGAAGCAGGGCAAGGGCTAGTCATTATTTTTATTCCTTAACCATCCCGCGTGGCAAACACACCTGTTCTGCCTGCCCGGCTTGATGCGCAAACCGGCAGGCAGGACAGGCGAAATCACATCAGCGCTGGGTGACCCGAGCCACAATGGCTTCAGGATTCATGTCACGCTCGGAGAGTGGTTTGTCGATGAACTTGTAGCCGCCCTTCAAACCATCGTTGAGCAACGCGTACATGCCTTTGTTGAAGTCATACACGACGTTTTTCACGTTATAGGGAATGTTTTTGTCGTAGAGCTGGACGCCGCTGAGGAAGATCGAGCGATACAACGCGCCGCTCTTGTCCCAGGCGTCATACAGGCCGACGCCGAAAGTATCTTCATCCAGGTAGTAGGTGCGTTTGCTGTAGACGTGGCGCATACCCGGCTTCAACGTGGCTTCCACGACCCACACCCGATGCAGCTCCCAACGCTCGTTCGCCGGGTTGGCGTGGTGCGGCATGAACTGGTCTTCCTGCTTGCCGACGCCGAAGTAGAATTTGTAGGCGTTGTACGGGATGTACATTTCCTTGCGACCGACCAGCTTGTAGTCAAAGCGGTCCTGGCTCCCGGAAAACATTTGCAGTTCGTCGAACAGCGTCACGCCACCCTGGCTGGCAACGGGTGTATCAAAGGCAAATTCCGGTGCGAGTTTTACCCGGCGCTGGCCTGGGGAATAACTGAACGAACGACGGGCCTTCGCCAATGGATCGAGGAAGTCAGTGAGCACCACCACTTCACCGGAGCGCCGCGCCGGATAGTCGTTGCGCGAGAACACTCGTGCGTACATCAGTGGATCGCGATCCGCCTGAGTCACCTGGTAGTACGGGGTTTCTTCGAATGTCGCCTGTTCAGCGGTCTTGGTGATCGAGCCGTTGGCGTCGACTACCCAGCTGTTGGACGAAGTCGTGGTCGAGTAGCCGGTGCCGATTTTGTAGCGCACCTGCTGGTTCCACATCACTTCATTGCCGGTCTTCGGAATCGGGAACGGCAGGCCGCCACGGCAAGATGGATCAACGGCCAGGCCATCTTTCTGGATCGCGCAGCTGCTGGCGTTTCGCACGGTGGCATCGAGTACCGCTTTGGGATAGGCAGTCGTGCGATGGCTTGGGTAAATGTCGATGTAGTAAGTCGGGTATTTCTTGATCAGGGTTTTCTGCCCCTCACTGAGCTTGTCCGCATACTTGTCGACGTTTTTGGCGTCAATGCGAAACAGTGGCTTTTCATCTTTGAACGGATCAACCCAAAACCCGCTGTCGGGCTTGAAACCCGCCGGAGCGGTGGTAAGGCCGCCCTCGTAAGCGGGGATCGTGCCATCGGCGTTACCGGCCTGAATCGCTCCGAACTGCGTCAGGCTCTTACCCAGGTCCGAGGCGTCGCCAGCAGCGGCGGCTGTGAGGCTACAGGTCGCAAAACTCATCAGGACGGCAGTTAATGCAAGTGGACGTTTCATGAACACGTTCTCCGATTCTTGTTTGATTTATCAGAAGGAGGTCTTGAAGGTAAAAGCCAGCCAGCCGCGGTCTTCACCGCCTACGTTGCCGTTACCGGCGACGGTGCCATTGGCCAGGTTCTTCGGTTGGGCCGCTGTGTCGGCATAACGCAGGCCGAACTCATACAGCTGGGCATAAGTGAGTTTGACGCCGACGGAGTAAGCCAGCGCGCCTTCGCTGCCGCCACCGGCTGTTGGTGCGTTGCCATGCAGGCCGTAGTTGACGGTGAGAGGTACATCCATGTCCCAGGAGGGGAAGATCGAGATGTATTGCGGAGTGTAGTTGACCGCGACCGCATAATAATCTTTCGAGGAGCAGCCATCCGACTCGCTGCCGGACCCGGCGATACCTGGCGTTCTGGCATTGGTACAAGCGGCTTTTCCGACACCTTTATAGAGCTCTTCGTGTTCAGTCACGCGATCCAGGTGGCTGTAGGCGAACTCACCCACTAGGGTCGCGTTGTTCGAAATGAAGTTACGCGGCACGCCGTAAACGGCGTTGGCAATAAAGTGAATGGTGTCGCCGCGCGGGCCTTCGTCGTCCAGCGCGCTGACGCCAGTGGCATTCAAGGCACCGTTCATGCGGTAGGACAGTTCAGAGCCGACCGCAACCGTGTTGAAAACCCGAGCAAAACTGACGCCTGCCAGCTTCACGCCACGCGGGTAAACAACCCGGTACGAACCCAGCGCTGCCTTGACCTGTGGGGCCAGCCAAGGCTGGTAGTCGTCGAACTGGCGATAGTAGGCGCCGAACGTCGATTCGACTTCTTCAACGTTGAGTTTGGCCATCACGCCCCAGTTTTTGCCATCGCGACCGAAGCGCGAATCCTGACGCTGCAACGTCGCTCCGTTAGGCGCTACCGGCAGTTGGTCCGGACCTTCGAACAAAGGGTCGGCCGCGCCGAAATAGGTACCCCCATAAGGAATGCGCGTGGGCTCCCATTCGTAGAAGTATTGACCGGCAACCGAAAGGTGATCAGTGACCTGGGCCTTGGCCGAGATCTGCCCCACCGGCAGAAACACTTCCTTGGTTTCGATACCCGGGCTGGTCGAGGCTTTCACGCCATCGCTGGGGGCCTGGGAGTAGGACACGGCGTGAGCGCCGAACAACAGGCTTTCACCCCAATAGTTGGTGTGACGACCGACTTTCACGTTGACCGGTGTGTCGCCGATGTTGAAGTTGCGCCAGACAAAGGCATCGAGAATCTCTCCCGACGGGCCGTTCATGTAGCGCTTCACTTCGTCGCTGTAACGATTGTTGTGATAGCTGGTGGCGTAGCCGGGAACGTTACTTTTCACATCGTGATCGTTATAGGCCTGGTCAAACCAGCCGGCACCACTGAGGCGTCCACCCCACTCGTTGAGGTAGGAAAAGTCGAGTTCGCTCAACACATCGAGACGATTTGTAACAATGTCGCCTTTATCGAACTTGCCGTCGGACTCGTCGAAGTTCGGCGTGTTCATGATGCGACTGTCCTGACTGTCAGTCCGCATGCCCAGGTTGTAGCGGACCGTGTTGTCCCAACGCAGGCGATAATCAGGGTTCGGCAGATCGAAAGAGAGCGCCATGACGCCTTGAGAGCCGCCAACCATCATCAGCGTAAGCGCACCTTGAGCCAGTACCAGCCGACTCTGCTTGGTCTTATGATTCATACACACTACCTTTTATTGTTATTTTCAGTCGCTATGTGCGTTCAAACGGTCGCTCCAGCGATATGCGCTACCCCACAATATCGTTGAATGTCTCGCCTGGACAGTCCGCTGAAGAGGTCTGGCACGCATCCAGACCCACTTTCCTCCTCAGTTGAAAGTCACCGTAACGGATCACAAAATAAAATTCCACATAAAGATTTGCATTCTCCATATAGAATTTCACACCCGTCAAGGTGAAGAATCGTTCCAGCAAAGGCGTTTCGCCGGTAAATACTGCACACAAAACAGATAAACGTTCAAATAAACTTTGACGCTTTTGTGCTTTGGGCTTTCAATAGCCCCTGCCATCCCACAGAACGCCTGGCGTTGCGCGGGTAAAACGGCAGTGAACCGCCAGAAGAAAAACAAGAGGAGCCACCATGAATATTGATTTGAGTGCCAAACGCGTGATCATCACGGGCGCTTCGCGGGGCATTGGTCTGGCCATCGCCCGGGCATTCGCAGCTGAAGGGGCGCGGGTAGCGATATGCGCCCGTAGTGCGTCAGACGTCCGGGAAGTCGGCGCGCAACTTGCGGAACACGCCCAGGCGGTGATTGCCCGGGCTGTCGACGTGACGGACAGTGAGGGGGTCAAGGCGTTTGTTGCTGAAGTTGCACACGCGTGGGGCGGGGTCGATGTGTTGGTGAACAACGCCGGTCAAGGCCGTGGCGGCAACCTCGACACCCTCACTCCGGAAGTCATCCTCGAACATGCCAACATTCTGCAGATGGGGCATTTCCGATTCGTGCAGGCGGTGGTGCCGTTCATGCGTGAACAGCGCTGGGGACGGATCATCGAAATCAACGCCTTGGCCGGGGTGATTCCGACGCCCGACGGAATTCCCTCAGTAATCAATCGCGCATCGTGCATCGCCCTCTCCCGCTCATTGGGCATGTCACTGCCCAAAGACAATATCCTGGTCAACAGCCTGAACATGGGTTGGATCGATACCGGTCAATGGGATCGTCACTACAAGGAAATGGGACCTGGCGTCAGTCGCGAGGAGTTCGACGCCATGGTGATGAAGGTGGTACCGCTCGGGCGTTATGGCAAACCTGAAGACGTTGCCGGTATGGCGCTGTTCCTGGCCAGTGAATATGCCAGCTTCATCAGCGCCGCCTCGATTGACATTGCCGGCGGCATGGGTGGGCAGATTGCCTACTTTCCAACCCTCAAACGCGATTTTGCCGCGACGATTGCGGCACGTAACGCTGCCAGCGAATAACACCAAAACATATCGACAAACTCTCCGGTGCGTAGTGCGCACCCTCAACGTTGGCGCCCCCGTGATGAACTTGCTGTTCCCTGTTCTTGCCACGCTGATCTGGGCCGCCAGTACCGTGGTCAATCGCCTTTCGGTTGGGGTGATTGACCCCGCAGCCATTTCCTTTTACCGCTGGCTGGTCGCGTTGCTGGTGTTGTCACCGGTGATGTTGCCCAAGGTCTGGCGGTTGCGGCAGCAGATTCGGCCGCACCTGCCCAAGTTGTGGCTGCTGGGCTTGCTCGGCATGTCGCTGTACCAGTCGCTGGCCTATTTCGCCGCGCACACTGTCAGCGCCACTTCCATGGGCCTGATCCTGGCGACCATGCCCCTGCTCACCGTGCTGCTCGCCTTTCCCCTGCTCAATACCCAACCGACCGCGACGTTATTGGTCGGTGCTCTGGTGTCGTTTGCCGGGCTGACGTGGTTGCTGGCCGCAGGCGACCTGCCCTCGCTCTGGGCACACGGGGTTGGCCAAGGGGAATTGATGATGTTGCTGGCCTCGCTGTCGTACGCGTTGTACTGCGTGCTGGTCAAGCGCTGGCAGATTCCCCTGCCGACCTGGGAAAGCCTTTACGTGCAAATAATCTGCGGCACCCTGCTGTTGGTGCCGCCCTTTGTGCTGGCCCCTTCGATAGCCCTGACAACCGCAAATGTCCCGCTGGTGTTGTTCGCGGGTCTGTTTGCCTCAGCGCTGGCGCCCGGCTTGTGGATGCGTGGTTTGCAAACCCTGGGGCCAGAAAAAACCGCCGTGCTGATGAACCTGGTCCCGTTATTTACCGCGGTGTTGGCGATTGTGTTGCTGGGGGAAACATTGCACCTGTACCACGCGGTCGGAGGCGGATTGATTTTACTGGGAATTGGATTGGCGCAATGGAAACCCGCGCGGGTAGTGACCGAAGTCGTGACCTAGGCGACCAGCAAGGTATCGCGCAATGTCTGCAAGCCTTTCTGGCTCAAACCACTGAAGCGCTGCAGGTAAAGATCCAGTCCACCGTACTCGGCGTCGATCACTGCATACGCAGCATTCAAGTACTCGGGACGGGCATCCAGCACTGCATCAATGGCCGCCTCGCTGACCGCTTGGCCGACCAGGTGGCTCACCGTGGTGCTCATGGCCTGCTGACGCGCCACCTCCAGCTGACTGAAGCGACGTGCCGAGAGCACATAGTCGGCCATGATGTGCTCCGGTGCGACGCCCAGTGCGTGCAGCAGCAACATCACCGCGACCCCGGTGCGGTCCTTACCCGCCGTGCAATGAATGAGCACCGATGCATTGCGGGTAGAGAACAGCTCGAACAGCGCTGGCAACAACGGCGCCAACAGGTGCGGAAGTTGCCGGTAGACCTCCAACATCATGTTTCGCGCGCCCTGAGTCTCTGGATTATCAGCGAGCATGGCGGCAATCCGTGGGTCGGCACGAACATCACCAAGCACCTCCAGGTGGAGTTGCGCGATAGCCGAATCGGGTACGCCGCTCGGGTAACGCTCACGCTCTGCGGCGCTGCGTAAATCGCAGACGGTTGTCAGGCCGATCCGCCGCAAGGTCTGCCAGTCTTCAGCGGTCAGTCGATCCAGCTGTTCTGCCCGTAACAGGTAATGGTCGCCGATACGACGACCACAACCGGTGGGAATACCTTTGAGGCTGCGAAAGTTATCCGCACCCTGCAAGCGCAACTCTTCCTGCCCGACCATTCTCAATCCTCCAGTAGATGTTGATAGGCCTGCGTTAACGGACGCGCGCCCTGCCCCAGTGTCGGCGTACGGCGAGGCTTACGCCCATGTGTGAGCAAACGCACGGTATCAAAATCTTCTGCAGCGGCGAAGAAACGTTCCACCATCGGCAAACCGTCCTGCCCCCAGTCATCCATATTCGACATCCAGGTCTGCATCCCCCAAACCGGCCAACGGCGAAACTGTTCCCAGGCAGCGTCCTGGTCAAGCACGCCTTCGGCACCGAGGCTGATCAGTTTTTCGCGGTACACCCGCAGCAGGCGTTGCGCATCGGCGCGCCGTTCCTCGACGGTTAAGGCCCCCAGCATAAAATAGGCGATATCGCGCCATGGCCGGCCACGCCTCGACAGTTGCCAATCCAGCCAGATACGTTGGCCGTCGCTGCGTAAAAAACTGTTGCCCTGATGCGAATCACCATGGATCAGGCAGCTGGGTGACGACTGTTCGCGCTCGAAAGCTGCCAATTCATCAAACGCATGGCTGAACAACTCCGGTGTCTCATACATCCATTTCGGCAACAGGCGTTGGTACTCCGGTTTGCGCAGATTGACCTTGATGTAGTTGTACATACGCAGCAGGCCGTCGCAGTCCACCGGGTTGGCCATCGACACCGGCAGCCAGCCCTGGCCCCGTAGCTGCGGACTGTTCCAGGTGGCAGCATGCAACGTCGCCAGTGACTCCAGCCCCCGAGCGACGCCATCCACGCCCAGGTGATCGGTGCTATGGCCAAATTTCCCGGCGGCCAGACCAAGGTCTTCCATCATCACCACGCCTCGACCGCCGCCATCGGCGTCCCAGTCGGTGAGATAGGTGTCTGGCAGTGGCGCATCGGACCAGCCGTGCGCCAAATGATAAAAGCGCGCTTCCAGCTCACAGATATCGCCGCTCTCGAAACCCTCGGACCAATTCGACTTCAGGCACACGTGCGCAGGAATACCCGCGTGCTGACCGACCTCATTCAACTCAAGCCTGACGCGGAATTTGGTGGTGTGACCGTTTCGAACTTCCACTGCCGTTAACGCCAGCACCTCGACGCCCGGATAACGCGGCTGCAATAGCTGAGTTAGCCAGGCTGCGGTAATTTCGCTCAGGTGCCGTGGCAACCGTCCGCTGCGCTGCGGGTAGGGCCGCCCCAGCGAGCTATCCGTCACGGCGTCAGCACCCGACCAGCGTTGGCCGGCACCTTCAGCTTGAGCAGTTCGATCGCGTTACCGCTGCGAATCCGCTCGCGGTCTTCAGCGGACAAGCCGATGCCTTCGGTCAGATCGCCATGGTCGTAGGCCCCGCCAAAGTTAGTGCCGTACAACAGGCGCTCCGCCCCCACCACCTCGGCAACGCCACGACGCAAGCCCGGCGCATGAACGTCAAGGTCGAAGTAAAAGTTCTGCAGGTAATCCATCAACGGACGCTGATTGCGCGAGTCCGGTGCCATGGCCCGGTTCAGTTCGCTCAGGCGCCCCAACTGGAAAACCGCCATGCCACCGGCATGGGTGATGTAGGTTTTCAAGGTCGGGAAAACATCCAGCGCGCCACCGCAGATCAGGTACCAGAAGAACAGTGTTTCATCGACGCAGTCACCGACGATGGAGGTGGTTTCAAACTTGTCGTCCGTGTGTTTTTCGCCCCAGTAAATCGACTGATTGAAGCCATGCACCATGATCGGTACATCCAGCTGGGTGAGTTTTTCCCAGACGGGGAACAGGCGTTCGTCGTGAGCCTCCAGGCCATTGAAGTTGGCCCCGCCGACGCACACACCCTTGGCGCCCAACTGAGTCACTGCGCGTTCAATTTCCTTGGCCGCATTCAGCGGATCCGCGAGGTTGGCGTGGCACCAGAAATCGAAGTGGTCGGGATCAGCCCGACAAAATGCCGACAACTCGTCATTGCAGATGCGCGCGTATTCGTTAGCGAAATCTCCCGCCCAATACATAAAGCAATGAGACGGCGTGGACATCACCAGTTTGTCGACACCCCGCTCGGCCATCAGCTGGCGACGGCTGGCGTGGCTCATGCGCGCGAGGATATTGGCCTGCGCTTCGGCATCCGTCGCGGCTTTGACCGGTTGCTTGGTGCCGAGGGAAAAATGCCCCACGGTCAGCCCCTGCACTTTCATGAATGGCCCCCAGAACTCGTGACGGTTCAGCATGCCCTCAGTCAGCAAGTGGGCGTGGACATCAATCAGCATGGCGTTCTCCTTGTTGTAATTAGCCAGCAGACCGAACGACCCGCTCGCAGGGCATCCGGATCAATTTAAGGGATAACTGCACCCTCAATAATATAAACACATTTCTAATATGTGTTCATTTAAATATGAGTCGCAGGGCTACCTTTTATAAAATCCGTACAAAAAAAAGCGGCCCTCTCAGGCCGCAAATGCGTGTTCAACCGATGAAATCAGCGTTGGGTCTCCTGGGAAACAATCGACTCAGGCTTCATGTCACGCTCCGATAACGGCGTGTCGTGCACCCGATATCCGCCCTTGAGGCCATCGTTGAGCAAAGACCACATGCCTTTGTTGAAGTCATAGCTGACGTTTTTTACCGTGTACGGCAGGTTTTTGTCGTACAGCTGCACGCCACTCTGGAACAGCGCGCGATACAGCACCCCGCCCTGGTCCCAGGCGTCATACAGGCCGGCACCAAACGTGTCTTCGTCGAGGTAGTAGGTGCGCTTGCTGTAGACGTGGCGTTTGCCCGGTTTCAGAGTCGCTTCCACCACCCACACCCGGTGCAGTTCCCAGCGCTCGCAAGCCGGGTTGGCATGATGCGGCTTGAACTGTTCTTCCTGGCCGCAACTGAAGTAGAACTTGTAGGCGTTGTACGGGATATACATCTCCTTGCGGCCCACCAGTTTGTAGTCGAAACGGTCCTGGCTACCGGAGAACATCTGCAATTCGTCGAACAGGTTCACACCGCCCTGGTTGGGCACCGGCGTGTCGTAGGCGAACTCCGGCGCCAACTTGATGCGGCGCATGCCTGGGGTGTAGCTCCAGGCACGCCGTGGCTGGCTTTGCGGGTCGAGGTAGTCAGCGAGGATGATCAGTTGCCCGGCGCTGCGGGCCGGATAACTGTCCAGTGCCCAGGCGCGGTAGTACAACTGCGGATCGCGATCGGTCTGTTGAGTCTGGTAGTACGGCGCCTCCTCCATGGTCGCGGACTCGGCGGTCTTGGTCACCGAACCCTGAGAATCCACTACCCAACTGTTGGACGAAGCCGTGGTGGTGTAACCCGTTCCCTTGTAGCGCAGTTGTTGATTCCAGATGACTTCATTGCCGTTCTGCGGAAGCGGGAACGGCAGCCCGCCTCGGCATGCCGGATCGACTGCGAGGTTGTCCTTGGTCGTGCGGCAGTTACTGGCGTTGCGCACAGAGGCATCGAGCAACGCTTGCGGGTACGCCGCGGTCCGGTGGGTCGGGTAAATATCCAGGTAGTAGTCGGGAAATTTACTCAGCAGCATTTTTTGCCCGCCGCTCAAGCGGTCGGCGTATTGCTCCATGTTTTTCGAGTTGATCCGCAGCAGCGGTTTTTCATCCTCGAAGGGGTCGGCCCAGAAGCCGCTGTCGGGCTTGAAGCCTGGCGGGCTCTGCGTCAGGCCGCCGGTATAGGGAGGAATGCTGCCATCGGCATTGCCCGCGATAATTGCGCCGAACGGCGTCAGGGTTTTTCCGATCTGTGCAACCTGGTCGGCCGGTGCCGCAGCCAGGCTGGCGGTGGCGATGCTCAACAGCGCCACCGCCCATGCAAATTGTCCTTTCATAAACAGATACTCCGCTTCTTGGCTTTTTTAGATGGAGGTTTTGAAGGTGAAGGCCAGCCAGCCACGGTCGGTTCCGCCCACGGCGCCGTTGCCCCCGACGGTGTCCCCGGGAATGTTCTTCGTTTGAGCGTCTGTATCGGAATAGCGCAAACCAAATTCATAACGCTGGGCATACGTCATCTGCACGCCGGCAGACCAGGTCAGCGCGCCTTCGTTACCACCGCCGGCACTGGCTGCGTTGCCCGACAGGCCATAATTGACGGTCAACGGTACGGTCATGTCCCAGGACGGGAGTACCGACAGGTATTGCGGTGTGTAATTGACGGCGATGGCCGCGTAATCCCGGGTCGAACAACCGTCGCGCTTGTCCCCTGAACCGGGTGTGCCGACGCGGGGGTCAACGCAGTTATTGTTGTTTTCACCCAGATAAAGCTCTTCGTGCTCGGTCACTTTGCGCAGGTGGCTGTAGGCGAACTCGCCGATCAGCGTGGCGTTGTTGGCGATAAAGTTACGCGGCACGCCATACACAGCGTTGGCGACGAAGTGGTACGTATCGCCACGCGGTCCTTCGTTGTCGGAAGGATCAACGCCGACCGCGTTCAACGCACCGCCCTTGCGATAGGAGATCTCGCTGCCGATCGACACCGTGTCGAGCACGGTCGAAAGACTCAGGCCGACCAGTTTGACGCTGCGCGGGTACACCAGGCGGTAGCTGCCGGTAGCGGCCGAAACTTCTGGCGCCAACCAGGGTTGGTAGTCATCGAACTGGCGGTAGTAAGCGCCCACCGTCGATTGAATCGCCTCGACGTCGTATTTGGCCATTACGCCCCAGTTGGCGGAGTCACGACCGTATTTGGACTTCTCCCGGTTAAAGGAAAAACCAGGTGCTACAGGCAAACGGTCCGGGCCTTCGAAGAACGGGTCCGCTGCGCCGAAGTAGGTGCCGCCGTACGGAATGCGCGTGTAGTCCCATTCGTAGAAATATTGAGCGGCCAGTGTCAGGTTGTCGGTGGCCTGAGCTTTGACGGATATCTGCCCGATGGGCAAGAACACTTCCTTGGTTTCAATGCCAGGACTGGTCACTGCCTTGGCACCATCCAGAGGCGCTTGCGAGTAGGAAATCGCATGGGCACCGAACAGTAGCCCCTCGCCCCAGTAATTGGTATGCCGGCCGATCTTGACGTTCACCGAAGCATCGCCCAGGCGCAGGTTTTTCCAGACGAAGGCATCGAGGATTTCCCCTGAAGGGCCTTCGACGTAACGCTTCACTTCAGAGCTGTAGTGGTCGTTGTCGTAGCTGGTCTGGTACCCGGCAACATGACTGCGCACCGTGTCATTGTGGTACGCCTGGTCGTACCAGCCGGCGGCGCTGAGGCGTGCCCCCCAGTCTTTACGGTAGGCAAAATCGAGTTCAGTGAGCAAGTCGATGCGGTTGGTGACGATGTCACCCTTGTCGAACTTGCCGTCCGATTCATCGTAGTTAGGGTTGTTCATGATGCGCCGGTCTTGCCCCTCCGTTCGCATCCCCAGGTTGTAGCGCAGGGTGTTATCCCAACGCAGATGAAAGTCTGGATTAGCCAGTTCGATCGGCGCAGCCATCACCGCTCCACCGTAACCAAACGCCATTTTCCCTACCGCCAGCAGTACCATGGCCCGCTGGGCTCGCATGCGTCCCTGTTTGCTCATCTTTTTCATGCAAACCACCTTTTGTTTTTATTGTCAGTCGTTTTGTCTGCTCCCCGCTCGCGGGGTGTCATGGCTAGCGGCCGATGGGGTAGATGATGGATTTCTCCTGGGTGAATTCTTTAAGCCAGTTCGGCCCGAACTCACGGCCCAGTCCTGAACGTTTGAAGCCGCCGATGGGCGCATAAGGCAAGCTGCCGCTACCCCCATTGAGGTACACACTGCCGGCACGAATTCGTCGAGCCATGGCATAGGCGGTGGCGGCATCTGCAGAGGAAACAGCGGCGTTGAGGCCAAACCGCGAATCGTTGGCAATGGCAACCGCCTCGTCATCACTGTCGAAACCGATCACCACCCCCACCGGCCCGAAGATTTCCTCCTGGGCGATGAGCATGTCGTTGCTTACGTCATCGAACAGGGTGATGTCGCTGAAGAAGCCCTGGCGCAGATGCGCAGGTCGTCCACCACCGCAGACCAGCGTGGCCCCGGCGTCGCGGCCGCTGGCGATGAAATGCTCGACCTTGGCGCGCTGCGACTCGCGGATCAGCGGGCCCATCATCACGCTCGGGTCCGCCGGGTCACCGACCTTCCACTGCCCGGCAATGGCTTTGGCGCACTGCACGAATTGCTCGCGTACCGAGTGATGCACAACGAAGCGGGTGAGCAATGCACAGCCCTGCCCCGCGTTGACCGCCAGCCCGGCGACAGCTCCCAGCGCGGTGGCCTGAATGTCGGCATCGGCGCGCACGATCAACGCCGATTTGCCGCCCAGTTCCAGATGCACGCGCTTCAGGGTCGGCGCCGCCTGACTCATGATGCTCATGCCGACCGTTTCCGAACCGGTGAACGAGACCATGTCCACCCGCGGGTCGCTGCTCAACAAGCCGCCCACTTCAATACCGCCGGTGACAATGTTGAGTACGCCCTGGGGCAGGCCGATTTCTTCAGCGATCTGACCGAACAACAGCGCCGAGTACGGGGTAAATGGCGAAGGCTTGAGCACCAGGGTGTTGCCGGCCAGCAAGGCCGGAAACACCTTGGCCAGGTTAAGAAGAAACGGAAAGTTATAGCCGGTGATGCCGGCCACCACGCCGATGGCCTCACGCTCCACCGTGCCGCTGCCGAGAATCATCGGCCCTGCCGGGTTGAACGGATTGGGATTGGCCTGCACCGGAATCTGCAAGCTGTCGCTGTGCACAGACTGCTCGATCGCGGTCAGCACATGGCCCAGCGGCATGTCCACCTGCATGGCATAAGTCACGCCTTGGGAACAGCCGACCTCAGCGATAATCAGCGCGGCAATTTCCTCCCTTTTTGCCACCAAAGCTGCGTGCATCCGCCGCATGTACCCGGCCCGTTCGGCCATGCTCAACCAGGGCCAAGGGCCGTTATCAAAGGCGTTGCGTGCGGCGGCGATGGCTGCGTCGGCGCTCTGCAGATCACCATTCGGTGCATGACCGATGACCGCTTCGGTGGCCGGGTTGAGCACTGCTTCGCGCGGACCGTCAACATCCACCCACGCGCCATCGATGTACAGCTTGTCCAGCTGGGTAAAGGGAACACTCATGGTGTTGGATCTCCTGAGACTTTGCCGGTGATAATTTCTGCAGCGCGCATGGCAATGGCCATGGCCGGGGCATTGGTGTTACCGGAAACCAGGCACGGCATCACCGAAGTGTCGACCACACGCAGGCCCTCGACGCCGCGCACACGCAGTTGCGGATCGAGCACCGACGCGCTGTCGGCACCCATGCGACAGGTCCCGGAAACGTGATAGGCGGTCTGGCCGAAGCGGCGGAACGCAGCAAGAATTTGCGCGTCGCTTTCTACCTCCGGTCCCGGTGTCAGCTCGCCGACAATGAATGGCTTGAGCACCGGCTGTGCAGCCAGACGGCGGAACCAGCGAAACAAGGCAATTGCGGAAGTGCGATCGATCTCGGCGCTCAAATAATTGGCGTTGATCCGGGGTGGAACCGTGGCGTCCGCCGATTGAATGCGCACCTCACCCTGGCTCTGCGGACGCAGGAAATAGCCACCGATGGTCAGGCCGGGCTCCTTGTCGATTTCGACCTTGTTACCGTCGCCATCCATGGAATAGAGGCTGACGCCGATTTGCGCGTCCGGACGATCCAGCTCCGGGCGCGTCTTGATGAAACCACCGGCCTCGTGAGCGGCGTGGGTCATCGGTCCTTTCTTGCGCAAAAAGTATTGGGCCACTGCACCGAGTAACCCAATCCCATGGAAGCAGTGATTGAAGCTGCCACGGGTGACCCGATACTGCATGGCCATGTACACGTGCTCACGCAGGTTACGCCCGACCTCGGGGGCGTCGTGCAGCACACTGATACCCAGCGAGTTCAACAGTGCGGCCGGGCCGATGCCAGACAGTTGCAACAGCTTCGGCGATTCAATGGCACCGGCGCACAACAACACCTCGCGGCGCACTTCGAAGCGTTCCTTGCCGGCGCTGTTGTTGACCTGCACGTCACAGGCACGGTGATTGCTGAACTCGATGCGTTGAACATCCGTGCCGGTCATTAACGTCAAATTCGGACGTGCGCGCACCGGATCGAGAAAGGCCTTGGCGGCACTGAATCGCTGGCCTTTCCAGGTGGTTTGCGGCTGATAGCCGAAGCCACCCTGAGTGACCGAGTCGATATGATTGGTGTCTTCAGTGCGCGCCACACCCAGCTCACCGGCCGCGCTGATGACGGCATCGCACAGGGCGTGGCCCGATGGGTGCACCGTGACTTTGAGCGGGCCACCGACTCCGCGCCATTGGCTCTTGCCCAACTGGTGGTCTTCGAGGGCGACAAACTGCCGGCCCATGTCTTTCCAGCCCCAGCCCGCGCAGCCTTGCGCTTCCCAATGATCATAATCAGCGGGTGCTCCCCGTACATAGACCATGCCGTTGACCGAACTGGAGCCGCCAATCGTTTTGCCTTTGAGCCATTGCTCATCGCTCATACCCTCACCGCGTGCAGCCTTGTAGCTCCACACATGCGGATTGCCGGGGCTGAGCAGTTTGCCAATGCCACGGGGCATGGCAATCAACGGACTGGTGTGATCCGGTCCGCTCTCGATCAGCAGCACCGAAACGTTCGTGTCGGCAGACAAGCGATTGGCCAGGACGCAGCCGGATGACCCCGCACCGATGATGATGTAGTCGTAGGTTTTGCTCATTGTTGTTCTTCTTTTGCGGGTTGCTGAAAGTCTTCCATTACCAAGGCGGCACTCACCGGTGTTCGTCGGATGTATCGCGAACCTCGATGACCCGTTCCGGGCAGGCACGGGCACCGCGGGTTGCCAGCCGCTCTTGCCCAATCGGCACACTTAAGCCGTTGCTGGCGATGTAGCCGTTGTTATCGAGTGGATAGAGCGCGGGCGCGACGTTGTTGCAGCGGGCATGACCTACGCAGCCGGATTGGTTGATAGGCGTTTTCGCCGTGGGCGGTGAGCTCTGCCCATAGATCGAAATCGCGGGCAAGGTGCTTGGGAATGTGCGCAGGAACAGGTGCAGGCGTTTCAGGAGCGTTATTCATTATTGTTCTCCAGGTCTCTATCGGACTGGAGAAACGGTAAGGCCGCAGACGCAAAGCCACAACGAACAGAAGCGCAAATCTGTACGGCATAGACGGAATTAATTAACACTTTCGCCGAATATGTTCTAAAAATAATCCTGCTGGTGCAAAAAATCCTCTGTCATTGTGTTCTGATCACCGCCGGGAAGCTCTTGTACCCGCCGTCATGAAACCAATAAAAAGCGCTGCCGAGGTTAAGAATGTCTCACCTAGCTTCCGTGCAAACAGCCGATAAAAATCACGCCAGTCAACGCCACGCCTTGCGTTCCCAACGCACCCGGGAATTGTTGCTGGACCACATGTATCGCCTGGCGCTGGAAAAGGGCTACGAAGGAATTACGGTCCAGCAATTACTGGACAGTACAGGGGTCGCGCGCTCCACCTTCTACGCGCACTTTCGCGACAAGGAGGACCTGATCGTCGCCGGGTACGAAGCCATTGGCGTTCCCTCGACCAAGGTCACCGAAGTTGATGGCGACCGCCGTGTCCTGCTGGATGTTTCGGCCTGGCTGTTCAGCGCCACCGAACGTCATGCGGCACTGACAACGGCGTTCTTCAGCGGCCCGGGACAGAACGTGATTCTCGCGCACCTGGAAAATATCCTGATCATCCAGGTCCGGGAACACTACCGGAAACAGGGCCTGTACCAAATCGATCAACTGCGTGGCGAGGCCGCCGTGCGCTGTTTCGTCGGTGCCCTGGTGGGGCTGTGGTTGTGGTGGGTGCGCCACGACTATCCGAACCCGGCGCGGGAAATGACCGAAACCTTCGACAGCCTGATGAACAACGGCACCTGGCCGCCTGACAACAACGTGCGCCAGTAGCGGGATCAAGAGGCGCAGGCCATGATCAGAAACTGTCGGAATGCCTGGGTCGGTGCCGACAAACAGTTATCCGGCAGCCAGATCAGCCCCAGTTCCATGGGTGGAATCACATCCACCAGCGGCCGGATTTCAATCTTCTTGCCTTCCAGAGACCAGGCCCGGTACAGCATGTCCGAGAGAATGGTCACACCGAAACCATGCCCCACCAGCCCGCGCAATGCCTCCATGGATGAGGTACGAAAAGCCACCTTGGGTGCCAGTCCGCGGGATTCCCAATAGCGCATGGTCGAGGTCTCCCCCTCATCGACCGTGGCCAGGATATAGGCATGCTCGGCGACGTCTTCGAGATTGATCGAGGTGGCAGACATCAATGGGTGCTGACTTGCCAGCCAGAGTTGGCGGCGCGAACGAATTAGCACATGGTGAGCGAAACCGTGCAAGTTCGGCGTATTGGAGACAATTGCCAGGCCCAAGTCGAGGTCGCCATTGCTCAGGGCAGCTTCAATGCTCTGGCGGTCCATGTCGATCAGGTCGATCTCTACCTGAGGGTAGCTACGTTTGAAGCGTGCCAGCAGCGCTGGCAGAAAGTAACCGAGCACCGTGTAGGAGGCACCCACACGCACGGTTCCTTGCATCGCATGGCCGAGAAACAGCGGTTCACTGAGAGCGTCCTGCAGCGTGTCGAGAATGTGCCGCGCATGCTGGGAAAACTTGTTGCCTTCAGCGGTCAGCGCCACGCCATGGGGCAAGCGGTCGAACAAGCTGACGCCCAAGGACTGTTCCAGATGCAACACCGCCGCAGTAATCGCCGACTGCGATACATGCGCCTTCAGCGCCGCCTGGGAAAACTGGCCGGCGTCGGCGGCGGCAACGAAATAGCGCAGTTGGCGCATGGAAATATCTTTGCCTTTCGTCATCTGATTTTCTGATACCTGCCGCCTGAATATATGAAACAGCTCGGTCCACGGGCTGGTTACACTCGAGACCGGGTAGCTGCCCTGACGTATCGTTATCCTTCGAATTTCAGCGCCAATAATAAAAATGGCTGAAGGTTGAAAAATGAACGCGATCCACTACAGCGAGTACGACTGTGAAGCGTCAGGTAATTTCCTGACCGAAGCTTCATTGGCCAGGCAAGGCTTCGACATCCGGGTTGAACACGCGCAATGGTCCAACACTGGCACTGCCTTGATAGAAACCGGCGACAGTTGCCTGTTGCGCTTGATGCTGCCGGCCAGCTCGCAGATCAAGCCTAACTGCGGCGGTTTTTCCAGCCACGGTGCGCCTCAATTCCAACCCCTGGGCAAGCTGTTGTTCATTCCCCATGGCACCGAGTTCCACCTGCGTCACGATGCCGGAGAGCAAAAGGCCCTTGTGTGTCTATTCGACCCCTCCTCACTCGGCGTCCTGGGCAGCTATCGCTGGAACTGGCAGGACAACGTCAGCGCAGCCATGCTCAACCTGCAAAGCGGCTACTTGCACGCCTCGTTGCAACGGCTGGCCGAAGAAGTCGCCAACCCCGGCTTCGCCAGCGAGCTGCACACCGAGTGCCTGCTCACCAGCATTGCCCTGGACCTGCGCCGCGAATTTATCGACGCGCCCGACGATGCCACTTGTTCCTCACACTGCGCTGAAAAACTCAGCCATCGTCAACTCAACATCCTGCGTGAATTGCTCGACAGCGCCAGTGACGAAGGCCGCTCACTGGGCCACTTGGCGCGGGCCTGCGAACTGCCGTTGCGGACCCTGTCCAGTCGCTGCAAAAACACCACCGGCATGACCTTGCGCCAGTACGCCGCGCAAACCCGTTTGCAAAAAGCCGTGGCGCTGTTGGCTGACCCACGGTTGCTGATCAAACAAGTGGCCTATCAGGCCGGCTTCAACAACGCCGCCGCTTTCAGCGCGGCCTTCCGTAAAGAGCTCGGTGTCACACCCGAGGAATTTCGCCACCAGCGCCAGCGCTGAAAGGCACCCGGACAAGGGCGCCTTCCAGCAATACGGGCTTTAACGACGAATCGTGGCGGTGATTTTGGCGTGTGGCCCATTGACCTGCGCGGCCCAGGCTTCAGCCGCCTGATCGAGGGTAAAATCCAGGTAATCCACCTGAATCTGCTGCTCTTTGGCGATCTTCAGCAGACGCAGCCAGATCTGTTCACGGTCTGCGGGCGGGCGCTGGCCAGTGCCGATGCACGACAGATTGCGAAACAACAGATCGGCAATATCCAGATTGAGCTGGCGGCCGGCTCCCGTGCCAATGGTCATGATCCGTGCGCCCCAGTTGGTGGCCTTCAGCGACGTCAACATCGGTTGACCGCACACGAGGTCGAGCACCACATCAAATCCGCCATCGGCCGCATCCTTGAGCGCCGCGACGTCATCGCTGCCACCCAGGGTCACCACTTCATCGGCAAGGCCTCGCGACTTCAACCGCCCCAGTGCTTCAGCGGACCGGGCAGCACCGACCACTTTGCCTGCACCCAGACCGCGCGCCAGTTGCAGGGCGATCTGGCCGAGCGTGCCGGTGGCGCCCAGGATCAGCACCTTCTCACCCTTCTGAATCGCGGCTTTTTCCAGGGGCACGATGGCGCCGGTCGCAGCGATGCCCATGCTGATCGCGGTTTTATCGTCCACGTCGTCCGGCACATTCCATACTTCGGCTTGCGGCACCAGGGTGCGCTCTGCCCAGGCACCAAACGGCAACACCGAGCGCTCGCCGAAATACACCCGGCGGCCATCCGGCGCACGGCCAACGCCTTCTCCGCGAATGACACAGGGATATTCAACACCCAGACGGTAGGCGCCGAGTACATCCCAGCCACCAAGGCCAGCGGTATCGACATCGATCAGCACCGAGCCGTCTAGCGGCTGCGGATCACGAAACTCGCCCACTACCGGCGGCGCATTGCGCTCGGAAATGATTGCTGCACGCATGGCATTCTCCTTGTCTGTTTTATTGTCAGGCTGCACTCGAGGCAATAATTGAACATTATTCTGTTATTTGTCTATATTTACTTCGGCAGCTTCTCTAACTGGCAACTAATGGCTCGGACTGATATCGCGGATACCCACCCAATGTCAGCAGCAGCAATGGGCCGACGACAAAGCAGATAAAACTGAACAGCAGCATGGCCGAGTAGCCACCGGTGAGCTTGAACAACCCGGCGAACAGTAACGGCGAGATCGCCGCACCTGCGGTAATCAAGCCCAGGTGCGCGCCAAACAAGCGGCCGTAGTCGCGCATGCCGAAGTAACGGGCGATCAGGAAAGCAGCGATATCGAACTCGGCACCGGCACCCACGCCGACCAGCAACGTGGCGAGGGTGTACATCGCAATACTGGAATCCCCATAGGCAAAAATGCCGCAGGCAAATGCCGGCATCAGCAGCGCGACAGAGGCAACACCGGGCGCCCACAACCGGTCAATCAGGTAGCCCACCAATAGTCGGCCAAGGATCAGCGACACGCCGAAGCTGGCGAAAATCTGACTGGCCTGCAGGGCGCTCAGGCCACGGTCCTGCAGCAACGGCACAATGTTGGTGACCATGCCCACCACGCACGACACCACCAACGTCATCGACAGGTTGCACACCCAGAAACGCCAGGAGCGCATCGCCTCGCGCAGCAGTAGACCGCCGGTTTGTTCGCTGGTGGCGGGGAGTTGCGTCGAGTTGTGGCTGACATTGGTGGTCGGCAACAACCAGCGTAAGGCCAAGGGCAACGCCAGCAGCACCGGCAATACACCCAGCGCGAGGAATCCCGCCTGCCAATTCCACCGGCTGATCGCCCAGGCGGTGATCAGCGGAAGCATGATGGCCGCCAGTCCGGAGCCACTGAGGATGATCGCCAGCGCCAGACCACGGTTTTCCTCGAACCACAAGTTCACCAGGTGCGACCAGGTCACCTGCAACGTACCCAGCCCGGCTAGCGGCACCAGGAAAAAGCCAAGGTAGAGGGTCCAGATCGAGCCATTGATACAGGTCAGGGTGAAGACACTCAGGGACAACGCGAGCAGCGACAGCAACGTGACCCGGCGCAAGCCGTAGCGCGAGTTGAGCCAGCCGGCCAATTGCGACGCGACGATGGTGCCCAGCGATAACGCGGTGATCGCCGCCTGCAACTCCGCCCTGCCCCAGCCCATGGCCTGTTCCAGCGGAATCACCATGGAGCTGAAGCTGTACAGCAGCAACGAACTGGAACTGGTGGCAACGCCCACCAGCGCCAGAATCAGCACCCGCCAGCCGCGTTTGAATTCTGCGTTATCAAAGCCTTTCATGGTGTGTGACCTCAGTCGTTGCCAATAAACACAGCCGCTTGCGCGCTCTTGCTCAGTACCTGGGCACGACGTGCCGGGCCAGGTGCGGTCTCGACCTGAACAAGGGTGTCTTCGGGGTGAATCAGCGTCGGGCCATTACCCAGTTGCTCAAGCGCCAGAAGCGCCAAGTCATCTGCTTTGGGCAAGGTCATGGTCAGGGCGTCGGCAATGTTCAGTTTGACCATGGCATCGCGCATGGTGGGTGTGTCGACAGTGCCGATGACCAAATTGAGCACGTCGACGCCACGGTCTTTCCACTCCGCCCATAACGATTCGCCGAGGTTCAGCGCAAACCCTTTGGTGGCGGTGTACATCGCCAGTTTGCGAATACCCCCCAATGCAGCCTGGGAACCCACCAACAGCAAGCCGCCCTGCCCGCGCTCCAGCATCGCGGCACCAAAGGCATGGCTGCATTGCATCACGGTCAAGCAATTGAGGCGCAGCAACGCGCCCCAGTCCTCGGTCGAGGTATCGAGGAAGCGCGTGATGTAGGGATCGCCACCCGCGTTGTAGATAAACAGACCAACTTGACGTTCACCGACAGCCGCGAGCAATCGCTCACAGGCATCGGGCTGAGAAAGGTCCTGGATTACCACCAGCACTTCGATGGCGTAACGTTGCTCCAATTCGCCTTTCAATTGCGCCAGGGCGTCGCCACGGCGCGCCACCAGGACGCAGTTGAGGCTACGCTCGGCGAGGGCACGGGCAAACGCCGCGCCCACACCATGGGAGGCACCGGCAATCACCGCCCACGGACCATACCGATGCAGGAAGGCATTATCAGGAACAGACATAAACACTCCGAATACGAAGGCCCGGCGACCAGCCACCGGGCGAGAAAGGTTTCACCCTGTCAGGCCACGGGTGGCAGGTCGATGTGGCGGGCGGAGGCGCCAATGGCGGTGCTGCCGTAGACCAGGACGCGCCGCTCGATGTGCGCCATGAACAGGCGCAGCAAAGGCCCGTCGTATTCAGGCCCGGCGCTTTTGACAAAGGCTTCCAGCGCTGCATCAATCTCGCTGTAGTCACTGAAGGTGCGGTCCAGCAGGACTTGCGCCTCCTGTTGTTCCAGCTCGCGCAAGTGCAATTCCATGGCATCGCCACGGCCCAGGTACTCCACCAGTTTGCTCACGGCGCGCAGCTTGGTTTTCTGGAAGTCACTGCCGACTTCCACCTGCGCCAGGGCATCGGCGAGCATGGTCAGCAACTGGGCATTCGGGCCGCTGCTGACCATGTCCAGTTTCGGCGTTTGCAGAGGCACACCCATGGCTTCGGCCAGCGCATGCACCACCACCCGGCGCAGGGCGATGTCAAACTCGGTGTAGGTGTCATGTGGGTCGCCCGGTTGTGGCGTGGCCACCGACGCCGAGAACTGCATCGTGCTGACGGTGGCAAACAGTGCCGTGTGGTAACGCACCACATCGGGCTCCGCCGGTTCGCCGGTTACTTGCTGGTAGTAGCGATACAGGGCGGCGAAGCTGTCCCCGAGCGGCTCGTAATTGTCACGCATGCGCGCCGACGCCAGGTCGGCCAAGGGATCGCCGATCATGGCAAATTCGAAATCGTAGAGACCCTGTACCTGTCCGCTCTCGAACAGATATTGCCCTGAATCGTACTGCACGAAAGCAGGCCGGATACGGTGCTGCGGCACATTGCGGCGCAACCAGCCGAGGGCGAATTCAACCAGCGGCTGAGGCCTGGTTTTATTGCGTGCATACAGCGGGTAGTAAGCTTCCAGACCTGCGAGGGTAATGTCCTCGGCACTGGTCGGCCGGTGAATGCCCTGCTCAATGAAGGGTTGCAACGGCAATTGGTGCATGCGCGCCATGGCGTCGACCCACTGGCGTGCGACAGCATGGCGCTCGGCATCACTGATCGCCGTGCTGATATCACGACTGCCCGGCACTAACTCCATCACGATGGCTTGCGGGTCTTCGCAGAAGCCGTAGATACGCGGCACCGGCACACCTTGCTGGCCGAGCAAGGTGAGAATATCCGCCTCCCGGCGCAGATCCGGGAATGGGCTGACATCACCACCTCGCTCGCCACGAATATGCAATTGAAGGGTTTCGCCATCGCGTTGCAGTTCAAGGTTCCACGCCGGACGCCAGCGCAGCAGGCGTTGCATGGCCGTGATGTTTCCGCCCAGCAGCCCTTCGACAAAGGTGCGCAGCTTTTCTTCGACCGGATCAACAGTCGTATTTATTGTTGTTGGCATACGGGGTCTTCCTCAGGCGCTGATGTCCAGCGCCGCTCTCAATGGGTGCTGGTGCTACCAGCGTTCGGCCCGCCTACCTGCTCCAGCGGCACGCCCTTTTTCTTCGCCAGGTCGGCGGTGTCCAGGTACTCGCGCCAGGCACAGATCAGTCCGTGTTCGTCCAGCTCATACACCGCCACCATCGAGTGCGGCATGGGGACGCCGTTGCTGACGCAGTAATCGTCGCGTTCGGTCATCACCACGCGCTCCGAAGAGACGATGTGGCGCGTGGTGCAACGGTTATGCGTGACATAACTCATCTGTCGCTCTATCTCCCGGCGTAACGCATCGCGCCCCCGGATCACGGGACCACCGGGCACCCACAGTTGCCAGACGGCGTCGTCGGCGAAGGTGGCCATGATGCGTTCGATATCGGGGCGGCTGCCGTCGCTGCCATCGCCCCAGGCGGCCAGCATGTCGAGGATGAAGCGTTCCTGTTCGAGTGCCATGAAACGGGCTCCAGTGCAGTGATGGATCGGGATCAGACCGAGGTTTGAGGCAGCAGGAAGTTGCGCACCACCGGCACCATCGGTGTGCCGCAACTCATACCGCCGTCCACGCGCATCAGCGTCCCGTTGACATAGGCGGCGTCGTCGCTGGCGAGGAAAGCGGCCATGGCGGCGATGTCTTCCGGCTCGCCCAGTTGCGGTACGTTTTGCAGGTCGAGAAAGGCCGACTTCATCGCCTCGTTGGCCCAACTTTCCATGGCTGGCGTGCGAATCACTCCCGGCAGGATGCCGTTGCAACGAATGCCGCGTTTGCCAAAGGTGGCGGCAATGCTTTGCACGTACCAGTTGAGCGCGGCCTTGGAGGCGCCGTAGCTGAACTGAGAAATTTCGCCGGCAATCGAGCTGGTGGACGAGGTGAACAGAATCGAACCGCTGCCCTGGGCGAGCATGTGCGGCAAGGCGTATTTGCACGCCAACACGCCACCCAACACGTTGACCCGCATGCAGTTGTGGAACAGCTCGGTGTTGAAGTTGATGAAGTCGATATCGCGGGTGGTGGCCGGGTTTCTGTACACGGCGTTATTGAACAACACGTCGATACGACCGAAGGTCTCGACAGTCTGCTCGACCATCTCCCGCAAGGCGCCTTCCTCACCAACATCCACTTGCATGGCCATTGCCTTGGCACCTATTTCAGCTGCCACGGCCTGCGCCGATTCGGCGAAAAGGTCGGTGACCACTACCGTGGCGCCCTCCCGGGCAAAACGCAGTGCCGAGGCGCGGCCGATGCCACTGCCGGCGCCTGTGATGACGCAGACCTTGCCGTCTAAACGTTGCACAATCTCGCTCATAAAAGGGTCTCGGGACGGATAAAAAAATCGGCGCCTGTGACAAGCGCCGAAAAGGAGCATGAGGTCAGCGGGTCTGGCCACCGGCAATGGTCTGCGGATTGGCTTCACGCTCGGCGACCGGTTCCTGGCGGTAGCGCGTCGGGCCGTTGCCGAACATGCCGTACTGGTCACGGGTGAAGTCGTACAACGAGTAGGAATCCTGTTGCGGGTTATTGGGAATGCCATACGCCTCGATGTTGTATTGCGAGCCGGTACGGAACAGCGCGCCGCTGTCGTCCCAGGCGTCGTAGACCGCAGCACCAAAGGTGTCCTCGTCGATGTAGTAGCGGCGTTTTTTCTGCGCGTGGCGGACGCCGTCCTTGCGGGTCGCTTCCACCACCCAGACACGGTGCAGTTCCCAGCGTTCACACGCGGGATTGATGTGTTTGGGCATGAGTTTCTTGTCCATGTCGCAACCCCATTTCAGCGTGTAGTTGCTGTAGGGGATGAACATTTCCTTTTTACCCACCAGCTTCCAGTCGAAACGGTCCATCTTTCCGGAGAACAGGAAGATTTCGTCGTAGAACGCCACCCCGCCGAACGCCGAGTTGGGGGTGTCGTAGTTGAATTCCGGAGCCTTGCGCACGCGGCGCTGGCCGGTGCTGTAGCTCCAGGCGTAGCGGGAGTCGGCGACCGGGTCGAGATAATCCCAATACCCGGATGCCTGGCCGGCCGTACGGGCCGGCGCGACGATGCGCGACCAGATACGCTGGGCGATTTTCGGATCACGCCCGGGAACATCCATCTGGTAGAAGGGTTTTTCGCCGGTGGACCGATTGGTGTTGGTTAGCGTCGCGTGGCCTTCATTAACCACGTAGGCACTGTGGTTCCAGTCCCAGCCATTCACGCCCTGATAGTTGAGGATGTAGTTCCACATCAATTCCCGGCCATCTCGCGGCAGCGGGAATGGCAGGCCGCCCCGGCACCCTTCGCTGATCGACAGCCCGTCGTTCTCGGTTTTGCAGTCCTTGCGGCTGGCGTTGCGCTGGGTGGCTGCCAGGAAATTCGCCGGAAAGGTTGCCGTCCTGTGGGTGGGGTACACCTCAAGATAATAAGTGTCGGGGTTCTGCTTGAGCAGTTGCAGCTGCCCGGCCGCCAATTGGTCGGCGTACTGGTCGGCGTTAGCCGCCGTAATGCGCAAGCGGGGTTTTTCATTGGCAAACGGGTTGGGCCAGTTGCCGTCGCCGGGCACCAGCCCTGCGGGCACTTTCAGGCCACCGTCGTAGGGCGGAATAGTGCCTGCCGCGTTACCCGCCACAATCGCGCCAAAGCTCGTGAGCTTACCGCCCAGGTCGGCGGTGGTAGCGCCCTCATCGGCCACAGCCGCCCCCGCCAAAGCAATGGCCACAAGGCCCATCGCATATGCATTAACCGTCATAACGTTCTCCATTCAGATGGGTGATCGCCGAGTCCGGTGATCACTGCATTGCAGTTCAGGCGCGGCTCAGAACGCAGTGCTGAGGGTCAGCGAGACCCAGTTGCGGTCGGTCAGGCCGACGTCGCCGGTGCCCCCGACGACGGTTTTTCCGACGCCGGCAACGTCTGCATATTTGCGTTCGCTGCCGTAGCCGATGTACGACAGAGTCACGTCGACGCGCTCGTCGTAGGTGCCCTTCACACCTGCTTTCCAGGTGTATTTGCCTTCGTTGCCACCGCCCGTGGCGGCATTGCCGTTGACGCCGTAATCCACACTCATGGGCGTGGAAATATTCCAGCCAGGGAACACCCCAAGCCATTGCGGCGCAAAGCTAACGGCCAGGCCGACATAGTTCTTGGTAGCGCAGCCGTAATGCTTGTCCTGCCCCGCCGGGCAGCCGCCATAGCCTTCTCCTTTGAACAGTTCCTCGTGCTTGGTCACCCGTTGCACATGACTGAACGCCATTTCGGTGATCAGGCTGCCGGTGTCGAAGTAATCGGTGCGCGGCAGCAACCACAGGCCGTTGACCACCATGTGCCACGTGTCACCGCGAGCGCCCTGATTGTCGGCAGTGCTGATGTTGCTGGAGACCAGCGAGGTGTTCTGGCGATACGACAGGTCGACGCCGAGGGAACCTCCGCCCAATACCGGACCTGCGGAGTAACCCAGGCCATAGAGCTTGACGTTCTCGGCGTACACGTAACGGGCGAAGGTCGGCGCTACTTGCAGGCCCCACGGGTTGTAGTCATCGAACTCGCGATAGAACGCGCTGACCTCCGAATGCAGGAAGTCGAAGCTGTAGGTGCCCATCACGCCCCAGTTGCCCCTGTCCTTGGGTTTGACCGGATCAATCAACGGCCGCGAAACACCGCTGAACAATGGCAAACGGTCCGGCCCTTCCAGGGCGACGTCGGCGGAGGCCAGATAGGTACCGCCTTCAGGCGCGCGCGTGGTGTCCCATTCGAAGAAGTATTGCGCTGCCAGCGACAACTTGTCGGTGACCTGAGCCTGGGTTGAAATCTGCGTCAGCGGCAGGAAGATTTCACGGGTCTCGGTACCAGGGTTGCTCACCGCCTTGCGCCCATCCAACGGTGCTTGCGAGTAGGACACCGCATGCCCGGCAATCAGCAGGCCGTTGCCCCAGTACACGGTATGCCGGCCGGCACGCACGCTGACCGGAATCTCACCCAGGTCGAAGCGGGTAAACGCAAAGGCGTCCAGCAACTCGCCGCTAGGGCCACGGTGATAGCGTTTGGTGAAGCTGGAGTATTTACCGTTGTTGTAGCTCGGCGTGCTGGTACCGGGGAACGCACCTGGGTAGTAAACATTGCCGGGGCTGGTTTCGACATCAGTGTTTTCATATGCCTGGTCGTACCAGCCAGCGCCGCTGATGCGAAAGCCGTTGTACTGCTTGTACGCGACCTCCATTTCGCTCATCAAATCGACACGATTGGTCACCACATCGCCCCGATCAAACTTGGCGTCGGACTCGTCGTAGCTGGCGTTATTGGCCAACGCGGAGTCGCGCCCCTCGGCCCGTATGCCCAGGTTGTAACGTACGGTGTTGTCCCAGCGCGCGGTCCAGTCCGGATTGCCGGTATCAAACTCGGCGGCCTGCACAGCGCCAACAGTCAAGGCACACCCGGTCACGCTGAACCAGACAGCCAGGCTTAACGGCTTTAGCTTTGCGTCGATCATCAACACTCCCATTACTTTTTATTGTTGTTGGCAGCCGAAGCGTTGGGCCGTCTGGACCGCGCCAATGAGCGCTCGTCTGTGGGCTTTCGGTATGGACTGAAGTAGACGGGACGGGGAGGTTCGAGACAACGATTGGGAGTATTGCTGAAATGCATTTTGGTATTGGTCAAATACTCCCGACCTATACTCAAAGGTCCTGGATCGTACTTTTTGAGTACAGGAGGTGACCATGAAATCGGGAACCCGGACAGCGACACTCCTAGCCGCTGCGATGATCGTCGGCTGTACGACTTCATCAAGCCAGACAGTGACTGTTCCCTTGAACGCTACACCACGCAACGGCGGTCAGATCGCCAATGCAACGCTGGCCGTTCAGGGCAATGAGACAGCGTTTTCCTTTGTCGTCAGTGGAGTTCCAAGCGGCACCCTTCGGCCCTTGAATCTCTACACCTTTATCAACAAAGGCAGCTGCGAGCGCCCCGGGACTGTCGCCTATGCAATGAATGACCGGATCAACACCAATCGCATTTCTGCAACGCGCGGCTGGACCTATTCACGAAGTGCGCCAGTGACGCTGGCAGAGCTGCTTTCTGGTGGATATTACTTAGTAATAAGGACCACTCCGGCCGATGGCAACGTGGATATTTTCTGTGGGGATATCAAGCCCGAAACAAAGTGAAATGACACCAGACCGATAACCGGCTTTATCTACAACAGCGTGAAGAACAGTGTGCGTTGCGGTATTTGAATATCCGATACCGCCCCATTGTTTTTGTGATTTTACGATGGCAAAACTGCTCCCTAGACTCCAGCCAATAACTAGGCAACGCCGCTCTCCTGGCGCCGCCATGACAATAAAGCCTGGAGGATGAACATGAGTGCGCCCCCGTCTCTGGATGACAAGTACGTCCAGCACACTGGAAAAGTTTTGCTCACCGGGATTCAGGCGCTGGTGCGTCTGCCGCTGATGCAGCGCCAACGCGATCTGGCCAATGGCTTGAATACCGCCGGTTTTATTTCCGGGTACCGTGGCTCGCCGCTGGGTGGTTTCGACCAGGCATTGTGGAAGGCGCGCGACTACCTCAAGGAACACCACACGGTGTTCCACCCAGGCATGAACGAAGACCTCGCTGCTACCTCAATCTGGGGTACGCAACAGGTCAATCTCTTCGAAGGCGCCACCTACGATGGCGTGTTTGGCATGTGGTACGGCAAGGGTCCGGGCGTCGATCGCTGCGGCGATGTGTTCCGCCACGCCAACGCCGCCGGCACCTCGAAATTTGGCGGCGTGCTGGCCATTGCCGGCGACGACCATGGCGCACGCTCCTCCTCGCTACCGCACCAGACCGAACACATTTTCAAAGCGGTGATGATGCCGGTGCTGGCGCCATCGGGGGTGCAGGAATACCTCGACTACGGCATGCATGGCTGGGCCATGTCGCGCTATTCCGGCTGCTGGGTCGCCCTCAAAGCGGTGGCCGATACCGTAGAGAGCGCGGCCGTCGTCGACATCGACATTCATCGCGTACAACCGATCATTCCCGATATCCCGCTGCCCGAAGGTGGCTTGAATATCCGTTGGCCGGACCCGCCCCTGGCACAGGAACAGCGCCTGCTGGAACACAAGCTATATGCTGCCCTCGCCTATGCACGGGCCAACCGCCTCGACCGTGTCGTGATGGACTCAGCGAAAGCGCGCATCGGCATCATCACGTCAGGCAAATCGTACCTCGACGTTTGCCAGGCACTGAAAATCCTCGGCATCGACGAAACACTCGCCCAGCAGATTGGCCTGCGGGTCTACAAGGTCGGCATGGTTTGGCCGCTGGAGGCTGAAGGCGTCCGGCAGTTCGCCGAGGGCCTGGAAGAAATCGTGGTGGTGGAAGAAAAACGCCACATGATCGAGTACCAGTTGAAGGAAGAACTCTACAACTGGCGCGAGGATGTGCGCCCGCGCATCGTCGGCAAGTTTGACGACAAGGGTGAGTGGAGCCTGCCGCACACGGGTTGGTTGCTACCCGCCATCAACGACCTGACCCCGGCTATGATCGCCCGGGCGCTGGCCAAACGCATTTTGCGCCTGCATCAAAGTGGCCCGCTGCAAGTGCGCCTGGCGGTGCTGGATGCGCAATTGGCGAGCAAAGACCAGTTCAGTAACCTGATGGAACGCGTGCCCCACTACTGTTCCGGTTGCCCGCACAACACCTCGACCAAAGTCCCGCAGGGCAGTCGCGCATTGGCCGGCATCGGCTGCCATTACATGGCCGCCTGGATCTACCCGCAGACCCAGACGTTCAGTCAGATGGGGGGCGAAGGCGTGGCGTGGATCGGCCAGGCACCGTTTACCACTACTCAACATGTGTTCGCCAACCTCGGTGACGGAACCTATTTCCACTCCGGCATTCTCGCGATTCGGGCTGCCATCGCGGCCAAGGTGCAGATCACCTACAAGATTCTCTACAACGACGCCGTGGCCATGACCGGCGGCCAACCAGTGGACGGCAGCCTCAGCGTGGCGCAAATCAGCCGGCAACTCGTTGCAGAAGGCGTGCAGCGTGTGGTGGTGGTCAGCGAAGATGTCGAGAAGTATCAGCACATCCATGATCTGGCAGACGGCGTGCCGGTGCTGCGTCGCGACCAGATGGACGAAGTGCAGGAACAGCTGCGCCAGTTCCAGGGCGTATCCGCAATCATCTATGACCAGACCTGCGCTGCGGAAAAGCGTCGGCGTCGCAAGCGCGGCAAGTTTCCGGATCCGGCACGCCGTGTCGTAATCAATGAAGCAGTGTGTGAAGGCTGTGGCGATTGCAGCAGCAAATCCAACTGTATGTCGGTGGTGGCGGTGGAAACCGAGTTCGGCCGCAAGCGTGAAATCGACCAGTCCTCTTGCAACAAAGACTTCACGTGTCTCAACGGTTTTTGCCCGAGTTTTGTCACGGTCGAAGGTGGCACCTTGCGCAAACCCAAGGCCTTGGCGGCCGCGAAGGATGACGTGTGGGATTTGCCGACGCCCGCGACCGTCGCGCTGGATGAGCCTTACAGCATCCTGATCACTGGCGTGGGCGGTACGGGCGTGGTGACCATCGGTGCCCTGCTGGGGATGGCGGCGTTCATCGAAGGTAAAGGCACGCTCAATCTGGACATGGCCGGCATGGCGCAAAAAGGCGGCGCGGTGTGGTCGCACATCCGCATCGCCGCGCACCAGGAACAATTGTTTGCACCGCGGATTGCCGAGGGTGAAGCGGGCTTGCTGCTGGGTTGCGACCTGGTGGTCAGTGCCAACACCGAAACCTTGTCCAAGCTGCGTCACGGCGTCACCCATGCCGTGGTCAACAGCGAGGAAAGCATTACCAGCGCTTTTGTGCGCACCTTCGCCCAGCAAGCGGAAAGTGGTGATTTGCTCAAACACCCGGACCCGAAATTCCAGACCCAGAGCATGTCGGCACAAATTGTCGAAGCAGTGGGCTCCGACCAGGCGGACTTTGTCGACGCCAGCAAAATTGCCACGGCGTTGTTGGGTGATTCGATAGCCACGAACACCTTCATGCTCGGCTATGCCTACCAGAAAGGCTGGTTGCCGGTGGGTAAAGCGGCGCTGCTACAGGCCATCGAACTGAACGGCACCGCGGTGCCCTTCAACCTCTCGGCCTTTGACTGGGGCCGGTGCAGCGCCCATGACTTGCCACGGGTTTTACGCAAACTGGAAGCCGGCAAGGTGCAAAGCCCGGACCGCTTACTGTCGCAAAGCCTGGAAGAAACGCTGGCACGGCGCATGGAGTTTCTCACTGCGTACCAGAACTACGCCTATGCCCAACGCTACCGGTTTCGTGTCGAGCAATTCATCAAGGCGGAAACCGCACTGTTCGGACAACCCGGCAAGCTGTCGGCGAGTGTCGCCCGATATTACTTCAAAGTGCTGGCGATCAAGGATGAATACGAAGTGGCGCGCCTGTTTACCGATGGACAATTCCTGGAAAAAATCCAGGCCGGCTTCGAGGGCGACTACCGCCTGCGCTTCCACCTGGCACCACCGCTGCTGAACGATAACGGCTCCGGTCGCGAACCGAAAAAACGCAGCTTCGGCCCGTGGATGCTGCAAGGCTTCAAGCTGCTGGCCAGGCTCAAGTTCCTGCGTAATACCTGGCTTGATCCGTTCGGTCGTACCCATGAACGCAAGGTGGAACGCAACTGGCTGGCCAGTTACGAACGCGTCCTCGATGAATTACTCACTGGCTTGACGGCCGACAAGCTGAGCCTTGCTCAGGAGTTGGCGGAGTTGCCAGACAGCGTTCGCGGTTATGGTCCGGTGAAAGAGCGTTTCCTCGGCCACGCCGAAAAGCGCCAGGCGCAATTGCTTGAGCAATGGCGTAATGGTCCGAGTGTCACGTTTCACGATGCCAGCCAGGTCACCGGCAAAATCGCCATCACTCAACTGTAAATATCCCGGCCCTGGGCCAGGTGCCAGGACCCGGGTTGCATGCGATGCCGCCCGGGAAGTTGGCTAAAACAATAAGGTCGACCCATGAACGAAGAGCTGGCCAGAAACTACCGGGAGATTCTTCACGGAGTGGGCGAAGATCCAGAGCGAGAAGGCTTGCTGGACACGCCAAAACGCGCGGCGAAAGCCATGCAGTACCTGTGTCATGGCTATCAGCAAAGCCTCGAACAGATCGTCAACGGCGCGTTGTTTGAATCGGACAACGATGAGATGGTCATCGTCCGTGACATCGAACTGTACTCACTCTGCGAACACCACCTCCTGCCGTTTATTGGCAAGGCCCATGTCGCCTATATTCCCACTGGTAAGGTGCTGGGGCTGTCGAAAGTGGCCCGCATTGTCGATATGTTCGCTCGCCGTTTGCAGATTCAGGAAAACCTGACACGGCAGATTGCCGACGCGATTTCCCTAGTGACCGATGCCGCCGGAGTGGCGGTAGTGATCGAGGCAAAACACATGTGCATGATGATGCGCGGTGTGGAGAAGCAGAACTCGGTGATGAGCACCTCGGTAATGCTCGGCGCGTTCCGCGAGTCGTACAACACCCGCCAGGAGTTTTTGCAGTTGATCCGCGGTCGCTAGGAGAGGCGCCAGGCGCCCCACCTTCAACTCAACTGAGCATCAGCATGCCGCCATCAATCATCAACGTTTGCCCGGTGACAAATCGCGAACCGTCTCCGGCAAGAAATACCAGCACAGGCGCCAGATCCCGGGCCGGTTCACCCAGCTGTCCGCCGATGGGCACTTGCCTTGTCATGTAGGCATCGTGCTGCTGCAATTGCTCGGTGCTCATGCTCGCGCGAGTCGCCTCGTACATCGGCGTCCACATCGCCGGGGCGATAGCGTTGACGGTAATGCCCAAGGGGCCCCATTCCCGCGCCACCGTGCGCGTCCACGCCAGCACCGCCCCCTTGCTGGCCGCGTAATGGGCTTTGCCGGGCTGTCCGATGACGCCTGCCGCAGAGGCGAAGTTGATGATCCGCCCACCGCTGCCCTTCAGCAGCTCATAGGCCGCGCGGTTGGTCAGGAATGTGCCACGGGTATTCACCGCAAAGACTTTTTCCCACTCGTCCAGCGTGATGCTGTCGGCACTGGCATTCGGCGCGATACCCGCAGCATGTACCAGCACATCCAGACCATTGAGCCGTTCGTTGGCCCAGGCGAAAGCGGCATCCACGGATTGGCTGTCAGCGATATCGCAGACTCGTGTATGCGCCCACCCGCCACCGTCCCCCGTCATCAAGGCGGCTTCGCCCAGGTCGAGGCTGACGACATAGGCTCCCTCCTCCACAAATGCTTTGACCACTGCCGCGCCGATACCCCTGGCGCCTCCCGTGACGATGATTCGTTTACCGGCCAGTTGCATGGGCTTTCCCTCTGGTTATCAGGCGGTTTGATCGATGCGCTGCAACGCCGTAGCGAATAGATGCAACGCTGAGGCGTGGTGTTTTTCACCCGTGACCATCGAGGCTTTACCCGCACACGCACGGGCGTAACTGACTTCGAGAAAGATGCCGAGTTTGAAACCCGCCAACACCAGGTACCAGGTGAAGTCCGCCAACGAGCGCGAGCTGCCGGCGTGGTAATGGGCGACCAGTTCGTCGCTGCTGCAAAAGCCGTCCCAGGGATGCACTTCGATGGTGCCGGCACCACGACCGTCGGCACAGGGCCAGGTGACCACCAGCCAGGCAAGGTCGAGCAACGGATCACCGATGGTCGCCAGCTCCCAATCGACGACCGCGGCCAACTCCCCGCAGTCATGCCGGAACATGACGTTGGACAGGTGAAAGTCGCCATGTTGAATACCGGCCTCAAACTGCTGCGGGCAATGATCGCTCAGCCAATTGGCCAAACGTGCAAGTCCCGGCAGGCTGCTCGCCCCCGGCCAACCGGGGTAGTCTTTGACGCTGTCCAAGTGTGCCAGCCAGCGTGAGACCTGACGCTGATGAAAACCGTCCGGGCGGCCAAAGTCCGCCAGCCCCACCGCCTGGTAGTCAATGTCGCCCAGACGCAATAGCGCATCCACCATGGCAAAGCCCATGCGCCTGCGCAGCGCCGGCCGTTCAGCATGGGGTGCTGGCAATCCTGCGGCGCTATTGGGGTTGAAGCCCTGCACTGGTTCCATTAAATAAAAACTGGAGCCCAGAACGGCCTGGTCAGTACAGTCGGCGATCAAACCGGCATGGGGCACTTGCGATCCGGCCAATACCTTGAGCAGGCGCGCTTCACGGACGATGGTTTTACCGCCGACTTCGCGCAGTTCCAGGGAAGGCCGGCGCAACACGAATTCACGCACGCCTCGCCGAAAGCGCAGCAGCAGATTCTGCGTGCCGCCGGCTAAACGTACCGCAGCCTTGATCGGGCCACTTTCCAGGTCTTGGGTGTCCATCCAGTCGGCCAGGCGCTCGAGGTCGACCAGATCCTGCCAATCGTTCATACGTCGCGCTCGCCGAGACTGGCCAGCACGCCGGCGTATTTTTCCCGGGCGCGGGCCGCGGCGGTGGGCCGATGGTAATCGGGGAACAACTCGTCGCAGGGCTGATAGTCGCGCAGCAGCTGTTTGGCCACCGTGACTTTGTGCACTTCGGTGGGCCCGTCGGCCAGCCCCATCTGGAAGGAGCGGACGATGTACCCGGTAAACGGCATTTCTTCGCATACCCCTAACGAGCCATGTACATGCAGGGCGCGCGCGGCGATGTCATGCAACACCTTGGGCATGGCGGCTTTCACCGCAGCGATGTCCTTGCGCACCCGCTTGTAGTCCTGATACTGATCGATGCGCCACGCCGTACGCATCACCAGCAAGCGAAACTGCTCCAGTTCGATCCACGAATCGGCAATTTTTTCCTGGACCATCTGCTTGTCCGCCAGGCGGCTGCCCTGGGTACTACGCGACAGGGATCGTTCACAGAGTGCATCAAGGGCTTTTTGCGCCTGGCCGATCACCCGCATGGCATGGTGCACGCGGCCACCACCGAGCCGCACCTGAGCCACGACAAATGCCTGGCCGGGCGCACCGAGCATGTCGCCCGCAGGCACTCGCACCTTGTCGAATGACAGGTAAGCATGGGTGGCGGCGGGGTCATCGGCGATACCGACGTTACGGATAATGCTCACCCCGGGCGCGTCAGCGGCGACGATGAACATCGACATGCCTTCATACACCGATACGCTTTTATCAGTGACCGCCATCACGATATAGAACGCTGCGTAGCGGGCATTGGAGGCGAACCATTTTTCGCCGTTCAGCAGCCAGTCATCGCCATCGCGCACCGCTTCGGTGGTGAACACGGCAGGATCCGCGCCACCTTGCGGCTCGGTCATGGCGAAGCAGGACACGATATCGCCATCGAGCAACGGTTGCAGGTAGCGCTGCTTCTGCGCCGGGGTGCCGTAATGGGCGAGGATTTCCCCGTTGCCTGAATCGGGGGCCTGGCAGCCAAACACAATCGGGCCGAACAGCGAGCGGCCGAGAATTTCATTGATCAATGCCAGGCGCACCTGGCCATACCCTGCCCCGCCCAGTTCCGGGCCCAGGTGACACGCCCACAACTTGCGAGCCTTCACCTGCGCTTGCAGCGGTTTGACCAGTTGCTTGAACAACGGATCGTGGATATTCCACGGGCTGCCCAGCACATGATCGAGGGGCTCGACTTCCTCCCGTACAAACTGCTCGATCCAATCCAGTTCCGCCTGTATCTCGGGGTCGGTCTGAAAGTCCCAGGCCATGGTGTGTCTCCTAGCAAATAGCGATCAGGCCAGCAGCATGCCGCCGTCGACCAACAGGGTTTGGCCGAGCACATAGCTGGCCAGCGGCGAGGCAAGGAACAGGGCCACGTTGGCCATGTCCTGGGGCGTGCCCAAGCGCCCTTG
Source organism: Pseudomonas sp. RIT-562 (assembly GCF_026241895.1). Lineage (GTDB taxonomy): Bacteria > Pseudomonadota > Gammaproteobacteria > Pseudomonadales > Pseudomonadaceae > Aquipseudomonas > Aquipseudomonas mandelii_F. Next base: position 29,879 of record NZ_JAPJIV010000018.1, on the reverse strand, counting down.
AGGAATGGCGCGCAATGCGCCTTCGAGGCGCTTGGGGTTGCTGGTGGTCACCCGCGTCAGCTTGGTTTCCACCAAACCGGGGGCAATGCCATTCACCCGGATGCCGTCACGTGCCCAGGCTTCGGCCAGGGTGCGAGTCAGTCCGAAAGCACCGGTTTTCGAGGCGTTGTAGGCCGGGTTGCCACGCGTGGAGTGGAAGGCGGCAGCGGAGCTGACAGTGATCATCGAACCCTTGGCCTGCATCAGCAGTGGGTGAAATTTCTGCGCGCACACCATCAGGCTGGTGAGGTTGACGTCGAGTACTCGCTTGAAACCCTCGGTGAGAAATTCCTGACGGTCGTAGAGCACCGTGCCTTGTGCCTGCACCAACACATCCAGGCGGGTGAATGGCACACAGACCCCTTCGATCAATGCCGCATCCGCGACGTCTACCTGGGCGTAATGCAGGCCTTCAAGATTAGAGTCAGGTGAGTCGTTATAGGCCGCCGCCGAGGCACGCGTACCCCAGACATGCACCTCGGCACCGCGCTGGCGAAAGTTCTGCGCAATGCCATTGCCGATGCCACTGGACCCGCCAACTACCAGCACGGTTTTACCGCTGAAATCCAACTCGTACATGGGTATTCCTTGTGCTTGTCGAAAAATCCTGTCGGGCAATAGGCCCACCGTTACAGCGCCACCAGGCCAACCGAGGCCAATCGTTCGAGCTCGCTGCCGGTAAAGCCGAGGCCTTCCAGAACTTGCCGGGTATGTTGGCCGAGGGCGGGTGGCGGACGCTGCAGCGATAACGGCAAGTTGCCGAAGTCCCAGAACGCGCCGATCTGTTGCAGGTCACCGTAAACAGCATGTGAGTAATGAGCGTGCAGACCCGCTTCGGCGTGTTCGGGGCTGTCGAGAAAGGCATCCATCTGCGCTTCCAGCACTGCCTGTGCAGGAACCTGCGCTGCGACCAATGAGGCGAGCGCCGCTTGCCGGGTCTGATCGGCAAACCAGGTTTCGGGCTGATCATCCACCAGCCTCTCGAAACGTTGCACCTCATCCGGTTGCAGCGCTGCCACCACCAGCCAGGAATCGCTACACCGATACAAACGATGGGCATCACTCAGACCGGTCTGTTGCGCGTCCAAATGATCGATTGGTGTGAGGCTGCCGTCTTCCAGCACCACCGCTTCGCTCATCGACAGCATCGTGGCGCCCAGCAATGACGAGCTGACCATTTGTCCGACGCCACTGCGGTTGCGCTCATACAACCCCAGGAGCAAGGCGTAGAGCGAGGACAGACCGGCAAAAAAATCACCCACGCCGAAGCGCAGCCACATGGGCGCCTGGCCCTCACCGCCCTGCTCGACTTCCCAGCCGCAAGAGGCCTGCATCAGTTGGTCAAAGCCCGGCCAATCCGTGCGCGGTCCGGTCGGTCCGTAGGCACTGACATGGCAATACACCAGCTGCGGGTTGAGCGCTTTGAGGCTCTCGTAGTCGACCTTGAGCTTGCGTGCGGCGGGAAGCCGCATGTTGTGGTGTACCACATCGGCCCAACGTGCCAACGCCTCTACGGCGGGCTCGGTCTGCCGATCGCCCAACTGCAACGCGACGCCCAATTTGCCACGCTGGGTACCGCTGAAAATCCGCTCCAGGCGGCGCATGGCATCGCCCTTGGGCGCCTCGATTTTAATGACTTCTGCCCCCAGGTCCGCCAGCAACATGCAGGCAAACGGCCCGGCCAGATAGGCGCCCAGATCCAGTACTTTCAGACCGTGCAGCGGAGGCAAGGGCGCCGGACTCGACCTGGGCAGTTGCGAAGGGATCACAGCATCGGCGCCAGACAGTCCGGCGTTCCCCTCACCTGCCAGAGGTGCGCTACCGCCAACTCGTGCGGGTGGCTGCACCTGCCAGGCAGGGCCTGGTTGCAGTGTTTTGCCCAACTGCACATCGTCGACTTCAACCACATAGCCATTCAGGCGTGCTTGTTCGTCGAAGTAGATATCGCCAAATGGAGCGGCAATTTGCGCAGCAACGTCGTGCTGCCAGAAATGCTCGACCCATTCCTGTGCCGACCGTGTGGCAATGATCGCCTTGTTGGCGCCGAAGTTTGGCGCCACATGGCTCGATGGCCACAGCGCGTTCAAGCGAGCCACTTCGGTTTCGCCGAACTCACTGAGTGCCGCGGCCATCCAAGGGGATTTGTCCGGCGAATAATGCACATGCAACCAGCGGCCATCAGCGCACTGGTGCAATGGAATTGGAATGTGTTTATCCAGACCTTTGGCAAAGGCCGGGGTCGGTGTTTGTGCGCGGTTCCAATGCATGGTCATTGGCACCAAGGCTGCCTGAGCCAAACTCGTATGAGCGATGCCGCCGCAGCCGTCACGGTCGCGCGCCAGTAACCGCGCCATCACCCCGACCACACACAGCCAGCTGGCCAGCCAATTGGCAAATGGCATGCGTACGAACACCGGGCCGGGGCGATGCGCCGGCTGTTCGTCCAACAGGCCCAGGCGCGCCAGGATAAGCGTTTCCCGGGGAATGGAATTCGCCAGTGCATGCCGATGGGGCCAGCCGCTGATCGCTGAGATAACCAATCGAGGGAAGTCTGCAGTGAGCTGCGCGTCTGCCAGACCATGGGCCTGCGCTACCGCGGGGGTGAAGTCATGCAGCAGCACATCGGCGCTGGCTAGCAACGAGTTCAGTTGCTGGCGATCTGCGGCATTTTCCAGGCAGAGGATGACACTTCGTTTGCCACGGTTAAGCACAGCAAACAGCGCCTGTTTCTCTCTGGCACGGTTGGCGGGTGGCTCGATCATCACCACTTCGGCACCCGCTTCGCAAAGATGCATGCCAGCGGCAGATCCGGCAATGCCGGAACACAGACTGATGACGCGAATTCCTTCGAGGATTGCCTGGCTCATTCAGCACCTGTCTTCTTCTGCGCTTAGCGTTTTGCAGCAGAGCTGCAGAACGAATCCATGGCGTTACCCTAAGCGATCGGCGATAAATTCCATAGATAGATTAGTATTCCGAATATAGAATCATAAGCATGAATATGAACAATAAATAACAATTCGTCTAAATATCACTAAAAGCCGATTAAGGGCGTTGCGATGATCCTGCGCATGGACCACTTCACCATCGTCTCCGACCAACTGGAGGCGACACGAAATTTCTATGTTGGAGTACTCGGGTTGGTGGAGGGGCCACGCCCGCCCTTCCCGGTTCCCGGATTCTGGCTGTACACCCAGGAACAACCAGTTCTGCATGTGGTGGGCGTATCACAAATGCCGGAGCCGCGACGTGGCGTGCTTGACCATATGGCGTTTCATGCCCAGGGCTTGCAGAGGATGTGGAAACACCTGAGTGAGCACGGCGTGCGATTCAAAGTGATCCGTGCGCCCGGCGCCGAGCGCACGTGGCAGCTGTTCATCCAGGACCCCAATGGGGTTGAAGTGGAGTTGGATTTCGACGCCAGCGAAGTGCCGCCCGCCGACTGGAAAGAACGCCGGGGTGGCTAAATCAATCCGGCATAGCTGCCGCCGTCGATCTGCAAATTTTGCCCGGTGATATAGCCGGCTTGCGCCGAACAGAGAAATGCGCAGGCCGCTGCCAGTTCGCTCGGCTGGCCAAATCGTCGTGCGGCTATCGGCTTGAGCATTTCCACCCGTGCTTGCTCAAAACTGAGCTGGCGAAGTTCCGCCAGTTGCTCGGTCATAAAGCGCAGACGGTCCGTCTCAATGCGCTCCGGCAGCAGATTGTTGATCGTCACATTGTCCCGCACCACCTCGACCGACAGAGCTTTGCAAAAAGCGGTCAGCCCCGCACGCGCCGCCGTGGACAAACCCAATGGCAACCGGGGCGACTTAACCATCGCCGAGGTGATATTGACGATACGGCCGAAACCTCGCGCACGCATACCAACGACCACCGCCTGAATCAGCAGGATACCCGAGAGCATGTTGGCCTCAATGGCCGCCAGCCAGGCAGCATGATCCCAATCCTCCGGACGACCCGGCTCTGGCCCGCCGTTGTTGGTCACCAGAATATCCATCACCGGACAGGCAGCCAGCAGCGCCTGTCGCCCGGCGGCGGTGGACAGGTCGGCCACCACGGTGCGCGGCAGCCGGCCGGTGCTGCGCAAGATGTCCTGCGCAGTGTGTTCCAGGCTCTCGGCATCGCGGCCGTTGATCAGCACCTCACAGCCCTCCTGCGCCAATGCCAGCGCACAGGCTTTGCCAAGTCCCCGAGAGGATGCGCACACCAGAGCAATACGTCCGCCAATACCCAGATCCATTGCAGCACTCCTCGTACATTGGTGTCAGTCGTTCATGCCGAGCAAGGCCGTGATGTCGCGCCCGGGTTCAGCATCGCCGCCGTAGGTGAATTGGCCAGCGCGCTGGCGTTCGGCCAACTGCTCCATCTGGTAGCGATAACGGGTACCCGGCGTATCGAAGCGCGAGTGCAGGTCGCGACGTGGGTCGACCTCGAAATAACGTTGGTTCTGCGGGCGCACCACCGAGTTGTCCTGGGGCTGGATGATGTAGTTGATGCGCGGCATCACATAACGAAAAGGTGCGGGTGCAGCGGTGGTGTTGAAGGTGACGTCACACCGCGAGCGATGCTTGCCCACCGGCAGGAAGGGTTGCAGGTTGGGCACGTCGTAACCGGGGCGAAAGCGCGGATAGGAGATGCATACGTTGCTGCGTAGATGAATGTGCAGCACGGCGCGAAAATCCTGATACCTGGCGCGCACGCCGCCGACCCAGCGCATGATCGGCGCCACTGACTTTTGCGCCACGGTACGGGTGCGAGTCACGGTCTCGGAGGTCCATTGCACTTCCACCACGTCCGACTCGCTTACACCGTCGCCAATGGTATTGGCATGCAGGAAATCGGCATGGGTCAGATCAATCAGGTTTTCCACCGACAGCGCCGAGGTCGCATCAAACCGCACGGTTCGCTGGGTGTAACCGGGAAGACTGCCATCCTGGGGAAGAAACGGAATATGCGGGAGCAACTGCATGTCGGCAGCGTCCGGATTACCGTACCAGACCCAGATGTACCCGTAGCGCTCAACCAGCGGATAAAAGCCCCGTCCCCCGGTAAACGCTGTGAGTGTCAGCTCTTTATGGGGGAAATGCGGGTGAAACTCGGCCGCCACCGCACGCCCGTTGTCGCGCCACAGGTAATAGGGCTGAGCATGAATGATCCGGCGAATGGGCCGGTTACCCAGGTCGCGGCTATGGGACACCGGGAACCAGGTGTCACGCAGGTCGTAGTTGATTGGCGTCCAGTCACCCCGAACTTTGCCAGGGATCGTATCGGTGGAGGAAGGCACGGCATGCATGGTGGGAGCTCCTGTGCTCAGACGACTGCGCTGACGGGAATCAGGGTCGGTTGGCGCAACTCACGCAGTTCGCGGGATGAGGTTTGCAACAAGGCCGCGACGGCTGTGCCGTCGATCCGGCTGTTCACCTGGAACGGCGCCTGTTTGCGCAGGCGGGCCAGACGCCAACGCAGGGGTGCCCTGAGGTGTACGTGCTCATGCACAAAACCACGCCAGCACAAACTGGTTGTGCCACGACGGTTGGCACCGGTGGCGATCATCAGCGTCACCAGCGGCAATTCATCTTCGCTCAGCAAATCCACTCGAACAGTACCGCCGTTAAAGGGGACCGCGGTGCGCACGATCAAGGGGTAATCCACCACAAACTGCGAAGGCAGGATCTGTGTGGTCCATACCGCACCTCGCTCCAGAACCACCCGCCCCTGCTCGCTGCGCAGATCGCCAAGGAAAAAATCGGTGAGGCGCACATGGGCAAACCCGAGCAAGCATTCCGGGCCGTCGAGCATCGCGTCCAGGTACTGGTCGTGACTCATGTTGACGATGGTGGAACCGGTAAATTCGCGTCCGCCCGGTTGGTAGTCGCTGCTGGGCAATTGCCCTTGCGGTGCCCCTTCACCCAACCACACATGGACAAAACCATTCGCCTCGCTGACCGCAAAGGCACGCGCGGCATAACGTGCAGGCACACGCTCATCGGTATGCAGGTTGGGGATCTGCGTACAGCCACCACTGGCGCCATCAAAGGTCCAGCCGTGATAACCGCACTGCAGACCGGACTCGACGACTCGCCCCAAAGCCAGCGGCACCCGCCGATGTGGGCAACGGTCTTCCAGGGCAAAGGCCTGGCCGGCTGCGTTTCGGAACAGGACCAGTTCCTCGCCGGCAAAGGCCACGGCCAATGGCACTTGATCTTTCACGGCCTCGCAAAGCGCCATGGCCCACCAGCCAGGGGTCATCATCGGGCTGCCTCTTTGTTATTGGTCTTGGGCAAATGCGTTGAACGCAGTCAGCGCTAACGGTAGTGCTTCGCGGCAGAGAGAGCAAACACAAATAAACAGTATTTTGTTTTCTGTTGAAATTATTTACAGCCAACGAAAACCGCAAGATGTGGCCACAACCCTCTACGAACCTTGGTTCAATAGACACATTGCCGCTCTTTAGGCCACCTACAAATGGACATTTCTTCTATTAGTGATCATGTTCTAATGGAAAATAGCTAGCGAGCAATCCATAAGCCTGATTACCATTAGCTTGCTCATTAACTCCAAGGTGCGCTGACGATGACCCAATCCACCCTCGGCTTTGTCCTCCATGACGTTGCGCGCGAGGTGAAACATGGCTGAGCCGACATTGCAGCGCCCTGCCGTGCACGCCGAAGCCCGACCGCTCGAGCCCGTGGAAAAACCCCGGATGCAGGCGCCCGAGGCTTCCGCCCTTGATGGCGATGCTCAAGAACCGAATGACACGGCGCGCCAACGCTGGCGCATCGGTCTGTTTTTGCTGGCACCGATCAGTGTCGTGGCCTGCGCCGCCTGGTATGTGTTGGGTGGCCAGGTCGTGAGTACCGACAACGCTTATATCCAGGCCGAGCGGGTGGGAGTTTCAACCGATGTCGCCGGGATCGTCGCGGCCATTGAAGTCAGTGACAACCAGACCGTGAGCAAAGGCCAGGTCTTGTTCCGCCTCAAGCCCGAGCCGTTTGAAATCGCCGTGGCCAGCGCCAGGGCGCAGCTGGAGAACGCGCGCAACCAGATCCTCTACCTCAAGGCGAGCTACAACCAATCTCTGGCCGAAATCGCCCAGGCTGAAGCCAAATTGCCATTTTACCAGACCAATCTGCAACGGCTGGAAAAGCTGGTCAGCGTTGCCGCCGTCTCAAGGACTATCTACGACGACGCCCACCAGGACCTCGACAATACCCGTCAGCAAGTATCGGTCGCCAAGGCCCAGGCTGCCGCGGCGTTGGCCCAACTGGGTGGGCGCCTGGACAGACCACTTGAGCAGCATCCTTCCTACTTGCAGGCGCTGGCGGCCCTGAATGAAGCCGAACGCAACCTGCGAAACTCCGTGGTCATCGCCCCGTTCGACGGCGTCGTCACCAACGTTGACTCGCTGCAAGTGGGCGCGTATCTGCAACCACCCCAATCGGGCTTCAGCCTGGTCTCCAGCGAGCGACTGTGGGTCGCGGCGTCCCCGAAAGAAACCGAGCTGACCAACGCCCGGATTGGCCAGGGCGTCACCATCGAGGTAGACACTTATCCGGGTATCACCTGGCATGGCACCGTGGAAAGCATCAGCCCGGCCTCCAGTTCGAGCTTCTCCCTGCTGCCGGCCCAGAACACCACGGGCAACTGGGTGAAAGTCGTGCAGCGCATTCCGGTACGCATCCATATCGACGATGCTGTCGGCAAACCGGCGCTGCGCCATGGCATGAGCGCCGTGGTAGATATCGACACCGGCACCGCACGAGGCCTGCCCAAGCCACTGGCAAACCTGCTCGCACGCCATCATGAATGACGTGTCCGGACCGCTGCCGCCCTCGCCGCTGCGGGTACTGATCACACTGTGCGTGGTGCTGGCGGTGGTCATGCAGGCGCTGGACACCACCATCGCCAACGTCGCACTGCCCTTTATGCAGGGCAGCGTATCGGCCAGCGCCGATCAGATTAACTGGGTGCTGACTTCCTACATCGTCGCCACAGCCATCATGACGCCGCCCTCGGCATTCCTTGCCCGACGCTTCGGTCGCAAGCGCGTATTGCTGTGGTCGATCTTCGGTTTTGTATTGGCCTCGGTGCTCTGTGGCATCGCCCGCTCCCTGGAAGAAATCATCCTGTTCCGCCTGCTGCAAGGGGTGGCCGGGGCGGCATTGGTGCCCTTATCGCAAGGCATTCTGCTGGATATTTACCCGCAGAAAGACCGAGGGTCGGCAGTGGCCCTGTTCGGGGTATCGGTCATGGTCGGCCCGGTATTAGGTCCGATGCTCGGCGGCTGGCTGACAGAACACCTCAGCTGGCGCTGGGTGTTCTTCATCAACCTGCCTATCGGGTTGCTGGCCTTTATCGGCATGACCCGCTTCATACGGGAAACCCCGGCCGACAAGACTGCACGCCTGGACTGGCTGGGCTTTGGCTCGCTCAGCGTGGCGATCATGTCGATTCAATTGTTCCTCGACCGCGGCGAACAACTGGGCTGGTTCGACTCCGGGGAAATCATCCTGGAAGCGCTGGTGGCCGCCGTCGCTTCGTACATCTTCATTGTCCACACCTTCACTCATGACAAGCCCTTTATCAGCCTGAAGCTGTTCAAAGATCGCAATTACTCGGTGGCGGTGGTGTTTATCTTTATCATTGGCATCACCTACCTGGCCTCGCTGGCACTGATGACACCCTACCTGCAAACCCTGATGGGGTACCCGGTGCTCACCGCCGGCATGGTCATGGGGCCACGCGGACTGGGGACGATGCTCAGCATGTTCCTTGCCGGGAAGATCATCGGCAAAGTGGATATTCGCTGGATACTGTTTTGCGGTTTGTTGCTGTCCGCCTGGTCGATGTACATGATGACCGGCTGGACGCCGGCCGTGTCCATCGACACCATCATCTACGTCGGCTTTATTCAGGGCGCGAGCCTGGGTCTGTTGTTCGTCCCGCTGACCACCATCGCCTTTACCACCCTGCCCCCGCATTTGCGAGGCGAAACCACGGGCCTGTACAACCTGTCACGCAACGTCGGTTCGAGCGTTGGCATCTCGATCGTTACGGTGCTGCTGGCGCAAAACACCCAGATAAACCATGCCGAAATCGGTGCATACGTGACGCCGTTCAACCGCCTGTTCGATGCCTGGCCTGTCAACCATCAGCTCAATCCATTGACCGCCAGCGGGCGTGCAGCACTGGATGGCTTGATCACTGTGCAGGCCAGCTGGGTGGCTTACCTGGATGACTTCAAGCTGCTGATGTGGTTATCCATCGGCGTCATACCGCTGCTGCTGATATTCAGGACGGCGAAGTCTCAAGCGAATCAGGCCTCGTAGCGAAAACGTCCCACCGCCACATTCAGCTCATCGGACAGCTCGCGCAAAGACACCACGGCTCCGGATACCTGATGGGTGATCGCATCACCCTCGCCGGCCATGCGTGCGATGTGCTCGACGTTGGCCACGATGCCTCGCCCACCCTCGCTCTGCACGCTTACCGCATCGGCGATCCGGTCAACCCCGCGCGTAGAGTCACCCACCAGTTCCGTTGCCTGCTGCAGGGTGCTTTCCAACTCACTCAGCAGCCGGCCGCTTTCTTCCAATGCCACAGTGCCCGCGCTCAATGCCTGGTCGACGATCCCGGACTGGCTCTCCAGCTTCAACGTCAGCTGGTTGATCGAGTTGGCCGCCAGCGCAGAGCGTTGTGCCAGGTTACGCACTTCGTCGGCCACCACGCTGAAGCCGCGCCCCCTCTCTCCGGCACGCGCCGCTTCGATGGCCGCATTGAGCGCCAGCATGCCCGTCTGCGCGGAGAGGTCCTTGACCTGACCGATGCTGGCGGTAATCGCTGTCGTACTTTCGACAAAATCGCCCACCGAGCCGCGGATCGCGGAGAAGGCATGGCGCACGCTGTCGATTTTCTCAAGCAGTCGCGATAAGGCCAAGTGTCCATCCTGCGCACCGCGCAAACTGGCTTCGGCGCAGCTGCGCAGGCTTTCAGCATGACTGGAGATTGCCGCAATACCGTCGCTCATCTGCTCGATGGTCATCGACACCGCGCCCACCGCACCGGCCTGCGCCGTAGAGCTTTGCGCCACCCGCGCCGAAGCGCCCACCAGCTCCTCTGCCGAGGCGCCGACCGATGCCGCGACTCCGGCAACCTGGCGCATGGCCTGCTGGAAGCTATCGATGAGTTCGTTGAATGCTTGAGCCGTATGGGCAATCTCGTCTCGACCCATGACCCGCACGCGTCGGGTCAGGTCGCCATCGCGCAACTCGATCGACGCCCTCTCGATTTCCCGGATGGGCCGGATGATTTGCGCACGCAACAAAAGACTGACTAACACAGCCATTAAGCTGCCACCCAGCAGCACCGCCACGAGCATCCGTGAGACCTGCTGTTGTGTTGCGCCCGCCTCAGCGAAGGCGCCAGAGGTCAGCTCGGCTTGTAGACCCAACAGCCGGTTGAATTGACCTTGCAAGCCATTGTTGTCGGCACGCACCCGACCCAGCAGCGAGGCAGCCTGTATCTGGTCGCTCAAAGCAGTGCGCTTGAATTCGGCAAGCCCCTCGCCGACCACTGCGGCCTGCTCCTGCACCGCTTGATAGAGCGCTCTCTCCTCTTTGCCCAAGCGAGTTTCACGGGCCACTTTGTCCAGCCCGGCACGCATGTCGTCGACACTGGCCTGCATATCCTCAAGATATGACTCAAGGTCCTCCGCAGAAGCTTGACCACTGGATTCAAGGATGCGCGCGCCTGTGGCATAGGCGCCGACCATCGCCGCCTGCGAGGCGGCCGAGGTTTCTAACACTTGCCGATACTGCTGGAAACGCAACTGGTCGATTTCCTCGATTACCGCTTGTTGCTTGGCCAGCCCGCGATAGGCCAGACCCGAGACAACCAGAAGAGCGAGCACAAATAACCCGGGCAGCACGAGGAGCTTGGCGCCGATTGAGAAGCCTTTCAGAAATGGCATGTTGGTTACCGTTTTTGTTTTTATAGAGCATGACTAGGCAGGCAGTTTATCCTGCATTATTCTTTATACAGTATTTAATTCTATTATCAGAACGATATTGAAGGTTTGATGTCCCGCCATAGCGCCTTGCCTCCGCCCTGCAACTAACGCCTGGCGTAACCAAAGCCAGCCAACCAGCACTGGAACGAACAGCCCAGGTAAGCAGCGGCATTGCAAAGACCAAGGTCAGGTTCGATACCGCCCCCCACAGAATCGCCAGCGCCTTGATTAATTCCGCCGCCAGTACCGATGAATGCCGCAGCCCTGCGGCCTCATCGAGCCCGCGGCGACCTGCTCAGCCGTAAGCGAACGTCCATGTGAGGCTTTCAGCAAGTACTTACCTATTCAGGCGAGGGGAAGTTTTTCAATGAAGGCCGTGAATTCCGTTAAATGCGGAGTCACCGGGCAAGCAGGGAGGAACCCGCACCCTTCACGTAACGAAAAAATCGACGCTGACTGGTGTCCCCAATTGCAGACAAGTTTTTGAATGGCGCGGCCGAGGTACTGTGCTCAACAGGTGAGCCAACATCGAAGGATCGAAGTCGAAGGTCAGAAACCGAGATGAGCGAGGCAGTAAGGTTAGGACCGGATGTGAATACTTAATATGCAGTGGTCCATGCCCACTTCAGAGGAACAACTGCAAGTAATTTTGTGGGGGTAAAAAGAACAAAAATAAAAAAGGGTCGCGAGATAAAATCTCGCAACCCCTTGAATTATATGGTCGGGACGGAGTGATTCGAACACTCGACCCCTAGCACCCCATTCAGTTATGCATTATGCATCCCTGGTTCGCGCTGCGCCCCTATAGAATCCTCAAACCCAGTAAAACAAGGCCTTTGAGCGCTTCACTCTTCCAACGACCTCTATCCTGATCTACCCTTAGCTGACGAATTAGTGGGAGTAAATGTGGGAGTAAACTTATCAGGAGGTTGATTATGGCCAAGCTCACTGCCAAGGAATTGGAAGCACTGACCGAGCAGGATGTCGGCATCATCATACGCGACGAAGGCAGCCTCGCGGGCAGGGTTTCACTCCGCAAAAAAGGTATCGCCATCCCCTTTTACTTCCAGTTTCGCTGGGAAAGGATTTACACCCGCTTCTCGTGTGGTACCTGGCCAAACAAGTCGTTGACCGAAATCCGCAAGGAGCGCAACGAAGCACGAGACCTTTTAGCAAAAGGGATCAATCCTAATGAGAACAAGCGCGCAGGGAAGGTCAGACTGAAAGCGGAGCTGGCTGCACAACTCGCAGAAGCCGATCAGCAAAAATCTATGGAGCTAACGCTGCTAGACCTAGCGGGAGAATGGCTTCGCGATGGTGTGGCACGAAAGGATGGTAATGCCGAGCTACGGAGAAAATTCGCGAAAGATCTTTACCCCGCCGTTGGCTCAAAAGTCATCAGTACAGTCAGTGAGCATGACCTGCGGGGTCTGGTGCGTTCCGTCATGGCTCGCGGCGCTACTCGCCAAGCCATTAGTCTTTTTTCGGATATCGTTCAGATGTTTGGATGGGCCCAGAAACGACAGCCATGGCGAACACTGCTGATCGACGGAAATCCAGCAGACTTGGTCGAAATCGATAAGCTTGTACCCAGTGACTACCAAGAGGAACGTACTCGGACCCTCTCCTCCACCGAACTTCAAGAATTACACCAACGCTTTCAGAAAATGACTACCGACTATGCAGCGCTACCTGCCGGCGAGAAGTACGGTGGAATTCGCCCCCTGAAACCAGAGTCCCAACTTGCGCTTTGGATCTGTTTGGGAACGTTATGCCGGATCGGTGAACTGCTTCAGGCCGAATGGAAGAATGTCGATCTGGAGAACCATACCTGGTTCATCCCGAGCGGGAACGTCAAAGGCAGCCGGCGCAAAAAACAAGACCATTATGTTTTCCTCTCACCCTTTGCCCTGCACTTCTTTCAGGAACTCAAGACCATGACGGGCGATACTCAATGGTGCTTTCCGAACAAGCAGGATGATGGGCATGTGGACGTGAAAGTGGTGAGTAAGCAGGTGGGTGACCGCCAGGCCCGATTCAAAAACCGCAAAGCCCTCTCCAGACGTCGCCATGACGATACACTGGTGCTTGCCGACGGCCAGAATGGCGACTGGACACCGCATGACCTACGCCGCACAGGCGCGACCATGATGCAGGCCTTGGGGGTCAGCCTGGACGTCATTGATCGATGTCAGAACCATGTGCTTGCCGGCTCCCGGGTGAGGCGACACTATCTGCATCACGATTATGCCGAAGAGAAGAAACGCGCCTGGAATCTGTTGGGTGATCGACTCGGTGCCGTGTTGTCCTCAACCTACGAACACCCACCGACCGAGTCGATGATGTCTTTTCCAGCGTACGCGGCTACAGAGACATGGTCACCTTCATAGGTCTACCGTTAATCAGCGATTCCACTGGTAACCACGGTGAATTTCCGGCTGAACTCGAAGACCTCGCAGACCCCCGTGTGCCCAGCCGGAATCGATACGGCATCCCCCGCAACCATTTCGAACCTCTCACCAGTGTCCATAGTGATTGCGATACGACCTTCGATCAGCACAAAAGCCTCATCGTTTTCGAAGCGCCAATGAAACTTCGCAGGACGAGAGGTGAAGAACGCCACGGACTTGTGCGGGGTTTTCACGCCAACGGTTCGCAAGAGCTTCATCCGAGTGTCCGGATTGCCCTCGATCACATCATTGCCCAGCGGGTACTCAAGCCATCCATCGGGAGTGTCCAACGATGCCAGAACTACAGAATCGATCGGATTGGGGAGCTTAGGACGAGCAGTCATCTTTTCGGTGCCTCGTAGCGGAATAGGTGGATGTACGACTATGACAAGTGGCATAGTCGAGCCTGAGGCTACACCATAATATGACAGATGGCATAATTTATTAAGATGACTACTTCCACTCGTGACCGAATGATCGTCGGCGCTGCGGATCTACTGCGCCGCAAGGGGATGACTGCAACCAGCATGCGCGAGGTCGTGCGCCACTCGAACACGCCACGCGGCTCCATCACCCACCACTTCCCTGGCGGTAAGCGCCAACTGCTCGAAGCAGCCGTGGAGCACGCCGGCCGGGAAGTCAGCGAGCCGCTGGCACAGCTGCTGAGCAAACATGGCCCTGTGAAAGGCATGGAGCTCTTCGTTGCCTTGTGGCGAAAAACGCTTGAAGAGACAGCCTTCCAAGCCGGCTGTGCAGTGCTGGCCGTGGCGGTTGAGCAGTACTCTTCCGACCAGCGCGGCGAGCCTGAACCGGAGCTCGAAGCTCAGATCCAGCTGCAGTTACTGGATCAAGCCAACGCTATCTTTGGTGAGTGGCAGGAGATTGTCGGCCGGTCGCTGCAGGAGGCCGGAGTGACCGACGTTCGCTCACGCAGCCTGGCGCTGCTGGCCATTGCCTCTATCGAGGGCTCTGTTGCCCTGTGCCGAGCCGCGCGCAGCGCGGCACCGCTCGACCTTATCTGGCAGGAAGTGAAACGGAGTTTTGCACGGGAACTGGCCTAGCCACCAGCACCCGCGGGCTCCAGCTGCCGCAGTCCACGCTCAGTGACCGCATCTATGTATCTCGGATCGCCATAGATACGAGCCAGCAGAATAGCCCCTTCGAAATCAGCCACCAGCTGTCGCGCCAGATTCTGCGCGTCCTCCTGGCTGTGCCCGACGCTGTAGAGCTTGAAGAATGCGGCGGCCCAGTCATCCATGAAGTGCCGAATCGGCTTCATGAGATCGACCTTCCCATAAGCGGCATCGACTGCCACAACACCCATCAAGCATCCAATCGAGTCGTCCTGGAAGAGTTTCTTTGCCTTGCGCCCCATGCTTGTGAGTCGCTCCTGAGGAGTCAGGCTTTCATCGAAAGCGATGGAGAACAGCGATTGCTTCAAGCGCCCATGGGTCCACTCCAGCACATCCCTCAGAAGCGACTCCTTGTTGGGATAGTGATGGTAGAAGGACGCCTTGGTCAGCCCGCAAGCAACCGACAAGGCATCCATGGTGGTGCCGTGGTAGCCGAGACGCTTAAAAGTGTTGGCGCAGCGCTGCAGCAGTTCATCGCGGGATACTTTCAATGGGCGCACGGGGTAAACCTGCTCTCGATAATCCTCGCTGATTCTACGTCATAAGCCTTGCTGCAACAATTTGACGGTTACCGAATGTTTGTTTAGTTTCAGCTAACCGAACATTCGGTAAGTATCTTCAGCTTGGAAAAAACCAGGCAGCCCCTCATAAAGTCAGGAGAAGCTCTCATGAGCGAAGCAAACAGCGGTCCGGGTCGCGTCACTCGAGAGCAGCGTGGTCATCTGTTCCTTATCGGCCTCGACCGGGCCGGCAAACGCAATGCTTTCGACAGCGCCATGCTCAATGACTTGGCCCTGGCCATGGGTGAATTCGAGCGCAACGATGAAATGCGCTGCGCCGTCGTGTTCGCCCACGGCGACCATTTCACGGCAGGCCTTGATCTAATGGAGCTGACGCCGAAGCTGGCTTCGGGCGGCTTCAAGTACCCGGACGAGGGTATCGACCCGTGGGGTGTCTCGAAGCCGCGCCGCACCAAACCAGTGGTCCTCGCCGTGCAAGGCACCTGCTGGACCGCGGGCATCGAGCTGGTGCTCAACGCCGACATCGCAATCGCCGCCAGCAACACCCGCTTCGCTCACCTGGAAGTACTGCGCGGCATTCCGCCATCTGGCGGTTCCACCGTGCGCTTTACCCAAGCTGCCGGCTGGACCGATGCCATGCGCTACATGCTGACCGGTGAAGAGTTCGGTGCTGACGATGCTCTGCGTATGCGTCTGCTGACAGAGGTCGTTGAGTCCGGCCAAGAGCTGGTGCGCGCCATCGAGTACGCCGAGCGCATCGCCAAAGCCGCACCGCTGGCCATCAAGGCCACCCTGCAGTCTGCCTTCCAGGCGCGCGACGAGGGTGACGATGCTGCGCTCTCCAAGCTCAACGAACTGCTGTTCACGCTGATCAAGAGCGAAGACGTGCGTGAAGGCGTCATGGCGATGATGCAGAAGCGCGAACCGGTGTTCAAAGGTCGTTAAGCAATAAGGCAGGGGCAAGAGATGCTGCAGTACCAAGCACCACTGGAGGAGTTCAACTTCCTCGCTCACAAGGTTCTTCGACTTTCAGAGCTGTTGCCTCTGCTGCCAGAGCACCACCATATCGACGCCGACCTGTTCAGGGCCACTCTGGAGGTCGGTGCCGAGCTCACCCAAGAGCAACTGCTGCCCTTGAACGGCAGCGGCGATGCCGAGGGTTGCAGGCTTGAACAGGGTGGGGTCAAAACCCCACAGGGCTTCAAGTCAGCTTACCGCCTGTTTCAGGAGAACGGCTGGCCTGCTCTGACGGTCCCACTGTCCATTGGGGGGCAAGGTTTCCCAGGAACGGCAGGTGTCTTTTTTGACGAGATGCTCGCCTCCACCAACCTGTCTTTCAGCATTTTCGCCAACGTGCGCGAAGGTGTTCTCCGTTGTGTCGACCGATTCGGCGATGAGCGGGTTCGATCCCTGTTTTCCGACAAGCTAGCCAGTGGCGAATGGCTTGGCACCATGTGCCTTACCGAGCCTCAGGCTGGCAGCGATCTTGGTTTGATTCGCACGACTGCAGTCACACAGTCGGACGGCTCCTACCTCCTGAGTGGAACCAAGATATTCATCTCGAACGGCGATCACGACCTGACCGAGAACATCGTTCACCTGGTGCTCGCCAGAACGGAAGGGGCCCCGGCAGGTACTGGCGGCCTCAGCCTATTCGTCGTGCCGAAATACCAATTGGAGGTTCCTGCCTCAGCCAACGGGGTGTCGGTCATCGCGCTTGAGCACAAGCATGGCATTCGTGCCAACGCCACATGCGCCCTGGCATTCGAGAATGCCAGGGGCTACCGCGTCGGCGAATTGAACCGTGGCCTTGCCTGCATGTTCCTGCTGATGAACAGCGCACGGCTCGCCGTCGGTGTCCAAACCGTAGGTTTGACCGAGGTCGCTTACCAGAACGCGCTGCGCTACACCCAGGAGCGCTTGCAAGGCCGCGCGCTGAATGGTGCCACGCACCCCGATCAACCCGCTGACCCTCTGTTAAGTCATATTGGCGTCAAGTCGAGCCTTGTTCAGCAGCGGCTGTTTATTGAGCCAGCACGCTTGCTCTGCGCCTGGGTCGGCACCCTGCTTGATGAAGCGCGTTGCCACCCGGATGACGCGCGACGTAAGCAGGCCTCACAGCTGGCAGAGTTGTTGACCCCCATCGTCAAGGGCTACCTGTCTCAGCACGCGGGTACACATATCTCGTCCGCTCTCCAGCTGTTCGGTGGGCACGGTTACATCGTCGAAACCGGCATGGAGCAGCTGCTGCGCGATGCGGCCATCTGTCCGATCTATGAAGGCACAAACTACATCCAGTCTCTGGACTTGCTGGGGCGCAAGACCCTGAGCGATCAGGGACAGCGCTTGGGGATCTTCCTCAGCCACATCCCCGCGCTAGCCGAGCGTCTGCGCCAGCGTCCAGGACTGGAAGGGGTCGTCACGACCTTGGCGTCATGGGGGGCCGAGTTCGAACCATTGGTTCAGCAACTATCGGTCGATACGGTTTTCAACCGGGACGTTGTGGGTTTGGTTGCGCCGGACTTCCTTGAACTGCTGGGTACCGTTGTTTTTGGCTATTTGTGGGCATGGATCGCGGATGCCGCCGCGCCGTCAACTTCTGATGAAAAATTCCTCAGAAGCAAACCTGCCCTGGCCCGTCTGTATTTTTCCGAAGCCGAAGTACGTGTTCCTTCACTTATCGAAAAGCTGAAGCGCAATGCATCGCGTCTTGGGCTGCTCGAACAGATCCAACTCTGCTAGGGCGGACCACAGATGAATCGTTCAAATAAAAAAGATAATGAGAAACTGAAGTTAGTCAGTACCCGGCAGAGTGGCAGCGAGCTTGCTGACCTTGGGGTTTGCACCATAGAAGAGCTGCTGCAGCGTAGCGCTATGAAAACGCCTAAAGCCCCGGCCGTGTCGGCAATGGGTGCCAACATAAGCTACGAGCGATTACAGAATCTGAGTGCTGCGGTAGCGACCTGGTTGATCAACCAGGGGCTGCAACCGGGAGCTCGGGTTGCAGTCGCTTTGCCGAACATGCTCGCCCATCCGGTGGCGTGCCTGGGAATAATCCGGGCGGGTTTGATCGCCGTCTGTGTGAACCCTTTGTATACGCCGCAGGAGCTGGCGCAGGTTTTCAAGGACAGTGAAGTCAAAGCTGTATTTCTCTTCGAACCCATGGGCCAGGGTGTCCAGCAGGCCATGCTCAAGGCCGGTGTAAGTATTGCTGTGCAAGTCGCCCCAGGTGATCAACTAGGCTGGCGACGGACATTGGTTAATTGGGTAGCTCATCGACGCTTGGGTAGTAAGTTCACCCGCATAGAAGGAGCCGTCGACTGGCGCAAGGTCGTAGCGACTCGTGCGACCAAACTAAGTCAACGCGCGCCCATTACAGCCGAGCAGACGGCCTTCATAATCTATAGCGGTGGCACTACAGGGCAGCCCAAAGGAGTGCCCATCAGTCATCGGGCTTTGCTGTTCAACGTTGGCCAACAGCATTCGGCTCTGCGTCCGCATCTTTTAGGCAGGGCCGAGCCGGATTACGTGTTGCTGCTCGCGGTGCCGCTCTACCACATTCTCGGCCTGGGCAATCTGCTCTTCACCCTGACCAAAGGCGGTAAAGCGGTATTGGTGATGAATCCACGCGATACCACGGCGTTTGTCAAAGAGTGGTCCCGGCACCGCATAAGCAGTTTCCCCGGCGTCAACACCCTCTACAACTCGCTCCTGGAGAACGAAGAATTTCACTCGCAGGACTTCACGGACCTCGCTCTCTGCCTCGGTGCGGGCATGCCGGTCAGCGAGTCCACGGCCAAGTTCTGGCACCGGATCACTGGCTGCCATATCACCGAAGCCTACGGTATGACTGAAACCGGACTGATTTCCTGCAACCCGGCCGGACGCTCCCGCCCCGGCTCGGTAGGTTTGCCAGTAGCGGGAATTGAAATTTCCCTACGAAGCGAGAATGACGACGAGGTCACCGTCGGTGCCGGCGAGATATGTGTGCGCAGCCCCGCCATCATGGCCGGTTACTGGCGACGGCCCGAAGAAAACGCGTCTGCATTCACCAGCGATGGCTTCTTCCGCACGGGGGACATCGGTCTCTTCGACCCGGACGGCTATCTGCGCCTGGTCGACCGCAAAAAGGAAATGATCATTTCCTCGGGATTCAAAGTCTTCCCTTCGGAGATCGAGCGAGTTCTGAATGCTCACCCCGGGGTGATGGAGTCGGCGGTCGTGCCGGCTCCTGACGAGAAGGCCGGAGAAATACCCATCGCCTACGTCGTTCGTCGCCAACCCTATCTGGATGAGGCCCACGTGATCGCACACTGCGAAAAGTATCTAGTCAGCTACAAGCGTCCCCGCCGCATCATCTTCCGAGACGACTTGCCCAAGAGCAATGTGGGCAAGATTCTCCGAAAAGAACTGGTTGGCGCAGAACAGCAGGAGTGCTCTGAATGACTCTGCCTAATTCAGCCGCCACCTTCTCGGTGATTGATCAACTGACGCTAGTGGCCGACGACGGCTACCGCCTCGCCGCCACCCGCTATTCAGCACAGGGCAATCTGAAGGGCAACCTGATCATGGCCGGTGCGACCGGTGTGCAACAGCGTTTCTACCGCCGCTTCGCCGAGCATGCCAGTAAACAAGGCTTCAACGTCCTGACTGTCGATTACCGAGGTATCGGAGAGTCCAGGCCCACATCCCTGAAAGGTTTCGAGATGTCCTACCTGGACTGGGGCTTTCGCGATCTGGCAGCAGCCGTTGAGCACATGGACGATGGCAGGACTCCGCTGTTCTGGGTCGGCCACTCCTTTGGTGGGCATGCTCTGGGCTTGCTGCCCAATCATCACAAGATCACTTCTGCCTATTGCTTCGGTACTGGCGCCGGATGGGCCGGGTGGATGCCCAGGCTTGAAGCCTTCAAGGTTCGCCTGCTGTGGTCTTGTGTTCTGCCGCTGATCGTCGCGTACAAGGGCTACATGGCCTGGAGCATGCTGGGGATGGGCGATGACCTGCCGCTGGGTGTCTACAAAGACTGGCGGCGCTGGTGTGCCCACCCCCATTACTTCTTCGACGATCCCTCAATGGCTCCGGTCGCCAGCCTTTATGCAGAAGTCCGCATGCCCTGCGTCTTCGCCAATGCGGTGGATGACCCATGGGCGCCTCCTGCCTCGCGAGACGCCTTCCTCAAGGGTTATCGCAATGCTCCGTTGCTGACGCGTGATCTCCATCCCGAGACGAAAAAGCACCCCATCGGTCACATGGGGTATTTCCGGGCTTCAGCTACGGATGCCTGGGACGAGGTGCTCAACTGGTTTGCGGCGCAGAGCAACAGTACAACGACGCAAAGTCGCGCTGGCACGGGATGCCGCTGATGAGCACCACCGCGCCACGCACAGAGTTTTCTGCATCCGCCAAGGTATTCCGCTCACTGGTCGAAAGTCGGCGCGCAGTGCGACGTTTCACGGCCGAAGCGGTGCCCAAGGCGGTTATCCAGGAGTGCCTGGAGCTGGCAATGCTGGCACCTAGCTCATGCAATCTGCAGCCTTGGTCTTTTCATGTCGTACGCAATCCCGATCTCCTGCAACAACTGCAGCCTGTGTGTTTGGGCCAGAGCGCTGCGAAAGCACCGCTGATCATTGCCGTGTTCGCACATTCGAACACCTGGGAACAGGCATGTGCCGATGTACTCAGGCTTTGGCCAGAACCCGCTGTGCCCAAGGCGATTGAGCATTTCTACAAGAACAGCGCCCCATTCCAGTACAACCAGGGCTGGTTGGGTTGGCGCGGTTTGCTCAAACGACAGATGGTCAGGCTGATGGGCTTCAGGCGCCCCGTCATGCGCACGCCCAATAGCCTGGAACAGATGCGACTCTGGGCCGTGAAGTCGACAGCGCTGGCGGCGCAGAACCTGATGCTGGCGTTCCAGAGCCACGGCTACAGCACCTGCCCCATGGAGGGCTTCGATGAGAAGCGTCTGAAGCAGGTGCTGCCCGTTCCGAAAGGCGCAATCCCAGTCATGCTGCTGGCGGTCGGGATGCCGGGAGAACGCGCGGTCTACAACCCACGGTTGCGCTTCCCGCTCAATCAGCGCGTGGCGTGGCATTGATCATCCGCACAGAACAATAACAAGAGGGCTAGCTGCTATGGCTTTTACCCAAATCGACTACGAGACACACGGCCCTATCAGGGTCATCCGTTTCAATCGCCCAGACAAGCGCAACTGCATTGGGCCAACCACCCACTTGGAGCTGGTGGAGGCCTGGACACGTTTCCGGGATGACCAGAGTGCTCTGGTTGCGATCATCACTGGTGCCGGCGACAAAGCTTTCTGTACCGGTGGAGACCTTGAGGCAGGATTTGACCTGGTGCCTTCCACCGCGGACGAGATTGCTGCGCACGACCGCGGCGAGCGCCCGGGTATTCTCGGACCCAGCCGTTGGACGGACATCTACAAGCCCGTGATCGCTGCTGTGAATGGCGCTGCCTACGCCGGCGGCCTGGAATGGGCCTGCTTCGCAGACATGCGCATCGCCGAGGAGCACGCCTCCTTCGGTGTGACCTGTCGCCGCTGGAACATTGGCCTGGCCGATGGCGGCAGCCAACGCCTGCCGCGCATCGTGGGGTTGGGCAGGGCAATGGAGCTGATCCTGACAGGCAAGGTCATCTCGGCCTCTGAAGCCCTCACCATCGGCTTGGCCAATGAAGTGGTCCCCAAAGGGCGCTCACTGGAGCGTGCGATGGAACTGGCCAAATTCCTCTGTGCCCTCCCTCAACCCGCCATGTGCGCGGACAAGGAGGCCGCGATCCGCGGCTATGGTCAACCCCTGGCTGAGGGCTTGCGCATCGAGGCGGAGTGCTTCAACCGTTCCATCCATCAACCCGAGACCCGCGAGGGGCTGCGTCGCTTTCTTGAGCGCGATCATCCCGACAGACGCTCCGATGCACCAACTAAGACGCCAGGTTTGATCAGGGACTGAGGAGAACACCATGCGATTTAACCTTTTGCTTCAACTACATCTTTTCGCCGTGGCCTTCTGGCTGGGCGTCGTAGCGGTCGAGTACCTGCTTGAACGCACCCGAGCACAGAGTCGGAGTCAGGGCTTCACAGTCGCCAGGCTGCACAGCCAGATCGATCTGTTCTTCGAGATGCCCGCCTTCAGCGTGGTGCTGGTGACCGGATTGCTGCTCATCGAGCCTGCGCGCTTCGACGGCATTTATGCCCTAAAAGTTGTGGCAGGAGGCATCGCTGTTCTCGGCAATGCACTGTGCCTTGTGCCCGTACTGAAGCGACGTGCATCCGCAGAGACAGACGACCTCGCCGATGTCATTTATCAGTCCAAGCTGATCGACCGGATCTCCTTGCTGGCCATCCCGGCTGGGCTAATGGCACTCGCCTGCGGTGTCTATTTGATGGTACTTCGCTGACCCTTTGATAGGTCACGTGGGCTGCGGAGGGTTGGTCACCGACCTCTGATAGACGAGTGACATCTGCACCAGCAGAGCCATGATGGGCTATTCGCGCGTCGGTTCCCAATTGCTATTACGTACTTTACGCACCTGGTCATTCGAGGGTTTTGCCGACGCCGGTTCGACCGGTTTACTATTGTTCGGGTTGCTTCGCAATCGCGGTATGAGGGTGCTTCTTTCGGGATGAATGGGTCAGGCAGTTGCCCGATCCGGTTGATTATCAGTGCCGTTGCGTAGCATCGCCTACCAGCTTCACCGCGACGTTACCTGAGCCATTCCGGCCGGAGTCAAACGGCTACATGTTGTCAATCCGGCATCACCTCCCTTGCAATCAATGCCCCCGGATACTGAATCACCCGCCCGGCCAGCCTATGGCCTTCGGCAGCTGCATGTTGTGGAGTGCCGCCGTCCAGCCTGCTGGCGAGATAACCCGCGTTGAACGAATCGCCAGCGGCCGTGGTATCAACCAAGCTCAGTCACACGAGCAGAGAACCCCTGCTGGTCCTTGTTAAGCAATACTGCCTTGAAACTCATGAGCAATCCCCACGGATAATGATTTGATGCCTCACCACGCCGGCTTATGCTGACATGACGAAGTCAGGTAGAACGAACTGACCGAGTTCCTCAATGACCTCACCTGCGGGGCGTTGGCCGTATTTCAAATTGATGATCACATGGTTAACGCCGATCTCCTGCAAGCTGTGCAGCAGCGGGATCAGGTGATGTCGCCCCAGTTGATAGCCCAGGTGGATCGGCCGAGGTGGTGTCTGCGGGTTATCTGTCAGGTCGATGTATAGCGACTGGGTGAAGGGTTTGAACAGTTCACCACATTCGGCACGAACCGCCTTGCGCCAGTCCTCGACAATCAGCTGCTGAGTCTTCGGTGCACGCGGATAGCTGATCCAGCCATGACTGCAGCGGGCGATCCACTCCAGCGTCTGGCGGCTATGGCCGGTGACGAAGAAAGGAATTTCCGCCGTCGTCGGCTTGGGAATCAGATCGGCCCCCTCAAGCGTGCCGCCGGACCAGGTCAAAGGCACGAAACTGCTGCGCTGAACCTCGCGAAATACCTTGAGGTATTCGCGGAACAGGCTGTCGCGTTGCTCCGGGTCGACACCGAATGCCGGAAACTCTACTGGACGGTCACCGGAAGCCACGCCGAGTAACAGGCGGCCACCGCTGAGCTGATCGACACTAGTTGCGGCCTTGGCGGTGTGTAGGGGATTGCGGATTGGCAGGATGACCGACGCGGTGCCCAGCGCAATCGAGCGAGTGTGTGCCGCCATAAAACCCAGGTAGACCCAGGGATCGAAGACCTGGCCCGAATCACCGAAGCTGGGGTCGCGTAACGGCACGTCGCGAAACCAGAGGGCAGAGAAACCCAGCTTCTCGGCGCGTTGGGCCAGGTTCACTTGGTCGAGCATACTCGGCGTATCGCCGGTAAAGGCTTCGAGGGGGAAGAAAAGACCTAGGCTCAGGCGGCCTTGGCGGTAGGTGTGCTGAAAGCCAGGTTGTTGCTGATAGGGAATGGAATTCGGAGTTAACATCTTCTCTCCTACATATTTCAAAATATAGATTTTGAAGGGCTGAAAAAACGCCTGCGAGCAGGCATCAAATCAGCGCTTTCAAGGCCACCTGGAACGCCGCGATGTTCTGCTCATGGCGTTTGTAATAAGTCCAGGGACCGATGCGTTGTGAGGTCACCAGTTGCGCCCGCTGCAAGGCAGCGAGATACAGCGAGACGGTCGACTGCGACAGGCCTACCCGATCCTGGATGATGCTCACGCAGACACCGACCTGCTCAGGATCCACCTCCTGCTCGGGGAAATGATGACGCGGATCCTTCAGCCAACTGAGGATGTTCAGGCGTGTTGGGTTGTCTAGCGCCTTCAGCGCTTCGCTTACGTCGATACTCATAGGTCACGCACGATAACTATTTTTTGCTATATTACGATATGCCCGCTCAACCGACAATGCGCCGGCCCCCGAACCGTATCGCTCGGGGGCCGGCACCTCGAGCGGACTATCCGCCATAGGTCGGATAGTCGGTGTAGCCGACAGCGGTTCCGCCGTACATGCTGGCCGGATCGACCGGGTTCAGCGGCCAGCCATTGGCAATCCGCTTGGGCAGGTCCGGGTTGGCGATGAACGGACGGCCGAAGGCGACCAGATCGCCCCAGCCCGCCTCGAGCACACGCTTGCCTCGCTCGGCGGTGTATTTGCCGGCATAGAGGATGCGCCCGCTGAAGACCTCGCGCACCGCGCTGCGGAAGCTTTCCGGCAGCTCCGGTGCGTTTTCCCAATCCGCCTCGGCCAGCGACAGGTAAGCGATGCCGACTTCTTCCAGCACCTTGACCGCTTCGACATAGGTCTCGTGTGGGTTTTCTTCGACCAGGCCGAGATATACGCGGGCCTCGTCGGTGCTGGCGAACAACGGGGCGAAACGCACGCCGAGCCGGTCTTTACCGACCACCGCGGCCACCGCCTGGGTCACCTCACGGAGGAAGCGCAGGCGATTTTGCAACGAGCTGCCGTACTCGTCGTCGCGCTGATTGCTGTGCGCGGAAATGAACTGGTTGATCAGATAACCGTTGGCGGAGTGGATTTCCACGCCGTCGAAACCGGCGTCGAGGGCGTTGCGAGCGGCCTGTGCATAGAGCTGTACCAGCTCCTTGACCTCGGCGGTGGTCAGTGCACGTGGCATCGAAGGCGGCGCCAGGGCGCCGGTGCCGGGACCTGTCTCGATGAATACGCTGACGCCCTCGGCCGGGATCGCCGATGGCGCCACCGGGGCTTCGCCATTGGGTTGCAACGAGGTGTGCGAGACCCGGCCGACATGCCAGAGCTGAGCGAAGATGGTGCCGCCCTCGGCGTGTACCGCATCGGTCACTTTGCGCCAGCCGAGGATCTGTTCGGCACTGTGGATGCCCGGGGTCCAGGCGTAGCCCTGGCCGCGCGGCTCGATCTGGGTGCCCTCGGTGACCATGAAGCCGGCACCGGTACGCTGGCGGTAGTAGGTCGCCATCAGGTCATTGGGAATGTTGCCTGGCTGCGAGCTACGCGAACGGGTCAGCGGCGGCAGGACGATGCGGTTTTTCAGGCTGTAGGGGCCCAGCGTGGTGCTTTCGAAAAGAATGGAATCTTTCATGTGTAACTACCTATATATTTGCGTTTGTAGATAAATAGATGCTAGTGCCTGGACAGGCACCTCTCGAGCGCTCCGTTTAGAACAGGCCGGTGGACGTCCAAGCCCAGTCGCGTCCCTGCCGCCGCAAAGCGGCAGGGACGCGACTGGAGCGCCTTGTTGGGTTTGCTTAGCCGGGTAGCTTGGCCGCCAGGACGTCAACCTTCTCGATTGACGGCGGTTTGGCAAACAGCTCGGCAGCCTTTGCCATAAGCGCCGCTGCGACCTTGCCCGAAAGATGAGCCTGCCGACCTGCTTCATCCGGGAAGGCGTCAAAGATGCCAAAGGTGGACGGCCCCAAGCGGATTCCGAACCACGCCGTAGTGGCTGGCTCTTCCTCCACTATTGGAAGGCCATTCAAGAGAAAGTTCTCTACCTCTTTCTCTTTCCCAGGCTTTGCTTCCAGACGAACGAACAACGCTACTTTGACCATGACGTACCTCCTGTTGTTACGACGACATCACCATGCGTGACGTATTCCAGTAAGCCCAACGCGATATTCGCCGATTTGCCGCCCAGCTCCAGCGTGGCGGGGATGAAGGGGCAGCGTCGAGTCATTTCCGCAGTCGCGGGAAAGGCGACTCTGCCCTCTCCTGGTCTTTCACGAACTGCCTCTACCGAGATACCGTGACGACGATCTTGCCGAACTGCTGGTTCGATTCCATGTAACGGTGCGCTTCGACGATCTGCTCGAAGGGGAAGGTCTTGGCAATGATCGGCTTCAGCTGTCCGGCCTCGAGGCCGCGCGTGATAAAGGCTTGCGCAGGCGCCAAGCGTTGCGGATCACCGGTCAGTTCGAACAGCGTGTAGCCGCGCACGCTCAGGGCCTTGTTCATCGCTACCAAGGCCGGGAACGGCGTCTCCTGACCGCTGAGATTGCCATAGATGAAAAGCAGGCCCTGCTGACTCATCGCTTGCGCCAGTGTTTCGACTTGCGGCCCCGCGACCGGGTCGAAGGCGATGCGCGCGCCGCGGCCGTCGGTGATCCGCATTACCTCCGCGACCAGGTCCTGCTCCTCGGTGGCGATCACATGCGCCGCCCCCGCCTCGCGTAGCGCCGCCTCCTTCGCGCGCGTCCGGGTCGTCGCGATCGGAATGGCGCCGACGCTGTTGGCGATCTGGATCGCGGCCAAGCCGACGCTGCTCGAAGCCGCCGTGATGATCACCGCATCACCGCGCTTGAGTTGGGCAATCTCGATCAGTGCGCCATAGGCGGTCAGATACTGCATCCAGATCGCCGCCCCCTTCACCGCGCCGACGCCCGCCGGCCGCTTCAGAACCCCCGTGGCCGGCACGATCGCCTGCTCGGCATAGACGCCAAACTTGTTCATGGAAAAAGCCGGAATCACGCTGACCGCTTCGCCAACCTCGAAGCCGTGAACGCCGCTGCCCAGCGCCTCGACGATGCCGGAAGCTTCGTAGCCGAGCCGGGCCGGCAGATGCGTCGGCTCCAGGTACACACCCGAGCGGAACATGGCTTCCGCGCGATTCAGGCCGATCGCCTCGACGCGGATGCGCAGCTCGCCGGAGCCCGGAGCGCCAACTTCGAGCTCTTCGATCTGCAAGACTTCGGGGCCGCCGATCTGATGAAAACGGACAACACGGGTCATTTTGGGTCTCCTTCTATTGAGGGATGGGAGCAGCGAGCCAGCCCTTGGCTGGCGCAGGTTAGCCGCCCCGCGCGTTACAACGTCGCTTCGGTCTGTGTGTCCGGTGCGTGGCTACTTCACGGACATGCAAATGCTATTCGCCATATATAGATTTGTAAATATGTAATTTTAATAATTTTATGCCCGTCCCTGCTCCCCCTATCTACGCTGCCTATGAACTCTCCCTGTCGAAAAAAATGCTGCCATCCGCTAAGTGCGCCACGGCGTGGTTCGCTCTTCGCCGGTCATCTGGGTCGCCTATGTAATCATGCCGTTATTTGCGCTCGCCAATGCCGGCGTAAGCCTTGATGGCGTCAATCTGGCCAATGAAGGCTCTTTGACGGTCATGCTCGGTGTGTCGTTGGCACTGCTCCTGGGCGCAAGAGCGCCAGCTATTCAGCCCAGCAGGTTTGCCTCACTCGGACGGCCGGGTACCTGGCAAACCTTCGGCTACTTTCATGCACGAAGGCAAACGCATGACAAACACCCACACTGACCACCACAGCCCGTGGTCTGTCTTTCTCATCTTTCTGCGCCTTGGACTGAGCTCCTTCGGCGGCCCCATCGTGCACTTAGGCTATTTCCGTGACGAGTTCGTCACACGACGGCGCTGGTTGTCCGAACGCAGTTATGCAGACTTGTTGGCACTGTGCCAATTCCTGCCAGGGCCTGCAAGCAGTCAGATCTGGATGTTATCGATCGGTGCCAAAACCATGTACTGGCCGGATCTCGGGTGAGACGTCACTACCTGTATCATGATTACGCCGAAGAAAAGAAGCGCGCTTGGAACCTGCTGGGTGATCGACCCAGTGCAGTTTTGTCCTCCACTTACGATCATCAACCGACCGAATCAATGATGTCTTTTCCAGCGTACGCCGCCACTGGATCACTACCACTTTCATAAGCCGGCATCATTAGTGCTGAGTTCTCATAGATTCGTAGATTACGTCCATGCAGCGACCCAGCACTTCATTAAACAACCAGCGAAAGAGATCGCTGTCGCGAAAACGGCCGTGTGGATTTTTAAAACGTCGAATGATTGGGTATTTCATCTTCAAGGCTCAACCGGCAGAACCAGCGATACGCCATATTCAATGGGCCTTCGCACAATCGCGGCTCTGAGCGAATGCCGTAGCAATAGCCCACGTCCAGCATGCAGATCATCAGTTCAAGATCAATCGACGGACAGACGGCCTATCTAGCTATAGAAATCCGCGAGAAGCGGACATCTAGCGTGAAATCCACGACTGCCATTCTTGGGTCGTGTTTCCCCCGGAACTCGTACCAGAGCCAGTCAAAACTTTGTGGGATAACACATCCAGACAGTGCTCACAGTTTCCTTGGGTGTCCCAGGATCGCGCGTGGATATCGACTGTACTGACCGTGCTAACAAGCAAGGTCAAGCTCCTGCAAAACCTTCCCCCCACTAAGTAGTGGGGTGCAGCCGCGAGGGGGGGGGGCTGAGCAGAAGACCCACAGTGACCGCGCACGGGTCCTGGGGTTAAGCCTGATGTTGGCACGCAGGGCTGGGGCGAACGCAACGCTATAGGAGCTTCCAGGTATAACTGAGGACGACGCGATACTCGTCAATATCAGTTCTGTAATTAGACCGCGCTACCGCGTCGCGAAGCCTGATGCCGAATCCCTTGACAGGCCCGCTCTGGAAAACATAAGACATATCGATATCGCGTTCGCTGTCTTTACCTTCATAGCCGCGCCCTGTCTCAACGTTGTTCCCCACGACGTATCTAGTCGAAAACAGCAGGCCCGGTACCCCCACCGCCGCAAAGTCATAGTCGTAACGCACCTGATAAGACACCTCGTCTTGTGATGAAAAGTCATAAGTGGGCAGTTCATTGGCCAAGGGCGCAATATTGGCGAACACCCGGGGGAACGCGGTGTCACCGTACATTCTTTGGTACCCTACGGTCACAGCATGCCCGGACCTTGCCACCCCGAGTGTGCCATACAGAGCGCGGTTATCGACCTTCCCGATTAGGTGATCACCATCTTCAACAGCATCATACTGTGCCAACGTACCGCTTAGTGACCAACGCCCCACTAACTGCTTATGCTTAATGCCAACATAACTCTGCCGGTAAATGTCCTCCAGTTGGGCGTACCAACCACTGACGGTGGTACGTGACTCATTAAAACTATAGTCACCCCCCATATAATTAAAGGCATCACTGGGCGACGCGCGTTGCGGGATATAGCCCAACATGGCGATCAATTTTTCGTCCCCGGCTTCATTTCGAAGGCTAGTCGATTTGATACGCCCGCCTTGAAGGGTCAGTCCAGCAAGTTCGCTACTGGAAAAGGAGACACCCTGATAGGATGGTGGAAGCAACCGAATGTCGCTGAAGGGCAACACGGGAATGTCGGGTTGAAGTTCACCCAGTCTCAGCTCGGTTTTAGAAAACCTGGCTTTTAA
>NZ_JAPJIV010000017.1 GCF_026241895.1 Pseudomonas sp. RIT-562 | reverse complement strand
GGTCGCAGGGCAGGAAGTGCACGGTGATGCCGCAGATTTTTTGGCCGGTGTAGTCGGGAACGGGTACGACAAGGCTGTGTTGACGTTTCTGCTTCTCGACTTTGCTGACCCAGGCCAAATACCTGGAGCGGTCGGCGAACCCGGGAAACTCGTCAGCGAGCGCACTCATGCCGCTGGCCCCAGTCTCCCAATCAACGCGCACGGTCATCCCAGGTTTCCACCGAGAAGGCGCGATATAACAGCAGCCTCCCCCGCCACCCTGGTAGGGACCGATGATGTCCAGGCCAGAGCGGCCATCAACCTTGAAATGGTTGATGGCCCAATGCGTGTGGTTGATGCCTTCGATGGTGCCTGCCTGCGCGCCCTGCCCGAACACGGCCGCCACCAGGGCGCAGACCATGACAGCGATAATCTTCGGCGTTGAGCAACCGGGCACGCCCGAAAACTGTCGTCTTTTTGTATTCAGCATGTTCATGCGCCCCGTAGCCGCTTCCAAGTGAAGGCCTCACGCTCAGGCCTGGACAGCAAACCCGTACGGGTGGCCTCGATCATGGCGGTGTAGTGCGCTATGAAACCCTGCTCGGCACTCCATCCGGATGGCAGAGCTTCGCTGAGGTTACTCATGGCCAAGGTGGCGTCGCTGGCGCAGCCCAAGGTGTCCAGCTGGCTGTCGCTCAGTTCGATAGGGACGAAGCTCTCGGGGCTGTCAGGCGCACCCGCTGCCCCAAGCAGGCGTTGAGGCAGGCCATCCAGATCAAGCCAGCTCCAGAAAACAGCCGGTCGCAACAACAGCTGCTGTTGATGGGGCTCTAGAACATGGCTGAGCAACAGTGGGAACAACCGCGGATCGTAATAGCGCAGCAATCCCAGGCACCCGCCATTACCCGCTTCCAGACACCGACCAAAATGCTCGGCCAGGATTTCGAACGGCCAGTGGGAGGCCAATACCAACAATTGCGAGTTCCCTCCCAGCGTTTGTATCAGGCCTGCAAGCCACTGCCGTTGCAGGGGCTGCGCCAGGTCTATGCGTACCAGCAATGGCGCCAGCTCCTGCGCACCAGCCTCCGGTAACCCGGCGAATAAGGAATACCAGGGCATTGCAGGTTCGACACTGAGAACACTGGGCAGCAACGGAGCTTTGCTGCCGGCCTGGTCGATAATGATGTCCAGACGGGTCACAGACGCCTGCAGGCATGAGCCTTCCAGCAAATCCATCCAAGCTTTGAAGTGCACAGAAATCATGCGCGTGCCTCCCTAAGTAAAAATCCGACAGCCTCGGCCTGAGCCTTTTTCAGGCACTCCTTGCATACCGATCCGGGTAATTCTGGAAGCGGAAAATCCTGTTCTGCCGGTGGACTTTGCTTGTACTGACCCTTGACGCAGATCACATTCGGGCTATGAATCTGGATCTCACCCCCAGCTGTAATCCGGATGTAGCCGCCCCCGCAGCCCAGCGTGATGCCATTCTTGGCCGTCAACTGCAGGTGGCCCTGCACCGACTGCATGGTGATGTCCTGCTGGGCAATCAGGTTCATCAGGTCGCCATGGGATTCGATTTCCAACGGCCCTTTACCGGACACCAGGCGCATCCCCTCCTGTTGCGCCAGCAATGAAATGCTCTGATTGGCATGGGCGGACAGTCGATGGGCGGCGGCCAGGTTGATCTCATCGTTGCTTTGCAGGTACAGCGCATTTCCGCTTCTCAGCAGCAGACTGGCGGGCGTCAGCACACCGATGCCTTTGGGGGCGCTGAGCAGGATGGCCGGGGCCTTGAGGTCGTCGGCGTCACGCTGGAATTGCTGCAAACCCTGAATGCTCGGCGGGCGGCTGTGGTGTGCTTCGGCAGTCACCCGGCATTCAGCCAGTTGCTGTTTGGCGCCTTCGATCCCCAGAGTGATCGGCTGCATGGCAAGCACATTGCCCATGGCCTTGGTTTGCTCATCGGCACTGATGAACACACCCTTCCCACCTCGAACGGTTCCCCAACCATCCGTGCGCAGCTCAAACCCTTCACCGCGCTTCTGCTTCTTGGCATCCACCAGATGCCCAAGATTCAGCTGGCTTTTGCCACTGTGCTCAGTACTGAGCTTGACGTGCTCCTGCCCCCGGTCGTCCTCCATCCGCAGCTTGTTGTTCGCCGGCGTGCGCAGCACGTTGCGCCGGTAATTGCGGTGCTCCAGCGTCACGTGGTCGGGGTTCTGGTCGTCGTGCAGCGCATGGGCGATGTAGGGCCGGTCCGGGTCGCCCTGCTCAAATGCGACGGCGACTTCCGTGCCTGGGATCAACGGGAAATGCAGGCCATAGGTGTCGCCGGCATACGGCCGGGCGAGGCGCAGCCACATGCTCTCCGCGCCGGCTTTCCAGGTGTCGCGGTCGAACATGAAGCTGACCCGGTAGCGGCCTGTGAAGTCGATTTCGGAGTACGGGTAGTTGGCGGTCGGGCTGGTCAGGCGCGCCGGGATGGTGCCGGCCATTTTGGGTTTGGGCGGTACCGGTGGGCGAAAGCACACGTCGGCGGACCAGGGGATGGCCTGGAAGCGCGCCTCGAAGTTGCTGCCGCGCCCGGCGCGGGTGCTCAGGTGGGTGATTACGGCGCCGGGGGCGAAGGCCGTGAGGGGTTTGCCGTCTACGTTTAATACGCCGCCCGGCAGCAGGCCGGCACTGCTGCTGACGCCGCTCAGACGGACGCGGTCGTTGAGGTAACGTTCGTGGCGCAGGCGCGCGAAGTAGACGCCGGTTTCAGGGGGCAGGTTCTTGTAAAACTCAAAGCGGTCGCCGAGGACTGTGTAGGGTTCGGCGTAGTGATAGGCCTCGCCGTAGGTGGTCGGCACGCCGCGTGTCTGATCGATTTCGCCGTTCAGATAGGCACGGATATTCCGAGGATTATAGGCGCGGACATTGACGTGTTTTTCCACCACCTGATGGGCCGTTTGCAAGTCCCACACGCTGTCCTGGAAATGGCTGTTGAAGCCACCGGATGGGTGGTTGGGCAGATCGATGATTGGCTGGCAGTGGAACTGACTGTCGTAGAACTCCACCACGCCCACCGAGTACTTTTCGCTGCTGATGCAGCGATAAAAGATCCCGACTTCGGCCAGCAACCGGTCGATAAAGGCCAAATCGCTTTCCCCAAACTGCATGACCTGCTCGCGCCTGGGGTACTCACGCAAGCGATCGAAGTTGTACTCGTTGTTCAAGAATCGATGGCGATCGCGCAAGATGCTTTTGACGATCTCCGGAACCGATTGATGCTGGTAGATGCGAAACTGCTGGCCGCGGCCGAGCAGCGCCAGGCGTGGCTGCAGGGTGGCTTCGTAGCGCGCTTCGTCGAGGGACGCGGACAGGCGTTTGAAGTGCGTGATGTAGCCATGCACGGTGCGCAGCGGGTTGAAGTCGGGAACGGCGAAGCCGCGGGGGATTTTTGGTTTACCGGCCGGGTAGAGGCTGAAACTGGCCGGGCGTTTGAGCATGGCCTCGGCCGTGATGTCGAGGTCGCTGGCGGTGAATTCGATGCAGTAGGTGAAGGGCTGGCTGAGTTGTTCTTCGCCGTGGAAGCAGAGGACGTCGAGGGGGCTGTCGACGCCGTGGACCTTGAGGGTGTAGAGGTTGTGGTTGTAGGTGAATTGCTCGGACATGCTCAGGCCTTCCTGGTCTGGGGGGGACGGTCAGGAAGGGTGTTGCTTCCACCCTGGTCCTAGGGTTTGGAAGCTTTGATGAAGGCGGTTTGAATGTGAATAGGACGTTTCTGATGGGTGCGTAGGACGTTTCGGTATTTGCTCAAAACTGAAAGTTCCGACCCGTTATGCAGCCATTTCTTAAATGCTCGAAACTGAAATTTCCTACCCGCTACGAAGCTATTTCTTACCTCTTTTTCTTGGGATAAACCGCACGTTTTCCTGCGCCGTTGTTAAATGGCGCAGATTGTCAGTTTGCCAAGTCGGTCCTACGGAATCGGCTGAACAGCCCGCTCCAGCAGATACTCGCGAACCGCATCCCGCTCCCCGGCAAACTCGATTCGCCCGCCCTTCTTCTCCCGCTGAAACGCATACATCGGGTCGTAATACTCGCTCAACAGTCCCTCGATCCAACGCCGATGCAGTTCCACCGAGCCGCTGCGCGCCTGTTCTTCCAGGGCATCCTCCATCAACAGCAGCATGCGCCTGTGCCGCTCACCACCCAGGCGCTTGTGGACATTGTTAAGGCTTTCCAGCAAGCGCTCGGAGAACAGCGCGAACCCGACATCGCCATGGACCGTGATGAATTCGGCACACAGGTCCACCACGTAATCGCGCAGGATCCGCTCAACCCGCCCTTCGAGGCTGTCTTCCAGCCAGACCATCGGATACTGCTGCATTCCCAGGTACAACGGCAGCGGCAAGGCGCAGCTGCCAACGGTGCGACTCTCGTCTTCGAGTACAAACCGCTCGATGCCACGAGCGCGCTTTTTCAGGATGTCCACCGCCAGGCGGTTCTCAAAATCGATGTTGGAGGGCTGGTCCGTGGCGCGCTTGCCGAAACTGGAACCGCGGTGGTTGGCATGGCCTTCCAGATCCAGGCCATTGCTCAACTGCGTCAGCACCTCGGTCTTGCCGGTGCCCGTCATGCCGCCCAGCAAAACGAAATCACACTGGGCCACTGCCTGGTCCAGCGTATCCAGCAGGAACGAACGCATGGCTTTGTAGCCACCCCCGACTCGTGGATAGTCGATGCCCGCCTCGTCCTTGAGCCATTGCTGGACAAGCTGCGAGCGCAAGCCGCCCCGAAAGCAGTACAGAATCCCTTGGGGATGGGTCCGCGCAAAATCGGCCCAGGCCTGGATGCGTTCGGCCTTGATCGCCCCGGACACCAGTTGGTGCCCGAGGGTAATCGCCGCCTGCTGCCCATGCTGCTTGTAGCAGGTGCCGATGCGCTGGCGTTCGTGATCATTCATTAGCGGCAGATTGACCGCACCGGGGAACGAGCCCTTGGCGAACTCGACCGGCGCGCGGGCGTCCAGCATGGGCCGGTCGTTGAGGAACATGTCGCGGTAGTCGGTGCAGTCGATCGTCATCAGATCACCTCGACCGCGTGGGTCTGTCGCTCGACCAGCGCACCGATGGGTGACAGCATCAGCCCCAGTTCGGCGGCGACGCTGAGGAAGTGCGAGTTGCCTTCTGGAGTCACCGCGATCAGCAGACCGCCGCTGGTCTGCGGGTCGCACAGCACACGCTTGTGCAGTTCCTGCAGACGTCCCAGCTTGCTGGCATAGCTGTCGAAATTGCGCAGGGTGCCGCCAGGTACGCAACCTTGTTCGAGGTAGTATTCGACCCCGGCCAGGCGCGGTACGCGGTCGTATTCAATGCGCGCGGTGAGGTGGCTGCCGTCGGCCATTTCCACCAGGTGCCCGAGCAGGCCGAACCCGGTGACGTCGGTCATCGCGGTCACGCCTTCAAGCTTGCCGAAACGGCTGCCAGGCTTGTTCAGGGTGCACATCCAGTCCCGGGCCAGACCGATATCGGCGTGGCGCAACTTGCCCTTTTTCTCGGCGGTGGTGAGGATGCCGATGCCCAGGGGTTTAGTCAGATACAACAGGCATCCGGCTGTCGCGGTGTCGTTGCGCTTCATGTGGCGCTTTTCCACCAGCCCGGTCACGGCCAGGCCGAAAATCGGTTCAGGCGCGTCGATGGAGTGCCCGCCCGCCAAGGGAATGCCCGCTTCATCACATATCGAGCGACCGCCACGAATCACTTCCCGGGCAACCTCCGGAGCCAGCACATTGACCGGCCAGCCGAGGATCGCGATCGCCATCAGCGGATCGCCGCCCATGGCGTAGATGTCGCTGATGGCGTTGGTAGCGGCGATGCGGCCGAAGTCGAAGGGATCATCGACGATCGGCATGAAGAAGTCGGTGGTCGAGACCACGCCACGTTCTTCGTCGATGGCGTAGACCGCTGCATCATCGCGCGAGGCGTTACCGACCCAGAGCTTCGGGTCCAGATTCTGCGCCCCGCTGCCAGCCAGGATCACCTCCAGGACCTGAGGGGAAATCTTGCAGCCGCATCCTGCGCCGTGGCTGTATTGGGTCAGACGAATCGGCTCGCTCATGGGTGGCACCTTGTAGAGTCAGGTCAACAATCCTACAGCAAACACCAGGATCCACGCCGCCCGCTTGCCGGCGATCGCTACACCGCCATCGCCGGCAGCCAGCTGCGGAAAATTCAAAAAAAAACCGCCCTTGCGCGCGGCTAAGGTGCTTCGACCCTGCGGGTTAATTGCATTAATGCTTTTGTGCGCGCAGTGCGGTCTTCACCGATTCTGGTATGGCTTGTGCAAACGTTTGCGAGCTGCTGATAGCAGCGTGTTCGGCCCATAACAACGACAGCCCGGAACACCGGGCACTTGATGGATTTCGAAAGGGACTTTCAATGAACGCGACACTCAGCCGTGCAACAGGCGCGCGCAAACTCTCTGTTTCCTTACTGCTCGCCGGCGTTACAGGACTACTCAGCGGCAACCTCGCCGCGCAACCCGTCACCACAGAAGAGTCTGCCCAGGGCGAGGCGCTCAGCCCTGAAGCCAGCCCGCCAAAAAAAGGCGCTTACCTGTCGGACTGGTTCAACCAGGACCTGACGCTGATCGGCAGCAAGGACATCAGCTTCGGCCCGCAGCCCGCCGACGACATCTACCTGGAATACGAATACTTCGGCCGCAAGGGGCCGTTCGAGTTGTACGGCTACATCGACATCCCGAAGATTTTCAACATCGGCAACAGCCACGACAAAGGCGTCTGGGACCATGGCTCGCCGGTGTTCATGGAACACGAGCCGCGAATTTCCATCGACTACCTGGCGGGCCGCAGCCTGGCCATCGGGCCATTCAAGGAATGGTACGTGGCGTTCGACTGGATCTATGACCACGGCAGCAACAGCGCCAACCGCGCCAATACGCTGTACAGCGGGCTGGGCACGGATATCGACACGCATTCGCGGGTCAATCTGTCGGCGAACTTCTACGGGCGGTATCAGTGGGAAAACTATGGCGCCAGCAATGAGTATTCGTGGGACGGTTATCGTGCGCAGCTCAAATACATTGTGCCAATCAACAGTTTCAGCAATGGTGCATCGCTGACCTATATCGGTTTCACCAACTTCGATTTCGGCTCGGACTTGCACAAGGACAACCCGGCCCGCACGGCCAATGCGACGGTGGCAACCAATGTGTTGCTCTACTCGTTCACTCATCTGCGGTTTACGTTGGTCGGGCGCTACTTCCATAACGGTGGGAATTGGGAGGATGGCAGCGTGTTGAATTTTGGCGATGGGGATTTCAGGGCGCGCTCTGATGGGTGGGGATACTACGCGGGGGTTGGGTATCAGTTCTAGCCGTCTGACAATCCGACTGAATTTTCCGCCC
The DNA here is from genome assembly GCF_026241895.1 of Pseudomonas sp. RIT-562. Taxonomy (GTDB): domain Bacteria; phylum Pseudomonadota; class Gammaproteobacteria; order Pseudomonadales; family Pseudomonadaceae; genus Aquipseudomonas; species Aquipseudomonas mandelii_F. The sequence goes on along the minus strand of NZ_JAPJIV010000017.1, from coordinate 149,821 downwards.
CGCCCATGATCCTTCTATTACCACAGGGAGAATCACGGGCTTTATGAACAACGCAAAATTATTCGTCATTGAATACACCCTTCATGGCGCCCCCAAGTCTTTCATTATCCGTCTGGACAAGATGGACAACGCAGAGGCCTGGCATTGGGCAAGCTGTGACGCCGGCGTGGGTCGGATCCCGCGCTTTGGCAGGGAGAAGGTGCAGAAAACCAGCAAACCGATGGCGGAGAAGTTCGGCGTCGAGAATGTGACCTGGCGACCGGCCGGCTGACGCGCGACGAGCGTTTAAGCAAACCACAGTGGAGCCTGAAAAGGCTCCACTTTGTTTGCGTGGCCACTTAACTGTGAGCGCACTTGCAGCCTTTGGATGAGCATTCTTCGCCATGCTCATGATGCTTGGCGCAGGCTTCGCAGCAGTAATGTTTGCCGTGTCGGGCGATCGGGTGCTCACCCAGCTCGCACTTGCATTTGGGGCAGTCGCAGATATCGGTCTTGGTTACTGTCATGATCTGACTCCATTGGTATGGTCGTCAGGATGCGCGGATGCGCACCCGCCTTCATATTGTAGGAGCTGCACACAATCCTGTAGCAACACAGTCCGATCAGGCGTCGCGGGTATTACTGCGATACATGAACACCAGCGCCAGTGCCAGGCACACCATCGCCAGGATGCGGCTGCCGGACAGCTCGATTGCCGGATTACCCAGCCAGCCGAAATTGTCGATCAGCATGCCCATCCCCAATTGCCCGACGATCACCGCGACAGTCGCGACAGCCGCCCCTACTCGTGGCACGGCACCGACCATTACCATCATGTAGACCACACCGAACAACGCGCCGCCAAGCTGCCATTTCGGCACGTCCAGCAGACTCACCGCGTGGGCCGGTTCGAAGAACAGAATCAGCAAACCCGTGACCACCGCGCCGACCACGAAGGTCAGCAGACTGCTGCGCAATACGCCGACCGTTTCACCCAGACGGCCGTTGATCGCCGCCTGCACACTCAACACTGCACCGGCCGCCACGACCACTGCCAACAAAATAAACAGACTCATCATCAACCCCTGGCAATCAGAACAAGTGCGGCAACAATCAGCACCAACGCCAGCCAACGTTCACCGTTGACCTTCTTGCGCGCCGCGCCGAACCAGCCGAAATGGTCGATCAGCACGCTCTTGCCGACCTGCCCGGAGAGGATCGCGATCATTGTCATGGCAACGCCGATATGCGGCGTGGCCAACGTCAGCACGATCACGTACACGGGCCCCAGAAAACCGCCGATCAACTGCCAGCGCGGCAAGGTGTTGAACGCCGGCCCCTGTTGCCGACCGCTCATGAGCAGCAGCAGAAACAGAATCGCCGAGCCAACCCCGAAGATGCTCAGGGTCGCCCACAGATGCCCGACCTGAACCCCTAGCGGCCCTAGCAACCCGGCCTCCACGGAAAGCCCCATGCCGGCCAGAATCACCAGCGGCAACAGCAGCAGCCGCAGCCCTGGTTTGGTGGCAGGCGTCGCAACGACGTCTGCCTGTTCGATTGAAGATTGCATAGAAATAACCCGTGATCAGTTAACACAAACCCATGTAGGAACAAGCCTGCTCGCGAATGCGCTGGCTTGGGCGCGTCCACAGGGTGAAGAGGCGTGCATTATCGGCTGGCTTCCCTTTGCGATAAATGGGAGCATCCGGACAACACTTTTGCGCATTACGCACAGCAGGATTGAACATGCAGGGTCTCAACGAATTCGGCTTCAAGGCACTCAGGCTGTTCGTCGCGGTGCTCGACCACGGCAGCTTCTCCGAGGTCGCCCGCCGCGAAGGCCTGGCGCCCTCTTCCATCTCCCGGCAGATCCAGCTGATGGAGCAGGCCTTGAACCAACAGCTGCTATACCGGCACACCCGCGCCGTCACCCCCACCGAAGCCGGGCGCATGCTGGGCCATCACGCACGGTTGGTGCTGGTGCAGCTCGAGGAAGCCGAGCAGGCGCTGCAGGAGCAGCAAAGCGAGCCGAGTGGATTGGTGCGAATCAACGCTCCGGTGGTCTTCGGGCAACGGCACCTCACGCCCTGGCTGGGCAAGTTGTGCGCGCGCTACCCGAAGCTGCAACTGGACATCCAACAGACTGACAGCTACGTCGACCCGCTGCAGGAAGGTGCCGACCTGCTGTTTCGCATCGGCCCCCTGCACGATTCGAGCATGCAGGCGCGGATTCTCGCGCCGCATCGGTTCCAGGTGGCCGCCAGCCCGGCGTATCTGCAGCGTTGCGGTACGCCCCGCCATCCCGACGATCTGGTCGAGCATCAGTGCCTGGCTTATAAAGGTGTAGCGGGTCAGCAGCGCTGGTTTTTCCGCAAAGGGCAGCAGGAGTGGGTGCCGTACTCGGTCAAGGGGCCGATCACTGGTAACCATGCCGACACCCTCACCCAGGCTGCGGAACAGGGCCTGGGGCTGGTGATGTTTCCGTCATGGCTGATTGGCGAAGCGGTGCGCAACGGCACGCTGGTGCCGGTGCTGCAGGAGTATCAGGTCTCCAACAGCCTCGAACCGCAACAGATCGCCGTCCTCTGGCCCGGCAGCCGCCGGTTGTCGGTGAAGGTGCGGACGGTGATCGATTTTTATGTCGAGTGCTTTGGTGCGGTGCCGTATTGGGACAGACCGTAGCTGGCTAGCGTCTCATCGAACCATAACCCAAAACTCAAAACTACGTAGCAGCTGTCGAGCTTGCGAGGCTGCGTTCGGCTGCGCAGCAGTCGTGAAATCAGGTTCTGCGGTGCATCAGGAAAACCTCGCGCGCCGGTTCTACGACTGCTGCGCAGCCGAACGCAGCCTCGCAGGCTCGACAGCTGCTACAGGGACGGGGTGCGCAGGTCCGCAGGTTAGACAGCTGGCGCGGATAGCGCCGGTCAGATCCGAAATTGCCCGACCAACTTGCCCAATCGCTGCCCCAGGTCCGCCAGGCTGCGAGTGGTTTGCGCGCCGAGCTGGGTCTCGTCGGCGACGCTGTCCACGGCGGCCGCGATCTGATGCACGCTGCGATTGATCTCTTCAGCTACCGCAGTCTGCTCTTCGGCGGCGCTGGCGATCTGCGCGTTCATCGAATTGATCGTGCCGATAAGTTGCGCCATGGCGTCCAGCGAAGCGCCCGCTTCGTTGGCCTGGGCGCTGGTGCCGTCGCCGGCCTCGCTGGAGCGGCGCATGGCCTCCACGGCTGACTGCGTGCCCGCCTGCAAGCGGTCGATCATGCTCTGGATTTCCTGAGTGCTGATCTGCGTACGACTGGCCAACGCCCGAACTTCGTCCGCCACCACCGCAAAACCTCGGCCCGCCTCGCCGGCACGCGCCGCTTCGATGGCAGCGTTGAGGGCCAGCAGGTTGGTCTGGTCGGCGATAGAACGAATCACCCCGAGCACACTGACAATCGATGACACGTCCTTCTGCAAGCTGTCCAGAGACACGCCGCTGCTGCGAATATCGTCCACCAGGGCATGAATCTTCACAATGCTGCCCGCCACTACCCGCTTGGCCGCCTGGCCTTCTTCATCGGTTTGCTGGGCCGCAACTGCTGCGTTCTGCGCGCTTTTGGCAACCTCCTGGGCCGCCGCCGACATTTCATTGATGGCCGTGGCCACCTGATCGGTCTCGTGGCGTTGGCGTTCCATCGCCTGGTCCGATCGCTGCGCCTGATCGGATACCTGGGTCACCAGGCCGGTCAACTGCGCCGTCATTTCCGTGATCTGCCGCACCAGCCCATGGATCTTGTCGACAAACCGATTAAATGACCCCGCCAGTTCACCCAGTTCATCCTGGCTGGTGATGGTCAGGCGCCGGGTCAGGTCACCTTCGCCTGCGGCGATGTCATCGAGGTTGTTTTTCATCAGGTGCAATGGGCGCAAGATCGTGTTGGACAGCACCACGCCGGCAGCGCCAATCACCAGCAACACCACTGCGGCGATCCCGACGATGCTCCACACCACCCCTTCCATGCGCTCATGCACCTTGGCCTCGACCAGCGCCACCTGCGCCTCGATGCCATCGAGGTTCACCGAAGTACCGACCGCCATGTCCCACTTCGCCAGGTAGTCGGTGTAGCCAAGTTTGGGTACGAGCACCTGGGTGTTGCCCGGCAACGGCGAGCTGTATTGCAGGTAATGGCTGCCGTCTTTGGCGACTTTCACCAGGTCGCGGTTAACGTACACGCCGTTCGGGTCGCGGTTGTCCTTGAAGCTCTGGCCCACGCCGTCCGGACTGTTGGCCTTGAACAGGCGCACAGTGTTGGAGTCGTAGCCGAAGAAGTAGCCATCCTTGCCGTAGCTGATGCTCGACAGCAATTTGATCGCTTGAGCCCGCGCACCATCGTCGCCGGGAGTGGCCGCATCATAGAGCGGTTTGATCGTGGTCATGGCCACGGCCACGTAGCTTTGCAGGGTGGCCTTGGCATCAGTGAGCAGGCGTTGCCGGGTTTCCTCGACTTCCTTGCGCGCCTGTTCCTGCAGGATGAACAGCGTGGTGAGGCTGATGACCAGCGCAAAGAGCAGCACCGGGAGGACGGCAAGGGACAGGACTTTAGCCTTAAGGCTCATGCGCATGACGTTCACTCTTTTGATTTTATTGGCGTGCCTGAAGCTTTAACGGCACGCCGCAGCAAAAGTTGAATGTCACCCACCTTGTATGGGCCTGGCTTGCCAGCGATGACGCCCGCAAGATCGCCATCGCCGGCAAGCCGGGCTCCTACGAATTTGCGCCAAACCCAGTCCCGTGGGCAGTTACAACACCATCGCCGCCACCCAGCCAAACGCCAGCAACGGCAGGTTGTAGTGCAGGAAAGTCGGCACCACCGTGTCCCAGATATGGTGATGCTGGCCATCGATGTTCAGGCCGGAGGTAGGGCCGAGGGTCGAATCCGAGGCCGGGGAGCCTGCATCACCCAGTGCACCTGCGGTGCCGACAATGCTCACGATCGCCAGCGGGCTGAAACCCAATTGCACACACAGCGGCACAAAAATCACCGCGAGGATTGGCACCGTCGAGAACGACGAGCCAATGCCCATGGTCACCAGCAAGCCCACCAGCAACATCAACAAGGCACCGATGGCCTTGCTATGGCCGATCCACGCAGCGGAGGCTTCCACCAGCGACTGCACGTCTCCCGTGGCCTTGATCACTTCGCCAAAACCGGAGGCGGCGATCATGATGAAGCCGATCATGGCCATCATCTTCATGCCTTCGGTGAACAGATCGTCGGTGTCGCGCCACTTCACAATCCCCGACACCGAGAAAATCAGAAAGCCTGCCAGGGCGCCGATGATCATCGAGTCCAGCAGCAACTGAATGACAAACGCGGCGGCGATGGCCAGGCCTGCGACCATCAGGCTCAGCGGGTTGTACTGCACTGCGACCTGCTCGACCTGCTCGATTCTGGACAGGTCGTAGACGCGCTTCCTGCGGTAGCTGACAAACGCCATCGCGAGGCCAAACACCATGCCCAGCGCCGGGATGCCCATGGCGTGGGTGACGTTGATGCCGCTGATATCCACGCCGCTGCGGGCAACGTTGGCCAGCAGGATCTCGTTGAGGAAGATGTTGCCAAAGCCCACCGGCAGGAACATGTAGGGGGTGATCAGGCCGAAGGTCATGACGCAGGCAATCAGCCGCCGATCCAGTTGCAGCTTGGTCAGCACGTATAAAAGCGGCGGCACCAGCAACGGGATGAAGGCGATATGTATCGGCAAGATGTTCTGGGAAGCGATGGCCACGACCCACAGCAGGCCGATCAGCAGCCATTTGACCTGGCCGCCACCGCTGGCGTGCTGGCGATCAACCATTGCCAGCGCCTTGTCCGCCAGGGCATGGGCCATCCCCGACTTGGCGATCGCCACGGCGAACGCCCCCAGCAAGGCATAGGACAGTGCCACGGTAGCCCCGCCGCCGAGTCCACTATTGAAGGCTTTGAGCGTGGCGTCGATGCCCAGGCCGCCGGTCAGGCCACCCACCAGCGCGCCCACGATCAGCGCGATCACTACGTGCACGCGGGACAGGCTGAGTATCAGCATGACGCCGACCGCAGCAATTACTGCATTAATCATCGTTACCTCAAGGCAAGCGGAATGAGCTCAGCCGGCAGTCTGCGAAGAGCCGCCAGCGGATTGAAGAATGGGTTTTATTAGAGGGCGCGCACTGTGCCGCAGCGCTGCCGCCTTGTCAAAGCCAGAGATTAACGCCGCAACTTGTGGGAGCAAGCCTTGCTCCCACAAGTCGCACCCACACATCCGCGCAATATCTCTCGATCAGCGACTTCAAGAATCCCGATTAACGGCCGCTACAGTGCCAAGCCGCAGATATTTATCGAATAAGGACGTCTCCATGTCGCTCAGACAACTTTCCATTCAATGGAAAATCACCCTGCTGGCCGGGCTCTGCCTGGCAGGTATCGTGACCCTGCTGGTGGGTCTTTCGCTGTATCGCATGGAAAGTAGTTCCGCGCTGGTGAAGGCCTCGAGCATGGAGATGCTCAACGAAGCCGCCCAGGCACGGATCGAATCCCAGGGTGAAAACCAGGCGCTGGTCATTCGCCAGCAGTTCATGGACGCCTACCAATACGGCCATGGCTTCTCGCGCCAGGTGCTGTTCCTGCGCGAACAGGCGGAAAAACGCTTTCTGGACGCCTTCGACCTGCGCGAAGACCTCACCCGCCAGGTCAAGTCGGCGCTGCAGGCCAACCCGGAACTGCTCGGCCTGTCGCTGGTGTTCGAGGCCAATGCGCTGGACGGCAAGGACGAGCTGTTCGCCGGCCAGGCCGAGTTGGGCAGCAACGACAAGGGGCGCTTCGCGCTGTACTGGTCGCAACCGACTCCGGGCAAGGTAACGTCCATGGCGCTGCCGGAAAGTGACATGGCCGATACCAGCGCCGGGCCCAGCGGCGAGCCGGCCAATGCCTGGTTCACCTGCCCGCGCACCTCGCTCAAGCCGTGCGTGATCGAACCGTACTTCTACAAGATCGACGGCCAGGACGTGCTGATGACCAGCATCGTCTTTCCGCTGATGGTCAACGGCAAGGTCATCGCCTCGCTGTCGGTGGACATCAACCTGAACAGCTTGCAATCGATCAGCCAGGTCGCGAGCAAGAAGCTCTACGACGGCCAGACTCACGTCAGCATCATCAGCCCCGCCGGCCTGCTGGCCGGTTACAGTCCGGACTCGAGCAAACTCAGCAAGCGCCTGGACAGCGTCGACCCGAGCAGCGGTGCCGAACTGATTCGCTTGCTGGCAACCAGCAACAAGATCGCCAGCCTGCACAACGGCCAGCAGCTCAAAGTGCTCGCGCCGTTCGAACCGATTCCCGGTGGCAAATCCTGGGGTGTGCTGCTGCAAGTGCCGGAAAAAGTCCTGGTGGGCCCTGCCGAGGCACTGGAAAATCAACTTGATGCAAGCAACACCACCGGCACCCTGGTCGAGTTGGGCCTGGGCGTGCTGGCCGCGTTGATCGGCCTGCTGCTTGTGTGGCTGATGGCGCGCAGCGTGACCAGGCCGATCCTCGGCGTGGCACAGATGCTCGAAGACATCGCCAGCGGTGAAGGCGACCTGACGCGGCGCCTGGCCTACGACAAGCAGGATGAACTGGGGCAGTTGGCCGGCTGGTTCAACCGTTTCCTCGACAAGCTGCAGCCGATCATCGCCGAAGTGAAACGCTCGGTGCAGGATGCGCGCAGCACGGCAGACCAGTCCTCCGCGATCGCCACCCAGACCAGCGCCGGCATGGAGCAGCAATATCGCCAGGTGGACCAGGTGGCCACCGCGTCCCACGAAATGAGCGCTACCGCCCAGGACGTGGCCCGCAGCGCAGCGCAAGCCGCCCAGGCTGCGCGAGACGCTGACCACGCGACTCGCCGTGGCCTGACCGTGATCGACCAGACCACCACCAGCATCGACAACCTTGCCGCCGACATGAGCGCGGCGATGGTGCAGGTTGAAGGCCTGGCGGCCAACAGCGAGAAGATCGGCTCGGTACTGGAAGTGATTCGTGCCATCGCCGAACAGACCAACCTGCTGGCCCTCAACGCCGCCATCGAAGCCGCTCGCGCCGGTGAAGCCGGACGCGGTTTTGCCGTGGTGGCCGACGAGGTGCGCAACCTGGCTCGACGTACCCAGGAGTCGGTCGAGGAAACCCGCCTGGTCATCGAACAGCTGCAAAACGGCACCCAGGAGGTGGTCGGCTCGATGAGCAACAGCCATCGCCAGGCCCAGGGCAGCGTCGAGCAGGTTGGCCAAGCCGTGACCGCCTTGCGCCAGATCGGCGACGCAGTGACGGTGATCAGCGACATGAACCTGCAGATTGCCAGTGCGGCGGAAGAACAGAGCGCGGTGGCAGAGGAAATCAACAACAACGTGGCGACAATACGCGACGTCACGGAGTCGCTGTCCGGGCAGGCTAATGAGTCGGCGCGGGTCAGCCAGTCGCTTAACAGCCTGGCGAACCAGCAGCAGAGTTTGATGGATCAGTTTCGCGTCTAGCCCGAAGCCAAACTAACCTGTAGGAGCCTGCTTGCTGGCGATGGCGTCTTTGAAATCGCCATCGCCGGCAAGCCGGGCTCCTACCGTCATACGTCGCCAGCCAGATCGGTGTCAGCGCCGGGGCAACTCGATTACCACCCGCAACCCGCCCCACTCACTCGCCTCCAGCCGCAACACCCCACCCCACGTGTCGACAATATCGCGCACAATCCCCAGCCCCAGGCCATGGCCAGCGGTCTGCTCATCCAGCCGGGTGCCGCGGCTGAAGACCTCGGCGCGTTGATCCTCGGGGATGCCCGGCCCATCATCCTCCACGCTCAACTCAAACCCTGGCGCAGTCTCGACCACGCTCAGGCGCACCTCGGCATCCGCCCATTTGCAGGCGTTGTCCAGCAAGTTGCCGAGCAGTTCCAGCAGGTCTTCCCGATCCCAGGGCAGTTGCAAACCCTGGGGCGCACGGTAACTCAGGTGCAGATGTTCACCGTGGATCATGTTCAGCGTCGCCAGCAACCCCGGCAATTCGCCGTCGCAGTCGAACAACGCGCCGGGCAGCGCGTCGCCAGACAGGCGTGCGCGATTGAGTTCACGGTTGAGCCGTTGCCGGACTTGTTCCAGCTGCTCCTTGAGGACCCTGCGCAGTTCGGGGTGGGCATCGAGTTTGTCGCTGGACGCCAGGCTCAACAACACTGCCAGCGGGGTTTTCAAGGCGTGACCAAGGTTGCCCAGGGCGTTGCGTGAGCGTTTGAGACTGTCCTCGGTGTGCGCGAGCAAATGGTTGATCTGCGCCACCAGCGGCTCCAGCTCCACCGGCACCTGGTCATCCAGCTGCGAGCGCTGCCCCTGCTGCAACTGGGCAATTTGCTCGCGGGCTTTCTCCAGCGGACGCAACGCCCTGCGCACGGTGACCCGCTGCAGCACCAGGATCAACAGCAGCCCCGCCAGCCCCAGCCCCAGGCCGACCTGCTGCATGCGCAGGAAACTGTCGCGCACCGGGGTGTAGTCCTGCGCCACGCTGATGGAAATCGACTGCCCGAGTCGCCGGTAGTCCGATCGCAACACCAGCAACTGCTGGCCCTCGGGGCCCAATTGCAGATTACTGTGCAAGCCCGGCTCGGTGAGTTGCGGGAATTCCTGGTCCCACAGGGATCGCGAGCGCCAGTGCTTGTCGGCGAAATCAATGCGAAAGTAATGCCCGGAAAACGGCCGCTGGTAGGCCGGCGACAGGTGCCGCTCCTCCAGCTGCAGCCCTTGCGGGCCGCGCACCAGTGCCACCAGCAGGTTTTCGCTGTCGTTGCGCAGGCCCGCCTCGAGGTAGCGCTGCAGGCCCATTTCGAACAGCCACAGGCTGGTCTGCGCCAACACCAGGCCGACAATCACCATCACGCTGATCAGGCCCAGGCTCAAGCGGCGCTGGATCGACCTCACTTGGCTTGCCCGCCGAACAGGTAACCCTGGCCGCGGCGGGTTTCGATCACACTGCGGCCCAGCTTGCGGCGCAGGTGATTGACGTGCACTTCGAGCACGTTGGAATCACGCTCGGTTTCGCCATCGTAAAGGTGCTCGGCGAGGTGACTCTTCGACAGGATCTGTTCGGGGTGCAGCATGAAATAGCGCAGCAGGCGAAATTCCGCAGCGGTGAGCTGGATGTCGGCGCCATCGCGCGTCACGCACTGCCGGCCTTCGTCCAGGTGCAGGCCCGCCGCCTTGAGCGTCGGCTGGTTGGCCTGGCCGTGGGAGCGCCGCAGCAGCGCCTGGATGCGCAGATGCAGTTCCTCGGGGTGAAACGGTTTGGTCAGGTAATCGTCGGCGCCGGCCTTGAGGCCTTCAATGCGTTCGGACCAGGAGCCACGCGCCGTCAGGATCAGCACGGGAGTGGCCAAACCACCGGCGCGCCACTGCGCCAGCACCTCAAGTCCCGGCAGCCCGGGCAGGCCCAGATCGAGGATGATCAGGTCATACGGCTCGCTGCTGCCCTGATACACCGCATCGCGCCCGTCGGCCAGCCAGTCCACGGCATAACCCTGGCGATTCAGGCCGGCCATCAATTCGTCGGCCAGGGGCACGTGGTCTTCCACGAGAAGCAAACGCATCGGTCAATCTTCCTTGTCTTTCAATAACTGGCCAGTGGTGGCGTCGAGGTCCAGTTCGCGAACCACACCTTCAGTGGTCAGCAGTTCGACTTCATAAATGTAGACGTCGTGTTTCTCTTCAAGCTCGGCTTCCAGCAGTTTGGCGCCGGGGTAGCGGTCCAGGGCCTGCTGCAACAACTGCTCCAGCGGCAGGATCACCCCTTGCTGGCGCAGGCGCAGCGCTTCGTCCTGATCCAGGTCGCGGGCCGTCACCACCGAGCAGAAAACCAGCAGCGCCAGCCCCACTCGGAGGCTGGCGCGTGTGCCGGAGAAAAAATGCACCTTCATTACGTATCCTGATGATCCTTGAGAACCTGCCCGCTGACAGCGTCCAATTCCAGGTCCCACTCGACACCCTGTGGGTCACGCATCTCAACCTGGTAGATGTACTTGCCGTACTCTTCTTCCAGCTCGGTTTCGGTGATGGTGGAGCCCGGGTGTTTGGTCAGTGCGGTGGCATTGAGCTTCTCGAAAGACACAATGGTACCAGCGTCGCGCAACCGCAGGGCTTCATCAGGGCCCAGGTCTCGGGCCTGGGCAATGCTGGCGGTGATGGCGATGAGGGAAGCGGTGAACAGGGCAGTCAAGGTTTTCATGGGTGTCTCCGAATTCTTGTGTGTTGCGTACGGAAGGCACCTTAGCGATTCGAACTTAATTGAAACTGAATTGCCATCATTGGACACAAACCCGTAGGAGCTCGGCTTGCCGGCGATGGCGTGCTTGAAATCGCCATCGCCGGCAAGCCGGGCTCCTACAGGTTTGGTGTGATCCACAAGGATTCTGCTGTTTATAATGCCCCCGCTTGCCAGACATCGAGACCGGTATGACCGCCATCCACATCAAGTTCCCCGCCCTGACCCTCAAAGCCGGCCCACGCGCCTTTGCGCGAATCCGTGAACACGGGCTCAGCGCCGCCGATGTCGGCACGCTGCCCGGTGCCGCCGGTGGGCCCAAGGCGTTGGGGATTCAGGGGCTGGACCTGGCGCTGTTCGGCGAATGGCTGCCGGCCGCGCCGCGGGAGCGCTCGCTGATTGGCGCCTCGGTGGGTTCCTGGCGGTTCGCCAGCGCCTGCCTGCCGGACGCCGCCGAGGGCATCCGGCGTCTCGGCCAGCTGTACACCGAACAGAACTTCAACAAGGGCGTGACCATGGCGCAGATCAGCCAGAGCTCGCGGCGCATGCTCGAAGAGCTGCTCGACGGTCGCGACTTGGCGATTCTGGGCAACGCGCTGTATCGGTTGAACATCATGGTGGTCAAAAGCCACGGCCGGCTTGCCCAGGACCATCGCGGCCACCTGGGCCTGGGCCTGTCGTCGGTGATCGCCGACAACCTGCGCGGCCGTGCGCGGCTGTCGCGGCATTTCGAACGGCTGATCATCCACGATCCACGCCTGGCGCCGCCGGTGCACGCCCTCACCGACTTCCCGTCGCGCTTCGTCGAGCTCAACAGCGCCAACCTGCGCCAGGCGCTGCTCGCGTCCGGCTCGATTCCCATGGTCATGGAAGGCGTACGGGACCTGCCGGGCGCGGGCGCAGGAACCTTTCGCGATGGTGGCTTGCTCGACTATCACCTCGACCTGCCCTACAGCGGCAACGACATCGTGCTCTATCCGCACTTCACCGACCGGATCATTCCCGGCTGGTTCGACAAGACCCTGCCCTGGCGCCGGGCCTGCACCACACGACTGCAAGACGTCTTGCTGCTGGCGCCGTCGAAGGACTACCTGGCGCGCCTGCCCTTCGGCAAACTGCCGGACCGCAACGACTTCAAGCGCTTCATGGGCGATGCGCCCAGCCGGCAGAAGTACTGGCGCGCAGCGATGGATGAAAGCCGTCGCCTGGGTGACGAGTTTCTCGAACTGGCCGCCAACGGTCGCCTCGGCGAGCGCTTGCTGACCCTTTAGTCAGGACAAGCTGTTAAACTCGCCGCCTGCCCCTATCGCTGCGGCGATCGCCACCTGACAGAGCTCAAGACACTGTGGAAATCTTCAAAGAATTTACCTTCGAATCCGCCCACCGCCTGCCCCACGTACCGGACGGCCACAAGTGCGGTCGCCTGCACGGCCACTCCTTCAAGGTGGCGATTCACCTGAGTGGCGATCTTGATCCGCACACCGGCTGGATTCGCGACTTCTCCGAGATCAAGGCGATCTTCAAGCCGCTTTACGAGCGATTGGATCACAACTACCTGAACGACATCCCTGGCCTGGAAAACCCCACCAGTGAAGTGCTGGCCAAGTGGATCTGGAACGAGTTGAAGCCATTGCTGCCGGAACTCAGCGCGATCCGTATTCATGAAACCTGCACCAGTGGCTGCATCTACCACGGCGAGTAACCCAGACACACTACGCTCCCTTGTAGGAGCGAGCCTGCTCGCGATACCGGTCTGTCAGCCACATCAACTCCTGGCGTGCCGACGCCATCGCGAGCAGGCTCGCTCCTACAGGGGTAGGCATGCGTTTCGTCAGTGAAACACCCGAACAGCCCCCTGGGCTGTTTTTTATGCCTATGCTTTTTTCCTCTTCCCCTGCAAGAGGACACGGGCATGGCTGACTGGCCCCTTCCCCAAACCTACCGCTTCAACGGTCATTCCGTACGCTTCGCCGTGCGCGGCGACGGCCCGCCGCTGGTGTTCGTCCACGGCACGCCCTTCTCATCCCATGTCTGGCATCGCATCGCAGCGCATTTCATTACCGCCCACCGGGTGCACTACTTCGACCTGCTGGGCTACGGGCAGTCGGAGAAAATCGACGGCGATGTGTCGCTGGGCATGCAGAACGAGCTGCTGGCCCGGCTGCTGGAGCATTGGGGACTGGACTGCCCCGATGTGGTGGCCCACGACTTCGGCGGCGCCACCGCCTTGCGCGCGCATTTGCTCAATGGCAAGGATTACCGCAGCCTGACCCTGATCGATCCGGTGGCGCTGACGCCCTGGGGATCACCTTTCGTGCAGCATGTGCGCCAACATGAGGCGGCGTTCAGCGGCCTGCCCGATTACATCCAGCGCGCCATTGTGCCGGCCTATATTCGTGGGGCGATCAAGCGTGACATCACCGATGCAGAACTCGCCCCCTACGTGGAGCCCTGGCTGGGCGATCCGGGGCAAGCGGCGTTCTATCGACAGATCGCGCAGATGGATGAGCGTTACACCCGCGAAGTCGAGAACCTCTATCCCAACATTCGGTGCCCGGTGCAGATCCTCTGGGGCGAGGACGATCAGTGGATACCCATCGAGCGCGGGCGAGCGCTGCACCGGATGATCCCAGGCGCGCAATTTCACCCGATCGCCAATGCCGGGCACCTGATGCAGGAGGATGCCCCGGAGGCAATCGTCGCGGCGTTATTACGGTTCCTGTAAATACCCAGACACAAAATTGGCACGACCGCTGCAACCTTCCCCGCGTCCCCCCTCCAGCAAAGGAACGCCCCCATGACGCAAAACGCCCCCGGCAACGACTACCCCCTCAGCGAGGTCCCGATGCATGCGCGCAAAGGCCTCGCCTCCACCGCCATGGTGTTACTGGGATTCACCTTTTTCACCGCCACGATGTTCGCCGGCGGCAAACTCGGCGTTGCTTTCAGCTTTGGCGAGATGATGGCGGTGATCCTGGTAGGTAACCTGTTGCTGGGGCTGTACGCCGCGGCATTGGGCTACATCGCCTTCAAAAGTGGCCTCAACTCGGTGCTGATGGGCCGGTTCTGCTTTGGTGAGGTTGGCAGCAAACTCAGCGACCTGATCCTCGGGTTCACCCAGATCGGCTGGTACGCCTGGGGCACGGCCACTGCCGCCGTGGTGCTGGGCAAATACTTCGGCCTGAGTGACGGCGCCGTGCTGGGCCTGATGGTGCTGTTCGGCCTGGCCTTCTGCGCCACCGCCTACGTGGGTTATCGCGGCCTGGAAATTCTCTCCTACATCGCCGTACCCGCGATGATGCTGCTGCTGATGCTGTCGATGTGGGTCGCCACGGTGCAAGTCGGCGGCCTCGACGGCCTGCTCGCCGTGGTCCCCACGGGCACACTGGACTGGTCGACCGCGATCACACTGGTGTTCGGCACCTTCGTCAGCGGCGCCACCCAGGCGACCAACTGGACGCGCTTCTCGCGCTCGGCGCGGGTGGCGGTGCTGTCCAGCCTGATCGGGTTCTTCATCGGCAATGGCCTGATGGTGTTGATCGGCGCCTACGGAGCAATCGTCTACCAGCAACCGGACGTGGTCGAAGTGCTGTTGCTGCAAGGTTTCGCCATGGCCGCGATGGCAATGCTGCTGCTCAACATCTGGAGCACCCAGGACAACACCATCTACAACTTCGCCGTCGCCGGCTGCAACCTGCTGCGCACCGGCCGGCGTAAAACCGTGACCCTGGCCGGTGCCGTGATCGGCACGGCCCTGGCGTTGCTGGGCATGTACGACATGCTGGTGCCCTACCTGATCCTGCTCGGCACGGTCATTCCGCCGATAGGCGGAGTGATCATGGCGGATTTTTTCTTCCGCTATCGCGGTCAATATCCACGTCTGGCCGAGGCGCGCCTGCCGGCGTTCAACTGGCCTGGTCTGGGCGCCTATGCGATCGGCACCGTGGCCGCTTTCAGTTCGCCATGGGTCGCGCCACTGGTAGGGATTGCCGCTGCCGCGCTAACGTATGTGCTATTGACCAGCGTATTTGGCGCCCGAGTCGCCAGCGCACCACTACAAGATCTCTAAAAGGATTCGCCTGATGCACATCATCAACGCCCGCCTGCGCAACCAAGAAGGCCTGCATGAGTTGCACCTGGAAAACGGCCTGATCAGCAACATCTCCCGGCAGACCGAAGCCCCGACCCTGGGGCCCGACGACCTGGACGCTGGCGGCAACCTGGTGATCCCGCCTTTTGTCGAACCGCACATCCACCTCGACGCTACCCTCACCGCCGGCGAGCCGCGCTGGAACATGAGCGGCACACTGTTCGAAGGCATCGAGTGCTGGAGCGAGCGCAAGGTCACCATCACCGAAGAAGACACCAAGACGCGCACCCGCAAAACCCTGCAGGCTCTCGCTGCGCATGGCATCCAGCATGTACGCACCCACGTCGATGTCACCGACCCGCAGCTCACCGCGCTGAAGGCGATGCTCGAAGTGCGCGAGGAAAGCCGCCACCTGGTGGACATGCAGATTGTCGCGTTCCCCCAGGAAGGCATCGAGTCTTATCGCAATGGTCGCGAACTGATGGAGGAAGCCATCCGCATGGGTGCCGACGTGGTGGGCGGCATTCCGCATTTCGAGTACACCCGGGATCAGGGCGTGAGTTCGGTGAAGTATCTGATGGACCTGGCTGAGCGCACTGGTTGCCTGGTGGATGTGCACTGCGACGAAACCGACGACCCGCACTCGCGCTTCCTCGAGGTGCTGGCCGAGGAAGCCCGCAGCCGCGACATGGGTTCGCGGGTCACGGCCAGTCACACCACAGCCATGGGCTCCTACGACAACGCTTACTGCGCCAAGCTGTTTCGCCTGCTGGGGCATTCCGGGATCAGCTTCGTTTCCTGCCCGACCGAAAGCATTCACCTGCAAGGCCGCTTCGACAATTTTCCGAAACGGCGCGGGGTCACCCGGGTCAACGAACTGCTCGAAGCGGGCATGAACGTGTGCTTCGGCCAGGACTCGATCGTCGACCCCTGGTATCCGCTGGGCAACGGTAACATCCTGCGAGTGCTGGAAGCCGGGCTGCACATCTGCCATATGCTCGGCTACCGCAACCTGCAAAGCGCCCTGGACCTGGTGACCGACAACAGCGCCAAGGCGATGGCCCTGGGTGACCGTTACGGCCTGGAACGCGGCCGGCCGGCGAACCTGCTGATCCTCTCGGCGGACAGCGACTACGAGGTGATCCGCAGCCAGGGCTTGCCGCTGTATTCGGTGCGTAATGGCAAAGTGTTGATGAAGCGCACGATGCCTGAAGTCGAGTTTTTTGGTCAGCGTTGAGTGATGTGATGCCCTCACCGGCCTCATCGCGAGCAGGCTCACTCCTACAGGTGTTCGCTGGATGTTTTCTGTAGGAGTGAGCCTGCTCGCGATGACGATCTGCCATGCACCGCATGACCCGCCTGTGCCACGATGTGCCCCTGCCTGACCGAACCTCACAGGACCGTCACTGTCCCTTGGGGACGCGACGTTTTAACCAAGGATTGCCATGAGTAGCCTCAACACCCCCACCACCTTCGTTCCCGGACGCCTGGAACAGATGTCCACGCGGGTGGCTTTTTTCATCGCCGGTTTCGGCATCGCCGCCTGGGCTCCATTGGTGCCTTACGCCAAGGCTCGGGCCGGGCTGGACGAGGGCACGCTGGGCCTGCTGTTGTTGTGCCTGGGAGTGGGCTCGATCCTGGCGATGCCGATGGCCGGGATCCTGGCCACGCGGTTTGGCTGTCGGCGAGTGGCGGTCGGCGGCACGCTGCTGATTTGTGCAGCGCTGCCATTGCTGGCAACGGTGTCATCGATTCCGGCGCTGATCGGCGCCCTGTTCATGTTCGGCGCAGGCCTGGGCACGGTAGATTCAACGGTCAACCTGCAAGCGGTGATCGTCGAGCGCGCCAGTGGCAAGACCATGATGTCAGGGTTCCACGGGCTGTTCAGCCTGGGCGGGATCGTCGGCGCGGCGGGTGTCAGTGCGCTGCTTGGCTTCGGTCTTTCACCGCTGATGGCGATGTTGGTCGTGGTGGTGATGCTGCTGGTCGCGCTGTGCAAGGCTGCGCCCCACATGTTGCCTTATGGCAGTGAAAGTTCTGGCCCGGCGTTCGCCATTCCCCATGGCATCGTGCTGTTCATTGGCGGGATGTGCTTTATCGTGTTTCTTGCAGAGGGCGCGGCGCTGGACTGGAGTGCGGTGTTCCTGGCGCAGGAGCGTGGCATCGATACCGCCTATGCCGGCTTGGGTTATGCGGCGTTTGCCTTGACCATGACGGTGGGCCGGCTGACTGGCGACCGGATTGTCCGGCGTCTCGGCGCTACCCGGGTGATTGTGTTTGGCGGGCTGACGGCGGCAGCCGGGTTGTTCCTGGCGACTTTTGCACCTGCTTGGGAGTGGGCCCTGGTGGGGTATGCGTTATTGGGCGCGGGTTGTTCGAATATTGTGCCGGTGCTGTATACCGCGGTCGGCAAGCAGACGGTGATGCCGGAGAGTGTCGCGGTGCCGGCCATTACGACCTTAGGGTATGCAGGGATTCTCGCGGGCCCGGCGGTGATCGGGTTTATCGCCCATGGTAGCAGTTTGAGTTTTGCGTTTGGGTTGATGGCGGTATTGCTGGTGGCGGTGGCGATTGGCGGCAAGGTGTTGCGGGTGTAAGACCTGCAGGGAGCTGTGTAGGAGCTGTGTAGGAGCTGTCGAGTGCAACGAGGCTGCGATCTTTTGATCTTGCCTTGTGTACATATCCTTTGCTGCGGTCACGGCTGGTTATGGTTCCGCCCTTACGGCGGGTTACTTTGAAATGGCTGCGCGCCCCGGCGCAAAGTAACCAAACGCTTCCTGCCCCACCACTTGGCACCTCGCTTAGGCTCGGTGTGCCCGAACGCAGGCATTGCGCAGCGGGTCGCCGCGATGGGCCGTCCCTGGCCCAGCGCGGCTAAACCGGCATCCTTGCCGGTTTACCCGCTGCGCAATACCTGCGTTCGGCCAGCGTGGTTAACGGGGCGTCCGCGATCAAAAACCCCGCCGTGGCGGCCTTCGGGCCGACCAAGGCTTCAAGCCGACGCGCTGCGCTTGGTTGTGTGCCCATTCAGAATTGAAATGCCCCCTAGGTAATGTGGCTGGTAATACCTGTGGGAGCAAAGCTTGCTCGCGATGGAGGTCAACGATGACTCGCACTCCTTGAATGAACGCGACCCCGCCTCAAAACCCAACACTAGCCTGCACAAAAAACGTCCGCGGCGCCCCCACATACATCCCCGAATTATTATCGCTGGACCGAGTGAAGTACTGCTTGTCGAACACGTTCTTCACCCCCGCCCCCAGCTTCAGGTTCGACAGCGTCGCGCCAAAATCATAGCCGCCACGCACGTTCCAGGTGACGTACCCAGGAATGTCGCCGTACTGACCATCCGCCGTCCCTTCGGTGATGTAATTGCCGCTGAAGCTGCCATCGGCGTTCACTGCAGTGCCCGGTGAGCGTTGTTTCGACTGGGCGAATGCGTCCACGTTCCAGGTCCAGCGATCGATGTCGTAGCGCAGCCCGGCAGTCGCCACCTGGCGTGAGTAGAACGGCAAGTCGCGGCCCTTGAAGCCTGGGATCTCCCCTTCATACACCGCGCGGGTGTAGGTGAATCCGGCGTTGGCGGTCAGGCCGTCGAGGCGTGGGTCGAGCGCGGCCAGGTCGTAATGTACCGAGGCTTCAACGCCCTGGTGAGTGGTCGCACCGAGGTTGGTCCAGCCCGCATCGTTGCTGATGTATTGCAGTTCTTTATCGAAGTCGATGTAGAACAGCGTCACTTCGCCGCCCCACACTTCATCGTTGTAACGAGTACCAAGTTCGTAGGTCTTGGCCTTTTCCGGGTTCAGGCCGTTGGCCGTTTCATCCCCGGTGCCGCCCTGGCCGAGCTGGAAATACTGCAGGCTGCCAAAGGACGTCTCGTAGTTGGCGAACAGCTTCCAGGCGTCGGAAAGGTGGTACATCACACTCAACGCCGGCAGCGGTTCGTTGCTTTCGATGCTGCGATTTTTCTCGGTCACCGGGCGGCCTGCCGTATCGAGTACCGGGCGATCGTGCCAGTCAGTACTGATGTGTTCGAAGCGGATGCCCGGCGTCACGGTCCACTTGCCGACGTCGATCTTGTTGTCGACGTACACCGAGTTGGCCTCGGTGCCACCCGTGCGGTCCTGGTACACGTGGCCGTCAGCGCCCGGGCTCACCACCGGCTCGTTGCTGCCATTAAGTCCAAGGCGGCTGGCCGATTCGTGCATGCCTTCCTTGAGGTAGCGATAACCGACGCTGACTTCCTGGGTGGTCTGGCCAAGGTCGAACACATGGGAGACCCGCGGCTCGATGCCGAAGGTGTAGTAGGTGCGCGGGAATGAGCCGAGGGTTCGCTGATCGCGCGCGGCGATTTTGCTGCCACGAAAGCTGTCGTAGTAGTAGGTCAGCACTTCGGCCTGGGTGCGGTCGTCGATCTGCCGGGCCCACTTGAACGAGACATCCTTGCGGCGTCCGCTGAAGCTGTCGTTGTTGCGGTCGGACTGGAATGGATCGGCGTCGTACTGTGCCTGGCTCAAGCCGCCGGGCATGTCGGCACTGGCGTCGTAATAGTGGAAATTGAGGCTGAAATCATCGACGTCAGTGGGCGCCCAGTGGGTCTTGAGAATCACGTCGTCGATGTCGTTACCGTTGTTGCGCTCACGATAACCGTTGCCGTTCACCCCCGAATACAACAGCGCCACGCCGATGCCGTTGTCCGCCGTGCCGCCGACGAACGCCGTATCAATGTGCTTCCAGCCGCCGTGTTGAGAGGTTTCCAGGGTCGTGCCAATCTCGGCCGACGCCTGTTCGGGGATCGCCCGGGTGACAAAGTTGATCACACCCCCAACGTTCTGCGGCCCGTAACGCACGGAGCCGGCACCGCGCACCACGTCGATGCTGTCGAGGTTGCCAGAGGAAATCGGCGCCATCGACAGTTGCGGCTGGCCATAGGGGGCGAAGGCTGCGGGCACTCCGTCGATCAAAACGGTGGAGCGTGGCGACAGGCGCGAAGTCAGGCCGCGCACTCCGACGTTCAACGAAATATCGCTGCCGCCCGTACCGTTGGCGTCTTGCACCTGCACGCCCGGCACCCGCTTCAACACGTCGCCGACGGTCATGGCACCTTGCTCGACCATCGCCTCGCGGCGAATCACCGTGCGCGCCCCAGCGTGGTTCTGCACCACGGCGGCATCGGCATCGCCAAGCCAGTTGCCGACCACCTTGATATCGGTCACGCCGAGTTCCAACGGCCCGCCGGCTGCGGAGCTCGGGGCTGGAGTCAGGGTCACCGAGCCTTCGTCGATCTGATAGTCCAGGCCGCTGCCCTGCAGTAACTGGCGCAGGGCCTGTTCCGGCGAGAGATTGCCGTCTACCGCAGGCGCCTGTTTGCCGGCGACCAGTTCCGGACTGAAAAAAACCTGCAGGGACGTCTGCTGGCCCAGTTGGCTCAAGGCTTGACCCAGCGGTTGCGCCTTGATGTGGATGGCGTCGGCCGCGAATGCCTGGGGCAGCCCGCAGCTGACCGCCAAGGCCAGAGCCAGCTGGCGCCAGGAGGATTTTTTGTTATGGGCGAGGGTTGTTTTCACGTCGAACGTAGTCCTGTGGATCGCAAGAGTGTGCGCTTGTTAATGCAAACCAGTTGCAGTTGGACTAGAAGACGAAGAACTCGAAAAAAACCTGAATCTATTTTGAAATTATTTCCTGACTGCCGTCATTCAGGGTGCGCACGGCCACCGGCAGGATGCTCGGCAAGGCCTTCACCAAGGCGTCGGTGTTGTCCGACTTGAACACGCTGGTCAGGCGCAGGCTGCCCACTTTGTCGTTGGCCACCCGCAGTGGTTTTTCCCGATAACGGGAGACCTCGGCGGCCACTTCGCTGAGGCTCGCGTTGTTGAACACCAGCTTGCCGCTGCGCCAGGCGGTCAGTTGCGCCGCATCCACCGGGTAGGCGGTGGCAACCTTGCCCGCAGCGTCGACACGAGTGCCCATGCCGGCGCCGAGGCTGACAAAGTGGTTGTCGGCAGCATCCCGCCCCTGGACCTTGACCGTGCCCTGCTCTACCACCACGCGGGTCCCTTCAGCGTCGCGGCGCACATCAAAGCGGGTGCCGGTGACCGTGACGGTTCCGCTGCCCGAGTCGACCACAAACGGACGATCGGCGTCGTGCTCGACACTGAACAGCGCCTCGCCCTCGGTCAGCTCGACGGTGCGGCGTTGCTTGGCAAAACGCACTTGAAGGTGGCTGCGGCTGTTGAGATCGATCACCGAACCGTCCGGCAGAGTCACCTGTCGCCGCTCGCCCAGCGCCGTGGTGAATTCGCCCGTGTAGGTTGCCGACTGATCCATGGCGCTGAACAGGCCCAGCCCAAGTGCCACGGCCAACACACTGGCGGCCACGGCATAACGCAGTATCGGGCGACGGGTATTGCGCGCAGGCGGTACATCGCACAGGGCTTGCAAGCGCGCAGCCGGCAGCAGGTCTGCCGCCGACCACATCCCCTCAAGCACCTGGAACTCATAGTGGTGCTGTGGGTGTTCGGCCAACCAGGCTTCAAACTGCTGACGCTCCAGAGCATCCACTACCGGTTCGCGCAAACGTACGAACCAGCGTGCCGCCTCATCGCGAACCACTGTGCGTCCGCACGCGCAATCACGAGTATCCATCATGGAAGTTCCTGCTTGCCTGGAGATTGAAATGCGCTCTGCCTCATGATTGCAATCCGTCCAGCCGATCGCGCAGATGCCGCAGCGTGCGGATCATATACTTTTCCACCATGTTCTTGGACAGCCCCAGGCGTTCGGCGATTTCGGCCTGGGTCAGGCCTTCGATCTTCTGCCACACGAACACCTTGCGGCAATTGACCGGCAACTCGGCCAGGGCGCGTTCGATGGAATCGGCCAACTGGATCGCCTGCATGAAATGCTCCGGGTCGCCGGAAGACGACACACTGTGATCGACCGCCTCCAGTTCCATGGCGCCCCGCCGATCCTCGCGCCGATAGCCGTCCACCGCAATATTGCGCGCCGTCTGATGCAGGTAGGCCCGCGGCTGCTCAACCGCCGCCGAATCGGCCTCAAGCACCCGCACGAATGTGTCGTGGGCCAGGTCCTCGGCCTGCTGACGATTTCTCAGGCGACGGGTCCAGGTGCCAACCAACTCTTCGTAATGCTCGAAAAAGCCGTGTCTGCGGGGCAGCTTGGGGGTCATTGCGGTGTGCTGTAAAGACGGGGCGTGAATAGTAATGCTTCCTATTAAGGCGAAGCAATGGATTCCAGACCGGTGCTCGTCTGGAAATGCGAAAGAGAAAAATGGCAAATAACTGATCCAGCACGCAGCGAGTGGACGTGGGGCGTTGATCAAATTTGATCAGTCTGCAGCCCCATGTTAAGATTTTTCCAAGAATAGCCCCCACGCCTCGGGCAGGTCTCTGACCTGTACTGCGCACCAGGGGGTTAGTTATTTCTAGCCTCGATAAATGCCCAGCAGGATGCCATGGCATGCCGCAAGCCCCCCTCAATTTTCACAAGCCTGCCAAATCGCCTAATGCCTTGCTACGTCACTTGCAACTCAAGGGCTTAGGTACACAGAAACAGAAAATCCAAGCCCTGCAAGCTCTTGAATTCATCGGCTATCACCGGCTACTTGTCTATATGCGACCGTTGCAGGATCCGCAGAAACGCTTCTTTGCCACCGTCCAGTTCGAAGACATCCTGCAGCTGTATGACTTTGATCGGCGTCTGCGCCTAATGTTTCTAGATGCAATCGACCGCATTGAGGTCGCGTTCCGTTCGGCCATCATCAACACGCTGGCTGTTGACAAAGCATGTGGCCCACATTTTTACCTGGATGCCATTCACTTTAAAAATGGCCAGGCCCACCGTGACCTCCTAAAACAAGTGCTAAACCTTCGAGAAAAAGGAAATGCTTCGGTCAAGCACTATTACGGTACATACAACACACCGGCTCTGCCACCAGCGTGGACGGTACTCGAAGCAATGACAATTGGGCAGTTGTCCTGCTTGTTCAGCGATCTGCATCTTGATCATCGTAAAACCGTCGCAGCAAAATTTGGCTATGATGAATCCGTGTTGGTCACCTGGTTGAAAACGCTGACCCTCCTGCGCAATGTCTGTGCTCATCATGGCCGGCTGTGGAATGCTTCAATTACCGCTGATGCGCCGAAATACGCCAATGTAATCAAGGCTGAGTTTCCCTCCCCTAATGATTGCGGCCGCATATTCGCCCGGGCTGTAGTGGTCCAGGCCCTGCTCGCGAAGATCGATCCTACTTCCGATTGGAAATTGCGCTTCAAGCACCTATTGGCGACTCTGCCAACAGCGGTGCTGGCCAAAGCTAGGTTAACTACGGCGGAACTCGGTCTGATCCCAGGCTGGGAAGCCCGCCCTTTCTGGTCCTGAAACGTAATTCGGATCGATGTGTCGAGCTTTCTGCCCTGGTTCTACGTCCGGTAAAGCAAACTCGTAACGGAGTGACACCAGCGTGGCCAGGTTGCCATCGACATTAGCTTTGGCTATCCCCGGGCCTTGGAACGGACCTCATAAAAAACTACACAAACACCCTGACCATCGATCAGGAGACGGAAAAATGATCTAGGCAACCAGCCAAAGGATTCTGGCAGGAAAACACAAGAAGCCTTTCGCTGGCTGTAGCAAAGTGCAGGTATGCCGGTCACCTGCTGTCCCCAAGGAATTCGCCATGTTCACCTCCACTGCGTCACCGAAAAAAACCGCCCTGGCCCGACTCGCGCTGGCCGTCGCCATCAGCACTGCGTGCCTGCCCGGCTGGATTTCCCAGGCCAGCGCCCACGGCGGGCATGCCGACATGGTGCCGCTGCAGGCGGGGCTTGAGGAATTTGGCGCCACGGTGAAGTGGGACGACTATGCCAACCTGTTCGTGATCGCCCGCGACGGCATCTACCTCAAGGTCAAGCCGGACAGCAAGGTGGCGATGCTCAACGGCAAGCGCATCGAACTGACGGTGCCGGTGGTGTTCAAGGGCAACACGGCTTACATGTCCACAGACTTCATCAACCAGGTATTCCAGTCCGGCCTGGACAAGACATTCGTGGTCGAGACTCGCCCCAACCCGCTCAACCCCCTGAGCGCTGATGAAATCACCCGGGCGGTAGAGACCGTCAAACAGTCCGATCACTACAAGCCCGGCTTTCGTTTCACCGAAGTGTCCATCCACGAGCCGCCGAAAGATCAGGCCTGGAACTTTGCCCTCAGCGGTCAGGCGGTCGCGCAACCGCGCCAGGCCAACGTCGTGGTACTGGATGGCAAACACGTTATCGAAGCGCTGATCGATCTCGACAGTCGCGCCATCCAGTCCTGGCAACCGGTGGAAGGCGCCCATGGCATGGTCCTGCTGGATGACTTTGCCACCGTGCAGGCGGCCATCGAGGCCAGCCCCGAGTACGCCGAGGCCCTGGCCAAGCGTGGCATCGACGATGTGAAAAAGGTCGTGGCGACTCCCTTGACCGTGGGTTACTTCGACGGCAAGGACGGCCTGGCGCAGGACAAGCGCCTGCTGAAGATCGTCAGTTACCTGAATGTCGGCGACGGCAACTACTGGAGCCATCCCATCGAAGGCCTGGTCGCGGTCGTCGATCTGGAACAGAAAAAGCTGATCAGGATCGAAGACGGCGGCGTGATCCCGGTGCCCATGAAACCCACCCCTTATGACGGGCGAGGACGCTCGGGGGTAGCCGTCAAGCCGCTGGACATCAGCGAGCCCGAGGGCAAGAACTACACCATCACCGGCAACAGCATTCACTGGCAGAACTGGGACTTTCACCTGCGCCTCGACTCACGGGTGGGTCCTATCCTGTCGACGGTTACCTACGACGACAAGGGCACAAAACGCAAAGTCATGTATGAAGGTTCCCTGGGCGGCATGATCGTGCCCTACGGCGATCCCGACGGTGGCTGGTACTTCAAGGCCTACCTGGACTCCGGCGATTACGGCATGGGCACCCTGACCTCGCCGATCGCCCGGGGCAAGGACGCGCCGGCGAATGCCGTGCTGCTGGACGCCACCCTCGCCGACTACACCGGCAAACCCACCACTGTGCCGCGGGCCATGGCAATCTTCGAGCGCTACGCCGGCCCGGAATACAAACACCAGGAGATGGGCCAACCCAACCTCAGCACCGAGCGCCGCGAATTGGTGGTGCGCTGGATCAGTACCGTTGGCAACTACGACTACATTTTCGACTGGGTTTTCCAGCAGAACGGCACGATCGGCATCGATGCCGGCGCCACCGGGATCGAGGCGGTCAAGGGGGTGAAATCCAGCACCATGCGCGACGCCACGGCCAAGGAAGATACCCGCTACGGCACGCTGCTGGACCACAACATAGTGGGTACTACCCACCAGCACATCTACAACTTCCGCCTGGACCTGGATGTAGATGGCGAGAACAATTCACTGGTTGAGGTGAACCCGGTGGTGGCGTCAAACGACCGGGGTGGGCCGCGCACCAGCACCATGCAGACTGAACAGCAAGTGGTCGCCACCGAGCAGCAGGCAGCACAGAAATTCGACCCCTCCACCGTTCGCCTGCTGAGCAACTTCAGCAAGGAAAACAAGGTCGGCAATCCAGTTTCGTACCAGCTGATTCCGTATGCAGGCGGCACTCACCCGGTGGCCAAGGGGGCCAATTTCGCCAAGGACGAATGGCTGTATCACCGCCTGAGTTTCATGGACAAGCAGCTTTGGGTCACACGTTACAACCCAAACGAAAAATACCCCGAAGGCAAGTACCCGAACCGCTCGGACAGGGACTCGGGGTTGGGGCAGTTCACCCAGGACAACCAGGCCATCGACAACACCGACAACGTGGTCTGGCTGACCACCGGCACCACCCACATCGCCCGTGCGGAAGAGTGGCCGATCATGCCGACCGAGTGGGTGCACGTGTTGCTCAAGCCGTGGAATTTCTTTGATGAAACGCCGACGTTGAATCTCAACGTTAAATGAATGCGGATGAATGCCGGACACACAACCTGTAGGAGCCCGGCTTGCCGGCGATGGCAATCTCCGGGACGCCATCGCCGGCAATCCGGGCTCCTACAAAAAAGCTCCCATTCAGGCGTACTGCTTGCGGTACTCACCCGGTGAAATGCCGAAGCGTGATTTGAACGCCGTCGAAAAATAGCTGGAATCGGAAAACCCCCAGGAGTACCCCAGCACCGATAATTTCTGCTCAGACCGCGACTGGCGCAACGATTCTGCGCACAAATCCAGACGTCGGTTCTTGATGTACCGCGCCACCACCAGGCCTTTCCTGGCGAACATCCGGTACAACCCGCGAGTCGACATGCCGACTTCCCGCGCCAGCCATTCAGGGCACAGCTCCTCGGAACGGATGTGCTCGTCGATAAAGCCCAGGGTTCGGCGAAAGGTGCGCTCGTGGATATCCGCGCACTCATCGGTGTGGCTGATCGCCGGGCGCAGCAGGCTGACAATCGCTTCCAGGGTCGCTTCGCTTTCCGCGCGGCTCAGGCACTTCTGGCGGGTGGCGTCGAGTATCAGTTGGCGGGACAACATGGCGATCGGCGAGCTTGCGGCGATCCGGTGGCCGCAGCGCACCTGATTAAAGCGCAAGGTCTGCTCGACCAGTTGCGCCGGCAAGATCAGCGACAACTGCCGGGAGTTCTCGCTGTAGGTGAAGTCGCTGGGGCGCGAGGCGTCGATCAGCGTGATGTCACCGGCCGACAACAGCACCTTGTTGTCGTCCTGGGCCATGCCGGCGGTGCCGTCGAGCTGGAACACTGCAAAGTATTTGCCACCCTCGCCCGCCGCGACTTCCAGTGGAGTGCGATACAACCGCGCCTGGCACACATCGACAAAACTGGTCTTCAGGGCGCCGTCCTGGTGTTCCGTGATCTGGCCGGCAAAGTCGCTGCCCAGCGGTTGCGCATTAAAGGCACCGCAGATCTGGTTGATCTGCTGAATCCACTGGTCGAACCCGTCACGGCGCTGTGCAATCGAAGAAATCATGTGGGGCCTCACGCAGGCTTGTTTTTATTATCCACGCCAATCCACGGCTCCTCCCTGACCGTCACGCTCCCGGGCTTTGGTGGGTTATTTCAACCCGCCAAAGCGCCGATAGAAACTTTCGCCAACGTCGGGCAACGGTCCATCGGCAGTTTCCAGCGCAGTGTTTAGCCACTCCTCGGCCTTGGCGTAAATCAGGCGGTAAATGTTGCGGCACAGCTGGCGTGCGGCGCGGCCTTCCCAATCACCGGGGAGCAATTCGTCCGGCAGCTGAGGGTCGCGCAACAGCAGTTTGCGGTACTCGTGAATAAGCAGGACGCGTGCCAGGAAGCAGTCTGCAGGCTGCAGGTTTTCCTGCTCGCGCAGCGCCTGCCAGAGCGGCCGGAACAGCTGGATGAACTCGCTGTAGTGGGTCGCCAGCTCTTCGATGTTCCAGCTCTCGCGCACCTGCAGGCGCAGGGCCTTGGAGGCCAGTACGTCCTGGGCCGTGGTCTCGAAGACGATGGTTTCTTCCTGGGCGCCCAGATCTATCAAAGTGGCGTTCAGATCACTCCGGTCGCTGCGCGGGCAGGCCAGCACTGCCGGCGAGATCGCACCATAACCTTGCCACTCGAGCTCTTCGCGCACCTGTTTGCGCTTGTCCTGGGTCAGCTGGGTGAGCATCACCAGGCTCCAGGAACCGTCCCACGCCGGCACGGTTGAGCTGTAGACCCGCTTGAAGGCCTTGTCGAAACGCCGGCGACCGGTGCCGGTCAGGCTGTAGTAACTGCGCCGCCCGACCTTCTCGGCGGTCAACCAGCCTTCCTTGGTCAGGCGGAAGATCGAGGTGCGAATCAGCCGTTCGTTGATCCCGATGGGCTCGAGCAACTGGATCAGACTACCCAGCCAGACCGTTCCGCCATGGGGCTCGATGGCGTCGCCATACAACGTGATGATCAGGGAGCTGGCGCGAATTGGCGTCTGTTCCTGGAAGCGGGTAATCAGATGGTTCAGGGGGATCAGGGACGACATGGGCGTACCGGGTAGAAAAAAGAAAAGGAATATACCGACTTAAACGCAATCCCTGTAGCAGCTGCCGAAGGCTGCGTTCGCCGGACTGTAGCAGGGGCCGCGGCAGGTGCTAGCAAGGCGGTCATTGTTGAGCGCTCTTGGGGCGCAGGCCGCTGTCGCTGATGCGCCGGCGCTCGGGCTCCGGTTGCGCCAACGGCTCACACACCTGCATCTGCTCCAGGCAGCGCTTGGCCAGTTGCTGATATTCGCGGGTACCGGCCTGCTTCCATGCCACCTCTTCATCGCTGAGCAGGCGCTTTACACCGGCTGGCGCGCCCATCACCAGCGACTGCTCCGCGCACTCGAATCCAGCTTTGACAAATGCCGCCGCCGAGACAAAGGAGCGCGGGCCAATCCGGGCGTTGTCCATCACCACCGCGTTCATTCCCACCAATGCATCGGCGCCGATCCGACAACCGTGCAACACCGCGCCGTGGCCGATATGACCATTGCGCTCGACCACCGTGTCGCTTTCAGGAAAACCGTGCATCACGCAGGTGTCCTGCACATTGGCGCCCTCTTCCAGCACGATCCGACCGAAGTCGCCGCGCAGGCTGGCCAAGGGTCCGACGTAGCAATGCGGCCCGATGATTACATCGCCGATCAACACCGCCGAAGGGTGTACGTAAGCAGTGGGATCTACCACCGGGGTCAGGCCATCGAGGCTGTAGCAGGTCATGGGACGTTCCTTGAAGCACGTGACAAGGCGTGATCGCAAAGCGATGCGGTTATGGAGGTATTTTGTATCACATCATTTTTGCAAGCACAAAGGCAAAAAGCGTATCACTTGGAAAGTAGCGACCAATCGGCGCTACACAGGGTCTCTTGATCGGCTTATAAGCCAGCAATTACGGTAATTTTTAGAGAGCCTTGGAAAAAGATCCGGCGCAGTTGAACAAGCAAATCACCACCATTAAGACACGTTATTTCAATTTTGCAGTTGCATTTACGTATCACGTTACAGGTATACTCCGGCAAAACCGGCCTACCGTGCCGATCCAATAACGAGCCGGCATCACCGCCGAGCGTGCACCGTGAGGGCATCTGCCATGCCTCTAACCCTTGCTGTCGAGTTCATCGAGCCGGGCGTCCGCCTGATTACCCTGCAACGCCCGCAAGCGCTGAACGCCCTGACCACCGAATTGCTCGGTGAACTGGCCGACGAATTGCTCGCCGCACAGGCTGATGCCGACACCCGCGTAGTGGTCCTGACCGGCAGCCGCAAAGCCTTCGCCGCCGGCGCCGACATCAAGGAAATGGCCGAGCGCAATCTGGTGGGCATTCTTGACGATCCGCGCCAGGCCTCATGGCAGACCATTACCCGCTTCAACAAACCACTGATCGCTGCCGTCAACGGCTTTGCCCTTGGCGGCGGCTGTGAACTGGCGATGCACGCCGACATCATCATTGCCGGTGAAGACGCGCGGTTCGGCCAGCCGGAAATCAACCTGGGGATCATGCCCGGCGCCGGCGGCACTCAACGTCTGCTGCGCGCCGTGGGCAAATCCATGGCGATGCAGATGGTCCTGACGGGCGAGGCAATCGATGCCCGCCAGGCGCAGCGGGCCGGGCTGGTGAGTGAAGTGACACAGCCGGAGTTCACCGTCGAACGCGCCCTGCACATTGCCCGCACCATCGCCGCCAAGGCCCCGCTGGCGGTGCGCCTGGCCAAGGAAGCGCTGCTCAAGGCGATGGACACGGACCTGGCCAGCGGCCTGCGATTCGAGCGCCACGCCTTCACTGTGCTGGCCGGCACCCGCGACCGTGACGAAGGCATCCAGGCCTTCCAGGACAAGCGTAAGCCGACCTTCATCGGCGAGTAAGCCGGTCAATCCCCGAATTCGAACCTCGCAGAGAGCGCCACGACCATGAACTTCGAACACATCCTGTTTTCCATCGAGGCGGGTGTTGCCCTGCTCAGCCTCAATCGGCCAGACCAGCTCAACAGCTTCAACGCACAGATGCATGGCGAAGTGAAAGAAGCGCTGAAGCAGGTTCGGCAGAATCCGCACGTGCGCGTACTGCTGCTGACCGGCGAAGGTCGAGGCTTCTGCGCCGGGCAGGACCTCAGCGACCGCAACGTCGCGCCGGGCAGCGTGGCGCCGGACCTGGGCGAGTCGATCGAGAAGTTCTACAACCCGCTGATCCGCCAGCTGCGCGACCTGCCGGTGCCGGTGATTTGCGCAGTCAATGGCGTGGCGGCTGGCGCCGGGGCCAATATTCCGCTGGCCTGCGATCTGGTGCTTGCCGCACGCTCGGCGAGCTTCATCCAGGCCTTCTGCAAGATCGGCCTGATCCCCGATTCCGGCGGCACCTGGACCCTGCCCCGCCTGGTCGGCATGGCTCGTGCCAAAGCCCTGGCCCTGCTCGGCAATCGCCTGAGCGCCGAGCAGGCCGAGCAATGGGGCCTGATCTACCGCGTGGTGGACGACGCCGAGTTGCGCAACGAAGCCCTCACCCTCGCACGCCACTTGGCCACGCAGCCGACCTACGGCCTGGCGTTGATCAAGCGCAGCCTGAACGCGAGCATGAGCAACTCCTTCGACGAGCAACTGGAGCTGGAAAAGGACCTGCAGCGCCTGGCCGGGCGCAGCGAGGATTACCGTGAAGGCGTCGGCGCATTCATGGAAAAACGCAGCCCAAGTTTCAAGGGGCGCTGAGTCATGACAGCACTCAACATCAACGCACGCATCGCCGTCATTGGTGCCGGAGCCATGGGCGCCGGGATTGCCCAGGTCGCGGCACAGGCCGGCCATCCGGTGCTGTTGCTGGACAACCGCCCTGGCGCTGCGGCGCAAGCCATCGACGGCATTGACCGGCAATTGGGCAAACGGGTCGAAAAAGGCAAGCTGTCGGACCAGGCGCGGATGGCAACGGTCGCGCGCCTGCGGGCTGTGGACAACATCGAGGCGCTGAGCGATTGCGCGCTGATCATCGAAGCCATCGTCGAAAACCTCGAAGTCAAACGCGCGTTGTTCCGTCAGCTGGAAAGCCTGTGCAGTGCCGACTGCATTCTGGCGAGCAACACTTCGTCCCTGTCGATCACCAGCATTGCCGCGCAACTCGACCACCCGCAACGCCTGCTGGGCTTGCACTTCTTCAATCCGGCGCCGGTGATGGCGCTGGTGGAAATCGTCTCGGGCCTGGCCAGCGCTCCGGCATTGGCCGAGTGCCTATACGACACCGCCAAGGCCTGGGGCAAAAAACCGGTACACACTCGCTCGACGCCTGGCTTCATCGTCAACCGTGTCGCTCGTCCGTTCTACGCCGAAAACCTGCGCCTGCTGCAGGAAGGCGCCGCCGACAGCCCGACCCTGGATGCGCTGATGCGAGACGCCGGCGGCTTTGCCATGGGCGCGTTCGAGTTGACCGACCTGATCGGTCACGACGTCAACTACGCCGTGACCTGCTCGGTGTTCGATGCCTATTACGGCGACACGCGATTCCTGCCGTCCCTGATCCAGAAAGAACTGGTGGATGCAGGTCGCCTTGGACGCAAGAGCGGCCAGGGGTTCTACGACTACTGCGAGAGTGTCACCCGCGCGCAACCCACTGAAATCAGCAGCCACACCATCGTTGATACCTGTGTCGTGGAAGGCGATCTGGGCGCGGCCAACGCGCTGCAGGCGCGGTTGCGCGAGCACGATATTGAAGTGATTCAGCGCGATGGCCAGGGCCTGCTGCGGGTCGGCGACGCGGTGCTCGCCTTGAGCGACGGCCGCATGGCCTGCCAGCGCGCCAGGGAAGATGGCCTGGACAACCTGATCCTCCTCGACCTGGCGTTGGATTATCGCCAGGCGAGTCGGATCGCCATCAGCTGCTGCGCCGACATCCACCCTGCCGCACTGGAGCACGGCGTCGCCCTGCTGCAACGAGCCGGCTTCAGCGTCAGCCAACTCAGCGACAGCCCAGCCCTGGCCGTATTGCGCACCGTCGCGATGCTCGCCAACGAAGCCGCCGACGCGGTGCTGCAAGGTGTGGCTTCGGCCGCCGACGTCGACCTGGCGATGCGCGCCGGGGTCAATTACCCCTTGGGCCCATTGGCCTGGGCGGACTCCATTGGCCTGGCGCACATCCTCAGCGTCCTGGAAAACCTGCAAGCCGGCTACGGCGAAGAACGCTATCGCCCGTCGCTGCTGTTGCGCCGTCGGGTCGCCGAAGGGAGAACCTTTCATGACTAATCACGAAGCCATGCACCTGGCCAGTACCTGCGCGCAAACCATGCTCCAGCGCGACGCCGCCAGCCAGGCCATGGGCATGCGCCTGCTGTCTGCGGCGCCCGGTTGCGCTCGGGTCGGCATGAGCGTGCGCGCCGACATGATCCAGGGCCACGGCACCTGCCACGGCGGCTACCTGTTCGCCCTCGCCGACTCGGCGTTTGCCTTTGCCTGTAACAGTTACAACGACGCCACGGTGGCCATCGGTTGCAGCATCGACTACATCGCACCGGCTCATTTGGGCGACACGCTCACGGCCGATTGCATCGAGCAAAGTCGATCCGGCCGCACCGGCAATTACGACGTACGCATTGAAAACCAACAGGGCCAGCTGATCGCGCTGTTCCATGGCAAATCCTACAAAGTGCGCGGCACTGTGCTGGCGCAGGAGAACCCGAATGAATGATGCCTTGATCATCGACGCGGTGCGGACCCCGATCGGCCGCTATGCCGGTGCCCTCAGCAGCGTGCGCGCCGACGACCTCGGCGCGGTGCCGCTGCGCGAACTGCTGCGGCGTCATCCGCAGGTCGACTGGGCAGCGGTGGACGACGTGATCTACGGCTGCGCCAACCAGGCCGGCGAAGACAACCGTAACGTCGCGCGCATGTCGGCGCTGTTGGCCGGGCTGCCGGTAAGCGTTCCGGGCACGACGCTCAACCGCCTGTGCGGTTCCGGGCTGGATGCGATCGGCACGGCTGCCCGGGCGATTCGCAGTGGTGAGGCCGGGCTGATGCTGGTCGGTGGCGTCGAGTCGATGTCCCGTGCGCCCCTGGTGATGGGCAAGGCCGAGCAGGCGTTCTCCCGCGATGCAAACATCTATGACACCACCATCGGCTGGCGCTTCGTCAATCCGCAGATGAAAAAAACCTTCGGCATCGACTCCATGCCGGAGACCGCGGAAAACGTCGCCGAACAGTTCAACATCTCCCGCGCCGACCAGGACGCCTTCGCCCTGCGCAGCCAGCAACGGGCTGCGGCGGCCCAGGCCAGTGGACGCCTGGCCCGGGAAATCGTCGCGGTGCAAATACCCCAGCGCAAAGGTCCGGCGAAAGTCGTCGAGCACGATGAACACCCGCGCGGCGATACCACGCTTGAGCAGCTGCAAAAGCTCGGTACGCCCTTTCGCGAAGGCGGCAGCATCACCGCCGGTAACGCCTCCGGGGTCAACGACGGCGCCTGCGCCCTGCTGCTGGCGAGCCCCGAAGTCGCCAAGCGCCACGGTTTACACGCCCGCGGCCGTGTGGTCGCCATGGCCACGGCCGGCGTCGAGCCACGCATCATGGGCATCGGCCCGGTGCCGGCGACTCGCAAGGTGCTGGAACTGGCCAACCTGAGCCTGGCCGAGATGGACGTCATCGAACTCAATGAAGCCTTTGCCGCGCAAGGCCTGGCGGTGCTGCGCGAGCTCGGCCTGAGCGACACCGACCCGCGGGTCAACCCCAACGGTGGAGCGATTGCCCTGGGTCATCCACTGGGCATGAGCGGCGCACGACTGGTCACCACCGCCCTGCACGAGCTTGAGGAGCGCAAGGGTCGTTATGCCTTGTGCACCATGTGCATCGGCGTCGGCCAGGGCATCGCGTTGATCATCGAGCGCCTGTCCGACTAAAGAACCGCGATTCCCGGGGAGCCGAGAGGTATCCTTGGGGCATGCACTCAAAGCCCTGGCGTGACAGGGTTGAAACACAAAAACAATTCGAGTGAAATCATGAACATGCCAATTGCCAACGCCGTGCTTGACCCACAGCTGGACCCGCTGGAAACCGCCAGCATCGACGAACTCCGTCAGCACCAGCTGGAGCGTCTGCGCTGGAGCCTGAACCACGCCTACAACAATGTGCCCCTGTACCGCCAACGTTTCGATGCGCTGGGCGTGCACCCAGACGACATCAAATCCCTGGAAGACCTGGCGAAATTTCCCTTCACCACCAAGACCGACCTGCGCGACAACTACCCCTACGGTATGTTCGCCGTGCCGATGCACGACATCGTGCGCCTGCACGCTTCCAGCGGCACCACCGGCAAGCCGACGGTGGTGGGCTACACCCAGAACGACATCGACACCTGGGCCAATGTCGTTGCCCGCTCGATCCGTGCCGCTGGCGGCCGCCGCGGCGACAAGGTGCATATTTCCTATGGCTACGGCCTGTTCACCGGCGGCCTCGGCGCCCACTACGGCGCCGAGCGCCTGGGCTGCACGGTGATTCCAATGTCCGGCGGCCAGACCGAGAAGCAGGTGCAGCTGATCAAGGATTTCCAGCCGGACATCATCATGGTCACGCCGTCCTACATGCTCAACATCGCCGACGAAATCGAACGCCAGGGCATCGACCCGCACAAGCTGGCCCTGCGCCTGGGCATTTTCGGTGCCGAACCCTGGACCGGCGAACTGCGCAGCGCCATCGAGAATCGCCTGGGGATTACCGCGCTGGATATCTATGGCCTCTCGGAAATCATGGGCCCGGGCGTTGCCATGGAGTGCGCAGAAACCAAGGACGGGCCGACCATCTGGGAGGACCATTTCTACCCGGAAATCATCGATCCGGTCACTGGCGAAGTGCTGCCGGACGGGCAGATGGGCGAGCTGGTGTTCACCTCGCTGAGCAAGGAAGCCTTGCCGATGATCCGCTACCGCACCCGCGACCTGACCCGCCTGCTGCCAGGCACGGCGCGGCCGATGCGGCGGATCGACAAGATCACCGGGCGCAGCGATGACATGTTGATCATCCGCGGGGTGAACGTGTTTCCGACGCAGATCGAGGAACAGGTGCTGAAGATCAAACAGCTTTCAGAGTGTTATGAGATTCATCTGTATCGCAATGGCAATCTGGACAGCGTTGACGTGCATGTGGAGCTCAAGGCCGAGCATCAGTATTTGAGCGAGGATCAGCAGAAGGCGGTTTGCGCTGAGTTGAGCCGGCATATCAAGACGTATATCGGGATCAGTTCGCGGATTGTTTTGCAGCCTTTGCATTCGATCAAGCGGTCTGAGGGCAAGGCTTGTCATGTGATGGACAAGCGTCCCAAGGGATGACTGCTGCACCCCTTTTTGGCCCCGCTTTGTCGGGGCTTTTTTTTTGGGTTTGATTGGGGATATATCCGCTTTTTTGTTATGGCTGGTCAGTTCCGCCCTTACGGCAGGTTGCACTGATTTTCCTGTAGGAGCTGTCGAGTGAAACGAGGCTGCGATCTTTTGATCTTGCTTTGTGTACATATCCTTTGCTGCGGTTACGGCTGCTTATGGTTCCGCCCTTACGGCGGGTTGCACTGATTTTCCTGTAGGAGCTGTCGAGTGAAACGAGGCTGCGATCTTTTGATCTTGCTTTGTGTACATATCCTTTCCTGCGGTTACGGCTGCTTACGGTTCCGCCCTTACGGCGGGTTGCACTGATTTTCCAGTAGGAGCTGTCGAGTGAAACGAGGCTGCGATCTTTTGATCTTGCTTTGGGTACATATCCTTTGCTGCGGTTACGGCGGCTTATGATTCCGCCCTTACGGCAGGTTGCACTGATTTTCCTGTAGGAGCTGTCGAGTGAAACGAGGCTGCGATCTTTTGATCTTGCTTTGTGTACATATCCTTTGCTGCGGTTACGGCTGCTTATGGTTCCGCCCTTACGGCAGGTTGCACTGATTTTCCTGTAGGAGCTGTCGAGTGAAACGAGGCTGCGATCTTTTGATCTTGCTTTGCGTACATATCCTTTGCTGCGGTTACGGCGGCTTATGATTCCGCCCTTACGGCGGGTTACTTTGAAAAGCGCAAAGTAACCAAACGCTTTGTGCCCTACCACTCGGCACCTCGCCTAGGCTCGGTGTGCCCTCACTCCGGCATTGCTCCGCGGGTCGCCGCGATGGGCCGTCCCTGGCCCAGCGCGGCTAAACCGGCATCCTTGCCGGTTTACCCGCTACGCAATACCTGCGTTCGGCCAGCGTGGTTAATGGGCGTCCGTGATCAACAACCGTGCCGTGGCGGCCTGCGGGCCGACCAAGGCATCAAGCCGGCGCGCTGCGCTTATCTGGACGTGCCTGGCCTCTTGCATTGCGCTAACCCTCTGTAGGAGCGAGCCTGCTCGCGATGGACGTGAACGATTACGCGTACTTCTTGAATA
The DNA here is from genome assembly GCF_026241895.1 of Pseudomonas sp. RIT-562. GTDB lineage: Bacteria > Pseudomonadota > Gammaproteobacteria > Pseudomonadales > Pseudomonadaceae > Aquipseudomonas > Aquipseudomonas mandelii_F. Next base: position 113,084 of record NZ_JAPJIV010000017.1, on the reverse strand, counting down.
CACACGACTCTCTGTAGGCGATAGCGCCCGCGAGACCGCCATCGCCGGCAAGCCGGGCTCCTACAGGGGTTTTCGTTGTGCCAAACAGTGCGTTCACGTAACACCACCAATGCAAAGCCGAACTACCCGTCAGGTCGGCTTTAAGGCCGCCTCGGCGAGGTTTTTGATCGCGGACGCCCCGTTAACCACGCTGGCCGAACGCAGGTATTGCGCAGCGGGTAAACCGGCAAGGATGCCGGTTTAGCTGCGCTGGGCCAGGGATGGCCCATCGCAGCGACCCGCTGCGCAATGCCTGCGTTCGGGCACACCGAGCCTAAGCGAGGTGCCAAGTGGTGGGGCAAAGACCTTTTGGTTACTTTTGGGGCCGTTTGCCAAAAGTGACCCGCCGTAAGGGCGGAACCCTAAGCAGCCATCACCGCAAAAACGGATATACACCCACCTCCCAAAGCGATACACAAAAACTACACGACACGATATTTTGTGTTTGATATTAATTTCTGTATCGCTTATAAAGTTCTCCATGCCATCAAACAGATTCACGGCGGGAGACCCCCCATGTACGCACAGCTAGTAGAAACAGGCGTAAAGCGCATAAAAGACCTGTCGGAGATGTCCGACCAGGAGCGCGCATTCCAAGAAAAAATCGATTCAGAAATCAAGATCGAAGCAAAAAACTGGATGCCTGACGCCTATCGCCAAACCCTCATCCGGCAAATCTCCCAACACGCGCACTCGGAAATTGTCGGCATGCTGCCCGAAGGCAACTGGGTCACCCGCGCGCCTTCGCTCAAACGCAAACTGCAACTGATGGCCAAAATCCAGGATGAAGCAGGACATGGCCTGTACCTCTACAGCGCCATGGAAACCCTGGGCGCAGACCGTGATGAGGAAATCGCCAAACTGCACAGCGGCAAGGCCAAGTACTCCAGCATCTTCAACTACCCGACCCTGAACTGGGCCGACATGGGCGCGGTCGGCTGGTTGGTGGATGGCGCCGCGATCGTCAACCAGGTGGTATTGCAGCGCACCTCCTATGGCCCCTACTCCCGGGCCATGGTGCGGATCTGCAAGGAAGAAAGTTTCCACCAGCGCCAGGGCTACGAAATCCTCCTGACCATGATGCGCCACGGTAATCAGGCGCAGAAAGACATGGTCCAGGACGCCATCAATCGCCTGTGGTGGCCGTCATTGATGATGTTCGGTCCAAGCGACGAACACTCACCCAACAGCGCCCAGTCCATGGCCTGGAAGATCAAGCGCCAGAGCAACGACGAACTGCGCCAGCGCTTCATCGACCAGACCATCCCGCAGCTCGAACTGCTGGGCTGCACCTGCCCCGATCCGGACCTGAAGTGGAATGCCGAACGTGGTCACTACGACTTCGGCGAAATCCAGTGGAGCGAATTCTACGAAGTGCTCAAGGGCAACGGTCCGTGCAACCAGGAGCGGGTCGCCACCCGGCGCAAGGCCATCGAAGACGGCGCCTGGGTCCGCGAAGCCGCAGTGGCCCACGCCCGCAAAAAACATAACAAAAACGCCGCCTGATTCGGCTACCTGATCTGGAGACACTGTCATGTCCGAATGGACCCTTTTCGAAGTCTTCGTGCGCAGCAAGCACGGCCTCAACCACAAGCATGTCGGCAGCGTGCATGCCGCCGACACCACCATGGCTATCGAGAATGCGCGGGAGCTGTACACCCGTCGCAGCGAAGGTGTAAGCCTTTGGGTGGTGCCCTCGGCGCTGATCACCGCGTCCTCGCCGGACGAGAAAGACCCGTTGTTCGACCCGGCTGACGACAAGGTGTATCGCCACGCCAGCTTCTATGAATTGCCAGCCGAAGTCGGGCACATGTGAGGTCGACCATGAACTCCAAGACTGATCTGATCGAATACTTGCTGCGTCTCGGCGACAGCGCCCTGATCCAGGGCCAGCGCCTGTGCCAATGGTGCGGCAAGGCGCCGGCGCTGGAAGAAGAGCTGGCATTGATGAACGTTGGCCTCGACCTCGTCGGCCAGGCCCGCAACTGGCTGGAATACGCGGCCGAACTGCTGGACGACGGCCGCGACGCCGATCACCTGGCGTTTCGCCGGGATGAACGGGCCTATCGCAACCTGCTGCTGGTGGAACAACCCAACGGCGACTACGCGGTGACCATCCTCAAGCAATTCCTCTACGACGCCTGGCATCTGCAGGTGCTCAAGGGTCTGAGCCAGTCCAGCGATGAACGCATTGCCGGGATTGCCGCCAAGGCCGTCAAGGAAGTCACCTATCACCTGCGTCGCTCAGGCGAGTGGGTTGAACGCCTGGGTGACGGCACCGAGCACAGCCACCAGCGTATGCTCGCGGCGATTCCCGAGGTCTGGCGCTTTACCGTCGAACTGACCAGTGCCAACGACAGCGAACAACGCCTGCACGCTGCCGGCATCATTGCTGACGCTGCCCAAGTCGCCGCCGCCTGGCACACCACCGTCAGCGAGATCTTCGCCAGCGCCACCCTGCCAGTGCCCGCCGCACCGAGTTACTTCTACCTCGATGCGCGCAAGGGCTTGCACTCCGAACACCTGGGCATCCTGCTGGCCGAGATGCAATGCCTGCCACGAGCGTACCCCGATGCAACCTGGTGAGCTGATCGCCAGCGACCTGGGCGCGCGGCCGCCACAACCGAGCGACCTGGCAGCCGCCTGGGCCACCCTGGCGAATGTCATGGACCCGGAAGTGCCGGTGGTCAGCGTGGTCGACCTGGGCATCGTACGCGATCTCGCCTGGCAGGCCGGGCACTTGCACGTGGTGGTGACGCCGACCTACTCCGGCTGCCCCGCCACCGAAGTGATCGAGAGCGACATCCGCGCCGCCCTGGAGCTCGCCGGGTTCAGGGCGCCACAGCTGGAGCGCAAGTTGACCCCGGCGTGGACCACCGACTGGATCACCCACAGCGGCCGCGAACGCCTGCGCGCCTACGGTATTGCGCCGCCTGATGGCAGTACCAGCAAACGCAGCCTGCTGGGCGAAAGCCCGGTGATTGCCTGCCCGCAATGCGGCAGTGCGCACACCGAAGTGCTCAGCGAGTTTGGTTCCACCGCGTGCAAGGCCTTGTATCGGTGCCGCGACTGCCTGGAACCGTTCGATTATTTCAAGTGCATCTGAGCGGCGCCTGGCCGTCCCAGCTGGAGAACAAGAATGAGTAAATTTCACAGCCTGACCATCAAGGACGTGCGCGCCGAAACCCGTGACGCGGTGTCCATCGCCTTCGAGATTCCGCAGCATTTGCAGGACAGTTTTCACTTCACCCAGGGCCAGCACCTGGTGATGCGCACGCAGATGGACGGCGAAGAAGTGCGCCGCTCCTACTCGATCTGCACCGGAGTCAATGACGGCGAATTGCGCATCGCCATCAAGCGCGTGGTCGGCGGGCGTTTCTCCGCGTTTGCCAACGAGCACTTGAAAGCCGGGCACAGCCTCGAAGTGATGCCGCCTGCCGGACACTTTCACGTCGACCTCGACCCCTCGCGCCACGGCAACTACCTGGCGGTAGCGGCGGGCAGTGGCATTACGCCGATCCTGTCGATCATCAAGACCACCCTGCAAACCGAGCCGCACAGCCGCGTCACCCTGCTGTACGGCAACCGTTCCAGCTCCGGCGCGCTGTTTCGTGAGCAGCTCGAAGACCTGAAAAACCGCTATTTGCAGCGCCTCAACCTGATCTTCGTGTTCAGCCGCGAACAGCAGGACGTCGACCTGTACAACGGCCGCATCAACTCCGAAAAATGCGCGCAACTGTTCTCCCGCTGGCTCGACGTCAAAGCGCTCGATGCGGCGTTCATCTGCGGCCCGCAGGAGATGACTGAAACCGTACGTGACAGCCTCAAGGCCAAAGGCATGCCGGCCGAGCGCATTCACTTCGAACTGTTCGCCGCCGCCGGCAGCCAGCAAAAACGCGAGGCTCGCGAGGCGGCCCGGCAGGTGGATGCGGCCGTCAGCCAGATCACCGTGATCAGCGATGGTCGCGCCCTGGCGTTCGACCTGCCACGCAACAGCCAGAGCATCCTCGACGCTGGCAATGCCCAAGGCGCCGAGCTGCCCTATTCGTGCAAGGCCGGAGTGTGCTCGACCTGCAAATGCAAAGTTATCGAGGGTGAGGTGGAAATGGACAGCAACCATGCCCTGGAAGACTACGAAGTGGCCGCCGGGTACGTGCTGTCGTGCCAGGCATTTCCGGTGAGCGACAAAGTGGTGCTGGATTTCGATCAGCTCTGACACCCCGCGATCCCTGTGTGGGAGCGGGCTTGCTCGCGAATACGGTGTGTCATTCAGCACACATATCGACTGACACGACCTCTTCGCGAGCAAGCCCGCTCCCACAGGGGACTGAGGTATGCCCGAAACCTGTTTCACCCAAAACAAAAACAACAAGGAGAGCCGTTATGACACCCCAAGACATCGACCTCATCCGCCAACATCCCGATTTCATCCAGCTGGTGCGCCGCAAACAAAACCTCTACTGGTCACTGTCGCTGATCATGCTGGTGATCTACTTCGGCTTCGTCCTGTTGGTGGCGTTCTCCCCCGCCACCCTCGGCCAATCCCTCAGTGGCGGAGTGACCACCGTGGGTATGCTGGTCGGTGTAGTGATCGTGGTGCTGGCGTTCGCGCTGACCGGTTTCTACGTCTATCGCGCCAACCACGTGATCGACCCGCTGAACGAAAAACTCAAGCAGGAGTGCGCCCGATGAGCCGGCTCCTGGCGTTGTTGCTGCTGCCACTGGCAGCGGTCACTGATCTTGCGGTAGCCGCCGACGGCGCGTCCCGTCCACTGAACTGGAACGCCATCGGCATGTTCCTGGTGTTCGTCCTGTTCACCCTCGGCGTCACCCGCTGGGCGGCGCTGCGTACTCGTTCGGCCAGTGATTTCTACACGGCGGGCGGTGGCATGAGCGGGTTCCAGAATGGCCTGGCGATTGCCGGCGACATGATCTCGGCCGCCTCATTCCTGGGCATCTCGGCGATGATGTTCCTCAATGGCTACGACGGCTTGCTCTATGCATTGGGCGTATTGGCCGGCTGGCCAATCATCCTGTTCCTGATTGCCGAACGCCTGCGCAACCTGGGTAAATACACCTTCGCCGACGTGGTGTCCTACCGCCTGGAACAGACCCCGGTGCGCCTGACCTCGGCCTTCGGCACCCTGACGGTGGCGCTGATGTACCTGGTGGCGCAGATGGTCGGCGCCGGCAAGTTGATCGAACTGCTGTTCGGCATCGACTACCTCTACGCAGTCATGCTGGTCGGTGTATTGATGGTGTTCTACGTGACCTTCGGCGGCATGCTCGCGACCACCTGGGTACAGATCATCAAGGCAGTGATGCTGCTGTTCGGCACCACATTCATGGCCTTCATGGTGCTCAAGCATTTCGGTTTCAGCACCGAGGCGATGTTCGCCGGCGCCACCGCCGTGCACGCCAAGGGCAACGCGATCATGGCGCCCGGCGGCTTGCTGTCCAACCCCATCGACGCTATCTCCCTGGGCCTGGGCATGATGTTCGGCACCGCCGGCCTGCCGCATATCCTGATGCGTTTCTTTACCGTCAGCGATGCCAAGGAAGCGCGCAAAAGCGTGTTCTACGCCACCGGTTTCATCGGCTACTTCTATCTGTTGCTGATCATCGTCGGCTTCGGCGCAATCGTCATGGTCGGCACCGATCCGGCATTCCGTGACGCCAATGGCGCGATCATCGGCGGCGGCAACATGATCGCCGTGCACCTGGCCCAGGCGGTGGGCGGCAATCTGTTCCTCGGCTTCATTTCGGCGGTGGCCTTCGCCACCATTCTCGCCGTGGTTGCCGGGCTGGCCTTGTCCGGAGCGTCGGCGGTGTCCCATGACCTGTATGCCTGCGTGATGCGCAAGGGCCAGGCCACCGAGCAGCAGGAGATCCGCGTGTCGCGCATCGCCACGCTGTGCATCGGCGTGCTGGCGATCATCCTCGGCCTGCTGTTCGAATCGCAGAACATCGCCTTCCTTTCCGGCCTGGTGCTGGCGATCGCGGCCTCGGTGAATTTCCCGGTGCTGTTCCTCTCGATGTACTGGAAGGGCCTGACCACTCGCGGCGCAGTCACCGGCAGCCTGGCGGGCCTGGTCTCGGCGATTGTCCTGCTGGTGCTGAGCCCGGCGGTATGGGTCAACGTCCTGCATTACGACCGGGCCCTGTTCCCGTATTCCAACCCGGCGCTGTTCTCCATGAGCCTGGCGTTTTTCAGCGCCTGGCTGTTCTCGGTCACTGACACCTCCCCCCGGGCAGCACTTGAACGCGGCCGCTACCTGGCGCAGTTCATCCGCTCAATGACCGGTATTGGCGCCTCGGGCGCCAGCAAACACTAACGACTTATTTGATAATCAGGAGCCTCCGTGATGTCCTCTTCACCTACACAGCACGCCCCTACCCTGCAAAGTTTCATCGCCAGTCGCTGGATCGGCCAACACGGCGCCCAGGTGCTGCGCAGCGCCATCGACGGCCATGAAATTGCCCGCACCCATGAGGAACGCCCGGACTTCGCCGAAGCCGTTGAGCACGGTCGCCGCCAGGGTGTCAGCGGGTTGATGGCGCTGGATTTCCAACAACGCGCCCAACGCCTCAAGGCGCTGGCCTTGTACCTCAGCGAGCGCAAGGAACAGCTCTACGCCATCTCCCACCACAGTGGCGCCACCCGCGCCGACAGCTGGATCGATATCGAAGGCGGCAACAGCACGCTGTTCACCTACGCCAGCCTCGGTGCCCGGGAATTGCCGTCGGGCAACATCGTCCATGAAGGGCCGGCGCTGCAACTGAGCAAGCTCGGGACCTTTGCCGGCACGCACATCCTGGTGCCGCGCGGCGGCCTGGCGGTGCACATCAACGCGTTCAACTTCCCGATCTGGGGCATGCTGGAAAAATTCGCCCCGAGCTTCCTCGCCGGCATGCCGTGCATCGTCAAACCGGCCAGCGCCACCAGCTACCTGACCGAAGCCGTGGTGCGCCTGATGGACCAATCCGGCTTGCTCCCTGCGGGCAGCCTGCAACTGATCATTGGCGGCACCGGCGACCTGCTCGACCGTCTGCAGGGCCAGGACGTGGTGACCTTTACCGGATCCGCCGACACCGCCGCCAAACTGCGGGTCAATCCGAACCTGATCCGCAACTCGGTGCCGTTCAATGCCGAGGCCGACTCGCTGAACTGCGCGATCCTCGCCCCGGATGTCACTCCGGATGATGAAGAGTTCGAGCTGTTCATTAAGGAAGTTGCGCGGGAAATGACCACCAAGGCCGGGCAGAAATGCACCGCCATCCGCCGCGCGATCGTGCCGGCCAAACACATCGATGCGGTGGCCACCCGCCTGCGCGAGCGCTTGCGCAAAGTCGTGGTCGGCGACCCGTCGGTGGAAGGCGTGCGCATGGGCGCGCTGGCTTCCCACGATCAGCAAAAAGACGTCACCGAGCGTTTGCAAAGTCTGCTGCAAAGCAGCGACCTGCTGTTCGGGGCCAGCGATGGATTTGAACCGCGCGGGGAAAACGTCGACCGGGGCGCGTTTTTTGCGCCGACCCTGTTGCAGGCCCGCGACCCGCACGCTGAAGGGGGTGCACATGACATCGAGGCGTTCGGCCCGGTCAGCACCCTGATGGCCTACGACGATCTGGACGAAGCATTGGTGCTGGCTGCTCGCGGCAAAGGCAGCCTGGTCGCCAGCCTGATCACCAAGGACCCGCTCATTGCCGCCAAGGCGATTCCGGTGGCCGCGGCCTGGCATGGTCGCTTGCTGGTGCTGGACCGCGAATCCGCCGCCGAATCCACCGGCCACGGCTCGCCCCTGCCGCAACTCAAGCACGGTGGTCCGGGCCGAGCCGGCGGTGGCGAGGAGCTGGGCGGCCTGCGCGCGGTGAAGCACTACCTGCAACGCGCGGCTGTGCAGGGGTCGCCGACCATGCTGGCGGCGGTTACCGGTGAATATGTGCGGGGCGCCAAGGTCATCGAAACCGAGGTGCATCCATTCCGCCGATTCTTCCAGGACCTGCAGATCGGCGAGTCGCTGCTGACCCATCGACGCACCGTCACCGAAGCGGACCTGGTGAACTTCGGCTGCCTGTCTGGCGATCACTTCTACATGCACTTCGACGACATTGCCGCCAAGGAATCGCAGTTCGGCAAGCGCATCGCCCACGGTTATTTTGTTCTGTCGGCGGCGGCCGGCCTGTTCGTCTCCCCCGCGCCCGGGCCGGTGCTGGCCAACTACGGGCTGGATACCTTGCGCTTCATCACTCCGGTGGGGATTGGTGACACGATTCAGGCGCGCCTGACCTGCAAGCGCAAGATCGATCAGGGCAAGAAGAGCCCCCAGGGCATCCCGCAGGGGGTGGTGGCCTGGGATGTGGAGGTGACCAACCAGTTGGGTGAGTTGGTGGCCAGTTATGACATTCTGACCCTGGTGGTGAAGCGCGAGAGCTAACCCATCCCCCTGTAGGAGCGAGCCTGCTCGCGGTGGTCGTTAACGATTACGCGGCAAGTCTGGCTCCGCGCGGTGTTCTCGAGCCCATCGCGAGCAGGCTCGCTCCTACAGGTTTATCTCATTAATGGCTACGCAACCACTCGATAAACAACGCAAACAACTCTGACTGCGACCCCACTTCAAGCTTCAAATACAGATTCTTGCGATGCATGCGCACCGTCTCCGGCGAAATCCCAAGCTCGCTCGCCGTGGACTTCACCGAGTGCCCCCGCAGCACCATGTGCGCCACCTCACGCTCGCGTTCGGTCAGCAAATCGCAGCCGAAGTGCTCGAATGCCGACTGCACCCGCTGCTTCAGATCATCCCCCACCCTTGCATCCTGCGGCCCCTGGACGGTCGCGATCCGCTGCATGCCGCGCAGGCTGAATTCACTGATAAATTCACGCACCAGTGGCTCGACCGCTCGCAACAGATTCAGCTGTTCACCGCGCAGGCTTTCACCCCCGAAGCCCTGAAACAGGCTGACCGATATCTTCGTGTCATTACCGGTATCGACAATGTAATAACTGTCTTCCGAGCATCCCGCCTTCAGGTAATAGGCGCGGTAATACTCACTGTCGAAAAAGTCATCCGGCGCTATTTCCTCCAGGTGATAAAAGCCCTGGGCCAAACCCTGTTCGACCGCCAGGCAGAACGGATCGAGCAAATATCCAGCCGAAAAATAGCGCTCGAGAATCGACACCTGGTATTCCTGCGCGATGCCCCGCTGGTACAGCAGTTGCGGCGGCCGCTCGCGGTGTTCTAGGCTGATCATCACCGATTCGATACCGACCAGATGCTCCAGGGCCGAGGCCAGGTAATCCAGCGCATCGGGGGCGTCGACATGGGCAAACGCCTCGCGCATCTGCCCGTGCCATTTGTGCAGCGCCCCGAAGGGCAATGCGATCAGCGTATCGTCGTGTGGTTTGCTCATGCCCCGCAGTCTAGCGGGTGATCCGGCGCCTGGTAACAGCCTGTTCGGCAAAATCATTGGCCCTGGTACTGCCCGCTCGCCTGCAGTTCGGCCGCCACCTCGAGAATGCACTCGCGCAGGGTCTCGACGATTTCATCGACCTGGGCACAGGTCAGGATCAACGGCGGCGACATGACATTGAGGTGCATGATCGGACGCACCAGCAAGCCTTTGGATTGCGCCCGGGAATGAATCCGCTCGCCAATGTTGATCTCGTCGGCAAACAACGCCTTGGTGCGCTTGTCCGCCACGAATTCGACGCAGGCCATGAATTTCTGGCAGCGCACATCGCCTACAAGCGGCAGGTCGCCGAGGGTGGCCAGGCGCTCCTCCAGATACGCACCGACCCGATCGACGTGTTCCAGCAGCTGTTCGCGCTCGATGATTTCGATGTTCTTCAACGCCGCCGTGCAGCACACCGGGTGCCCGCTGTAAGTGAAACCGTGGCTGAAGCAGCGGCCCTTGCCTGGCTCGGCGATGACTTTCCAGATGCGCTCGGAAAAGATGCAGGCGCCCAGCGGCAGGTAAGCCGAGGTCAGGCCCTTGGCGGTGGTGATGATGTCCGGCTGCACCTCGAACAGATCCCACGAGGCAAAGAATTTGCCCAGGCGCCCGAACGAGGTCACCACTTCGTCGGCGACGAACAGGATGTCGTAGCGCTGGCAGACTTCCCACATGCGCTTGAGGTAGCCCTTGGGTGGAATGATCACTCCGCCCGAGCCCATGATCGGCTCGGCGAAGAACCCCGCCACTCGATCGGCGCCGATGGCGAGGATCTTGTCTTCGAATTCCTGGACCAGGAACTCAAGAAACTGCGCCTCGTTCATGCCGTCCGGAGCGCGGTAAGGGTTGGGGTTGGACACGTGGTGGATGCGGTCGTGGGCGTAGTCGAATTCCGGGACGCGGTCGGCGGCCTTGTTGCCGATCGACATGGTCAGGGTCGTCGAGCCGTGATAGGCGTTGTAGCGGGCGATGATGTGCTTTTTTTCCGGCTTGCCGCGGCAGTTCTGGTAGTACTGGATCAGCCGGTAGGCGGTGTCCACCGCCGTGGAGCCGCCGGTGGTCAGGAACACGTGATCGAGATCACCCGGGGCCAGGCTGGCGAGCTTTTCGCAGAGCTGGATCGCGACGTTGTTCGACATGTCGCAGAACGGGTTGGAATAGGCCAGTTGGCGCACCTGGTCGGCGATCGCCAGGGCCATTTCTTCGCGGCCCAAACCGATATTGGTGCACCACATGCCGCCTACTGCGTCGAGAAAGCGATTGCCCTGGGTGTCGAAGATGTAAGCGCCATCACCGGCGACGATGTTCAGTGAACCCTGCTCGGCATGTTCGTCAAACATGTGATAACCGTGCATGTAGTGGGCTTTGTCGGCCTTGACCAGGCGCGACTCTTCAGCCGCAGACAGAATGTGTTGAGTTGGAGTTGCCATAGGAAAAACCTCGAACCGGATGGTTTGAACGATCAAATTCCGCTTTTTACCGTGCTCCAGACTCGCGTCATCGCGCGCATGTCCTTGGCATCCTGGGTCTTCTGCGGGAACAGGCGCTCGCGGGTCTCGTCATCGGGATAAATCGCCAGGTTGTTGCGCACTTCGGCGTTTACCAGGGGCGTGGCGGCCGCGTTGCTGTTGGCGTAGTGGATGTAATCGGTGACGTCGGCCATCACCTGGGGCTGCATCAGGTAGTCGAGGAACTTGTGCGCGTTAGCGACATGCGGCGCGTCAGCCGGGATGTACATGTTGTCGAACCAGATCAGGCTGCCTTCCTTGGGTATGAAGTACGCCAGGTTGATTTTCAGCTTGGCTTCTTCGGCACGGGCCATGGCCGTGGCGTAGTCGCCGGACCAGGTCATGGCCATGCACACATCGCCATTGGGCAGGCTGGTCAGGTAGTTCACCGAGTCGAACTTGCGAATGTACGGGCGCACCGACAGCAGCAACTCCTGCGCGGCTTTCAGGTCTGCCGGTGCAGCACTTCGCGGGTCGCGGCCGAGGTATTTCAGGGCCAGGGGAATCACTTCGGTCGGGGCATCCACCAGGGTCACTCCGCAGTCGGCGAAGCGCGAGACGATCTTCGGATCGAAGATCATCGCCAGCGAACCGATGGGCGCGTCCGGCATGCGTTCCTTGATCTTGTCGACGTTATAGGTGATGCCATTGCTGCCCCAGGTGTAGGGCGCGGAATACTGCGTGCCGGCGTCAAACCCCTGCAGGTCCTGCAGCACCTTGGGGTCGAGGTTGGTCCAGCCCGGCAGCAATTTCTTGTCCAGCGGCTGGAATACTTTGGCCTGGATCAGGGGGGGGGCGAGGGAGGCGTTGAGCACCACCAGGTCATACCCGGAATGCCCGGTAAGCAACTTCGCCTGCACCGTTTCGTAGGCATCGAAGGTGTCGTAGATGACCTTGATGCCACTGGCTTTTTCGAAGTCGGAAATGGTTTTCTCGCCTATGTAATCCGCCCAGTTGTACAACCGCAGCGTTTTCGCAGCGTCGACCTCGGCGCCGTGGACGCTGAGTGACAAAGGGACAAGGACTACACTGAAAATCAACTTGAAAGCCTTGCGCATGGCACATTCACCTTATCAAGCGTTCTTTATGACCGGATGCAGCCACTATTGAGCGATCAGGCGAGCGACGCTATACCCCGAATGGGTGTGTGGCCACCCTAGCGCCCGTAGACATGGCAAAAAGAAGCAGGTGCGTTGACCCGTTTTGTCATAGATCCGGCGCGGGTCTCGCGCTTAGAGTGGCCGACGCACCGAACAACAGAGTCGCTCATGAACGATCTGATCCAGCAGGACCGCAACGCCGGCGTACTGACGCTGACGTTTAACCGTCCCGACAAACTCAACGCGCTGAACAACGCCATGTACACGCAGCTGGCCAACCTGTTGCTGGCCGCAGACGAGGACCCGGCCATCGGCGTCGTCATCATCACCGGTGGCGACAGCTGTTTCACCAGCGGCAATGACCTGGTGGATTTCCTGCAGAACCCGCCCACTCACCTGGACAGCCCGGCATTTCGCCTGATGCAGGTGGTGACCCAGCTGCAAACGCCACTGATCGCGGCGGTGTCTGGCGCGGCTATCGGCATTGGCACAACCTTGCTGTTGCACTGCGATCAAGTAGTGGTCAGCCGCAACGCCAAGCTGCGCATGCCCTTCGTCAACATCGGCCTGTGCCCGGAATTCGGCGCCACGCTGCTGCTGCCGCGCCTGCTTGGCCACGCCCGCGCCTCCCGTTTATTGCTGCTGGGTGAAACCCTGAGCGGCGCCGACGCCGTGCAGTGGGGCCTGGCCAATGAACTGTGCGACGACGGCGCGCAATGCCTGGTTGCCGCCCGGCAACTGGCCCAACGCCTGCTGGCGTTGCCGCAAGGGGCATTGCGCCAGTCCAGGCAATTGCTCAAACAGGCTTCGCTGGCGGAACTGCAAGCCACCATACGCCAGGAAAACCTGCTATTTATCGAACGCCTGAACACTCAGGAAGCGCAAACAGCGCTGAACGCCCTGCTCAATCGCAGCACTGAAAAGAATCCGTCGAAAGGAACACCCCCATGAACACTCCAGAAGTTTTTGTCGTCAGCGCCGCTCGCACCGCCATTGGCACCTTTGGCGGCTCGCTCAAAGACGTGCCACCGGCCGACCTCGCGACGACTGCGGTCAAGGCCGCCTTGCAGCGCTCGGGCGTCGATCCGGCGCAGATCGGCCACCTGGTGATGGGTAACGTGATCCCTACCGAAACCCGCGACGCCTACATTTCCCGGGTGGCGGCGATGAATGCCGGCATCCCCAAGGAGACGCCCGCCTACAACGTCAACCGCCTGTGCGGGTCCGGCTTGCAAGCGATCATCAGCGCCGCCCAGACCTTGCTGCTCGGCGATGCCGAAATCGCCATCGGCGCCGGTGCCGAGTCCATGAGCCGCGGGCCGTACCTGCTGCCATCGGCGCGCTGGGGCTCGCGCATGGGCAACGTCCAGGCCATCGACTACATGCTCGGTATCCTGCATGACCCGTTCCACGGCATTCACATGGGCATCACCGCCGAGAACGTCGCCGCGCGCAACGGCATCACCCGCGAAATGCAGGACGCCCTCGCCCTTGAAGATCAAAAACGTGCGGCGTTTGCTATTGCCAATGGGTATTTCAGCGAGCAGATCGCTACGGTGGAAATCCAGGGACGCAAGGACACCATCCTGTTCAACGTCGACGAGCATCCTCGCGCAACCTCCCTGGAACAGCTGGCGCAGATGAAGCCGGCGTTCAAAAAGGACGGCTCGGTAACGGCGGGTAATGCTTCGGGGTTGAACGATGGTGCGGCGGCATTGGTGATGGCCACCGGTGATGCGGTGCAGCGCAATGGCCTGCGTCCGCTGGCGCGTTTGGTCAGCTATGCCCACGCCGGCGTCGAACCGGAACTGATGGGCCTGGGACCGATCCCGGCGACGCGCCTGGCGCTCAAGCGCGCGGGGCTGTCGGTGCAGGATATGGACGTGGTAGAAGCCAACATCGCGTTTGCCGCCCAGGCTTGCGCCGTCAGCCAGGAGCTGGACCTCGATCCGGCCAAGGTCAACCCGAACGGCTCGGGGATCGCGCTGGGGCATCCTGTCGGCGCGACCGGAGCGATCATTGCCACCAAGGCGATTCATGAACTGCAGCGGATTAACGGCCGGTATGCGCTGGTGACGATGTGCATTGGCGGTGGCCAGGGGATTGCGGCGATTTTTGAGCGGGTTTGAGGATGGGCCCTATGTTTTGAGCGTCGGGCTCGCTTTATCGCTGAAATGAGCGGTAGAGCTGCTCACGGCAGAGGCCGAACACTCCCATTTCAAACAAGGGGCGCCAAAAAGGCGCCCTTCTTGTACCTAGGCCTGCCCCTGCAGCCTACGACCGACAGCATCCATCAAGTCGCAACAAGGCAGCACCACCTGCGCTAGCTCGCTGCGCGCCAGTGGCAACCGAATGCAAAACTCAACGCCGTTTGACTCATTTTTCGGGCAATCCCACTGGCGGATGCAAATTGTCGAGCGCGCGGTTGACCAATAGCTCGCTCAGTGCGGACAGCTGCTGGATGGCCAGGATCACATGGCGACGTGGGCCTTCCAGTTCGCGGGCCAGGTCGGTGGCCATGACGCTAAGTGAGGCGAGGGTTTCCGAGGCGTGACACAGCATGGACTCGGTATCTACATCTGGAACCACGGCGAAGAAGTGGCTGGCCGGTTCGGGACGAGCGGAATTGCGTAGGGGCACGCTGACTAGCTGTTCGGCGACTTTTGTGGTGGCGGATAGACCGACGGTGCTATCGAGTGAAAAGTTCGGGTTTGCTGCGGCATTGGGTACAGTCTTTTTCACACCTGAGCTCCTTGCAAAAATAAATAACGCGCCCCACTCGTTCATCCGGGACTCGATGAGCGACTGTACGCGTATTAACGGCAAGGGAAAAACAATATAACCCAAAACAATAACCATTAATCAAACTTTTAAACAGATGTCCATTATGATGATTAATACTGATTAAAATTTAAACAGCCATATCAATGGGACTGTGGCCAGCGCTGAAGCAGAACGATATTGAGGTCTCCAGAGCTTCAGATGAAAAAAATCAACACCTTTCCGTAGGAAAATTCCCAAACTCAAGACCAATTTACTTTACGAAACATTATTTAACGTTCTACCAGGGTGCGAAAGCCCCGATCACGTACATAATTCAGAACAAAAAATGAGTGCAGCGCATTTGACTCAGCTTCTTATCCAACATGGAAGATTGCTTAATAAAAATAATGGTGATCAAAAATGCACAGAAAAGAGAAAACAGAAAACTTAAGAAATAACATCAGATACTTAATAAAAAGCCGCGGCACAACCCAGCTCTCTCTGTGTAATTCAGCGGGCTTAACCCGAACAACAATTTATAACATCCTGGAAGGTAAAGTCGTAAACGTCCAGCAATCAACTGTGCGCAAGATTTCTGATTTCTTTGGAGTTTCGTATAAAGAAATCGAATATATAAACCTTGAAGAAAAAGAAGTGATCGAGAGCAGCATATCCGTACAAGGCAATATGAATCCAGCAGCCATCCCAATAATCAAAGAAAGTTTACTTATCCAGAACCTAAACAAAAGAATTGGCGAGCTAGCGACACTTTACCCCCTTACCTACTACTTCGGCAGCGCATGCAATTTGATCGGCGTCCTTTTGGAGTGCGAAATTACAGGAGCCCATGAACCAGGCGACTTGCTAATCATCAATAAGAGCTTGGTAAATTGCGATCGACAGAAGCTGATATACAACAGATCCACAGAAAAACTTTATATAACCACGAACAGTTTTTTACCATCAGATGATTTTTGCGTAGTGGGAGCAATCATCGAGGAAAGATTTAATGGCTAAAGATGATTCAGTCGAAAATAGCAGATATAAATTGCTTGGGTTTGAAAATGACAAAAAACTAGCCATTATCATGATTATGTCAACTGGAAAGATTATAAAAATTTCATTAAACGAGTTAATAAAAAACGAGATACTCGACAATTTGAATAAAGCAGAAATAAAAACTATATATAGAAAATTCTACTCTGGCGGGACTGCGCCATCAGCATATGAAGTGAACGACCGCCACGAAAATTCATGGATGATTTTTGTTGCGCTAAATTTGCTGCTTTTCAGCTTGTATATATTTACCAATTTCGCAGCCGCAAAACCTTTTTACATAGAGCGATTAGGCACCATTATTACACCCGGGACATTTTTATACCCACTGACATTCTTGATAGTCGACTTATTAAACGAATTTTACGGCTTCAGATTGGCAAGAAAAGCAATCCTCTTCGCATTTTCCAGCAACGCCTTGATATTTTTTCTCTTGAGTGCCACGAGCTACCTTCCAGATCTGCCGGGGTGGCAACTCGATAATGCTTACGGGGAATTGGTCACCCATATTACATCCGTATTGGTGGCATCCTCCGTCTCCTTCCTATTCTCCGAATACGCCAACTCCTACTTGCTGTGCAAAATCAAAGAGCTGACAAATTCTAAATATCTTTTTATTAGAGTATTTCTCAGTAGTTTTTTTGCCGTGGTAATAGACAGCTTTCTTTTTTGCATCATTGCATTTTATGGCACTATGCCAGACAGCGAAATAATGCATATAATTTTCATTCAAATAGCGATAAAAATGTGTTTTGCTATTTTTAATATATTACCCGCCTACGGTGCGCGGGCCTTGTTCAAGAAACACGTAGCTGAACTCAGAACTGCGTAAGGCTTGTTAAGGAGTTAACAACAAGCCAACTCCTCAGCTGAACGTCTGAAGAGATCGCGTTTCGAACCTGTTGATTATGGATAGGCATTTGGGCGTGGTCACGGCGGCAATGGATACAGCGAAAACTTCGTCCTCCGCTTGGACGAGTCCGGCGAAAGTACATGGGAGGTGGCGTTTGTGAGGGCGTAAGGAACGACATCCCTGTCGTTTCGAGCTTTGCCACTGCGAGCAAGCTCACTCCTACCAGTTACATCAGAGGTTGCCCTCGTCGACGCCTGCCTGCAGCGCCTGGGTGTCGAATCGGCTGCCTACGCTGACCGGGCCGAAGTTGAGGGTTTGCAGGTCGCTGGTCGACTCGTTCGACGTGTTGCCACCTGCGGCCGCTTTTTGTGGCAGTTCCAAACCGGCCTTGATCCGGTGATCGAGGTTGCTCAAGGTGGTGGTATCGACCTTGGAGTCGCCCAGGTCAACGCGACCCTCTGGCGAGGCGATGCGGGCCCCCGTCAGTTGCGTTGCGCCGGCCACGGCGAGGTTTACGCCTTGGATACTATTGATGCCGGAGACCTGGCCCACGCTGTCCTTGTACGCATAGTCGCCGTCAAACTTGAGGGTCGGCTTGTAATCAAAGGCCTTGGGGGTGGCGTTCGCTGTGAGACTGTCGGGCTCGACCGCTGCAGGTTTCTTGCCGGTCAGGCTCAGGTCAACATCGAAGCGTTTGTGGTTCAACTGGTCCTGACGGCTTTGCACCTTCAGGTCGCCACCCACCTTGCCGCTGACCGCATCGGCATCGATCCGCGCCCCCGCCAGTTGCACGTCACCGGCGCTGTCGAGCACTACGCGATCGGCCTTCGTCAGGCTGTTTTGCGCAGTGGTGCTGCGCAGGTTGTCGATCCCCACCTTGGCCTGGCCATTGAAGCCGTAGTCAGTGGACGCAAGCCCATCTGGAGCTGCGGCTGTCGGTGTGCTGCCGCCCAGGTTACCACCGCCTTTGAGCTCGACATTCCAGTTGTCGCGGGTCTTGCTCGACTGGGCCGATTCGAGATTGATCCCGCCCTCCCCAGCGACCAAACGTACGTCCGGTGCACCAGATTGCGTGCCCTCCAGGCGAATCGACTCACCACCCAGGGTGATCCGTTCCTGGCTGGAGATCTTGCCGCCCGCCAGGGTACTGGAGGTTTCATTGACCCGGCCAACGTTCACGTTGGCGTTGAGCAGGCCCTTCTTCTCATCCGTCATCTCGCTACTGGTTTTGCTGCCGCCCAGGTTCAGGCCGCCACCCAGGTTAAGCCCGCGAGTCTGTTCGGTGTCGGCGGCGGCTTGCAGGTCGAGTTTGCCGTCGCTGATCAGCTCAATCGGTGCTGGTGTATCGATGGCTGTACCTTGATGAACCTGGTCGCCGCCACTGTTCAACTGCACTGGACCGCTGCCCTTGATACTGGCGACCCGGGCCTGGCTGTTATCGGTGCTGGCATTTTTGTAATCCAGCTGGACGCCACCGCCCACATCAATATTGGTGCCCTCTGCCCCCGGCAAGGTACCGCCTTTCACCCAGGCACTGCCGCGCAAACTGGTATCCTCGCTGCGCTCACGGTCGTTGGCCTGGTTCATCACCAGGTCGCCACCGGTCTGGACCTTGACGCCGGCCTTGCCACCGTCCAACTCGCTGCCCTCGAACCGTCCGTCACCGCCCAGCTCGATGTTCACACCCTGGTTGCCGGCATAGCGCCCGACTACCGCAGTGGACGTCTCTTTGTGCACGCGGCTGCTACCGCCTTCGCCGCTGCCAGTGACATTCACGTCTTCGCCGGTGGTGGTGTAGACGCGCACGTCGACCTTGGCATCCACCGCCGAGTCCGTCCGGTTGTGGGTGTTGCTGGCCGCTTCGGCGATCAATTGCTCGGCGCTGATGTTCAACGCACCGTTTTTCGCATCCCAGCGCGTCCCCTCGTCCCGGAGCGTGCCTTTGACGTTGACGTCCAAGGCGCCACCGGTGATCTGGCTGACCAGCGCGTTGCTGTTGTGCTCTTCGGAGCCAGCGCTTTTGTGGACCAGGCCAAGGTCGATCCCAACGTTAGGTTTGCCCAATTTGCCCAAGGCTTCGATGTCCGGCATGTTGCCGGTGAGCACGTCCTTGACGGCGCCGATAAGCGGCGGGACGATGTCTTTGTATTCAACGTTAATACCAGCATCGACTATGGAGTTGTTTTCCGTATGAGAGCTGTCGTCGGTGTCCTGCGCCGTCCGGTTTTCGACTTCGTCTGCCTCCAGTTTTACTCCCTGGTTGCCAGTCACCTGTGCCCCTGCGGTGACTAACTTGTCGGCAGTGATGTTGACTTGGCCACTGCTTTCAACTGTGGTGGTCTGGGCGGTGGTTTTGCTGGTGGTGTCCTTCGACGCCGAATGGCCGATTTCGGAGCCGCTGCCCAGGCGATCGACGCCGCCGGTGACGTAGAAACCACCACCGGTGGTGCTGTTTTCCAGCGAAGTGTCGAGGCGGTTGTTTTCCTCCAGGAGTTCGACCGTCTTGCCGCTGAGGTTCACATCACCCTTGGTGGCTTCAAGTTCGGCGCCTTTGATTTTCAGATCGCCGCCGGCGCTGACCTGCAATTGGCCACCGCTGAGGATGGATTTTTCATTGAGGGTTTCATTACGGCGCTCGGTCTTTTCATTGCCCGCGTACCGTACACCGGCACGGTACTGACCGGCGCCATGTTCCTTGGCGTAGCCGTCAAAACCGCGATCCTTGGTGGTGTCTGTGCGGTTGGTCTGGTCCTGCGCCGAGCTCACCTTCACGTCTTCCTGCGCATCGGCAGAGAGCGTGCCACGCGCCTTGATCGTCGAACCGACGACCTCGATGTCCTTGCGACTCCTGACGGTGAGGTTGCTGTCAGAGCTCAACTTGCTGCGCAGGGCGGTGCTGTTATCGCTGTCGTGGCTGGAGACTTTTTGCACGATGCCGAGGAATTTGTTGTCCTTGTTGTAGGTTGAGGATCGAGAAGTCTGCTCTACCCCGTCGACGACCAGCGATCCAACGTCGCTGATGACGGCCGAATCGGTAGCACCGCGAGCCTGGCTGCCGCTCACATGCACGTCGTCGGCCTTGATGATCAGACGACCCGATGCGTTGATGGCGCTGCCCTGGTGCCAGGTTCCCAACTGATCTTTCTGGTCCTTCTTGCCGAAAAATGCACCGCCGACCAGATCACCGCGGTAACGGTCATCCTTTGCGCTATTGGTGCGGGTGGTGGTCGCGATTTCCACGCGTTCTGCGGCCATCTGGATGTCGTGATCACTGTCAAGCTTGGCGCCTTCAGTGCGCAACAATTTGCCGGCGGACAAGGTGATGTTGTCGCCCAGCAGCTCGGTGATCACGCTGTTCTGTTCCTCTGAGCGGGTTTCCCAGTTTTGCCTCCAGAGAAACTTGCGCTCCTTACCCTCATGGATATCGGTAACGCTTTCGGTCGCGGCAGTGAGGCGCAGGTCCCCGGCACTGTCCGCCAGCAGCTGCTGCCCGGCTTTGATTTTGGAGGCCTTGATGTCCATGTCGGCGCCCGATGACAGATGCACGTCGCGACTTCCCGTGACCCGGTTGCCGTGATGACGCAGTTCGGTGTGAGTCTGCTTTTGCTCGAAGTTTTTTTTCCAGGTACCTGGATCTTGTTCGAACGTCTCACGAATCTTGCGACTTTCTACAGTCGTCAGCGTCAGGTTACGTCCAGCCTGAGCCTGGACATCCCGGGCCGACACATCGGTGGCGGCCAGGGTCATATCGCCGCTGCTGTGCAGGCCGATATCGCCCTGGCTACTGCTGAGGCTCGCGCGGATAATGCCGCGCTCGTTGGGTGCAGCCTTGCCACTGATCACCAAGTCGCCTGCGGAACGAATCTGCACACCGTCGCGGCCATCGACCTTGACCGCACCGACCCGCACGCCCGCGCCATCAGCGGTACTGACTATATTGATGCGTCCGGCCTGCATGGCTCCGAACAATTTCGCATCGATACGCCCTTCTGCGCTGTGCCCGATAGGGTCGACATACGTCACCCGGCCACTGGGATAGTCCACCGAGTTGCGTCCCAGGGTCACGTTCAACTGATCCCGGGCGGCGATCTTGCCCTCACTGTCGATGCGCGGCGCGATCAGGTTGATCGAACCTTCGCGGTTGTGCAGGCCGGCACCCTGAATCGCCAACTCGCCGCTGACATTACGGGTGCTCAAGGCCTGCAACTGGCCGTCGATGATTTCCGGACGCCCGACCACCAAGTGCGCGTTCGGCGTGTTGATGAAGCCGCCACCGTTGACCGACAGGCCATTGGGGTTGGCCAGCACGTAATCGGCAGAACGGCCGAATATCTCCTGGGTACCGTTGATGGCCGAGGCATTACGGCTGATCACTTCGTTGAGAATCACACTCGCCGCCTGGCCCTGGAACTGCGGGTTGGCGGCCAGTTGCCCGGCCAGTTGCGACGCGCCGGCCTGCAACGCGTTGTTCAACACCAGGCCCTGACGATCGACGTTGTAGTCGAGGAACTGGTTGTGCGACAGGCCCGATCCGTTGGGCGCAACAATGTTGACGATTGGCACGCCGTTGCTGGTCTGTAACTGCGCGATACCCCCCGGGCCAGGAGCAACCACGATCCCCTCGGCCAGCACATTGGGCAACGGCACGACGAGCAGCAGGCTGGCAATTGCCCAACGCAGCTGGCCTCGTGGCGATAGATGAAATGCGAATCTTTGTGCAGGCATAAAAACCTCTCAATTCAGGTGCAGTGTCGCGGCGCGCAGGAAGGATTGCCGTGGCTGGCGCGCACAGGACCAGCGACGGGTTTGTGGTGCTCAGATCTGCAAACCGACACGCATCAGCCATACCGCGGGCTCGGTTCTGAAACCGTCAGGCGTGTTGAGGCTGCGTTGGTAATCAACGTCCACTTGCAGGTTTTTCCAGGCGAAATTAACCCCCAGGCCAGCGCCATTCAGACGTTGGCTGGGGGCATCGCGATCGGGCTTGATCCAGCCGCTGTCCAGGCTCAGGCGTGGGGTGATGCGCAGCGGTTGATCTGTGCTCAGCGGCAGGCGCAGCGTGTTGCGCCAGACGGCGCCCGTGGCTCCGGATGTGCTGTTGAGCCGATAGCCGCGCACCGCTGAATCGTCGGTGCCCAGCAGTTGTTCGATGGCGGGCAGCGGGTCCTGGCTGTACTGCACGTTAAGCTGGCTTTGCCACTGCCAGACTTGCTGTCCGAGCTGGCCATTACGCCACTGGCCGAGGCCGGCGCGGTACTTGCGAAACTGTGCCCTGGGTTGGCGTGTGTTCTGGCGATCAGCGTCATCATCCGCGCCGAACCAACGCAAGCCCTGGGCGTAGTTGACGTCCAGGTTCCATATCGCGCTGTCGAGCCAGAACAGGTTCAACCCGGCCTCGGCTACGGTGAGGGTCGGGCTCTGGATGGCCAGGCGGACATCCTCGACAAAGCTGTCGACATCCTTGTGCGCCAGCTGCAGGTTGGCGCTGAGCAGCTGGTTCTGGCCGCGCCATAACACCCGGTCGGCGCGCAGGGCGAACTGATCGCTGGTCCCGTCGGTTTGCAGACGCAGTGCGCCGATCTTGAACGGCGCCCGATATTCGGCATGACTGGCCAATACACTCCAGGTCCAGTAACCGTAGGGGACGGCGTAATACAGGCTGACGCTGCGGCCGAACCGGTCGCCGTGGTTGAGCGTGTCGCTGAAACCGACGCTCAACACATCGTTTAACTGCAGCGGAGAATCAAACACCAGGCTCGAAGTGCTGCGGTCACGGCCAGTCCTGGCGCTGCCGAGGTTGTCCAGGCCCAGGTTCAATACCCAACGCGATTGGCCGGCAGTCCGTGGTTTCAGGATGATCCGCGAAGCACCGGGCTGCTCGCCGGGGACGATGTCGGCGCTGAGGTCGAACGAGCGCAGGCGGTTCAGTTGATCCAGCCCCTGCTCCAGATCCCGCAGGTTAAGCACCTTGCCGAGCATGCCCGGGAATGCGCCAGCGAGGGAAAT
Source organism: Pseudomonas sp. RIT-562 (assembly GCF_026241895.1). Taxonomy (GTDB): domain Bacteria; phylum Pseudomonadota; class Gammaproteobacteria; order Pseudomonadales; family Pseudomonadaceae; genus Aquipseudomonas; species Aquipseudomonas mandelii_F. The sequence goes on along the minus strand of NZ_JAPJIV010000017.1, from coordinate 90,309 downwards.
GGGCAGGCTCTGATCCGCGAGCTCGATGGCTTCGACGTAACCTTCGTCGACCAGGATATCCAGGGACTGCCCGGCTGCAGGTGGGGCGCTCAGGTAGGGTCTACTGGCGATGTAGCCCGCCTGCACGTACAGCTCGGTGATGGCCGCCAGTAACCGATTGATCTGGCTGGGCCCCATGCAGGACATTACCAGTGGACTGATTTTGCGGTCGAGGGCTTGCCGGTCGATCAGCGTTGCGCCACCGACTCGCACCCCGGACAACGGCCAGCAGCGCTCATCGGCAGCGACGCCAGCGGACTTGATCGGCACTTCTGGCCCTGCCCCCAAGCTGCCACGCTCCAGTTGGCGACTGCGCTGTTCCAACTGCAATTGCTGCAGGTCGCGCTGTTGCTGCTGGTGCTGGCGCAACACCTCCTGGCCGGGCGTTGCCAATTCGGCGGCATACAACGGCGATGCACTGAGCCCTATCAGCAGCGATGCCGCAAGGTACGAGCTGGGGCGGGGATGACGAGGTACAGCGCGAATGAAATTCGGCACCTGACTTCCTGACGGTTCTGAAAAAGCGTGGTGCCCTTTCGTCTATGGAATTCATCGTCAGGGGGCGGCTCGGGCTTATGCAATATCGCGATTACACTTCTTAAACACATCTAACATTTTGTATAACCTGACCTCTGTGCCTCACATTTTTCCTTCCAGATTCCTACTTCTTCTCTACGAATTTCCCTACGCACAGCGGCCTACATCTGACAGTCGGTAGGAAAAATAAATTGCCAGAAAATATTACATGCGTCATATTACCATCGTAATAATATCTCGCCTCCACAGGTAGTTCGTCATGACCAGCATGCCAAGTCCCGATCCTGAAGTTGCTGCCCTGGCACCCTCCAGATCTCCCCTGCGCAAGCGCTTATTGCTGCTGACAACTGCCCTAACCGCGCTGATTTGCGCGGGCCTATACGCTTCACACTGGTGGACCAGCGGTCGGTTCATCGAGGAAACCGACGATGCCTATATCGGTGCCGATGTGACGGTGATCGGCCCCAAGGTCGCGGGCTACATTGAGCAAGTACTGGTCACCGACAACCAGCAGGTCAAGGCCGGTGACGTGCTGATCCGGCTCGATTCACGGGACTACCGCGCCCGCCTGGCCAAGGCGGAGGGCGCGGTGGCTGCCGAAGAAGCATTGCTGGCGAACCTCGACGCCACCGAACAATTGCAGCACGCAGTGATCGGCCAGGCGCGCGCCGGGATCGACGCCACCAGTGCTGAAACTGCCCGCTCACGTGATGACAACGTGCGCTACAAGCGCCTGGTCGGCAGCAACGCGGTATCGGTGGAAAGCGCCCAGCGGGTGGATGCCACTTACAAGACCGCACAAGCCTTGAGCGCCCGGGCCCAGGCCGAACTGCTGGCCGCGCAACGCCAGCTCAACGTGATCGCGACTCAGAAGCAACAGGCTCGCGCCGCCCTGATTCAGGCCCGCGCCGAGCGCGACCTGGCGCAATTGGATGTGGGCTACACCGAGCTGAAAGCGCCGGTAGACGGTGTGGTGGGCAACCGTCGGGCGCGGGTCGGCGCTTTTGCTCAGGCCGGCTCGCAATTGCTCTCGGTGGTGCCTGCCAGCGGCCTGTGGGTGGATGCCAATTTCAAGGAAGACCAGCTGGCGCGCATGACTGCCGGGCAGCGGGTGATCATTCATGCGGACGTGCTCTCCGGCCGTGAATTCCATGGCCACCTGGACAGCCTTGCACCGGCCAGCGGTGCGCAATTCAGCGTGCTGCCGCCGGAGAACGCCACCGGCAACTTCACTAAGATCGTGCAGCGGGTGCCGGTGCGCATCCTGCTCGATCCGGCAGACGGCGTGCTTGGCCACCTGCGTCCGGGGCTGTCGGTCACCGCCGAAGTGGACACCCGCGCCGAACCGGCGGCGCCGGCCGTGGCCAGCGCACCATGAGCCGTGCCCTCGCCGCGCCCGCGCAACCGTTCGATGCCGCCACGATGGCCACCGGCACCAAGGTCTTCGCCTTCGCCAGCATGTGCATCGGTATGTTCATTGCCTTGCTGGACATCCAGATCGTCTCGGCATCCTTGCGTGACATCGGCGGCGGGCTGTCTGCCGGAACCGATGAAACCGCCTGGGTGCAGACCAGTTATCTGATCGCCGAAATCATCGTCATCCCGTTGTCCGGTTGGTTGTCGCGGGTGTTCTCGACCCGTTGGCTGTTCAGCGCATCGGCAGTCGGTTTCACCCTGGCCAGCCTGTTGTGCGGGCTGGCCTGGAACATCCAGAGCATGATTGCCTTCCGGGCCCTGCAAGGATTTCTCGGCGGCTCGATGATCCCGCTGGTGTTCACCACCGCGTTCTTTTTCTTCACCGGCAAACAACGGGTGATTGCGGCGGCGACCATCGGCGCGGTCGCGTCCCTGGCCCCCACTTTAGGCCCGGTGATCGGTGGCTACATCACCGATGTTTCATCCTGGCACTGGCTGTTCTACATCAACCTCGTCCCGGGGATATTCGTCGCCGTGGCAGTGCCCCTGCTGGTGAAAATCGACCAACCTGAACTGTCGCTGCTCAAGGGCGCCGATTACCTGAGCATGTTGTTCCTTGCGCTGTTTCTTGGCTGCCTGGAATACACCCTCGAAGAAGGCCCGCGGTGGAACTGGTTCAGCGACTCGACCATCCTCACCACCGCATGGATCAGCGGCCTGTCGGGCCTGGCATTTATCGGCCGGACCCTGCACGTAGCCAATCCGATCGTCGACCTGCGGGCCTTGAAGGACCGCAACTTCGCCCTGGGCTGTTTCTTTTCGTTCGTCACCGGCATCGGCCTGTTCGCCACCATCTACCTGACGCCGCTGTTCCTCGGCCGGGTACGCGGTTACAGCGCGCTGGATATTGGCCTGGCGGTGTTTTCCACCGGGGTGTTCCAGGTCCTGGCCATTCCGCTGTATGCCTTCCTGGCCAATCGCATCGACCTGCGCTGGATCATGATGACCGGCCTGGGCCTGTTCGCGCTGTCGATGTGGGATTTCAGCCCGATCACCCATGACTGGGGCGCCAAGGAACTGATGCTGCCCCAAGCCCTGCGCGGCATCGCCCAGCAACTGGCCGTGCCCCCCGCCGTTACATTGACCCTCGGCGGTCTGGCCCCGGCACGACTTAAACACGCCTCGGGCCTGTTCAACCTGATGCGCAACCTCGGCGGCGCCATCGGCATCGCCGCCTGCGCCACCATCCTCAACGACCGCACCAACCTGCACTTCACTCGCCTGGCGGAAAACCTCAACAGCACAAACGAGGCGTTGAATCAGTGGTTGTCCCAGGTTGGCCACAACTTTGCGACGTTGGGCCAGAGCGGTGACATCGGCGTGACGGCGAGCCTGCGGCAGTTGTGGTTGCTGACGTATAGGGAAGCGCAGACGCAGACGTATGGCGATGCGTTCTTGATGATCATGGTGTGTTTTGTGATTGCGACAGCGATGGTGCCGTTGATGCGCAAGGTGCAACCGCCGGCAGCGCCTTCGGCGGATGGGCATTGAGCCGTTCAGTTCATGATCGACGTACTGGGGGGGCAAGCACCTCACCCATCCACAGGAGCCTCATGACCTCACGAACTTCCTGCATGTTGCGCCGGCCAGCGCGGTTATAGCGCTCCCAGGACTTCTTGAACTCGGCCGTGCGGTCAGTCCGCTTTGGGAGTGGCGCACGTTTTTCGTTCGGCTGCTGGGTTTGCGACTTCGCCATCGAGATCCTTGAACAGCTCGTCTATCGAATCAAACCGACTACAGATCTGGGCAGCCTGCGCTAATGCACGGGCGGCTTTTTCCGAAGGAACATGCACCTCGAAAGGCAGCCCTTGCGGTGCAACAACCTGGCGGAGAAAAAGGCGCATAGCGTCGCTGAGGCTCAGGCCACAAGCCTTGAGCACATTAGTGCGCTTTCCTTTAAATCCACCATCCGGCCTGCCTCGACAGCAAAAAGCCCACCTGAGTGGGCTATGGCGCTGCATCTACAATTCTGCTCAGTCCTGCGGCATCTTGCGAAAGCCCACCGCCAGACGGTTCCAACTGTTGATGGTAGTAATCGCTACAGTCAGGTCGACCATTTCCTTGGCGCTGAATTCCGCGGCCAGTTGCTCGTAGTCCTCATCCGGCGCGTGGGTCTGGCTCAGCAGGGTCAAGGACTCGGTCCAGGCCAGGGCGGCGCGTTCACGCGGGGTGAAAAACGGAGTTTCGCGCCAGGCAGACAGCGTGTACAGCCGACGCTCGGCTTCGCCGCCTTTGCGCGCATCGGCGCTGTGCATGTCCAGGCAGAAGGCGCAGCCGTTGATTTGCGAGGTGCGCAGCTTGACCAGTTCGATCAGGTTTTTTTCCAGCGGCAGTTTCGAGACGGCGGACTCCAGGGCGATCATGGCTTTGAGTGCGTCTGGGGAAGCGGTGTAGAAATCGATCCGAGGTTTCATTGCGGGCTCCGGGGACAAGTGAATGTGGAGCTACGTTAAACCCGCTGCTGGCCTGCACAAATAGCCAATATTCAAGAAGTCGGGTAGGCCACTAGCCTTCCCTGTGGCGACGCAGCCACTGCAGGAAGCCTTTTTTCTCCTGCACTTTTGGCGTTTCCTGGGTCAGGCTGCGCGCCTTGTTCAGGCGGAAATCCAGCAGCGCCGTCATGGCTTCGCTGATGTCGTGACGCGCATCGAGGCAGGGTTTCAGGTAATCCTTTTCGATGCGGTACAAGCTGCAGAAGGTTTTGGCGGTGAAGTCTGCCGGCAGCGCGGTATCGGAGAGGATGCCGCCTTCGCCGATCACTTCCCCCGGGCCCATGCGTCCGGACTCGAACTTGACGCCCTCGCGGCTGAGCTCGACGGACACTACGCCGGATTCGATGATGAACAGATGATCGCTGACCTCCCCTGCCGGAAGAATCAACTCACCGGCGCGGAAGTTCTGCAGCTTCATGTTCTGACTGAAGGTCTCTTTTTCATCCTGGCGCAAGGTCGAGAATATGCTCGAGCTGTCCAGCAACGCCATAGGCCGCGACAGGCCGGCCGGCGCGTTGGATTCGACGCTCGACAGCAGGCTCACTCCCGACGCCTGCAAATGACGGAACGCCAGGTCAAACAGCTGGTTGCGCACCATGCGCTTCTGCTCCATGGACGCCACAAACCCGCTGATCTCATACTCCACACCCGCCGCACTGGAGCCTTTGAGTGCGACGCTCGGCGCCGGTTTGGCCAACAGATAACGGCAGCCCTGCATGGCCCGCTCCAGTGCATCGATGACTTTTTGCGGTCGCGCGTGCGGGCTCAGCTGCAGGCTGATCGAGACGCCGAACATGTCGGTCGGACGGCTGAAATTGATGATCTTGGCCTTGGCCGCCAGCGAGTTGGGGATCACCGCCATGCTGCCCTGGGCGGTCTGCAGGCGCGTGGCGCGCCAATCGATGTCAGTCACGCGGCCTTCGGTGCCGTCGATGGAGATCCAGTCATCCAGTTGGTAGGGCTTGGTGGTGTTAAGGACGATCCCGGAGAACACGTCGCTCAGGGTGCTTTGCAGCGCGAGGCCGACGATGATCGCCAGGGCACCGGAGGTCGCCAGCACGCCCTTGACCGGCAAATCCAGCACGTATGCCAGGGCGGCGATGATTGCGATGAGGAAAATCACGGCGCCGAGCAGGTCCTGGAGCAGGCGCCCGGTGTGCCCGACTCGCTGCATCATCACGGCGCCGATCAACACCGTGAGGGTACGTGCGCCGAACAGCCACCAGCCGATCTGCAAGCCGGTCGCCGCCAGGTGCAGTGGCACGTTATCGGCCCAGGGCGCCGGCTCCAGAGGGTTCAAGCCTTCGTTGAACAGCAGGACGCTGAACAGCGCGAAGATGACCAGCCGCACCATCAGTTTCCAGTTGCTGCCATTGGCACTGATCAGCCGCCACAGCCCGAGATCGATGAGGATCAGGACCAGCGCACAGAACAACGGGTGATCGGTGAGCAATGACAGCATTGAGCGGCTCCGACAAGGTACGAATGGGCACAGTGTAGGAGCAATTGGGTATTTCAGGACAACGCAAAACATCCTGTGGGAGCGGCGATGCCGCTCCCACAGGATGATGCAAAGCTTACTTGCTGTTGGTCAGCGTGTTGTAGCTGGTCATGAGGTTGCGGTAGTCCGGGATGTGGTTGGAGAACAGAGTGGCCAGGCCTTCCACATCGTTACGCCAGTCGCGATGCAGCTCGCAGGCCAGGCCGAACCAGGTCATCAGTTGCGCGCCGGAGGACGACATGCGGTCCCAGGCGGATTGCCGGGTCAGCTCGTTGAACGTGCCGGAAGCGTCGGTCACCACGAAGACTTCAAAACCTTCAGCCAGGGCCGACAGGGCCGGGAATGCCACGCAAACTTCGGTCACCACACCGGCAATGATCAGCTGCTTCTTGCCGGTAGCCTTGATCGCCTTGACGAAATCTTCGTTGTCCCAGGCGTTGATCTGGCCAGGTCGGGCAATGTAGGGCGCGTCGGGGAACAGCGCCTTGAGCTCTGGCACCAGCGGGCCGTTCGGACCGGTTTCAAAGCTGGTGGTCAGAATGGTCGGCAGCTTGAAGTACTTGGCCAGGTCGGCGAGCGCCAGCACGTTGTTCTTGAAACGGTCCGGATCAATGTCGCGTACCAGCGACAACAAGCCCGCCTGATGATCGACCAACAGAACCGCGGCGTTATCCTTGTCGAGACGTTTGTAGGAAGTAGTCATGGGGTAATCCTCGCTATTTATTGATGCCGATCAGGCCGGCGCAGTGATTTGGGTTTTTACTTCAATCGCGGCTTGGCAAGCGTAGTCACACGAGCCAGCCGCGCCACAGCGGTGCAGCAATCAGTTCAACCGCTCATCCGGCCAAAGCGGCCCGATTGAAAGTCGGCAAAGGCCTGGTGGATTTCCTGCTCGCTGTTCATCACGAACGGACCATGGCCGACGATGGGTTCGTCGATGGGCTCGCCGCTGAGCAGCAACACCACCGCGTCGTTATTAGCTTCCAGGCTGAGCTGGTGACCGTCGCGTTCGAACAGTGCCAGCTGTCCTTCGCGCACCAGTTCCAGGCCGTTGACCTGGACCGTGCCGCGCAGCACCACCAGTGCCGTGTTGCGGCCTTCGTGCAAGTCCAGGGTCAGCGATTTGCCACCTTTGAGGCGCAAATCCCAGACGTCGATCGGGGTAAAGGTGCGCGCCGGCCCGGTGTGGCCGTCGAATTCTCCGGCGATCAGGCGCAGGCTGCCGGCACCGTCCTTCAACTCGACGAGCGGAATGTCGCCGTCAAGAATCGTCTGGTACCCGGCGTCAGCCATTTTGTCCTTGGCCGGCAGGTTGACCCACAGCTGCACCATCTCCAGGGTGCCGCCGCTTTTGGCAAAGCCTTCAGAGTGAAACTCTTCGTGAAGGATGCCCGAGGCAGCAGTCATCCATTGCACGTCACCCGGACCAATTTTGCCGCCGCTGCCGGTGGAGTCGCGGTGTTCCAGTTCGCCCTTGTAGACGATCGTCACGGTTTCGAAACCGCGGTGCGGATGTTGACCAACGCCTCGGCGCGCCGTAGTCGGGCTGAATTCAGCCGGACCGGCGTGATCCAGCAGAAGAAACGGGCTGATGTGCTTGCCCAGGTTGTCGTAGGAAAACAGCGTGCGGACCGGAAAACCGTCACCGACCCAATGACTGCGCGGGCTGGTGTAAATACCGATGATGTTTTTCATGAGGCCTCCGAATCTGTTGTTTGCTGCGATGGATAAAGCTTAAAACCGAAGCCTTTGGTGCGCTAGACTGCAAAAATCAGTCATAGCGTTCTATTTGGAGAACGATGGTGGAAGATCTCAACACCCTGTATTACTTCACCCAGGTGGTGGAGCATGGTGGCTTCGCTGCGGCCGGACGGGCCCTGGACATGCCCAAGTCCAAGCTCAGCCGCCGTATCGCCGAGCTCGAAGAGCGCCTGGGTGTGCGCCTGCTGCACCGCACCAGCCGGCATTGTTCGCTGACCGAAATCGGCCAGGCCTATTACCAGCGATGCCTGGCCATGCGGGTGGAAGCCGAAAGCGCCGCCGAACTGATCGAGCGCAATCGCTCCGAACCCCAGGGCCTGGTACGCATCAGTTGCCCGACCGCCCTGCTCAACTCCTGGGTCGGGCCGATGCTGACCCGCTACATGCTCAAGTACCCGCTGGTCGAGTTGTTCATCGAGAGCACCAACCGCCGGGTCGACCTGATTCACGAGGGCTTCGACATCGCCCTGCGCGTGCGCTTCCCGCCATTGGAAAACACCGACATGGTGATGAAGGTCCTGGGCAACAGCACCCAGTGCCTGGTGGGCAGCCCGGCCTTCGCGGCACGCCTGTCATCCCCCGCCACTCCGGCCGACCTCAGCGGCTTGCCGAGTGTGCACTGGGGTGCGGCGCAGCGCGATTATCAGTGGGAGCTGTTTGGCGCCGAGGGCGCCAGCGCACTGATTCGGCATGCGCCGCGCATGGTCACGGATGACTTGCTGGCGCTGCGTCATGCGGTCTTGGCAGGCGTCGGTGTGGCGCATCTGCCCAGCGTCGTGGTGCGCGATGACATTGCGGCCGGGCATTTGGTGGAGCTGGTACCGGGGTGGGCGCCGAAGTGCGGGATCGTGCATGCGATCTTCCCGTCACGGCGCGGATTGCTGCCTTCAGTGCGGGCGTTGATTGATTTTCTTGGGGAGGAGTTTAGTCATGCGGATATTGCTTAGGGGGTAAGAGGGATTGGGGGATCTTGGAAAGATCGCAGCCTCGTTTCACTCGGCAGCTCCTACAGGGTGGCGCCAGCACGGAGGGTGCCTGGTATGCCGCCATCGCGAGCAAGCTTTGCTCCCACAGGTATCACCTCCCAGAGATACTCAGTTCACACCGGAGAACTCAGACCAAACTCAGGAAAGGTGCACGACCAGAAGCGCAGCGCGCCGGCTTGTTGCCTTGGTCGGCCCGCAGGCCGCCACGGCAAGGCTCTTGATCGCAAGCGCCCCGTTAACCACGCTGGCCGAACGCAGGCATTGCGTAGCGGGTAAATCGGCAAGGATGCCGGTTTAGCTGCGCTGGGCCAGGGATGGCCCATCGCAGCGACCCGCAGAGCAATGCCTGGGTTCGGGCACACCGAGCCTTAGCGAGGTGCCGAGTGGTGGGGCAAAGACCTTTTGGTTACTTTTGGGGCGTTTGCCAAAAGTGACCCGCCGTAAGGGCGGAACCACAATCAGCTGTTACCGCAGCGATGGATATGTACACAGGGAAAGATCAAAAGATCGCAGCCTCGTTTCTCTCGACAGCTCCTACCAGCTCCTACAGCAGGCTGAGCTCCAGGCGGTGCATGGCTTGCTGCAACTGGTCGACGGCCTCGTCGATCAGGTGCTGACGGCCATCGCGACAAGCACCCTCCAGCTGCTCGCAGCGCTCGATCAGATTGCCCGCCCGGACCATCATCGCCCCGCCCTTGATACGATGCGCCAGTGCCTGCAGAGCCTGATAATCGCTGCGGGCATGGGCCGCAAGCAGTTCGTTGCGATCAATGCGATTGGTCACCAGTACATCCTGCAGCAGTTGCTCGATCAACTCTCGATCGGCACCAACAAACTGTTCCAGGCCGCGCAGGTCGATCTCGGCATTGGCGCGAACCTCGATCACTGCGGGCGTTGCTCCAAACCTCGACGCCAACCAGACATTGAGGTCGGCCAGGCTGATGGGCTTGAACAGGCAATCATCCATGCCCGCCTCCAGGCACCGAGCGCGCTCCTCTGGCTGGGCGTTGGCAGTAAATCCCAAAATCAGCATCCGCTGCAGTGCGCGGGCGCGCTCTTCATCCCGTATCGCTCCTGCCAATTCGTACCCGCTGAGCAGCGGCATGTTGCAGTCGGTTATGACCACGTCGAACTCATGCTCGCGCCACTGCCTAAGCCCCTCTTCGCCATTCTCGGCCACCAGAACCTGGTGCCCCAGGTAGCCTAGCTGGCGCGAGAGCAGCAGACGATTGGCCGGATAATCGTCGACCACCAGGATGCACAACGCCCGCACCGGAGCCTGCACAGCAGCGGGAACCTCACTGCTGGGCAACGGTTGCAACACCAGCAGATCAAGACTGATCACAATTGCGGTGCCGCGCCCCAGCGCGCTGTCGAGCAGCAGTTGCCCGCCCATTCTTTCGCACAATGTACGGCTGATCACCAGCCCCAATCCGGAGCCCTGACGCCCCGATTGTGGATTATTGCCAGCCTGCACAAACGGACTGAACAGGCGTTTCTGATCGAACTCGCTGATGCCGATACCGCTGTCCTCGACCCGCACGCTGACCGCCAGATGCCCGTCGCGGGCCGTTTCCACTTGCAGCGTGAGGCTCACACCACCGTGCGCGGTGAACTTGATGGCGTTGCTCAATACGTTGGACAGAATCTGTTTGAATCGAGTGGGATCGATCATCACGTCGCAGTCGCTGCCTGGCGCCAACTCGACGTGCCACTGCAGATTTTTCTGCCGGGCCAGGCCTTCGAAAACCCGGCACACCGAGTCGACCAAGCTGCGTAAATTAGCCCGTTCGGGGCTCAGCGACAGGTGCCCGGACTCGATTCGCGCGATGTCCAGGATGTCGCCGATCAAACCCAGCAGCTGTTGCGCCGCCGTGGACGCAACCTCGATCGCCGGGCGGTCGACGAAGCCCTGCTCGGCGCGCTTGAGTGCCAGCTCGAGCATGCCGATCATGGCATTCATCGGCGTTCGGATTTCGTGACTCATGGTCGCCAGGAAAGTCGTCTTCGCCCGATTTGCATCGTCGGCGGCGTCCTTGGCCTCCTGCAATTGCTGCAGCAACTGCTGACGCTGGCGAATCTGCCGGCGCTGCCAGACTATCCACGCCAGCGCCAGCAGCAGCAATGCCCCAGCGGCGGCGAACCCGCGCAGAATATCCTGGCGATGGCGCAACCAGTAGCTGGGTTCGACCATCAGGTCGTTGCGCCAATACTGAGTCATGTCTTCGATTTCTTCGGGCGAAATACTGAGCAGTGCCTTGTCCAGGATCGAGTGCAACTGCGCAGATTCACGACCGGTTGCCAGGGTACTGCGAGCCGGGTCGGTGCCGACGGTGCTGGTCACTTTCAGTCGCCCGGGGAACTGCCGCGAAATCATATAGCGGGCGCCGATCAGCGAATTGATCGCACCTTCTGCCTCGCCCCGGTCAACCATCTCCATCGCTTGCGCCGTCAGGGGTGCGGCGATCAATTTGATCTGCGGGTAGTGCTGACGGAGGAACTCTGCGGTGCTATTGCCCTGGGTCACCGCCAGGGTTTTTCCGGCCATTTCGTCAAGCGTCGCCGGGCTCCACGGCGCATCACGGATCACCAGCACGTTCGGGCTGGTCATGAATGGGCGAGTGAACTGCAAATCGATTTCGCGCTCACTGCTGGGGCTGATTCCGGCAATCAGGTCGACTTGCCCCGACTTTATCTGCTCGATCATCCGGCCCACGGACGGCACCGCCACGACGTCGAATTTCAAGCCGGTGCGCACACTGATCTTGCCCAAGACATCGGCGGTGATGCCCCGAAATTGGCCCTCACCGTCGATGAAAGAGATGGGCATCAGATTGTCGTTGATCGCCACTTTCACCCGCGGGTGCGCGTCGAGCCAACGCTGTTCGACCGCCGTGAAATGCAGCGACTGGGTGCCGGCAATGGAAGGCCCGCTGGCGCCCCATCGATGCAGGATATTCAGTCGTTCATCGATCGGCACAGCCGCCAAAGCCTGGTTGACGATCCGCTGCAGCCGTACGTTCTCGTACTTCATGGCGAAGGCAAAGCGACCAGATTCAAGCTGCGAGAAATCCGCCAGCTGTACGTTGTTGATGTAATTTTCGCTGATCAGGTAATGAGTGCTGATGGCATCGCCCAGGTACACGTCGGCCTGACCAAACGCCACAGCCCCCACGCCCTCCAGTGTCGAGGGGAAGAGTTGCACCTGTGCATCGGGATAAAAACCCTGCACGGTTTTCTCGGGCAGGTAGTGGTACAGCATCGCCAGGCGCTTGTCGGCCAATTGCGGGTCCAGTGGCTGTGTCGAGCCCAGGCGAGTGACCAGCACCGGCTGGTCCACGGCGTAGGCGCTGGACATGCGCAACTGCGGATCCTGGGCTTCATAACGGTTGGCCGTCCCCAGCAAATCGGCCGCGCCCTGCTTGATCGCGCGGACCGCTTCTTCCCGGGACGGATAACGATGCACCTCGATGTCGACGCTCAACAGTTGTTTGAGCAGGCCGGCGTAGTCGGCAGTCAGGCCTTCCAGGGAGTTGCCCGCGGTGGTGATATCGAAAGGCGGATAATCGGGCGCCGAGACCGCAAGCACCAGGCGGCCCTTGTGCCCGAGCCAGGCGGCATCGCTCGCCGACAGCCGGGCGCTGTAGCCGGTGACTTCGGAGCGACACAATAAGGCCATGGTTTGCGGTTGCGCCCAGGCCGGGTTGAGCCACAGCCAATGGCCCAGCAACAATGCTGCAATCAGGCGACGTGGGCGCAGGAATATGTTCATTCAGATCAAGCAATTGCGCAGGGCGAAATCCCTCAGGTGGACCGCCGACTTGACGTCGAGTTTTTCAATCAGCCGCGTCTTGTAGGTGCTGACTGTCTTATGGCTCAGGTGCAGGGTTTCGGCGATCTGCTTGTTTGATATGCCCATGGCCAGGTAGCGGAAGATGCTCAGCTCGCGGTTGGACAGGCCATCGATGCGCTGCTTTTCACTGCGTTGCAGGGCACTGAGGGAAACCGAGGTCGAGAGCTGGGCGAAATAGGTGTAGCCGGCCGTAATGGCGTGGATGGCCTTGTGCAAATGCTCCAGGTCGTTCGACTTGGCAACATAGGCTGCGGCGCCAGCGCGGATGCAGCGGTCCTGGAAGAACATCGCTTCGTGGGAGGAAAAGACCACTACCCGGCAGCGCTCGCCACTGTCCTGGAGCCTTGCCAGTACCTCCAGCCCATCGAGCTTGGGCAGGGAAATATCCAACACCAGCACGTCCGGTTGGTGCTCGCGGACCAATGGCATGACCTCGTTACCACTGCTGGCTTCGTAAACCCGTTGAAATCCTTCCTGTCGGAGCACGATTTTGACTGCGGCGCGAACCACCGGATGATCGTCCACAATCAGCGCTGACTTCATGACAACTCCATGTACAAAAACACGACGATTGAGCATCGGATGCTCACGGGACAGGCGCGGATCAAACGCAACAGCTGCGCGAAAATTCTGACATGGGGACTCCGGTGAAACTACCTGACAGAAATGACAGTCCCGACGGACGGCAGGCGGCGATCAACCAGTGCCATCAGACGGCTGATCGCGGCCAGGTCCGGCAAAGATGACGGGCTGACCTGGATTTTCTGCTGCTCGCTAGCGCGAACTGGCGGCAACTTTGCGCGATGGCCGTCGTAGATGAAGGTATGACGCACCTGGGCGTTATCGCGAAAGAAATCCACCAGGTTCAAAGCATCGCCTGCCATTGCAGCATTGATCACCACCAGATCGAACGGCTCGCAGCCGTACTCCACCAGCGTCAGCAATTCCTCAAGGCAATGCACCGGTGCAACCCGGTAATAGTTGAGCTGATTGAACAATCGTTCGATTCGCATGCGCTGAAAATGCTGCTCGTCGGCAATCAGGATACGCAAGGCTTTGTTCGACAACGTAGGCCCCCAGCAGGGTGTCAAATTCGAGATGGCGCAAGGCTACGCATGCGCCAGGGAGCTTTCTGTAGGACTTTTCCTAAAAACCGCCCCCATTTGTCCGACTATCGCCTTCAGCTATCGCTCAAGGATTCGCCCTGCAATTGCAACCATGCCAGCAAATCTTCACCACTCATGGGCCGTGCATACCAGTATCCCTGCCCCTGGATGCAACCGAGCGCCATCAGGTGCAGGCGCTGAGCGTCGGTCTCGATGCCTTCGATGACGACCGACATGCCCAGGCTGTCCCCCAGCGCCAGGGTGCTGCTGATGGCGGCACGACAGCGCGGTTCGTGTTCCAGGTTGCGGACAAACTCGGCATCGAGCTTGATCTCGTTGAAAGGCAGCTGACACAGGCGTTGCAGTGAAGAAAAACCCGCGCCGAAGTCATCAATGGACAGCCGGCACCCCATCATTCGCAGGCGGACCAGGTTGCCCAGGCTGGTGGCGGGTGCTTCCAGCAACCCGCTTTCCGTGAGTTCGAAGGTCAGCCCGCAGCCCGGCGCGCCATGGCGGTTCAGGATGCGCCGGATGCTGGTGGTCAGTTCGCTGCCAGCCAGTTGCGCGGTTTGCAGGTTGAACGCCATGTTCAGGGAAAAGCCCCGGCTGGCCGCCTCCCGTTGCAGGATCAGCGCCTGCTCCAGCTGGGCGAATAACAACCGGTCCATCTGCCCGTGCTGCTCCAGTATCGGCAGGTACACCGCCGGTGACAGGACGCCCCTCTGCGGATGCAGCCAGCGGCTGAGCACCTCGACACCGCAGACCTGGCCGGTGTGCAGATTAAATTTAGGCTGGTACCAGGACTCGATCTGCTCAAGGACCAGTGCCTCGCACACTTCCTCCTCGCTGGCCAATTGCAGGGGCGCTGCAGTTGCTGGTGTGACCGGCACAGCATTGCGGTGTTTGTCGAGCAACTCGCGCAACACCTGTGGGTGCAGCGGCTTGCCAACATCGCCCAGCAACTCGAGGCCGAGCAAAGAGACGATCTGGTGCACCGCCCGCCGCAGATCCGCCGACAGCGAACTGCTGATGATGATCGATTTGACCTGCCCGCCGGCCCCTAGCTGGCGAAAGAATTCCAGGCCGTCCATGCCCTCCATCTGCAAATCGCACAGGGCGATGTCTACCGGGCCGACTTCCTGCAAGACCGCCAGCGCCTGGGCGCCGTCGCACGCTTCGAACACCTCGCGACAGCCTGCCTGCTTGAACATGCTCACGGCCACGGAGCGTTGAAAGGCATGGTCTTCGAGTATCAGAACGCGCAGTGGCAGGCAGGTCATGTCGTCTCGACTCGTCTTGGAAGGGACGTCGATTATCCAGAACGTGCGGTGGATGCAATTTAGGAAATTTCCCAAACCTTGTAGGAAATTTCCCAAAGTTCTTTCGGGTGATGTCTGACAGCCGTCACGCCAAGCGCTCGGCCAGTCGTTCCATCGCCTGATGCAACTCGTCAACAGCCTCGGTCAACTGCCCCGGATGCACTCCGTTGCAAGCCGCTTCCAGGCGTTCGCAAGCCTCGATCAACGCCTGGGCCTTGATGATTCGCGCACCGCCCTTGATACGATGAGCGAGGTTCGCCAGGCCCGGCATGTCGTTTTGCGTGAACAGCCGCATCAACCGCGCCATGTCCTCGTCGTTGCTCGACGCCAGGTCGTCCAGCAGGCGTTTGATCGACGCCGCGTCACCCCCGGTCAACTGGCGCAGCCCTCCCAGGTCGAGATCATCCGTGGCGGGCGTTACGACCTGCCCGGTACTCGGGATCAGGCTGGCCAGCCGGGCGCCGAGGTCCCCGAGGCTGATCGGCTTGAACAGGCAGTCATCCATTCCCGCGTCCAGGCAGCGCTGCTTTTCCTCGGGTTGGGCATTGGCGGTAAAGCCCAGGATAAGGCTGGGGGCGAGCCCCTTGGCGCGCTCTTCCTCGCGGATGGCCCGGGCCAATTCGTACCCGGTCATGACCGGCATGTTGCAGTCGGTGATGACCACATCGAACGGCTGGCCGCGCCAGGCGCGCAACCCCAGCATGCCGTCTTCAGCGTCCCGGACCTTGTGCCCGAGGTAGCTCAGTTGCTGGGAGACCACCAGGCGGTTCGCCGGGTAATCGTCGACCACCAGGATGCTCAATGGACGATGCGCCGGTATCGCTTCGACTCGCACAGGCTCCGCCTCATCCAGCGCTTGCAACATGGGCAGATCGAGGGTGACGTCGACCTCGGTGCCCTTCCCCACCCTGCTGCTCAACGTCAGCCGGCCGCCCATCATTTCGCACAACGTGCGGCTGATCACCAGCCCCAGTCCCGAGCCGCTGCGCGCCGATTGGCGATTGTTGCTGGCCTGGGTGAAGGGGCTGAACAAACGCAGCTGATCCTCATCGCTAATGCCGATGCCGGTATCGGCTACCTGCAGGCACAGCGACAGGCGCTCGTCTGGCCCGGGCTGGACCTTGACTCGCAGGCGCACTTCGCCTGCCTCGGTGAACTTGATGGCGTTGCTCAACAGGTTGGACACGATCTGCTTGAAACGCAGCGGATCGATCAGTACCTCGCGATGGGCTGCGACATCCAGTTCGAGGATCAGGCGCAGCTGCTTCTGTCGCGCCAACCCCTCGAAAATGCGCGTGACGGCAATCACCAGTTCACCCAGGTTGGCGCGCTCCGGGGTTAGGCTCAAGTGTCCGGATTCAATGCGCGAGACATCCAGGATATCGCCGATCAGGTCCAGCAGGCTGCGCGCGGCACCTGAGGCCACTTCGATGGCAAAACGATCGGTCAGCCCCTGATCGGCTTTTTTCATCGCCAGTTCCAGCATGCCGATCACCGCGTTCATTGGCGTGCGGATCTCGTGGCTCATGGTGGCCAGGAAAGTGGTCTTCGCCCGATTGGCGTCGTCGGCGTCGTCCTTGGCTTCGCGCAGTGCCTGGACCAGGCGTTGGCGTTCGCTGATATCGATCCAGCCACCGATCAGACCGCTGACCTCACCGTTGCTGGCGCGGTACGGCAGCATCCAGTGGTAGATGGTCAGCACGTCTGCGCCCAAAGTTAGCTGGCGATCCTGCACCCGCGGCTGGCCGTCTTGCATGACCTGCAGATAGTCTTCATGGTAAACCGCAGCTTCCTGCACGTTCTTGAACATGCCTTCGATCACTGTCTTGCCGACCACTGCGTCGCGCTCGATACCGAACACGTCGAGGTAGCCCGAATTGCAGATCAGCAGCCGTGCCTGGCGGTCGCGCACGTAGATCGGGTGCGGTGTGCCGTCGATCAACACGCGCATGAACTCCAGCTGGTCGCTGAGGGCCACTTCCGCCTGTTTGCGCTTGGCGATCAACTGGCGCAGATAGGCGATCCAGCCCAGGGCCAGCAACAGCAACACGGCCGCCAGGGCAAAGCCCTGAATGATTGCCGCGCGATGCCGCAACCAGTAGCTGTCGTCCACCACCACTTCGCTGCGCCAGCGGTTGGACACTTCGTCCAGCTCCTCCGGAGGAATACTCAGCAGCGCCTTGTCGAGGATCGAATACAGTTCGCTGGCATCGCGAGCGGTGGCGAAACCCAGGCGGGCGGACGTGGTGCCGACGGTGCTGGTAATGCGCAACCGGTCGCGGTACTGCCGTGAAATCATGTAGCGCGCAGTAATCAGCGCGCTGACGGCGGCCTCCGCCTGACCGTTGGCCACCAGGGTCATGGCGTGCTCGGCGTTATCGGCATCGACCAATTTAATGCTCGGATACTGCGCGATCAACTGGTCGCGCACCGGCGTCCCACGGATCACCGCCAGGCGTTTGCCAGCCATCTCGTCCAGGGTCGCTGGACTGCCACTGGCCGAACGGCTGACCAACACATACGGCGTGCTGAGGTAGGGTCGGGTGAACCGCAAGGACTGCTCGCGCTCGGCGCTGGGCGTCAGGCTGATCAGCAGGTCGGCCTGGCCGGATTCGACCTGCCGAATCAGCTCGGGGACCGTGCGCAGGCGTTGAATATCGAACTTCAACCCGGTGCGCAACGCCACTTTGGCCAGCACATCGGCGCCGAGGCCGCGAAACTTGCCATCCTGACCGTAGAACGACAGCGGCAGGAAACTCTCGTCGATGGCCACTTTGACGTGGGGGTGCTGCTCCATCCAGCGCTGTTCGGCGCTGCTGAAGTGCAACAGGTGCAACCCGCTCATGTTCGCCCCGCCCGCGCTCCAACGACGCTGAATGGTCAGCCGCTCGCTCGCGGGAATCACCGCCAGCGCCGCATTGACGACGCGCAGCAGCTGCGGGTTGTCCCGGGCAATGGCGAAGGCGAAGTCGTTGACGTTGGTGTCGAGAAACGCCGCCAATTGCACGTTGTTCAGGTAATTTTTGTTGATCAGGTAATTGGCGCTGATCGAGTCGCCCAGATAGACATCGGCCGTGCCAAAAGCTACTGCGCCGATCGCACTCAGTGTCGAGGGATACAGTTGCAACCGGGCGTTGGGGAAGTGCGCCGTGACGGTTTCCGGCGGCAGGTAGTGGTAGAGCATTGCCACCTGCTTGCCGGCAAGGTCGGGCGTAGCGTTCTGGCTGTCGCCGATGCGCGTGACCAGGCTCGGCTGGTCCTCGGCGTAGGCACTGGACATCACCAGCTGCGGGTCCGCCGCCTCGTAGTCGTTGGACGTGCCCAGCAAGTCCACCTCGCCCTGATGAACCGCATGCACTACATCAGCCCGGGATGGATAACGCCGCACCTCGATGCGCACCTGCAACAGCTCGGCCAGCAGCGCCGCGTAATCCGCCGTCAGTCCTTCATAGTCTCGCCCGGTGCCAGTGATGCCGAAGGGTGGGTAGTCCGGCGCCGAAGCGCCCAACACCAGTACGCCCTTGTCACGCAGCCATTGCCGGTCGGGCTCATCGAGAACCGCCTGGTAGCCATCCACCTGGGAACGTCCCAGCACCCGCAGGTTTTCCACCGGCGCCGCTGCGGCCCATAAACAATGAACGGAGCCCGCCAACAGCAATCCGACCAGCCATTTACCCAAGCCCTGATTCATTCACACCAACTGATTACGCTTGGCAAAATCGGCGAGATACACCACGGACTTCACGTTGAGTTTTTCGATCAGGCGGGTCTTGTAGGTGCTGATGGTCTTGCTGCTCAGCAGCATGGCTTCGCCGATCTCCTTGTTGCTCATGCCATTGGACAGCTGCTGCAGAATCGTCAGTTCACGATCGGACAGGCTCTGGATCAGTTCCATATCACTGGCCTGGGTATCGCTGCGCCGCACTGAACTGGTGGCCAGGTTGGGAAAGAATGTGTAGTCGCTCAAGACGGCCTTGATGGCTCTGACCAATTCATCGAGGTCATCGTTCTTGCTGATGTAACCGGCAGCGCCGGCCTTCATCGAGCGCATGGCGTAGAAGATCGGTGACTGCGAGGTGAGCACTACAATCTTGCACTTCGGTTGGTCGGCCATGATCCGGCTGATGACCTGCAGACCGTCGAGCCTGGGCATGGCGATGTCGAGGATGATCAGGTCGGGCGCGTGTTCGCGGGCTCGTTGCACGGCATCCGCGCCGTTGTCCGCCTCGGCGATCACTTCGATGTTTTCCTGCTGCAGGAGCATTGTGACCGATGCCCGAATGAACGGGTGATCGTCTACCACCATCGCTTTGACCATAGGAACCTCTGCAAGACATGGCAGGCATTGTAGCGAGGCGGGCGCGGCGATGGCTGCCTGATGGCAGTTTTTTTGATGGGGTGGGCGCAACCCCTGTAGGAGCCCGGCTTGCCGGCGATGCGATCTTGCGGGCGCCATCGCCGGCAAGCCAGGCTCCTACGGTTGATTCGGGTGTACGCGGAAATTGGGCTCGGCACAAATCCGTAGGAGCCCGGCTTGCCGGCGATGGCGATCTTGCGGGCGCCATCGCCGGCAAGCCGGGCTCCTACGGGGATATGGGTATGGCGTGATAGTGGAGAGCACCCTCCCCCAGCGGCTAAAGATATCTCAGCTGGCGGTAGCCAAGAGCAAATCCACCATCGTGCGGCTATGCCCACGGTGCTTGGCATGTTCATACAACGATCCGGCAATCTCGTCCGCGCGGATCGGCAGGATGGATAGCAGGGTATCGCTCAAGCCGTGACTCGCCTGGCAAAAACCCTGCATATAAATGCCGGCCTTGCAGCGCTCGTCAGTGATCACTTTGTAATTACGATCCACCTCGAAATCACCCAGGTACTGTTCAAGCGGCGCCAGCAGTTTGCGGTGCATCTGCCGCTCGTAACCGGTGGCCAGCACCACGGCGTCGTAGAGCCGAACCGTCACTTCCCCGGTGGCGTTGTTGCGCACTGCCAACTCGATGCCGCGCTCGGTCGCGGTGGCTTTTTCGATGGTGGTCAACGTGCGGAACGCATGGCGAGCGATGCCCGAGACTTTCTGGCGGTAGAAGATGCCGTAAATGCGTTCGATCAGGTCAATGTCCACCACCGAATAGTTGGTGTTGTGGTACTCGTTCACCAGGCGCTCACGCTCGGTGCTGGCTTGCTGGAACACCAGGTCGGTGAACTCGGGGGAAAATACTTCGTTGACGAAGGGGCTGTCGTCCGCAGGTTTTAGCGCCGAGCCACGCAGGATCATGTCCACCTGCACTGAAGGAAAGCTGTCGTTCAGGTCGATGAAGGCCTCGGCTGCACTCTGCCCACCGCCGATGATCGCGATGCTCATCGGCTGGTTGTTGACGCAAGGCAGGCTGGCCATCTGCGCCAGGTATTGCGAATGATGGAACACCCGGCTGTCGCCCTTGAGCGTCTTGAACGCCTCGGGAATGCGTGGGGTGCCGCCAGCGCTGACCACCACCGAACGGGTGGTACGCAAATGCTGCTGGCCTTGTGCGTCGCGGGAAATCACCCGCAGTGCCTCGACCTGCTGGTTGTGCAGCACCGGCTCGATGGTCAGTACCTCCTCGCCGTAGCGGCTCTGCGCGGCGAACTGCGCGGCGACCCAACGCAGGTAGTCGTTGTATTCCATGCGGCACGGGTAAAAAGTGCCGAGGTTGATGAAGTCCACCAGGCGCCCGTGGTGCTTGAGGTAATTGACGAACGAGTAGGGGCTGGTGGGGTTGCGCAGGGTCACCAGGTCCTTGAGGAAAGAGATCTGCAGCTCGCTCTGGGTGACCAGGGTGTTGCCATGCCAGCGGTAGTCGGCCTGTTTGTCGAGGAACAGCACATCCAGTTCACCCTGGGTCGGCCCGCGCTCTTGCAGGGCGATGGCCAGCGCCAGGTTCGAAGGGCCGAAACCGACGCCAATCAGGTCGTGAACGATGGGCGATGCAATTGCCTGTGTCATTTCCAGTGTCCTCTGGATGAACCCCTCAACAGCGGGGAGAAAAAGCTGAGTGACCTGAGCATCGGGTGCCAGGTCGTCTGTTGAGATGGACGAGGACAGTGAAACTTAATTTAACAACTTTGGATCAATGGCCATCCCACTGCCGCATCCGCACCCGGCAGTGTTTCATCGCGTTGACGATGTGTTTTTCCACCAGGGCTCGGGAAATGCCCAGGTGCTCGGCGATTTCCGGGTGGGACAGACCATCGATCTTGCGCAGCATAAAGCTCTCGCGGCACAGCCGAGGCAATTCGGCCAAGGCCCGCTGGAGCATTTCCAGACGCTGGCCGTGGTCGAGGCTGTTGTGCGGTGAGGGGGTGAAGTAGCGCTCCTCGTTATCGAGCACCTCCAGCGACTCGACCTGGCGCAGGGCATTGCGGCGGTGATCGTCGATCACCAGGTTGAGCGCGGTGCGATAAAGGAAAGCGCGGGGCTGCTCGATCGGCGTGGTGCTGGAGCGTTCAAGCACCCGCAGATAGGCGTCATGCACCACATCTTCGGCCACCTGACGGTTGCCTAGCTTGGCGTTCAGGAAACACACCAGCTCACGATAGTAGTTTTCCAACATGACTCCCAGCCGCACGAGTGCGGATTCAATCCTTGAGCCACCCTGTCGACCGCCGAAATGGGCAGTGGCAAGATAGTGGCAGAGCGAGGCGCGTAATTTATAGTAATTCTCATATAGATTTAAAGTATTGCTTGGTCTTGCCCGACAAATTGTCATGGTCTATATGTGTGCCCACATGTGTCCGCGCCTAAATTCGCCGCGGCTTTTCTCGTATTAAGGACAGCTCCCCGTCTCTGTCGGCCTGCCGGCAGCGTTCAACTATTGCCGGATATATTTCGGCTGAGCGAACGACGGGTCGATTTCCATTGGCCGGAACCCTGCATGAAACGTCCCCGACACACCCGACGCGCCCTGCTTGCAGCCCTGTGTCTGATCCCCGTTATCGCCGTCGCCGCCTGGCAGATGATCCCGCCCGGTCGGGACAAATTCGCCACCGTGCAGGTCAGCCGTGGCGACATCGAAAGCAGTGTCACCGCGCTGGGCACCCTGCAGCCGCGGCGCTATGTCGACGTCGGCGCCCAGGCTTCCGGGCAGATCCAGAAGATCCACGTGGAAGTCGGTGACATCGTCAAGGAAGGTCAGTTGCTGGTGGAAATTGATCCGTCGACGCAACAGGCCAAACTCGACGCAGGGCGCTTCTCGATTGAAAACCTCAGGGCGCAGCTCGCGGAACAGCGGGCCCAGCATGAGTTGGCGCGGCAGAAATTCCAGCGTCAGCTGCACCTCAAGGCTGGCGGCGCCACCCGCGAGGAAGACGTGCAAACCGCCCAGGCCGAACTGCACGCTACCCAGGCCCGGATCGATATGTTCCAGGCGCAGATTCGCCAAGCCCAGGCCAGTCTGCGCAGCGACCAGGCGGAACTCGGCTACACGCGGATCTACGCGCCCATGGCCGGCACTGTCGTTGCCCTCGATGCCCGGGAAGGTCAGACGCTTAACGCGCAACAGCAAACCCCGCTGATCCTGCGCATCGCCAAGTTGTCGCCGATGACGGTCTGGGCCGAGGTTTCGGAGGCCGATATCGGCCACGTCAAACCCGGCATGCAGGCCTGGTTCACCACCTTGAGCGGCGGCACCCGACGCTGGAGCAGCACCGTTCGGCAAATCCTCCCGGTGCCACCCAAGCCTCTGGACCAGACCAGCCAAGGCGGAGGCAGCCCGGCCAGTTCGAGCAAAAGCGGCAGCGCGCGAGTGGTGTTGTACACCGTATTGCTCGATGTCGATAACGCCGACAATGCCCTGATGGCAGAGATGACCACCCAGGTATTTTTCGTTTCCGACCAGGCCAGGAACGTCCTCACCGCCCCCATCGCCGCCCTGCAAGCCGGCCCCCAGACCGACCAGCAAACTGCCCAGGTAGTGGCCGAAAACGGCAGCCTGCAGCAACGACTGGTGCGCACGGGCATCAGCGATCGCCTGCGGGTGCAGATAATCGACGGCCTGGAGGAAGGCGATCACCTGCTCATCGGTCCGGCCGACGGGAGTGGCGGCTGAATGCTGACGCCCCTGATCGACCTGCAGGATATCCGCAAGTCCTATGGCGGCGGCGACGCCCCTGAAGTCCACGTATTGCGCGGGATCGACCTGTCGATCCACGCCGGCGAATTCGTCGCGATAGTCGGAGCTTCCGGTTCCGGCAAGTCGACCCTGATGAACATCCTCGGCTGCCTCGACCGCCCGACTTCGGGCGAGTACCGCTTCGCCGGGGAAAATGTCGCCGGCCTCGACAGCGACGAGCTGGCCTGGCTGCGCCGTGAAGCCTTCGGGTTCGTGTTTCAGGGTTATCACCTGATTCCGTCCGGCTCAGCCCAGGAAAACGTCGAGATGCCGGCGATCTACGCAGGCACGCCAGCCGCCGAGCGCCACGCCCGCGCCGCCGCCCTCCTCGACCGCCTGGGCCTGGCCTCACGCACCGGCAACCGTCCGCACCAGCTCTCCGGCGGCCAGCAACAACGGGTGTCAATCGCCCGCGCGCTGATGAACGGCGGTCATATCATCCTCGCCGACGAACCCACCGGCGCCCTCGACAGCCATAGCGGCGCCGAGGTCATGACCCTGCTCGACGAACTCGCCAGCCAGGGCCACGTGGTGATCCTGATCACCCACGACCGCGAAGTGGCGGCGCGGGCCAAACGCATTATTGAAATTCGCGACGGGCTGATCATCAGCGACAGCGCCCAGGACAATCCCCAGGTGCAGGCCTCGGCCAATCCCGGCGCACTGCAGGCGGTAGACTTGCGCAAGCGCCTGAGCGAGGGCGCCGAAGCCACTGGCGCCTGGAAAGGTGAACTGGTCGACGCAGTGCAAGCCGCGTGGCGGGTCATGTGGATCAACCGCTTTCGCACCGCCCTGACACTGCTGGGGATCATCATCGGCGTTGCGTCGGTGGTGGTGATGCTCGCCGTCGGCGAAGGCAGCAAGCGCCAGGTCATGGCGCAGATGGGCGCGTTCGGCTCCAACATCATTTACCTCAGCGGCTCCTCGCCCAACCCGCGAACGCCCCTGGGTATCGTGACCCTGGACGAGGTCAAGGCAGTCGGCAGCCTGCCGCAGGTGACGCGCATCATGCCGGTCAACGGCCAGGAAGCCGGGGTGCGTTTCGGCAATCTCGACCACCTGAGCTACGTCGGCGGCAACGACACCAACTTCCCGGCGATCTTCAACTGGCCCGTGGTCGAAGGCAGCTACTTCACCGAAGCGGACGAACAGAACGCCGCAGCGGTTGCGGTCATTGGCCACAAGGTGCGGCAGAAGCTGCTGAAGAATGTCGCCAACCCGATCGGCCAGTACATCCTCATTGAAAACGTGCCGTTCCAGGTGGTCGGCGTGCTCGCGGAAAAAGGCGCCAGCTCCGGCGATTCCGACAGCGACGACCGCATCGCCATTCCGTATTCCGCAGCGAGCGTACGCCTGTTCGGCACTCACAACCCGGAGTACATCGCCATCGCCGCCGCTGATGCACGCAAGGTCAAGGAAACGGAACAGGCGATCGAGCAACTGATGCTGCGCCTGCACAATGGCAAGAAAGATTTCGAACTGACCAACAACGCCGCCATGATCCAGGCCGAAGCGCGCACGCAGAACACCCTGTCGCTGATGCTTGGCTCGATCGCCGCGATCTCCCTGCTGGTGGGCGGGATCGGCGTGATGAACATCATGCTCATGACGGTGCGCGAGCGCACCCGCGAGATCGGCATCCGCATGGCCACCGGCGCTCGCCAGCGCGATATCCTGCGCCAGTTCCTGACCGAGGCGGTGATGCTCTCGGTGGTGGGCGGGCTCGCCGGTATCGCCCTGGCGCTGATCGTCGGCGGCGTGCTGATTATCAGTGAAGTGGCGGTCGCATTCTCCTTGATAGCGGTGCTCGGCGCGTTTGGCTGCGCCCTGGTCACCGGTGTTGTCTTCGGCTTCATGCCGGCCCGCAAAGCTGCCCGACTCGACCCGGTCACGGCCCTTACCAGTGAATGATCGATTTATGAAGCCGCCACTCAGCCTGTTGACTCTCTGCCTGTTGCTCAGCGCCTGCGGCAGTCCCGCCCAGCGTCCGGACAGTGGTCTGCAGCCACCTGCCACCTGGCAATCACCGCACATCGATGGCGCTGTCCGCAGCAATACGCAGTGGTGGTCGCAGTTCGGCAGCCCGCAGCTTGACCTGCTGGTCGAGCAAGCCCGAGTGGGCAGTTTCGACCTGGCAGCCGCGATGGCCCGAGTCCGCCAGGCCCAGGCCGAGACAGTGGTGGCCGGCGGTTCGCAGTTGCCGGAGGTCAAGGCTGGCCTGAATGCCAATCGCCAAAAATTGCTGCGCGGCAATGGCTACAGCCAACTGGACGCCGACAGCAGCAACAAGGCGGTGGACTACTTCGACGCCAATCTCAGTGCCAGCTATGAAATCGATTTCTGGGGCGGTCAGCGTGCGTCCCGCGACAGTGCGCAGTTCGCGCTGCAGGCCAGTCAATTCGATCAGTCCACGGTGGCGTTGACTCTGCAGAGCAGCGTCGCCAACGGCTATGCGCAAACCCTGTCGCTGCAGGAACAGCAGCGTATCGCCGAGTTGAACCTGGCCAACGCGCAGAGCGTGCTGAGCCTGGTGCAGACCCGCTATGACTCGGGTTCGGCAACGGCCCTGGAGCTGGCGCAGCAGAAGAGCCTCGTGGCGGCGCAGCAACGGCAGTTGCCATTGGTGCAGCAGCAGGCCCAGGAGGCGCAGATCAACCTCGCCGCCCTGCTCGGCCGGCCGGTGCAGCAGCTGTCGTTGGGCCAGGAGCGTTTTGCTCAGCTGGCATGGCCGACCATCGCCGCCGGCGTGCCCAGCGAATTGCTCAGCCGCCGCCCGGACATCGCCAGGGCCGAAGCGCAGCTGGCTGCCGCACAAGCTGATGTAAAGGTCGCTCGTGCGGCGATGTTGCCCAAAGTTACCCTGAGTGCCGACCTGGGCTCTGGCGCCGACCGTGCGGCGGATATCCTGCGCAGCCCGTTCTACAACCTCACCGCTGGATTGCTCGCCCCGGTGTTCAACAACGGACGCCTGGGCGCCGAACGTGACAAGGCCACAGCCCGCCAGGAAGAGCTGCTGGAGAATTATCGCGGGGCGATCATCAATGGTTTTGCCGACGTGGAAAAAGCCCTGAACAGCATTCGCGGTCTGGATCAGCAGCGTCAGTGGCAAGGGGAAGAACTGAACCAGGCGCAGACGGCGTTCAACATTGCGCAAAATCGCTATGAGGCCGGGGCCGAGGACTTACTGACGGTGCTGGAGACGCAGCGCACTTTGTATGCGGCGCAGGATCTGAATGTGCAGCTGCGGCTGGCGCGGTTGCAGGCAAGTATTGCGTTGTACAAGGCGTTGGGTGGGGGGTGGCAGGCTTTGTGATGTTGGGGTGTCTGCCAGGGCCCCATCGCGAGCAGGCTCACTCCTACACGACACTGCCCCTGTAGGAGTGAGCCTGCTCGCGATGAAATGCCCCTGTAGGAGTGAGCCTGCTCGCGATGAACGATCACTCGGTCTTCAAGCCTGTTTAGCCTTCAAATGCCGCGCATACCAGGGTCGTCGCGGCACCTTGCGAAACAGCTCAGCCAGCTTTTTCTCGTCATCGCCAAAGGTAATACGCAACGCCAGCTTCATGGTTTCTGGATCCAGCTCCACCGACTTGCCCGCCTGCAACCCCGGCGTGGTACTGCAACCATGAGTCCCCGGACCCAGCCACGGATCATCCACCTCAACCCAGCGCCCAGGCGCAAACCAGGCCACGCCATTGACCTCCAGACGACTCACCTGCCCCGGATGAAAACGCTCGTGGGCGCGGAACCAGTCCTCCAGGCGATCATCAATCCAGCCATGGAAATGCCAGAACACCGGGCTCACATGGGAGGAAAACGGGTCGCCAAGAAAATCGTTCTCCGCCGCAAACCAGCGCGCGGAAAAGTCTGCAGGGTCACGGGCAAACGGCACCGGCTGGCCATTGGACGGGTCGCGCGGCACCGAGGCCCAGCGCATGTGCAGCCAGTCATGCAGGCCCAGCTCGACCTCGGAACCGAACTGCCCCAGGGTCAGCTTCGACAGATAACGCGGGTCACGATAGCGCGACTCCCACACCTGGAAATTGCTGTGGTAGGTTTCGGCGGTCTTGATGTCGGCCACCCACTGCGAGTACTCGGCATCGTCGTCAGCCAGCCAGGTGGGCGGCAGCGACGTGCCATCGTGATTGTCGAAATACCGCGCGAAGCCGATTCGATCCCGCACCAGTTCCGGCTGTGGCAGCGGAAAATGCGGCCACGACGGCAGGTCCTGCATCGAGCGCGCCGTACCGAGCATATGCCGGTGCATGAAGAAAAAATCCACCCCCGAACCGTTGCGATCCTTGCGCGTGCCCCGGGCATCGCGCTCCCTGTCCCGCGGCCCAGGCTGCCAGCCGATACCGCGCAGGGCGTTGCGCTTGTCTTCAGAAAGGGTGTGCCACTTGTCCCGGGAAGCGTGCCACAGCTGGTGGAACAGCCGGTGCTCGGGGGAGATCAGCCACGCCAGCAGCTGCGGGTTGAGGCCGGTGCGCTCACGGGCTTCGGGAAACACTCGCTTGACCGCGATAAATCGGTTGTCCTGGGCAGTCATCATCAACGGGCGATTCAGGTTCAACACGCGGCCACTGAGGGTGCCGCTGCCGGCATTGCCGAAGCCCGCCCAGACTTCGTCCAGCGCCATGCTGAACTCGTAGTTCGGTGTGTCATGCAGCGCATCCAGCGCATCGGCGCCGATCAAGCGCCAGCTGAGTTCGGCGGGCTTGGCATCCGCCAGATCACCCAGCACCCGGTAACGCGGCGGTTCACTGGAGCGCAGGCGCTCGGCGGTGTCGAGGTAGCCGCTGAGACCGCGGCCTTTGTGGCCGATGTCGAGAAACACCTCCAGGCCGTCCCGGGGCAAACCTTCGATCCCGCCATCACGGCCCTCGAAGCGAATCTGCCAGACGCCTCGCAACGTGTTCGCCAGGTGCTGGCCGGCCACATCCGCCACGTCGAACGTCGCTTCGCCGGGGGTGATCGTCGGGTCCGGCCTTGTCCATTCGCGATGCCCATAAAAAGCCGCAGGCACGGCGGCACCGGTCAGCGCCAGGCCTGCCATGAACCATCGTCGAGAAATCGTCATTGCCCTACCTGTGTCAGCCATGAAGCAGGCTTTATCCAAGCTAGAACGTTTGTTGCCTTCAAGAATTTAAGAGCATCGCGGGCAAGCCTTGCTCCCACAGGGACCTGCATCTCGGCACGATCCCTGTGGGAGCAAGGCTTGCCCGCGATGGGGCCCGCACATTCAGCTAAATTCTCCCACCTGCCAATCGTTCTTCCCAGATAACCAAGGCCCCTGCGCCCGCACCGGGGCGGCGAACCTGACTGAGATGGCAATGACAAAACCACGTTCGAAAAAGGCACTCTACATCGGCCTGCCGCTGGCGTTGGCCATCAGCGCCGCAGCCGGCTTTGCGGCCTGGGATTATTGGTTCAAGGACAACCCCGGCTACCCGGTGAAAGTGATGAAGCAGGCCGATGAACTGCAGGAACGCATCCTCTCGTTCGACAGCCACGTCACCGTCCCACTCGACTTCGGCACCGCCGGCAACGAAGCCGACAAGGAGGGCAGCGGCCAGTTCGACCTGGTCAAGACCGGTCGCGGACGCCTGTCCGGAGCGGCCCTGACCATCTTCGGCTGGCCGGAAATCTGGAATGGCGAAAACGCCCCGCACCGGCCCACCGCAGGCTTTGTCGACGAAGCGCGATTCGAGCAGGAAACCCGCTTCAAGATCATCAGCACCCTGGTGCGCGACTTCCCCAACCAGGCCGCCATCGCCTACACCCCCGACGACTTCCGCCGTCTGCATGGCGAAGGCAAGTTCGCGATTTTCATCAGCATGCTCAACGCCTACCCGCTGGGCAACGACCTCAACGCCCTGGATAAATGGGCCGCGCGCGGCATGCGCATGTTCGGCTTCAGCTACGTGGGCAACAACGCCTGGGCCGACTCCTCACGACCGCTGCCGTTTTTCAACGACTCGCGCGACGCCCTCGGCGGCCTGTCGGAGCTTGGCCAGCAGGCCGTGCACAGGCTCAACGACCTCGGCGTAATCATCGACGTATCGCAGATGTCGACCAAGGCCCTGGAACAGGTCGCGCAACTGAGCCGTACGCCGATGGTTGCCTCGCACTCGGCGCCCCGGGCGCTGGTGGACATCCCGCGCAACCTCAGCGACGCCGAAATGCAGCTGATCAAGCAGAGCGGCGGCGTGGTGCAGATCGTCGGCTTCCCGACCTACATCCGCCCGCTCAGCCAGGCAACCCAGGACAAACTCAATGCCCTGCGTGCGCGCTTCGACCTGCAACCGTTGCAGGGGTTGGAGATGGCCTTGATGCCCGGCGATCCGATCATCACTGTCTGGTCGGAACAACGCTTCGGCGAGTACGCCAGCCAGCTCTATGCAATTGTCGATGAGGAACCCAAGGCCACCCTCAAGGATTACGGCGATGCCATCGACTACGCGGTAAAAAAAATCGGCATCGACCATGTCGGCATCAGCTCCGACTTCAACGACGGCGGTGGCCTCGATGGCTGGAAAGACGTCAGCGAAGCCCGCAACGTGACGGCCGAGTTGATCAGTCGCGGTTATAGCGAGGCCGATATCGCCAAGCTCTGGGGCGGCAATTTCCTGCGGGTCTGGGACCAGGTGCAGCAGTCGTCGAAACCGCTGGCGAACCACTGAATCCCACTTTGCAAAAGCGAACCTGAGCCATGACCAACCGTCGATCATTCCTCAAGCAGGCCGGCATAATCGCTGCCGGCCTGCCCCTGGGTGCCGCTGTAAACCTGCCGGCGCTGGCGACCAATCCGGCGCCGTTGCCGAAGGACAAATGGGCGCAGTTGCGTCAGCTGTTCAATCAGGATCCCGACTACCTGCACTTCGCCAACTTCCTGGTGACATCGCACCCAAGGCCAGTGCGTGAGGCCATCGAGAGGCATCGCGCCAACCTCGATCGCAACCCCGGTCGGGCGATGGACTGGGACTTGGGGGAAACCGAGAAGCGCGAACAGGAAGTGCGCGTGTGGGCGGCTCGCTACCTCAAGGCTACGCCTGAGCAAATCGCCCTCACCGGCAGCACCACCGAAGGCTTGTCGCTGATCTACGGCGGCATTCATGTACGGGCCGATCAGGAAATCCTCACCACCGAGCACGAGCACTACGCAACCAACTACGCGCTGGATTACCGCCAGCAGAAAGACGGCGTGAAAGTCCGCAAGCTCAAGTTGTTCGAGCACAGCCGCAAGGTCTCGGCGGATGAAATACTGGGCTCGATTGCCCAGGGCATTCGGCCCAACACCCGAGTGCTGGGCATGACCTGGGTGCAATCGGGTTCCGGGGTGAAACTGCCCATTGGCGAAATCGGCAAGCTGGTGCAAGAGCACAACCGCGACCGCGCGGACCAGGATCGCA
Source organism: Pseudomonas sp. RIT-562 (assembly GCF_026241895.1). GTDB lineage: Bacteria > Pseudomonadota > Gammaproteobacteria > Pseudomonadales > Pseudomonadaceae > Aquipseudomonas > Aquipseudomonas mandelii_F. The sequence goes on along the minus strand of NZ_JAPJIV010000017.1, from coordinate 59,680 downwards.
TTCTGTACGTGGTCGACGGCGTGCATGGTTTTGGCGTCGAAGACCTGGACTTTCCCGACATGCACTGCGACTTCTTCATCGCCGGCACCCACAAATGGATGTTCGGCCCGCGCGGCACCGGGATCATCTGCGCCCGCTCTGCGGAACTCAAGGACGTGACGCCGACCATCCCGACCTTCTCCGAAGCCACCGCGTTCTCAACCATCATGACCCCGGGCGGCTACCACAGCTTTGAACATCGCTGGGCGCTGGACGAGGCGTTCAAGCTGCATCTGGAACTGGGCAAGGCCGAAGTCCAGGCACGCATCCACGGGCTGAACACCTACGCAAAAAATCGCCTGCTGGAGCGCCCGCAGATCGAGCTGGTCACCCCCGCCAGCCCGCAGCTGTCGGCCGGTTTCACCTTCTTCCGAATCAAGGATCGCGACTGCGAAAAAGTCGCTGCACAGCTGATGGAAAACCGCGTGGTGTGCGACTCGGTGGACCGCGACGTCGGCCCGGTCATCCGCATCGCCCCTGGGTTGCTCAACAGCGAACACGAGATCGACCGGTTCATGGCCTTGCTGGGCAAACTCGCCTGATGCCTAACCCACAGGCTGTCCACATCCATTGGATTTGCCCTCCCTCCTGTAGGAGTGAGCCTGCTCGCGATAGCGGATCTCCTGTCACAGGAGATCCAACTGCCCAACCGCCATCGCGAGCAGGCTCGCTCCTACATTGGACCTCTTGAACCAGCAATCCCCCGTATTTTCCTTCGAGATGACTTATGAACCGAGACTTCCCCCTTGCGCCGTTGAAGGCACTCGCCCTCACCGCACTCATCGCCGCACTCTCCCCAACCACCACCCTGGCCGCCAGCCCACCGCAACCGGGCAAGGTGTTCAAGGACTGCCGCGACTGCCCGGAAATGGTCGTGCTACCCGCTGGCACCTTCACCATGGGCACACCGGAAGACGAAGTCGGCCGTGAACCCGATGAAGGGCCGATGCACGAGGTGACGTTCGCCAAGCCGTTCGCCATGAGCCGCTTCCAGGTCACCGCCGGCGAGTGGGACAGCTACGTGCGCGAAAGTGGCGTGACCATTGCCAATGGCGACACCCGCCCCGGGCGCGAATGCATCGCGAGCAAACCACGCTACTCCCAGAGTCCGCGCCAGCCAGCGGTGTGCATGAACTTCGATGACGTGAAGAACTACGTCGCCTGGCTGTCGAAAAAAACCGGGCAAAAATACCACATGGTCAGCGAGGCCCAACGCGAATACGCCGCACGTGGAGGCAGCAAAGGCCCCTTTCCTTTCCCGTTCGACGAGGGCAAGCAATACAGCATCGCCAAACATGCCAACACCTACGGCCCGGCCGACGGCTACAGCTACAGTTCGCCGGTCGGCAGCTATCCAGCGAACGCCTTTGGCATGTACGACATGCACGGCAATGTCTATGAATGGGTCGAAGACTGCGAACACCCCAACTACGTCGGCGCTCCTGCCGACGGCAGCGCGTGGGTCGAGGCCAATTGCGAAGCGGTGCGGATTCGCGGCAACGACTGGGGCGAAGCGCCGGTGTTCTCCCGCTCGGGCAATCGCAACAGCCAGTATCCGCAAGAGCGTGGTGACTGGATCGGGTTTCGCGTAGTGCGCGATCTCTAACCCCCACAAACCCGTAGGAGCCCGGCTAAATTAACCCCCGCACCAGACGTTCTACTGGGTATCTGCCTTTACACCCAAGGAACCGTCTTCCATGACCCAGCCTCCCCGTGGCGCCATCGGCGAGTTGTTCGCCCTGTTGAAACCCTTTCGGCTGATCGTCGCCGCGTCCATCTTCCTGGGCATGGTCGGCGGCCTGAGCGTCACGGTATTGCTGGCGACCATCAACAACGCCCTGCACTCCGAAACTGGCCTCACTCAAGGCGTGGTCGCGTTGTTCGCCGGCCTGTGCCTGCTGGCACTGGCCAGTTCGATCTGCTCGGACATCGGCACTAATTACGTCGGCCAGCACATCATCGCCACGCTGCGCAAACAGCTGGGTGAAAAGGTCCTCTCGGCCCCCATCGAGCAGATCGAGCGCTACCGCAGCCATCGCCTGATCCCGGTGCTGACCCACGACGTCGATACCATCAGCGACTTCGCCTTCGCCTTCGCGCCACTGGCCATCTCGCTCACGGTGACCCTGGGCTGCATGGGTTACCTGGCCATCCTGTCGTGGCCGATGTTCCTGATCATGGTCGCCGCGATCCTGATCGGCACGGCGATCCAGGCTTATGCCCAGAGCAAGGGCGTGCAGGGTTTCATGGCTGCCCGCGATGCCGAGGACGAACTGCAAAAACACTACAACGCGATCGCCGAAGGCGCCAAGGAACTGCGCATCAACCGCCCGCGCCGCCAGCGCATGTACGTCTCGGGCATCAAGGCCACCGCTGAATTCATCTGCAATACCCAAGTGCGTTCAATCAACACCTTCGTCATTGCCAAGACCTTCGGCTCGATGTTGTTCTTCGTGGTCATCGGCCTGGCGCTGGCGCTGCAAACTTTCTGGCCCAGTGCCGACAAGACTGTAATGAGCGGCTTTGTGCTGGTGCTGCTGTACATGAAAGGCCCGCTGGAACACCTGATCAGCACCTTGCCGATCGTCAGTCGCGCGCAAATTGCTTTCCGCCGCATCGCCGAGCTGTCCGAGCAATTTTCCACCCCCGAACCGCACTTGCTGTTGAGCGATCAGTGCCAGGTCAAACAGGCGGTGCACGAGCTGAAACTGGCCGATGTGCGCTTCGCCTTCCCGGCCGCCGAAGGAGCCGCGCCGTTCCAGCTCGGGCCGGTCAACCTGACGATCAAGCAAGGCGACATCACGTTCATCGTCGGCGAAAACGGTTGTGGCAAGACCACGCTGATCAAGTTGCTGCTGGGCCTGTACACCCCGCAACACGGCGAGATCCGCGTTAATGGCGAGGTCATCGACTCGCAGAATCGCGACGACTATCGCCAGCTGTTCACCACCATCTTTGCCGACTACTACCTGTTCGACGACGTGATCCAGGGCGACCAGCACATCCCCGAAGACGCCAACAAATACCTGCAACGCCTGGAGATCGCGCACAAGGTCAGCGTCAAGGATGGCAGTTTCACCACCACCGATCTGTCCACCGGCCAGCGCAAACGCCTGGCGCTGGTCAATGCCTGGCTCGAAGAGCGCCCGGTGCTGGTGTTCGACGAATGGGCCGCCGACCAGGACCCGACCTTCCGCCGAATCTTCTACACCGAGCTGCTGCCGGACCTCAAACGCCTGGGCAAGACCATCATCGTGATCTCCCACGACGACCGCTACTTCGACGTCGCCGATCAACTGGTGCGCATGGAAAGCGGCCGGGTGGTCACCGAGCTGGCAACCGCCTGACCAGGATCACCACCCTGTAGCAGCTGGCGAAGCCTGCGTGCGAGGGCGAAGCCGTCGCAAACCCATTCGATGCGGTGTGCCTGAAACTCCGCGTCGTGGCATCCAGCGAGCGCTTCGCCCTCGAACGCAGGCTTCGCCAGCTGCGACAAGGGCGTGGTGCCAGCGCATTTTCAGTGGCTGATTAGCCAATAAAAAGCAGTCATCCATTTATTTTCTCGATTTCTTTCCGGTTTTACCGCCGAGCCCCGTCTTAATAATCATTCTTATTAACAAAAAACTCTGCACAACACTTTTTCAGGAGCTCAGGTAAGTAATGCGACCTCTCACCCGCCGCACACCTCTCGCGCTGGCCGTACAGCGCCCGACTCTGCATCGCAGCCTGTTTACCAGCGTACTGCTGACCGCCACCTTGCTGGGGAGCTCGATGGCCAATGCTGCACCTGTAAAAGTAAGTATCCCGGTCCAGCCGCTGTCCAGCGCGCTGACCGAGTTGGGCATGCAGACCAACCTGCAAATCCTCTACAGCCCTGACCAGGTCGCCGGGATCAAATCCCGCGCGGTCTCCGGTTCGCTGGAACCGTCCCAGGCCCTGTCGGAACTGCTCAAGGGCACCGGCATCTCGTTCCAGATCAACGGCAACACCGTGACCCTGGTGTCCGGTGGCGGTTCGAGCCTGCAACTGGGCGCGACCACCATCTCCGGCCAGGCACTGGGTTTGACCACCGAAGACACCGGCTCCTACACCACTGGCGCCACGACTACCGCGACCAAGCTGCCATTGACCCTGCGCGAGACGCCGCAATCGGTGACCGTGGTGACTCGCCAGCAGATGGACGATCGGGGTGCGCAGAGCGTGGGCGACGTGCTGCGCAACACGCCCGGGGTGACTACGCAAAAGTACGACAGTGACCGTACCGAATTTTCCGCTCGCGGCTTTGCGATCACCAACTTTCAGTACGATGGCGTCAACCAGCCTTACGACGGTGTCTACGGCGAGAACCCGAACAACAGCGACGACTCGGCCAGCCTCGATCGGGTCGAAGTCATCAAGGGTGCCACTGGCCTGATGACCGGCGCGGGCGACCCGTCCGCCACCGTCAACCTGGTGCGCAAGAAGCCGACGAAGGACTTCAAGGCATCGGTCAGCGCCACTGCGGGCTCCTGGGATAACTATCGCACCGAAGGCGACATCTCGGGCTCGTTGAACGATTCCGGCACCGTGCGCGGCCGTTTCGTCGGCGCGCTGCAGGACAAAGACTCGTACATCGACCACTACAGCCAGAAGAAAGACCTGTACTACGGTGTGTTGGAAGCCGACCTGACCGACGACACCCTGCTGACCCTGGGTGTGGACAAGTCCAGCGCCACTCCGCGTGGCAGTTCCTGGACCGGTAACGCGCCCTACTTCACCGACGGCGGCCGCACCGATTTCTCTCGCAGTTTTAACCCCGGTGCAGACTGGAGCCGTCGCGATTTCGACAGCGTCACCTACTTCGCCTCGCTGGAACAGGCGCTGGCCAACGACTGGAAATTCAAGGCCAGCTTCGACCAGAAAACCACCGATCACGACACCCAGCTGGCCTCCGCCAGCGGTGGCTACGCCGACCGCGCCACGGGCGAAGGCAACTTCCTGTACTGGGGTCGCTGGGAAGGTCATCGCGTGCAGAACACCGCTGACGTGAGCGTTTCCGGTCCTTTTACCCTGGGCGGCCGCGAGCATGAACTGGTCGCCGGCTTCATGGCTGCCCACTCGCGCCAGACCGGGTCGACCTATGACACCAGCGCTTTTGAACTGGTACCCGGCAGCATCTACGACTGGAACGGCACCCTGCCGAAACAGGACTTTCCGAAAAACGGCAAGTACGAACGCACCCAAAGCCAGAACGGCCTGTACCTGGCCACCCGCCTGCGTCCGACCGACGACCTGTCGTTCATCCTCGGCAGCCGCCTGAGCACGTTCAAGTACAACGAAGATTATTCCTACTATCCGGGCGGCTCCCTGACCGACACCCATGCCAGCTACAAGGAGCATGGTGTGGTCACGCCTTACGCCGGTGTGGTCTACGACCTCAACGACACCTACTCGGTCTATGGCAGCTACACCAAGATCTACCAGCCGCAGATCAACAAGGACATCAACGGCTCGACCCTGGCACCGGTGGAAGGCGACAGCTACGAGACCGGCCTGAAGGCGGCTTACCTCGACGGCCAACTGAACGCCAGCCTGGCGTTCTTCCGCATCGAGCAAGACAACGTCGCGCAATCGGTCGGCACCGATCTGAACACCGGCGACGGCATTTTCGAAGCCACCGACGGCGCCACGACCAATGGCGTGGAACTGGAACTGGCGGGCGAACTGGCCCCCGACTGGAACATATCCGCCGGCTACACCTACGCCCGCACCCGCGACAAGGACCACCAACGCATCTACGGTTTCCCGCTGGCCACCAGTAAGCCGGAACACGTGATCCGCACGTTCACCACCTACCGTCTGCCCGGCGCGCTTAACCAGGTCACCGTCGGTGGTGGCATCAGTTGGCAGAGCGCGTTCTACGGCCAGAGCTACAGCCCGGACGTGGGCGGCGGCGAAGGCGGCGAAACCTCGCTCAAGCAAGGCGGCTACACCCTCGTCGACCTGATGACCCGCTACAACTACGACGATCACCTGAGCTTCACCGTCAATGCCAACAACGTGTTCGACAAGAAGTACCTGTCGGGGCTGGGCAACTTCGGCACCACGTTCTACGGCGAACCCCGCAACCTGCAGCTGACCGCGAAGTATGATTTCTGAGCGATGAGCTGAAATGAAAAATGCCCGCTTCGAAAGATGCGGGCATTTTTTTGGACGATGGTTGTGAGGCAAGATCACCTGCGCAATTACCAACAATGCGTTGCGCGAGCTGCCTTCCAGATGATCTACCAGATCGGTAGCCATTACATTGGCCGACGCTAGCGAGTCATAGGCATAAGCCAGCAAAGTTTCAGTATCGAATTCGAGGTTGACGCTGAACAGCGTGCAGATTTTGCGCGGGGTGGCTTTTATGTCGGCGATCGAGGGTGGGTGGTCGGCGGTGTTGTGGGGATGATTGGACTCGCAATTTTCAGCGACTGACGACTGCCAATAAAAGCGGAACAACCCCTCTCGCTCAACGCTTGAATGCTGTTGGATGCCCTCCTTCTTCAAACCCGAAAAAAATCCTACAGATCCAATCCTCCTCCATCTCGGACGCTTCCTACACGTCAATCAGAAGCATCCTATCTCAACCTTGGGCAGTTTGTTGAAAGCTGTCGCGCACCTGAATGCCGGTGGAAAACCAAGCCTTCCGGTAGGCCCCTCCACTGTGAAGGGCGCCTAAGCCAACTCATCGTGCTGAACAATCAGAGAAGAACGTCGCCTGGTTCGATTTTGGTTGCCGCGATCCCAAAAACTCAAGGACTGATATGAACGACGCCCTGCACCGTACGGACACACTCAACCCTTTCAAAGACTTTATTTGCGGCAAACAGATAGATTACTGGGTGGAATTCCAATTACTGGACGAACAGGGCGAGCCTGTCGCGAACATGCCCTATCGGGCGATTAATGAGGCCACCCGCACCGGATATGTGCCTGAATACGCTGGCCAGAGCGATGTTCAGGGCGTCATCCGCCTCGACGGCCTGCACCCGCTACCCATCACTCTCAAGATCGAGGCCGGTCCTCTGCTCGAGCAGATGCAGACACGCCGCCTGCGTGCCGAACGGCCCGAGCCATCCCGGCCAGGTCTGGGAAATCGCACTCCGCTGTATGGACCACAGCGTTCGGGATTTTCGCCAATCGAGGAACAGGCGCTTGCGGTTGGTCACAGCTACCACTATTTGCGTATTGGTCAGCTATGCGATCAAGAACCTACTTTAGATCTGCCCTTGGCTGATCCGAAGCAGCTTCCGGCCTTTCATTTTCCGGACCTGTCATTCGGCGGTTTTACCCTGGGCGATGATCAACTGGATCGTCGTCATGTGCTGGAGATCTGCCCATTTCGTGCCTGGTCGCTGACGTTGCACCACCAGGCTAAATACAGCCTCGCCAATGCTTACAACCTGGGGCTGATGAGTATTCTGGCTTACAGCAATCGGCCAGAAAACGAACTGGGTTCGGCCAAGGAACTGTTCCAGCAGCAGTGCCTGGACTTGTCGCGCACTCCTCGAGTTTGGGACAACGGCCAGGCGTGGCCTTGTTTGGTCAGCGATGTTCCCTTCAACGATCGCTATACGAAGGTCGAGTCCTTGGACACCGGCAAGGCAGACCAGCCGCAAGGTAACACCCAGCTGATTTACGCAATCAGTGGCTCTCAGGTGTTGGTGGCTTGGCGCGGTACAGAGATGGATGGTTTGGCTGACTTGAGCACGGATTTGACTTTTCGCCCGGTGAAACCGCAGGTCGCGGCCAATTGCGAACCCAAAGTGCCCTGTGCGGACCTGACTCCGGAGGGCAGTGTGCATTTGGGTTTTCGCGATGCGTTTGATACAGCCAGGAGGATATTTGGCACGGATCTAGGCGGCACGATTTCTGTACATTCCCGAGATAAAGAGCTTTTTATCTGCGGCCACAGTCTGGGTGGTGCCCTCGGATTGGTTCATGCCGCCTCACTGAAAGAGCGTAATCCCCTGCTTTATACCTACGGCATGCCACGCACGTTTACCCTCAAGGCCGTTCAGTCCTTGAGCGAACTATGGCATTTCCGCCATGTCAACGACACCGACCTCGTCCCCCGTGTGCCACCCGAAGCGGCACTGGACAATCATTTTTACGACGTCTACGGCTCAATCGGTACGGTAGTGGGTTTCAGTTGGTCTTCTGGCCGGGCACTGGCAAGTACGCTGTTCAAACACGGTGATCCGTTCAGCCATCACGGTGAACTCGCGATGTTTCTCAAGGCCGAGCAGCACCGGGGACAGCAAATCACTCCGTATCCTGCTTATGGCAAACCAGACGGTGCGCCCTATCGCAGCAACATCACGGTGAGCTTGCAGGAAAAGGCCAAGCTGTATCTGGTCCCCAGTCTGAGCGAGGCCGAAGACAATCACGCAGAGCAGGCTCAGAAACGATTGATCACGTCCTTGAGCGCCGACAGTCTTGCCCGATTTTTTCCGAGCCACGGTCACCCGGATATAAATCGCATACTGAGTATTGGCGATCACCTTATGTCGCAGTACCAACCTTATATCCACAATCAATTACTGGAGTCGATCAACCCAGAGCGCAATCCGTTGCTAGAACGCCAGGTACAACGGAACAAGTTCAAGCAGCAGATGAAGGACAACTACGCAACCATTCCTGCGGATGAATACGAGCGTAACAGCGTATTCCTGGAATTACAGAAGCTGGTTGACCAAGCGTTAACGGTAACGCAACTGGCCGAGGGCGGTTCAGAAGCGCTACAGCGCTTCGATGCCATCGCTGAACCGCTAGCCTATTACGAGAAAACCTACAGTTAAGCCTATGAACGCGACAAAGGACAAACCGATGCGCCACCGGACGCTCGTCGTTGTATTCACACTGTTTTTATGCCTCAGCGGTTGCAGTCAGGATTACAGCCTCGCGCCGCCAGCGGACAGCGAAAAAATCACCGTGACAGTGAAACTTCCCCAGGAACTGAAAACCGAAACCATGTGGGTAATGTATCGCTCTGCTACTTGCAAAAGTATCAGCCATGGAGCCAGCGGCCAACGCGTTGAGCAGGACGGTCGTCATTCCGTTTACAAGGAATTTCAGCGTCAGGGACAGAGTGATCTTTATCAAGTCGAGCTACCCAAAGATGGCGGCGGCGCATGCAAATGGCATCTGGCCAATGTGACTTTTGGCGTAGTGCATGTCGATCCGGCTCAATTTGGCGAGAACGTAACCAATGGAGGGGGCGGCGGCGTGGTCGTGATATTCGACCATAACAACTCACCACGAGGCGGAGCGGATATCAAGGTTGATGGAGATCTGACAATCAAGAAAGACTACTACCCTTGGATTGATGAGGAGTTTCTAGGACCGTACAAAAAAACTGTCCGCTTGGCAGGCGAGCGCAATACTTATCTCAAGTATCAGGCATTGGATGCGCAGCAAGTATATTTCGAACCTGTCTTGCATTCCGAGTACGTGATCTATTCGATCGGCCCGAAGGTAAAGAAAAACGGCAACTACACCGCTTTCACCTATCCCGACGGCACCACCGTGGCCGATGGAAAATGGCACCCTAACTTCTTGAGGCTCCAAACAATCCGCACCGGACGCGCCGCCGATTGCTTCTCACGTCGGGTTACGCCAACTGCCCAGACCGCCGCCCACAACTATTACCCGATTGGCTGCCCGAGCCCGAAAAACCGGGATTTGGACGCTAGCCCATGAACGCGACAAAGGACAAACCGAAGCGCCACCGGACGCCCGTCGTTTTATTCACACTGTTTTTCTGCCTCAGCGGTTGCAGTCAGGATTACAGCCTGGCGCCGCCAGCGGACAGCGAAAAAATAACCGTGACAGTGAAGCTTCCCCAGGAACTGAAAACCGAAACCATGTGGGTAATGTATCGCTCTGCTACTTGTAAAAGCATCAGCCATGGAGCCAGTGGCCAACGCGTTGAGCAGGACGGTCGTCATTCCGTTTACAAGGAATTTCAGCGTCAGGGACAGAGTGATCTTTATCAAGTCGAGCTACCCAAAGATGGCGGCGGCGCATGCAAATGGCATCTGGCCAATGTGACTTTTGGCGTAGTGCATGTCGATCCGGCTCAATTTGGCGAGAACGTAACCAATGGAGGGGGCGGCGGCGTGGTCGTGATATTCGACCATAACAACTCACCACGAGGCGGAGCGGATATCAAGGTTGATGGAGATCTGACAATTAAGAAGGATTATTATCCTTGGATAAAAGAGGCTTTTCTAGGTGGCTACAGTAAACGTATCAGCCTCACAGGCGAAGGCGGTATATATCTTAAATATCGGGCATTGAATGCTCAGCACGTATATTTCGAGCCCACCTTACATTCGCACTTTACGATTTACTCCGAACAACCGAAGCAGAAAAAAGAGGGCAACTACACCGCTTTCACCTATCCCGACGGCACCACCGTGGCCGATGGAAAATGGCACCCTAACTTCTTGAGGCTCCAAACTATCCGCACCGGACGCGCCGCCGATTGCTTCTCACTTCGGCGTTACGCCAACTGCCCAGACCGCCGCCCACAACTATTACCCGATTGGCTGCCCGAGCCAGGAAAACCGGGATTTGGACGCTACGTGATTGCGGACGAGTGGGGCACTGAATTGCCGTCGTACTCCTATCGACTGGTCGGCGCAGACGATCAGGTATTTCAAGACTTGAGCGAACCCAACGGGCGCACGAAGCTGTTGCCGGAAAGCGCGCATCCATTGCGCAAAGCCGAGTTCCCCAAGCGGGTATGGTGATGTCCATAGCTCAAAAATTGTATGGAGATAAGGTTTAGCGAAAACATCATTATTTGCTGCTCAGCTAAACAAGGAGCTAAATGCCCGCTTCGGAGAGAGGGCATTATGTTTTTGAGATGTTTTAAAGCCAGGATCAATAGACTTTAAATCCGCCAGCAGCTACTCAGAACATCCAAGCTGATCCAACGCCCGATTCACCGCCAACTCCCCCAACATGATCACCTGCGCAATCCCCAACAACGCGTTGCGCGAGCCGTCCTCCAGATGATCTACCAGATCGGTAGCCATGACATTGGCCGACGCCAGCGACTCGCAGGCATAGGCGAGCAAGGTTTCAATATCGAGTTCGGGGTGGACGGTGAACAGCGTGCAGATTTTGCGCGGGGTGGCTTTTATGTCGGCGATCGAGGGTGGGTGGTCGGCGGCTGACGTCGGATCAGTGTCGGGCGGGTTGGGCGTTACCTTGAACATAGATGGAACTCCTAATGCGAATACAAAAAGGAGCCATCACCCTCGCTACCAAACGAAGGGTGGCGGCCATACGCGGGTTGGTAGACCGGTCGCATTAGGAACCCGGCGCCCCCGAAGGAGCCCTGCGCATGGCCACCATATACGTAGTCCGGGAAATCGACTGCGTAAGGTGACGCTATGCGCCTAAAACGAAACGGGCTACCAAACCCGATCGCTGTTTTCCAGCGACCACACAACGATAGAGCCCGCATCCAAGGCGCACAAGCCGGCGGATTCTGGCGTACCTGTAGGCAACGACGCAAGGCGTTGTAGCTTGCAGGAAGTAATCATGGACACGATTAAACACGCAGCATCAATCGCTGTTTAAAGAACAAAGCTCTACTGGGTTAAATCTCAAGACATGCGCAATTTTGCTGCCGTCATCGCGGGCAAGCCTGGCTCCCACAGAGAGCTCAGTGTCGGGTACATAATCAAGGCTCGCACAGCACCTGACGGCAGGCCCCAACCAGCCCGAACACAAAAAATCCGATACTCCCCCTGTGGGAGCAAGGCTTGCCCGCGATGACAATAGTCGCCGCACCACACAAACTTGCCCTGAATACCGCAATCCCGTTTTAGCTATCACGAGTGCAACTCACAATCTCCCACGCACCCACCCCGCCACTTCCGCGTGAATCCCTTGCACCTCACTCAACAACCCGCCCATGCGCATGAAGTCATGGGTCATCCCCGGTTGTTCCAGCAGCGTCACTGCATTGCCCGCCTCCCGTAGCCGTTCGGCGTATGCCAGCCCTTCGTCGTGCAACGGGTCATACCCGGCGAGGTACACCAGGGCCGGTGCCAGGCCTGTCAGGTTTTGCGCCAGCAACGGCGAGCAGCGCCAGTCGGTGAGGTCGGCGGGGGTGCGGCTGTAGTGGCTGTAGAACCAGTCGAGCGTTGCGGTTTCGAGGAGGTAGCCTTCGGCGAAATCGCGGTGCGAGGGGCGTTGGGTGGTGGCGTCGGTGACCGGGTAGACCAGCACTTGGGCCTTGGGTTTGAGCTGTAGTTCTGCGGGGTCTTGGATGGCGATGATTGCGAGGACGGTGGCCAGGGTTGCGCCGACGCTGTCGCCGGCCAACGCTGCGCGGGTGGCGTCCAGGCCCCTTGCGGCGCCCTCCCGGACCAGCCAGTTGGCAGCGTCGCAGGCGTCTTGGACCGGGGTTGGGAATTGCCATTCCGGTGCCAGGCGGTAATCGACTGTCAGGAGGGCGAAGCCGCCTTGGGCGGTGAGGCGGCGGCACAGGGCGTCGTGGGAGTCGAGGCTGCCGACTACGTAGCCGCCGCCGTGGAAGTAGAGGATGACCGGTTGCAAGCCTTCCACCGGGTTGGCGTCGCGGTACAGGCGGGCTGGGAGGTTGTGGCCATCTCTGGCGGGGATGGTCAGGTTTTCGCAGGCGATGTGGGTCAGCGGGGTGTCGAGGAAGCTTGAGGAGGCTTCGAAGTCGCTGCGCGCTTGTGCCGGGGTCAAGTGGTGCATGGGGCGGCTTTTGCCGGTGAGACGGCCGAATTCGGCGAGTTCGAGGAAGGCTTCGAGTTCGGGTAGGACGGGCATGGGGGAATCCTTTGAATTTTGTGTGGCTGGGATGCCGGGTCGTCGAAACATTGAAGAGGGCGATATTCCTGTAGGAGCGAGCCTGCTCGCGATGATCGCCCGAGCACCGCGTTTATCCAGACAGCACGCGTTATCGTTAGCGACCATCGCGGGCAAGCCTTGCTCCCACAGAAAATCAAAAGCCTCAGCAGCTGGGCGACGGTCATGGGTTGCTCCCACAGAGAAGCAAAAGCCTCAGCAGTCAGGCGACGGTCATGGGTTGCTCCAGCAGGTTTTCCAGTTGATCCAGCAGTTCTTTACCGCGCAGGAGTTCGTAGTGTCCGCCGGACAGGTCGCGATCAACGGCCTTGAGGCCGACTTGAGCCTCAAACACTCGACGCTCGTCGTCACGCCCGGCCACCCACCAGCGCTGCGCCGTGACCTTGATGGCCGGCAGTTGTCGCTGGGCCAGGGCCAATTGCTTGAGGCGTGAACCGGTGTTGAAGATTTGCGTGAGTTCTCCCGCACCCAGTGCGGCTTGTTCATTGGAACAATGAAGCGCGGCTTCGATTACGGCAGCGGCGGCTTGAGGCTCAGGTAGACCTGCGGCGTGCAACGCAATCAATGCCTGTGCTTCTACAGACGGTTGACCGAGGACAAACTTCAGGAAATCCCCCAGGTCCTCGCGCCAGTCCCCCGCTTCGGCGGTGCCGGCCACGTAGCTGTCGACCAGGCCGGCGAACGCAACTGTCGCTCCCAGGCTTTCCAGTTCGTGGGCGACCAATTGCGTCAACGCGCCACCCAGCGACCAGCCCAGCAGGTAATACGGTCCCTCGGCCTGCTGTGCTCGGATGCGCTGGGTGTAGGCCTGGGCCATGGCCTGCAGCGACTGATCCTGCCAGTGCGGGTCGAGCAGCATGCGACATTGCAGACCGTAGACCGTACGCCGCCCTTCCAGGCGCCGTGCCAGCGGCTCGTAATCGAACACCGTACCGAACCCGGCATGCAGGCAGAACAGCGCCGGCACGTTCGGCAGCCGCGAGTTCAGGGCCAGCAACGGGTCCGGCGCAGCATTGGCCGGCTCGCCAGTCTGATAGCCACTGAGTTCGGCGATACAGGGTTTCTGCATCAGGTCGCGCAGTTTCAGTTCGAAGCCCAATTCGGGTTGGCTGCGCACCCGCGAGATGACTTTGAGCACTTGCAACGAGTCGCCGCCCAGCTCAAAAAAGTTGTCATCGATACCCACTTGCGGCACGCCGAGCACTTCCTGCCAGATCGCGGTCAATGCGCTTTCCAGGGCATTGCGCGGTGCGCGATACCCGCCCAGGGCCCATTCCGGCACCGGTAATGCGCGCCGATCGAGCTTGCCGTTGGCCGACAGCGGGAAGCGTTCCAGCACCATGATTCGCGCAGGCACCATGTAGTCCGGCAGTTGCGCCTGCAATTGCGATTTCAGACGGCGGTCGAGTCCGACAGAGCCCGGCGCCACAACGTAGCCCACCAGCTGTTTGCCGGTCGGCGTGTCGTGCACCACCACCGCCGCATCCTGCACCCCGGCACACTCACGCAAGCGCGCTTCGATTTCGCCCAATTCGATGCGGAAACCACGGATCTTCACTTGCTGGTCAAGCCGCCCCAGATAGTCGATCAAGCCGCACTCGCGCTGGCGCACCAGGTCGCCGGTGCGGTACATGCGGCCACCGGCCTCGAACGGATCGGGGATAAAACGCTCGGCACTCATGCCGGAGCGCTGGTGGTAGCCGCGCGCCAGGCATTCGCCGCCCAAGTACAACTCGCCGCTGACCCCGACCGGCAACGGATTGAGGTCAGCATCCAGCACATACAAACCACGCCCGGCCACGCCGCGCCCGATCGGCGCATAGGCCGCGTCGCAGGTTTCGCTGACCTCGGCACGCCACAACAAAGGCGTGACTACGGTTTCGGTCGGGCCGTAACCGTTGACCAGACGCTGCGGACGCAAGGCGCGCTTGACCTGCTCGAAACTGGCCTGCGGCACCGCATCGCCGCCAAAGCAATACACCTCGACCGCCGGCGGATTGCCCAGATGCTCGGCCACTTCGGCCATCTGTTGCAGGTAAGCCGGCGGGAAGCAGGCGACGGTGACGCCATGCCGCTGCAGCACTTCCAGGGTTTGTTCCGGGGTCCACAGGTTGTCATCGCGGATCACCAGGCTGCCACCGGCCAACATCACACTCAGCCAGCGCTCCTGCGCACCGTCGAAAGCGAACGACATGAAGTGCAACTCGCGGCTGCGCGGTGCCAGTTCATAGAGCTCGATGATGCCGCGGCAATGCCGGGCAATCGGACCGCGCGCCACGGCCACGCCTTTCGGTTGGCCCGTGGAACCGGAGGTGTAAATCAGGTACGCCAAGTGCCCAGGCAACGGGCTGGTTACCGGACACGCAGCGTTGTCGGCAACGTTCAGTTGATCCAGCAACAGACGTGGCGGGCTGTCGGCCAGGGTCAGTCGCTCACCCAGGTCGCTGTCGCACAGCAACAGGCTGGCTGCCGAATCGCTCAACATGTAGGCCAGTCGTTCGGCCGGGTACGCCAGGTCCAGAGGCAGGTAAGCCGCCCCTGCTTTCAGCACCGCAAGGAACGCGACAATCGTGCGTTCGGAACGCGGCAACGCGACCGCCACCAGGCTTTCCGGGCCGATACCACGACCAATCAGTTGCTGCGCCAACCCATGAGCCTGCGCCTCAAGCTGTGCATAACTGACTTCCCGATCCTCACAGATCAAGGCAATTTTCTGCGGCTGAGTCCGCACATGCTGATCGAACGCATACAGCAAATCGGCGTTGTCGTCGGATACCTGCGGCAGACTGAAACGCGCCTCAGGCAAGCCGATATTGCCGAGCAGACGGGACGCATCCTCCGGCAACGCCCGCAACAACCCCTCGAGCTGCGCACGAATGCGCTCGACTTCCACTTCACTGAAGCGATCACGCAGGAACAGGTATTCGACCTCCAGGCCTTCTTCGTTGGCGCTGACCATCAGGTCCATCGGGAAGTTGGTGACCCCGCCGCTGCCGACTTCGGCAAAGCGCAATTCACCTTCCTCACCGCCTTTCAAGGCGCGGTCCACCGGATGGTTTTCAAACACAATGATGCTATCGAACAGCCCCTGGCCGCCCTGCCCGGCCCAGCGCTGAATATCCGACAACGGCGTGTGCTCGTAGTCGCGAACCATCAGGTTGTAGTCCTGCAAGTCGCGCAGCCACTCGCCCAACGGCTGTTGCGGATCGAGGGTCTGGATCACCGGCAAGGTATTGATGAACAGGCCGAGCATGTCCTGGGCACCGGCCAAGCCGGTCGGACGCCCCGCCACCGTGGCGCCGAACGCGACGCTACGCTGGCCGCTGTGACGTTGCAGCAACAACAGCCACGCGCCTTGCACCAGCGTGTTGAGGGTCACGCGTTGACGCTTGGCGAAAGTGTGCAGTTGACGCGTCGCGTCGGCGTCGAGGTTGCTGTACATCACGCCGTGCCCGGAACCTGCGGCACCGGAAGCCTTGGCCAGAATGGTCGGCTCTTCAAGCAGCGCCAGGCGTTCACGCCAGAAACCTTCGGCCTGCGCACCATCCTGGCGTTGCAGCCAGGCAATGTAGTCGGCGTAGCGACCGGTCAGGGCCGGCAGGCTGTCGTTGTGATACAGGCGCAACATGTCGGCCAACAGGCGCGAAGCACTCCAGCCATCCAGCAACAGGTGATGGTAGATCCAGATCATCTGGTAACGGTCATCACCCAGACGCACCAGGATGAAACGCATCAACGGCGGGCAGCTCAGGTCGAAGCCCTTGGCCTGTTCCGCAGCCGCCAGTTCGCCCAGCGCCTGTTCGGTGTCGCAGCGGTCGCGCCAGTCGAGTTCTTCGATCGGCAACTCGACTTCGGTGAACACCGCTTGCAGCGGATCGGCCAGGCCATCGCGCCAACGGAACGCGGCGCGCAGCACTTCATGACGCTCGACCAAGGTCTGCCAAGCCGCACGGAAACGCGGCACCTGCAAGCCGTCCACCGCCACGCTCAACTGGTTGACGTAGGGGTTGAGCTCCGGTGAATCGAGGCAATGGAACAGCATGCCCTGCTGCATCGGCGACAGCGGATACAGGTCTTGCAGCCCTTCACGGGCCGCAATGTCGATGTGCGGCACCAGCGAGAACGCCTCGACTTTTGGCGCTTCGACCAACACCGCTGCACGGCTGCTGGATACGGCAGCCAAGGCACGAATGGTCTGCTGCTCGAACAGTTGCTTGGGACTGAACACCAGCCCGTGCTGCCCGGCACGGCTCACCGCTTGCAGCGAGATGATCGAGTCACCGCCCAGTTCGAAGAAGTTCTCGGTGACCCCCACCGACTCCAGCCCCAGCAGTTCTTGCCAGATATCCACCAGCAAGGCTTCGGCGGGCGACGCGGCGGCCACCTGATCCTGATTCTGTCGGCTGGCTTCGGGTGCCGGCAGGCCCTGACGGTCGAGCTTGCCGTTCGGCGTCAGCGGCAACGCGGCCAGGCACATCAAATGCGCCGGCAGCATGTGCGCCGGCAGACGGCTGCGCAGGTGGGCCGTCAGCGCTTCACGCAGATCCTGCTCGTCGGCGAGCGGATCGCGCGGCACCACGTAGCCGACCAACTGGCGGCTCACCGGGCCTTCGCGATCGATCACAAAGGCTTCACGCACGCCTTCGTGCTCCAGCAGGCAGGCTTCGATTTCGCCGAGTTCGATACGGAATCCGCGAATCTTCACTTGCTGGTCAATGCGGCCGAGGTATTCAACGACGCCGTCGGCACGGAACCGCGCGAGGTCGCCACTACGATAAAGACGCGCGCCCGGCACGAACGGATCCGGCACGAAGCGTTCAGCGGTCAGGTCCGGACGCTGATGGTAACCCCGAGCGACGCCCTCGCCGCCCAGGTACAACTCGCCTGCCACGCCCACCGGCAACGGCTGCAGACCGCCATCAAGAATATAGGCGCTGCGGTTGCCCACCGGCCGCCCGATCGGCATGAATGCCGAGTCGAATTCGGTATCCGGATACGCCAGCCAGATCAGCGGGGTGATCACCGTTTCGGTCGGGCCGTAGCCGTTGATCAGGCGCTTGGGTTGCAGCACCTGCTGGACCTCGTCGAACGCATGCTTGGCCATGCCTTCACCGCACGGGGTGTAGGAACGGATTGGCAAGTCACGCCCGGCTTCGCCCATGAATTCGGCGATCTGCCCCAGGTAGGTCGGGGTGAAGCAGGCGATGGTGATGCCGTGCTTTTCGATCTCGGCGCAGGTGCGCTCCACGCTCCACAACTCGTCGTCGCGCGGCATCACTGCCGAACCGAACAACAGCGGCGTCAGCCAGCGCTCGTGGGCACCGTCGAAGCTGATCGAGGCGAATTGCAACTCGCGATCGTCCGGGGTCATCCCGTACAACTCGCCGATCGCCAGGCAATGCATGGCCAGCGGACCGTGGGCCACACTGACACCTTTTGGCCGCCCGGTGGAGCCCGAGGTGTAAATCAGGTAGGCGAGGTTTTCGCCGCAGGTAAGGTTGACCGGGTTGCTGTCCGCCATGCAGTCCAACGGTTCACGGTCGATTTCCAGCACCGGCAGGCCTTCGGGCAATGGCAGTTTTTCCCGCAGCCACGACTGGCTGATCATCAGCGCAATGCCGCTGTCTTGCATCAGGTAACGCAGGCGTTCGGTCGGGTACGCCGGGTCCAGCGGCACGTAGGCGCCGCCGGCCTTGAGGATCGCCAGCAGGCCGATGATCATTTCCGGCGAACGCTGCATGGCCAGGCCCACCCGCACTTCCGGGCCAATACCCAGATCGCGAAGACGATGGGCCAATTGGTTGGCGCGACGGTTGAGTTGGTCGAAGCTCAATTGCAGATCGCTGAAGATCAGCGCCGTGGCGTGCGGACGGATATCCGCTTGGGCCTCGATCAACTGATGCACGCACAGCGGGTTTTGCGCGGCGGTAAATGCCGGATTCCACTCCACCAACTGTTGCGCGCGCTCCGGTGCGGTCAGCAGGTCCAGCTCACTCAATGCCGCCTGTGGCGCGGCGACCATTGCCGCCAGCAACGCGGCCAGATGTTCGCTCATGCGCGCAATGGCGGCGCTGCTGAAATGCGCGCACTGGTAGCTCCAGTTCAGGCTCAACTGACGCTCGGCGGTGGCCGCCAGGGTCAGCGGGAAGTTGGTGCGTTCATGGTTCTGCGCAATCGAGAAACTCAAACCGGCCGGAGCGCCCTGTTGCAGTGCTTCGGCCACCGGGAAGTTTTCGAACACCAGCAGGCTGTCGAACAGCGGCTCGCCGGCACGTCCGGCCCAGCGCTGAATGTCGCCCAGTGCAGTGAATTCATGCTCACGCAATTCCAGGTTCTGCGCCTGCAAACGGGCCAGCCACTGGCCGACGCTTTCCACCGAGTCCGGGCTGCTGATGACAGGCAAGGTGTTGATGAACAGGCCGAGCTGGCTTTCAGCCCCCGGCAAATCCACCGGGCGCCCAGCCACGGTCGCGCCAAACGCGACGCTGCGTTGGCCGCTGTAGCGTTGCAGCAGCAGCGCCCAGGCACCTTGCACCAAGGTGTTGAGGGTGACTTTTTGCTGACGCGCAAATTCGCTGAAGCGCTGGCTGGTGGCAACGTCAAAGGTCTGGAGATGGTCGCCAAACTCAGCCGGCGACAGGTTTTTACTGTCGCCTTGGGCCCGGCTCTGCGCCAGCAGGGTCGGGTTGTCGAGGGTCGCCAGTTGCTCGCGCCAGAACAGTTCATCAGCCTGCGCATCCTGACGTTGCAGCCAGCCAATGTAATCGGCAAAACGCCCGGTCGGCGCCTGCACCTTTTGTCCCGCGTAACGCTGCAAGACTTCGCTCAACAGCAGTGAATTACTCCAGCCATCCAGCAACAGGTGATGGTGGGTGTAGATCAGTTGCTGGCGCTCATCGTCGAGGCGCACCAGGGTCAAGCGCATCAGCGGTGCGCGGGTGGCATCGAGTTGCAGGCGTTCGCTGTCGATCAGCTGCGCCAGTGCTTCGGCGTGGTCGCTGCGGCCGCGCCAGTCGAGGCAAGTCAGCGGCAATTGCAGATGACGATGGACCAGTTGCACCGGGGCTTCGAAGCCATCGGGGAAGTGGAAGCTGCTGCGCAGGATTGGATGGGTGTCGAGCACCGCTTGCCAGGCGCGGCCCAGCCGTTCTGCATCGAGGCCTCGGGCTTCGACGCTGAGCTGGTTCACATACGCGCCGGCCTGCGACTCGTACAAGCTGTGGAACAACAGACCGGCCTGCATTGGCGACAGCGGATACAGGTCTTCGATCTGCGCCGGCGGCACCGGCAGAGCGTCGAGTTGCGCCTGGGTCAGGCGCGCCAGTGGGAAGTCCGCCGGGGTCACGCCGCCCGCGCCGTCGCTCAGACAATGGGCGATCAGCGCCAGCAACTCGCGGTGATAATCCGCGGCCAGCGCTTCGATTTCACCCCGGTCGAAGCATTCGCGGCTGAAGGTCCAGTCGAGTTTCAGTTCACCGCCATACACCTGGCCGTCCACCGACAGCCAGTTCGGCAACGGTGCATCCGCCGATTGCGCGGCGCCGCTGGACTCCGTGGCCAGTTTGAACAGGGCGTCTTCGGCAAAGCTCTGGTCGAACTGGCCGAGGTAGTTGAACGTCACCCGCGCTTGCGGCAATGCGGCCAGCGCCGCTTGGGTCGAGGCATCGCCCATGTAACGCAACAGGCCGTAGCCCATGCCTTTGCCGGGGATTTCGCGCAGTTGCTGCTTGATTGCCTTGATCGAGCCCGCAAGGTCGGCGGTCGGCGTCAGGCGCACCGGGAACAGGCTGGAGAACCAGCCGACGGTGCGGGTCAGGTCGATGTCATCAAACAGCTCTTCGCGGCCATGACCTTCGAGCTGGATCAGCGCCGAGGCGTCGCCGGTCCAGCGGCTGAGGGTGCGGGCCAGCGCGGTCAGCAGCAGGTCGTTGACCTGGGTGCGGTAGATCGCCGGCGCCTGTTGCAGCAGCTTGCGGGTTTGGTCGCGGTCCAGGCCGATGCTGACGCCCTGGCGCAGATGCCCGGCCTGACTTGCCTGGGCGCTGGCGGCTGGCAGTAAATCATTGGCGAGGCTCAGTTGCGCCTGCCACCAGTTCAGTTCGCTGGCAACGGCTGCGGAACGTGCATAGGCCTCGAGTTTGTCGGCCCAGGCCTGGAACGCGCTAGTCTTCGGCGGCAGGTCTTGACCAAGGTAGGCGGCTTGCAAATCTTCCAGCAACACCCGCCACGACACACCGTCCACCGCCAGGTGATGGATCACCAACAGCAACCGCTGGGAACCATCAGCCTGGGCAATCAACGCCACGCGCAACAACGGCCCGTCTTGCAGGCTGAGGCTGCGCTGCGCTTCGTCGCACACCGATTCCAGCGAGGCCTGGTTGGCGACGCGAGCAGTCCAGAGCATGTCGATCACGTCGGCACTGTCGGCTCCGACATACCGCGCCGACCATCGTGTAGGAGTGAGCCTGCTCGCGATGAGGCCAGCAGCGGCAACATGGATGTCGCTTGTCCCACCGCCATCGCGAGCAGGCTCACTCCCACAGGGCGTCTGCTGGCTGAAGCGCAAACGCAACGCATCGTGCTGCTTGAGCAGGCGTTGCAGCGCCGCTTGCAGGCGCGGCAATTCGAGGGTTTCGCGCGGTGTCAGCAGCAACGCCTGGTTCCAGTGCGCCCGTTGCGGGATCGGCTCGTCGAAGAACCAACGCTGGATCGGTGTGAGTTTTTGCACACCTTCCACCGGCCCTTGTTGCGCCAGCGGTGCGGCCTGTTCCTTGACCACGGCAGCCAGTGCTTGCAAGGTCTGCTGCTGGAACAGGTCGCGCGGTTGCAGGCTCAGCCCGGCTCGACGGGCACGGCTGACCACCTGAATCGAAATGATCGAGTCACCGCCCAGTTCAAAGAAGTTGTCCTGGCGCCCGACCTGCTCCACGCCCAACACGTCCTGCCAGATCTGCGCCAGCAGCTGCTCATGTTCGGTTCGAGGAGGTTCGAAAGCACGCAGGCTGACTTGCGCAGTCGGCGCCGGCAGGCGTTTGCGCTCGAGTTTGCCGTTGGGGCTCAGGGGCATTTGCTCGATCAGCACGGTCTGCACCGGCACCATGTAATCCGGCAGGCTGGCGAGCAGATGGCTTTTCAGGGTTTCACGCCAGGCGCCCTGCTGCTCGGCATCGGCGCTGACCAAAGAACGCTCCAGCGGCACGATGTACGCCACCAGTTGTTTGCCACTTGGACCGTCGAGGGCCAGCACCACGGCTTCCTGCACGTCGGTATGTTCTTGCAGGCGCGCTTCGATTTCGCCCAGTTCGATGCGCAAACCGCGAATCTTCACTTGGTGGTCGATACGTCCGCAGTAGTCGATGGCGCCATCGGCGCGATAGCGCGCCAGATCGCCGGTGCGGTACAGCCGCTCGCCGCTGCCGAACGGATCGACCACAAAACGCTCGGCGGTCAACGCAGCACGCCGGTGATAACCGCGGGCCAGGCCGACACCACCGAGGTACAACTCGCCCACCGCGCCCAGCGGCAATGGCTGAAGTTCGCTGTCGAGGATGCAGGTGCGCAGGTTGTCAATCGGACGACCGATCGGCACGCTGTCGCGCCCCTCCTCCACGCAAGTCCAGTGGGTCACGTCGATGGCCGCTTCGGTGGGGCCATAAAGGTTGTAGAGACTGGCTTGCGGCAGGCTGAGCAAGGTCTGGCGTTGCAGCTCCATGGGCAGCGCCTCACCACTGCAGATGATGCGTTGCAGTGAAGTGCAGGCCCGCGCCTCGTCGACCGAGATAAAAGCCGAAAGCATCGAGGGTACAAAGTGCAGCGTGGTGATTTGCTGCTCAACGATCAACGCGGCCAGGCGTTGTGGATCGCGGTGCTCGCCCGGCGCCGCGATCACCAGGGTGGCGCCCTTCATCAGCGGCCAGAAAAACTCCCATACCGACACATCAAAACTGAACGGCGTCTTTTGCAGCACGCGGTCGCTCGGCTGCAAGTTGTAGGCTTGCTGCATCCACTCCAGGCGGTTATGCAGCGCCACATGGCGGTTGCCCGCACCTTTGGGTTTGCCGGTGGAACCGGAGGTGTAAATCACGTAGGCGAGGTTTTCTGCGACAGCCCGGCTCTTTAAATCAGAAGCATGCAGATCAGTGCCCGGCAAATCGCTCAGCCAATCGGCCTCGGCATGCAGGCACAAAGTGCGCACGTTGTCCGGGGTCGGCAATTGCGCCAGCAGATGTTCCTGGGTCAGCAACAGCGAAATCCCGCTGTCTTCGATCATGTAGCTCAGGCGATCCAGCGGATATTCCGGGTCCAGCGGCACATAGGCGCCGCCCGCCTTGAGAATGGCCAGCAGGCCGACGACCATTTCAAACGAACGCTCGCAGGCAATCCCCACCAGCACTTCCGGGCCGACGCCCTGGGCGCGCAGGTGGTGGGCGAGGCGGTTGGCCCGCAGGTTCAGCTCGGCGTAACTCAGGGACTCGCCCTGGAACACCAGCGCCGTCGCTTCACCGTGTTCAACCACGCGCTCTTCGAAATGGCGCTGCACGCAGACTTCGCCCGGATAGGCCTGGGCGGTGTCGTTGAGGTCGGCAAGGATGCGCAGACGCTCGTCGGCCTCCAGCAACGGCAACTCGGCGAGCGCGCATTGCGGGTCCGCCAGCACGCCGGCCAACAGGTTGCGCCAGTGCCGCGCAAGGTGTTCGATGCGCTCGGCGTCGAACAAGTCGGTGGCATAGGTCAGGCTGGCGAACAGCTGCTCGCCCTCTTCTTGAGTGTCCAGTTGCAGGTCAAACTGCGTAGTGTGCGCCGTGGCGTTCAGCGCCTCGACGCGCAGGCCGGCGAGCAAGCCGCTGACCGCCGCCGGTTTGGCTTGCTGGTGGTTGAACATCACCTGGAACAGCGGGCTGTGGCTGAGGCTACGCTCACCTTGCAGCGCCTGCACCAGACGCTCGAACGGCAAGTCCTGATAATCCTGGGCATCCAGCGCGGCGGCGCGGGTCTGGTCGAGCAATTGGTTGAACGGCAGACGCCCGTCCAGTTCGGCACGCATCACCTGGGTGTTGACGAAAAAGCCGATCAGGCCACGGGTTTCCGCACGATTGCGGTTGGCGATCGGCACGCCAACGCGCAGGTCGGACTGGCCGCTGTAGCGATAGAGCAGCGCCTGGAAACTCGCCAGCAACAGCATGAACGGCGTCACACCGCGCTGTTCGGCCAGGGTCATCAGGCCGCTGGCCAGGGTCGGGTCGAGGGCGAAATCCAGACGCGCACCGCGTTGGCTCGGTTGAGCGGGGCGTGGGCGGTCAGTCGGTAATTCGAGCAGCGGTTGTTCGCTGCCCAACGTGTCACGCCACCAATTGAGTTGACGCTCCAGTTCGCCCGCTTCCATCCAGCGGCGTTGCCACAGCGCGTAGTCGGAATATTGGATCGGCAAGGCTTCCAGCGCAGTGTTCCGGCCTTGGCAATGCGCGGCGTAGAGCCGGGAAAACTCTTCGACCAGCACACCCATCGACCAGCCATCGGTGACGATGTGGTGCAGGGTCAGCAATAGCACGTGATCTTCGGTGTCGAGTTGCAACAGAGTCACGCGCAACAACGGACCGTGTTGCAGATCAAAAGGCCGGGCGATGTCCTGTTCGACGCTGTTCATCGCCTGATCGAAGCGCAAATCCTGAGGCTCGCCACGCAGGTCGATCTGCTCGATGGGCAGCGAGGTGAACTCGGCCAGTGTCTGCACGACCTTCCCGTCGTCCTCGACGAAACGGCTGCGCAGGCTCTGATGCCGCTCCAGCAGCACGTCAAAACTCTGCTGCAACGCCACGATATTCAGCGGCCCATGTAACCGCAACGCAGCCGGAATGTTGTAGGCCGAGCTGTGCGGATCAAGCTGCCAGAGGAACCATTGGCGTTGCTGCGCATACGACAGTTCGAAGGTGGTTTGCGGTTCGGCGGCAGGCGGAATCGGCAGCTGGCCGAAGCTCACGCCCTGCTCTTGCATGCGGGCCAAAAATTCGCGGCGCTTGTCGGCAGGCAGGCCGGCGAAGCGGCTGGCGATGCGCTGGGCAGTGGTGTGTTCCATCAGTTGATCTCCATCTCGTCGAGAAGCGACTCAAGCGCATCAAGACGTGCATCGTTGTCAGCCGGGGCGTGTTGCCCGGCCATGGCGGCATAAGCCTGAAGGTCGGTGGATTCGAACAGCGCGCGCAGCGGCAGCTCGATGCCCAGTTCCAGCTCCACACGGGCACTGGCCTGGGCGGCGAGCAGCGAATGCCCGCCCAATTCGAAGAAGTTGTCGCGCCGGCCGATTTGCACCACGCCCAGCACCTCGGCCCAAATCGCCGCCAGTTGCTGTTCGAGGTCACCTTCGGGGGCTTCGAATGGACGTTGCCATTCCTCGGCATCCGGCACCGGCAGCGCCTTGCGGTCGAGCTTGCCGTTGCCGGTCAGTGGCAAGGCATCCAGCAGCAGCCAGTGGCTCGGCACCATGTAATCCGGCAGATCGACCTTGAGCGCAGCGCGCAGGTTGTCGCGCCAGGCCATCGGGTCGGTCGGAGTTTGCTCGGCCACCACGTAGGCGCACAGTTGCGGCCCGCCGTCGCCGGCATGCACGCTCAACACGGCTTGGCGCACGCCCGGTTGAGCCAACAGTGCGGCTTCGATTTCACCCAGTTCGATACGGAAACCACGGATCTTCACTTGCTGGTCGATGCGGCCGAGATAGTCGATGCTGCCGTCGGCACGCTGGCGCGCCAGGTCGCCACTGCGATAGAGCCGCTGCGAGGCCTCGAACGGGCTCGGCACAAAACGCTCGGCAGTCAGGCCGAAACGCCCGTGATAACCCCGCGCCAGACCTGCACCGGCGATGTACAACTCGCCCGCCACACCCACCGGCACCGGCTGCAACTGGCTGTCGAGCAAGTACCAGCGCAGGTCGCGAATCGGCAGGCCAATCGGGCTTTGGGCCTTGCCGTCGAGGTCGGCCAGGCGGATGGCGCGATAGGTCACGTGCACCGTGGTTTCGGTGATGCCGTACATGTTGACCAGGGTGGGCTGCTGGTCGCCGAAGCGCTCGAACCAGGGACGCAGGCTCGCGACTTCGAGGGCTTCGCCGCCGAAAATCACCTGGCGCAACGCCATGTTTCGTCGGCTGGCGCAGCCAATCGGCAATAACTGGCGGAACGCGGTCGGGGTCTGGTTCAGCACCGTCACGCCTTCGTCGCACAGCAGGCGGTGGAATTCCTGCGGTTCGCGGCTGATGTAATACGGCACGATCACCAGGCGCCCGCCGGTGCACAGCGAACCAAACAGCTCCCACACCGAGAAGTCAAAGGCGTAGGAATGGAACAGCGTCCAGACATCGTCCGGGCCGAAGTTGAACTCGCCAGCGGTGGCCGTGAGCAGACGCCCGACGTTGCCATGGCTGAGCAAGGCGCCCTTCGGCCGACCGGTGGAACCGGAGGTGTAGATCACGTAGGCGAGGTTGTCTGGAGTCGCCAGCGCCGGCAGGTTGTCGTCGCTGAAAGCGCCCAGTTGCAACGACTCCAGGCTCAGCACCTGCACGCCGTCGCGGGCTGGCAAACCGTCGATCAGGTGTTGTTGAGTCAGCAGCAGCGTGATGCCGCTGTCTTCGATCATGTAGCTCAGGCGCTCGGCCGGGTATTGCGGATCCAGCGGCACATAGGCGCCGCCAGCCTTGAGAATCGCCAGCAAGCCAATCACCAGAGGCATCGCCCGCTCGGTGGCGATGCCGACCCGCACTTCAGGCCCGACGCCCTGCTCGCGCAGTTTGCGCGCCAGGCGGTTGGCCTGAGCGTTGAGCGCGGCGTACGTCAGTTGTTCGCCTGCGTAAGTCAGTGCGATGGCGTCCGGCCGTTGTGCGGCTTGCGCTTCGAACAACTGATGCAAGGTCGGCGACGTCGGTTGTGCCAGGAACGCAGGGTTCCAGTGCTGCACCAGGGCCTCTTGCTGCGAGCGGTCAATGAGTGGCAGTTCGGCAACCCGTTGCTGTGGATCGCTAACCACCGCACGCAACAGGCTCAGCCACTGCTCGGCGAGGCGCTGCATCGACGCCTCGTCGTACAGATCAGTGGCGTAGGTCAGGCTGGCATCGAGTGCTTCGCCCTGCTCCTGAGTGTCGAGCACCAGGTCGAACTGCGTGGTGTGTTGCTGCCAGTGCAGACGCTCGACATCCAAGCCTGCAACCGTGCGCTCGACGCTCGCGCCCAACTGTTGCTGATGGTTGTAGAGCACCTGGAACAACGGGCTGTGATTCAGGCTGCGGTCGGGTTGCAAGGCGTCGACCAACTGCTCGAACGGCAAGTCCTGATTAGCCTGTGCGCCCAATGCAGTTTGCTTGACCTGTTGCAGCAAGGTGCTGAACGGCTGCTGCCCATCGATCTCGGCACGCAGCACCTGGGTGTTGATGAAGAAGCCGATCAGGCCTTCGGTTTCGAGGCGCGAACGACCGGCGCTCGGTACGCCGACGCTGATGCTCGACTGCCCGCTCTGGCGATGCAGCAAGGTCTGGAAACTCGCCAGCAGCAGCATGAACAGGGTCACTTGCTGTTCCTGGGCGCGTTGACGCAAAGCGCCGAGCAAGTCGCGATCCACGTTGAGCATCAGGCTGGCACCGCGCTCGCTGCGACGGGCCGGACGGGTTAATTCGCTCGGCAATTCCAGCGGCGCCTGGCTGCCGGACAGTTGCTCGCGCCACCACGACAGTTGGCGTGCGCCCTCACCCGCCTCCAGCCAGTCGCGCTGCCAGCGGGCGTAGTCGCTGTAGTTCACCGGCAGGCTATTCAGATCGGCAGCGCGATCTTCCACGACCGCCTGATACAACGCGCTGAACTCATCGACCATGACCTGCATCGACCAGCCATCGGCGGCGATGTGGTGCACGGTCAGCACCAGTACGTGTTCGTCGGCGTTCACTTGCAGCAGCAACACCCGCCACAGCGGGCCGTTGCGCAGGTCGAATGGGCGGGCGATTTCTTCGGCCACGGCGGTATCGACCGACAGCTGATCGAGCGTGCGCTGTTCCAGTTGCAGCGCCAGAGTGTCGTGCAACACTGGTCGCGCCTGCAGGCCATCCTGTTCGAAGGTTGTGCGCAGGGTTTGATGGCGCGCCTGCAATTGCGCGAAAGCTTCGCGCAAGGCGTCGCGGTTCAGCGGGCCGTTGAGGCGCAACGCGGCGGGAATGTTGTAGGCCGGGCTTTGCGGGTCCAGCTGCCAGAGAATCCACTGGCGCTGCTGGGCGTACGACAGAATTTGCGGCTGATCGACCGCCGCTTGTTGCAGCACAGGCTGCCGACTGACGCTCGCCAGTGCAGCCCGCTCGGCAAACTCTGCCAGGTTCGCGGCGCAGAACAGGCTGCTCACCGACAGTTCGAGCTGCAACTGCTGACGCACTCGCGAGATCACTTGCAGCACCAGCAACGAATGCCCGCCCAGCTCGAAGAAGTTGTCGTCGCGGCCCACTTGCTCGACCTGCAACACGTCCTGCCAGATCAGCGCCAGTTGTCTTTCCAGCCCTTCGCCTGGGGCGACGAAAGCGCGTTGGCCATCGCTGCCCTCGACTCGCGGCAAGGCTCGGCGATCCAGTTTGCCGTTGTTGTTGAGCGGCAATTTCGGCAGCAAAACCAGGTGATTCGGCACCATGTATTCCGGCAGCGACTGACGCAGGACGGCTTTGAGGCTTTGCAGATATTCAGCTTCAGCAGCCACCGCGCCGCTGGCGACGATATACGCCACCAGCCACGTGCCGTCCTGGGCGATAACCGCCGCTTCACGCACTTCCTGACGGGCTTGCAGGCAAGCTTCGATCTCGCCCATTTCGATGCGCAAACCGCGGATCTTCACTTGATGGTCGATGCGGCCGACGTATTCCAGATCACCGTTGGCGTTGCAGCGCGCCAGATCGCCGCTGCGGTACAGGCGAGCGCCAGGTTCGCCGGCAAACGGGTCCGGCAGGAAACGCTCGGCGGTCAGCGCCGGACGATCAAAGTAGCTCTGAGCCAGGCAGGCCTGGGCGCCGATGTACAGCTCACCGACCCCGCCGTTGGGCAGCAGTTGCCCGGCGCTGTCCAGCACATACAGGGCCCGACCGGCGATGGCGCGCCCGATGGGAACGCCAAACGCGTCGCTGGCATCTTCCAGACGACATTCATGGATGCTCGACACCACGGTCGCCTCGGTCGGGCCGTAGGTATTGAGCAGTCGCACTTGGGACAGGCCGGCTTGATGCCAGAGGCGCAGGCCTTCCACCGACATGGCTTCGCCGCCGACGTGCACCTGGCGTAAAGCACCGAGACTCTGGATCACCCCGCTGGCGCATTCGCGGGCGAGCAGGTACCAGTAAGCGGCCGGCAGGTCTGCCACTGTCACGCCCTGCTGGACGATTTCGCTGGCCAGTCGGCCGGCGTCCCACAGGTCGTCCCCGCGCATGATCAGTGCCGCACCGACGCATAACGCCGGGAAGCACTGTTCGACGAAGCCATCGAAGCTGAAGGTGGCGAATTGCAGGACGCGGTCTGACGGGGACAATGCCGAGTAGTCGGCGGCGGTCTGGCAGAACTCGCGCAGCGCGCCGTGGGTGATGGCTACGCCTTTGGGTTGGCCGGTGGAGCCGGAGGTGTAGATGATGTAGGCCAGGTCTTGGGTGTCAGGGGTGGCGCTATCGCGAGCAAGCTTTGCTCCCACAGGGGTGTTGAGGTTTTGCAGCTGGTCGGGTTCGGACAGCAGTTGGTCCAGTCGGCTGTCTTCGATCATGTAGGCCAGGCGTTCGGCCGGGTATTTGGGGTCCAGCGGCACGTAGGCCGCACCGGTTTTCAGCACGGCCAGCAGGCTGACGATCAGTTGCGGCCCGCGGTGCAGCGCCACACCGACGCGGATGCCGGGGCCGGCACCGTTGGCGCGCAGGCGCTGGGCCAGGTCGTTGGCCTGAGTATCCAACTGGCCGTAGCTCAAGGACTGACCGTCCACCTGCAACGCCAGCGCGTGCGGGTTGGCAGTGGCCTGGGCGGCGATCTGTTCGTGAGCGAAAAGCGTTGTGGATAACTCGACGGCAGATGATCGATCAACCGCCAGCATCGCCTGGGTTTCGACCTCGTCAAGCAATTGCAGCGTGCCCAACGGTGCATCGGGCATCGCCACCAACTGCACCAGCAGGTGCTGCAGATTGGCTGCCAGTTGCCTGACTTGCGCGGCACTGAACCGCGCCGAGTCGTAGCTGAAATCCAGGCTCAGGCCTGCACCCAGTTCGATGCCCAGGGTCAGCGGATAATGGGTGCGTTCGTGGTTGTGCAAATTGCTGAACGACAATCCGGCCGGAGCCCCCTGTTTCAGCGCTTCGGCTACGGGGAAGTTTTCGAACACCAGCAGACTGTCGAACAGCGCCGAACCCTGCTGCCCCGCCCAGCCTTGAATGGCGTACAGCGGCACGTGTTCGAACTCGCGCATGACCAGGTTCAGCGCTTGCAGCTCGCCCAGCCATTGGCTGACGGTGCAATCGGGTTTCATCGCGCAGACCAGCGGCAGCGTGTTGATGAACAGCCCAAGTTGTTCTTCGATCCCCGGTAGCGGAGCCGAACGACCGGCGACCGTGGCCCCGAACACCACGCAATCCTGGCCGGTGTAGCGCTGCAGCAACAGGCTCCAGGCGGCTTGCAGCAAGGTGTTGAGGGTGACTTTCTGCTGACGGGCGAACTCTGCCAGACGCCGAGTCGCGCTGCTGTCGAGGGCGACGCGGAACTGCGCGCTGCCCGCGCCGCCAACCGGTGGCCGCAGTGCTTCGGCCAGCAACGTCGGTGCTTCCAGCGGCGCCAATGCGGCTTTCCAGAACTGCTCGCCAGCGGCAGCCGATTGCTGCTGCAACCAGCCCAGATAATCGCGGTATTGCCCCGTGGGTGCGGGCAACAACTGGCCAGCGGCGTAAAACTGGATCACTTCGGCGAGCAACTGCGCGTTGCTCCAGCCGTCCATCAAAATATGGTGGCTGGTGTAGATCAGGTGCCAGCCATCAGCGCCTGTACGCACCAGTTTCAAGCGGAACAGCGGCGCACTGCCCAACTCAAAACCTTGGGCACGTTCGGCGTCTGCCAGCGCATCGGTGTCAGTTGTTTCAAGCAGTTCGAGCGGCAACGCGACCTGACGGACAATCGCCTGATGCGCGGAGTCGAGACCTTGCCAGTGGAAGCTGCTGCGCAGGATGTCATGACGCTCCAGCGCGGTTTGCCAGGCGTGGGCAAAGCGCTGCGGGTCGAGGCCTTGAATGTCCAGGCGCAACTGGCTGATATAGGCGCCGACTTGCGGCTCATAGAGGGTGTGGAACAGCATGCCCTGCTGCATCGGCGACAGTGGATAAAGGTCTTCCAGGGTCGCGACTGACAATTCGTCGAGTTGCGCCTGACTGATGCGCGCCAGCGGGAAATCCGACGGCGTCGCCTGCGGCACTGCTACGTCGCAGCAGTGTTTGATCAGGGTGTTGAGTTCAACTGCAAAATCGTCCGCCAGACGCTGGACGGTTGCGGTGTCGAACATCTCGCGACTGAAACCCCAACTCAGCGCCAGTTCGCCGCCGTAGACCTGGCCTTCGACCGTCAGCCAGTTGCCCAAAGGGGCCGACGGATCCTGGGCCACGCCGCTGCCTTCGGTGGACGGCACAAACATCGCGGAGTCGTTGAACTGACGGTCGAACTGCCCCAGGTAGTTGAAGGTGATACGCGGTTGCGGCAGCGCGGCCAGTTCGGCGCGAATCGCCGGCGTACCGAGGTAACGCAGGGCACCATAGCCGAGGCCTTTGTCCGGCACCGCACGCAGTTGTTCCTTGATGGATTTGATCGACGCGCCGAGGTCTGCCGATGGCGTCAGGTTGACCGGGAACAGGCTGGTGAACCAACCCACGGTGCGGGTCAGGTCGATGTCGTCGAACAGGTCTTCGCGGCCATGGCCTTCGAGCTGAATCAGCGTGCTGCCCTGCCCGCTCCAGCGGCAAACCGCTCGGGCCAGCGCGGTCAGCAGCAGGTCGTTGACCTGGGTGCGATACGCCGCCGGGGCGTATTGCAGCAGTTTGCGGGTTTGCTCGGCGTCGAGTTTGATCTCGAGTTTTTCTTCGAAGCGGTTTTGCAGCGCGCCGTGCGGACGGTCGCAGGGCAAATCGTGCGGTGCGTTGCGCAGTTGGGTCTGCCAGTGAGCGAGGCTGTTTTCGAACGCGGGCAGATGATCTTGCAGACGGGCGACCCAACGCTGGTAGGTGCTGGTTTTTGCCAGCTTTACGCTGCCGCTGTAGAACTGCTGCAGGTCTTCCAGCAGCACGCGCCAGGAAACGCCGTCGACCGCCAGGTGATGGATGACCAGCAGCAAACGCTGAGTGCCGTCGGCCATCGCCACCAGTAACGCGCGCAGCAACGGGCCATGTTGCAGATCGAGGCTGCGTTGGGCTTCGTCGCACAGGGCGTTGAGGGCGTTGACCGACTGCGCCTGACGCTGCCACAGCAGCGACTCCGTGGTCGGCGCGGCGTAGGCTTGCTGCCAGCCTTCGGCAGTCTGCGCATAACGCAGGCGCAAGCTGTCGTGGTGGGTCAGCAATTGCTCAAGTGCGCGGTCCAGTGCCTCGACGTGCAACGCCTCGCGCGGCACCAGCAGCAGCGACTGGTTCCAATGCTGCCGCTCAGGGATCGCTTGTTCGAAGAACCACTGTTGCACCGGCGCCAACGCCACCGCGCCACTTGCCGGGCCTTGCTCGATCAGCGGTTGTTCGCCGCTGCGGGCAGCCTGGGCCAGGCTGCGAATGGTCTGGTGCTGGAACAGGTCCTTGGGGCTCAACACGATCCCGGCCTGACGGGCGCGGGTGACCACTTGCATGGAGACGATGGAGTCGCCGCCCAGTTCGAAGAAGTTGTCTTCAAGACCAATGTTGCCGACGGCCAGCACGTCCTGCCAGATCGCCGCGAGGTTTTTTTCCATCGCCGTGCTCGGTGCGACGTGTTCGCGCTGTTGCTGCGAACCGTCAATCGCCGGCAAGGCCTTGCGGTCGAGTTTGCCGTTAGGCGTCAGCGGCAGCTGCGCGAGGAACAGCAGGAACGCCGGAACCATGTAGTCCGGCAGATGCTGACGCAGTGCGGCTTTGAGGGATTCACGCAGGGTTGCCTGGGCGTTGCTGTCATTGAGCAATGCCGGATCGGTTGGCACGATGTAAGCGACCAGTTGTTGCCCGCTGGCACCCTCCTGCGCCAGCACCGCCAGCTCACGCACATCCTCCTGCTGCAACAGCCGCGCTTCGATTTCACCCAGCTCGATACGAAAGCCTCGGACCTTGACCTGGTGGTCGATGCGCCCGACGTATTGCAACACGCCGTCGGCCTGATAACGGGTCAGGTCGCCGGTGCGGTACAGGCGCTCGCCGTTGCTGGCGAACGGGTTTGGCACATACTTTTCGGCGGTCATGCCCGGACGCGCCAGGTAACCGCGGGTGATGCCCGCGCCGGACAGATACAGCTCGGCAGACACGCCTTGGGGCACCGGTTGCAGCTCGGCGTCCAGCACATAGCTGGCGGTGTGCTTGAGCGGTCGGCCGATGTTCGCGCGACCGTCCGCCTCGCGGCGAGTCCAGGTCGAGTAGGTAGTGTCTTCCGACGGGCCGTACAGGTCATAGACGTGCTCGACGGTCGGTTGCTGATACAGCGCCTCCACCAGGCTCTGCTTCAACGGCTCGCCGGCGAGGTTGATGATGCGCACGCTCGGCGGGATCTGCCCGTCGCGCTGCAAGGCATTGATTGCCGACGGCACGGTGTTGATCAGGCGCACCCGATCCCGGGCCGGCAGTTGCGGCAGTTCCAGGGCATTGCGGGCGATGATCAGCGAGCCGCCGTTGGCCAGGGTCACAAACAACTCCCACACCGACAGGTCGAAGCACACCGAGGTCGAGGCCAACACGCCTTGAATGTCTTCGCGGCTATAGACCGATTTCGACCAGTCGATCAGCGCCAGCACGTTGCGATGGGGGATGGCCACGCCTTTGGGTTTGCCGGTGGAGCCGGAGGTGTAGATCACGTAGGCCAGGTTATCCGGCGTGACGCAGGTGACCGGCGCGCTGGTCGGGTAATCGGCGCACGTCACTTCGTCCATCAGCAGCACTTGCGTTGCGGTGGCCACGGTCAACGTCGCGGCGACCGATTGCTCAGTCAGCAGCACCAAGGCGCGGCTGTCTTCGAGCATGTAGGCGACGCGCTCGGGCGGGTAATCCGGGTCCAGCGGCACGTAGGCGGCACCGGCCTTGAGCACGGCGAGCAGCGCGACCAGCAAGCTGTCGGAACGCTGCATGGCCACGCCTACACGCACTTCCGGGCCGACGCCCAGTTCGATCAGCTTGTGGGCCAGGCGGTTGGCGGCGCGGTCCAGTTCAGCGCAGGTCAGCTGCGTGGTGTTGAAAGTCACCGCCAGGGCATCGGGATGTTCGGCGGCGCGCTGGCTGATCACTTGGTGGATGCAGCGCTCGGCGGCAAAGCTTGAATCCGCGCGATTCCAGTCATGCACGATGCGTTGATATTCGGCGCTTTCCAGCAGCGGCAAAGCGCCGATCCGCTGGTGCGAATCGCTGACCATGCCGTGCAGTAAACGCGTCCAGTGTTGCGCCATGCGCGCGATGGTCGGGGCGTCGAACAGGTCGTTGGCGTAGGTCAGCGCGGCGTGCAGCTTTCCACCTTTTTCATAGGTATCGAGGGTCAGGTCGAACTGCGTGGTGCGCCCTTCCCACTCGATCACGCCCAGCGCCAGGCCGGAGGCGGTGCTGACCGTGGAGATGTCGGCGACCTGCGGCTGGTGGTTGTACATCACCTGGAACAACGGCGTGTGGCTGAGGCTGCGTTCGAGCTTGAGGGCTTCGACCAAGCGCTCGAACGGCAGGTCCTGATGGGCCTGGGCGCCAAGGGCGGTTTCCTTGATGGCGCGCAGCAAGTCGTCGACCCGAGTCTGGCCGTCCAGTTGAGTGCGCAGTACCTGGGTGTTGACGAAGAAGCCGATCAGGCCTTCGATTTCGCCGCGATTGCGGTTGGCAATCGGCACGCCGACGCGGATGTCAGTCTGTCCGGTGTAGCGATGCAGCAGCACGTTGAAGGCGCCAAGCAGTAGCATGAACAGGGTGATGTGGTGTTTCTGCGCCGTGGCCCGCAGCTGCTCGGCCAGTTGCGCGTCGACAGCGAACTCGTAACGGCGGCCACGATGGCTCGGCAGCGCCGGACGCGCGTGATCGGTGGGCAGTTCCAGCACCGGATGTTCGCTGCCCAATTGCGCCTGCCAGTAGGCGAGTTGGCGCGCCTGCTCGCCCGCTTCCAGCCAGCGGCGCTGCCACAGCGCGTAGTCGCTGTACTGGATCGGCAACGGCGACAACTGCGGCTGTGTGCCGGCTTCGAAAGCGTCGTAGCAGCGGATGAATTCGTCGATCAGCACGTTCATCGACCAGCCGTCGGAAACGATGTGGTGCAGGGTCAGCAGCAGGACGTGTTCCTGGTCGGCGAGCTTGAGCAAGGTGACGCGCAACAGCGGGCCGACCGCCAGATCAAACGGCAGCACCGACTGCTGCTCCGCCGCTTGAGCGACTGCCACTTCGCGCTCCGTGGCGGGTAGCTCGCTGAAATCCACCTGGTCGATGATCAACGGCGCGCCGGCCGGCACTTGCAACAAGGTGTCGTCGGCCTGGCGCTGGAACACCGTGCGCAAGGTTTCGTGACGCGCCACCAGGCTGGCGAAGGCCTGCTCCAGTGCCGGCAGGTGCAATCGCCCGGTCAGCCGCACCGCGCCGGGCAGGTTGTAGGCGCCGCTTTGCGGGTCCAGCTGCCAAAGAAACCACATGCGTTGCTGGGCGGACGACAGCGCCTGGCGATCTTCGGCTTCGACGCTGGCTGGAATCGGGAACCGGGCAAAATCAACACCTTCCTTGTGCAAGGCCGCGAGGAACATCTGGCGCTTTTCCAGAGGCAGCCCGATAAACCGGCGAGCGAGTTTCAAGGAGTCTTCAGCGTTCATTTATTGGTATCCGGATCAGTGGCGGGAAGCACAAAGGCACGTCGTCCCTATAAAACGAATGCAGACCGGAAAAATTAGCGAGTGAGAATAACTATCAGTGTAGGAGCGAGCCTGCTCGCGATAGCGGTAGGTCAATCGATAAGGGTGTCGACTGAACTAGCGCTATCGCGAGCAGGCTCACTCCTACAGGGGGGGATTTGCACAGGAATTTTGGGGGATGTTTTAGGGGGGGATCAGGCGCTTGCGGCCACGGCATGTCGGCGATGGTGCACGTCGAGTTGGTCCTTGATCACCCGTAGCACCTTGGCCTCATGCTCATGGATAAAGAAGTGACCGCCGGCCAGCATGTCCACGGAAAAACTGCCGTGGGTTTCCTTGCTCCAGCCGATCAATTGCTCGGTGCTGGCGCGATCGGCCTTGCCGCCGAGCACATGCACCGGACACCTGAGCGGCGCCCGCTCGATCGGTTCGAAGCGGCCACACAGCAGGAAGTCCGCGCGCAGCACTGGCAGGGTCAGGCTCATCAGCTCCTCGTTGGCCAGGACTTCCTCGCTGGTGCCATTGAGGTTGCGCAGTTGCTCGATCAACTCGGCATCGGATTTGGGCTCGGCGAAACCGCGGTCGTAGTCGGCGCGCATGGTCGGTGCGGCGGTGCCCGAGGCGAACAGTGCGACCGGCTCCGGGCTGCCCAGGGAACGCAAGGCGTGCGCCATTTCACAGGCCAGCAGCGCACCGAGGCTATGGCCGAACAAGGCGTACGGCGCCTTCAGGGTGACGAGTTGTTCCTCAGCCAATTGCCGCGCCAGGCGCCGCATGTCGGTGTGCAGCGGCTCGCCAAACCGCGCGCCGCGTCCCGGCAGTTCCACCGGTTGCAGCTTGATCCACTCCGGCAGTTTGCGCCGCCACCGGCTATAAACCATGGCGCTCGCGCCTGAATAGGGCAGGCACAGCAATGTCAGCTGGGTCACCGGGCTTACCTCAAGAAGTTGTCTGTTAAGAGAACGGATGAGGCTGGTCTTGAATTAGTCGAAGATCCAAATGTGGGAGCGGGCTTGCTCGCGAATGCGGTGGGTCAAACAACATCAACGTTGACTGACGCGCCGCATTCGCGAGCAAGCCCGCTCCCACATTTAGTCATCATTTCAAGTGGCGGAAGCTCTGGACTGCCGAACCGAGGACTATGGCACCCGCCGCAATCGCCACCCAGAACCCGCTGGGCGCGCCGAACGCATCCACCAGCCACCCCGAACTGGCCGCACCAATGGCCACGCCGATACTCAACCCGGTCACCAGCCAGGTCAGGCCTTCGGTCAGCTTGGCCGGGGGTACGATCTGTTCCACTAGCGCCATGGCGACGATCAGCGTCGGTGCAAAGAACAGCCCGGCGACAAATACCGCCAGCGACAATCCGAAGATGTTCGTCGCCAGTAACAACGGCAGCGTGGTCACCGCTGTCGCTACTCCGCCGTAGAGGAAAAGGCGCGGCAGTGGCACTTTCGAACGCAGGGCACCGAACGCGAGCCCGGCCATGCAGGAGCCGATGGCGTACACCGACAGCACAATGCTCGCCGCCGCCGGCTGGCCCTGATGCTGGGCAAACGCCACGCTGACCACGTCAATCACGCCAACGATGGTGCCCATGGCAACCATCAGCAGTACCAGCAACTGCAGCTCGCCGGAACGAATGATCGAGCCCTGGTGGTGCGCCTCATGGGGATGAATCGCCGGTTCGGTATCCCGCTGCAGGACAAAGGCAGTCACGCCGATCGCCAACATCAGCAAGGCCGCCAGCGGCCCGGCTTCGGGGAACACCACAACGCACAACCCCACGGACAACGGCGGCCCGACAATAAAACAGACTTCATCGAGCACCGATTCCAGGGCATAGGCGGTTTGCAGTTCGGGCTTGCCGCGATACACCTCGGTCCAGCGTGCCCGCACCATCGCCGACATGCTGGGCATGCAACCGGCCAGCGCGGCGAACAGGAACAGCGTCCAGTGCGGTGCCTGCAGGCGGGTGCAGAGCAGCACCAACAGCAGCGCTCCACCACCGATCAGCGCCGACACCGGGAGGATGCGGCGCTGGCCAAAACGGTCCACCAGGCGCGAAACCTGCGGCGCGCAAAAAGCGGTAGCGAGGGCAAAAGTCGCCGCCACGGCACCCGCCAGGGCGTAGCCACCCTGCAACTGCGAGAGCATGGTGATCAAACCGATGCCGGTCATGGAAATCGGCATGCGCGCGATCATGCCGGCCAGCACGAAGGCTCTGCTGCCTGGGGCCTTGAACAGTTC
Organism: Pseudomonas sp. RIT-562; assembly: GCF_026241895.1. Lineage (GTDB taxonomy): Bacteria > Pseudomonadota > Gammaproteobacteria > Pseudomonadales > Pseudomonadaceae > Aquipseudomonas > Aquipseudomonas mandelii_F. The sequence continues at coordinate 21,454 of NZ_JAPJIV010000017.1, read as the reverse complement.
GCGGTAGGGGTTTGCCATGATTTTCCTGCCTCTGGATGGGTCTGCAAATTGCCACAGGGCGGGATGTGGGGAAAGCTCTGAATTGTTGGTTGAGTGTTAAGGCCCAGGCTGCGATCTTTTGATCTGCTTCTGAACTCTTGAACCTCGAAACCAGTCAGCTGATAAGGCCCTCAACTCAAGGCGCTAGCCCTTATGCTGATATCCCTGGACCAACAGGTCGCCCTCATCACTGGCGCCAGCTCAGGCATCGGTGCCGGCGCCGCCAAGGCCCTGGCCGCTGCCGGGGCTGCCGTGGTGCTCAACTACAACTCCCAGGCCGCCCCCGCCGAAGAACTCGCCCGGCAGATCAACGCCGAAGGCGGTCGCGCCATCGCCATCGGCGCGGACGTTGCCAAGGAGGAGGAAGTCGAACGCCTGTTCGCACAAACCCTCGAAGCGTTCGGTTCGCTGGACATCCTGGTGGCCAACTCCGGGTTGCAAAAAGACTCGCCGGCCGTGGACATGAGCCTCGCCGACTGGAACCAGGTGATCGGTGTGAACCTCACCGGGCAGTTCCTGTGTGCCCGCGCCGCATTGCGAATTTTCAATCGGCAGGGCATTCGCGAAGGCGTATCCCGGGCCGCCGGGAAAATCATTCACATGAGCTCGGTGCACCAGCGCATTCCCTGGGCCGGCCACGTCAACTACGCCGCGTCCAAAGGCGGGGTCGATATGCTGATGCAGACGCTCGCCCAGGAAGTCAGCCACCAGCGCATCCGCATCAACGGCATCGCCCCGGGAGCGATTCGCACCGCGATCAATCGCACTGCAACCGAGGGCGACGCCGCCCGGGAACTGCTCAAACTTATCCCCTATGGCCGCATCGGTGAGGTCGAGGACATTGCCAATGCAGTGGTCTTTCTCGCCTCCGATGCATCCGACTACATCGTCGGCACCACCCTGTTCATCGACGGTGGCATGAGCCTCTATCCGGAGTTTCGCGGCAATGGCTGATCATCATCCCGAACGACAAAGCGCGATCGACGCCCACGGTATCATTGGCGACATGCGCAGCGCGGCCCTGGTCAATGACCGCGGCAGCGTGGACTTTTTCTGCTGGCCGGAATTCGACAGCCCGTCGATCTTCTGCTCCCTGCTGGACACCCCCGACGCCGGGATTTTCCAGCTATCGCCCGACTTGCCGGATGCGCGCCGGGAACAGATTTACCTGCCAGACACCAACGTCTTGCAAACCCGCTGGTTGAGCGATCGCGCAGTGGTCGAAGTCACGGACATGCTGCCGATCGGCGACAGCGAGGACGATCTGCCGGTGTTGATGCGTCGGGTTCGAGTCGTCAGCGGTCAGGCGAGCTTTCATATGCGTTGCGCTGTGCGACATGACTACGCCCGCGCCAGCACCCGCGCGCAGATGGATGAGCAGGACGTACTGTTCGAGGCGCCCGGCCAGCCTGCCCTGCGCCTGGCATCAGACCAGATGCTGAGTATCGAGGCCGATGCAGCTGTGGCCCGGTTCACCCTGGAACAGGACCAAAGCGCGCAGTTCCTGCTCGGTGGCGTGGACGACCCGCGGTTCAAGCCGGGCGCTGCGGACATGTGCATGGAGCGCACCCTGAAATTCTGGCGTGACTGGAGCGGCCAGTCCAACTACCGCGGTCGCTGGCGGGAGATGGTCAATCGTTCAGCCCTGGCGCTGAAACTGCTGACCTCGCGCAAACATGGCGCGATCCTCGCGGCCGCGACCTTCGGCCTGCCGGAAACACCCGGCGGCGAGCGCAATTGGGACTACCGCTATACCTGGATCCGCGATGCGTCATTTACCGTCTACGCGTTCATGCGCCTGGGTTTTGTCGAAGAAGCCAACGCTTACATGGGCTGGTTGCGCGGACGGGTCAGCGACTGTTGTGGCCAGCCAATGAAGCTGAACATTCTTTACGCCATCGACGGCCGTCAGAAGCTGCCGGAATCCGAACTCCCGCACCTGGCCGGTCACGGTGGCGCGAAGCCGGTGCGGATCGGCAATCAGGCCTACGAGCAGGTCCAGTTGGATATCTTCGGCGAGCTAATGGACGCCGTGTACCTGGTGAATAAATACGGCGATGCGATCTCCCACGAGGGCTGGAAGCACGCGGTCGAAGTGGTCGATCAGGTCTGTGAAAACTGGCAGCACAAGGACGTCGGCATTTGGGAAATGCGCGGTGAACAGCATCACTTCCTGCACTCGCGACTGATGTGCTGGGTCGCGCTGGACCGGGCGATTCGCTTGGCTTCCAAACGCTCCCTGCCCGCCCCTTTTGCACGCTGGGATGAGACACGACAGGCGATCTACGCAGACATCTGGGACAACTTCTGGAATGAAGAGCGCGGGCATTTTGTCCAGCACATCGGCGGTACGGCCCTGGATGGCTCGATGCTGCTGATGCCGCTGGTGCGTTTCGTCAGCGCCAAGGATCCACGTTGGTTATCAACCTTGCGAGCGATCGAGAAAACCCTGGTGCGTGACGGCATGGTTTACCGCTATCGCAACGAGGACGCCGGAATTGATGGCCTGGAAGGCACCGAAGGCGCGTTCGCGGCCTGCTCGTTCTGGTATGTCGAGTGCCTGGCCCGGGCAGGCCAGGTCGAGAAGGCGCATCTGGAATTCGAGCAACTGCTGAGGTACGCCAACCCGCTGGGGTTGTACGCCGAAGAGTTCGACAGCCGAGGGCGCCATCTCGGCAATACGCCACAGGCCCTCACCCACCTGGCGCTGATCAGCGCGGCAAGTTTTCTCGACCGCAAGTTGAGTGGCGAGAAGAACTATTGGCAGCCATGATGACCGCGTGAATCTTCCGGGTTCACGCAATCCCGTGCAGGAGCTGCGGAGTTATCCAAAAATCATGGAGGTGCTGCATGACTGGCCATCCCATCCAGTTCACCCGAACATCAATGCTCACGCTCGCCTATGAAGAACACGGCCCTGCCAGTGGCGGACCGGTCATTCTGCTGCATGGCTTCCCCTACTCTCCGCGTGCTTTTGACGAGATAGCCCCAGTCCTGGCTGCACAAGGCTATCGGGTTATCGTGCCCTACCTGCGCGGATACGGTCCGACCCGTTTTATCAGTCCTGATACCCCGCGTTCCGGTCAGCAGGCAGCACTCGCCCAGGACTTGCTGGACTTGATGGACTCGCTCGACATTGAGCAGGCGGCGCTTTGCGGCTATGACTGGGGAGGAAGAGCGGCCTGCATCGTGGCGGCGCTGTGGCCCGAGCGGGTTCGTTGCCTCGTGACTGGCGACGGGTACAACCTCCAGGACATCCCCAACTCGGTGCAGCCACTGGACCCGCAAACCGAACACCGCCTCTGGTATCAGTATTACTTTCATACCCCCCGCGGGGTCGAAGGCCTGACCCGGAACCGGCGAGCGCTGTGCGAGCTGCTATGGCGTCTGTGGTCACCGACCTGGGCCAAGGGGCCGGCGCTGTATCCGCTGAGTGCACCGGCCTTTGATAATCCGGACTTCGTCGAGGTGGTGATTCACTCCTACCGACACCGATTCATGTATGCCGCCGGCGACCCGGCGCTGGAGTGGATGGAGCAGGCGCTCACCCGCCAGCCGCCGATCAGCGTACCCACGATCTCGCTATGCGGAGCCGACGATGGAGTCGGCCCTGCTACGTCAAACGACGAGGATCGCGAGCATTTCACCGGTGATTATGAGCGGTGGATTCTGCCGGGAGTTGGTCACAACATTCCTGAAGAAGCGCCCGAAGCAACGCTCAGAGCGATATTGGATCTGCTGCAGCGCTGATGCAGAAGCGCTCCCTGTATGCCTGGGGAGTTATTCCCATCGCCCGCAGGAAGCTGCGCCTGAGGGTTTCTTCGCTGCCGAACCCGCATTGCGTCGCCACTCGCTTGATTGGCAAACCAGTGTCGCTGAGCAACCGGCGCGCGGTTTCCACCCGGATCAATTCAATCGCCCGTGCGGGGGTCTGGCCGGTGTCGGCGCGATAATGGCGGACGAAGCTGCGTTCGCTCATGCCGGCTTGGGCGGCGAGTGTGGGAATGCCCAGGTCCAGGGTTAGATGTTCACTGATCCAGGCGTGAAGTTCGTCGAACCGGTTGCCTTGTTTTTGCAATGACAAGGTCACGCTGAATTGCGACTGGCCACCCGGGCGCTTGAGAAACACCACCAGCTGCCGGGCCACTTCCAGGGCTATTTCGCGGCCGAGGTCCTGTTCGACCATGGCCAGCGCCAAGTCGATGCCCGCCGTTACGCCTGCTGATGTCCAGACCGGGCCGTCGTTGATGAAGATCGGATTGGGTTCGACCCGCAGACGCGGGTGTTGCTGCGCCAGCTGTTCGCAACGGGTCCAGTGGGTGACCACGCGCCGGCCATCGAGCCAGCCACTGGCGGCCAGCAGAAAAGCCCCGGTACACACTGAGGACACTCGTCGGCATTGGGCTCCATGGGTGCGTATCCAACTCACCAGCGGCGGGTCCTGCGCCGCTTCATAGACGCCCCAGCCGCCAGCGATGATCAAGGTGTCGCTGGCCACCGCTGGTAAAGGTTCGGCCAGCATCGCCAATCCCGCCGAGGACATCACCGCCCCGCCACCGCTGGCGATTACCGTCGGCGCGTAAGGTGCCGGCTGGCCACGCTGACGAACGATGTCATTGGCCGAGGCGAACACCTGCAGCGGCCCGGTGACATCGAGCAGTTGGACCTGGGCGAACGCAAGCACGTGGATGACTTTGGGCATATTGGCGTAATTCGTGGGTTGATTGGCGTATGCGCCATATCCTGGACGCCTAGAGTGAAGTCGTCCACCCCACTTCATGAGAAAAACACCATGGCGTTGCAGATTGGTTTTCTGTTGTTCCCCCAAGTCCAGCAGCTGGACCTGACCGGGCCTTATGACGTGCTGGCTTCATTGCCGGATGTGCAGGTGCATCTGGTCTGGAAGGACCTGGCCCCCGTGACTGCCAGCACCGGCCTGGTGTTGCACCCCACGACGACGTTCGATGACTGTCCGGCGCTGGATGTGATTTGTATTCCCGGCGGCAGTGGGGTCGGGCCGCTGATGGAAGATGAGGTGACGCTGGCGTTCATCAAGGCCCAGGCCGCCACTGCACGTTATGTGACTTCGGTGTGCACCGGTTCGCTGGTACTCGGCGCAGCGGGCCTGCTCAAGGGCAAGCGCGCTACCACGCACTGGGCCTATCACCAGTTGCTCAAGCCTCTGGGAGCTATTGCGGTGCAGGATCGGGTAGTGCGCGACGGCAATCTGCTGACCGGCGGGGGAATCACGGCGGGGATCGATTTTGCCCTGACGCTGGCGGCTGAATTGTTCGGCGAGGACGTGGCACAACTGGTGCAGTTGCAGCTGGAATATGCTCCCGCACCGCCTTTTGCTTCGGGCAGCCCGGAGACAGCGCCGGCTGCCGTGCTGGAAGATGCCCGGCGGCGTGCAGCTCATTCGCTTGAACAACGGAGCCTGATTACCGAGCGGGCGGCGGCCAGGTTAAATCGTTAAACCCTGTAATCGCTGCCGAGGCCTGCGCTTGAGACTTGTAGCAGCTGCCGAAGGCTGCGCTTGAGACTTGTAGCAGCTGCCGAAGGCTGCGTTCGACTGCGAAGCAGGCGCCAGAAGCCAGCGCAAACTTCCAGATAATCACGCAATCGTCGATTAGCGACTGCTTCGCAGTCGAACGCAGCCTTCGGCAGCTGCTACAGATGTCCGGCGTGTATTTTTGGCAGCTGCTACGAATTTGGGTTTTTTGCGGGCGAAAAAAAACCCGCCGAAGCGGGTTTTCCCAAGACCATGTCGACTCCCTGTCGATAGCGTTCCGTGCTGATGGTCGATCGTCCCTGATCCCGGGGCACTTCCTGTGCTCCGGTTGATGTGTTCAGAATACGCATCGGATCCAATATGTAACAGACGATATCGCTACCATCGAGTGTAAGACATTCGCTATAGCTGCCTTCCGAAAACCCTTAGCTGCCTCAGGGCTGCTTCGACCTCGATTCGAACTTCAGGACAATTACTCTTGTTGGCTTTCGCGTGCCTTGTGACCGATCTTGAGGAATTCTTCGATATTGTTCATCTGCTCATCCCAGCCCCGACTGTCCATGCGAAAAGCCTTGAGCCGGCGTTCTTGGGGAATATGGTCGAAGCCGGACTCGGTGACCTTGAGCAACGTGCCGTCATCCATATCTTCCAGTTCGAACAACACCAGGGTGGTGGGCTCCTGGGAGTAATCGATGTCCTTATCCACGGCATAGGGGTGCCAGCGGAACGAAAACTTGCGCTCCGGCTCTACCCGCTCCACGAGGACGTTCCACAGCAGGTGTTCATAACCGGGATAGGTAATCTGCCCCTGGGTCCACTCACCGGCGACAAACCGCTTGCCTTCCAGTGCCACACCAAACCACTGACCGAAGGCTTCGGCGTGGGCGATTACGCGCCAGACTTGCGAGCGCGGCGTCTTGAGCAGGATTTTCCTTTCGATACGATCTGATGCTGGGTTCATATGTCACCTCCTGTAATGAACAGTAGGCCTGTAAGACCACAAGACCAACCCTAAAGTTGTACCAAGCGGGTATCGTAATCAACCCTTGGCGGATGATTCGCTGGCAATCGCACTCGCCAGGTTCACTAAACTGCCCTTCACCTATCGAACTCATAGCGAGAAATCCCATGTATTCACGCGTTCTCCTGGCGCTGACGCCCTTGCTGTTCACCCACCTGGCCCTGGCTGTGGATTGTGATAACGCCACCGACCAGGCGACGATGAACCAGTGCGCTGTTCAGCAGAACCAGTTGGCGGACAAGGAATTGAATGCGCTGTACCAGCAGATTACCGGTCGGCTGAAGAGTGATCCGGATCGCAAAAAGCTGCTGATCGGTGCGCAGCGCTCGTGGATTGCGTTTCGGGATGCAGAGTGCAAGTTTTCCGCATCGGGGGTTGATGGCGGGAGTGTTTATCCGTTGATCTACGGGAACTGCATCACCGAATTGACCCGGGCGCGGGTGGAGACCTTCAAGAATTATTTGAAGTGCCAGGAGGGAGATATGGGATGTCCGGTGCCCGGGCAGTGAGTTTTTGCTTGTATTCAAGAGCCCTATCGCGAGCAGGCTCACTCCTACAGAACCTGTGGGAGCGGGCTTGCCCGCGATAGCGGTGGATCAGGCAGCGCGGTTACCGGGTAAATATCTGCGCCGTGGTAATTGCCATATCCCCACCCGGCAACTTGATACTGCCGATCTGCTTCATGCTGTCGGGGTCGAAGATCGCCACATCATTGAACGTTCCCGCCAGGTAAATCTTGCTGCCATCCTTATTGAAAGAAATGCAGTAGTACGAGTGATCAAGCGTCGCTGCCTGGAGCATTTTCTTCTCCTTGATATCGTACTTGGCCAAACGATTGAGCACGCCGAACATCAGGTTGGGGTCCTTGGGTGAGCGCATGCCGCTGAAGTAGATTTCGGTCAGCGGGCCGAAGTCGGTGGTTTCTGTCTTCCCGGTCTTCAGATCGACGCTGAATAGCCCGTAGAGGTACTCGGCGGTCGCCGGGTCCTGCTTCTTGTCCTTGAATTTCGCTGCGGTGTAGAGCAGCGAGAAGTCATGGCGATACGTTTGCTGGTTCCACACATACAGCACGTCGGGCGCGCTGTAGTTGGCGCGTTTCCAGTGGCGGCTGGGGATCAGCACGTCGAACTTGCCGCTGTTCACATCCACCTTGTAGACATCCGCCCCGGCCACGTACAGCGTGGAATCGTCGCCGCTTTGCATGATGGTGAGCTGGCGCGGCGCCGGGAAGCTGCGCACGGGCTTGGCCGCCATTCCTCCATCAGTGGCGTACACATCCAGCCGCGGCTGCTGCACCTCGTAGCGATCGTTGAGCATCAAGGTCGGGTTGGCGATAGCGAACAATTCCTTGCCATCGTGACTGAGGGTGAAGGCAAACATCGACTTCGCTTTCTCGCCTGGCTTTTGGGTGATGCTGGCGTGGAATACCTGTTTGCAGCTGTCCAGTTCGACGCCGTAGATATCCGCGTAGTGGTTGTTGAGCACATAGGCGGTCTTGCGGTCCGGCGACAGCTGCACAGTGCCGGGACCGAAAGCGTCGGGCATCTTGCAGGTCTTGAGCAGGGTGTCGGTAGCCAGGTCGATGACGTGCAGGTTGTTCGGGTAATTGGTGGTCACCATGTATTCGTGACCGGCCTGGAGGGCGGTGGTGTCATCGGCCAGGACTGTGAACGTCAAAGCGTTCAGGATGGCGAATGCGGCCAGGCCGCAGGCATTGATGCGAGGCATGCTGAAATCCTTCTGTAGGCCGATCACTTGTCTTTTGGAAAGACAGTCCCGAGATTGCGCCAGTTGTCGTTGGACGCCTGGGCATCTTTGTTCCAGTCCGGGTAGGTGCTCATCATGTCGGGCACCTGGGCCGGCCACCAGCACGGGTCGGAACAGCCGTAGAGGTCCGCCTCCATCGGCTGGCACAGCGACGACACTCCGCCGAATGCGTCGATTTCCCAGCCCGGGTCCGTGGTCGAGGCGCAACCGGCGACGGAACTCATCGCGACCACTTCCTCGATGCGGTTTTCTGCCGCGGCTTCGTCGAGTTTCAGCGCTTTATTATTGATTGCCTTTAGATGCTTCATATCAGTGAGCCTTGCGCGGAGTGATGTAGCTGCTGATAAACGCAGGGTTGTGGGCCATGATCCGGGTGTAGACCTCGATGCCAAAGTCGACCCAGTCACGCATCAGTTCGCAGTAGTGATAGGTCGGATGTGTCGGGTCGCCATAACGGGCATAGCTCTCGTGGTAGCAGCCGCCGGAGCAGAGGTTGCGGATCTGGCAGTCTTCGCAGCCGGTGTTGGTACGGTCCAGGCGCTGGGAAAGGAAGTCGTTCAACTCCACCTGCTTCACGCCGCTGTGGACGTTGCCGAAGGTCGGCAAACTTGAACCGGTGAAGCGGTGACACAGGTTCAGTTCACCCTTGTGATCCACCGCCAGCATCTTCAGACCGGCGCCGCATGGCAGGGCTTTCTTGTGGCCTTCGTGAATGTCGGTGATCAACTGGTGCAGGTTGGAGAAACCGATATTGCGATGCTCCAGCGCCGCCTCCAGGTAACGCCGGCCGAGCTTCTTCATGTTGGCGAAGACTTCGATCAGTTCCTCGCTGCTCAGGTTGAAGGTGCTGATGTCGCCAGAGGTCACCGGGGCGAAGCCGACTTCGGCAAAACCCAGTTCGTTGAACAGGTGATCCCAGATGGTTTCAACGTCGGTGACGCCCGTGGTCAGGGTCACTCGAGCGCCGACCGGGCGGCTGTTGTAGCGTGACAGCAGCATTTCGGCCTTGCGCCGCACCACGTCATAGGTGCCCTGCCCGCCAACCGTAATGCGGTTGCGGTCGTGCACGGTTTTCGGACCGTCGATACTTACCGACAAACCGAAACGGTGGGCATTGAGATAGTCCACGGTCTCTTCGGTGAGCAGCGTGGCATTGGTGGTCATGACGAACTCGACGAATTTGCCCGCCTCGCGAAAGCGCTTTTCACAGTAGTCGACCATGTACTCGATCAGCTTGCGATTGCTCAGGGGTTCGCCACCAAAAAACACCACGGTGAAACGTTCTTCGTCCGGAGATTCACGCAGCAGCATTTCCACGGAGGCGATGGCGGTTTCCACGTCCATTTTCTTGCCGGCCGACGGCTTGTCGAGGTCCTCCTTGTAGCAGTAGGTACAGCTCAGGTTGCAGCCGGTGTTGACGTTGAGCACCACGGTATTGATCGCTGTGCGCTCGACGCGCTTGGTGCCGATGTCCGGAGTCAGCGGCGAGCCGTCGCTGACCAGCTCCAGGGACATCAACTCACGCAAGGTCTCGGTAACTTCTTCGCCATTGAAGCGCGAAGCCAAACGCTGGATCAGGTCCTCCGACGAACAGCCGGGACCGCGCAAGGTATCGATGATGGTGCCCGTCAGCTCATCGCTGGCGAACAGCGAACTGCTGGGGATGTGAAACAGCATGCGGTCAGCGTCGACGTGCACTTCGTGCAGGTTTCGTTCGACCAGATTCAAGATAGCGCCCATTGCAACCTCCTGTGCAAACCGCCGCTTGGCGGGGTCTGCGGTCATTCCAAAAAAGTGTCTGAAGCCTTGGGTATCAGCCAACTCATGGAATGGGTGGATTGTTCCAGCGTTGCACGGTGACGATCATCTGGCCCTCGCCGGTCAGGGATTTACCCGAGTCGTCGACGGCGGCGATCACCTTGAGATTGCCGGCATTGTTGGTGGACATTTTGCGCTGCGGGTTCGGCCCGGCATCGCCTGGGGTGAACACACCACTGTCGGCCTGCATGGTGCCGGCGAACTTGACGTCTTCGTCTTCCCTGGCGCGATCATCGAAGGGCTCGACCTTCCACTGCGCCGGGAACACCCCGATGCGATACGGCTTGCCATCCGCACCTTTGCCCCACGCTTCAGCATCGAAACGCCCTTGGACTTTCGGCGTCGAACCGCCGCCATCACCGACCCGCGCCACCGAGAACGCGGGTACGACCTTGACTTGGGCGATGGTGCTGTAGACCGACAGGGTCGGGCCTTTCAGGGAGCCCAGCGCGACGCTGCGCAGGCCCGGCTGGGCATTGGCGGCAGCCTTGAGTCTGAGCTTGATTCGCTCAGGACTCTGCTCGACGACTTCGAGCACTTCCACGCCTTTGCCGAAGTTCGGTTTGCCGCTGAGGCCGCTGCCGATCAAGGTTACTTCGGTCTCGGTGCCAGCCTTGAGGTAGCCCGGCTGCACTGCGAGCAAACGGTTGCTGCCGTGCTTGGCGGCGATGAAATCGAGACCGCGTTCATCATGCTCGGCTTCGAACATCCGGCCTTGCATGGCATTGCCTTGCGCGGTGAACACCTGGCGCATGGTCACGCCGTCGATGGTCACGTTGCCGCGCCATTCATAACCGGTGTAGAGGATCGCGCTGCCGTCGCCGTTGAACGGACTGCCATCGGCGTATTGGCCTTTGACACTGACTTTGAACGTGTCGCTGGCGTCGGCCGTCACGCTCATGACGCCGGCCAGTTCACCCTTGCCGGGCAGGTGGCCGCTAAAGCTCCAGTCGCCGACAAACGCCTCGGCCTTAGGCGCAACGGCCTGCCATTGTTTCCAGGCCGGGTTGTCCAGCGCATAACGCTTGGCCAACAACGGCACCATTTCCTTGCGCGCCAGGTCGAACCAGTCGCGATCCCGGGACAGGGCCTGGTACTCCAGCGACGGCCATTGGCCGAGGTGGAAGTTGACCAGGCGCTCCCATTCCTGAGCCGGACGGCGTTGCAGCGCGACCCGTGCACCGGAGTGGCAACGGCCGCACATCTGGCTGGTCTGGTCGTCGAATTTCTCGACCGTGTTAAGTCGCCGCTCCAGCGCATAACGCACGCCGTCGGTCTCGCTCGGCGCCAGGCCCTGGGTGTCGGCCAGGTACTTGACCAAGGTGCGACGGTCGTCATCGCTGATCTGCAGACCGTGCATGGTTTGCATCCGGGCGATACTCATCAGCCAGCCTTCGGGGGTCTTGCGCTGGTGGCTGATACGGCTCAGGGCATTATCGGCTTCGGGGGTGTGACAGCCCTGACAGGTTTCCTTGAGGATGGTCGGGGCGTCGCGAGCTGCCAGGCTTTGCGGCGAGTGCAGCGCCATACAGGCGGCTACGGCTAGCAAGCTGGCGCTCATGCCTGATCGGAGTTTTCTCTTCATCAACGTCGAACCTCGCACGGTGCTTTCTTATTTTTGTGGCTTATCGTTTTTATGGTTTCTGCCGTCGGCGCTGAGCGCGTTCGGGGGCAGGAGAAACGTCTGCGATGAGCAATACACGGAGCGTGCCAGCTTATGAATAGTGTTTTTTATCAAATGGTTATGGGAAATATCGGCTGATTGGCGACTGCTGAACCGGCTGGCCTGCGTCTAATATCGAGACATCTGTTGCACTCTGAGACAAGCATAGAACCAGGATCAAAAGTCTTCGAATGTCTCACCGCGTCGCAATTTGCGACGCCAGCGCTCCTCGCGGGGACTGGTAAATAACCAACAACCCGCACTGAATCAGGCCTTTCACCCAGACAGGCACAGCTGGCACAACCGTTGCGAAGGACCTCGCCACACGAACAAGACGAGGTTTCATCATGTCGCTTCCTGATCTGCTTCCTGCCACTTCGGCGTTCATCCAGCGTACTCCGCGCATGCTCATTGGGGGTGACTGGGTCGAGGCCGCTGACGGCCAGACCATGCCCTTGCACAACCCGGCCACTGGCGAGGTGTTGTGCGTGGTGCCCCGGGCGACGCCTGAAGACGTCGACCGCGCCGTACTCGCTGCCCGCCATGCCTTCGACGATTCGACCTGGACTCGCACTCGCCCTCGGGAGCGGCAGAACCTGTTGTGGAAGCTGGCTGACCTGATGCAGCGAGACGCCCAACTGCTGGCGCAGCTGGAATGCCTGAACAACGGCAAGAGCGCCGCCGTGGCCCAGGTGATGGACGTGCAACTGGCCATCGACTTCCTGCGCTACATGGCCGGCTGGGCGACCAAGATCGAAGGGTCCAGCGTTGAAGTGTCGTTGCCGTTAATGCCTGACGATCAATTCCACAGTTTCATTCGCCGCGAAGCGGTGGGTGTGGTTGGCGCTATCGTCGCCTGGAACTTCCCGCTATTGCTGGCCTGCTGGAAACTCGGCCCAGCCCTGGCCACCGGCTGCACCGTCGTGCTCAAGCCTGCGGACGAAACCCCGCTGACCGCACTGAAGCTCGCCGAGTTGGTGCTGGAGGCAGGTTACCCCGAGGGCGTGTTCAATGTGGTGACCGGCACCGGCATCACCGCAGGTTCAGCGCTGACGCATAATCCGCTGGTGGACAAGCTGACCTTCACCGGCTCTACCGCAGTGGGCAAGCAGATCGGCAAGATTGCCATGGACTCGATGACCCGGGTCACCCTGGAACTGGGCGGCAAATCACCGACCATCGTGATGGCCGATGCCGATCTGCAGACGGCCGCTGCCGGGGCGGCCGGTGCGATTTTTTTCAACCAGGGCCAGGTGTGCTGCGCCGGCTCGCGGCTGTATGTGCAGCGCAAGCACTTCGATAACGTGGTGGCGGACATCGCCGCCATTGCCAATGGCATGAAGCTGGGCAACGGCCTTGATCCGTCGGTGGACATGGGCCCGCTGATCTCGGCACGTCAGCAGGAACGGGTGTACGGCTACATCGAAAAAGGCCGGCAAAGTGGCGCGACGATTGCCTGCGGCGGCGAACAGTTCGGGCCGGGGTTTTTCGTCAAGCCGACGGTGATTGTCGACGTGGATCAGCAGCACTCACTGGTGCAGGAGGAAATTTTCGGCCCGGTGCTGGTGGCGATTCCATTCGATGACGAAGCTGATGCGCTGCGCATGGCCAATGACAGTCCCTATGGCCTGGGGGCGAGCATCTGGTCAAACGACCTGGCGGCGGTGCACCGGATGATTCCGCGGATCAAGTCCGGCTCGGTGTGGGTCAATTGCCACAGCGCGCTGGACCCGGCATTGCCGTTTGGTGGATACAAGATGTCTGGGGTCGGGAGGGAGATGGGGTATGCGGCGATCGAGCATTACACCGAGTTGAAGTCGGTGTTGATCAAGCTTTGATTTGTGGTGGCCTGTCTGGCCTCTTCGCGAGCAAGCCCGCTCCCACATTGGAATGCATTCTCCCTGTGGGAGCGGGCTCGCTCGCGAAGAGGCCAGCGAGGGCACCGCCAATATTAGGGCTTGAAGCCCTGGGCCAATAACCATCCGCGCACCACCCGCCCCTGCTCCGCCGACAACCCCGCCAGCGCCTGCCCGGCTGGCTCGACCCACAATCGGCGCAGCAACGGCGCCAGCTCAACCCCCTGCACATGCCAGATCCCCAACGGCTGATCTGGCGTGATCACTACCTCGGCCTCATCGACAAAACCATCCTTGAGCACCGGCGCACGCGCAATTTTCAGCGCCCTGAAATCCGCCTGCGCATGAGCCACCTGCGCATCTGGCCAAGCGCGCCGTGCCTGCCAGAATGGCTGGTCCAGCCAGCGTTGCTCATCGGCGTAAAAATCCCGGCCGATTCGCGCAAAGCGCAGGAACAACTGCTCTACCCGCTGCTGATGAAACTGCTGGGCCAGCGCTGCCCGCTCGGATTTGCGCAGCAGCGTGTTGATCACCGTCGGCGCTTGCAAAGCCGAGGACAGCGACTGAAAAATCCCGTTGCCCGACAACGGATCCACCGCCATCGCCGCATCACCCACGCGTATCCAGTTATCGCCACACGCCTGCGGGCTGAGAATCGCGGTGCTGCTGCGCGCGTGCAGCTGCAGATCGAGCTGCGGCCCGGAGCCGAAAAAACCCTTGGCCAATTCTGAAGATTCACGCACTTGCCGACAGTAATCGAGCAACTGCGCCTTGATCGGCAAATTGGCACTGGCGACGTCAACCGTCCATTGCCAGTAACACTGACCGTCCACCCGCCGCGCCATCCAGGCCCAGCCATCCCTGAGGCTTTCCACAGCGCTGGCGGTTTGACCCGGCGCGTCCTGCCAGCGGTTAAGCAGGCTGACTGTCTCGGGACCGCGCAGCCCCTTGCCCAGGGCTGGCGCCTGACGTCCGCGGGCTTCCACCAGGAAGTCGGCAACCAATGCCTCGCGTCCTGCAATCTCGATTCGATGTCCGCTGGTCGATGACTGCACTGTCAGCACCCGCCCCTCGATCAGCTCGACTCCGCCGAAGCGCAAGTCTTCGCGCAATCCGCGATCGAAGGCTGGACGGTCCAAGAGAAACTCGATGTTCTGCGCATGTTGCTCGCCGTTCCACGATACCTGCCGCTGGGAGGGTAAAGCCGCCTCGACCAGGGCCCGCTGCAGCCCCGCGCCACGCAAAGCGTCGAGCACCCTGGTGGACACGCCTTCCAACGCCGCGAAACGTCGCCATTCACTGACCAGGGTTACCGGATAACCGAGGCGGCGCAGCCCCAGTGCCACGGCGGCCCCCGCCGGCCCGGCGCCGAGCACGACGATCGCGTTCATGCCCTGCCGCGCCGTTCAGGGCCACGATACCGGGCGTTGTCTTGCAGCCACTGGACAACCTGCCGGTTACTGGCCTGGGGCTGCTGCTGCAGATACCCGGCAATGTGCCCGCTCAATGCCGCACATCCCAGGCTGGCGCCGGATTGCCCCGGGTAAGTGCCGTGCACACAGGCGGCGAAATCCGCCTTGGCACTATCGAGCCAGGACCACTGCTGCTCGGCACAGCGCGCATCGCCCGTCACTCGCAACACCTGCGGATAATTCGCCGGAAACACGCCCTCGCCCTGGGCCGGGCTGGACGCGCAGAGCAAAATACCGCGCCCAACCGCCGCAGTGCAGGCCTGGCGTAGCAGGCTGCGGTCCTGGCGCAGACCCAGGCTCAGGTTGATCAATCGCACGTCCTGCTCGACCAGCCAGTCAATGGCGGTGGCGATCTGCAAGGCGCTGGTGACTCCGCGCTGGTCGAACACCTGGGCCACACAGAACACTGCCGACGGTGCGCGGCGGCCGATGGCCTCCACGACTGCGCTGCCATGCCCCAGGGCATCGTCGCGTAGTTCGCCCTCGACCAGCGCATCGTCGAGCAGCGAAAAGCGCCGTCCGGCAATCACCTGCGCCCGCTGTGCCGCCGAATGCCCGCTGTCGACCACGCCGATCCGCAGCTCAGGCTTCATGTGGCACCGGTTTCGACTTCAGCACGCCGTCCAGCAGTTCGAAGCGCAGATCGGCATCGGCCAGGGTTGATGGGCGATGGCTGATGAGGATGCGCGTGCGCCCGGCAAACAGCCGGTCGATGGCTTCGATGACCTCGCGCTCGGTGGCTTCATCCACCGCCGAGGTCGCTTCGTCCAGCACCAGGATCAGCGGGTCCTGCAACAAAGCGCGGGCAATGGCGATGCGCTGTTTTTGCCCACCGGACAATTGCTGGCCGCGTTCGCCCAAGGGACTGTCGAGGCCTTCGGGCAAGGCGGCGATCAGGCTGTCGAGCTGTGCCAGGCGGGCCACTTCGGCGATCGCTTCGCGACTGGCGTCCGGCACTGCGTACGCCAGGTTGTCGGCGAGGCTGCCGCGAAACAGCACGATATCCTGGCTGACCACGGCAATGCGCCGGCGCAGCTGGAACAGGTCCAGTTCGCGCAAGTCGACCTCCCCCAGCAGCACCCGGCCAGCCTGTGGGTCGTGATGCCGCTGCAGCAGGTCGATGAGGGTCGATTTGCCCACGCCTGACCCACCGCCCAGGGCGACTTTGAGGCCGTAGGGAATGCAGGCCTCGATGCCGCGCAAGGTCGACGGCCGCCCCGGGTAAGTGAAGTGCACGTTGTCAAAACGCAGATCGCCGCAGGCCGGCATCGGCTTTGGTGCAACCGGAGTGAGGACAGTGGGTTGTTCGCCGCGCAATTCCATCACCCGTCCAAGGCTGACGGTCATGCGTTGAATCGCGACGTACAGGCCAAGCAGGCTTTGCACGGGACCGACCGCCATGCCCAGATAGGTGGAAAACGCGATCAGTGCGCCCAGCTGCCAGGTACCCTGGACCACCCAATAACCACCAATCAGAAATGCACAGGCGCGAGACAGTGAAGTCAGGGTTCCGGGCACCGCCTGGGTGAAGAACTCGGTGACTTGCAGGCGCAGCAACTGGCTCATGTAGCCCTGGCCGAGCGTTTCCAGGCGACGGGACTCGCGCTGTTGCTGGCCTGCAGACTGGATGAACTTCATGACCGGCAGCGTTTCGACCATGAATGAAGACATGTCCGCCGAACGCTCGCGCAGTTGCCGTACATCACGTTCGACCTTGCGCCGCATCCAGCGTAACCAGAGCACGTCCAGGGGAATCAGCACCAACGCCAGCAGCGAAAGCTTCCACGACAGAGTCAACAACATGGCCACGGCGCACACGAGACCGATCACACTCGACACCGCCGAGAACAACGAGTCGACAGCGAAGCGCTGGATCTCCGCGACATCTCCGTCAAGGCGCGACATCAGGTCGCCGATGCGCCGCTGGCCGTAGAAGCTTGGCGAGAGGGTCTGCAAATGCCGATACAGGTCATCGCGCAGGGCAAATAGAATCCGCCCGGACAACCGCGTGTGCAGGTAGCGGTTGATCCCCGAAAGTGCCGTCCCCAGCAACCCGGCGACGATCATCAGACCCGCGATCAGCACCAACATGGAGAAATCCCGGGCCAGCAGTCCATCGTCGATCAGCAGTTTGGTCAGCCACGGCTGCACCAGTACCAGCAACGAGGCGCACACTGACAGGCCAAGCAAGCCGGCGATGGCCAGGCGGTGGGGGCGAACAAAACTGTAGAGCCAACGCAGGGCGGTTTGCAGGGCTTCGGGGTTGGGGCTGTCGATCAGCCGCACGATCAGGCGCTGCATCACGGGCGCAACTGTTTGAGCTTGCGATACAGGGTCGCGCGGCTGATGCCCAGGGCGTCCGCTGCCGCCGAGACGTTGCCCTGGTGCTGATCCAGGGACTGGCGAATCAACTCCAGTTCGTTTTGGCGAATACTCCCCGAGGCCGGCCGCTCGCTGGCGCTCAATTCATCGAGCATGCTGTCGGGCAAGTGGTCGAGGGTGAGTACGCTGTCGCCCGTTTCGCGCATGGCCAATGCCGTGCGCAGGACCATCTCCAGCTGGCGAATGTTTCCCGGCCAGTGATACCCGGCGAGCAAGCGAATCAGGTCGTCATGCAAGACCATGCCGGGGGCGTCGAGTTTGCTCAGCAGGCGCTCGACCAGCGCGCTGAAATCCTCCCGCTCACGCAAGGCGGGGAGCATGACGCTGATGCCGTTGACCCGGTAGAACAAGTCTTCGCGAAAGTGCTTTTCTTCCACCAGACGCTTGAGGTCACGGTGCGTCGCGCAGATCAGCGCGACGTCGATGTCCTGTTCTTCACCAGCGCCTAGCGGCGCTACCTTGCGGTCCTGCAGCACACGCAGCAGACGGGCTTGCAGGGCCAGCGGCATGTCGCCGATTTCGTCGAGAAACAGCGTACCGCCGTGGGCCTGCTGCAGGCGCCCGATCATGCCGCCGCGACGTGAGCCGGTGAATGCGCCTTCACGGTAGCCGAACAATTCCGACTCGATCAGGCCTTCGGGAATCGCCGCGCAATTGACCGCCACGAAGGGTTTGTCGCATCGACTTCCAGCCATGTGCAAAGCCCGGGCGATGACTTCCTTGCCGGTGCCGGTTTCGCCCAGCAGCAAGACTGGAAGCTCATTGGCCAGGCCCTGTCGAGCCATGCGCAGGGCCCGGGCATAACGCGTATTGCTGCCGGCCAAGGCGTCCAGATCCGGTTGTGACTTGGCAGTCTTGGGCGTGCTGCGCGCAGGTGTGCTGACGTTGATTGAACGTTGCGGAGCGCGCAGGGTTTTATAGAAAAATTCACCCTTGGCGGTCTGCAAGCTTCCGACACCACCCTGGTGCAAACGGGACAACAGTTGCAGGCCGTCCACTCCAAGAAATTCTTCGCAGCGACGACCCACCAGGGCCGAGCGGTCGGCATGCAGCAACTGGCAGGCCTGGGCACTGACCGCGAGGATTTGCCCACCCAGACTGACGGCCAGCAGGCCTTGCCACGGGGATTCGAGGTACTGGCGCCGGCTGTGGAACGCCAGGACTATTTCGTCCGGGTAGCTGGCGTTGAATACTCGGCTTTCGATCTGGCTGACGGCCATTGCCAGCAGTGCGGTGCTGTCGTGAACCCGGCCCAACGGACCTTCGCGGGTGAGGTCGAGCACGCCGAGGATGTCGCCTTGCGGGCAGTGAATGGGCACCGAGGTACAGGAAAAATCAGTCAGTCGATCGAGGTAGTGTTCACCGCAGTCGATCATCGTCGGCCGGGCTTCAACCAGGGCTGTGCCCAGCGCATTGGTGCCGCGGGCGGCTTCGCTCCAGCAGGCGCCCAGGGTGATGTCCTGCAGGCCGCTGCCCTTCAAGCGATCGGCGCGGCCTTCGACGGCGAGGATGGTCGCGTCGGAATTGGCCAGGATGATCAGCCCTTCCTTGCCTTGGCGTTCGGCCAGGTAATCAATGGCCGGCAGCGCAGCATCGATCAGCAAGCGGTTGCTGGCCAGCAGCACGTCGAGGCTGGCGCTCGATTCGAGCGCAAGCTCATGCTTGGCATTAAAATGCACGCCATGGCCCAGGCTGCGGCGCCAGGATGCATCGATCTCGGCACGCAACACGCCATCCGGTACTTCGCCTTCAAGATGCAGTTTCTCCCGGGCGAGCCGGGCTTCGCGATGCAGCTTGGGAGATGTTGTTTTTATTAGCGTCATCAAGCGCTCCGATTCGGTCCGCTTTGCGCCTTTTTTCAGTTCAGCGCCCTGACGTCATCTTTACGTTAACGTCAGGGCGCTGGCAAGTGCCTTATGGCGCTTGCAAGTCAGACATGAGGATCGCTTGGGACTTTGCTCGGCGTTGCGTATTGCGGCTTCAGATGGCCGTCCTGATCGAGCAGCCAGGCGTCCATGATCTGGCGCACCACGGGACCGGCAACTCGCCCACCCGCCTCGCCATTCTCGATCATCACCGAGATGACGATCTTCGGGTGTTCCGCCGGTGCAAAGCCGACGAACAAGGCATTGTCGCGATTGCGTTCAAGGGTCTTCGCCCGGTTGTAGCGCTCGCCCTGTTTGATCGCGACCACCTGCGCCGTGCCGCTCTTGCCGGCGATGCGGTATTGCGCACCGGCAGCAGCTGCCCGGGCAATGCCTCGCGCATCGTGCATGACCATCTGCATGCCGTGGTTGACCTGCTCCCAGTCCTTGGGATCCTTGAGCAGGATATTCGGCATCGGGTGTTCGTCTACAGGGGCAACACCGTCCACGGTTCGTGCCAGATGCGGGCGATTCCACACCCCTTTGTTGGCGATCAGCGCAGTGGCCTGGGCCAGTTGCAGCGGCGTGACCTGCATGTAGCCCTGGCCGATGCCGAGGATCACTGTTTCTCCCGGGAACCAGGGCTGGCGTCGCGTGGCGCGCTTCCAGGCTTGGGAAGGCATCAGCCCGGCCGACTCCTCGAACATGTCCAGCGAGACCTTTTCGCCAAGTCCGAACATCGCCATGTAATCGTGCAGCCGATCGATGCCCAGCTTGTGGGCCAGGTCGTAGAAGTAGGTATCGTTGGAGCGCATGATCGCGGCGTCCATGTCGACCCAGCCGTCACCGCTGTGATTCCAGTTGCGGTACTTGTGATCGAAGTCCGGGAGCTGATAGTAGCCAGGGTCGAAGACGCGGGTCTGGGGGGTGACTACCCCGGCATCAAGCCCGGCGATCGCCACTTCCGGCTTGATGGTGGAACCGGGGGCGTAGAGGCCGCGTAAAACGCGGTTGAACAGCGGCCGGTCGATGGAGTCGTGCAGTGCGGCGTATTCCTTGAAACTGATGCCGGTGACAAACAGGTTGGGATCGAAGCTGGGTTTGCTGACCATGGCCAGCACTTCGCCGGTTGCCGGATCAAGCGCAACCACGGAACCGCGGCGATCTCCCAACGCTTGTTCGGCGGCCTCCTGCAGTTTGACGTCAAGGCTCAGGACGATGTTTTTACCGGGGACCGGGTCCGTGTGCTTGAGCACCCGCAAGACTCGCCCCTGGGCATTGGTTTCGACTTCTTCGTAACCTACGTGGCCGTGGAGCTGCGACTCGTAGAATTTCTCGATGCCGGTTTTACCCATCGACTGGGTGCCACGGTACTCAACCGAGTCGAGCGCCTTGGATTCCTTTTCGTTGATTCGTCCCACGTAGCCGATGGAGTGGGCGAAATGGGCGCCCATGGGGTAATGACGAACGAACTGTGGTTCGACATCGATGCCGGGCAAGCGGAATTCATTCACCGCGAGGATGGCGATCTGTTCTTCAGTGAGTTCATAGAACAGCGTGACGGGCACGAATGGATGCCGCGCCTGCTTCATCGCCTTGTCAAACAACCCGCGATCTTCAGGCGGCAGGTGCAGGAGGTCGATCACCTGATCCAACTCGTCTTTGACGTCTGTGGCACGTTCACGGGTAATGGTCAGGTTGAAGCTGGGGCGATTGTCCGCGAGGACCACGCCGTTGCGGTCGTAGATCAAGCCACGGGTCGGCGTGATCGGGAGGACATGGACTCGATTGTTTTCCGAGATCGTGGAGTGGTAATCGAACTCGAGCACTTGCAGCACATACAGCCGCACCACCAGTGCGCAGGTGATCGCTGCAACGAACAAGGCGCAAGCCAGCAGTCTCTTGTTGACCAGGCGCGTCTCTTTTTCGTGGTCTTTGATCGGTATCGGTTCGGGCATTTCTGCAGGAGCTCTATGGATTTGAAAAGAAGTGCCGGTCCATAGGCCTTGATAGCAGTCCCTTGAAAAACGAGGTGCACCATACCAAAAAGTGCCGATGA
>NZ_JAPJIV010000016.1 GCF_026241895.1 Pseudomonas sp. RIT-562 | reverse complement strand
TGGAACAAAAGCAACTGTTTGCAGCACAAATAGGCACAGTTATTTTCAGTCCAGGACCCTAGAATGGGCCCAACTATTTCGGAGGCCAGAGCCTTGATGCCAGATTCGGTTGACGCCCCCGGGCTGTCAGAATTACCGCTGGGCGACTTGGTAGCCTGTCACGAGTGCGACCTCTTGATGCGCAAGCCGCAGCTCGCCCATGGCGAGAAAGCACTGTGTCCTCGTTGTGGCTACGAGCTCTACGCGCACCGGCATAATGTCGTGCAGCGTAGCCTCGCCCTGGTGATCGCCGCTCTACTGTTATTTATCCCGGCGAACTTTTTACCCATCATGGAGCTCAATCTACTCGGGCAGTCTTCACAAGACACCGTCTGGACTGGGGTTGTAGGGTTGTTCGACACTGGCATGCAAGGCGTCTCTGTCGTTGTATTCCTGTGCAGCATGGCCATTCCGCTGCTCAAATTGCTCTGCCAGCTGGCGGTGTTGTTGAGCATCCGCTTTGATGTTGGCCGCAGTTACGGCTTGTTGCTATATCGAATTTATCACCATTTACGCGACTGGGGCATGCTTGAGGTCTACCTCATGGGTGTGCTGGTCGCGATAGTAAAGCTGGCAGATATGGCAGCGATTACCGTCGGGCTTGGCCTGGCATGTTTCATCAGTTTGTTGTTGGTCCAGGTCTGGCTGGAAGTGGTGATGTCACCGCATCAGATCTGGCAGGCTCTATCAGGAGAGGATGCCCATGCGGGCGATTGATGCGGGCATTCTGATTTGCACCGAATGCCATGAGTTGAACAGGCAGGATGCTGACACCGACGAACAGGTCTGCACGCGCTGTGGTGCGCTGGTACACGAACGTCGCCCGAACAGCCTGGTGCGAACCTGGGCGCTGTTGATCACTGCCGCGATTTTGTACATCCCCGCCAATGTATTGCCCATCATGACGGTTACTTCCTTGGGGCAGGGCGATCCCAGCACCATCATGTCCGGGGTGATCCAACTGGTTCAGCACGGCATGATTCCGATTGCCGCAGTGGTGTTCATTGCAAGTATCGTCGTGCCTACCTTCAAACTGGTAGGCATCGCATTGCTGTTGTTTTCGGTACAACGCCGCCAGCCGCTGTCGGCTCGCCAACGCATTCTGATGTATCGCTTTATCGAATTCATTGGCCGCTGGTCGATGCTCGATATCTTCGTGATCGCCATCCTCGTGGCGGTCGTGAATTTCGGACGGCTTGCCAGCGTCGAAGCCAATCTTGGCGCCATCGCCTTCGCCAGTGTGGTGATTCTGACGATGCTTGCCGCAGTTACTTTCGATCCCCGACTGATTTGGGATAACACGGAGTCGGACGACGACCATGACTGATTTGCCTACAGCTAAAACCCGACCGGCCTCGAACTGGTCGGCTATCTGGGTATTACCCCTGATTGCCCTGATCATCGGCGGCTGGCTCGGCTGGCGAGCCTATAACGAAACTGGCATCGAGGTTCAGGTGCGGTTTGAGAGTGGCGAAGGCATTCAGGCCAACAAGACCGAGGTAGTCTACAAAGGCATGTCGGTGGGCAAGGTCAAGACCCTGAAACTCGACGACGAGGGCGCATCCAAAGGCGTGATTGCCACTGTCGAGATGAACAAGGATGTCGAGCAGTACCTGCGCACCAGCACGCGCTTCTGGCTGGTCAAGCCGAGCGTCACCCTGGCTGGCATCACTGGTCTTGAGACTTTGGTATCGGGTAACTATGTCGCGATCAGCCCGGGGGAAGGCGAGCCTACGCGCAAGTTCAAGGCGTTGGCCGAAGAGCCACCGCTGTCTGATGCCAAGCCGGGCCTGCACCTGACCATCAAGGCGGATCGCCTCGGCTCACTCAACCGTGGCAGCCCGGTGTTCTACAAACAGATCAAGGTCGGCCAGGTGAAAAGCTACCTGCTGTCTGAAGATCAGAGCACTGTCGAGCTCAAGGTATTCATCGAGCCCACCTATGCCAACCTGGTGCGTAAACACACGCGTTTCTGGAACGCCAGTGGCATCAGCATCGACGCCAACCTCTCCGGGGTGAAAGTGCGCAGCGAATCCCTGGCCAGCATCGTCGCCGGTGGTATTGCCTTTGCTACCCCGGAGAACCGCAAGGACAGTCCGCCGACCGATCCAAGTCTGCCATTCCGGCTCTACGAAGATTTTGACGCTGCCGCAGCCGGCATTCGCATCAAGGTCAAGCTCAGCGACTTCGAAGGTTTGCAGGCCGGTCGCACGCCGGTCATGTACAAAGGAATCCAGGTCGGCAACTTGAAGGCGCTCAAGGTTGATCCTGACCTGACGGCGGCCACTGCTGAATTGACCCTCGATCCGCTGGCAGAAGACTATCTGGTCGATGGTACTCAGTTCTGGGTGGTCAAACCCTCGATCTCGCTCGCGGGCATCACTGGTCTGGAAGCGTTGGTGAAGGGTAACTACATTGCCATTCGCCCAGGCGACAAAGGTGCTGCGCCGCAGCGTGAATTCGTCGCGCGGCCCAAGGCGCCGCCGCTGGATCTGCGCTCACCCGGGTTGCACCTGGTGCTGTTTACCGAAAACCTCGGCTCGCTGGAGGTCGGCAGCCCGATTCTGTACAAGCAAGTGAAGGTCGGTTCGGTCCAGAGCTATCAGTTCTCCAAAACCCGTAAGCAGCTGGTAATCGGTGTTCACATCGAGAAGGAATACGAAGGCCTGGTCAATGCATCGAGCCGATTCTGGAATGCCAGCGGCGTGACTCTCACAGGTGGGCTGACCGGTGGTATCCAGGTCAAGAGCGAGTCACTGCAAAGCCTGATGGCCGGTGGGATTGCTTTCGAAACCCCGGAAGCCAAAGCGCCGCTGCAGAAACGCATCCCCCGGTTCCGTCTGTTCCCCGACCACGACGCGGCCAACCAGAAAGGCACCGTCGTGACCATCAAGGTCGACCGCGCCGATGGTTTGCGCACGGGTACTCCCGTACGGTTCAAGGGCCTCGATGTTGGCAAGATCGAAGACGTCGATCTTACTGATGACCTGCAGTCAGTGGTGCTCACCGCGCGCATCACCGAGGTGCCGGAGCGTATCGCCCGGGTCGGCAGTCAATTCTGGGTGGTCAAGCCGGAATTGGGGCTGATCAAGACTTCGAACCTGGAAACCCTCGTGACCGGTCAATACATCGAAGTGCAGCCCGCGGCGAAGAGCCAGGGACCACAGAAGAGTTTCGTGGCGTTGTCCTCCCCACCGGAAATAGCCAAGGTCGAGCCTGGCTTGAGCCTGGTGTTGAGTGCGGCTCGCCGTGGGTCGTTGAAAATCGGCGTACCGGTTACCTATCGTGAAGTAACGGTGGGCAAAGTCACCGGGTACGAATTGGGCCAGACAGCGGATCGTGTGCTGATCCACATCCTGATCGAACCCAAGTACGCGCCGCTGGTGCGCAGCGGTACGCGGTTCTGGAACTCAAGCGGCTTCGGATTCGACTATGGGCTGTTCAAGGGGGCGACCATGCGCACCGAATCCTTGGAAACGCTGATCCAGGGTGGCATCGCGTTCGCGACCCCGGAGGGTGACCGCATGGGTAATGCGGCGCGTGCG
This sequence comes from Pseudomonas sp. RIT-562, assembly GCF_026241895.1. Taxonomy (GTDB): domain Bacteria; phylum Pseudomonadota; class Gammaproteobacteria; order Pseudomonadales; family Pseudomonadaceae; genus Aquipseudomonas; species Aquipseudomonas mandelii_F. The sequence goes on along the minus strand of NZ_JAPJIV010000016.1, from coordinate 155,987 downwards.
GAACAGACGTTCCCGTTGTTCGATAAATTCGAAGATGAATGGCTGACCTGGGCGCCGAAGATCGCGATCGGTAAGTAGCAAGAAAATCGCCCACAAAAAAGGCCGCGGTCCATTGGATCGCGGCCTTTTTCATTGCCTCGGATTAAACCGGATCAGACTGCATCCAGCTCCGGTTCATCCGCTGCAACATTGATCACAGGCTTCACTTCGTCGTGGCGGCGAATGTACTTCCAGTCCGCCTCGTCAATGTAGATCCCGTTAGGCCCGCTACCGCCTTCCAGGTCGATGGCAACACTGGCGCAAACCTGTGGTTTGACACTCGCCAGGATCGGCACGAAGCCCAGTTGCAGGCTGGTTTCCAGCAGTGCAGCCTGGTTCTTCTCATCGATGTCTGCCGCCTCATCGAGGTAGTAGGGCAGGCGTACCCGGCCGGCTTGGTCGCGATCCATCAAGTGCAGCAACAAGTACATGTTGGTCAGCGCCTTGATGGTCATGGTGGTGCCATTGGACGCCGCGCCGTCGATGTCCGTGTGGATCACCGGTTGACCGTTGACCTTGGTGATCTCGAATGCCAGTTCGAACAAGTCCTTGAGACCAAGCTGGTTGTGATTGGCGGCAACCAGGCGCGCCAGATACTCCTTGGCTTCTTCGTTCTTGTTGTCCTGGTCAGCGCTCTGGCTCAGATCGAATACGGAAAGTGTTTCGCCTTCTTCGTATTGGCCGGCGCTGTGGATAATCTGGTCGATGTGTTTCAAAGCTTCCTTGTTCGGCGCGAGCACGATGCGGAAGCTCTGCAGGTTGGAGACCTGACGCTTGTTGATCTCGCGGTTGAACAGGGCCAGTTGGTGTTCGAGGCTGTCGTAGTCGCTGCGGATATTACGCAGGGTCCGCGCGATGTCAGTGACCGCCGCGCGACGGGCCTTGCCCAGGGTCAACGCTTCGTCGGTGCGATGTGCGTAAGCATTGATCAGCAACTGCAGACGCCGCTCCATGTCGTCTTCGCTGTCGAACTTGGCGACGCCCTTGAGGCGCACCTGGGCGTAGAGCGCATCGATCTGCCCGTCGCTGCGCAACAGTCCCTGCCAGCTGTCCTGATAGTCATTGAGCAGTGGCAACAGGTTGTCCATGGAATCGTCGATCGGGTCCATGAACGGCGTACCAAACGGCAGGTCCGCAGGCAACAGCTGACGCCGGCGCAAGGCATCGTCGAGGGTGCGCTGTTTGGCTTCCATGTCGCCGATCTGGCGCCCGACCAATTGCAGCTTGGCGGACAGTTGCTGGACTCGCTCGGTGAACGCATCGCTGGAGCGTTTCAACTCCTCCTGCGCGGCTTCCATCTGGGCCAGCTGTTCCAGCTTGTCGCCTTCCTCGGCGCTCAGGGTTTGCGCGCGACGGAAATCTTCCAGAGCCTTTTGCGCATCCAGCACTTGCTGGTACAGCGCTTCGGTCTGCGTCTTGCTCGCGGCGCGGTCGGCGGCTACGGCCGCCTGGGTTTTAAGTTGCTTGAGTTCTTTTTCCAGACGCTCTTTCTGGTCGCGCAATGCTGCGCGGTCAGCCAGGGCTTGCAGGGCCGGCGGCTCGATGTGTGACAGGTCGATGGACAAGCCAGGCACTTCGAAACGCTCGCCCTTGAAGCCATCCAGGATCAGCTCCATGGATTTGACCCACTGGCCGTCTTCGTCCAGTGCAATACCGTGTTCACCCAGTGGCAGGCTGAACAGTGCGCTGTTGAACAAGCGCATCAGGCGCTCGACGTCCTGTTGCGAGAACTCCTCGCGCAGACGGGCGTAGCTGTTGTTGTCGGCATGATCGAGCTGCTGCTTGACCGACTTCAGGCGTTTTTCCAGGTCGCGCAGACGCTCTTCGAGGTCTTCGGCACTGAACTGGCGCGACTGAGCCAGCGCGCCGGCGAGTTCGTCGTGCGCATCCTTGGCTGCCAGCAACTGCTGCTCGAGGACCTTGACGTCATCGACCAGGGCAAAGCGATTCTTCAGCACCGACAACTCACCCAGCCAGCGCTGGATGCCGGAAATTTCCCGTTCCAGGCGCATCAGCTCCTGAGTCCCGCCGCGCTGATCGTTTTGCAGCGAGTCCTGTTCGTTGCGGTAGTGCTCGGCCTGGATGGTCAGCTCTTCCTTGCGGGCACTGGCGTAGTCCGACCAGGTACCCAGCAGCGAGTCGAGCAGTGGCGAAATGCGATGCAGTTTGCCGCGCAGGATGTTGCGCTGGGTTACGCCGGCCGCAAGGGCTTCGACCAACGGACCGGCGGTGACCAGCGAGTTGTAGTCCTGCTCCATGCGGCGCACATCGCGGAACGCTTCTTCGCACGCCGCAATATAGTCCACGCTACCGGAGCGCAGACTATGTTCGAACGCATCAAGAAACAGCTGCTTGAGCTTGGCCGCCGTGATTTCGCGCATGTGCAGCAGGTTGATGAACAGCGCGCGGAAAGTCTTCAGGCTCTGTTCACTGGTGGAGCGCAGTGGAATCAGGGTCAGGTCCAGCGGAATCGAGGTGTGACCACCCACCAGCAAGCGGCGCAGTTCGTCCGGCTTCAGTTCGTAGGCTTTCAGGCCTTCGCGCTCGAGGTTGGTGAACAGCTCTTTCTGACGCAGGCAGGTGTCGTTTTTCTGGTAATGCGCCAGGTCCAGTTTGCCGGCGTAGGCAAAGAACTGGTGACCAAAACCACCGCCCGGGCCGCGACCGACTACGCCAATAACGTGGGGGCCATGGGGCAGGGACACTTCCACGAGGATATAGCTGGTGTCCGAGGCGAAGTAGAAACGCCGGGACTGTTCCAGGCTGTACTTGCCGAAACTCATGTCCGACATACGCGCCAGGATCGGGAACTGCAGGGCGTTGATCGAGGCGGATTTACCGAGGTTGTTCGCGCCGTAGACCGATAGCGGCTCTTCCAGCGGGAACAGGCCGAGGCTGTAGCCGGCGGTATTCAAAAGGGCGAAGCGGCGAATGCCGTAGCGTTCCTTGCTCATGCGTCGGTCTCCTGTTCTTCGGCGATGGCGCGGGCCATGGCTTCTTCTTCGCTTTCTTCTTCGAAGTCGGTCAGATCCAGTGGATCATCGGTTTGCAGCAGCTTTTCATCGCTGTCGTCATCGATCAGCACGGGGACCGGCAGCGGCAACACGCTGTGCAGGCTGGCCGCGAGGTCGCGGTCCTGCTGCACTGACAGGCAGACATCGAGGAAGCGATGCATAGGCGGCAGGAAGCGGTAGACGCCGTTTTCTTCGCCGGCGAAGCCGAGCTGGGTCATGCGGCGCATGATTTTTTCTTCGAGTTCTTCAACGGTCTGGACTTCGGCCTGGATAAACAGGTCACGGTACTTTTCCAGTAGCGACGGCAATTCATCCCGGCCCAGGCTGCCACCGTCGAGTACGGCGATCGGGTCGCGGCCCTGGTCGGCCAGGTGCTCCACCAGGATGAAGGTGAACAGCGCCAGACGCTGGGCAGTCTTGTTCACCGCAGCGGCGGCCAGGTCCGGGACGAAGTAATAGAAGCCACGGGTATCGCAGACCAGCTCAAAACCCAGGGCCTTGAACAGCGTGCGGTACTGGTCCTGAAAGTTCGACAGCTGCGCGTACAGCTCAGGATCGCGGCGGCTGACGTGGTAACCCTTGAACAGCTCGCGAAAGATCGGCGCCAGTTGGGACAGTTCGGATAGATCAAGATGCATTTGGCATGCTCGCAGAATCCTCGGGGGTGCTATCACCAGCCGAGAGCAGGGCGAAGGAGCGCAGGCTGACCTGGTGCTCATGAGTGTGGTAATCGCGGCGTTCCAGACGCTCGCGCTTGAAGCGTTTTTCACGCGACAGGCGCGAGAACCAGTACAGCAACTCGTCGGTGGCGCCGTCCGGTTCCTGCTCCAACAACCAGGACATCAGGTCTGGCATCGGCAGGGCGTCTTCGCAGCGCTCGAGCATTTCGCGAACGGTGCGTGGCGCACGCGGGGCTTCGCCTTTCTGGGTTTTGTGAGCCTTGGGGAAGCGCGCCGGTTTCGGTTCGAAACGGGCCAGCGCATAAACGTAGGCTTCGACCTGACTGGCGCTACCGAGGAAGGTGCTTTGCGGGCGGGTAAACATCGGCATCGCCGCTTGCGGCACTGCGTCCAGGCCTTTGCGTCGGATCGCCGACAAGGCCAGCGCCGCGCCGCGGGTAACGGCGTTGTGCCGTCGGGCCTCTTCGCGCAACGGCAGCAGCAGTTCGCGGGCGTGACGCAGGGTCAGTTGGGCGCTGGTCTGCATTTCGAGGATGCGCGCGTGGGTGCGCAGCAACATGTCATCGTCGACCAGGTGGCCAAGCCGCTGCTGCTCGGTGAGCATCTTCAGCAGGACATTCTCGACCTTGCGCACTCCTTGCTCGAAAGCGCCGTCGGCATTGACCAGCTGGATCATCGGCTCGACGTATTCGTCCCAGGTCGCCAACACTTCAGCGTAACGCTGGCGCAGCGGAATCTGCCGGTCGCTGGTCTTGGCGCGTTCGGCGACGGCCACCAGCGCCTGTTCGTCGTTGGCGAGTTTCTTCAACACGTCGCGCACGCGCATGTCCAGCAAGCGCAATTGGCGAGCGAGGTCGTGGCCGTCGCGAATGTCGAACGCGTCCTGGATATAACCGGCCAGGCGTTCGAGGTGGCGCAAGTAGGCTTCGATTTCCAGGCACAGGCCCAGACGGTGCTCACGACGAAGGTAAGCCAGAAAGTCGTGAATTTGCGCGTTGAGCTCGAAACGGTTCGGGCTTTTCGCCACGGGTACCAGGATGTCGAGGCGAATCCACACGTCCAGCAGGCTGGTGATGTCCTGCGGCGTACTGTCCAGTTGCTGGGCACCGAGTTGCGTGCGCAGTTCGTTGAGGCTCAAGGTGCCCTGGTCGAAGTGCTCGCACAGTGGCTCCAGAAGTGCCCAGTGTTCAGCGAGGGCGCGCAAGACGCGCTTGGGTTCGATCATCGGAATGGCCGGCTGGTTGGCGAATAAAAGCAGCGATTGTACTGCATCACGCTCATTGCGATTAACTCTCGGGACGGACAGTCGGCATTCTGTCGATCAAGCGCGGGCGATCTTGCGAGAAGGGCGGTAGAATCGGCGCACCTTAGTTATCCACAAGTGGCTGACCTTTGCTTATCGAGTCCCGTCGCCGCGCTTATTTGACCGCCATGCAGGTGGTCAACTGGCTGCCGCGCACCGAATTGCCCTTTGCCGCGCCGTCGCGGCTCGAACTGCTGGAGACGCCAGAACCTCTGGTTGTTGCTCCAATGGCACCGGCCGAGGTGGCTGAAGTGCCCGTCGAGCCTCAGGCCAAGCCCGCCGAGCGGGTGAAGATCGAGGTGCCACGGCCTTCGCTGGCCAGCACACGCACGGATGCAAAGGTCGAAGAAGTGGTGGCGCCCGTCGTGGCCAAGCCCCCGGTCGTGCCACCACCGCGCTTCGCCCTGCAGTTGCTGCGCGCCGGTCGCTGCCTGCTGCTGGTCGAGTTACCCACAGGTGAAACATTTCAAACGCGCGATCCCGCCTATCTGCTGCTCAAGGACATGTTGCGCGCCGCCGGCCTGCCAGACAGCCCGCAAATAGTCGGCGACCCCGTGCGCTGGCCGCTACTGGCCCGGGGCACCATGGATCAGGGCCCTGAAGCTGCCCGTGATTTCGTGCAGGGTTTCCTGTCGGCTCGACTGGAGGACGCGCCGTGCGTCTGCGTGTGGCTGATCGGTCTGCCGGCCGTACGTTTCGCCGGCGAGGAAAACGCCGAATCGTTCAACCGTGAACTTCAGATCGAAGGCCTGGGCTCGGTCTGGGCCCTGCCGGGCCTGGAATTATTAATGGAAGAGCCACAGCGTAAGGCTGATGTCTGGCAAGCCATGCGCCGGCTGATGGCGCGCTGGAAAGAACCAAATGAGTGACGCTGTATCGTTTCGCCCCATGACCGAGGCGGACCTGGACGCTGTATTGAAGATCGAATATGCGGCTTACAGCCATCCGTGGACTCGCGGGATTTTTCTTGATGGGCTCGGCAAGTACCAGATCTGGCTGATGTTTGAAGGCCAGCAACAGGTTGGTCACGGCGTGGTGCAGATCATTCTTGATGAAGCGCACCTGTTGAACATCACGGTCAAGCCGGAAAACCAAGGGCGTGGCCTGGGCCTGACGTTGCTGGAGCACCTGATGTCGATTGCCTACAAGGCTGAGGCGCGGGAGTGCTTCTTGGAAGTGCGGGACAGTAATCGTTCGGCGTTTCGGTTGTATGAGCGGTATGGGTTTAACGAGATTGGGCGGCGTCGGGATTATTATCCTGCGGTTGGCGGCAGGGAAGATGCGGTAGTTATGGCCTGCACACTGGTCGATTGACCACAGATTTCCTGTAGGAGCTGCCGCAGGCTGCGATCTTTTGATCTTGTTTTAAAATCAAAAGATCGCAGCCTGCGGCAGCTCCTACAGGGAGCGCTCAGTGAATCTGGGAAATCAACGATTCCCGTCCAGCGGATCCCGCTGCGCCAGTTCCGCCTCATCCAGTCCATTGCCACCGCCGATCTCATCTTCATCGACGATGCTCAGGTCCCAATCCGCCTGGCCCTCTTCACCTGCTTCCCGGGCGTCCCGCGCACCGTCTTCAAGGATCAGGGTTTCCGGACTCATGTCATCATCCGTAGGTTCATGATCGGCAGTGGAGGCTCCAGTCATGCCGGCCTCCCGTACCCGCTCAGCTGGCATCAGCTGCTCGCGCTCGGCGGCTGGCAATTCGTCGCCGATCCGGGCGCTGGGTTCTTCGTCGTCAAAATCCAGCTCATGCATCGAACCCATGCGGTCTTCGTTGTCATCGATGGGCTCGGGCTGCGCCGCATCGAAAGGACGTCGTGAATCAGTCATGGTATTTCCTCATACTGTGGGCCTTACTAGGGTGGACCCACAGGGCTGGCGAGAATTCCACCGACCTTACTTGCATCAAGCGCGTGACCCCGACGGGTGGTTGTCTGTCATACAAGCGCACCATTCTTGAGGCTCTACAGCATGAACGAATTACAAGATCTGATTGATAACAACGAACGCTGGGCTGAAGCGATCAAACAGGAAGATCCGGACTTCTTCTCCAAGCTGGCTCGCCAACAGACGCCAGAGTACCTATGGATCGGTTGCTCCGACGCCCGGGTGCCGGCGAACGAAATCGTTGGCATGCTGCCCGGCGACCTGTTCGTCCATCGCAACGTGGCGAACGTGGTGCTGCATACCGACCTGAACTGTCTGTCGGTGATTCAGTACGCGGTGGACGTGCTCAAGGTCAAGCACATCCTTGTTACCGGCCACTATGGTTGTGGCGGCGTGCGAGCTTCGATGCAGGACCGCCAGTTGGGCCTGATCGACGGCTGGCTGCGTTCGATTCGTGACCTGTACTACGAAAAGCGTGAAGAACTGGCGCAGCTGCCGACTGAAGAAGAACGAGTCGATCGCCTCTGCGAGTTGAACGTGATCCAGCAGGTGGCCAACGTCGGCCACACCAGCATTGTGCAAAACGCCTGGCATCGCGGGCAGAAACTGTCGATCCACGGGTGCATCTACGGCATCAAGGATGGTCGCTGGAAAAGCCTGAACGCGACCATCAGTGGTTTCGAGCAGTTGCCGCCACAGTACCGACTGCGTCCGCTGTAACGCGGCTCGCGTCTACAGCGCCCGGCCTAGCGCCGCGATAGGCGCCGAAGTCTTCAGCTGTTGGAGCTGGGACTTTAGCGGCGCCGATGCGCATTTGGTGATGGCCTGTGCCGGGGGCAGGTTGCGGATCGAGGTATAAAACAGCTCGCAGGTTTTTTCCTTGCGGGCGACTTGCCAGGTCTGGGTACAGTTTTTCAGTTGCGCCGCCGGGTCCCTGCCGGGCGCACTGCCCATGCCGGCCTGCCAGCACGCCGCGCTCAAATCCTGCCCCATGACCTTCAGCCCTGCCGCATCAGCCTTAGCCTGGGCATCCTTGCCGGAGTAGGCTGCGGGGTTCGCCGCATACCAGATGTAGCTCGGATGATTGGCGCCCAGCACGGGCACTTTTGCCCCGGCGTTCGGACTGATTGTCGCCAGCCCCAGCACGTTCACGGTGGGGCCGTATTGCGCCTTGATCCAGCTGCGCACCGGCGCACCAAACGCGACCATCGGTAATGCAGCGCCGCTGGCATTGCGGCTCAGTTCCTTGACCATGGTGGTCTGGTAGGCGGTGAAGTAATTGTAAACGCCCTCCAGGTCCTTGCCGGCAGTGGCAGGTGCCGCAATCGGGGCGATGTCGATGATGGTCTGGTAGCCCGGAGTCTGCGTCGCAGGGATACCGTTGGCGGTCAGCAGCGTGGCCCAACGATCGGTGGTCGCCGAGCGCAGGTAATCCTGAGCCTGGGTCAGCGAATAATCCGGCGGAAAGTGCAGCAGTTCGATACTTTTGCGATTGTTCAATGCCATTCCCAATGGCAGGAACAGCGACCAGTTGTATGCCCACTTGCCATCGTCGTTCAGTTTGTTCGCACCGGACCAGGCAAGGTCTCCGGCGTCGAGCAGGGCCTCCAGGGGTTTCTGGTAGCCGGCAGGCACGCCGCTGATTTGCGCATACAGCTGGTCGTTATCGGTTTTAACCCGCACCTTCGCCGTGGTGTAGCCATCGCGCTGCACACTCTGGTTCAGGTAGTGCTCGACGGTCTGCTCCAGCGTCCAGTTGCGAAAGCAGATAACGCTGCAATTGTTGGGGTAAGCAAATAGGCGGGTGACGCGTTCGGTACTGCCCAGCTTCAGGTCGACATCGGCGTGGGCGGCGGCACTCAGGGTGAGGGCTGCGAGGGTAAGTCCTGCGCGTTTTAGCATGCTCAGATCCTTTTAAGCCTGTGACTGCGGAGTGGGCGAAGTCTACTGCAGCCATCGCTGCAGCGATGTCAGCCGTCCCTTGGATTAATGTCAGGGGATGGCGAGCAGCTGAGTAGGAGTTTTCCACCGAACAAGTCTGGATACACCTGCCGAGACAGGTGCACCCAGCAGCATTCAGGGCATCACAGGCGGCGTGTAGGTCAGCGTCGTCCCCAATGCCCACAGCAGAAACAGCACCAGTGGCGTGTGCACCAGCAGTTGCACGAACGAAAACCCGATCAGGTCTCGCGCCTTCAGGCCCAGCACTCCCAGCAGTGGCAGCATGTAGAAGGGGTTGATCAGGTTAGGCAACGCTTCGGCAGCATTGTAGATCTGCACTGCCCAGCCCAGATGGTAGTTGAGGTCGGTAGCCACCTGCATGACATAGGGCGCTTCGATGATCCACTTGCCGCCTCCGGACGGAATAAAGAAACCGAGGATCGCCGAGTACACGCCCATCAGCAGCGCATAGGTATCGTGGGACGCGATGCTGACGAAGAAGGTCGAAATATGGTGCGCCAGGGTCTGGGCATCAGTGCCCTTGACGGTAGTCATCAGTGCGGCGATCGAGCCATACAACGGAAACTGGATCAGCACCCCGGTGGTGGTGGGCACGGCCCGCGATACCGCATCAAGGAAACTGCGCGGACGCCAGTGCAGCAGGGCGCCCAGCATGATGAACAGGAAGTTGTAGGTGTTGAGTCCGGAGATCGCGCTGATCGCCGGCTTGGTCGAAAATTCATGGAACAGCCAGCCGGCGGCCAGCAGCACCAGCAGGATCGTCAGCAGCGGGCTGTGTTCGAGCCACTCGCCGGGACGGGTGCGCGGTTGCAGCGGCGGCAGATTGAAGCTCGGGTCGATGCCGCAGGCTTTGGCGTCACGGGCCGTATTGGGGCCAGGAGCGGTGGCGTAGGCAATGATCAGTGAAATAATGATCAGAGCCAGCAGTAGCACGCCGGACTGCCAGAGAAAGATGGTTTCGGTGAAAGGGATGACCCCAGTGATCGACAGGATCGAGGGTGGTAGGCTGGCGGGGTTGGCCTGCAACTGCGCCGCCGATGACGACAGGCCCAGCGCCCATACTGCCCCGAGCCCCAGGTAGGCTGCGGCGCCGGCAGCGCGGTAATCCATCTTCAGATCGGTGCGGCGGGCGAGGGCGCGTACCAGCAAGCCACCAAATACCAGGGACAGTCCCCAGTTCAGCAATGACGCAACCATGGAAATCAGTGCGACCCAGGCGACCGCGGAGCGACCATTTTTCGGGATGCGTGCCAGGCGGTCGATCAGTTTCACGGCGGGTGGTGAGCTGGCGACTACGTAGCCACCGATCACCACGAAAGCCATCTGCATGGTGAATGGAATCAGGCTCCAGAAGCCATCACCGAAGGCCATGGCGGCATCGGTCGGCTTGGCGCCCATCGCCATGGTGGCAAGGGCGACGATGATCACCGCCAGTGCGGCGAACACCCAGGAGTCGGGGAACCAGCGTTCGGCAAAGCTTGAGCAGCGCAGGGCAAAGCGGGCATAGCGGCTATCGTCGATTTCTGCGGCCACGGGAGAACCTCGAATTTTTATGATTATCGTGTTGTTCCGGGCCGCAAAGGCCCGTCCGGTCAGGTGCCAACAGTAAATCAAACGCTGTTTTTTTGTGACCAACTTTTACCGCTTTGGGACTTTGGTCTAACGGGTTGTCCGCAGAGCAATTTGCGTAGACCATGGGCGCCTTGAATTTTTGCCCGTGCCAGAGTGCTTTTTCATGACAGCCCAAACCGATGTGCGCCCGGCGCCGTTCACTCGTTCGGACTACAAGACCCTCGGCCTTGCAGCCCTGGGCGGGGCGCTGGAAATCTACGATTTCATCATTTTCGTATTTTTCGCCCTGACCCTCAGCCAGCTGTTTTTCCCGCCGGAAATGCCGGAGTGGCTGCGCCTGCTGCAAAGCTTCGGGATCTTCGTCACCGGTTACCTGGCGCGGCCATTGGGCGGCATCCTGATGGCGCACTTCGCCGACCGGCTGGGGCGCAAGAAGGTCTTCAGCCTGAGCATCCTGATGATGGCGCTACCGTGCCTGCTGATCGGGATCATGCCGACCTACGCCCAGATCGGTTATTTCGCGCCGCTGCTGTTACTGGCCCTGCGCATCCTGCAAGGGGCGGCCGTAGGCGGTGAAGTGCCGAGCGCCTGGGTCTTTGTCGCCGAGCACGCCCCGGTCGGCCATCGTGGGTATGCGCTGGGTTTCCTGCAGGCAGGGCTGACCTTCGGCTATCTGATCGGCGCGCTGGCGGCGACGTTCCTGGCGCAGATGTTCACCCCTGCGGAAATCCTCGATTACGCCTGGCGGTATCCGTTCCTGCTGGGAGGGGTGTTTGGGGTGATTGGCGTCTGGTTGCGCCGCTGGCTCAGCGAAACCCCGGTGTTCATGGCTATGCAGGCCAAGCGCGAAGCTGCGGTCGAACTGCCGTTGCGCACGGTCCTGCGCGAACATCGCCTGGCCATGCTGCCGGCGATGATCCTGACTTGTGTGCTGACCTCGGCGGTGGTGGTGTTCGTGGTCATCACCCCGACCATGATGCAGAAAACGTTCGGCATGACCGCCAGCCACACCTTCGGGCTCAGTGCCCTGGGCATTGTCTTCCTGAACATTGGTTGCGTGATCGCCGGAGTCCTGGTGGATCGCATCGGAGCCTGGCGTACCGTCATGCTCTACAGCCTGCTGCTGCCGCTGGGCATTACCGTGCTCTATGCCTGCCTGATCAACGGCGGTAGCTGGATTGGCCTGGCGTACGCCATTGCCGGCTTGTGTTGCGGCGTGGTCGGCGCAGTGCCGTCGGTGATGGTTGGGCTGTTTCCGGCGCGTATTCGTGTTTCGGGAATTTCCTTCACCTACAACATTGCCTATGCCGCATGGGCCAGTATCACCCCGTTGTTGCTGATCGGGTTGATGCCCTGGAGTCCATGGATCTGTGTGATTTTCAGCGCAGTGATGGGCGTGGTGGGCGTCGCCAGTGCGGCGTATTTCGGTGCGCGGATGCCGCGGGTCGGCAACTGCGCGGCGACGGGCGCCGTGTAATCGAGGGAGGCCTCGCACCCGGCGCAACTATTTTTGTAGGACAACACTGCACAGCTCTTCAGAAAATATTTCCGAGGCCGATGGCTAGGCTGCATTTCGCTTTCTACCCTGTCCATCGGTGCATTCCATGTTCAATAAACGCTTGAAGCAGGAGCTGTCGGCTCTTCGTGAAGAACTTTCCAGCCTTCAGCAAGTGAAGGAAAGCCTGGAAAGCGAGATGCTGGTCCTGACCCTGGATATCGAGGGGCGGATCCTGTCGGTCAATCAGAACTTCATCGACGAAATGCGCTACAAGGGGCAGGATCTGAGCGGTCGGCACATCGAAGATCTCATCCCGGTCCATGTCAAATCCGACGAATTCCATCACCGCTTCAAGACGGCGCTGCAGCGTGGCGAGCACTTTGCCGGGGCGGTGCGCCTGCTGCGGGGTAATGGCGAGGAAGCGTGGTTGCGCTCGATCATGCAGCCAATACGCTCGGCGGATGGGCGCATCAGGCACTTCTCGATTTTTTCCAGTGACCTGACTCGCACCATCGAGGCGTCCCGGGAACATGAGAACCTGATCGGCGCCTTGGTGCGTTCGACGGCGGTGATCGAGTTTGACCTCAATGGCAACGTACTGGCGGCCAACGACCGCTTTCTCAGCGGCATGGGCTACAGCCTCGCGCAGATCAAGGGCAAACATCACCGGATGTTCTGCACACCGGACGAGTCCTCAAGCGCCGCTTACCAGGCTTTCTGGCGGCGGCTGAATGCTGGCGAGTTCGTGGCTGATCGATTCAAGCGCATCGACAGCCACGGTCGTACGGTCTGGCTGGAAGCTTCCTACAACCCCGTGCTCGATGCCAACGACAAGCTGTACAAAGTGGTCAAGTTCGCCACCGTGATCACCGATCAGGTCAACCAGGAGCAAGCTGTCGCCGAGGCGGCCAACATCGCCTATAGCACCTCGCGGCAGACTGACGACAGTGCGCAGCGCGGGAATGCGGTGGTCACCCAGGCCGTCGAGGTGATGCGTGACCTGGCCAGGCACATGCAAACCGCTGGCGAGGGCATTGAGGCGCTGAACGACCAGTCGCTGGTCATCGGCAGCATCGTCAAGACCATCAGCGGCATTGCCGAGCAGACCAACCTGCTGGCGCTCAACGCCGCCATTGAAGCGGCCCGGGCAGGCGAGCAGGGTCGCGGCTTTGCCGTGGTGGCGGACGAGGTGCGGCAGTTGGCATCGCGGACCAGCCAGGCCACTGATGAAATCGTCGGCGTGGTGCGCCAGAACCAGGATATGGCGCGTCACGCGGTCACCCTGATGACCGAAGGCAAGCTTCAGGCTGAGCAGGGGCTGGCGCTGGCGGCGGAGGCGGGCTCGGTGATTGTCGAGATCCAGGACGGCGCGCAGAAGGTGGTAGACGCCGTAGGGCAGTTCGCCAACCAGTTGGCGAACTGAGCCGGCGCGACGCGTATCCCGCTACAATCGGGGTTTTCTCCAGGAGCACATAGCATGCACGCTTCCCATCGCCGGCCCGTCCCCTTGAACAAGGCCTATCGCCTGCTCAATCACGGGCCGACCGTACTGGTCAGCGCCGCCCACGATGGCCAGCGCAATATCATGGCCGCTGCCTGGGCAATGCCTCTGGATTTCGAGCCACCGAAAATCGCCGTGGTGCTGGACAAGTCCACCTGGACCCGACAGCTGCTGGAAGCCTCAGGCACCTTCGTCCTGAACGTGCCTTGCGCCGCCCAGGCCGACATCGTCCAGACCGTGGGTTCTACATCCGGACTGGAAATTTCCCAGGCCCACGGCCAGGACAAATTCCACGCCTACAACCTGCAGACATTTAGCGGCGAACTGGTTGCCGCGCCGATGCTGGAAGGCTGCGTTGCCTGGCTGGAATGTCGACTGCTGCCGGAGCCTGGCAATCACCAGCAGTACGACCTGTTCCTTGCCGAAGTCATCGCCGCCCAAGCCGATGAGCGAGTGTTCAGCGATGGCCGCTGGCACTTCGAAGGGCAGGATGAGTTACGCACCCTGCATCACGTGGCGGGTGGGCATTTCCTGAAGATCGGTGATCCGGTGGATGGGAAGGTTCTGGCAGTTTGAGTCAGCCCCCCGGCCAACTCAATCCCCCAACGCTTGCCCCTCCCGTCGTGGGTCGGCGCCGCCTGCCAGAGAGGCTTTGCCCTGCGCATCCCTGACCCGGACAATCGCCTGGGTGCCGCTGGTCATGTCGATCTCGTTCACACTATGTCCCTTATCCTTGAGCGCCTGGATCAGTTCGTTGCTGAACTGCCCTCGTTCAAGCTCCGTCGGGCCGTTGCGGCTGCCGAAATTGGGCAGGTTGATGGCCGTCTGCGCATCGAGGTTCCAGTCGAGCAGGCCGATGGTCGACTTGGCGACGTACTCGATGATCTGGGAGCCGCCCGGCGAGCCGAGGGTGGCCAGGAACTCGCCGCTGGCGCGATCGAAGATCAGCGTTGGCGCCATTGAAGAACGGGGGCGCTTGCCCGGCTCGACACGGTTGGCGACTTTCTGGCCGTTTTCTTCGGGGATGAACGAGAAGTCGGTCATCTGGTTGTTCAGCAGGAAACCTTGCACCATCAGGTGCGAACCGAAAGCTGATTCCACGGTGGTGGTCATGGAGACCGCGCCACCCTGGTCATCGACGGCCACCACTTGCGAGGTGGAGATGCGCAGAGGCGAGCGGTCTGGTGCATAGGCGACCTGGATCCCCGCAGGTGTGCCAGGTTGGGCCGTGCCCATGCTGCGCTCGCCGATCAGCGCGGCGCGGCTGGCCAGATAACCCGGATCCAGCAGTCCCTGGACGGGGACCGGGACAAAATCAGCGTCGGCCAGGTATTGCGCGCGATCGGCATAGGCCAGGCGCTCGGCCTCGGAAATCAGGTGCACGGCTTCAGGAGCGGGCTCGATGCCAGCCGCCGCGGAGCTCTTGCGGGGTTTCATGGTTGCCAGGGCCAGGCTCGGATCACGGGCTTGCAGGGCGTTGAGTGTGCCAAGGATCTGCGCGATGGCGACTCCACCCGATGAAGGCGGTGGCATGCCGCATACCTGCCAGCGCTTGTAGTCGGTGCACAGCGGCTGGCGCTCCTTGGCCTGGTAGGCTTGCAGATCATTCAGCGACAAGCTCCCCGGATTCGCATGGCCCTGCACCTTGGCGACTATCTCCTCGGCCACTGCGCCTTTGTACAAGGCGTCAGGACCTTCCTTGGCGATGCGTTTCAACACGGCCGCCAGTGCCGGATTCTTCAGCAGCGTTCCTGCAGCCTTCGGGCTGCCGTCGGCATTCATGAAGTACGCCATCATCTCCGGTGAGCGCCGCATGGAGGAGTCCGCGGCGATCAACTGGTGCAGGCGCGGAGAAATCGCGAAGCCTTGTTCTGCAAGTTTGATCGCGGGCTCGAACAGGGTTGCCCAAGGCAGGCGTCCATGTTTGCGGTGCGCCAGCTCGAGAGCGCGCAACACGCCCGGTGTGCCCACCGACCGCCCGCCGATCTGCGCCTGGGTAAACGGCATCGGCTTGCCATCGGCTTGCAGGAATAGTTTCTCGCTGGCACCGGCCGGCGCAGTTTCGCGACCGTCATAAGTGCGCACGGCCTTGCCATCCCACAACACAATCAACGCGCCACCGCCGATGCCGGAAGACTGCGGCTCGACCAGGGTCAACACTGCCTGCATCGCGATCGCCGAGTCGATGGCCGAACCGCCCTGGCGCAACATCTCCCGTCCGGCCTCGGCGGCCAGTGGGTTTGCCGCTGCGGCCATATGCCGGGTGGCATAACGAGTTTGCAGGTCGCTGCGATAACCTGAGGCGCTTTCCGGCGCGAGGGGCAGCGTCGAAGTCGGCGGGGCATTGCAAGCGCCCAGGGTCAGCGCAGCGGCAATCAGTGCCAGCGCCGACAGTCGATTGCGGTTCAAGTGGGAAGCAGGGGACACGATGGGCACTCCGTCCGTGGGAAAGATTACCGGACTGTATCGGCCGACACCTGGTGACGCAAACACGGGAGGGATCATGTCTGCCGACCAGTCAGCGCAGGGACTTTTTCGCAGGCATAAAAAAACGGCCTACCTCGCGGTAAGCCGTTTTTAGTACTTGGTGGCTACACAGGGACTTGAACCCCGGACCCCAGCATTATGAATGCTA
Source organism: Pseudomonas sp. RIT-562 (assembly GCF_026241895.1). Classification (GTDB taxonomy): domain Bacteria; phylum Pseudomonadota; class Gammaproteobacteria; order Pseudomonadales; family Pseudomonadaceae; genus Aquipseudomonas; species Aquipseudomonas mandelii_F. Next base: position 139,893 of record NZ_JAPJIV010000016.1, on the reverse strand, counting down.
TGCTCTAACCAACTGAGCTATGTAGCCAAGTGGCGCGCATTATTCACCGGTAACGGGGATGCGTCAAGCGTAAATTTAAAATATTTCTCTACGCTTTCAACCGCTTATCCTCCAGAGGCAATAAAACGCCACCTGGGAGGCGCTCAGCCGAGCTGAAATCTCCCAGTATTGGCGCTCAATGCCTTGCTGCCCTGGCTCAACGTGTCCGCCGCCAGGTTCACAGCCCGGGCACCTTCAAGCAGCCGCACTGCCGCCTGATCAACTTGCTGGATATTGCCGCTGACCTCATCGGCGGTACTGGCCTGCTCCTCGACCGCTGTCGCGATGTGCGCCAGGGTGTCGGTGACGCCTTGCACCGCGCTAGCAATTTCACCCAGTCGCTCGCCCAGTCCGGTGACCGACTGCGCATCGTTTTGCGCCTGGCTGCAGGCCGCTTCCATCAGGCTCACTGCCTCATCCACCGTTTGCCGCAGGCTATCAACCGTCTGGGCGATTTGCGCGGTCGAGGATTGCGTGCGCTTCGACAGGCTGCGCACTTCGTCCGCCACCACGGCAAAACCACGGCCCTGATCACCTGCCCGCGCAGCCTCGATGGCTGCGTTGAGGGCCAGGAGGTTAGTCTGCTCGGCCACTCCACGAATCGTGTCGACCACTAGCTGGATTTGCTGCCCTTGCTCACTGACCCTGCCAAGTGCTGCAGCTGTTTCGTTTAGGCGGTGGTTGAGCTGCTGGATGCTCGCCGTGGTGCGTTGGCTGTCGCGGCTGCTGTCGGCAGCAATGCGCCGGGTGTGCTGGGCGCTGCCCGAGGCCTGTTCACAGCTTTGGGCCACGCCTTGGGAAGTGGCAGCCAGTTGGGTGGCCGCTGCGGCGATCTGGCTGATCTGCAGTTGTTGCGCCTCGACTTCGCCCAATGCACCGCTGGAGTGTTGGTTGAGCGCGTGTACGGCGTTGCTCAGTTGCAGGGTCTCGTGGTCCACGCCCAGCAAACTGTTGCGCAGTTGCACGACCGCGACGTTGAGCGCAGTGCTGATGGCTGCCAGTTCATCGCGGCCGTGCACGGGCACCTGCAGGCTGAGATTGCCATCGCGCAGCGCTTCGGCGAGCACCGTAATCCCGCTGGCGCTGCGCCGGATAGACGCTTGGAGGCAGGTGAACAGATACAGCGCCGCCAGCAGCAGGCAGCCAAAAATCGTCGCCACGCCGATCACCTGGCGCATCGCCGAGGCATGGTAGTGCGCCAGGCGTTGATCCAGCGACTCCAGCGACTGCTGGCGCAAGGCGGCGAGGTCGACCAGCAAGGCGTCCAGGCCACGCTCGAAGTCTTCGTGCTTGAGGTTGATGCTGCCGCCGAACACGCCGTCATCGAGTACCTTGAGCTCGGCATCCAGGTGCTTGAGGCTGGCGTTGTAGCGTTCTGCCCAGGTGTGCAGGTCACTGGGAAGGCGCGATTCGAGCAGGCCCGCAGTTTTTACCAGTTGCTCCCTGGCGTCGCCGATACGACTGCGCAGGTCCCGCAGCTGTAACCGGCTCTGCAGGGTGAATTGTCCTGACACTACCGAGGCCTGGCCAATGCTGGCCAGGCGCCCGACCCGTTCGATCAGGTCCGGCGCATGCTGGGTGGAGATCTGCGTCAACAGATAGGTTTCGAGCCAGGGCGCGAGCGTCAGGCGGTTATCCATGGCGATTTGCTCGCGCACGGCTTGCAGGGCGCCCAGGGCGCGGGTGAAGCGTTCATAACCATCGGGCCACCAACCGACGCTGCCGAGGCTTTTTGAGTCCAGGCCAGCGAGGGCCGCTTGCAGGGCCTGGTAGCGCTCCAGTGTTGCGTCCCGGGCACCTTCAGTGTTGAGCGTGTTGCCCAAATCCGTAGCCGCCTTGGCGATTGCAGGCTGCGCGTCGTCAAACGCGGCCATCGCGGCGAGTGTTGCAGGGGTGGGTTGGCGATTGGTTTCCGTGGCTCGCCAGCGAGCGGCTCGATCACGCTGCGCTCCGAGCAGGTTATCCAGCGCATCCAGTGCCAGCAGTTGCCGAGCCCCAGCGCGTTCTTCCGAGATCAGGTTTAGTTTGCTGCGGTAGTCTTGGCCGATCATCCACAGGCTGCCCGCCAGCGGCAGAATGAACAGCAAAAACAACAGTTGAAACTTGCGTGCGAAGCCAAAGCGCCCCAGCAAACGGATCCCCGGTGATAAAAATGCCTGCATGCCCCATGACTCCCCTGGGCACCACGCACCATCGGCGTGCGCCGTGGCCGAAACGGCCGCGACTGGTGCCCCTTTTAAAGGCCTCGAAAGTTCACCCTCGTCAGCTCTGTAGGCCGACTGCGTAGCGAAACTTCCCATTCTCGGTCCCCTTTGTAAGGGGCCGCGTTTAAAGGGTGTGATAACGCAAGATTCAGACCATGGCGATGCGCTATTACTTGCAAATAAACGTAAGCACATGTCGTTAGCAGGCTAAGGGGATGGCGCTGGCGCACTGAAAAATGGCACATTGATGCACTTGCCCATTTGCACCCACCCGTTTGTCCGGAAAATCTCATGGCTATCAGCAATGCCCAGGCCGGCGCCGAGCCCGCTTCAGCGACTTCACAAAGCAGCCCACTGGTCATGCGCATCATCGGCGCCGTGGCGCTGGCGCATCTGATCAACGACCTGATCCAGTCGGTTTTGCCGTCGATCTATCCGATGCTCAAGGCCAATTACGGCCTGACCTTTACCCAGGTCGGCCTGATCACCCTGACTTTCCAACTGACCGCATCGCTGTTGCAGCCATGGGTCGGCTACCACACCGATCGCCATCCCAAGCCGTGGCTGTTGCCGGCCGGGACGGTGTGCACCTTGATTGGCATCCTGATGATGTCGGTGGTCGGCAGCTTTCCAATGATCCTGCTGGCGGCTGCGCTGATCGGTATCGGCTCTTCGACCTTCCATCCGGAGGCTTCTCGCGTAGCGCGGCTGGCATCGGGCGGGCGGTTCGGCCTGGCACAGTCCACTTTCCAGGTCGGCGGCAACGCGGGTTCGGCATTCGGGCCATTGCTGGCCGCCGCCATCATCATTCCATTTGGCCAGGGCCACGTCGCCTGGTTCGGGCTGTTCGCGGTGTTTGCGTTATTCGTGCTGTACCGGATTAGCCGCTGGTATGCCAATCACCTGAACCTGTTCAAGCTCAAGCAGGGGCAGGCAGCGACTCATGGTTTGTCGAAGGGGAGGGTGATCAGCGCATTGGTCGTGCTTGGGCTGCTGGTGTTCTCCAAGTACTTTTACATGTCGAGTCTCACCAGTTACTACACCTTCTACCTGATCGAGAAGTTCGACCTGTCGGTGGCCAGTTCGCAGCTGCATCTGTTCCTGTTCCTCGGTGCGGTGGCTGCGGGAACCTTCTTTGGCGGGCCGATCGGCGACAAGATCGGACGCAAGGCAGTCATCTGGTTTTCGATTCTCGGCGTTGCGCCTTTCACGCTGCTATTGCCTCACGTCGACCTGTTCTGGACCAGCGTCTTGAGCGTGGTGATCGGTTTTATCCTGGCTTCGGCATTTTCGGCCATCGTGGTGTATGCCCAGGAGTTGGTGCCCGGAAATGTCGGGATGATCGCCGGGGTGTTCTTTGGCCTGATGTTTGGTTTTGGCGGGATTGGTGCGGCGTTGCTGGGATATCTGGCGGATGCGCACGGGATTGAGTACGTGTATTTCCTGTGTTCGTTCCTGCCGCTGCTGGGTGTGCTGGCGATCTTCCTGCCGAGAACCAAAAAGGCCTGAAGATCTGACAGGCACAAAAAAGCCGCGTATCAAACGCGGCTTTTTCTTGGCTGTGACTCTTACACGTTAAAACGGAAGTGCATCACATCGCCGTCTTTAACGATGTAGTCCTTGCCTTCAAGGCGCCATTTTCCGGCTTCCTTGGCACCCGCTTCACCCTTGTACTGGATGAAGTCGTCATAGGCGATGACTTCGGCGCGGATGAAGCCTTTTTCGAAGTCGGTGTGGATCACGCCAGCGGCTTGTGGTGCGGTAGCACCGACGCGGACGGTCCAGGCGCGGACTTCTTCGACACCGGCGGTGAAGTAGGTCTGCAGGTGCAGCATTTCGTAGCCGGCGCGAATTACCCGGTTCAGGCCAGGTTCTTCCAGGCCCAGGGCCTCGAGGAACATGTCTTTCTCTTCGCCATCTTCGAGCTCGGCGATTTCAGCTTCGATCTTGTTGCAGACCGGAACAACCATGGCGCCTTCTTCTTCGGCGATAGCCTTGACGATGTCCAGCAGCGGGTTGTTCTCGAAACCGTCTTCAGCAACGTTGGCGATGTACATCACCGGCTTGGTGGTCAGCAGGTGGAAGCCGCGAATCACCGCCTTGTCGTCGGCACCCATGTTCTTCATCAGGGTGCGAGCAGGCTTGCCCAGCGTGAAGTGAGCGATCAGTTGCTCAAGCAATGCCTTCTGGACCACGGCATCCTTGTCACCACCCTTGGCGTTGCGGGCGACTTTCTGCAGTTGCTTCTCGCAGCTGTCGAGGTCGGCAAAGATCAGCTCAAGGTCGATGATCTCGATGTCGCGTTTCGGGTCGACGCTGTTGGAAACGTGAATCACGTTCTCGTCTTCGAAGCAGCGGACCACGTGGGCGATTGCATCGGTTTCACGGATGTTGGCCAGGAACTTGTTGCCCAAGCCTTCACCTTTCGACGCGCCGGCAACCAGGCCCGCGATGTCGACGAACTCCATGGTGGTCGGCAGGATACGCTTTGGATTGACGATGGCAGCCAGGGCTTCCAGGCGCGCATCCGGCATCGGCACGATCCCGGTGTTCGGTTCGATAGTGCAGAAGGGGAAGTTCTCGGCCGCGATCCCGGATTTGGTCAGGGCGTTGAACAGGGTGGACTTGCCGACGTTAGGCAGGCCGACGATGCCGCAATTGAATCCCATGGTGTTTCCCCTCGGGTAAAAGTCAGGCCTTCTGGCTGTGCAGGTTTTTCATCGCGCGGTTCCATTCACCGGCGAGGATATCCGGCAGCACGCCGAGGGCAAAGTCGATGCTGGCATCGAGTTTTTCCTGTTCGGCGCGTGGCGCACGACCCAGGACGAAGTTTGAAACCATACTGGCTACGCCTGGGTGGCCAATGCCAAGCCGCAAGCGGTAGAAGGTATTCTGATTGCCCAGCTGCGCAATGATGTCGCGCAACCCATTGTGACCGCCATGGCCGCCGCCCTGCTTGAGCTTGGCGACGCCCGGAGGCAGGTCGAGTTCGTCATGCGCCACCAGGATTTCTTCGGGCTTGATGCGGAAGAATCCTGCGAGTGCCGCCACGGCCTGGCCGCTGCGGTTCATGTAGGTGGTGGGGATCAGCAGACGAACATCCTGACCCTGATGCGAATAGCGCCCGGTCAGGCCGAAATATTTGCGGTCCGCCACAAGGTTCACACCCTGTGCGTTCGCGATGCGCTCAACAAAAAGGGCCCCTGCGTTATGCCGGGTCTGTTCGTATTCAGCGCCTGGATTTCCCAAGCCAACGATCAGTTTTATGGCAGTCACGATAGGGGCCCTTCCTTGGAGTGGTGGATAACATCGCCGAGTGCGGCGAAAGTGGACGACAAGTGCTCATTTACCATTATGTAAACTCCGCGTTCTCGCCCGCTTTCTCGCTACGTACTAGTCCGCGATGTTACCGGTCACTCCGGCGTACAGAGTGAAATTACTCTGCAGCGCCTTCTTCAGCAGCTTCTTCTGGAGCAACACGTGGAGCGTGAACGTTGGCAACAGCCTTGTCGTCGCCGTGTGCCAGAGCAACAAACTCAACGCCTTTAGGGGCTTTGAGGTCGGACATGTGGATGATGTCGCCGATTTCGGCCTTGGACAGGTCGACTTCGATGAACTCAGGCAGGTCCTTAGGCAGGCAGGTCACTTCGATTTCGGAAGTAACGTGCGAAACTTCGCCGCCTTTCTTGATCGGAGCTTCTTCGCCGATGAAGTGTACAGGCACGATAGCGGTCAGTTTCTGACCAGCTACAACGCGTACGAAGTCAGCGTGCAGCACGTGGCCTTTGGCCGGGTGGCGCTGCAGAGCCTTGATGATCACGTTTTGCTTGGTGCCGCCAACGTTCAGCTCGATGATGTGGCTGTAGGCCGCATCGTTTTCGAGCAGTTTGGCAACTTCTTTAGCCAGCATGCTGATGGATTCAGGGGCTTTTTCGCCACCGTAAACTACAGCTGGTACCAGGCTTGCGAGACGACGCAGGCGGCGGCTCGCACCTTTCCCCAGGTCGGAACGCACTTCAGCATTCAGAGTAAAATCGTTCATGTTGTATCTCCAAAATAACCACATTCGCCCCAGCGTTTGCGACCAGCGCTAAAGGCGATATGGGCAAAAAAGCCCCGCCCCGACAGGAATGCCGGGGCGGGGCGCTTTTCGTCAACGAGATGTTCGAGAAGGGCAGGGCCCTTAACGGAACATCGCGCTGATCGATTCTTCATTGCTGATGCGGCGGACCGCTTCAGCAACTACCGGCGCGATATCCAGTTGACGGATACGCGAGCAGGCTTGAGCAGCAGCGGACAACGGGATGGTGTTGGTCACCACCAGTTCATCCAGCATGGAATTCTCAATGTTTTCGATCGCCCGACCGGACAGCACAGGGTGAGTGCAGTAGGCGAAAACCTTGGCAGCGCCATGCTCTTTCAGGGCCTTGGCCGCGTGGCACAGAGTGCCGGCGGTATCGACCATGTCATCGACCAGAATACAGGTACGCCCTTCGACATCACCGATGATATGCATCACTTCAGAGTGATTGGCTTTCTCACGGCGTTTGTCGATGATCCCGAGATCTACGCCCAGGGATTTGGCAACGGCACGTGCACGCACGACGCCACCAATGTCCGGGGATACGATCATCAGGTTTTCGAAGCGCTGATCTTCAATGTCATCCACCAATACTGGGGAGCCGTAGATGTTATCTACCGGAATATCGAAGAAACCCTGGATTTGGTCAGCATGCAGATCAACCGTGAGAACACGGTCGATGCCGACTACGGTAAGCATGTCAGCAACGACTTTCGCGCTGATAGCCACACGTGCGGAACGCGGACGGCGATCCTGACGGGCATAACCAAAGTAAGGAATAACAGCAGTGATACGAGTAGCCGAGGAACGGCGGAAGGCATCAGCCATCACTACCAGTTCCATCAGGTTATCGTTGGTCGGAGCGCAAGTCGGCTGAATAATGAAGACATCTTTACCGCGGACGTTTTCATTGATCTCGGCAGTAATTTCGCCGTCGGAAAACTTACCGACAGAGATGTCACCGAGAGGGATATGCAGCTGACGTACGACACGCCGAGCCAGATCGGGGTTAGCATTCCCCGTAAAGACCATCATCTTGGACACGCGCAGTACCTAGAGGCTGAGGGTAACCTGGATGAGTATAGAAAATGGCAGGGGCGGCTGGATTCGAACCAACGCATGGCAGGATCAAAACCTGCTGCCTTACCGCTTGGCGACGCCCCTGTATCTGTTGCAACGATTACCCAGTAATCGGTTCTTTTAGAGCAGACTTTGCAGCTTGCGATGCAACATCGAAACGTTGCTTCCTTTTGCTACAAACCCTGTAAGGGTCTCTGTAAGAAGGGCCGAGACTTTATCAGCTTCAGCTTTGCTTGGGAAGCCCCCAAACACACAACTTCCAGTTCCGGTGAGTTTTGCTTCGGTAAATTTACCTAACAAATTCAATGCGTTACGAACATCTGGATAACGCCTTGCTACCACCGGCAAGCAGTCATTTCGACTGTTTCCCTTGGGAACGGGGCGCACTTTAATGGGAGGAGTGTTACGTGTCAACAGCGGATCTGAAAAAATTTCTGCTGTACTTACAGATACTTGCGGTACCAGTACGAGATACCACGGTTCTTCGGGGTCTACAGGGGTGAGTTTTTCGCCCACGCCCTCGGCAAAAGCTGCATGGCCGCGCACGAAAACCGGGACGTCGGCGCCCAGTGTCAGGCCCAGTGCAGCCAGGCGGTCTTCATCCCAGCCCAGTTGCCACAAATGGTTCAGGCCGAGCAAGGTGGTCGCGGCATTCGAGCTGCCGCCACCGATGCCGCCACCCATGGGCAGGACTTTGTCGATCCAGATGTCGATCCCGAGCGTGCAAGCGGATTGTGCCTGCAGTTGTCGGGCGGCGCGCACGATCAGGTTGCTGTCGTGGGGGACTCCGGCGAACTCCGTGTGCAGCCGGATCACCCCGTCTTCGCGCACGGCGAAAGTAATTTCGTCGCCGTAATCAAGGAACTGAAAAATCGTCTGCAACTCGTGATAGCCATCTTCGCGACGGCCGAGAATGTGCAGCATCAGATTGAGCTTGGCTGGCGATGGCAAGGTCAGGCGCGGAGCAGTCATGTTCACTGCCCCAGTTTGCGTGGTTGCCATTCCTTGATCACCAGCGTGACGTCAAGGTCAGTACCGTGCAGCTTGATGCGCTCGGGCAGCCAATAGCCGTTCTGCTCGGCATAGCTCAAGTATTCAACCTGCCAGCCATCCTGGTCGAGACTGGCCAGGCGGCTGTCGGTGTCCAGGGTCAGGCGGCTTTTGCTGTCCGGGGCAGGGAGGCCGCGTACCCACCAGGCAAGGTTGGACACCGGCAGTTTCCAGCCGAGCTGTTCTTCGAGGAGGATTTCCGGATTCGGCGCGTCATAACGACCCTGGTTGGCAACCTCCAGCGACACTTTGCCGGGGCGACCGGTCAGCCGTGCAGCGCCGCGACCCAGCGGGCCGGACAGGCGAATGTCGTAGTAATCCTGGCGTTGCAGCCAGAACAAGGTGCCGCTGCCCGAGTCCTTGGGGGCGCGAATGCCGATCTTGCCGTTGATCTGCCAGCCATCCAGGCCCGTCAGCTGCTGTTTGTGCTCACGCCACTGGCCCGGGTCGCCTTTGCCCTGGACCGATTCGCGAGCGCCGAAGCCTGCGCAACCGGCAAGCAGGGCGATGAAACTGAAAACGATGAAATGGCGCAAAAACATAATCTTAAAGAGTCTCTGATCCGGTCAGGCGCTTGATGGTGCCGCGCAGTATTGGGCTGTCGGGTTGTTCCTTGAGGAACTTGCCCCAGATTTGTTTCGCTTCACGCTGCTTGCCGTTGGCCCACAGGACTTCGCCCAGGTGTGCGGCGACTTCCTGATCGGGGAAGCGTTCCAGGGCCTTGCGCAAGTAACGCTCGGCCTCGTCCAGATTACCCAGGCGGAAGTTGACCCAGCCGAGGCTGTCGAGAACCGCCGGGTCTTCCGGATTGATCTGGTGCGCCTGTTCGATCAAGGCCTTGGCCTCGGCGTAACGCGTTGTACGGTCAGACAGGGTGTAGCCGAGGGCGTTCAACGCCATGGCATTGTCCGGGTCGCGCTTGATGATCAGGCGCAGGTCTTTTTCCATCTGCGCCAGGTCATTGCGTTTCTCTGCCTGCATGGCGCGGGTATACAGCAGGTTCAGGTCGTCCGGATATTGCTGCAAGCCTTTTTCCAAAACGGCCCAGGCCTTGTCCTGTTGCTTGTTGGCGGACAGGGTTTCGGCTTCGATCAGGTACAGCTGCACGGCGTAATCGGGCTGTTCGTCACGCTGCGCCGCGAGGCGACTCTGGGCTTCTGCGGTCTTGCCGTTGTTCATCAGGATATCGGCCTGGCGCAGTTGCGCCGGCAGGTAATCGTTGCCCGGACCCACCTGGGCGTACTCGGCCAGGGCGCCCTGCGGATCGTTGCGCTCTTCAGCGATACGCCCCAGGTTCAAGTGCGCGGAGTCGACGTGGCTGTCCCGGGCGATCAGGTCTTCAAGGTAACCCTTGGCCTCTTCCCAGGCCTTGGCTTCCAGGCAAACCAGTGCCAGCGAATAGCGCAACTCGTCATCTTCGGGGTATTGCTGGACCAGGCTGGAAAACTCGACCTTGGCGTCGTCCATGCGGTCCTGTTCCACCAGCATGCGCGCGTAAGTCAGGCGCAGGCGTTTGTCGTCCGGGTACTGCTTGATGCTTTTGCGCAGCAGCGGCAGGGCCTCGTCACCACGATCGAGCGACTGTAACAGGCGCGCCTGCAGCAGGATCGGCGCTATTTCGCCATCTTCCGGCGGATGATCTTCGAGCAGCGTCAGTGCGCCCTTGGCATCGCCATCCTGTTGCAGCAACAGGGCCTTGCCGAAAATCAGCTGGCCGTTGTCGGGATGACGTTGCAGCAAACGGTCGAAACTTTGCATCAAGCCGTTGCGCGTGTCCTGGTCGGTGTCGGCAGCGGAGAGGGCAAGGAAGTCGAAGTGGGTGTCGCCTTTGCCTTGCAGGACTTTCTCCATATAGACCATGGAGTCGTCATAACGCCCGGCGCGAGCCAGTTGCACGGCAGCGGCCCGTTGCGCCTCAAGATCGTCCGGGGCGTTTTTGGCCCAGATCAGCGCGGTGTCCAGGGCTGCCTGATCGGCCCCCAGGTACTCGGCAATCCGGAATGCCCGCTCGGAAATCCCCGGATCCTGGGTGTTGATGGCCTGGGTCACGTAGTTGTCCAGGGCAATGTCGAAACGATTGCGCTGGCCAGCCAGCTCCGCACTCAACAGGCTGAAGACGGTTTCTTCGCTGAACGAGCTGTAGACCTTGGGCTTTTCAGGGGCTGGAGTGCTGTCTTCGACCGGCGACGAATCGACCGGCGAAACGGGTGCCATGGCCTGGCAGCCGCTGAGGAAGACAAAAGCAAGGAGCAACGCGGAGGATCTATTCATATAGGAAGAGGACGACTAACCTGCGGTCGGATCATCATGACACAAGCCTTCGGCCAAACATAACCGGCCGGTCACTTTCCATTTGTACCGGTCCTTGTAGGAGCGAGCTCGCTCGCGAAAAACCCACAGGCGCCGCGTGCATTCAGGTTACCCGAGTCAACGTTAACGTCCATCGCGAGGGAGCTCCCTCCTACAAAGGCCGTATGTAAACGCGAACCGCTCGCAAACTTGGGTGTCTCCTACCAGGCCAATAGATATCGAGTAGTTGTTCTGGATCTGTCGAAGTAGGACAATTGCCGGCTTCACGTCACTATCAGCGACCTTGAATGGCCTTCCTTGCACTCGGTATCAACCACAAGACTGCTTCAGTAGACGTCCGCGAGCGCGTGGCCTTTACCCCTGAGCAGCTGGTGGAGGCCTTGCAGCAGCTCTGCCGACTGACCGACAGCCGCGAAGCCGCGATCCTCTCCACCTGCAATCGCAGTGAACTCTATATAGAACAGGATCACCTTTCGGCTGACATCGTGTTGCGCTGGCTGGCCGATTATCACCATTTGAGCCTCGAAGAGCTGCGCGCCAGCAGTTATGTGCACGAAGATGATGCGGCAGTTCGTCACATGATGCGAGTCGCCTCCGGGCTCGACTCACTGGTGTTGGGCGAGCCGCAGATTCTCGGCCAGATGAAATCGGCCTACGCCGTGGCGCGGGAAGCCGGGACCATCGGCCCGTTGCTCGGGCGGCTGTTCCAGGCCACGTTCAATGCGGCCAAGCAGGTACGCACCGACACTGCCATCGGCGAGAACCCGGTGTCCGTGGCGTTTGCCGCGGTCAGCCTGGCAAAACAGATTTTCAGCGACTTGCAACGCAGCCAGGCCTTGCTGATCGGCGCCGGCGAGACCATTACCCTGGTCGCCCGTCATCTGCATGAACTGGGAGTCAAGCGCATCGTGGTCGCCAACCGTACGCTGGAGCGCGCGAGCATCCTCGCCGAGCAGTTTGGTGCGCATGCGGTACTGTTGTCGGATATCCCGGCCGAACTGGTGCGCAGTGACATCGTCATCAGTTCCACCGCCAGCCAGTTACCGATCCTCGGCAAGGGCGCGGTGGAAAGCGCCCTGAAGCTGCGCAAACACAAGCCGATCTTCATGGTGGACATCGCCGTTCCCCGGGATATCGAGCCCGAAGTTGGCGAGCTCGACGACGTCTACCTCTACAGCGTCGATGACCTGCACGAAGTGGTCGCGGAAAACCTCAAGAGCCGTCAAGGCGCGGCGCAAGCGGCGGAAGAGATGGTTTCGATCGGCGCCGAAGACTTCATGGTGCGCCTGCGTGAACTGGCGGCAGTGGACGTGCTCAAGGCCTATCGCCAGCAAAGCGAACGCCTGCGCGACGAAGAATTGCACAAGGCCCAGCGCATGCTGGCCAATGGCGGCAGCGCCGAAGACGTGTTGATCCAGCTGGCGCGCGGCCTGACCAATAAACTCCTGCACGCCCCGAGCGTGCAGTTGAAAAAGCTCTCTGCCGAAGGCCGCCTCGATGCGCTGGCCATGGCCCAGGAACTCTTTGCCCTCGGTGAGGGCTCATCGGATAGCTTTTCGGATAAGAAACCGCAATGAAAGCTTCACTGCTTAATAAGCTGGACATCCTCCAGGACCGTTTCGAGGAATTGACCGCCTTGCTTGGCGACGGCGAAGTCATTTCCGACCAGACCAAATTCCGCACCTATTCCAAGGAATACGCGGAAGTCGAACCGATCGTGCAAACCTATAAACAGTTGCTCAAGGTTCAGAGTGATCTGGAAGGTGCCCAGGCACTGCTCAAGGACAGCGACCCGGACATGCGCGAAATGGCCGTGGAAGAAGTCCGCGAGGCCAAGGAACAATTGCTGGAAATCGAAGCCAGCCTGCAGCGCATGCTGCTACCCAAAGACCCCAACGACGGCCGTAACGTGTTCCTCGAGATCCGTGCCGGTACCGGCGGTGACGAGGCTGCGATTTTTTCCGGCGACCTGTTTCGCATGTATTCGCGTTACGCCGAGCGACGTGGCTGGCGAGTGGAGATCCTCTCGGAGAACATCGGCGAACACGGCGGCTATAAGGAAGTGATCGCCCGGGTCGAGGGCGACAACGTCTACGGCAAGCTCAAGTTCGAATCCGGCGTGCATCGCGTGCAGCGGGTTCCCGCCACCGAATCCCAAGGCCGTATTCACACCTCGGCCTGCACCGTTGCGGTGTTGCCCGAGCCTGACGAACAGGAAGCGATCGAGATCAACCCGGCGGATCTGCGAGTCGATACCTATCGCTCTTCCGGCGCCGGTGGCCAGCACGTCAACAAGACCGACTCGGCGATCCGCATCACTCACTTGCCGTCCGGCATCGTGGTCGAGTGCCAGGAAGAACGTTCCCAGCACAAGAACCGTGCGCGCGCCATGGCCTGGCTGTCGGCCAAGTTGAACGACCAGCAGACCAGCGCCGCCGCCAATGCCATCGCCAGCGAGCGCAAGCTATTGGTGGGCTCGGGGGATCGTTCGGAACGCATCCGCACCTACAATTTTGCCCAGGGTCGGGTCACCGACCATCGGGTCAACCTGACGCTGTATTCACTCGATGAAATCCTCACCGGTGGCGTCGACGCGGTGATCGAGCCATTGCTGGCCGAGTATCAGGCTGACCAACTGGCAGCGATAGGTGAGTAAATGACCATCATTGCCAGTCTGCTCCGCGCCGCCGATCTACCGGACTCGCCCACCGCACGCCTGGATGCCGAGTTGCTGCTGGCGGCGGCGCTGGGCAAGTCGCGGAGCTTTTTGCACACCTGGCCGGAGCGCATCGTGCCCAGTGAAGCGGCGCTCAAGTTTGCCGGTTACCTGCAACGTCGTCGCGGCGGCGAGCCGGTGGCCTACATCCTCGGCCAGCAGGGTTTCTGGAAACTCGACCTGGAAGTCGCACCGCACACCCTGATCCCGCGTCCGGACACCGAGCTGCTGGTCGAGGCCGCGCTGGAGTTGTTGCCAGCCAGCCCGGCCAGGGTGCTCGACCTGGGCACAGGCAGCGGCGCGATTGCCCTGGCGCTGGCCAGCGAGCGCCCGGCGTGGCAAGTCACCGCCGTGGATCGCGTGCAGGAAGCCGTCGCGCTTGCCGAGCGCAATCGCCAGCGTCTGCACCTTAACAATGCCACTGTCCTGAGCAGCCATTGGTTCAGCGCCCTTGAAGGGCAGCGATTCGAGTTGATCATCAGCAACCCGCCGTATATTGCGAGCGCCGACCCGCATCTGGCTGAAGGCGATGTACGCTTTGAGCCTGCCAGCGCGTTGGTTGCCGGCATCGACGGTCTCGACGACCTGCGCCTGATCGTCGACCAGGCGCCGAATCATCTCGACTCCGGTGGTTGGCTGATGCTCGAACACGGTTACGATCAAGCCCTCGCCGTACGGGATCTGCTGTTGACCCGCGGTTTTGAGGAAGTCCACAGCCGCACCGACCTGGGCGGCCACGAACGTATCAGCCTGGGGCGCCTGCCGTGCTGAATGATCAGGAATTGTTGCGCTACAGTCGGCAGATTCTGCTGCCGCACGTCGACATCGACGGCCAATTGCGGCTCAAGGCCAGCCGGGTACTGATCATCGGGCTCGGCGGACTTGGCTCGCCGGTCGCTCTATACCTGGCGGCTGCAGGCGTTGGCGAGCTGCACCTGGCGGACTTCGACAGCGTTGACCTGACCAACCTGCAGCGTCAGGTGATTCACGACACCGACAGCGTCGGCGTGAGCAAGGTCGACTCGGCGATTCGTCGACTGAGTGCGATCAACCCTGAAATCCAACTCGTCGCGCTGCGTACCGCCCTGGACCAAGATTCCCTGGCTGCCGCAGTCGCTGCGGTGGACTTGGTGCTGGATTGCTCGGACAATTTTTCCACTCGCGAAGCGGTCAATGCCGCCTGCGTGCTCGCCGCAAAACCCCTGGTCAGTGGCGCCGCCATACGCCTCGAAGGGCAATTGTCGGTGTTCGACCCGCGGCGTACGGACAGCCCGTGTTACCACTGCTTGTATGGCAACGGCAGCGAAGCTGAACTGACCTGCAGCGAAGCCGGTGTCATCGGCCCGTTGGTGGGACTGGTCGGCAGCCTGCAAGCGCTGGAAGCGCTCAAGTTGCTGGCTGGTTTTGGCGAGCCACTGGTGGGCCGCCTGTTGTTGATCGATGCGCTGGGAACGCGCTTCCGTGAGCTGCGGGTCAAGCGGGACCCGGGCTGCGCGGTCTGTGGTCCTGCCCGTGCGTGAGGCGCCAATTGGCGTATTCGACTCCGGTGTCGGCGGGCTATCGGTACTGGCCGAGATTCAGCGTCTGCTGCCTAACGAAACACTGCTGTACGTAGCCGATTGCGGCAATGTTCCCTATGGCGAGAAAACGCCGGAGTTCATTCGCCAGCGCTGCAGCGTGATGGCCGGTTTTTTTCAGGAGCAGGGCGCCAAGGCACTGGTGCTGGCGTGCAATACGGCCACGGTGGCAGGCGTGGCGGATCTGCGCCGCGACTATCCGCAGTGGCCTATCGTCGGCATGGAGCCTGCGGTGAAGCCTGCAGCTGCCGCGACCCGCAGTGGCGTGGTCGGGGTCCTCGCCACTACCGGCACGCTACAAAGCGCCAAGTTCGCTGCATTGCTCGACCGCTTTGCCACCGATGTGCGAGTGATCACCCAGCCATGCCCGGGCCTGGTGGAGCTGATCGAGAACGGCGATCTGCACAGCCCGGTTCTGTGCAAGCTGTTGCTCGGCTATGTCCAACCCTTGCTTGATGCGGGTTGCGACACGATCATTCTCGGCTGCACCCACTATCCCTTCCTCAAGCCGCTGCTCAAGCAAATGATTGCGCCACATATCAGCCTGATCGATACCGGCGCTGCAGTGGCTCGCCAGCTTCAGCGGTTATTGGCCGAACGTGAGCTGCTCGCCGAAGGCCCGGCGCGGGCTGCGCAGTTCTGGACCAGTGCCGATCCAGGGCATTTCAGTAATATCTTGCCATTACTCTGGAATTCTACCGGCGTTGTGCGTAGTTTCGACTTGTAAAAAAAATGTGAAATGTCCCGAAATAGTCTGAACTTCTGACTATGCGCAGACTTCTATAGCTGTGACTGATGGGCAACACCAAAAAACCATACGAATTCGTTCGGAAAAGGATGTTTCTAGTGAAGCGACTATTCTGCTTGGCCGCGCTTGCGGCCGCACTAATGGGGCACAGTTTTACCGCACAGGCGGCAGGCGTGGAGTTCGGGGTCGGAGCGACCAGCGATTCAACCATGACCTACCGGTTGGGCATGCAGTTTGATTGGGACAAGAGCTGGTGGCAGACCGACGTCGGTCGACTCACCGGTTTCTGGAGCGGCGCCTATACCTACTGGGAAGGTGACAAGACTTCCAGTAACAACAGCCTGTCGTTCTCGCCTGTCTTCGTCTACGAGTTTGCCGGCCAGAACGTCAAGCCGTACATCGAAGCGGGTGTGGGTGTAGCGTTCTTCTCGGATACCCAGCTTGAAGACAACAACATCGGCCAGTCCTTCCAGTTCGAAGACCGCATCGGTTTCGGGCTGCGCTTTACCGGCGGTCATGAGGTCGGGATTCGTGCCACGCACTATTCCAACGCCGGCCTGAGCAGCAACAACGACGGCGTTGAAAGCTACGCGCTGCATTACACAATGCCGCTGTAACACCGCGCATCATTTCTGTGGGAACGGCCCGCCTGTCCCCACAGGGCTCGCCCGTCAACGATACGCCGTGGTAATACCTCGGCGTTCCTCGATGCACTCCGGTGCCCCCATCTCGAATTCCCGGCAGATCAGCGGACGCTTCTCGTAGATCGTGCACATCATGCTGTTGCGATCCAGCGCCGCACACCAGCCGTCATCCAGACGCAGCATGACTTCCCCACCCCAATCGTCGGTGTCGATAAAACGCTCGGGCACGCCCGTGTCGGTAATCAGCATGACTTCGAGCTGACAGCAGCAGGCCGCGCAGGTCGAGCAGGTGACCGCAGGCTCGGCAACGGGTGTGAGGGGAATGGTTTTCATGGTGCGCAGTGTAAGGCAGTGGGCCGTGCGAATGTGAAAGGCCTGACAGACGTTTAACGTGGAGTTTGCGACGCCAGTCGTCGGGCCATGAAATGCAGCGCCGGGAACAGTAGCGCCCAGAGCAGGCCGATACCCACCAGCGTCGGTCCGGGCCCATACGGAAACTGCACGCCTGCCAGCTGGCTGCCGGCGTAATACGACAGCGGCCCGCCGAGGCCTCCGAGGACGCAGGCGAGCCACCACGGGCTGGCACTCCAGGCCAGGCAGTGGCGCAGGGTCGTCGCCAGAAGAGCCCAAAGCAACATCAACCACAGGGGGATCAAGGGCGCTACTTCGGTGAAGTCGAACACTCCCAGCCAGCGCAGCGTGCTGTCCACCGTGGTGCCCAGCAGGACCACACTGAGAATCAAGCGACCTTCATCGCTCCAGCGACTTATCCACAACAGATGAATCACCAGTGCTAGCAGGGGCACCAATAACCACAAACTGTCGCCGCCTACTACGCAGGCGAACCAGCCCAGCTGGAACAACACGGCATTGGCAATACGCTCAAGCATTAAACCGACCCAGCAGCGGCGCGGTGATTGCCGAAGGTTTGGCCAACAACATTTGCGCGGTGCCGATGGTACGTTCCAAAAAGCCGCCTTCGCAGTAGCACAGGTAAAACTCCCAGAGCCGCAGGAAGTGCTCGTCGTAACCCAACTCGCCCAAGCGGTTGTGCGCTCGGCGAAAGTTCTCGTGCCACAGACGCAGGGTCTTGGCGTAGTGCAGGCCGAAGTCCTCCATGTGCAGCAGGTTCATGTCGGTGTCGCGGCTGATGACCTCGAGCATTTTCTGCACGCAGGGCAGGGCGCCGCCGGGGAAAATGTAGCGCTGGATAAAGTCGACGTTATCCTTGGCCTGCTCGTAGCGCTGCTCGCGAATGGTGATGGCCTGCAACAACATCAGCCCGTTGCTCTTGAGCAAGTGCGCGCATTGCTTGAAGTAAGTCGGTAGAAAGCGGTGACCGACGGCTTCGATCATTTCGATCGACACCAGCTTGTCGTACTGGCCGGTGAGGTCACGGTAATCGGACAGCAGCAGCGTGACCTGATCTTGCAAGCCAAGCGCCGCGATACGTTGCGCGGTAAACGCGAACTGCTCTTTGGACAGCGTGGTGGTGGTGACCTTGCAGCCATATTGCTGCGCCGCATACAGCGCCATGCTGCCCCAGCCTGTGCCGATTTCCAGCAGGTGATCGGTAGGTTTCAGCGCGAGCTTCTGGCAGATTCGCTCCAGCTTGTTCAACTGCGCCTGCTCCAGAGTGTCCTCGGGCGTCAGGAATTGCGCTGCCGAGTACATCATGGTCGGGTCGAGGAACTGCTCGAACAGCTCATTGCCCAGGTCGTAATGAGCGGCAATGTTCTTCTGTGAACCCTTGCGCGTGTTGCGGTTGATCCAGTGCAAGCCCCGCACCAGCGGCCGCCCGAGTTTTGCCAGGCCGCCTTCCAGCGAGTCCAGCACTTCGAGGTTGCTGACGAACACTCGCACCACGGCGGTCAGGTCCGGTGAGCTCCAATACCCATGAATAAACGCTTCCCCGGCACCGATCGAACCGCTGCTCGCCACCAGGCCCCAGGCCGCAGCGTCGAGAATGTGGATTTCACCATGCAAATGGCTGCCGGGCGTGCCGAATACCTGGCGCTCGCCGTCTTCAACGACCACTAGCTGGCCGTGCTTGAGGTGCGCCAGTTGCCGCAACACCCCGCGACGCAATAACAGGCCCGTGATGCCATTGGTATTGAACAGCGGGGCCTTGGCCGAAACGCTAGGGGATTTCATGGCGGCAGTCCTTGGGAACAGCAGTGGCGGTTTGAACGCTGCCATCGGCAGGTTGATGAGCAAAAACGGGGGCACCCTTGAACAACAGACGCACGGCCTGCCAGTAAATCGCCACGCAGGTTTTCCCAGTCATCCACGGGAAGCGGCGCAAGTAGCGGTGCAGGCTGGCGCGATCGAGGACTTCGCGCTCCAGGTTGAGCGTGGCGTCGAACAACTTCTGCTCGCCTTGCCAGTCCGCCATGTGCACGCCGAGTTTTGCCGCGGCGGGGCTGAAGCTCATCCGGTACTCAAGGTCCCGGGGCAAAAACGGCGACACGTGAAACGCTTTGGCCACCGCAAAATGCTGATGGAAATCCGCTAGGTTTTCCGGTGCTCTGGCAGGGAGCACGTAGTGGTAGCGTTCACGCCACGGGGTATTGGTGATTTCGCAGAGGATCGCCGCCAGTTGGCCATCGGCTTCGTGACAGTAAAAGAAGCTCACGGGGTTGAACGCCAGGCCCCAGCTGCGCACCTGGGTCAGCAGGCAGATCGAGCCTTGTGGTTCATGGCCGATGGCCTGGCCGACCTGCTGGCGCACTGCGTCGATCAAGCGCATGCCGCCACCCGTAAACGCCTTGAGGTAATCACCTTCGCGGAACGAGAACGGTGCCAGGCGACTGCGACCCGCCAGCGGCGACAGCGCAAGTACTGTTTCCTGCTCGTCGAGGTCCAGGTAGAGCAAGCCTATCCGGTAGCGAAATTGGTGGTGTCGCGGGCTGAATCGCCGGTGGGCAATCCAGCCGCTGTAGAGGGCGCTGTTCACAGGGTTTCACCCAAGGCAGCGGCCACGCGCAGCGCGCTGACCACACCATCTTCATGGAATCCGTTGCCCCAATAGGCCCCGCAGTACCAGGTATGGTGCGCGCCATTGAGTTCTTCCCAGCGAGCCTGGGCGGCGACGGCGGCCAGGCTGAACTGCGGATGAGCGTAGGTATATTTGGCGAGCACTTTAAAAGGGCTGATGCCGGCGCTCTGGTTCAGGCTGACGCAGAATCGGGTAGTGCTTTCGATTCCTTGCAGCAGGTTCATGTCATAGGTGACGGCGGCTGACGTGTGGCCAGCACCGCTGAGTCGGTAATTCCAGGCGGCCTGGGCGAGTTCGGATTCCGGCAGTAACCGGGTATCGGTATGCAGCACCACTTCGTTGTCGGCGTAGGGTAGTGCGCCGAGGATCGATTGCTCGGCGACGGTCGGTGCGGCCAGCAGTTTCAGCGCCTGATCGCTGTGGCA
Source organism: Pseudomonas sp. RIT-562 (assembly GCF_026241895.1). GTDB lineage: Bacteria > Pseudomonadota > Gammaproteobacteria > Pseudomonadales > Pseudomonadaceae > Aquipseudomonas > Aquipseudomonas mandelii_F. Next base: position 120,021 of record NZ_JAPJIV010000016.1, on the reverse strand, counting down.
GGCGAACACCACTTTATCGAAGCGTTCGATGCCGGCAGCGCTGTGGATAACGACGCCTTCCTCGTCGCGCTCGACCCGCGTGACCGGACAGTTGGTACGGATCTTATCGGCCATTGGCGCGATCAGTGGTGCCACATAGGCACTGGAACCGCCCTCGATTACCTGCCATTGCGGGCGATGACTCACCGACAGCAGGCCGTGGTTCTTGAAAAAACGCACGAAGGCCTGGAGTGGGAAGCCGAGCATGTCGGCCATGGGCATCGACCAGATCGCCGAACCCATGGGCACTATGTAATGCAGGATGAAACGCTCACCGTAGCCGCCGGCCTTGAGGTACTGATCCAGGGTGATGTCGGCGCTGATGCGCTGTTCTTCCAGGTCGCGCAGTGCCTCTTTATTGAAGCGCAGGATGTCGCGCAACATGCCCCAAAAACCGGGGGACAGCAGGTTGCGGCGCTGGGCGAACAGGCTGTTGAAATTGTTGCCGTTGTACTCCAGGCCGCTGTCCGGGTCGGTCACCGAAAAGCTCATGGCCGTTGGTTTGAAGCGCACGCCGAGAAGCCCGAGCAGGCGAATGAAATTCGGATAGGTCCAGTCATTGAACACGATGAAACCAGTGTCCACCGCATAATTGCGACCGTCCACGGTGACCTCGACCGTGTGGGTGTGCCCGCCGATCCAGTCGCTGGCTTCGAACAGGGTGATCTCGTGGCGACGGTTGAGCAGGTAGGCACTGGTCAGCCCCGAAATGCCGCTGCCGATAATGGCGATTTTCACGGGACGTCCTGGATAGGTGGATTACTGCGCACCATGCGCTTGCCGATTGCCAGCTTGACGCTGTTGGGCATCTTCGACAGTGGCCACAGAGCCGCCATGAACAACGCCGGGAAGGCGATTTCCAGTGGCCGGTTATCCAGTTTGGCGAAAATATGCCGGGCGGCTTTCTCCACAGGCCAGCTGAGGGGCATGGGGAAATCATTTTTTGCCGTCAGCGGGGTGTCGACAAAGCCCGGACTGACCACGGTGACCTCGATGCCTTCGTCTGCCAGGTCGATGCGCAGGGATTCGAACATGTAGCGCAACCCGGCCTTCGATGCGCCATAGGCTTCGGCCCGCGGCAACGGTAGATAGGTCACCGAGCTCGCCACTCCTACAAGGTGCGGTGCGATGCCGGCGCGCAACAAGGGCAGGGCGGCTTCGACGCAGTAGGCGCTGGCAAGCAGGTTGGTGCGCACCACGTGTTCGATGATCGAGGCATCGAACTGCTGGGCATCGACGTACTCGCAGGTGCCGGCATTGAGGATCACAGTGTCCAGCGAACCCCATTGCTCAGCGATCTGCTCGCCTATTTCGCGAACCGTCTGGCTGTTGGTCAGGTCGCCCGCTACCACCAGGACTTGCCCGGGATAACGTTGCGACAGGACTTTCAACGGCGCTGTCGAGCGCGAGCTGACGGCCAGGTGTGCGCCGGTCTTGAGGATCTCTTCGGCCAGTGCAGCGCCAATCCCGCTGCTCGCGCCCGTCAGCCAGTAACGACGTGGAGGTGTAAGGCTCATCCCATTCTCCTTTGCAGCCCGGCGATCACCGGGCCCATGGCAAGCTGTTCGGCAATGCGCCGTTCCCAATTACTCATGACCGCCTCCTGCGTCCTGCCGCGACGGCAGGTTCTTGAACGCGGCCAGTGCTCGTTGCCGCGAAGTGCTCAAGTTGACGATCGGCGACGGATAGTCGGCGACGCCGAACAGCCCGCTCACATTCGCCGGGTTGTGCACTTCCTTCTTGTTCAGCCCATCCAGCTCGGGTAACCACTGCTTGATGAACACCCCTTCGCTGTCGAATTTTTCCGACTGGCTCAGCGGGTTGAAGATGCGGAAGTAGGGGGCCGAGTCGGTACCGGTGGATGAACTCCACTGCCAGCCACCGTTGTTCGCTGCCAGGTCGCCGTCGATCAGATGGCGCATGAAAAAACGCTCGCCTTCGCGCCAGTCGATCAACAGGTTTTTAGTCAGGAACATGGCCACTACCATGCGCAGGCGGTTATGCATCCAGCCGGTATCCAGCAGTTGGCGCATGGCCGCATCGATGATCGGCAAACCCGTGCGCGCCTGCTGCCAGGCCAGTAGTTCTTCAGGCGCGTGGCGCCAGGCCAGGGCCTCGGTTTCCGGACGGAACGCGCGGTGGCGCGAGACTCGTGGATAGCCGACCAGAATATGTTTGTAGAACTCGCGCCACAGCAGCTCATTAATCCAGGTGACTGCGCCAACCTTGCCGCTTTCGAATTCGCCTTGATTGCTTTGCAAAGCTGCGTGCAGGCATTGGCGCGGGGAAATCACGCCGGCTGCCAGATAGGCCGAAAGCTGGCTGGTACCTGGTTTGGCCGGGAAGTCGCGTTCGCTTTTGTAGTAGTCGATCTGGGCGTCGACGAAGGTGTCCAGGCGGCGCCTGGCCTCGATTTCACCGGCGGGCCAAATTGAGCGCAAATGTTCGCTGGGCGTAGCAAAGCCTTCGACTTGGGTGGGTACCTGATCACGCTGGATGTTCAACGGTGACTGCGGCGCGGGTACCGGGACCTGGGCGGGCAGCGAGCGGTGCAGGCGTTCGTAGCAGACCTTGCGGAACTGGCTGAAGACCTGGAAGTAGGTGCCGGTCTTGGTCAGCACGCTGCCAGGCTTGAAGAACAGCTGGTCGAGGTAACTGTAAAAATCAATGGCGCTGGCCCTGAGCGCCGCGCTCACCTGGGCATCCCGACGGGTTTCGTTGACCCCGTATTCTTCGTTGACGTGCACCGCACTGATGTTCAGTTGCTGGCACAGTTCGAGCAGCACCTGCGGCGTCTGGTCCCAGTGGGCGGCAGTGCGAATCAGCAAGGGGATGTTCAGCTCGCCCAGCGCGCGGCTCAACGCTTCAAGATTGCGTAGCCAGAAATCCACCTTGCATGCCGCATCGTCGTGTTCCAGCCATTGCTGCGGGCTCAACAGATAGACGGCGACGCACGGGCCACGGGCAGCGGCGGCCGAAAGCGCAGTGTTGTCGTGCAGGCGCAGGTCACTGCGCAGCCAGATCAATTGCATGCTGGTGTCCGCCGAGCTCATTAGATAACCCCCCGCAGGACCAGTTCCTGATGCGCCGACAGGGGATCTTCGGCCAAGAACAGTTCGGGAATACCGGAGGTTTTCGCGGACAACTCGACTTGGTGAATACAGACGATCGGTCCGGCAATCAATTTTGGGCAACTGATACCGTGCAAAAGTTTCGGCAATTGCCCAAGGTTCATCGCTTTGCTGGAATACAGCAGCACTGCGCGGGCTTTCAGATGTTCCACTGCCAGGGCCAGCTCTCCGTGCGGCAGTGGCCAGTCGAATACCTCAACCGGGCAGTCGGCGCTGCTGATCAGCCAGGCAGTGAGCCAAAGGTGCGGTTCAAGTGGCAGGTCCGATTGATTGACCAGCAGCAGCGGTGCGCTGCGTAATTGGCGGTTGTTGTGGTAAATGCGCGCGCCAAACTTGCTGCGCAGCCACGAGTAAAAAAAACCTCGTTCCATCTGCGCGCCAAATTGGCCCTGCCAGCGTTGCTCCAGCTCCCTGAGCAGCGGCAGCAACAGTTGCTCGCACAAGGTTCGCGGTGGGTACAGCGCCATCGCCTGATTGACGGTGTCGTCGAGGGTGCGTTCGTTCAACCCGGTGACTGCCAGCAGCAAGGTCTGGCGCAGCACGTGCCAGTCGTTTTCAATCGGCTCACTGATCACTTGCGCTGTGTCGAGCAGTTGCTTGACCTGGCTGACGGCCACTCCGCGATTGAGCCAGGTGAGAATGGCCAGGATGCGCTGCACATGTTCGGCCGAGAACAAGCGATGCCCTTTGGGCGTGCGTTGCGGCACGATCAAACCGTAGCGCCGTTCCCAGGCACGCAGGGTCACGGCGTTGACCCCGGTTTGCCGGGCCACTTCACGGATCGGCAGCCAGCCTTCGTCCAGGGCTTTCTTGAAATCGTCGCCGAGGTCTTCGCTGGCGCTGGTGTCGAGTCGGTTAGTCATTTAGATCGCATTTCGCAGGCTGAGGTTTTCCGGGTGCGGTTGCAGGTAAACCTGTTGCGCGATGTAAGGATCCGGATGTTGGCGGAAGTGATGCTTGAGCAGGGTCATCGGCACCACCAGTGGCACGATGCCGTGGCGATATTGGCCAATGACGTGCTGCATTTCCTGTTTGTCTTCGGCGCTGATGGCCTGCTTGAGATAACCGCTGATGTGCTGCAGGACGTTGGTATGGGTGCGTCGGGTGGCGCACTTTTTCAAGGCGGCCATCAGCTCGCTGAAATAACGTGGACCGAGCGTTTCCGGCTCTGTCTGGCCCATAGTGCCCAGCAGGTTGCCCAGGGTTTTGTATTGCACCGGGTTGTGCGCCATCAGCTGGTATTTGTAGCGCGCGTGGAAATCGGTGAGGCCGCGACGGGTGAGGCCTTCGCGCAGCAATTGCTGCCAGTCGCTGTAGGCGAACACGCGGGTCAGGAAGTTTTCCCGCAGTACCGGGTCATTGAGCCGGCCGTCTTCTTCTACGGGCAAATCAGGATGACGCGCGCAAAAGGCCTGGGCGTAGATACCGCGCCCGCCACCGTCTACCGGCGCGCCATTGGCGTGGTAGACCTTGACCCGGTCGAGGCCGCAGGATGGGGATTTCTGCATGAAAATGTAGCCACAGATGTCATCCAGCTCATCCGCCATTTTTTCGCCGTATGCCGCCAACGGTGCAGTGACATTCAGCTCCGGTTGGACTGTGCCGACAGCTTGCGGATGCTCCGGGTCGCCGACCAGGCGAATCGGCTGGCGAGGGATGCCCAGGCCAATCGCCACTTCAGGGCAGACCGGTACGAATTCGAAATAGTCGGTGAGGGTGCGGCTGCACAGCCGCGATTCCTTGTGTCCACCATTGAAGCGAACTTCAGCGCCCATCAAGCAAGCGCTGATGGCGATTTTCGGTTTCACGACGGAGTTGGACATCAGGGCACCTCGAATCCAGACCTGTACAAACCCAAGGATCTGTACAACATGAGTTCATCATAGATTCGAAGCTGTACAAGTCAAATTATTTGTACAGGTATTTCGGTGCGGTCATACAGGGGCTCACTGCCAGCCCAATTTCCAGGTGTCGCTATTTTTCAGGGTCTGCCAATCCATGCGCTGGCTGCGCTTGGTCAACACTGCCTCTAATTCGACTTGCAGCACCGTACCTTCCTCATCCCGGAACAGCTCGGTCACCAGAAAGTGTTTCTCGCGGTGTTGCGGGTGGGCTGCTGTCCATTTCGACAGCAGCAACTTGCCAGGATTAATGCGGTTCACTGCAGGTGTTCATGCAAGCGGCGGGCGGCTTCCTGGCCACTGAGCCAGGCACCTTCGACGCGGCCGGACAGGCACCAGTCGCCACAGGCGTAGAGCCCAAGATCGGCGTCGGCCAGTGTCCCCCATTCGTGGCTGCTGGCAGGGCGGGCGTAGAGCCAGCGATGGGCCAGGCTGAAAGTCGGCGCGGGCATGGCACTGTGCAGCAGTTCGGCGAATGCGCCGTGCAATTGTTCGATCACGGCTTCCTTGGGCAGGTCGATGTGTTGCCGGCTCCAGGCGCTGGTCGCGTGCAGGACCCAGGTGTCCAGGGTGGTGTCACGGCCGGGTTTACTGCGGTTGCGGGCCAGCCAGTCGAGCGGGCTGTCCTGCACGAAGCAACCTTCCATGGGGGTGTCCAGCGGTTTCTCGAACGCCAGTGCGATGGCCCAGGTCGGGTCCATTTTCACGCCTGCAGCGGCACCGGCGAGTTTCGGCGCCGAGGCGAGCAGGGCGGTCGCTTGCGGGGCTGGCGTGGCAATGACTACGTGGCTGAAAGGGCCATGGGTAAAGCCTTCGGCGTCCTGCAGATGCCAATGTTGTTCACCGCGATAGACCTCGGTAATCCGGCAGCCGAACTGCACGTCCAAGTCGCCCAGCAGGCCACGGGTGATGGCGCTCATGCGCGGCGTGCCAACCCAGCGCGTCTGTTCATCGGGTGAAAGGTTGAGCTGGCCGCCCTGAAAGGTGTACAGCAACGGCGTCCACTCGGCGACCCAGCCCTGGGCCTGCCAGCGCTGCACTTCGGTGGAGAAGCGGCGGTCACGGGCAGTGAAGTATTGCGCGCCCATGTCCAGAGCCCCCGCATCACTGCGCTTGCTCGACATGCGACCGCCACTGCCGCGGCTTTTATCGAATAGTTGAACAACGTGCCCCAGCTCTGTCAGGGCTTGGGCGGCGGAGAGCCCGGCGATGCCGGTGCCGATGATCGCGATAGGTACAGTCATAGGGGCCTCGTTTACCTTTCTGTACAGACTACGCCGTGGTTTAAACCTGTACAATATTGTTTTTTGGTATAACTTTTAGCGTTCTAGTTCTGACAGGTTGGCCTATTGTTTAAACAGACACTGCCCGATACCAAAGATCCCTGCTTATAAAAATAGACTAGTGAGCAGGATAAAAGGCCACGCGAGGAAGAAGTCATGCACATATTGCTGACCGGCGGTACTGGTTTGATCGGACGCCAACTCTGCCGACACTGGTTGAGCCAAGGACACACGCTGACCGTCTGGAGCCGCCAACCGGAAAAGGTCGCGAAGCTCTGCGGCGCCCAGGTCCGTGGAATTCCCCGCCTGGAGGACCTCGGGCAGACGCCTGTCGATGCCATCGTCAATCTCGCAGGCGCGCCGATCGCCGATCGACCCTGGACATCCAAGCGCAAGGCGCTGTTGTGGAGCAGTCGCATTACGCTTACCGAAACGCTGCTGGCCTGGCTGGAAACCCGTGAACAAAAACCGGCGGTATTGATCTCCGGTTCTGCGGTGGGCTGGTATGGCGACGGCGGCGAGCGCGAGTTGACCGAGGAATCGGCGCCGGTAATCGACGATTTTGCCAGTCAGCTGTGCATTGCCTGGGAAGAGACCGCCCAACGCGCCGAGGCCTTGGGCATTCGAGTGATTCTGATCCGCACGGGACTGGTGTTGTCCGCCGATGGCGGCTTTTTGTCGCGCCTGTTGTTGCCCTTCAAACTCGCGATGGGCGGGCCTCTGGGCAATGGTCGGCAATGGATGCCGTGGATCCATATCAAGGATCAGATCGCCCTGATTGATTTTCTTCTGCACCAGGAAACGGCCAGCGGTCCTTATAATGCCTGCGCGCCGAAACCGGTGCGCAACAGCGAGTTCGCCAAGACTTTGGGGGCGGTGTTGCATCGGCCGGCGTTCATGCCGATGCCGACCCTGGCATTAAAAGTGTGCCTGGGGGAAATGTCCCTGCTGTTGCTGGGTGGCCAGAAGGCCATGCCGGTCCGCTTGCTGGAAGCGGGTTTCACCTTCCAGTTCACCGATTTGCGTGCGGCTCTGGACGACTTGTCCAGCCGCCTTTGAAATAGGACGTTGCATGACCGCTCACGCATTGCTTCTGGTCAACCTGGGCTCTCCGGCCTCCACTTCGGTGGCGGATGTGCGCAGTTACCTCAATCAGTTTCTGATGGACCCTTATGTGATCGACCTGCCATGGCCGGTGCGTCGCCTGCTGGTGTCGCTGATCCTGATCAAGCGCCCGGAACAGTCGGCTCACGCCTATGCCTCGATCTGGTGGGAGGAGGGCTCGCCACTGGTGGTACTCAGTCGTCGACTGCAGCAGGCCATGACCTCGCAGTGGACCCATGGGCCGGTTGAGTTGGCCATGCGTTACGGCGAACCATCGATCGAGTCGAAGCTGCTGCAACTGGTCGCCCAGGGCCATAAGCAAATTACCCTTGCCCCGCTGTATCCGCAATTTGCCGACAGCACCGTGACTACGGTGATCGAGGAGGCGCGGCGGGTCGTGCGCGAGCGCAAGCTGGATGTGCAGTTCTCGGTGCTGCAGCCGTTCTACGATGAGCCGGAATACCTCGACGCGCTGGTTGCCAGTGCCAAGCCGCACCTTGCGCAGCCATACGATCACCTGTTGCTGAGTTTTCATGGCCTGCCCGAGCGCCACCTGACCAAGCTCGATCCCACGGGGCAGCACTGTTTCAAGAATGAAGACTGCTGCAAGAATGCTTCGCCAGAAGTATTGGCCACCTGTTATCGCGCGCAGTGCCTGCGTACTGCATCGGAGTTCGCCAAGCGGATGGGGTTGGCGAAGGGCAAATGGTCGGTGTCATTCCAGTCGCGCCTGGGCCGGGCGAAGTGGATCGAACCCTACACCGAAGCCCGTCTGGATGAGCTGGCCGGAATGGGGGTGAAGAAGGTGCTGGTGATGTGTCCGGCGTTTGTCGCCGATTGCATCGAGACCCTGGAAGAGATTGGTGATCGCGGTCTGGAGCAGTTTCGCGAAGCGGGGGGCGAGGAGTTGGTGCTGGTGCCGTGCCTCAATGACGACCCGCAATGGGCGAAGGCATTGGCCACCCTATGTGAACGAGCGCCGCTGGCCCTCTAAAAGCATCGCGAGCAGGCTCACTCCTACAAGGTCCAACGCAATACCTGTAGGAGTGAGCCTGCTCGCGATAGCAATATGTCAGGCACCAAAGATCGAAAGGGTTAGATCAGCGGCTCATCCGCCTTCTTGTGCTTCCAGCTGTCATTTCCCGGCAGCAGCAGGTTCAGCGCAATGGCCACCACCGCGCACAGCGCAATGCCCTTCAGGCCAAAATCGTCCGGTCCGGTGCCTGTGCCAACCAGCACCCCACCAATTCCGAACACCAGCGTGACCGAAACAATCACCAGGTTGCGCGCTTCGCCGAGATCGATCTTGTGGCGAATCAACGTGTTCATCCCCACTGCCGCGATCGAACCGAACAACAGGCAGAGAATCCCGCCCATCACCGGCACCGGAATGCTTTGCAGCAGCGCGCCGAACTTGCCGACGAACGCCAGGCTGATCGCGAAGATCGCCGCCCAGGTCATGATTTTCGGGTTGTAGTTCTTGGTCAGCATCACCGCGCCAGTCACTTCGGCATAAGTGGTGTTGGGCGGGCCACCGAACAGTCCGGCTGCCGTGGTCGCAATGCCGTCACCCAAGAGGGTGCGATGCAGGCCAGGTTTCTTCAGGTAGTCGCGACCGGTCACGCTGCCGACGGCAATTACCCCGCCGATGTGTTCGATCGCAGGCGCCAGGGCGACTGGCACGATGAACAGGATCGCCTGCCAGTTGAATTCCGGTGCGGTGAAGTGCGGGATCGCAAACCAGGGCGCGGCGGCTATTTTCGCGGTGTCGACCACGCCGAAATAGAACGCCATGGCGAAGCCCACCAGCACCCCGGAGATGATCGGCACCAGGCGGAAAATGCCTTTGCCGAACACCGCTACGATCAGGGTCGTGAGCAGGGCCGGCATCGAAATCAGCATCGCCGTCTGGTAATGAATCAGCTCGCTACCGTCGCCGGCCTTGCCCATCGCCATGTTGGCGGCAATCGGCGCCATGGCCAGGCCGATGGAGATGATCACCGGGCCAATCACCACCGGTGGCAGCAGGCGGTCGATGAAGCCGGTGCCTTTGATCTTCACGGCGAGACCGAGGAAGGTATAGACGAAACCTGCCGCCATCACGCCGCCCATGGTCGCGGCAAGGCCGAACTGGCCCTTGGCGAGAATGATCGGGGTGATGAAGGCAAAGCTCGACGCCAGGAATACCGGGACCTGCCGGCCGGTGACGATCTGGAACAGAATCGTCCCCAGGCCAGCGGTGAACAGCGCGACGTTGGGGTCCAGACCGGTAATCAGCGGCATCAGGACCAGGGCGCCGAAGGCCACGAACAGCATCTGCGCGCCGGACAGTACCGTACGCCAGAGCGGATCGTTGAACTCATCCTGCATGCTCAAGCGTCCTTCTGCTTGGTGCCGAAGATCTTGTCACCGGCATCGCCCAGGCCAGGGATGATGTAACCGTGTTCGTTCAGGCGTTCGTCGATCGAGGCGGTATAGATGGTCACGTCCGGGTGAGCCTTCTCGACAGCGGCGATGCCTTCTGGCGCAGCCACCAGCACCATGGCGCGGATGTCGCGGCAACCGGCTTTCTTCAGCAGGTCGATGGTCGCAACCATGGAGCTGCCGGTGGCCAGCATCGGGTCGATGATCATCGCCAGGCGCTCGTTGATCTCCGGAACCAGTTTTTCCAGGTAGGTGTGAGCCTGCAAGGTTTCTTCATTGCGGGCCACGCCCACGGCGCTGACCTTGGCGCCCGGGATCAGGCTGAGTACGCCTTCGAGCATGCCGATACCGGCGCGCAGGATCGGCACCACGGTAATTTTCTTGCCGGCGATTTTCTCGACCGACACGGTGCCGCACCAGCCTTCGATATCGTAGGCTTCCAGGGGCAGGTCTTTGGTGGCTTCATAGGTCAGCAGGGCACCGACTTCCTGAGCGAGCTCGCGAAAGTTCTTGGTGCTGATGTCTGCACGGCGCATTAGGCCAAGTTTATGACGGATCAGCGGATGGCGGATCTCGAGGATGGGCATGGGAAAAGCTCCGGCGGCGGGCAAAAAAACCGGCCTAGATTAATCTATCCGAGGGTGTTGTCCTATAGACATACAGTACGTTAGTCCACAAACGCTTGATCTGGCCGTGCGGGATGCGTACCTTTGCCCGCTTTTCCTGATTCCCAACCCCCGGAGAGCGCCATGTCCGCTGATCTCGAGCATATCCGTCAAATCATGCGAGAGGCTGACTGCCTGTACACCGAAGCTGAAGTCGAGGCGGCCATCGCCCGCGTCGGTGCGCACATCAACGAAGAACTGGCTGAAAGCAATCCGGTGGTGTTCTGTGTGATGAACGGCGGCCTGATTTTCGCCGGCAAGCTGCTCACCCATTTGCAGTTCCCGCTGGAAGCCTCCTACCTGCACGCCACCCGCTATCGCAACGAAACCAGCGGCGGTGACCTGTTCTGGAAAGCCAAGCCGGAAGTGTCGTTCATCGACCGTGACGTGCTGATCATCGACGATATCCTCGATGAAGGTCACACCCTGGGCGCGATCATCGATTTCTGCAAACACGCCGGCGCGCGCAAGGTGCACACCGCTGTGCTGATCGACAAGGACCACGACCGCAAGGCTCGCCCGGACCTCAAGGCCGATTTCGTCGGTTTGCCCTGCATCGACCGTTACATCTTCGGTTACGGCATGGACTACAAGGGTTACTGGCGCAACGCCAACGGGATTTTTGCCGTTAAAGGAATGTGAGCAATGACTACGCCGAGCTTTCTTGATCAAACGCTGTTCACGCAATTGGCCGAGAAAGCTGCGGCCAATCCGCGCGGACGCCAGCATCACAACTTTCATCAGATGGAAGATGCCTGTCACCGTATGGCGGTAGGTCTGCAGCCGAGTACCTATATCCCGCCTCATCGGCATCTGGGTGATAACAAGGCGGAAACCCTGTTGGTGCTCAAGGGCCGTCTTGGGCTGCTGATCTTTAATGAGTCCGGCGCGGTGGTGAGCAAGCGCGTCCTGCAGGCCGGTGGCGACAGCATCGGCGTTGATCTGCCTACGGGTGTGTTTCATGGCCTGGTGGTGCTGGAAGCCGACAGCCTGATGTTCGAGTGCAAGGCCGGCCCATATCGCCCGGTAGGTGAGGGTGAGCTCCCCGATTGGGCGCCGCGTGAAGGCGAGCCTGGTGTGGCCGAATACCATGCCTGGATGCGCGCGCAGTTTGATTGACCACCGCGATCTGTAGCAGCTGGCGCAGCCTGCGTTCGGCGGCGCCGCCGTCGTGACATCAGGCGCTGCAGTCGTTCAGTTGAACCCTGCATTCAGGGTTTACGACGGCTGCGCCGCCGGACGCAGGCTGCGCCAGCTGCTACAGTGCTCAGCTTCTTGTTGGGAGCCCGTCATGAGCCTTTTGATCCGCAGCTGCGCCGTTCTGTTACTGACCGCAAGCCTGCCCCTGGCCGCCGCCCCGGCGCCGATGCACGCGCAGTTCCTGCCCCCTGATGACCTGACCCTGCGTGGCGAAGAGCCTGAGCAACAACAATTGCTCCAGGTTACCGACTATTCGGTGGTGGTGGGCAGTCAGCGCCAGTCGAACCAGCAACCCATTCCCGTCACCTCACCGCTGATGATCCGCCTCAAGGGCAAGTCCCTGAACAAGGGCGCAACGATCAATCAGGTGCTGGTCAACTTCGATGGCGAAAGCAAGAGTTTGAAGAAGCCGACCTACGACAGTGCCAGCAAGACCCTGACGCTCTTCTACCCAATGGCCCAGTATCGGGTAGTGATCGACTTGTTGCGCAACGACACGGTGTACTGCCAGTTCCTCAGCTACTCGAACGGTCATATCTGGGCCGATCTGCACACGGGCAGCGTCCGTCCGCGTTGAGTGCGGCGCCAAGTGAGGGGTAAACTGCCCGCCCCGTGAAATGTCTGCGAGCTGGAGTCGGCAATGCGTAAAGATAAGAAGCAAGTGATTGGTGACGAGATTGGCGATGAGCAGATCAAGTTGTTTCTTGATTTCGAGCCGGTCGACGCCACTTCGCCGTCGCTGCACAAACTGATCAAGGCCTATCGCGGCTTGCGGATCGATGATTTCGAACGGTTCCTGACGTTTTTCGTCGAGGCCGGGTATGACCTGGATGGCAAGGATGAGCAGGGCCAGACGTTTGTCGATCAGATCAAGGATCAGCGTAACGCCGCAGAATACATCGAGCTGATCGACAAGGCCCGCGGTTAAGATCAAAAGATCGCAGCCTTCGGCAGCTCCTACAGGGAATTTGTGTTCACTCTGTAGGAGCTGCCGAAGGCTGCGATCTCTGGCTTTTCAGCAAAAATAAAAAACGCCCCGCTCTCAATGAGGACGGGGCGTTTTTTATGCGCGACGATCAAGCGTAGCTTTCAGTCTCGCTACTGGCTTCAACCAGCTCCAGCGCAACGTTGTTCTGCGTGTTGATCTTGCGATACAGCGCAGCGTCGGTTTCCAGGACCTTCTCCCGAGCCGGGAAAATTTCCGCCAGCTTGGCTGCCCATTCACCGGAAGCCTTGTTCGGGAAGCACTTCTCGATCAGTTCGAGCATGATCGAAACAGTCACCGATGCACCCGGTGAAGCGCCGAGCAGTGCCGCCAGGGAACCGTCCTTGGCTGCGACCAGTTCGGTCCCGAACTGCAGGACGCCGCCTTTTTTCGGATCCTTCTTGATGATCTGCACTCGTTGGCCGGCCACTTCCAGGCGCCAGTCTTCGGCTTTCGCTTCAGGGTAGAAGCGGCGCAAGGATTCCAGGCGCTGCTCCATCGATTGCATCACTTCGCTGACCAGGTACTTGGTCAGGTCCATGTTGTTTTTCGCGACCGCCAGCATCGGGCCGATATTGCCGGCGCGAACCGACAGCGGCAGGTCCATGAAGGAGCCGTGCTTGAGGAACTTGGTGGTGAAACCGGCGTAAGGTCCGAACAACAGGGATTTCTTGCCATCGACCACACGAGTGTCCAGGTGCGGCACGGACATCGGCGGCGAGCCGACGGCTGCCTGGCTGTAGACTTTGGCCTGGTGGTGCTTGACCACTTCCGGGTTGTCGCAACGCAGCCACTGGCCGCTGATCGGGAAGCCGCCGAAGCCTTTGCTTTCCTCGATGCCGGACGCCTGCAGCAACGGCAGGGCCGCGCCGCCCGCGCCGAGGAAGACAAACTTGGCGTCGACTTCACGGGTGCTGCCGCTGTTGACGTCCTTGATGCTGACGGTCCAGCCGCCGTTGTTGCGCTTCAGGCCAGTGACGCGCTTGCAGTACTTGACCTGGGCATCGGGTGCGCTGGTCAGGTGCTTGAGCAATTGATTGGTCAGGGCGCCGAAGTTGACGTCGGTACCGTTCATCACGCGGGTGGCAGCCAGCACTTCGGCGGCTGGGCGCCCCGGCATCATCAGCGGCATCCACTCGGCCATGGTGGCCTTGTCTTCGGTGTATTCCATGTCCGAGAAAGCGTGGTGCTTGCTCAGGACGTTGAAACGCTCCTTGAGGAAAGACACGCCGCTGTCACCCTGCACAAAGCTCAGGTGCGGCACCGGGCTGATGAACGATTTGCACGAGCCGAAGGTGCCTTTACGGGTCAGGTACGACCAGAACTGCTTCGACACCTCGAACTGGGTGTTGATGTGCACGGCTTTCTTGATGTCGACGGTGCCGTCGGCGGCCTGCGGCGTGTAGTTGAGCTCACACAGCCCGGCGTGACCGGTACCGGCGTTGTTCCACGGGTTGGAACTCTCCGCGGCACCGGAATCCATCAACTCGACGACTTCCAGCTTGATCGCGGGGTCGAGCTCTTTGAGCAGTACAGCCAGGGTGGCACTCATGATGCCGGCCCCTACCAGTACTACGTCGACTGCTTCGTTATGCGCCATTTAACGCGTCTCCAAAATCTGCAGCACCAAATTGTCGGCATGGCTGCCAGGAGTGACGGGGCGTGTCAGTGATGCCCCAGGTACCCATGGCCAGGATCGCCATGTCCGAATCTTCGCAATTTATCGCAACTTCGACGGACGCTACCGGCCGGGCTTATGAGCTACATGAACTCATTTCAGCGCGCGGGAGGCAATTCGACTTATGGTCGATACATCCGTTTGTGCAACCAAATCCGTAGCGGACAGGCTTCAGGCTCCGGTGTTCGAGGAGTACTCGGTCCTGTGTCGTTGGGCTGTTCCAGACGCTAATGGTGCATGTTCAGACGCAAAACTATTCATTTGCTCGCCACACTCTTGTGAAGTTGTGAAAACCCGTTTTTTTCACGCTCTTTTGAAGACGTGAACCTCAAAAAGGGCTGCCCCAGCCTGGCACTGTGCCCGGATGGATTGCCTTCATGGAGTACATGACAGGCAAAACGGGCAAATAGCTCAGTGACCGAGCGTAATGACAGCTCTGCAGATTCGCGAAAAGTAGGGGTTCTGCTCAGGAAACAGCAAGCACGCCAGCTTCACTCGATCTGTGTGGGCGGCTCTCTGTGGGCGGTGTCGAGGGTCAATACTGGCGTATTGACGATGTTGCGGGGCCCGATCAGGAGACGTCCTTATAATCGGGGGGAGATTGTAGCGAAGAAACGCAGGGAAATGGTCGTGTTTTATGACTTTTGTTCGGCTTCTGGTCAGGTGGTCAGCATACGCTGGGCCCGCGCACGTGGCTGGCGCTGGATCACCCGGGCACTTTGCGGCAGTGGCTGGTGCAGCCAGTTGAGGCGGATCTCGTCGATTTCGACCCAGCCGTCGCCCATTGGCTGCAGGCTGCACTGCTTGAACGCCTGGCAGCGACCCTGGCGGTCGAGCAGGGCGAAGCTGCGGTGCAGTGGGCGAGGGGCGAACAGCGAAATGAGAAAGCGCATGGCAAGATTCCTTCTTGGGGACTGCCTGAAGGTTGGCACAGGGTCGTGACGTGAAAGTGTATGGGCGATGACACCTGTGTGACAGGCTTTGCCGTCTGAAATGTCTGTGGGACTTTTCCCTGATTGTTGCGCTGGTTCCCCACTGTAGCGCACAGCTATACTGCGGCCTTGTCTGTACCTGATTCTGGAGAGAAGAGCATGTTGCAACGCTTGTTGTTCGGTTTGATCACTGTGACCAGTTTGACCCTCGTCGGCTGCGCCCACAGCCCGCAACAACTGAACCCGGAGCCAAAGCTGACCACTCAGCTGGCGCCAGTTGGCCATGGCCAGCAGGTGGTGGTGCGGGTAGTGGATGGCCGCCCTTCGCCAACCCTGGGTACTCGCGGTGGCATGTACCCGGAGACCAGCGCGATTACCGTGCAAGGTGCGCAGATCCTGCCGAAGTTGCAGGCCCAGGCCGAAGCGGCCGTGCGTTTGCTGGGCTTTACCCCGGTTTCCAGCGGCAATAACGCGCCACAATTGACCGTGACCCTGGCCGAGCTGAAGTATCAGTCGCCCAAGGAAGGCATGTACGTCACCGAGGCCACCATCGGCGCGACTTTCCGTTCCGACGTGCAGAACGCCAATCGTCGCTACAGCGGTCGCTACGGCGCCTCCCTGGATCAACGTTTCGGCATGGCGCCTAACCAGGAAACCAACACCAAGCTGGTCAGCGACGTGTTGAGCGATGCGTTGACTCGCCTGTTCAAGGACCCGACAGTGGGCCAAGTGCTGGGCCAATAAGCCTTCGCAAGACGGAAAAGCCCGGCGCCAGAAAATGGCCCGGGCTTTTTTGTGTCAGGCAGCCTGGGAATAGAAGTCCAGCACACTGATCCCCGTCAGCAGATCCGTCTCGGGCAAGTCCTCGTGCTGATGCCCGCCCAAGGCGCAATACACCAGCCAGCGACGATCCTGGACATTGAAGGACAGACTGCCCACGAGGGTCTGTTGTTCGTCGCTCGGAGCGATCAGGTAGAGGCGATCCTGGTTTTCGGCGTGCAGCATGACGGTTTCCGTGTCGGTTTCGAGGGGCGCCAGACTGACCCAGTCAGATGACGCCTGCGTGACACAGAACAGCATTTGCTCAGTTTTCCGTTATTTGTCGGAAAGGCGGGGCAGGTGAACGGGCTTTCGGTAGAATCCGCGCCGCAGTCGCCGATCTGGCGACTTGCCACACCTGATCTGCCCGAGGTTCGTGATGTCGCTGCATTTGATGACGCTGTTTACCGCCCATCCCGCCAAATTGATCAACCTGTTGGCCTTGCTGCTCGCCTTCCCGGGCAGTTGGCTGTTGCATGCCACTCGACGCCGCGAGCAACGCGCGCTGGCCAGTATCGAGGCGCAGCGCCACAGCCGCCCTAGCGTGGAGCCGACGCTGGATTGGGCGACCTTGCGCATGAACCGATTTTTCTATCGCTTCGGCTTCGCGTGCCTGGGGTTGGCGCTGGTGGTGTCGTGGATCAGCACGCAGTTTTGACCCTCTAAACGAAGATCGCAGCCTGCGGCAGCTCCTACAGGGGCAGCCCGGCCTTCACCCGATACTGATTGCGCACCGGCGTCGCATATTGCTGCACCAGATACGGTCGATGCTCCGCCGGGCAATCATCCAGGCGCCGCTGCCATTCTTCCTGGGCCTTGGCCAGTTCATCCGCCGCAAACACCTTGGCCGCGACCGGCACTTGCAACTGCGGATCGGCATCCTGCCATTGGGCGTAGGCCAGGTAATGCACCGGAAACAGCCGGTAGCCGCCGAGGATCTGCTTGTCCATTTCGATCGCCAGTTGCTTGGTGTCGTCGAAGACCTGGGTGATCGGCGCGGCGAAGTTCACATGCACGCGTCCCTTGTAGCCGGTAATGCCCTTGGCAATGCTGACATCGTCCTCGCCCGGCACTTTGGTGTAGGTGCCCGTGGTGGCACGGATGAACAGTTCGCGGGCCTTGGCTTGATCGCACGGGTCATATTCGTAACTGATCGATACCGGAGTCAGGTTCAGCGAACGAATGACCTCGCCGAACGGCTCGTCCTTGCGGCTCATGTGGAACATCTTGAGGATCGCCGATTCGGTACGGTCATCGCCGTCCTTGGCCCGGCCTTCAGCCTGGGCGATCCAGATCGAAGCGCAGTCGTTACGGATCGAATGATTGATGTAGGCCGAGAGCAACTGGTACGCCGCCATCTTTTCCCGGCGACCGGTAATCGAGCGATGCACGATGAAGCTCTTGTTCAGGCGCATCAGGTCGCTGACGAAGGGCTTCTGCAACAGGTTGTCGCCAATCGCGATACGCGGGGTCGGCAGGCCGGCGTGGTACACCGCGTAGTTGACGAAAGCCGGGTCCATCACGATATCGCGGTGGTTGGCGATGAACAGATAAGCGCTGCCGGACTTGAACTGCTCGACGCCGCTGTAGGTGACGCCGTCGGTGGCACGTTCGATGGTGTGGTCGACATACACTTCGACTTTATCCTGCAAACTGGCCACTGAATTCACGCCGGCGAACTCACGACGCAGCCGATGAGCTATAAGAGGTTTGAGCGCCCAGCCAAGGGCTCCGGCAAAACGCGGGAAGCGGAAGTGGGTGAGGATATCTAGAAACGCCTTGTCGCTGAGCAGCCGTGCCAGCACTGCCGGGACTTCGCTGTCGTCGTAAGGTCGGATGGTATCGAATTCGCCCATCATGCTCTCTTGTTGGAAACGGCTAGGGTAAGTAAAGGTTTTGATCGAAAACCAGCGGGGCACGGTCTGAAAAATAGGCAGACAAAAATAGCCCTGCAAATAGACCGGCGATTATACGCACAAGTCACCTGGGAGACCGCGATGCTGGAAACTGCGCTGTACGATTGTCCGTATTGTGGTGAAGAGGTCGAGACGTCGGTGGATATTTCCGGCGGCGATCAGACTTACATCGAAGACTGTCAGGTCTGTTGTCGACCGATCACTTTCGTCTTGCAGGTCGAGGGAGAGGAGTGGCATCTCGAAGTGTTCGGCGAAAACGAGTAAGGGGCGGTTATGCAGCGAATCTACGAACCGGAAAACCTGATGGAAGGCGAATTGCTGCAGGGCATGCTGGCCAGTGAGGGCATTGAGGCTCATCTGGTGGGGCGGGATCTGCTCGGTGGTACCGGCGAGCTGCCAGCCTGCGGGTTGCTCGGGCTATCCGTTGACAATGACCAGGCCGCCTACGCTCGCGAGCTGATCAGCGCATACAATGCCGCGCTACCGCTGCCTGGGGATGAACCGGAGAGTTTCCCCGGCACGCTGGTCTGTTAGGCTGGCGTTCGTTTGATCAAGAGTTGTGCTGCCCCATGTGTGGACGTTATGCCCTGTTTCGCTGGAACCCCGCTTTTGCGGCCCTGCCTGGTTTTCCCGCCGATCAGCAGGCCCAGTGGAACATTTCCCCCACCGACTCGGTACTGATGCTGCGCGCTGGTGCCGATGGCCAGCGCGAGTTGGCCCGTGCGCGCTGGGGGCTGACCCCGCCGTGGTTGACCGATCTGTCCCGTACGCCAGCGCATGCGCGGGCCGAAACCGTGGCTGAACAACCGATGTTTCGCGAGGCCCTGCGCCTGCGCCGTTGCCTGCTGCCGGCGAACGGGTTCTACGAATGGCGCGGCACTGCGCGCAAGCGTCCGTACTGGCTGACACCGGGTGAAGGCGCATCGCTGTTTTTCGCGGCGATCTGGGAGGCGTATCCGGTGCAGGAGCAGGTGTGGCTGAGTACTGCGGTGATCACGCAGCCTGCCGCGAGCCAGCGTCGCCCCTTGATTCTGGATGCCGCAGGGCAGCAAGCGTGGCTCGACCCCGAGACCCCGCTGCACGCCTTGCAGGCACTGCTGGCCAGCGAGCCTGCGGCGTTGCGTGAGCGGGTGTTGGCCAATCTGGTGAACGATCCGAAGCTCAATGGCCCGGAGTGTTTGACGCCGGGATAGGCACAGTCGTGGGCGAATTTTTGCTCGGGTTCGGACCTTTTCCTGAAATGCGCGTCTGTATATCAGTTGTGTCTGGCGCCGATACCATTCCGCGCCTAGGATACCGGCATGTTTTCAAGGAGCTTTTCGATGAACAAGACATTGGTTTTGTGTGCACTGAGCGCAAGTCTGCTGCTCGCCGGTTGTCAGTCGGTCAATACCACCAGCGGTGGCGCAGTCGGTGTTGAGCGCAAGCAGTACATGTTCAGCATGTTGTCGACCGACGAGGTCAACCAGATGTATGCCCAGTCCTACCAGAAGACCGTCGGTGAAGCGACCACCAAGGGCGTCCTGGACAAGACCAGCAACGATGCCAAGCGAGTCCAGGCGATTGCCAGCCGCCTGATTGCCCAGGCGCCGGTGTTCCGTCCGGATTCGGCCCAATGGAAGTGGGAAGTCAACCTGATCAAGAGTGACGAACTCAACGCCAACTGCGGACCTGGCGGCAAGATCATTTTCTACACCGGGCTCATCGACACCTTGAAGCTGACCGACGATGAGATCGCCGCAATCATGGGCCATGAAATTGCTCACGCCCTGCGCGAGCACGGGCGTGAGGCAATGTCCAAGGCTTACGGCATCGAGATGGCCAAGCAGGGCGCAGGTGCGTTGTTCGGGCTGGGCCAGGACAGCCTGGCGCTGGCAGACACGGTGGCCAATTACGGCATGACCTTGCCCAACAGTCGCTCCAACGAGAACGAGGCGGACCTGATCGGCCTGGAGCTGGCCGCTCGTGCCGGTTACAACCCGAATGCCGCGATTACCTTGTGGAACAAGATGAGCAAGGTGTCGGAAGGTTCGCCACCGGAGTTCATGAGCACTCACCCGGCTTCGGCCAGTCGGATCGCTTCGCTGGAAGCCGCCATTCCGAAAGTGATGCCGCTATACGAGAAAGCGCCGAAATCCTGATGGATCTTATGCGCCTGTGAATCGCCATCGCGAGCAGGCTCACTCCTACAGTGGAATGAGTGAGCCTGCTCGCGATGAACGATAACGCGGTCTAGCGAACTACCCCGTCACACCCACCCGCTGCTCTGCATCGCCTTGTACACCGCCACGATCGCCAGGATGAAGAACGCCGAAGCCGCCAGCCGGCGAATCAGGGTCAATGGCAGTTTTTCCGCGGCAAAGTTACCCGCCAAAACCACCGGCACGTTGGCAATCAGCATGCCCAGGGTGGTGCCAATGATCACCAGCCACAATTCCGGATACTGCGCGGCGAGGATCACCGTGGCGATCTGGGTCTTGTCGCCGATTTCAGCGAGGAAGAACGCGATCAGCGTCGTGAGGAACGGTCCGAATTTGCGCCCGGTGCTGGCTTCGTCGTCATCCATCTTGTCCGGGACCAGGGTCCACAGTGCTGTTGCGGCGAAGCTCGCGGCGAGGATCCAGTGCAGCATCGCATCCGAGAAGAAACTTCCGACCCAGGCGCCTACCGCGCCGGCAGCTGCATGGTTGGCCAGGGTCGCGGCGACGATGCCGGCGATGATCGGCCAGGGCTTGCGAAAGCGCGCGGCGAGGATGAGTGCAAGCAATTGCGTCTTGTCGCCAATTTCGGCCAAGGCAACGATCGCGGTGGGAACGAGTAGAGAGTCCAGCATCAGGGATTTTCCTAAGGGGGCGGGTCGACACGGCTATGACACGTACAGCCTCCCCGCCCCGGGTAAGGTGTTCGTGTCATAGGTCTTGTCAAACCCTGAGGTCCGTCTGTGCGGACCTTGAGGTCGCATACGCCATGGTCTGAGGACCAAGTATGTTGACGTATGCCGGACGAGCGTGGCGCTCGTGGGAGACTACTCCCCTAGGACGGAGCGGATTCTGCCTAGGCAAAACCGAATGAGCAAGCCCCTTTTTTAAGAAAAAGTTTCAACCACGCTTGGCGCGATAGATCCTGAAGCCCTGGCCTTCGGCCTTGATCGCGCACACCCCAAGGTGCTCCTCGATCAACGGCTGATACTTCAGGAAGCTGTTGGCAACCAGTCGCAGTTCGCCGCCGTTTTTCAGATGTTTGGCCGCTTTTCGCAACAAGTTCTCCGTGGCGAAGTAGTCGGTATGCACGCCGACATGGAACGGCGGATTACTCAGGATCGCACTCAAGCCCATCGGTGCCGCATCGATACCGTCACCGGTCAGCACCTCTGCTTCAAGGCCGTTTGCCGCCAGGGTCAGGCGACTGCTGGCAGCCGCGAAAGCGTCCACGTCGAGCAAAGTCACCTGGTTGTGCGGGTAGCGACGCTTGACCGCTGCCCCCAGCACCCCGGCACCGCAGCCAAAGTCCAGCAGATGGCCGCTTGGCAGTTTGTCGAGGTGTTCGAGAAGCAGCGCGCTGCCGCGATCCAATCGACCGTGGCTGAACACCCCAGGCAAGCTGATAACGGTCAGCGGCCCTTCAGACAGCTCCAGCTCATAAGTCTGAGCCAGGCTTTCCAGGGATTTTGCGGCGGGCGCGGTGGCCACGGTGACCTGCCACAACTGGCAGTGGCGGGCGCTGTCGAGCTTGCGCGGTTTGCCGAATGGGTTGAGCTGCTTCGCCGCGCCTTCGATGCCGCTGCGCTTCTCGCCGACCAGGAACAGCTCGCGACCGGCCAGGCGCGAGGCCAGGGCGTTGAGGATGTAGTCGGTGAGGTCCTTGGACTTGGGTAGGAACAGCACGGCGGCATCGAACTCGCGCTCGGGCGCGGTCACGCCAAAATGGCTGCGCCTGGCGAAGCGGGCGTCGAGCGCCGCTTGATCACCGGCGTGCCAGCACCAGCCGTGAGCATCGGGCAGACGCCCCAGCAGATCATCGGCGGGCAAACCGGCGAGCAACACCGAACCCTGGAATAACTCGGCCTGACGAAGCAGTACTTCACTGCGCGGATCCATAATCTGCTCCCTGGAAAAAAGTGCCGCAGTCTATCAACTGACGACCCGCAGCGCTTTACCGCTGAAGTATCCCTGCGCGTTTTCGGTCAGTTGCCCGACGATGCGCTGGCGCGCCTCTCGACTGCCCCAGGCATTGTGCGGGGTGACGATCAGCCGAGGGATATCGTCGGCCAGTAATGGATTGCCTGCGGTCGGTGGCTCGACGCTCAGCACGTCGGTGGCGGCGCCGCCCAGATGGCCGCTGCGCAAAGCGTCGGCCAGTGCCTGCTCGTCGATCAAGCCACCACGGGCTGTGTTCACCACAAACGCGCCGGGTTTCATCGACGCCAGTTCCGCGGCGGCGATGAAATGGCGAGTGTGCTCGTTCAGCGGACAGTGCAGGGTCAGCGCGTCGATTTGCGGCAGCAACTCAGCCAGCGGCAGACGATCCGGCCGGGCAGGGCGCCCCGGGATCTGGCCCAGCAGCACGCGCATGCCGAATGCCTCTGCTAGCCGGGCCACCGCGCCACCCAGTTCGCCATGTCCGAGCAACCCAAGGGTTTTGCCCTCCAGCTCGGTAATTGGATAGTCCAGCAGGCAGAACTGTTTCGCTTGCTGCCAGCGACCTTCGCCCACGGCTTTCTGGTAGTCGGCCAGGCGCGTTGCCAGGTTCAACAGCAACATGATGGTATGTTGCGCCACCGAAGGCGTGCCGTAGCCCTGGCAGTTGCAGACGGTGACGCCATGGGCGCGGGCGGCGGCCAGATCAATGTTGTTGGTGCCGGTGGCGGTGATCAGGATCAGCTTCAGCTGCGGGCTCGCCGCGATGGCCGCAGCGTCGATCAGGATTTTGTTGCTGATAGCGACGGTGGCACCCTTGAGGCGCTCGATCACCTGGTCCGGCGCGGTCTGGGCGAACAGTTGCAAGTCGCTGAAACAGTCGCGCAACGGTGTCAGGTCGAGGTCGCCGAGGTCCAGGGAAGGGTGGTCGAGGAAAACTGCGCGGTGAGTGTTCGTCATCAACTGTACCTTTTGTGCATTGATCTGAAGGCGTAATCTGCCGAGCCTAACAGATGAAACAATCAGTTACTCATCGCGGGGCTGGCATCCAACTCACAAGATTTCGCCAGGCCTGCCACAAAGGATTTTCACATGTACTGGACAGAGTTCTTGACCGTCGCCCTCATCCACCTGCTTGCCGTGGCCAGTCCCGGGCCGGACTTTGCGGTAGTGGTGCGCGAAAGCGTGACCCACGGTCGTCGCGCTGGCACATGGACCGCGCTGGGGGTCGGCTCGGCAATCTTTCTACACGTGGGTTATTCGCTGCTGGGCATCGGGCTGATCGTGTCGCAGTCGATTGTGCTGTTCAACGCCTTGAAATGGGCGGCTGCGGCTTATCTGCTGTACATCGGCTTCAAGGCGCTGCGCTCGCAACCGGCTAAACCGGTAACCGATGACCTGCACCAGGAAGCCGGCGAGCGCACCGCCCGTGGCGCCTTTACTTCGGGCTTTGTCACCAATGGCTTGAACCCCAAGGCCACGCTGTTCTTCCTATCGCTGTTTACCGTGGTGATCAATCCGCACACGCCTTTGTCGGTGCAGGCCGGCTACGGAGTTTATCTGGCGGTGGCAACGGCGATCTGGTTCTGCCTGGTTGCGATGTTGTTCAGCCAGCAGCGAGTGCGCGCCGGATTTGCGCGCATGGGCCACTGGTTCGACCGGACCATGGGCGCGGTGCTGATTGCCATCGGGGTGAAACTGGCGTTTACCGAAATGCATTGAGGCAGTTGGAACCCTATCCAACGCAAGCCCCCTGTAGGAGCGAGCCCGCTCCTACAAGGTCAAGACGCCTGGCGGCGGCGGACGTAATCCAGAAAGCCGTCCATGTCACTGCTGCACAGAATGCGCGATGCAGTCTTCACCTCTTCCATCGGCCAATCCCACCAGGCCGACGCCAGCAGTTCCTGGCGCACGTCTTCTTCGAAGCGCCAGCGAATGTGTCGGCTCGGGTTGCCGCCCACGATTGAGTAGGGCTCGACGTCGCGGGTCACTACTGCCCCCGCCGCGACGACCGCACCGTGACCGATGGTAACGCCCGACAGGATCAGCACATTGGCGCAGATCCAGCAGTCGCTGCCGATCACCACATCACCCTTGGTTGGACTGCAGCCGGGAATGTCCCGGGCTTCGTCGATCATCAACGGGAACGGGTAGGTGCTGACCCAGTCGGTGCGATGCCCGCCACCGAGCAGAATTTGCACACCTTCGGCGATCGAGGTGTACGAGCCGACCTTGAGGATCGTATCGTCGCCAAACTCCATGACTTCGGGAATGCCGTAGGTGCCCACGCCTATTTCATAGCGGGGGTAACGCAGGCGGATTTTTTCCGGAGCCCGCTGCAGTTTTTCCAGGCGCTTGAGATGTTTTCGGGTTTTTCGTTCTTTGAGTTTTTCGAGGAATTTCATGACAGGGCCTGGAGAAACGGGAAGGGCGCGTTCAGCGATGCAGCATCAGCCGTTTCAAACGACGGAAGCTGGTTCGGTTCAAGTGACGCCAGGGAATGGAGCGCAACAGCTTCCAGGCCTCTTTCTTGTCTTCGACTACCGCGTACTTGAGGGCCTTGTTCACCAATTGGGTGCGAGCGCTCTGGTACGCGGGATGGCTCAGGTACGGCGCGATGGCTTCAAGGTCTGCCTGTAGCAGGACCTTGTACTTTCTCGACAGGTTGTTGGGGTGACGCCGATAGCGGGTCACGCACACCGGCAGCTCGTGCACCTCGTAACCCAGGCGGGCGATGCGCAGGGTCATCTGGAAATCCTGGACCCGCAGGCTCGGCGCGTAGAACCCCGCACTGCGCATGGCGCTCATGCGGTACAGCGCGACCGGGGCACCGATCACCACGGCGCCGCTGAGCACCTTGTCGAAGTCGTACGTGCGGATCTCCTCGCGTTGTTGCTGCTTGATGGTATTGCCGTCGCTGTCCATGTAGATGATCAGCGCGCCAACGCAACCGACTTGCGGATGCTGTTCGAGGTAGTCCACACGGATGCGCACCGACTCCGGCAACATGACGTCGTCCAAGTCCGGCGTCGAAACATAGTCGCCCTTGGCATGACGCAAGCCGTGGTTGAGTGCGGCACTGACGCCCTGATTCGCCTGGGTATACAGCTGGAAGTCGTGGGTTTGCTGCAATTGCCTGAGCATCGCGACGCTGTTGTCGCTGGAGCCATCGTCGACAATGATGACTTCAAAATTCGGGTAGTCCTGGGCAAAGATGCTTTTGATTGCCTCTTCCAGGTATTTCTCCGCGTTGTAGCAGGGCGCCACGATGGAGACCAGGGGCGCTTGTTTGCTGGAGCAATCCAGAGGGGTGGGCACTTCAGTGTTCATCGTTGTCATTGTGTCGATAAAGATACATAGGCTCGCACGAAACCTGCATTGGCATCCATTACAAGTTGACCTGCACCGGCTATCAAAGCAGCTGTCAGAGTGCGCGGATAGTGGCTCAAGGCTATCAATCGGCCGGTAAGAGAAATCATTCCTTTGGCTGATTTGATGCCCGGGCCGGCGGATTAGAGTGCTGTTTTTCAGCCACGACCGTGCAGTCAGGAAAAGGGATTCTTATGTTGCAGACTCGCGTTATCCCCCCAGCCGAAGGCGCTTACCAATATCCGCTGCTGATAAAACGCTTGTTGATGTCGGGTGCCCGGTACGAGAAAACCCGCGAGATCGTCTATCGCGATCAATTGCGCTACAGCTACCCGACCCTGATCGAGCGCGTGGCACGGCTCGCCAACGTACTGACTGCCGCCGGCGTCAAGCCCGGGGATACCGTGGCGGTGATGGACTGGGACAGTCATCGCTACCTGGAATGCATGTTCGCCATCCCGATGATCGGCGCGGTGATTCACACCATCAACGTGCGCCTGTCCCCGGAACAGATCCTCTACACCATGAATCACGCCGAGGACCGTTTTGTATTGGTCAACAGCGAGTTCGTGGGCCTCTACAATGCAATTGCCGGGCACCTGACGACGGTCGAGAAGACCTTGCTGCTGACCGACCTGCCGGAAAAAACCGCTGACTTGCCCAATCTCGTGGGGGAATACGAGCAACTGCTGTCGGCCGCGAGCCCGCAGTACGACTTCCAGGACTTCGACGAAAACTCGGTCGCCACCACCTTCTACACCACCGGCACCACCGGCAATCCCAAGGGTGTGTACTTCACCCATCGGCAACTGGTGCTGCACACCATGGGCGTGTCGACCATCATGGGCGCCATCGACAGCGTGCGCCTGCTGGGCACCAATGATGTGTACATGCCGATCACCCCGATGTTCCACGTGCATGCCTGGGGCTTGCCGTACGTGGCAACCATGCTCGGGCTCAAGCAGGTTTATCCCGGTCGCTACGACCCTGAATTTCTGGTGGAGCTGTGGCGCAAGGAGAAGGTCACCTTTTCTCACTGCGTACCGACCATCCTGCAGATGGTGCTCAATTCCAAGGCTGCGCAGAATACCGATTTTGGCGGCTGGAAGATCGTCATCGGCGGCAGTGCCCTGAACCGCGCCCTTTATGAAGCCGCCAAGGCCAAGGGCATTCAGTTGACCGCGGCCTACGGCATGTCGGAAACCGGACCGCTGGTGTCCTGCGCTCACCTCAACGACGAGCTGATGGCCGGCAGCGAAGACGAGCGCACCACCTACCGCATCAAGGCCGGTGTTCCAGGCCCGCTGGTGGAGGCGGCGATCGTCGACTCCGAGGGCAATTTCCTCCCGGCAGATGGCGAGACCCAGGGCGAACTGGTGCTGCGCGCGCCATGGCTCACCGAAGGCTATTTCAATGAACCGCAGAAGGGCGCCGAGCTGTGGGCGGGCGGCTGGCTGCATACCGGTGACGTGGCAACCCTGGACACCATGGGCGTGATCGATATTCGCGACCGCATCAAGGACGTGATCAAGACCGGCGGCGAGTGGATTTCCTCCCTGGACCTCGAAGACCTGATCAGTCGTCATGCGGCGGTACGCGAAGTAGCAGTGGTGGGCATCGCCGATCCGCAGTGGGGCGAGCGTCCGTTTGCCTTGCTGGTGATCCGCGAGGGCCACGTAATTGGGGCCAAGGAACTCAAGGAGCATCTCAAGCCGTTCGTGGAACTGGGGCACCTGAGCAAGTGGGCCATCCCGAGCCAGATCGCGCTTGTTACCGAAATTCCCAAGACCAGCGTCGGCAAGCTCGACAAGAAAAAAATCCGCCTCGACATCACCGAGTGGCAGGCCAACAACAGCACCTTCCTCTCGACGCTTTGAGCAATCCTGGCGTGCCCGAAATGGCACGCCAGCCCCACCAAGCAAGCGCTTGGCTTGTGAAATCTGAATTTTCAGCCATTCTTCCGGTGCCGACAGTTGTCGGACTGGCGAAAGGACTGTTCCAGAGTGGCTGGCAGCTGCAAATCACACTTTAGAGGGATCAAGCTCTACTACCTGCTGGCTATAGTCCGTTCAAGGATTTTTAAGAACGCAGCAAACGCACAAATGGGGCGATGCACATTGGATTGAATTCGGAACGCCCTGGCTTCCGGTCATCCACAACGTTTTTAAAAGTACTCACTGCCATAACAATAATGCACATGGAGTAGCGTCGATGACATCAGTAAACCAGTTCTGGCGCCGGGCGAAATTGCCATTGGCGGTCAGTCTTGCTTCTACGCTCGCCGGGCCCGCATTCGGCGTCAGTTTCAACGTTGGTGAAATTGAAGGTCAGTTCGACTCTTCTCTCTCCCTGGGCATGAGCGTTTCCACCCAGTCGCCGAACAAGAACCTGATCGGGGTCAACAACGGCGGTCACGGGCTGTCCCAGACCTCCGATGACGGTCACCTGAACTTCAAGAGCGGCCAGGCCTTCTCGAAGATCTTCAAGGGTATCCATGACCTTGAATTGAAATATGGCGACACCGGTGTGTTCGTGCGGGGCAAATACTGGTACGACTTCGCATTGCAAAACGAAGACCTCGAATTCAAGAACGTGAGCAACGACAACCGCAAGGAGGGCGCCAAGTCCTCCGGCGGCCAGATCCTCGACGCCTTCGTCTACCACAACTACTCCATCGCCGATCAGCCGGGCTCGGTACGTCTGGGCAAGCAAGTAGTGAGCTGGGGCGAAAGTACCTTCATCGGCGGCGGCATCAACTCGATCAACCCGATCGACGTGTCCGCATTCCGTCGTCCAGGTGCCGAGATCAAGGAAGGCCTGATTCCGGTCAACATGTTCTACGTCTCCCAGAGCCTCACCGAGAATCTCTCGGCCGAAGCGTTCTACCAGCTGGAATGGGACCAGACTGTTGTCGACAACTGCGGCACGTTCTTCTCCCAGCCGGACATCGTTGCCGATGGCTGTGACAGCAACCTGCGCGTATTGAACAAACGCTCGACTATTCCGGCCATTGCCTTGGGCCCGTTGGCCGGTGCTGGCGTAGACGTCAACGAGGAAGGCGTTCTGGTGCGTCGCGGCCCTGACCGCGATGCCCGTGACAGCGGCCAGTGGGGCGCGTCCCTGAAGTACATGTTCGATCCGCTGGACACCGAGTTCGGTGCCTACTTCATGAACTACCACAGCCGTGCGCCGATCTTCAGCGCCACGGGTGCACCGCAGTCGGTGTACAACACTGCCGCCGGCCTGCCGGGTCCGTTCGCTGCACTGGCGCCTTTGCTGGTGGCGGGCAACTCGCAGTACTTCATCGAATACCCGGAAGATATCCGCCTGTACGGCCTGAGCTTCTCCACCACCCTGCCTACCGGCACGGCGTGGAGCGGTGAGATCAGCTACCGTCCAAACGCGCCGGTGCAGCTCAACTCCACCGACATCCTGTTCGCCGGCGTTCGTCCGTTGGGCGGCGCCCTGGGCAATGCTTCGCTGCTGACTGGCGTTCCGGGCCAGGACCTGCACGGTTATCGTCGCAAGGAAATCACCCAGTTCCAGACCACCCTGACGCACTTCTTCGATCAAGTCATGGGCGCCAGCCGTCTGACCCTGGTCGGTGAAGTGGGCGTGACTCACGTCGGCGGCCTGGAAAGCTCTTCTGACGTACGCTACGGCCGCGATCCGGTCTACGGTCCAGGTGAACTGCCGCCGACTGGCCCAGCCGGCACCGACACCTGCGCCAACATCCTCAACGCCAGCACCATCAACGGTGCCGGTGCTGGTTCGCCGCAGAACAACCGCAGTCGTAATTGCACCAACGAAGGCTTCACCACGGCTACCTCGTGGGGCTATCGCGGTCGTGCGATCTGGGAATACAACGACGTATTCGCCGGTGTAAACCTCAAGCCGAACGTAGCCTGGTCCCATGACGTGAGCGGTTACTCGCCAGGTCCTGGCGGCAACTTCGAGGAAGGTCGCAAAGCGGTCAGCCTGGGCGTCGATGCCGAGTACCAGAACACCTACACCGCGAGCCTGGCCTACACCAACTTCTTTGACGGCAAGTACACCACTGTGGACGATCGCGACTTTGTTGCGCTCAGCGTCGGCGTGAACTTCTAAGCACAGTATTTTCAGGACGAACACACATATGAAAATAACAAAGAGTCTGTTCCAAGCCGGTGTTCTGGGACTTTCGTTGCTGGCAACCAGCGTCATGGCGGCGGTTCCCGCTGCCGAAGCAGACAAGCTGGGCAAAAGCCTGACGCCGATGGGCGCCGAGATGGCGGGCAATGCCGACGGGTCGATTCCGGCCTGGAAACCCATGGCCAAAAATGCGGGCACCGTGGACAGCAAGGGCTTCCTGTCCGACCCGTACGCCGGTGAAAAACCGCTGTTCACCATCACTGCGCAGAACGTCGATCAGTACAAGGAAAAGCTTGCTCCGGGCCAGTACGCGATGTTCAAGCGTTACCCGGAATCCTTCAAGATGCCGGTCTACCCGTCCCACCGCGGTGCCACCGTGCCGGATGAGGTGTTCGCCTCCATCAAGAAAAACGCGGTCAACACCAAACTGGTGTCCGGTGGTAACGGGCTGGAAAACTTCGAGACTGCCGTCCCGTTCCCTATCCCGAAAACCGGTGTAGAGGTTATCTGGAACCACATCACACGCTATCGCGGTGGCAGCGTGACTCGCCTGGTAACCCAGGCCACGCCACAGCCAAACGGCTCGTTCAGCCTGGTGTACTTCCAGGACCAGTTCGTGTTCCGCGACAAGATGAAGGACTACGATCCGGCGAACCCGGGCAACATCCTGTTCTACTTCAAGCAGAAAGTGACCGCGCCGGCACGTCTGGCTGGTGGTGTGCTGCTGGTTCATGAAACCCTCGACCAGGTCAAGGAACCGCGCTCGGCGTGGGTCTACAACGCCGGTCAGCGCCGGGTACGTCGTGCTCCGCAAGTATCGTATGACGGGCCGGGTACTGCTGCCGATGGCCTGCGTACCTCCGACAACCTGGACATGTACAACGGTGCGCCGGATCGCTACGACTGGAAACTCGAAGGCAAGAAAGAGATGTACATTGCCTCCGACAGCTACAAGCTCGACGATCCGAAACTCAAGTATGCCGACATCATCAAGGCCGGCCACATCAACCAGGACCTGGCCCGCTACGAGCTGCGCCGTGTGTGGCATGTGGTTGCAACCCTGAAGGAAGGCCAGCGCCATATCTACGCCAAGCGTGACTTCTACATCGACGAAGACACCTGGCAGGCTGCGGTGATCGACCACTACGACGGTCGTAACCAACTGTGGCGCGTTGCCGAAGCCCATGCCGAGAACTACTACGACAAGCAAGTACCGTGGTATGCCCTGGAAACCCTGTATGACCTGCAATCGGGTCGTTACCTGGCGCTGGGCATGAAAAACGAAGAGAAGTCGGCGTATGACTTCGGCTTCACTGCCACCACCAGCGATTTCACCCCGGCTGCGCTGCGCCAGGATGGTGTTCGCTAAGCTGCACTGAGCAGAGGCCGCACCCTCTGGAAAAACGCCCCGACTGGTTCGGGGCGTTTTTTTTTGCGGGTCGTCCGGTTCCGTGTAGCCGTCCGCTGTAGTCTTTTTGTAGCCATTTGTAGCAACAACCTTCATTACCTCTTCGTTTACCGCTAGTCTGCGGACATCTGCAACGCCGCCACCCGCCATCAAACAAGAGCCGGCCATGACTGATCTGTCCCCCATCCCGGGCCCTGCAAGCGTTGCCGTCGCGGCATTGGACGGACGTTTCTTTCGGCCTCCGCTGCCTGATGGCCATGTACTACGGCCGCGCCTGTGCGAGCGGCTCAGTGCCGGGCTGGGGGGCAGGCTGCTGCTGGTCAGCGCTCCGGCGGGGTTTGGCAAGAGTTCGCTGGCGGTGGAGTTCTGCCAGGGCTTGCCGGCGCACTGGCAGAGTCTGTGGCTGGGCCTGAGCCCGCGTGACAGCGACCCGGGGAGGTTTCTGGAGCGGCTGCTCGAAGGCCTGCAGGATTTTTATCCCAAGCTTGGTAACCAGTCCCTTGGCCTGCTGAAAATGCGTCAGCGTCATCAGCCGTTTGCCTTTGAAGAGTGGCTGGACGGCTTGCTCGATGAGCTGTCGGTGCACTTGCTGCCAACGGCTCCACTATTGCTGGTGCTCGATGACTACCACCTGGCCCAGGGCCCGGTGCTCGACCGTTGCCTGCAATTTTTCCTCAACCACCTGCCCGACGGCCTGCTGGTGATGGTCACCAGTCGCCAGCGTCCGGACTGGCATTTGGCCCGCCTGCGCTTGTCCCGGCAATTGCTCGAACTGCATGAGCAGGACTTGCGCCTGACTCACGACGAAGCCCTGACCCTGCTGGATCGCCACAGCACCTCGCTGCGCGGCGAAGCCCTGGAAAACCTGATCCAGCGCAGCGAAGGCTGGGTCGCTGGCCTGCGGTTCTGGCTGCTGGCCGCCTCCGAGGCGGGTGGTGACGGTGCATTGCCACAGTCCCTGCACGGTGGGGAAGGGCTGATCCGCGATTACCTGCTGGAAGAAGTCATCGATTGCCTGCCCGTCGAGGTGCAGGCATTTCTCTACGACACCGCGCCCCAGGAACGCTTTTGCAGCGAGCTGTGCGACGCCGTTCGCGAGGCTCACGATAGCGCTGAAATCCTGCGCTACCTGCTGGCTCATCAGGTGTTTCTGGTACCGCTGGACGAACAGGGTCACTGGTACCGTTATCACCATCTGTTTTCCGATCTGCTGCGCACTCGCCCGACCGCCCAGGCCATCGTACCGGCGGCGAGCCTGCACTTGCGTGCGTGTCGCTGGTTCAACGCCCAGGGATTGCTCGATGAAGCGGTGGAGCAGGCATTGCGCGCCGGCCACCTGGACGTCGCGGCGAACCTGGTCCAGAACCTTTCTGAGGAACAGCTGCTGGCCGAGCAGAACGTCGGCATGTTGCTGCGCTGGAAGATGGACTTGCCCGACAGCCTGTTGATCAGCACTCCGCGCTTGATCGTGCTGTACAGCTGGGCCCTGGGGCTGGCTTGCCAATTGGACGCCGCCGAGGAGCTGGCCAGCCATCTGAGTCGCTTCCTGCCGGCACCGTCGGCCACCGCGCAAAAATCCATGCTGGCGCAGTGGCTGGCCCTGAGCGGGATCATCGCCCGCGGGCGCGGCAATCGCGAATTGACCCTGCTGTATTGCACCGAAGCCCTGGAGAGCTTGCCGTCCAAGCGTTACGGCCAGCGCCTGATGTGCCTGTCGACCCTGTCCAACCTGGCCATCGCCGACGGCGACCTGTGGCGCGCCCGCGGTTTGAACCGCGACTCCCTGGAGTTGGCGCAGCGGGTCGGTAATCCATTGTTCGAGGCGCTGGCGCACTACGACCGTGCCCGAGTGCTCCAGGCGCGCGGGGAAATCCTGCGCGCGCTGGATGAAGTGCGTCAGGGCCTGCAGCGCCTGCAGGGGCTGTCCCCGCAACGACTGTATGCCGTGCGCGCGCGTCTGACGTTATACGAAGGGTTTCTGTTGGCCATGCGCCTGCAGCCACAGGCCGCGCGCGGTCGGCTGCAGGCCGGCCTGAACGAAGCACGCGCCTGTCGCGATATCAGCGTATTGATCGGCCATTGCGTGATCGCCAGGCTCGAAGGCAGCAGCGGCGAATTTGCCAAAGCCTTCGCCGAACTCGCCGAAGCCGAGCGCCTGATGCATATCTGGGATGTGCCGCCGATTTATTACCTGGCAATGATCACCCTGGTCAAATGCGAATTGTGGCTGGCCCAGGGCCGCACCGACCTGGCCGAAGCCTGGCTGGCGCGCCTGAGCCAGACCTACAACGGCGAACACCCCGCCGCGCCGCCGGAGTTTCATCCGCAACTGCCATTGCATATCGAACTGCAGCAAGCTTTGCTGGAGGTCATTCAAGGCCAGCCGATGCTGGCGGAAGGGCGGCTGAATGCGCTGCTGCAAAACGGCCAGCAAACCGGGCGCCAGATGCTCAGCGTGATGGCGCTGACCCAGAAGACCGAACTGCTACTGGCCAGCAACCGCGAACCTGAAGCCCGGCAAGCCGTCACCCAGGCCCTTGAGGCGGCCAGCGGCGGCGTCCTGCAGCCTTTCGACGGCTTGCTGAGCAAACACCCGGCCTGGTTGCGCGAACAGCTTCAGGTTAATGCCCGGACTTCAGCGTCCTTCACCCTCGCCGAGCACCTGCCCGCCATAGCCCCGCGCATTGCCTCGGAAGCCTCCCACACCTGCGAGCAACTGAGTGCCCGTGAACTGGCCGTCCTGAAACTGATTGCCCAAGGCTGCTCGAATCAGGAGATCAGCGATCAACTGTTCATTTCCCTGCATACGGTGAAGACCCACGCCAGCCACATCAACAGCAAGCTGGGGGTAGAGCGCAGGACCCAGGCGGTGGCGCGGGCGAAGGAGTTGGGGGTGTTGGGGTGAGTGTTCGGCAGCATGCGTAATATGACCCAACGCCCCCAACCAACGCGTCTCACCTAGCCCATCGCACGCCACTGCCGTGGACTTTTCAATCCCGATCCCGTGATTTCGCGACTTCCAGGGTCATGAGATAACGCTTTGAGCATATGCGGCAGAGATATTTTATTGGAGGTAATCGCAGACTTGTTCCGCCAGAATAGGCCATCCATTCTTCCAGGAACCACCATGGACGCCGCCAAACCCAAGCTGATCCGCGAAACCTTCCCCGTCGGGCCGTTGCAGTGCAACTGCACGATCATCGGCGATCCGATCACGAAAAAGGCCATCGTCGTCGATCCGGGTGGCAATCATGAGCTGATCCTGGCGCGTCTCGACGCGCTCGGGCTCAAGGTGGTGAGCATCATCCATACCCACGCTCACCTGGATCACTTCCTGGCTTCCGGGCAGATGAAAGAGAAAACCGGGGCGACCCTGCACCTGCACAAGGAAGACCAGTTCCTTTGGGATAACCTGGAGATGCAGTGCCAGATGTTCGGCGTGCCTTACACGCCAGTGCCTTCGCCGGACCGCTGGTTGGCCGACGATGAGGAACTGGCCTGCGGTTGTGGCGTAGCCTTGCACACACCTGGTCATACTCCCGGCTCCATGAGTTTCTGGTTTGCCGAGGCCAAGCTGTTGATTGCCGGCGACACCTTGTTTCGGCGCGGGGTAGGGCGCACGGATTTGTGGGGTGGGGATCAGGCAACTATCGTACGGTCGATCAAGCAGCGCCTGTATACCCTCGATGAAGAGGCGACCGTAGTGACCGGGCATGGCCCGGACACACGCCTTGGCGATGAGATGCGCGAGAACCCGTTTGTGCGTGCATGATGTCTGCCCGACGGAATTTTTATCGCGCAAAATGATCCAACGCCGGCAAAGGTTCAATGCTTAAGTCCGTTGCACCACAGAATGCAAAAAGTAGGAGCTCTTCATGTTCACCACGCCTCGTCTGATTATTGCCGCTACTGCCATCGCCGTGCTGTCTGGCTGTGCCTCGCCTAACCCGTATGACAACCAGGGTCAGGCCGACAGCGGCTCCCAGGGTATGAGCAAAACCGCCAAGTACGGCGGGCTCGGTGCTCTGGCCGGTGCGCTGGCGGGTGCCGCCATTGACCACAACAACCGTGGCAAAGGCGCGCTGATTGGCGCCGCTGTGGTCGGTGCTTCCGCCGCCGGTTACGGCTACTACGCCGACCAGCAGGAGAAAAAGCTGCGCGCCAGCATGGCCAACACGGGCGTGGAAGTGCAGCGCCAAGGCGATCAGATCAAGCTGATCATGCCGGGCAACATCACGTTCGCTACCGATTCGGCGAACATCGCTTCGAGCTTCTATCAGCCGTTGAACAACCTGGCGGGCTCGTTGAAGGAGTTCAACCAGAACCAGATCGAAATCGTCGGCTATACCGACAGCACCGGCAGCCGCCAGCACAACATGGACCTGTCCCAGCGTCGCGCGCAGAGCGTGGCGACTTACCTGACGTCCCAGGGCGTCAGCGGTGCCAACCTGACGGCCCGTGGTGCGGGTCCGGATAACCCGGTTGCCAGCAACGCTGACGTCAATGGCCGCGCGCAGAACCGTCGGGTTGAGGTCAACCTTAAGGCGATTCCCGGTCAGCAGTATGGTGGGCAGCAGCAGGGTAGTGTTCAGCAATATCCGTAAGCGTTTGGGTGAACCCCTGGTGTGAAAATAACCCGCCCGATCCTTAACTGATCGGGCGGGTTTTTTTGTGGACTCTGTCCTGGCCTCATCGCGAGCGGGCTCACTCCTACAGGGGGGGAGCGCGCTTCTAAACTGTAGGAGTGAGCCTGCTCGCGATGGGGCCAGGTCAGGCAGCAAAAGGCTTGACCATAAAAAAGCCCCCGGACAATCACTCATCCGGGGGCTTTTGCAGGTCGCGCGAAACCTAATTACTTCTTCAGGCCGTAATGCTCATCGAGCATGCCCGGCGCGTTCGGGGCTTTTGGTGCGTAGTCGCGCGGCGGCTCCTGGTTGCGCGGCGGCGTCAGGCGCTCACGGGGCGGCTGGGCGGCGTCGGCATGCAGTGCGGCCAGCAAGCGTTGGCGCGTCTGCTCATCCAGGGCAAGACGGTTGGCGCCATCGGCGAGATGATCCTGCACCTCCTGGTAACTCTGGGTCATTTTCTTGACCAGGGTCGCCGTGCTGTTGAAGTGGGTGACCACCTCATTCTGATAACTGTCGAAACGTTCCTGAATATCATCCAGCTGACGTTGCGTGCTGTTAGGCGCGGCATTCGGCACCAGGCGAGCGATCAGGAAACCAATGGCGACACCCACAACCAGGGCAAGAGTCGGCAACAACCAAACTAAGAGCGAGTGTTCCACGAGTCCTTCCTCTATAAACGGCTTTGCTTTACGTTAACGGCTCGAACCTGCGCTGTATACCGCGATTCACTCGCAGATAGATTGGCACAGACAATTTGCTAGACGAGTCGACCCGATTCGAGGTCACGGAGTTCCTTCCTTGCTTATGCGCGAAACCCCTGTAGTGATTGATGGCCCAGTCGGTGAACTGGAAAGTTTGTACCTGGATAATGAGCAGTCGCGCGGTATTGCGCTGATCTGCCATCCTAACCCGGTCCAGGGCGGCACCATGCTCAACAAGGTGGTCTCGACCCTGCAGCGCACGGCTCGCGACGCCGGTCTGGTGACCCTGCGCTTCAATTACCGTGGAGTAGGTGCCAGTTCAGGCTCCCACGATATGGGCACCGGCGAAGTCGATGACGCCCAGGCCGCAGCTGCCTGGCTGCGGGCGAAACATCCTGATTTACCATTGACGCTGTTCGGTTTCTCCTTCGGCGGTTTTGTTGCAGCAAGTCTCGGCGGTCGCCTGGAAGCCCAAGGCGAGCAGCTCAAGCATTTGTTCATGGTGGCACCGGCCGTCATGCGCCTGAGTGATCAGGATCAGCTACCGCAGCAGGGCGAGCTGACCCTGATTCAGCCGGAAACCGACGAAGTCATCGATCCGCAGCTGGTCTACGACTGGTCCGACAAACTCGATCGCCCCCATGAGCTGCTGAAAGTGGCAGAATGCGGACACTTTTTTCATGGCAAGCTGACTGATCTCAAGGATCTGATCCTGCCGCGTCTCTCGAACTGATTGCAGTCTGACAAGCGATTACCCATGACGACTCGTACCCGTATCCTCACCGGCATCACCACCACCGGCACGCCGCACCTGGGCAACTACGCCGGCGCCATCCGTCCGGCGATCCTGGCCAGCCGTGACAGCAATACCGACTCGTTCTACTTCCTGGCCGACTACCACGCCCTGATCAAATGCGATGACCCGCTGCGCATCCAGCGCTCGCGTCTGGAAATCGCCGCGACCTGGCTGGCCGGTGGCCTGGATGTCGAGCGCGTGACCTTCTATCGCCAGTCCGACATTCCGGAAATCCCGGAGCTGACCTGGCTGCTGACCTGCGTCGCCGCCAAGGGCCTGCTCAACCGTGCGCATGCCTACAAGGCCTCGGTGGACAAGAACGTCGAAACCGGCGAAGACCCGGATGCCGGCATCACCATGGGCTTGTACAGCTACCCGGTGCTGATGGCCGCGGACATCCTGATGTTTAACGCGCACAAGGTGCCGGTCGGCCGCGACCAGATACAACACGTGGAAATGGCCCGGGATATCGGCCAGCGTTTTAACCACCTGTTCGGCCAGGGCAAGGAGTTTTTCACCATGCCCGAGGCGCTGATCGAAGAAAGCGTCGCCACGCTGCCCGGCCTCGACGGT
Organism: Pseudomonas sp. RIT-562; assembly: GCF_026241895.1. GTDB lineage: Bacteria > Pseudomonadota > Gammaproteobacteria > Pseudomonadales > Pseudomonadaceae > Aquipseudomonas > Aquipseudomonas mandelii_F. Next base: position 82,202 of record NZ_JAPJIV010000016.1, on the reverse strand, counting down.
CGCAAGATGTCGAAGAGCTACGACAACACTATCCCGTTGTTCAGCAGCGCCAAAGACATGAAAGACGCGATTTCGCGGATCGTCACCGACTCCCGTGCACCGGGCGAAGCGAAAGACCCGGACAACTCACACCTGTTCACCCTGTTCCAGGCGTTCGCAACGCCGGCGCAGGCGGACGAATTCCGCAGCGAACTGCTGCAGGGCCTGGGTTGGGGCGAGGCGAAGAACCGCCTGTTCCAGCTGCTGGACAGCGAGCTGGGCGAATCCCGCGAGCGTTACCACCAGCTGATCGAGCGTCCGGCAGATCTGGAAGACATCTTGCAGATCGGCGCCAAAAAGGCCCGCGCCGTGGCCACTCCGTTCCTTAACGAGTTGCGCGAAGCCGTCGGCCTGCGGTCGTTCGTCGCCCAGACGCAAGTGGCTGCCTCCACCAAAAAGAAAGCTGCCAAGGCCGCGCGCTTCGTCAGCTTCCGCGAAGATGACGGCAGCTTCCGCTTCCGCCTGCTGGCGGCCGATGGCGAGCAATTGCTGCTGTCGCGTAACTTTGCCGATGGCAAAACTGCAGGCCAGGTGACCAAGCAGCTGCAGGCGGGCCAGGCTCTGGACGTGCGCAGCGAAGACCTGAGCTTCAGCGTGTGGCTGGAAGGCGAGTGCGTTGCCGACAGCGCCACGTTCGCTGACAGCGCCGCTCGCGACGCTGGCATAGACGCACTGCGGATCGCACTGACCCCGGTTCAGGAATAAATCAACGGCTCGGTCCGACCAAGGGCTGATTGCCATTCCCACGGGCCGTCGCTACAGTGACGGCCCGTTTTTGTTGCCTTGCTAACGAATTATGACGCCCCTAGAACGATATCAAGCTGATCTGAAACGCCCGGAATTCTTCCATGATGCCGCGCAGGAAACTGCCGTGCGCCATTTGCAGCGCCTGTACGACGATCTGGTGGCGGCCTCGCAGAACAAACCGGGTTTCCTCGGTAAACTGTTCGGCAAGAAAGACCAGGCGCCGATCAAGGGCCTGTACTTCTGGGGCGGCGTGGGTCGCGGCAAGACTTACCTGGTCGACACCTTCTTCGAAGCGCTGCCGTTCAAGGAAAAGACTCGCACCCACTTCCACCGCTTCATGAAGCGCGTGCACGAAGAAATGAAGACCCTGGGCGGTGAAAAGAACCCGCTGACCATCATCGCCAAGCGTTTCTCCGATGAGTCTCGGGTGATCTGCTTCGATGAGTTCTTCGTCTCCGACATCACCGACGCCATGATCCTCGGCACCCTGATGGAAGAGCTGTTCAAGAACGGCGTGACCCTGGTTGCGACCTCGAACATCGTGCCAGATGGTTTGTACAAGGACGGCCTGCAGCGTGCACGCTTCCTGCCGGCCATCGCGCTGATCAAGCAGAACACCGAGATCGTCAACGTCGACAGCGGCGTCGATTATCGCCTGCGCCACCTTGAGCAAGCAGAGCTGTTCCATTTTCCGCTGGACGAAGCGTCCCACGAAAGCCTGCGCAAGAGCTTCCGCGCCCTGACGCCGGAATGCACCGCAGCGGTCGAGAACGACGTGCTGATCATCGAAAACCGCGAAATCCGCGCCCTGCGTACTTGCGACGACGTGGCCTGGTTCGACTTCCGCGAGCTCTGCGACGGCCCGCGCAGCCAGAACGACTACATCGAACTGGGCAAGATCTTCCACGCGGTCCTGCTGAGCGGAGTTGAGCAGATGAGCGTCACCACCGACGACATCGCCCGGCGCTTCATCAACATGGTCGACGAATTCTACGACCGCAACGTGAAGCTGATCATCTCGGCAGAAGTCGAGCTGAAAGATCTCTACACCGGCGGTCGCCTGAACTTCGAATTCCAGCGCACGCTGAGTCGTTTGCTGGAGATGCAGTCGCACGAATTCCTGTCGCGGGCGCATAAGCCGTAGGCAATTCGAAATCATTAAAAAGGGCCTGCATATGCAGGCCCTTTTTTCTTTCCACAGAAGCGCAAATACTGATGCATCAGCCCTCGTCGAGGAAAGACTGCAGTTCTTCTAGACGTTGGCAGCCAATTAGCAGCCACAGCAGTATCCTGGCTTTGCGTGGACATAGAAAACCTGCCATCAATGCGCCTCTGCGGATCAGATCCATCTCGCTGCCAATAAAACCATATGAGGCTTGAGCCGTTGGTCCTGAACCGGTGCGAGTAGCGATGATTACCGGAATTTTTGTCGCGATCTTTGCAATTGCTTCTGCCCAATGCTCCGAGACATGTCCCGCCCCGAACCCAGCGATCACAAGGCCGTCGTAGCCCAGCTCCACGATCTTCTCCAGCACCAGGGTGTCAGCCGACAAGGTACTTTCCAGTAGGGCAACCTGTTGTGTTGTCTGTTGCGGGAGGGGAAGCAACTGTCGCTTGATTGGCCCGTGGAAATAGCGAACCTGTCCCTCCAGAAGAATGCCTGTGGGCCCAACCATGGGAGATGTAAATGCATGCAACGCCAATGAATCGGATTTGCGCACGACGCTCGCGTGGTGAACCTGTCCGTTAATCACCACTTGAACGCCGCGGCATCGACTCGATTGCGACAGGGCAACCCGGCAAGCATCCAGAAGATTAGCTGGGCCATCGGCTCCCGCCTGATTTGCCGAGCGCATGGCTCCGGTGAGGATCAGAGGCGCCTCGTGGCTCCACAAGTGATGAAAAAATGCCGCTGTCTCTTCAAGGGTGTCCGTACCTTGCGTGATGACAACAGCCGTAGCACCGTTCTCTACCTGATCGTTCGCCCAGCAGAGAACCCTTAGCAAAAAATCGAAACTCAATGAAGCGCTCGGATGCAGTCCAGGTGTTTCAACGTTGATCCTGGCGAGAGTTTTCAGTTCTGGTACAGCGTCCAACAAAGTGTCACCGCTGATGGTCGGGATGACTCCTTCACCGAAATTCCTGGGTTGCATGCTCACCGTGCCGCCTAAAGCCGCAATGGCCAGTGTGGGCAGATCCATGTAATACCTCGCGTAAGATGACCAGGGCAGGCTGCAATCATCGTTACAGCCCGCCCGCAGGTTGTATTAAACAGACAAGAACCAACCGATAAACGGAATGATCAGCAAAGTACTGATAGCCATGGACAGGACGTTTCCAATGTAAGGGTGCATGTCCTTAGGAATTCGCCTGGCTATTGCGCATGCTAGTGGCGGAGCGATGAGTGCACCCAGCACTGCGCTAATTGCAATTACATGCCAGCTGCCGCCGTATGTCAGAACGGCCGCTGGGACGACCGAAACCAACGGGACATAGGTGGGGTACCAGCCGAGCAACTTCCATTGCCTGCGCCAGATCACCACACCGATCGCTGACGTCAGCGCCTGTGCTCCGATCAGGTGTGGTAACAAGCCCGAACCGTAGGCGGGGCTTAAGGGGTTCAACGTAAAGGCGAGTAGTGCGCCCACCAAAAGACCCACGCTTGCCCATTCGTTGCCGAAAAATGGCGCTTCCGAAAAATCAGCCAATACCCGACGTAGACCCCAGATTATTCCGTAGTCAGGTGTTTTGGGTTTTAAGGGAACGACTGTGTTGCTGGATTGATTTCCGGGTGGCCCCGATGATTCAGTCTTGACCAGGCCGGGGATGTACCGACACAGGAGGAACGCCGCGACGCTGGCAACCGCCATTCCAGAGACATTACCAATGACCGCAGGCAAGTTCATTGGAATGCACACGTAGTTCACGATGAGCAAACACATGGGAGTTACAAGCGTGGCCCCCATTACGGCGCCATTGATCGTGACCTTCCACCCACCTCCAAACATCAGCACCATTGCTGCCGGCAGTGAAACGAAGGCGGCAAATGTTGGTTGCCAGCTGGTCGCTGTTACCGTCCAGCCCCACAGCAGGTTGCTCAGCAACAAGCCAAGTAGAGAGCTTGTGACTAACCACGGCCACAGCCCGGTGCCGTATGAGATGGCAAAACCTTGCCATGATTTCCCAGTGCGATTAGCCCAGTAAGCCAGATATGCTCCGGCTAACAGTCCCAAGGAGGCGAACTCGTGCTTGTAGAATGCTACCTCACTGATATCTCCCACGATCCAGCGCAGCCATGCCGCCAGGTCAGGGAGATTCGACACCATATGGTTGTAGTCAGGCCAAAGCATTGACCATGACGAGCGGTAGGTAAATGTAAGCCAGGGAATAAGCAATCCAGTGGCTAGCACTAGCACGATAATCGACGTATCGAGTTTCGTGCGGTCGAGCGGGTCCAGCCGATCGGTATCGGATTTCATGATTGAATTCCTCGGTCAGCGTGGGAGGGGAGGGTGCTGGGTGTATCCGAGCATCTGATCGAAGAGATCGGTCCGGCGATCGCGATGTAGATCGTTCAAGTTGTTCCAGATCGGAGCACTGCGAGAACTGGTCAGGTCGATATCGGCAAACAAAATTTCCTGTTTATCTGCTGACGCCACTTCCCCAATAGGCCATCCATTAGTGCCTGCAATCAGTGAGCAGCCCAGGTAACGAGCGCCTCGTTCTTCGCCGATCCGACTGGCAGCGGCAATGAATACGTTGTTGACGTGAGCGGCGGTCATCGTCAAGTACGATGCCATGCATTTGCCGGCACAATCGAACAATGGTGGAGGTGTCCATACCCAATTGTTCAAGCTGCAAATGATGTCCGCGCCTTGTTGACTAAGAATGCGCGGCACTTCGGGAAACCAGATATCCCAGCAGATCAACAACCCGATTCGACCGATCGGCGTATCGAACACCGGAAAGCCTGTATCGCCCGGGGTGAACCAAAGCTTTTCGAGGTTCCACAAGTGGGCTTTTCGGTATTTGCCAATGAACCCATCCGGGCCCACCAGTACACCGGTGTTGAAGAGCTGCATACCATCTCGCTCGGTCAACCCAGCAATCAGATACACCTTGTGCTCGATGGCAAAATCCATCCAGCTTTGGACGCTTGGTCCCGAGGGAACCGCCTCTGAATGTTCGAAGGCGTCTTTCCGGTTGCTGAAGAAGTAACCTGTGTTGGAAAGCTCCGGCAGGACTATGAGGTTCGCACCACCACTGACTGCCTCCAAAGCCAATTCCAGGCTGCGGCACAGATTTCCCTCACGATTTTCCATGCCGACTTGTGGATCGAATTGCACGACTGCTACACGGACAGGACTGACTGACTTGCTCATGACGACCTCGTTTTTATTTTTCTTCAACCCGTTTAATTGCGCATGCATTAGGCGTTGAAGATCCAAGATCGAGAAAGTCAGCCGTTTCCTTTTTGGTTGTAGTCCAAATCCCAAGATGGCGAAAAGCAAGCTAATGCAAAGGGGCTATATTGGAATTCGATACGAGGAAATTTACTCAGGTTTTTAGTTTGTATTCAGGATATTCCGCCATCGTAAAACCTCCGTTGAAGGTGGCTCCCGTTTTGTTGCAGATATGAATGACGGCATCGACGGCACCGCGAAAGCAGGGTTCGGTCCAGCCCGCGTCTACCGAAAAAGACTCTCCCGAAAAGTACAAACCGGAAATATGGGCGTAGTCCCTGTTATATTTCATCAGGCTGACCGCGTCGTAATAGGTACCTGGCCTATACAATTTTGCACACCCTAAGGCGTTTTTGTCGGTCATCCAGCGTTGCACGACGGCTTGATCCATGCCGATGTAAGGTGAGATCCGCTCTCGAATGTTTTCGGAGTTCATGAGTATTCGGTCGAGCTCTTTGACGCATTTTTTGACCAGTTCCTTGTCCGTAAATAAAGCCAGCTTGGTTGCATCGTCTTCCCACGTGTAGCTTAAAAGAATGCAGTCGTAGCTATAGTTTTTATTATAGCGATAGGTGTATACATCGTGAATGAAACTATCAGTGACGATCGTTTGTGGGATTTTTTTATTTTTGTTCAGAAAAGATTTCTTCAGGGGCGCAAAGACTTTGCAGCTGGTTTCCCAATGAGCCGTTTTATAAGCGTTTATTGTTTCGAACGGAAGCATTTCCTGAGTGAAGTTTTCCAGCGTTATTCGAGTCTCGATCAGCCAGGAAGGGAGGGTCATGACAACTGAGTCGTAGTCGGCAAATTGCTCCTCAGCTTGATCTGGATCGCTGTCATTCCAGTTGTAAAAGACTCGCACTTTACCGTCATCGAGTTTTTGAAGCTTCGTTACCGGCGAGTCGGTTAAAAAGGCATCTCTTCTCTCCAATGCATGCTCGTAATAAGACGTCCCGGTTGTGTCTGTCTCCATGAACAACATACATTCGTCTAAAGCAGCGAGCCCGATGTATCTTGGTTTGTCAAACGCTAAGCCCCGTGAGTCGTAAACTGCTGCACTACTGAGGTGAGGGGATTCGACGGGGTCGCCAGTTGAATCGACTCGCCCGTGGATCAATTGCAGCTGGCTGCTGAATCCAAAAATCGCAGTGCGCAGCGGGTAAAGAGAGCAGACATCGTAGAAGGCGCCCCAGCTTCCGTCACCAATTCCGATGGCATAGAAAATCGCGGACTCATCCGCTGTCATGCCCATACCGCCGAAATTTCCGGGAGAGTTTTCTTCCCAGGCATTGATGGCGGGCATGGTAACCAAGTCGCGAAACGAAGTGCTTTCATATTTCTGGACGATGGCAGCCCACATCTGCTCCCATTTTTGGGTAGCATACTCCTCCGAAATGTGGAGGCTCATTCGGTCGGCGAAGGCTCTCCATTTGGCGTATACACGTTGGAGCTCTTCTCCTGGGGGCGGAGTGAGGCCGTCTTCATTCTTCCATATCAGCATATGTGGTAGCGATCGGCCGCCCACACTGCCTTCTCGAAGATATATGCCCGTAGACGCCACCCATGGACTGCCTGGGTTTGCAAAGTCTGAAATACTCAGTCCGAATTCACTCGCGTAGTAAGCCATCAACGAGCGGCCATCTTTCGGTGGCTCCCCTGCGCGGTTGAAGAAAGGCATCCGCATGGCGCCCATTTCGAAAGGGGTGTGACTCTTTGGAGAGCTTAGGCTGCCGGACACAGTCAAGTGTCTGCCTCCTATTCGTTTGGACTGCTCGATGAGGGTTACATTATTAAAGCCGCAGCGGTATAGCTCGCGCGCAGCAGTGAGCCCAGTTATGCCAGCACCAATTATGCAAATTTTATGATCTGAATTCGTTGCTCGAGCGATACCATTAGCTTGTTCCACCAAAGAGCGGTAGTCGAAGCATAAGTCAGGAGGGTTAGGAAAACGGCCGTGCCATTTGTTTTGAACTGAGCGCTTTGTTCGAGGCGCGCTCTCTGCGATTTCTGAGGGGTAGTTGTAGCTGGAACCGATGGTCATCTGTTTATCTTCCCTGATGCGTTGTAGTAGATTTGCTCGGGAAGTATGTTTGATCTTTTAGTGTCTCGCTGCAGTAGTAAAATACAACTGCAAGGTGAAGTGTTTTCCTATATTTATGTAGGAAGAATGTTAGCAGCGGACCATGAACTTGCATGGATGGGCTTGGCCGTGAATACAACGATTCGGTTTATCTCGTAAAACAAAATCATCGTTCATCGCGAGCAGGCGCACCCATATTGGATTTCAAGATTGGATTGGAGGTTGGCTAATACATCAAGCAGCCTGCTGAAACTGCTGCCGATACTGATTCGGCGACAGCTCCGTATGCTGGCGAAACAGCCGCGCAAAGAAGCTCGCATCGTCGTAACCCACCTCATAGCTGATGGTCTTGATGCTCTTGCGACTGCCGGACAGCAGGCCCTTGGCGGTTTCGATGCGCAGGCGCTGCAGGTAATGCAGGGGTTTGTCGCCGGTGGCGGTCTGGAAGCGGCGCATGAAGTTGCGGATGCTCATGCCGTGTTCGCGGGCGACGTCTTCGAAGCGGAATTTGTCGGCGAAGTGTTCTTCGAGCCAGTGCTGGATCTGCAGGATGATCACGTCCTGATGCAGTTTTTGTCCGCCGAAGCCGATGCGGCCGGGGGAGTAGCTGCGCTGCACTTCATAAAGGATGTCACGGGCCACGGCTTGTGACACGTTGGCGCCGCAGAAGCGCTCGATCAGGTAGATATACAGGTCGCAGGCGGATGTGGTGCCGCCGGCGCAATACAGGTTGTCGGCGTCGGTCAGGTGTTTGTCCTGATTGAGCTGCACCTTGGGGAAGCGTTCGGCGAAGGCATTGAAGAAGCGCCAGTAAGTGGTGGCTTCCTTGCCGTCGAGCAGCCCGGCTTCGGCGAGCCAGAACACGCCGGTCGCTTCGCCGCACAGCACAGCACCGCGGGCATGTTGCTGGCGCAGCCATGGCAGGACTTGCGGATAGCGTTGGCAAAGGGTTTCGAAGTCGTCCCAGAACGCTGGCAGGACGATGATGTCGGCGTTTTCCAGGCCGCCATCCACCGGCATGATCACATCACTGAAGCTGTTCACTGGCTTGCCATCCGGGCTGACCAGGCGAGTCTCGAAGGCCGGCACGAGGCCGTGGCCCAGCTGTTTGCCGTAGCGCAGGCTGGCAAGGTGGAAGAAATCCTTGGCTTGCATGAGAGTGGAAGCGAAAACCCGATCGATAGCCAGGATGCTGACGCGCCGTAACGGCGTGGAGACTTGGTTGGACATAATTCAACTTTATTTTTATAAGGGAAAGTGGTCACCAGACGGCTGGATCGTCTTATTTTTTGTCTGATGTGTCCAGTGTCCTGTATCGGAGGCGAGGCATAGTCTCTGGAGGCCACTCCCTCCAACAATAACGACAGGTGCCGCATGATCCCCAGAACCTTGTTCAGTTCCGAGCACGAACTCTTTCGCGACAGCGTTCGAACGTTCCTCGAAAAGGAGGCGGTGCCGTTCCATGGGCAATGGGAGAAACAGGGCTACATCGACCGTAAGCTCTGGAACAAGGCGGGGGAGGCGGGGATGCTGTGCTCCCATCTTCCGGAAGAATATGGCGGGCTCGGGGCGGATTTTCTGTATAGCGCGGTGGTGATCGAAGAGGTTGGCCGACTCGGCCTGACCGGCATTGGTTTTTCTCTCCATTCGGACATTGTTGCGCCATACATCCTGCATTACGGCAGCGAGGCGCTGAAGCATAAATACCTGCCAAAACTGGTCTCTGGCGAGATGGTCACCGCGATTGCCATGACCGAGCCGGGTGCCGGTTCCGACTTGCAGGGGGTCAAGACCACTGCGGTACTGGATGGCGACGAGTATGTGATCAACGGCTCCAAGACCTTCATTACCAATGGCTTTCTGGCCGACCTGGTGATCGTCGTGGCCAAGACCGACCCGAAGGCCGGCGCGAAGGGCACCAGCCTGTTCCTGGTGGAGGCCGATACGCCGGGCTTCGACAAGGGCAAGCGCCTGGAGAAAGTCGGCATGAAGGCGCAGGACACTTCGGAGTTGTTTTTCCAGGACGTGCGGGTACCCAAGGAAAATCTTCTGGGGCAGGCGGGGATGGGCTTTGCTTACCTGATGCAGGAGTTGCCACAGGAGCGGCTCACCGTGGCTATCGGTGGCCTGGCATCGGCCGAGGCGGCGCTGCAGTGGACGCTCGATTACACCCGTGAGCGCAAGGCGTTCGGCAAGGCGATTGCGGACTTCCAGAATACCCGGTTCAAGCTCGCGGAAATGGCCACTGAAATTCAGATTGGCCGGGTCTTCGTCGATCGTTGCCTGGAGCTGCACTTGCAGGGCAAGCTGGATGTGCCGACGGCGGCGATGGCCAAGTATTGGGGGACTGACCTGCAATGCAAGGTGCTCGACGAGTGCGTGCAGTTGCATGGCGGCTACGGATTCATGTGGGAATACCCGGTGGCGCGCGCGTGGGCGGATGCGCGGGTGCAGCGGATTTATGCGGGGACCAATGAGATCATGAAGGAGATTATTGCGCGGTCGCTTTGATCTACGGCGCCTGTTAAATCGCCATCGCGAGCAGGCTCACTCCTACAGGGGAACGCATTCCAGCTGTAGAAGTGAGCCTGCTCGCGATGGCTTTTTATCGGGCGATCAAGGTGCCGGATTCGGATGATCCTTGTGAATCGCCTCAATCCCCTCAAGCACTTCATCCGACAGCTTCAGCTCGAAGCTGGCAATGTTGCTCTCCAACTGCTCCAGGGTCGTGGCGCCAATGATGTTGCTGGTGACGAACGGCTGCTGGTTGACGAACGCCAGCGCCATTTGCGCCGGGTCCAGGCCATGTTCGCGGGCCAGGGCCACATAACGGCTGCAGGCCGCTTCCGACTGTGGGTTGAAATAGCGGCTGAAGCGGCTGTACAGGCTCAGGCGGCCTTTTGGCGGGCGGGCGCCGCCTTCGTACTTGCCTGACAGGAAACCGAACGCCAGAGGCGAGTAGGCGAGCAGGCCGCATTGTTCGCGGATGGCGATTTCCGCCAGGCCGACCTCGAAACTGCGGTTGAGCAGGTTGTAAGGGTTCTGGATCGACACCGCGCGCGGCCAGCCACGGGCTTCGGCCAGTGCCAGAAAGCGCATGGTGCCCCACGGCGTTTCATTCGACAGGCCGATATGGCGGATCTTGCCGGCCCGGACTTGCTCGTCCAGTGCTTCCAAGGTGTCCTCAAGTGGCGTCAGGTTGGCTTCCGTCTGGTGTTTGTAGCCAAGCTGGCCGAAGAAATTGGTACTGCGTTCCGGCCAGTGCAACTGGTACAGATCGATATAGTCGGTTTGCAGGCGCTTGAGGCTCGCGTCCACGGCTGCGGTGATGTGCTGGCGGTTGTGGCGCAGGTTCTTGTCGCGGATATAGTCGATGGTGTTGCCGGGGCCGGCGATCTTGCTGGCGAGGATCCAGTCGGCGCGATCGCCGCGGCTTTTGAAGTAGTTGCCGATGTAGCGCTCGGTGGTCGCGTAGGTTTCGGCCTTGGGCGGCACCGGGTACATTTCTGCGGTGTCGATGAAATTGATCCCGGCTTCCTTGGCCCGTTCGATCTGCGCGAAGGCTTCAGCTTCAGTGTTTTGCTCGCCCCAGGTCATGGTTCCGAGGCAGATGGCACTCACGTTCAGGTTGGTCCGGCCTAGCTGTCGATAGTCCATCGGGTGCTCCTTGGGCAAAACAATCATAAAAGCAGGTTGAAATATTTTTCGCAATCTGCATAATTGCGCACCTCTTTCTGCAGTGGAAGTGATGCGCCGCCGCCGAAGAATCTTGCCGTTGAACGGACGCGCCGACCCGAGCCCCCGAAAGCGTCTGTATCCGGCTGCCTTTGACTTGTCAAAGTACGCACTATTCAGTAAGATCCGCCGTCTAATTTACAGGGCGGCCCCTGAGGCTATAAAGAATGAAAACTTTTACTGCTAAACCGGAAACAGTACAGCGCGACTGGTTTGTCGTCGACGCTGCAGGTCAGACCCTGGGTCGTCTGGCCACCGAAATCGCGAGCCGTCTGCGTGGCAAGCATAAAGCTGAGTACACTCCTCACGTTGACACCGGCGACTACATCGTCGTTATCAATGCCGAGCAGATTCGTGTAACCGGTGCTAAAACCACCGACAAAATCTACTACTCCCACTCCGGTTTCCCGGGCGGCATCAAGTCGATCAACTTTGAAAAGCTGATCGCTAAAGCCCCTGAGCGCGTGATCGAGACCGCGGTCAAAGGCATGCTGCCTAAGAACCCGCTGGGTCGCGACATGTATCGTAAGCTGAAAGTCTATGCGGGCGCTGTACACCCTCATACTGCTCAGCAGCCCCAAGAACTGAAGTTTTAACGGAATAGTTCATTATGTCGGCGACTCAAAATTACGGCACTGGCCGTCGCAAGACCGCAACCGCACGCGTTTTCCTGCGTCCGGGTACTGGTAACATCTCCATCAACAACCGTTCGCTGGATAATTTCTTCGGCCGCGAAACTGCCCGCATGGTAGTTCGTCAGCCGCTGGAATTGACTGAGACTGTCGAGAAGTTCGACATCTACGTCACCGTGATCGGCGGTGGTGTAAGTGGTCAAGCTGGCGCAATCCGCCACGGTATCACTCGCGCTCTGATGCAGTACGACGAAACCCTGCGTGGCGCTCTGCGCAAAGCTGGCTTCGTGACTCGCGATGCTCGTGAAGTTGAACGTAAGAAAGTTGGTCTGCGTAAAGCGCGTAAGCGTCCGCAGTACTCGAAGCGTTAATTCGCTTCCACGTTCAAAAAAGAACGCCCAGTTTCCTCACGGAGCTGGGCGTTTTTTTATGGGAGCGATTTATCAAAGAATTGCTCTGTGACAACTTGCCACAGCCGTAGAGGCCCTATACTGCAAGGCTTGGCAGTGGAGCCCTTGGGTAATTACCTTGTCAGAATTGGGGCTTTTCATTACCATTCGGCAAAATTTTTATAAGTACATAGATTTACTTAGTAGATGCCTGATTTAACAGGCCACAAAGCTGATGGGAGAGGACTGAATGAGCAATGACGGCGTGAATGCAGGCCGGCGTCGCTTCTTGGTAGCAGCCACATCCGTGGTGGGTGCTGCAGGAGCGGTGGGGGCTGCGGTCCCGTTCGTGGGGTCATGGTTTCCCAGTGCCAAGGCGAAAGCCGCAGGTGCACCGGTGAAAGTGAATGTCAGCAAAATCGAACCAGGCCAGCAGATGATTGCTGAGTGGCGCGGTCAGCCGGTATTCATCGTCCGCCGTACCGAGGAAATCCTGGGGAATCTGAAAAAGATCGAGGGCCAGCTGTCTGACCCGACCTCCAAGAACTCGACACAACCGACTTATGTCGACCCGGAAACGCGTTCGATCAAGCCAGAGGTTCTGCTGCTGATCGGAATCTGCACGCACCTGGGTTGCTCGCCGACTTTCCGTCCGGAAGTGGCACCTGCTGATCTGGGCAAGGACTGGGTAGGTGGTTATTTCTGCCCTTGCCACGGCTCCCACTACGACCTGGCTGGTCGCGTCTACAAGTCGCAACCTGCGCCTTTGAACCTGCCAGTTCCCCCGCATTCCTATGAGACCGATGAGATCATCGTAATCGGCGTCGATAAGGAGAACGCGTGATGAGCAAGTTCATGGATTGGGTTGATGCGCGCTTTCCCGCCACTAAAATGTGGGAAGACCATCTCAGCAAGTATTACGCTCCGAAGAACTTCAACTTCTTCTATTTCTTTGGCTCGCTGGCGCTGCTCGTTCTGGTCAACCAGATCGTCACTGGTGTCTGGCTGACCATGAGCTACACCCCGTCGGCGGAAGAAGCCTTTGCTTCCGTCGAATACATCATGCGTGACGTCGAATACGGCTCGATCCTGCGTCTGCTGCATGCGGTCGGTGCTTCGATGTTCTTCATCGTGGTCTACCTGCACATGTTCCGTGGCTTGCTCTACGGTTCGTACCAGAAGCCGCGTGAGCTGGTGTGGGTCTTCGGCATGCTGATCTACCTGGCGTTGATGGCTGAAGCCTTCATGGGCTACCTGCTGCCGTGGGGCCAGATGTCCTACTGGGGTGCCCAGGTGATCATCTCGCTGTTCGGTGCGATCCCGCTCATCGGTGACGACCTGACCCAGTGGATCCGTGGTGACTACCTGATTTCCGGGATCACCCTGAACCGCTTCTTCGCGCTCCATGTCGTGGCCTTGCCGATCGTGATTCTGGGTCTGGTGGTGCTGCACGTTCTTGCGCTGCACGAAGTCGGGTCCAACAACCCGGACGGCGTAGACATCAAGAAACACAAGGACGAAAACGGCGTACCGCTGGATGGCATCGCTTTCCACCCGTACTACACCGTGAAAGATATCGTCGGCGTGGTGGTGTTCCTGTTCATCTTCTGCTCGATCGTGTTCTTCTTCCCGGAGATGGGCGGTTATTTCCTCGAGAAGCCGAACTTTGAAGTGGCCAACGCCTTCAAGACCCCAGAGCACATTGCTCCGGTCTGGTACTTCACTCCGTTCTACGCGATCTTGCGTGCGGTTCCGGACAAGCTCCTAGGTGTTATCGCCATGGGCGCGGCCATTGCGGTGTTGTTCGTCCTGCCTTGGCTGGATCGCAGTCCGGTCAAGTCGATGCGCTACAAGGGCTGGCTAAGCAAGATCTGGCTGGTGGTGTTCTGCGTTTCGTTCGTGATCCTCGGCATCCTCGGTGTCCTGGCTCCGACTCCAGGCCGTACCTTGCTGTCGCAGGTGTGTACCTTCCTGTACTTCGCCTACTTCATTCTGATGCCGTTCTACACCAGGCTCGAGAAGACCAAACCGGTTCCGGAAAGGGTGACTGGCTGATGAAAAAGCTATTTGCTGTACTGATTCTTGCTGCAATGCCTGTGCTGTCCTTTGCCGCTGAACATGGTGGCCCGGAGCTGGAAAAGGTCGATATCGACGTTTCCGACAAAGCGGCCATGCAGGACGGCGCTCGTACGTTCGCCAACTACTGCATGGGCTGCCACAGCGCCAAGTTCCAGCGTTACGAGCGAGTGGCCGACGACCTGGGCATCCCGCACGACCTGATGCTCTCGAACCTGGTGTTCACGGGTGCCAAGATCGGCGATCACATGAGCATCGGCATGCAGCCTGCAGACGCCAAGACCTGGTTCGGTGCGGCACCGCCCGACCTGACCCTGGTTGCCCGCGTACGTGGCACCGACTGGCTCTACGGTTACCTGAAGTCGTTCTACGAAGATCCGTCGCGCCCTTGGGGTGTCAATAACAAGGTCTTCCCGAACGTCGGCATGCCTAACGTGCTGGTCGGCCTGCAGGGTCGCCAGGTAGTTGGCTGCAAACAGGTGCAGATCGTCGAGGACGGGAAGAAGCAATATGACCCTCTGACCGGTACGCCGCTGACTCATGAAGCTTGTGATCAGCTGACTATCGTGCCGAAAAGTGGAGCGCTGACCGAAGAGCAGTTCGATGAGAAGGTCAAGAATCTGGTAACCTTCCTCGCTTACTCGGCTAACCCGGTTAAGCTGCAACATCAGCGCATCGGTACGTACGTATTGCTGTACCTGGCGTTCTTCTTCGTATTCGCTTACCTGCTCAAGCGCGAATACTGGAAAGACGTGCACTGATAACGTTTCAAGCAATTGCTGTTAATCGCGCGCGCCCAAGGGCGTCTCTGAAGATGTAACGTATCTGGTGATCCAGACGTTACGGAGAGGCGCCCTCTGGGCGCGCTCGTTTTTCCGCTTTCGAAATTTCAACAAGCGAGGAGGACCGCCATGGGCGTGACCAATCGGTTGGCCTGTTACTCCGACCCCGCCGACCACTATTCCCACCGGGTACGTATCGTACTCGCAGAGAAGGGTGTCAGCGCCGAGATCATTTATGTGGAAGCTGGTCGCCAGCCGCCTAAACTGATCGAAGTGAACCCTTACGGAAGTTTGCCCACCCTGGTCGATCGTGACCTGGCGTTGTGGGAATCGACCGTAGTGATGGAATATCTGGATGAGCGTTACCCGCACCCGCCGCTACTGCCGGTTTATCCCGTGGCGCGTGCCAACAGCCGTCTGCTGATCCATCGTATCCAGCGTGACTGGTGTGGCCTGGTGGATCTGATCCTGGATTCGCGGACCAAGGAAGCAGCCCGAGTCGTGGCCCGCAAGGAGCTGCGCGAAAGCCTGACAGGCGTGTCGCCGTTGTTCGCGGACAAGCCGTTTTTCCTCAGCGAGGAACAAAGTCTGGTGGATTGCTGCCTATTACCCATACTCTGGCGCTTGCCGATTCTGGGTATCGAATTGCCGCGGCCTGCGAAGCCGCTGCTTGATTATATGGAGCGCTCGTTTGCGCGTGAGGCTTTCCAGGCGAGTCTGTCTGGCGTCGAACGCGATATGCGCTAAGGCTTAAGGAGCCGCTATGAACTCCAGTCGACCTTATCTGGTCCGCGCGCTCTATGAGTGGATTGTAGATAACGATTGCACCCCGCACATGCTGGTCAATTCCGAGTATCCGTCGGTTCAGGTGCCTCAGGGCTTTGCCAGTGACGGACAGATTGTCCTGAACGTATCGCCGGCAGCCGTGCGGCATTTGCACATGGACAACGAAGCGGTCAGCTTCGAAGGGCGCTTCGGTGGCGTGCCGCACACCCTGTACGTGCCTATCGCATCGATCCTGGGCATTTACGCTCGGGAGAACGGTCAGGGCATGGTGTTTGATCTGGAATCGCCTATGGAAGACGAGGAAGAGATCGAGCCGGATGACGATATCCCGCCGCCCGACAGCGAGCCGCCGCGACCAAGCGGACGGCCAAGTTTGAAGGTGGTGAAGTAATAAAAAAGGCGATCCGAATGGATCGCCTTTTTTGTGCGCAACAATTCATGTGGGAGCGGGCTTGCTCGCGAAAGCGGAGCGTCAGTCAACATCGTCGTTGAATGTTAAACCGTCTTCGCGAGCAAGCCCGCTCCCACAGGTGTCAGTCGATATATTCAAACAACTTAACAATCTTCTGCACCCCAGAAACGCCCTGCACCAGATTGGTCGCCTGGGCCGCTTCCTGCTTGGTCAGCAGGCCCAGCAGGTAGACGATACCGTTCTCGGTGACAACCTTGATGCGCGAACCCGGAATGCTCGCATCGGTGAGCATCTGGGTCTTGATCTTGGAGGTCAGCCAGGTGTCGTTCTGGCGAGCCAGGAAACCGGAAGGAGGCAGCACCTGCAGTTCGTTATGCACCTTCTTCACGCGCTGGACTGTGGATGCGGCCTGTTCGGCCTTGGCCTTGAGTTCGGCGGTAGGCGTTTGCCCGGCCAGCAGTACGACGCCGTTAAAGCTGGTGACGACGATGTGCGAATCGTTGTCCAGGGCTGGATCGGCCTTGGCGACGTTCACGCCGACCTTGGTTTCGATCAGGGTGTCATCGATCTTGCTGCCGAAAGTACGGGTTCCGCGGTCATCATCAATTGGCGCTTCACGGCTGGCGTTAACCACCGAAGTGCAGCCGCTGATGCCGAGGCACAGTGTCAGGGCCAGTAGGCCTAGGCGATTAGGGGTCATTCTTCACTCCCGAACAGTTGGCTGTCGATCAAGTCGCAGAGGCAATGGATCGCCAGCAGGTGGACTTCCTGAATACGTGCAGTGACGTTGGCCGGGACGCGGATCTCGACGTCCTCGGGCAAAAGCAGCGACGCCATGCCGCCACCGTCGCGGCCCGTCATTGCTACGACAATCATTTCGCGATCATGTGCGGCCTGGATCGCTTGAATAATGTTTGCCGAGTTGCCGCTGGTCGAAATCGCCAGCAGTACATCGCCCGGTTGGCCCAAGGCGCGGATCTGCTTGGAGAAGATTTCGTTGTAGCTGTAATCGTTGGCGATCGAGGTAATCGTCGAGCTGTCGGTGGTCAGTGCAATGGCTGGCAGGCTCGGGCGCTCGCGTTCGAAGCGGTTGAGCAGCTCCGAGGAGAAATGCTGGGCGTCGCCAGCCGAGCCGCCATTGCCGCAGGACAGCATCTTGCCCTCGTTGAGCAGGGCGTTGACCATCACCTGGCTGGCTTGCTCGATGTGCGGTGCAAGTACGTCCATCGCCATTTGCTTGGTATCGATACTGGCCTGAAAAAGCTGGCGAATTCGGGATTGCATGTCCATCTGTGTGACCTTAATTGGCGCGGCTACTTGGCACAGGGATGTGCAGCCCGCAAAGCAAAGAGCAAAAGTGTTGGGTGGAAGTGTCCGGTTCAGCGCGCGGTCGGTCAGCTGTCGAAGGCATTTTGCAACCAGTTCAACTGATCGAGATTGCTGTCGATGGCAATCACGTCGAAACGGCAAGGGGAATTGGCCCAGCGCGACTCTCGCTGAAGAAAATACTGCGCGGCAAAAATCAGCTTCTGCCGTTTGCGCTCATCGATGCTATCGAGCGCGCCACCCCATTGAGTGTTTTTTCTGTAGCGGACTTCAACGAATACTACTGTATCGCCATCGAGCATGACCAGATCAAGCTCACCGCGTTTGCATAACCAGTTCTGCGCCACCAGGCGCAGACCCTGTTGTTGCAGATGCTCGAGCGCGTGGCGCTCGGCATCCTGACCGCTTTGTCGACGAGACCTCTCGGGCATCAGCGCGAGGTGTCCGGCAGGCGCTGGACCTGGCCATTGACGAACTGCGCCCATGGCAACTGGCGTTCGACGCGCTGGTTCTGGGTCATGCCCAGGCTGCCCGACTCACCTTCGATGCGGCTGTCCGGCAAAGCCTTGAGCTGCCCCAGGCGAGGTGCCAGGCGGTAGGCATCGGCGCCCATCGCATACAGGCGACCGAGGCTGCCGGCGGCTTGCGGCCACTGCGCGGTAACCTGCTTGCGCAGCGGATCGTTGACGTCCAGCAGCCACGGGGTTTCGCAAAAGCGCACGCCGTTCATGTCGTTGTACTGGTTCACATCACCGCTGGCGCTGTAAACGTGGGAAGTGGCATAGACCGGCACGTCACCCGCGTACTGGAAGTTCAGCGTCGGTTTGATCTGCTGGGCCTGTTGTGGAGTTGCCGCGAGGAAGATGAACTCGATGTCCTGGCGGCGTGAAGGCTGGGCAGCGACCTGCGAACCAACGGTGCTTTGCAGGCTCTTGGCGCGACCTTCACTCTGACGCAGCTGGAACATGTCGGCGATCTGCTGGGCCAGTTGCACCGGTTGGTCAACACGTTCGGTGGCGACGATGCTGCCACCGTTGGCTTGCCAATCCTGGCTGAACGCGCGCAACACACGATCGCCCCATTCGCCTTTCGGCACCATGATGGCGGCGCGGGTCAGGCCATCGGCGCGAGCGCGACGGGAAACTTCGCGGGCTTCGTCTTCTGCGGCCAGGCCGAACTGGAACAATTGCGCCGGACCCTGGGTGCCTTCGCTGTAGTTCAGGGCCAGGGTGGTGATCGGCAGTTGCAGGCGAGTGCTGAGCTGTTTGACCAGCGGCTTCTCCAGCGGCCCAACCACCAGTTGCACGCCGTCGGCCTGGGCCTTGCGGTAGAACTCGTCCATGGAGGTCAGGCGCGAGCTGTCATAGAACTCGATCGCTGGAGGATTCTGGCCCGCTTGCTGCGCCTGGTAGTGAGCCGCCATGAAGCCTTCACGCAGCGCCTTGCCGACTGCGGCCAGTGGCCCGTCCTGCGGCAGCAGCAAGCCGATCTTGCCCAGGGGCTGGCTGGCCAGCTCCTTGAGTTTGGTCAGGGGGATCGGCAGCTGGATGGCGGCCGGGTGCTTGGGATTCTGTGCGCGCCAGTTATCGATTGCGGCTTGCTGTTGTTCCAGGGTGCCCGCCGTCTTCACGGCCAGCGCCAGGCTCATCCAGCCACCGAGGTCGTCGGTGGAAGTCGGCTGCAGTTGATCGGTTGGCAACGAAGCGATCAGGGTCCAGATCGCTTCATGATTCTTGCTGGCCGCTTCGCCTTCGAGCATCGGGGCAATGAAAATGCGCTCCCGTGCGGCTGCCAGGGTCTGGCCGTCGGCTTCAAGCGCGCGGGCATGCACGGTGCCGGTACGCACCTGTTGCTCGACCGGCAGTTCGCTCAGGCGTTGCAGGCTCGGGTGGCTCAAGGCGGTCAAGGCTGCCTTGGGCTGGTTGCGCACCATCGCCAGTTCCGCCGCCAGGGTGCTGGCGAACACCTGTTGGCCAGGTTTGAGTTGTTCCACAGGCACTTGCTGGAGAATTTGCGCGGATTGCCCGGCGTTACCCTGGCGATAAGCCAGGTCGGCGGCGCTCAGGCGCAACAGTGCAGCTTTCTCCGGGTCTTTGCTCTGGGAAGCCTGTTCGAGCAGTTGCTCGATGCTGGCATCCGGAGTCCGTGGAAGGTCGCCAAGGCTGGAAGAGGGCGAGCTGGCGCAAGCCGCCAGCAAGGCAGCGAGGCAGAGGGCAGTGAACAGCCGCAGGCAAGCGATCATGTAGTGTTCCTGATACTCGATCAAATTAGCGTGGAATTGTACCCAAGCACTGGCCGGGGCGCGATGTTACTGGCGTGAATCGATCAATTTAGCTCATGCAAATGTTGCAGCGCGGCATCTGCAGCTGGAAAACCCGCATTACCTGACGCCTGTCGCCGGCGGCGCTACGCGCTACAATGGCGACTTTTACCGATCATGAGGTGTGCGCTTTGACTGCTCCAGGTGCTTTGAATTCCGCTGCTGGCTCGCTTTATGTGGTGGCGACGCCCATCGGCAACCTGGACGACATCAGTGCGCGCGCCCTGAAGATCCTCCGCGATGTCGCGCTGATTGCCGCCGAAGACACCCGGCACTCCCAGCGCCTGATGCAGCACTTCGGCATTCCAACGCCGTTGGCGGCCTGCCATGAGCACAACGAGCGGGATGAAGGTAGTCGCTTTATTACCCGTCTGTTGGCCGGTGACGATGTGGCATTGATATCCGATGCTGGCACTCCGTTGATTTCCGATCCGGGTTATCACCTGGTGCGCCAGGCCCGCGCGGCGGGTATTAATGTGGTGCCGGTACCGGGTGCCTGTGCACTGATTGCGGCATTGTCGGCGGCGGGCCTGCCGTCGGACCGGTTCATCTTCGAAGGCTTTCTGCCTGCCAAGGCCGTAGGGCGCCGGGCCCGCCTGGAGCTGGTCAAGGAAGAGCCGCGCACGCTGATCTTCTATGAGGCGCCGCACCGTATCCTGGAGTGCCTGCAGGATATGGAGCTGGTGTTTGGTGGTGAGCGGCCGGCGTTGCTGGCCCGGGAGATCACCAAGACTTTTGAAACCCTCAAAGGCTTGCCGCTGGCCGAGTTGCGCGAGTTCGTCGAGTCGGACAGCAACCAGCAGCGCGGAGAGTGCGTGGTGCTGGTGGCGGGTTGGTCTGTCCCCGAGACTGAAGACGCGGTCAGCAGCGAGGCGATGCGCATTCTCAATCTGCTGCTCGAAGAAATGCCGCTCAAGCGTGCCGCCGCTCTGGCCGCGCAAATCACTGGCGAACGCAAGAATGTGCTTTATCAAGTCGCCCTGGATAAACAGAAGGGCGAGTAAAAACCCGACGCGCAGGAGCGGCCAAAGGCGTTTAGCGCTTGTTCTTCGGGCGCTGTGCCGTTAACCTTCGCGGCGGAGAGTCGATCGGACAGTCGCTGCCCTCTATGAAAATTAGGGGGGGGAGGAAAGTCCGGGCTCCATAGGGCGAAGTGCCAGGTAATGCCTGGGAGGCGTGAGCCTACGGAAAGTGCCACAGAAAATAACCGCCTAAGCGCTTCGGCGCCGGTAAGGGTGAAAAGGTGCGGTAAGAGCGCACCGCACGTCTGGCAACAGTTCGTGGCTAGGTAAACCCCACTTGGAGCAAGACCAAATAGGGTCCCAAGGCGTGGCCCGCGCTGGGACCGGGTAGGTTGCTAAAGGTGTCCAGTGATGGCCATCGTAGACGAATGACTGTTCAAGACAGAACCCGGCTTACAGATCGACTCTCCACCTTTTTTCCCTCCCTGTTTGCAGCAATGGACAGGGCGCAGACAGTAACGCTTTTTCCCCTTCCAGAAACGTCAGCAGAAGCACTTTCGTAATACCAAAAAAATCTTACTCTTAACAAACTACTTTAACTTCCGAGCGCAGCCCTCAGTGCTGGTTCAAGTTATTGAGCAAGATTATGTGTCAGATTCCCGTTACCCCTCCTTTTGCGCTCCTAAATCACAGTTATGTAAGACTTTTCCTTTACCGCGCGCCTTGACGGTGTGGTGGGCGCATTCCTATAGTGTGCGCAAGTGGCGGAAAGTGGCATGAAGTGGGTTTTTTGAGCTCAAAACGCTAAAATTTGGAGAAACGCTGACGTGTTTCGCGGAGCTAACGCTATCAGTCTCGACGCAAAGGGCCGTCTCGCTATGCCGAGCCGGTATCGCGACGAGCTCGTTTCGCGTAGTTCCGGGCAATTAATCGTCACAATCGATGCCGTTGATCCATGTTTATGTGTTTACCCCCTCGATGAGTGGGAAATTATTGAAACCAAACTGCGCGCACTGCCTTCGCTTCGCGAAGAAAACCGCCGGCTGCAACGTTTACTGATCGGTAATGCCGTCGACCTCGAGCTCGATGGCAGCGGTCGTTTTCTGGTTCCACCGCGTTTGCGTGAATATGCCAAGTTGGATAAACGCGCGATGTTGGTAGGCCAGCTGAACAAGTTCCAATTATGGGACGAGGATGCCTGGGATGCGGTTTCTGCCGCTGACCTGGCTGCTATTCAACAACCGGGCGCCATGCCTGATGAACTGCGTGATTTAATTCTGTGACTATTGATAGCGGCTTCAACCACATCACCGTACTGCTTGACGAAGCCGTCGAGGCACTCGCCGTACGTCCTGATGGCTGCTATCTGGACGGTACGTTCGGACGCGGCGGGCATAGCCGTTTGATCCTCAGCCAGCTCGGTCCCGATGGCCGGTTGCTCGGATTCGACAAAGATCCTCAAGCGATTGCCACAGGGCAAACGCTGGCGGCCGAAGACGGCCGCTTTGTCGTTGTGCAGCGCAGCTTTGCCGAGCTGGGTTCGGAAGTTGCCGAGCGCGGCCTGGCGGGCAAGGTCAGCGGCATTCTGCTCGACCTCGGCGTGTCTTCGCCGCAGCTTGATGATCCGGAACGCGGATTCAGTTTCCTCAACGATGGCCCGCTGGACATGCGCATGGATCCTTCGCGAGGGGTCAGCGCTGCCGAATTCGTCAACACTGCGCCTGTGGAAGAGATCGCCCGGGTGTTCAAGGAATACGGCGAAGAACGTTTCTCCGGACGCATGGCCCGCGCTGTCGCCGAGCGTCGTGACATCAAGCCATTCGAGCGCACCGCCGACCTGGCTGAAGTGTTGAAAGTGGCCAACCCTGCCTGGGAGAAGGGCAAGAACCCGGCGACCCGTGCATTCCAGGGTTTGCGTATCCACGTCAACAACGAGCTGGGCGACCTGGAAGCCGGTCTCGAAGCTGCCCTGGAGTGCCTGGAAGTCGGCGGCCGCCTGGTAGTGATCAGCTTTCACTCCCTGGAAGACCGCATCGTCAAACTGTTCATGCGCAAGCTGGTGAAGGGCGAAGCCGACAACCTGCCGCGCAATCTGCCAGTCCGGCACGTGGCCTTCGAGCCAAAAATCAAAGTCCATGGCAAAGCGCAGTCCGCCTCCGAGGCCGAACTCAAAGCCAACCCACGTTCCCGTAGCGCCGTCATGCGTGTCGCGGAGAAGTTGCGGTGAGCAAGCTTTTCGCCAAGCCACTTCCCGGCGGAAGCTTTTTCATGCTGCTGTTGTTTGTCGGCGTGCTCGTGTCGGCTATCGGTGTTTCCTACAGTGCCCACTGGAACCGTCAGCTGCTGAACACGCTTTACAACGAATTGAGCGTGCGCGACAAGGCGCAGGCAGAGTGGGGCCGCTTGATTCTCGAGCAGAGCACCTGGACCGCGCACAGCCGAATCGAAGTCCTGGCCTCCGAGCAGCTGAAGATGCGCATCCCCGGCGCCGCTGAAGTCCAGATGGTGGCGCCATGATGAAACTCGAAGGCGCACTGTTCCCATGGCGGTTTCGCCTGGTCCTGGGCTTGCTCGGCGTCATGGTCGCGGCTATCTGCTGGCGCATCATCGACCTGCAGATCGTCGACCGTGCCTTCCTTAAAGGCCAGGGCGACGCGCGCAGCGTGCGGCATATTCCGATTCCAGCTCACCGCGGCCTGATCACCGATCGTAACGGCGAGCCTTTGGCGGTCAGTACTCCGGTCACCACGCTGTGGGCCAACGCCAAGGAAATGCAACTGGCCAAGGAGAAATGGCCGGCATTGGCGGCTGCGTTGGGCCAGGACCCGAAAGCCCTGAGCGAGCGTCTCGAAGCCCAGGCCAACAAGGAATTCATTTACCTGGTGCGGGGGTTGACCCCGGAACAAGGCCAGTCGGTCCTCGATCTGAAAGTGCCAGGTGTCTACGGCATCGAAGAATTCCGGCGTTTTTATCCTGCCGGTGAAGTCACCGCGCACATGGTCGGGTTTACCGACATCGACGACCACGGTCGCGAAGGTGTCGAGCTGGCCTATGACGAATGGCTCGCCGGTGTCCCGGGCAAACGCCAGGTCATCAAGGACCGGCGCGGCCGACTGATCAAGGATGTCCAGGTCACCAAAAACGCCAAGGCCGGCAAGCCCTTGGCGTTGTCGATTGACCTGCGCCTGCAATATCTGGCCAACCGCGAGCTGCGCAACGCGATCATCGAGAACGGCGCCAAAGCCGGCAGCCTGGTGATCATGGATGTGAAGACCGGCGAAATCCTCGCCATGGTCAACCAGCCGACCTACAACCCGAACAACCGTCGCAACCTGCAGCCGGCGATGATGCGCAACCGCGCGATGATCGACGTGTTCGAGCCGGGTTCGACCATGAAAGCGATTTCCATGAGCGCCGCGATCGAGTCCGGCCGCTGGAAACCGACCGATACTGTCGAGGTTTACCCAGGTACCTTGCAGATCGGCAAATACACCATCAAGGACGTTTCCAAGTCCGAAGGGCCGGTACTTGACCTGACCGGTATCCTGATCAATTCCAGTAACGTCGGCATGAGCAAGATCGCTTTCGATATCGGTGGCGAAACCATTTTCCGCCTGGCGCAGAAAGTCGGCCTCGGCCAGGACACCGGCCTGGGCTTCCCGGGCGAGCGAGTCGGCAACCTGCCGAACTACCGCGAATGGCGCAAGGCTGAAACCGCCACGCTGTCTTACGGCTACGGTATTTCCGTGACCGCGATCCAGTTGGTCCACGCGTTCTCAGCCCTGGCCAACAACGGTCGCCTGGCGCCACTGACGCTGATCAAAACCGACAAGGCGCCGCAGACCACCCAGGTATTGCCTGAGACGGTCGCAAAAACCATGCAGACCATGCTGCAACAAGTGATCGAGGCCCCGCGCGGAGTTTTCCGTGCACAGGTCCCGGCATATCACGTGGGCGGCAAGTCGGGTACCGCGCGTAAAACGTCGGTCGGCACCAAGGGCTACGCCGAGAATTCCTACCGTTCGCTGTTCGCCGGCTTTGGCCCGATGAGCGATCCGCGTTACGCAATTGTTGTAGTCATCGATGAACCTAGCAAAGCCGGTTACTTCGGCGGCCTGGTATCGGCGCCGGTGTTCAGCAAAGTGATGTCCGGGACCTTGCGCCTGATGAACATCACTCCTGACAACCTGCCTCCGGTGCAGCAAGCCAATGCCACCCCGGCTGTTCCGCTGAAAGCCAATGGAGGGCGCGGCTGATGTCACTTAGTCTGAACAAGATATTCGCCCACGCCGGACGCGATCTGCTGATTCGCGAGCTGACCCTGGATAGTCGTAACGTGCGCGCGGGCGATCTGTTCCTCGCCGTGCCTGGCGGCAAGTTCGACGGACGTGCGCACATCGGCGATGCCTTGCAACGCGGCGCTGCAGCCGTGGCCTATGAAGTCGAAGGCGCCACTGTGCTGCCGATCACCGACGTGCCGCTGATCCCGGTCAAGGGCCTGGCAGCGCAGCTGTCGGACATCGCCGGACGATTTTACGGTGACCCCAGCCGCCACCTGAACTTGGTGGGTGTTACTGGCACCAACGGCAAGACCAGCGTTACCCAACTTGTCGCGCAAGCCCTGGACCTGCTCGGTCAGCATTGCGGCATCGTCGGCACCCTGGGCAGCGGCTTCTACGGCTCCCTGGAAAGCGGCCTGCACACCACGCCGAACCCGATTGCCGTACAGGCGACCCTTGCCGACCTGAAAAAAGCCGGGGCCAAAGCCGTAGCCATGGAAGTCTCCTCTCACGGTCTGGATCAGGGCCGAGTGACAGCCCTGGCGTTCGACGTGGCCGTGATGACCAACCTGTCCCGCGATCACCTGGATTACCACGGCACCATGCAGGCTTATGGCGAAGCCAAGGCGAAGCTGTTTGCCTGGAATGACCTGAAATGCCGCGTGGTCAATCTCGACGACGAGTTCGGCCGCCAATTGGCCTCCGACAAGCGCGAGTCGCGCCTGATCACCTACAGCCTGGAAAACACCAGCGCCTACCTTTATTGCCGTGAGGCGCATTTCGACGACGAAGGCGTGCGCGCCACGCTGGTCACGCCCCAGGGCGAGCATCATTTGCGCAGTACGCTGCTCGGTCGATTCAACCTGAGCAACGTGCTGGCCGCAGTCGGTGCCTTGCTCGGCCTGGACTACGCACTGGACGAAATTCTCAAGGTGCTGCCGAAACTCGAAGGCCCGGCCGGTCGCATGCAGCGCCTGGGTGGCGGCACGCAGCCGTTGGTAGTGGTCGATTACGCTCACACCCCAGATGCGCTGGAAAAAGTATTGATGGCCCTGCGTCCCCACGCCAAAGGTCGCTTGCTGTGCCTGTTCGGCTGCGGCGGTGATCGCGATCGCGGCAAGCGCCCGCTGATGGCGGAAGTGGTCGAGCGACTGGCGGACGGAGTGCTGGTCACCGACGACAACCCGCGTAACGAAGATCCATCAGTAATCTTCGACGACATCCGTGCCGGTTTCAGCGCTGTGGATAACGTGACTTTTGTTGCCGGCCGTGGCCAGGCGATCGCCCAGCTGATTGCCAGCGCTTCGGCTGATGACGTAATTGTCCTGGCGGGCAAAGGCCACGAGGACTATCAGGAAATCAATGGCGAACGTCAGCCGTTCTCCGACCTGGTCGAGGCCGATCGCGCCCTGACCGCATGGGAGGTGGCCCGTGCTTGAAGCCTTGAAATTGAGCGAACTCACCGGCGCGCTGAATGCTCGCCTGGTCAACACTGACGCGAGCTTCAATGGCGTCAGCATCGACAGCCGGGCCATCCAGCCTGGGCAGTTGTTTGTAGCCCTGACCGGCCCGCGGTTCGACGGGCATGACTATCTGAATGACGTTGCCGCCAAAGGCGCCGTTGCGGCATTGGTCGAGCGCGAAGTCGCCGACAGCCCGCTCGCGCAACTGGTGGTCAAAGACACCCGCCAGGCCCTCGGCCAGTTGGGCGCAATGAACCGTGTCGCGTTCACCCAGCCAGTGGCGGCCATCACCGGTTCCAGTGGCAAGACCACGGTCAAGGAAATGCTTGCGAGCATCCTGCGCACTCGTGGTCCCGTGCTGGCCACCCGCGGCAACCTGAACAACGACCTGGGTGTCCCGCTGACCCTGCTCGAACTGGCTCCGGAACATAAGGCCGCAGTGATCGAGCTGGGTGCTTCGCGGCTCGGCGAAATTGCCTACACCGTGGCCATGACCAAACCCCATGTTGCCGTGCTGAACAATGCTGGGACCGCCCACGTCGGCGAGTTTGGCGGGCCGGACAAAATCGTCGAGGCCAAGGGCGAGATTATCGAAGGGCTGGATGCCGATGGCATCGCCGTACTCAATCTCGATGACAAGGCTTTCGAAATCTGGAAGACCCGCGCAGCCGGGCGCAAAGTGCTGACCTTTGCCCTGAGCAATGTTGCCGCCGATTTCTACGCCAGTGACCTGGACCGCGATGCCCGCGGCTGCCCGGCGTTCAATCTGCACAGTCCCGAAGGTGTGGAGCGCGTTCAGCTGAACCTGCTCGGCACCCATAACGTCGCCAACGCCATGGCTGCAGCTGCGGCTGCCCATGCGCTGGGTGTGTCCCTGTCGGGCATTGCCAGCGGCCTCGGCGCGGTGCAACCGGTCAAGGGTCGCACCGTGGCTCAGCTGGCAAGCAATGGCATGCGCGTTATTGATGACACTTACAACGCGAACCCCACCTCCATGTGCGCCGCCGTTGATATACTCGCCGGCTTTTCCGGCCGCACCGTTCTGGTGCTCGGGGATATCGGCGAGTTGGGCGACTGGGCGGAGCAGGGGCACCGTGACGTTGGCGAGTACGCCCGCGGCAAGGTCGACGCGCTTTATGCGGTCGGGCCAATGATGGCTCATGCCGTGAACGCTTTTGGCGAACACGCCCATCACTTCAGCTCTCAGGCTGAACTGATCAAGGCGCTTGGCGCCGAGCAAGACACCAACACCACCATTTTGATCAAGGGCTCGCGCAGCGCTGCGATGGAAAACGTCGTTGCCGCTTTGTGCGGGTCCAGTTTGGAGAAACATTGATGCTGCTGCTGTTAGCGGAGTACTTGCAACAGTTCTACAAAGGCTTCGCGGTCTTCCAGTACCTGACCCTGCGCGGGATTCTCGGTGTGCTGACCGCGCTGGTCCTTTCGCTGTGCTATGGCCCGTGGATGATCCGTACCCTGCAGAAGCGTCAGATCGGCCAGTCGGTGCGTAACGATGGCCCGCAATCGCACCTGTCGAAGTCGGGCACCCCGACCATGGGCGGCGCGCTGATCCTGTCTTCCATCGGCGTCAGTACCTTGCTCTGGGCTGACCTGAGCAACCGATATGTCTGGACCGTATTGCTGGTAACCCTGCTGTTCGGCGCCATTGGCTGGGTGGATGACTACCGCAAGGTGATCGAGAAGAACTCCCGTGGCCTGCCGAGTCGCTGGAAATATTTCTGGCAGTCGGTGTTCGGCCTCGGCGCGGCGATCTTCCTGTTCATGACGGCTACCACGCCAGTGGAAACCACGCTGATCCTGCCGATGCTCAAGGACTACAGCATTCCTTTGGGCGCGGGTTTCATCGTCCTCACCTATTTCGTGATCGTTGGCTCGAGCAACGCGGTGAACCTGACCGACGGCCTCGACGGCCTGGCGATCATGCCGACCGTGATGGTTGGCGGCGGGTTGGGGATCTTCTGCTACCTGTCGGGTAACGTGAAATTCGCTGAATACCTGTTGATCCCGTATGTACCGGGCGCCGGTGAGCTGATCGTATTCTGCGGCGCGCTGATTGGTGCGGGCCTGGGCTTCCTCTGGTTCAACACCTACCCGGCACAAGTGTTCATGGGTGACGTCGGCGCGCTGGCGCTGGGCGCAGCCCTGGGCACCATTGCGGTGATCGTTCGCCAGGAAATCGTCCTGTTCATCATGGGCGGCGTGTTCGTCATGGAAACCCTGTCGGTGGTCATCCAGGTGGCCTCCTTCAAGTTGACCGGTCGCCGAGTGTTCCGCATGGCACCGATACACCACCACTTTGAACTCAAGGGCTGGCCCGAGCCGCGCGTGATCGTCCGATTCTGGATCATCACCGTGATTCTCGTGCTGGTTGGCCTTGCCACCCTGAAGCTGAGGTAGAACGAGTGTCTCTGATCGCTTCTGACCACTTCCGCATCGTTGTCGGCCTCGGCAAGAGCGGCATGTCCCTGGTTCGCTTCCTGGCGAACCGGGGCACGTCGTTTGCCGTTGCCGATACGCGGGAAAATCCACCGGAACTGGCCACGCTCAAGCGTGACTATCCGCACGTGGAAGTGCGTTGTGGCGAGCTTGACGTCGAGTTCCTGTGCCGTGCCGACGAGCTCTACGTGAGCCCCGGCCTGGCGCTGGCGACCCCGGCCCTGCAGGCTGCCGCTGCTCGTGGAGTGAATTTGTCCGGTGACATCGAGCTGTTCGCGCGTAACGCGAAGGCGCCGATTGTCGCCATCAGCGGTTCCAACGCGAAAAGTACCGTGACCACCCTCGTCGGCGAGATGGCCGCAGCGGCTGGCAAGCGCGTGGCGGTAGGCGGGAATCTGGGTACGCCGGCGCTGGACCTGCTGCGCGACGACGTCGAGCTGTACGTCATGGAGCTGTCGAGCTTCCAGCTGGAAACCACTGATCAACTCAATGCTGAAGTGGCCACCGTGCTCAATGTCAGCGAAGACCACATGGACCGCTACAGCGGCCTGCCGGCCTACCACCTGGCCAAGCATCGGATCTTCCGCGGCGCCCGCCAGTTCGTGGTCAACCGCCAGGATGCCCTGAGTCGTCCGCTGATAGGTGAAGGCCAGCCCTGCTGGACATTCGGCCTGAGCAAACCTGATTTCAAGGCATTCGGAATCCGCGAAGAAGACGGCGAGAAATACCTGGCCTTCGAATTCCAGAACCTGATGCCGGTACGCGAGCTCAAGATTCGTGGCGCGCACAACCAGTCCAATGCCCTGGCGGCATTGGCGCTGGGGCATGCCGTCGGCCTGCCGTTCGACGCCATGCTGTCGAGCCTGCGCACCTTTGCCGGCCTTGAACATCGTTGCCAATGGGTCCGTGACCTGGATGGCGTCGGCTACTACAACGACTCCAAGGCCACCAACGTCGGTGCTGCACTGGCCGCCATCGAAGGCCTGGGCGCAGACATCGACGGCAAGGTCGTGCTGATCGCCGGTGGCGACGGCAAGGGCGCTGAGTTCGGCGATTTGCGTGATCCGGTGGCGGCCAACTGCCGCGCCGTGATCCTGATGGGCCGCGACTCCGACAAGATCGGTGCGGCCATTGGCGACCGCGTGCGGCTGATCCGCGTCGGCTCCCTGGTCGAGGCGGTAGAGCAATGCCGCGCTGCGGCCCATCCGGGTGACGTGGTGTTGCTATCGCCAGCGTGCGCCAGTTTCGACATGTTCAAGAATTACGAAGATCGTGGTCACCAGTTCGTCCGCGCTGTGGAGGAACTGGCATGAGCCTGCTCAATATCATCAAGCCGTACCCGTCGCCGATCATCACTGGGCGCGGCATCGACCTCGACTTCCCGATGCTCGCCGGTTGCCTGGCGCTGCTCGGCCTGGGCCTGGTGATGATTGCCTCGGCGTCGACCGAAGTGGCCGCCGTGCAGTCGGGCAGCGCGCTGTATTACATGATCCGTCACCTGATTTACGTGGTGCTGGGCCTGGGCGCCTGCATCGTCACCATGATGATCCCGATCGCCACCTGGCAACGCCTGGGCTGGCTGATGCTGATTGGCGCGTTCGGCTTGCTGGTGATGGTCATCATCCCGGGCATTGGCCGTGAAGTGAACGGTTCGATGCGCTGGATCGGCTTCAGCTTCTTCAACGTGCAGCCTTCCGAGATCGCCAAGGTGTTCGTGGTGATCTACCTCGCCGGTTATCTGGTGCGCCGCCAGAAAGAAGTGCGCGAAAGCTGGATGGGCTTTTTCAAACCGTTCATCGTGTTGCTGCCGATGGCCGGGCTGTTGCTGATGGAGCCGGACTTCGGCGCCACCGTCGTGATGATGGGAGCCGCCGCGGCCATGCTGTTCCTGGGCGGGGTCGGGTTGTTTCGCTTCCTGCTGATGGTGTTGTTGGCCGTCGGTGCCGTGGTGCTGCTGATTCAGATGCAGCCGTATCGGATGGCGCGTCTGACCAACTTCGCCGACCCATGGGCCGACCAGTTCGGCGCTGGTTACCAGCTGTCCCAGGCGTTGATCGCGTTCGGTCGCGGCGAGTGGCTGGGCGTCGGTCTGGGCAACAGTGTGCAAAAGCAGTTCTACCTGCCGGAAGCCCACACCGACTTCGTGTTCTCGGTCCTGGCCGAAGAGCTGGGTGCAGTGGGTTCGCTGTTCACGGTGGCGCTGTTTGCCTTCGTCTGTGTCCGCGGCATGTACATCGGTTACTGGGCGGAAAAAGCCAAGCAGTTTTTCGCCGCCTACATTGCGTACGGTTTGTCGTTCCTGTGGATCGGTCAATTCCTGATCAACATCGGCGTGAACGTCGGCCTGTTGCCAACCAAGGGCCTGACCCTGCCGTTCCTCAGCTATGGCGGCAGTTCCCTGGTGATCTGCTGCGCCTGCCTGGGCCTGCTGCTGCGCATCGAGTGGGAGAGTCGCACCCACCTGGGCAGCGAAGAGATGGAATTCCAGGAAAGCGATTTCGCCGAGGAGCCAACCCATGGGCGCTAACGTGCTGATCATGGCGGGCGGCACCGGTGGCCACGTGTTCCCGGCGCTGGCCTGTGCTCGCGAGTTCCAGGCCCGCGGTTACACCGTGCATTGGCTCGGTACTCCGCGCGGCATCGAGAACGAACTGGTGCCGATGGCCGGTATCGAACTGCACCGCATCCATGCCAGCGGCCTGCGGGGCAAGGGCAAGCTGTCGCTGCTCAAGGCGCCGATCATGTTGCTCAAATCGGTCTGGCAGGCGCGGGCGATCATTCGCCAGCTGCAGCCAGTCTGCGTGGTCGGCTTTGGTGGCTATGTGACCGGTCCTGGCGGTGTCGCCGCCAAATTGGCTGGCGTGCCAGTGATCGTTCACGAGCAGAACGCCGTCGCCGGTACCGCCAATCGGTTGCTGGTGCCGTTGGCCGCCCGGGTGTGTGAAGCCTTTCCCGACACCTTTACCCTGTCGGACAGCCGCCGTACCACCGGCAACCCGGTGCGTAGCGAACTGTTCCTCGAAACACCGCGCTCGGCCCTGGCCGGTCGCAAGGCGCGTCTGCTGGTCCTGGGCGGAAGCCTGGGCGCAGAGCCATTGAACAAACTGCTGCCTGAAGCCCTGGCCCAAGTCGCTGCCGACCTGCGCCCGGAAGTGTTTCATCAGGCCGGCAAAAACCACGATGAAGTGACTGCAGAGCGCTATCGCGCGGCCGGCGTCGAGGCGCAGGTGCAGCCTTTCATCAAAGACATGGCCCAAGCCTATGGCTGGGCCGACCTGGTGGTGTGCCGCGCAGGCGCGCTGACCATCAGTGAACTGGCTGCCGCCGGTCTGCCCTCGATGCTGGTGCCTTTGCCCCACGCCATCGACGATCACCAGACCCGCAACGCCGATTATTTGGCCCGTGAAGGCGCTGCCTTCCTGATGCCACAAAGAACGACCGGCGCTGCGGATCTTGCCGCACGCCTGACAGAGGTCCTGATGCAACCGCAACGACTCAATGACATGGCCACCGCCGCCCGCCGCCTGGCCAAACCAGACGCTACCCGCAACGTTGTCGATACCTGCCTGGAGGTGGCCCATGGTTGAGAATCAGAAAGCCATGCCGCATCCGGAAATGCGCCGCATCCGTCGCATCCACTTCGTCGGTATCGGCGGTGTGGGCATGTGCGGGATTGCCGAAGTGTTGTTGAATCTGGGCTATGAAGTGTCCGGTTCCGACCTCAAGGCTTCCCCGGTGACCGAGCGCCTCGAATCCTTCGGTGCCCACATCTACATCGGCCACCGCGCCGAGAACGCCGCGACCGCTGATGTACTGGTCACGTCGAGCGCGGTGAACACCTCCAACCCGGAAGTCGCCACTGCACTTGAGCGGCGTATTCCGGTCGTGCCGCGCGCTGAAATGCTCGCCGAGCTGATGCGCTACCGTCACGGTATCGCTGTCGCCGGTACCCACGGCAAAACCACCACCACCAGCCTGATCGCCTCGGTGTTCGCCGCTGGCGGCCTGGACCCGACGTTCGTCATTGGTGGTCGGCTGAATGCAGCGGGTACCAATGCACAACTGGGGACCAGCCGTTACCTGATCGCCGAAGCCGATGAAAGCGACGCCAGCTTCCTGCACTTGCAGCCGCTGGTGGCCGTGGTCACCAATATCGACGCCGATCACATGGCGACCTACGACGGTGACTTCAACAAACTGAAGAAAACCTTTGTCGAGTTCCTCCACAACCTGCCGTTCTACGGCCTGGCAGTGGTGTGCCTGGACGACCCGGTGGTTCGCGAAATCCTGCCGCTGGTAAAACGTCCGACTGTCACCTACGGCTTCGGCGACGACTGCGACGTGCGTGCGATCAATGTGCGCCAGCAAGGCATGCAGACCTTCTTCACCGTGCTGCGCCCTGAGCGCGAGCCGCTGGATGTCTCGGTGAACATGCCGGGCAACCACAACGTCCTGAACGCCTTGGCGACCATCTGCATCGCCACCGACGAGGGCGTCAGCGATGAAGCCATCGTCCAGGGTCTGTCCGGATTCCAGGGCGTCGGCCGACGCTTCCAGGTCTACGGCGAACTGCCGGTAGAGGGCGGCAACGTAATGCTGGTGGACGACTACGGGCATCACCCGACCGAAGTGGCAGCCGTGATCAAGGCCGTGCGCGGTGGCTGGCCGGAGCGTCGCCTGGTGATGGTCTACCAGCCGCACCGCTACAGCCGAACCCGTGACCTGTACGACGACTTCGTCAATGTACTGGCTGATGCCAACGTGCTGCTGCTGATGGAAGTCTACCCCGCCGGTGAAGAGCCGATTCCGGGCGCGGACAGCCGCAAGCTGTGCAACAGCATCCGGCAACGCGGCCAGCTGGACCCGATCTACATCGAGCGCGGCGTGGACCTCGCGCCGATCGTCAAGCCGCTGCTGCGTGCCGGCGACATCCTGCTGTGCCAGGGCGCGGGTGACATCGGCGGCCTCGCGCCGAAACTGTTGAAAAGTCCGTTATTCGTTGGCGCCGTTGCTGCGCCGAGCGTGGGGAAGTTGAAATGACCGCTGCATACGCCAACCTCTTTTCCACCATTGCGCCGAAAGACTTCGGTCGGGTGGCCGTGCTGTTCGGTGGCAAGAGCGCCGAACGCGAGGTGTCCCTGAAGTCGGGTAACGCCGTGCTTGAAGCGCTGCAAAGCGCCGGAGTCGATGCGTTCGGCCTCGACGTAGGCGATGATTTGTTGCAGCGCCTGCTCAACGAAAAGATCGACCGCGCCTTCATCATTCTCCACGGTCGTGGCGGTGAAGACGGCAGCATGCAGGGCCTGCTCGAATGCCTGGGCATCCCGTACACCGGCAGTGGCATCCTCGCTTCGGCGCTGGCCATGGACAAGTTGCGCACCAAGCAGGTGTGGCACAGCCTCGGCATTCCAACGCCACGCCATGCAGTGCTGTGCAGCGAGGCCGATTGTATTTCTGCAGCGACGGAACTGGGCTTCCCTTTGATCGTCAAACCGGCCCATGAAGGTTCAAGTATCGGCATGGCCAAAGTGACCTCCGCGTCCGAATTGATCGACGCCTGGAAAGCGGCCAGTACCTACGATTCGCAAGTGTTGGTCGAGCAATGGATTCAAGGTCCGGAGTTCACCATCGCCACCCTGCGTGACCAGGTGTTACCTCCGATTGCCCTGGGCACGACTCACAGCTTCTACGACTACGACGCCAAGTACGTGGCTTCCGATACCCAGTACCGGATTCCCTGCGGGCTCGACAGCAACAAAGAGAAAGAATTGATCGACCTCACGGCGAAAGCCTGTGAGGCGCTGGGTATCGCCGGTTGGGGCAGGGCAGACGTGATGCAGGACGCCGATGGGCAGTTCTGGTTTCTCGAAGTCAATACCGCGCCGGGCATGACCGATCACAGTCTGGTGCCGATGGCGGCCCGTGCTGCCGGTCTGGATTTCCAGCAACTGGTTCTGGCCATTTTGGCCGCCAGCCTAGAGCCGCGAGGTTAAGACCATGCAAGGCGCCCAGCTGAGACATCAGCCTCCCGCACCGCCCGGCCGCAAGCCGGTGCCGCGGGGTGCAAGCCGAATGGTGGCCAAAGAGCCGATGTCCGCGCGCCTGCCGAAAGCCAACTTCGGTTTTCTCAAAGCCCTGTTCTGGCCGGTACTGCTGGTAGCCCTGGGTTTCGGTACTTACGAAGGTGCACAGCGCCTGCTGCCCTACGCCGACCGACCGATCACCAAGATCGCCGTACAGGGCGACCTGAGTTACATCAGCCAGCAAGCGGTGCAACAGCGGATCGCCCCCTATGTGGCGGCGAGCTTCTTCACCATCGACCTGGCGAGCATGCGCACCGAGCTTGAGCAGATGCCATGGATTGCCCACGCCGAAGTGCGCCGGGTATGGCCGGACCAGGTGGTGATTCGGCTGGAAGAGCAACTGCCGGTAGCCCGTTGGGGCGATGAGTCGTTGCTCAACAACCAGGGCCAGGCGTTCACCCCGCGTGAGCTGGCGAACTACGAACACCTGCCACAGCTGTTCGGCCCACAACGGGCCCAGCAGCAGGTGATGCAGCAGTACCAGGTGCTGAGCCAGATGCTCCGGCCGCTGGGCTTCTCGATTGCACGGCTGGAATTGCGCGAGCGCGGCAGCTGGTTCCTGACCACTGGAGCCGGCAGCGCAGGCCCGGGCATCGAGCTGCTGCTGGGACGCGGCAACCTGTTGGAAAAGATGCGCCGTTTTATCGCCATCTATGACAAGACGCTAAAAGAACAGATTACGAACATTGCGCGCATCGATCTGCGCTACGCCAACGGCCTCGCTGTTGGCTGGCGGGAACCTGTAGCGCCCACGACAGCCCAACCCGCTGTCGCGAAGAATTAAGAAGAGGCAGGACCCATGGCAAACGTGCAAAGCGGCAAAATGATCGTCGGTCTGGATATCGGCACTTCCAAGGTGGTGGCGCTGGTCGGCGAGGTCGCGGACGATGGCACGCTGGAAATCGTCGGGATCGGTACGCACCCGTCCCGCGGCCTGAAAAAAGGCGTGGTGGTGAACATCGAGTCCACCGTGCAATCGATCCAGCGCGCCATCGAAGAAGCGCAGCTGATGGCCGGTTGCCGGATCCACTCGGCATTTGTCGGCGTGGCGGGCAATCACATCCGCAGCCTGAACTCCCACGGCATCGTGGCGATTCGTGATCGCGAAGTCAGCTCCGCCGACCTCGAGCGCGTACTCGACGCTGCCCAGGCCGTGGCGATCCCGGCTGACCAGCGTGTGCTGCACACCCTGCCGCAGGATTACGTGATCGATAACCAGGAAGGCGTCCGTGAGCCTTTGGGCATGTCCGGCGTGCGCCTGGAAGCCAAGGTTCACGTGGTCACCTGCGCCGTCAACGCCGCACAGAACATTGAAAAATGCGTGCGTCGCTGCGGCCTGGAAATCGACGACATCATCCTCGAGCAACTGGCTTCCGCGTACTCGGTGCTGACCGATGACGAGAAAGAGCTGGGCGTGTGCCTGGTGGATATCGGTGGCGGCACTACCGACATCGCGATCTTCACCGAAGGCGCTATCCGTCACACCGCAGTGATCCCGATTGCGGGCGACCAGGTGACCAACGACATCGCCATGGCGTTGCGCACCCCGACCCAGTACGCCGAAGAAATCAAGATTCGCTACGCCTGCGCCCTGGCCAAGTTGGCCGGTGCTGGCGAAACCATCAAGGTGCCAAGCGTTGGCGACCGTCCACCGCGTGAGCTGTCCCGCCAGGCCCTGGCCGAAGTGGTGGAGCCGCGTTACGACGAGCTGTTCACGCTGATCCAGGCCGAGCTGCGTCGCAGCGGCTACGAAGACCTGATCCCGGCCGGCATCGTGCTGACCGGCGGCACCTCGAAAATGGAAGGCGCGGTCGAACTGGCCGAGGAAATCTTCCACATGCCGGTCCGCCTGGGCGTGCCTCATGGCGTCAAGGGCCTGGATGACGTGGTGCGTAACCCGATCTACTCGACTGGCGTTGGCCTGTTGATGTACGGCCTGCAGAAGCAGTCCGACGGGATCTCGTTCTCGGGCATCAGCAGCCGTGACAGCTACAGCAATGAAGAAGCCAAGCCCGCCTTGCTCGATCGCATCAAGAGCTGGGTACAAGGCAACTTCTAAAGAATTACGCAACACCGCAGGACCGCAACAAACGCAGTAGGCGAAAAAACTAGAGAATGTAAGGAGAGGGAAAATGTTCGAACTCGTAGACAACATCCCCGCAAGCCCGGTCATCAAAGTTATCGGTGTTGGCGGAGGCGGCGGCAACGCTGTCAACCATATGGTCAAGAGCAACATTGAAGGCGTTGAATTCATCTGCGCCAACACTGATGCCCAGGCGCTGAAATCCATCGGCGCGCGGACCATCCTGCAACTGGGCACCGGCGTGACCAAAGGTCTCGGCGCTGGCGCCAACCCTGAAGTAGGTCGTCAGGCCGCTCTCGAAGACCGTGAGCGCATTGCCGAAGTCCTGCAGGGCACCAACATGGTGTTCATCACCACTGGCATGGGCGGTGGTACCGGTACCGGTGCTGCGCCGATCATTGCTGAAGTGGCCAAGGAAATGGGGATCCTCACCGTTGCGGTGGTGACCCGTCCGTTCCCGTTCGAAGGCCGCAAGCGTATGCAGATCGCCGACGAAGGTATCCGTCTGCTGTCTGAAAGCGTTGACTCGTTGATCACCATTCCCAACGAGAAGCTGCTGACCATCCTCGGTAAAGACGCCAGCCTGCTGTCGGCTTTCGCCAAGGCCGACGATGTACTCGCCGGTGCCGTTCGCGGTATCTCCGATATCATCAAGCGTCCGGGCATGATCAACGTCGACTTTGCCGACGTTCGTACCGTGATGAGCGAAATGGGCATGGCGATGATGGGCACTGGCTGCGCCAGCGGTCCGAACCGTGCACGCGAGGCCACCGAAGCGGCCATTCGCAACCCGTTGCTGGAAGACGTGAACCTGCAAGGTGCACGCGGCATCCTGGTGAACATCACTGCCGGTCCTGACCTGTCCCTGGGTGAGTACTCCGACGTGGGTAGCATCATCGAAGCCTTCGCTTCCGAACACGCCATGGTCAAGGTCGGTACCGTTATCGATCCGGACATGCGCGACGAGCTGCACGTGACTGTAGTTGCTACCGGTCTGGGCGCGAAAATCGAGAAGCCTGTGAAGGTTATCGACAACACCATGCACACTTCCGTGGCTTCGCAGCCGCAGCAGCAGGTGTCCGCTCGTCAGGAAGCTCCTGCCGTGAACTACCGTGATCTGGACCGTCCGACCGTCATGCGCAACCAGGCCCAGGCCGGTGCAGCGACTGCCGCGAAGATGAATCCGCAAGATGACCTGGACTACCTGGACATCCCGGCTTTCCTGCGTCGTCAGGCCGATTGATGGAATGTATCAGGGCTATGAAGGTGATTGGTGTTCAGCAAAGGTCTGGTCTGCTATTATCGCCAGCCTTTGTTGATACCAGTTCGCAATTTGCGCTGAAGCGGCCCAAGCCATGATTAAACAACGCACACTGAAAAATATTATCCGTGCCACAGGTGTAGGCCTGCACTCCGGGGAGAAGGTATACCTGACCCTCAAGCCCGCACCTATCGACACCGGCATTGTGTTTTGTCGTGCCGATCTCGACCCTGTGGTGCAGATTCCTGCCCGCGCGGAAAACGTTGGTGAAACCACGATGTCGACCACACTGGTCAGTGGTGACACCAAAGTGGATACGGTGGAGCACTTGCTCTCGGCCATGGCTGGCCTGGGCATCGATAACGCCTACGTCGAGCTCTCCGCGTCCGAAGTCCCAATCATGGATGGTAGCGCTGGACCTTTCGTATTCCTGATTCAGTCGGCTGGCCTGGAAGAACAGGACGCCGCCAAGAAATTCATCCGCATCCTGCGTGAAGTGACAGTGGAAGACGGCGACAAGCGCGCCACTTTTGTCCCTTTCGAAGGATTCAAGGTGAGTTTCGAGATCGATTTCGATCACCCGGTTTTCCGTGACCGCACACAAAGTGCAAGCGTGGATTTTTCCAGCACTTCGTTCGTAAAAGAAGTCAGCCGCGCCCGTACCTTTGGTTTCATGAGTGATATCGAGTACCTGCGCAAGCACAACCTCGCACTCGGCGGCAGCGTTGAAAACGCTATTGTGGTCGACGCGGATGGTGTACTGAACGAAGACGGCCTTCGTTATGAAGACGAATTCGTGAAGCACAAGATCCTCGATGCTATTGGTGATCTCTACCTGCTGGGCAATAGCCTGATAGGTGAGTTCAAGGGCTTCAAGTCCGGACATGCATTGAACAACCAGCTGCTGCGCAAGTTGATTGAGCAGACAGATGCTTGGGAAGTCGTGACTTTCGAAGACGCCAGCACTGCACCGATCTCTTACATGCGTCCAGTTGCGGCCGTGTAAGTAAAAACCTCTCTAGTTTTTAAGGGCTGCCTTCGGGTGGCCTTTTTTTATGCTTAAGGTGCTGCAACCACCCGATTTCGCCCTCGCTCCTTGGCCTGATACAGCGCCTTGTCTGCCGCAAACAGCAGTTGCTCCAGGGTCGCATCCGTCTGGGTGGTCCAGGTGCTGATACCGATACTGACGGTCATCGGCTGCTCGTCTCCCTCCACCCGTGGCAACTGTTCCACCGCAGCCCGAATTTTTTCGGCAATCTGCTGTGCGCCGGCGCTGTCGGTTTCCGCCAGGATCACCGAAAACTCCTCGCCACCGTAGCGCGCCACCAGGTCCGCCGGGCGCCGCACGTTGGCCGAGATAACCTTGGCCACGGTGCGCAAGGCTTCGTCACCGCCTTGATGGCCATGGCGATCATTGAACGCCTTGAAGTGATCGGCATCAATCATCAGCACCGACAGCGGCAGGCCTGAACGTTGTGCGCGAAACCATTCGTGGCGCAGGGTCAGGTCGAGGATGCGACGGTTGGCGACCCCGGTGAGGGCGTCGGTAGCGGCCAGTTGCGCCAGCTCCTGCTCGGCGAGGTGACGCAAGCGCAGTTCCCGGCGCAGCAACCAGCTAAGCCACAGCAAACCAATGCACAACACGCCTGTCGCCCCGCTGATCACCAACGCCGTGCGTCGCCACGCGGCAAACACGTCCTTGTTGGCAAGCGCCACGATCACTGTCAGCGGCAGGTTGCCGACCCGGGAAAAGGTATAAAGGCGTTGCTGGCCATCAATACTCGAAACGCTCTCGAAGCTGCCAGTACCTTCGCGCAGGATGCGTACGACGTTGGGGCGGTTGGCGAAGCTCTTGCCAATCGAGTCATGCTCCAGATAGGGCTTCTGCGCCAGCAGGATGCCGGCGTCGTCGATGATGTTCAGCGTGCTGTCGCTGCCTATGTACAGGCTGTTGAACAGCTGATCGAAGTAGGTCAGGCGCATTGATGCTACGGCCACTCCGAGAAACTCCCCGGTCGGCGAGGCAATGCGGCGGCTGAAGCTGATACGCCATTCATTGTTGTCTTCGCAATCGCAGCGAGGCTTGAACGGGCGGCTGATGAACATGCCGCTTCCCGGGTTGGTGACGTGAGCCTGGAAGTAGTCGCGGTCGGCGAAATTGTCCGGTCGGGGCTCGATCAGGGAGGAGTCGGCGAGTACCTCGCCATGCTTGTTGAGCAGCAGGATGTCGCCCTTGAATCGAGCTGTGGTCGAGCGGTCGAACAGCACCAGGTGGCGAATCTGCGGTGACACCTGGCGCAGGTCGTCCCGTTGCGCGGCTGAGATCAGCCCCTGCAGGGTCATGTCATAAAGCTCGACGGTGCGCAGCACATCGGCATCGATCAGTTGTGCAATGGTGGTCGCGCTGCGGGTGGCGGCCTCCTTGGCTCCGGCATGCTCGCGGATCAGCAGGAAGGTGACAATGCCCAGAATCGCGATGACCGTCAGGGTGCTGCCGAGGATCACCATGAGTTCCGGTCGGCCGGTCTTGCCTGATACTTGAGGGAGACGACTCGCGATCATGGGAATGATGTCTGCGTTAACTTCATTTAATTCATAACTGCAGGAGCGAGCCTGCTCGCGAAAAACGTCAACAATAACGCGAGCTGTGCGGTTTAGCGCGGTGTCTTGACGTTTTTCGCGAGCAAGCTCGCTCCTACAGTGAGTTAAGCAGGTAGTCGACGGTTGTGCCTATCGTTGCGATGGATGTAAGAATCAGCAGACGAAAAAAAGCCGCTGCAACAGCGGCTTGAAGACAACTTTGCAAAGGGAAGAGCCTATGCAAAGTGTCGAGGGAAACAGATTCTGCAGCGGGTCAGCTGTCTTTCTCAGCCTGGGGCTGGGCGTGAATGGTCGATGCTTGCGGAGTCTGCGCAGCTTCCTGGGCCTTGGCCGTCATCTCTCCCTGATAGGCTTCGAACGCCGCTGCGCGTTCGGCATTGCGGGCGGCGAAGGTCGGCGACTCTTCGGCCATCGCGAGTGGGGAGAGGAACAATGAGGACAAAACGAAAGCGCTGGCAATACCCATGGAGTTGGACATCTTTGAAAACCTTCTTGCTTGGCAAGTGCTGTTTGGTGGCGCAAAGATAAGGCCGAACGGCGAGGGGAAAAAGAGTGGATTTGTGAAAGGACTGTTGCGGGAAAGGCAATAGTTGGCTGCCCTGTAGCAGTTGGCGAAGCCTGCGTTCGGCTGCGAAGCAGACGTAAAATCTGCTGTCATACCGCGTTATCCAGATTCACGACTGCTGCGCAGCCGAACGCAGGCTTCGCCAGCTGCTACAAGAGCGACGCACTTCGCCAGCGCAAGAGCGACGCAAGCGACGCAGGAATCGGTGGGGTTA
This sequence comes from Pseudomonas sp. RIT-562, assembly GCF_026241895.1. Taxonomy (GTDB): domain Bacteria; phylum Pseudomonadota; class Gammaproteobacteria; order Pseudomonadales; family Pseudomonadaceae; genus Aquipseudomonas; species Aquipseudomonas mandelii_F. The sequence goes on along the minus strand of NZ_JAPJIV010000016.1, from coordinate 40,446 downwards.
GATGGGCAGGTGGATGCCGAATGTATTCACGCCTTGGTCACTGCGGGCAAACACATCACCGCCGTGCATCAGCGCAATCGCCTTGACGATCGCCAGCCCCAACCCATGGTTGTTCCCGCTGTTGCTGCGCGAAGCGTCAACGCGGTAGAAGCGCTCGAACAGGCGCGGCAGGTGCTCGCTGGCAATCGGCGCGCCAGGGTTGGCCACGCCGATGCTGACCTGGTGCGCCTGGGCTTCGATGCGAACCTGAATTACCTGCCCGGGTTCTGTGTGCTGCACGGCGTTGCTCAGCAGATTTATCAGCGCCCGGCGCAGGTGGGCGATTTCGATTCGCACCTGTGCATCGCCGCTCACCTGCACTTCAACCTGAGCATCCTCGAGGATGAAATCCAGATACTCCAAGGTGGTTGCCACTTCATCCGCCAGTGAAGTAGAGGTCAGTTTGGTAGCCTTGCTGCCTTGGTCTGCGCTGGCCAGGAACAGCATGTCGTTGATGATCGAACGCAGTCGCTCAAGCTCTTCGAGGTTCGATTGCAGCACTTCGAAGTAATGCTCTGCCGACCTTCCGCGAGTCAGGGCAACCTGGGTCTGGCCGATCAGGTTGGTCAGTGGCGAGCGCAGTTCATGGGCCACATCGGCGTTGAAGGATTCAAGGCGCGAGTAAGCCTGCTCGACCCGCTCCAGGGTCGAATTGAATGAGCTGACGAACTGGTTCAACTCCGGTGGCAGCGGCGACAGTTGCAGCCGGCCAGACAGCAGCGGTGGCGCCAGGCGCTGCGCCTCCTGGGACAGTTTGATCAGCGGCTTGAGGCCGATCCGTGCCACCCAATAACCAAGCGCCGATGCCAGCAGCACGCCGATGATCGCCAGGCTGATCAGCGCGATCAGCAAGTGGTGCTGAGTCTGGAAAAACGTTTCGGTGTCGATGCCAATCATGAAACGCAGCGCTGGACGCTGATCCTTGGCGGGGAACTGGCTGACCAGCACCTTCAATGGATACGGCTGGTCGGGCAGCTTCAAGTCGCGCATACCCAGCGGGCCTTGGGCGAAGGCGCGGATCTGCGGCGTCAATTCGCCGTATTCATAGTGCGGGTCGCCGCTGGTGATCCAGAATCTGATGCGCTTGTCTTCTTCGCCGAGCAGCTTGAGCTTGTTGTTGATCTTCACCCAGTGCTCCGGCGTGCCATAACGGCCGACGGTGGATTCGAGCACGCTGTAGCGCGCATCCAGCTCGGCTTCGGGCAGCAGGCCCAAGCCCTTGTCGACCTGCTGGTACAGCGCCCAGCCAATCAACAGGAACACCAGCAGCGCCACCAGCGTGAACATGCCACTGAGGCGCAGGGCAATCGAGTTACTGGACATTACGGCTCTCCAGCACGTAGCCCATGCCGCGAATCGTGTGCAGCAGTTTCTCGTCGAAAGGCCCGTCGAGTTTGGCCCGCAGACGCTTGATAGCGACCTCGACGACGTTCGCATCGCTGTCGAAATTGATGTCCCAGACCATTTCGGCGATCGCGGTTTTCGAGAGGATTTCGCCCTGGCGACGAGCGAGTACGCTGAGCAGCGAAAACTCCTTGGCGGTCAGGTCCAGACGGGTTCCGGCGCGGGTCGCCTTGCGACTGATCAGGTCTATCCACAAGTCGGCGATGCTCACCTGTACCGGTTCATGCCCGCCACTGCGGCGAGTCAGCGCTTGCAGGCGAGCGACCAGTTCAAGGAAGGAGAACGGTTTGCCCAGATAGTCGTCGGCACCATCGCGCAGGCCCTTGATGCGGTCTTCAACACGCTCGCGGGCGGTCAGCATGATCACCGGGGTTTGCTTGCGTGCACGCAACGCACGCAGTACGCCAAAGCCGTCCAGGCCCGGCAACATGACGTCGAGGACGATCACCGCGTAGTCACTTTCCAGCGCCATGTGCAGGCCTTCCACGCCGTCGCGGGCCAGGTCCACGGTGTAACCCTGTTCCGTCAGGCCGCGGTGTAGATAGTCTGCGGTTTTTTCTTCGTCTTCGATGATCAGGACGCGCATGACCCCGCCTCAGTCTGTGGTCGCCAGCGCCGGTACCGGGGCTGGTTCAGGTCGATGGAATAGCCGCTCCAGCCACAAGTATATGACCGGCGTGGTGAACAGCGTCAGCGCCTGGCTCACCAGCAGCCCGCCGACCACCGCAATCCCCAAGGGCTGGCGCAGTTCGGCGCCGGTGCCGTAGCCGAGCATCAGCGGCAAGGCGCCGAGCAGGGCGGCGAGGGTGGTCATGATGATCGGCCGGAACCGGGTGATACAGGCTTCGTAGATTGCTTCTTGCGGTGGCAGGCCACGGTTGCGCTGGGCATCGAGGGCAAAATCGATCATCAGGATACCGTTCTTCTTCACGATACCGATCAGCAACACCAGGCCGATCAGCGCCATGATCGAAAAATCCTGGCCGCAGATCCACAGCATGATCACCGCCCCGAGCCCCGCTGAAGGCAGCGTCGAGATAATGGTCAGCGGGTGGACGAAGCTCTCGTAGAGCACGCCGAGGATGATATACACCGCTACCAGCGCCGCCAGGATCAACCACGGCTGGCTGGCCAGCGAACTCTGGAAGGCCTGGGCCGCACCCTGGAAATTCCCGCTCATGGCCGCCGGCATGCCGATCTCGGCCTTGGCCTGGTTGAGCATGATCACCGCATCGCCCAACGCCACGCCGGGGGCCAGGTTGAAGGACAGGTTGGCGGCCGGGAACATGCCGTCGTGAGCGATGGACAGCGGGCCGACCGTTGGCGCATCAAATCGGGCCAGGGCCGACAGTGGCACCATCTCGCCACTCAGCGGTGAACGCAGGTAGAAATAGTTGAGGCTTTCGGCCTTGCCCCGTTGCCGGGTGTCCAGTTCCAGAATCACGTTGTACTGGTTGATCTGGGTCTGGAATTCGTTGATCTGGCGCTGGCCGAAGGCGTCGTATAGCGCTTCGTCGACATCGCTGGCGGTCAGGCCGAAACGCGCGGCGGCGCTGCGGTCGATGCTGATGTGGGTGATGCTGCCGCCCAGTTGCAGGTCGTTGGAGATGTCGCGGAACGCCGGGTTGCTGCGCAGCTTGTCGGTCAGGCGCTGGGTCCAGGTGCTGAGGGTCGCGCCGTCGTTGCTCTTGAGCACGTATTGATACTGCGCGCGGCTCGGGCCGGAGCTGAGGTTGATGTCCTGGCCGGCGCGCAGGTACAGGACGATGCCGGGGACTTTCATCAGCTGCGGGCGAATCCGGTCGATGAACTCGCTGGCCGAGACATCCCGGTCGCCGCGTTTTTTCAGGGATATCCAGAAGCGGCCGTTGGCGATGGTTTGGTTGCTGCCCGAGACGCCGACTGAATGGGAAAACGCCTGGACAGCCGGGTCAGCAGCGACGATTTCGGCCATGGCCAGGTGTTTTTTCACCATGTCGCCGTAGGAAATGTCCGCAGCGGCTTCGGTGGTGCCCAGGACAAAACCGGTGTCCTGCACCGGGAAGAAGCCCTTGGGAATGAAGATGTACCCGGCGATGGCCAGGCCCAATGAGACCCCGAATACTCCGATCATCAGCTTCTGATGCGCGAGGGCGCGGCGCAGGCCCTTTTCATACCAGCCCAGCAGCCTCTCGCCGAACCCAGGCTTGCGGTTGGCGTGATGCACCGGTGCGCGCATGAACAGCGCAGCCAGGGTTGGCGCCAGGGTCAGCGACACCACGACTGAAATCATGATGGTCGCGGTGGCCGTCAGAGCGAACTCCTTGAACAGCCGCCCGACCACACCGCCCATGAACAACAACGGAATGAACGCCGCCACCAGCGAAAAACTGATCGACACCACGGTGAAGCCGATTTCGCCGGCACCCTTGATCGCCGCTTCGCGCATGCCGTCGCCGGCCTCCAGGTGACGGTGGATGTTCTCCACCACCACAATCGCATCGTCGACTACAAACCCCACGGCCACCACGATGGCGACCAGGGTCAGGTTATTCAGGCTGAAGCCCATGATGTACATCAGGGCGAAGCTGGCGACCAGTGAAACACCGAGTACCGCCGAGACAATCAGCGTCGCCGAGAGCTGGCGCAGGAACAGCGCCATCACCGCGACGACCAGGGCGATTGCGATCAGCAGGGTGATTTCCACTTCATGCAGGGACGCGCGGATGGTCTGGGTCCGGTCGATCAGCACTTTGACCTGGACCGAGGCCGGCAGCATGGCCTCCAAGCCGGGCAACGCAGCCTGGATGCGGTCGACCGTTTCGACAATGTTGGCGCCTGGCTGGCGCGAGATCACCAGGTTCACCCCGGGTTGGTCACCCGCCCAAGCCTGCACGTAGGCATCTTCCGAGCCGTTGACGACCTTGGCGACATCCTTGAGATGCACCGGTGCACCGTCCTTGTAGGAAACGATGAGCTGGCCGTATTCCTCCGGATGGAACAACTGATCGTTGGTCGACAGGGTCGAGATGCTCGACTCGCCGTACAGCGCACCCTTGGCCAGGTTGAGGCTGGTTTGCTGGATGGCCAGGCGGATGTCGGCCAGGGTCAGCCCGATCGCTGCAAGTTTGTCCGCTGAAGCCTGGACGCGGATTGCCGGACGCTGCTGACCGGTGATGTTGATTTGGCCTACGCCGTCGATCTGACTGATCTGACGCGCCAGCAGAGTTTCCACCAGGTCGCTGAGTTCCGGGCCGGGTAGCAGGGTTGAGTTGATACTGAGGATCAGCACCGGGCTGTCGGCCGGGTTGACCTTGCGCCAGGTCGGCAGGTTGGGCATGTCCTTGGGCAGTTTGCCGGAGGCCGTGTTGATTGCCGCCTGTACTTCCTGGGCAGCGGTGTCGATGCTTTTGTCGAGGGTGAACTGCAGGGTCAGGTTGGTCGAGCCCAGGGCGCTGCTCGAAGTCATCTGGGTCACGCCGGGGATCGCGCTGAATTGCACTTCAAGCGGCGTGGCCACCGACGAAGCCATGGTCTCGGGGCTGGCGCCGGGCAGCTGCGCAGCGACCTGGATAGTCGGGAATTCAGCTTCCGGCAGGGGCGCGATCGGCAGTTTCGGAAACGCGATCACCCCCAGCAGCACCAGGGCGAACGTCAGCAGGATCGTCGCGACCGGATGATCGATACACCAGGCCGAAACCGAGCCGCGGCCCTTCATGGCTTGGCCTCCGACTGCACAACCTGCGGCGGTTCGCTAAGCACCTGCACCGTGGAACCGGGCTTGAGCCGCGACTGGCCGTCACTGACCAGCACATCGCCGGGCTTCACGCCCTTGATGATGTCCTGGCCACTGCCCTGATACACCATCTGCACCTGGACAATCTCGACCTTGTCACCGTTGACCCGATAAACAAAATGTTGGTCGAGGCCACGCTGGACCACCGTAGGTGGAACCACCAGCGCATCTTTGTCCAGGGCTGTCTGAATTTTTACCGTCACCAGCAAGCCAGGCCAGAGTTTTTGCCCGGGATTGTTAAATTCGGCCTTCGCGCGGATGGTCCCGGTGTTGGAGTTGATCTGGTTGTCGATCAGGGTCAGATGCCCCTCGCCCAACAGGTTGCCGGTCTCGCCGTCGGTGTCGGCACCGATGTAGGCCTTGACCTGGGCATGCTGGGGGTCGTTGATCAGGCCTTGCAAGGTCGGCAGCATTTGCTGGGGCAGGGAAAACTCGACAGCGATCGGGTCGATCTGCGTCACTGTGAACAGCCCCTGGGTATCGGTCATACGCAGGAAATTGCCTTCGTCCACCGTGCGAATCCCCACCCGACCGGTGACCGGGGAGCGAATCTGTGTGTAGGAAAGTTGTACTTGTGCCGCGTCGATCGAGGCCTGATTGCCTTGGGCGGTGGCTTTCAGCTGATTGACCAGCGCCTGCTGCTGGTCATAGGTCTGCTTCGACACGCCATCATCGACACTGAGCAATTTGTAGCGCTTGAGGTTGACCATCGCCACCTGCAGTTGCGCCTGGCTTTCACCCAACTGCGCGCGAGCCTGATCGAGATTGGCGCGAATAGTGCGGTCATCGATGGTGGCGAGCAGGTCCCCGGTCTTCACCAGTTGACCTTCCTTGACCAGCAGTTTGGTCAGCACCCCATCGATCTGCGGACGCACTACCACGCTGTGCAGCGACAACACCGAGCCAATGCCGCTGACAAAGCGCGGGACATCTTTTTCGGCGACATTCACCACTCGCACAGGGATCGCGGTCGGCGCTGCCAGTTTCGCCGTGGCCGGCTTGCTCAAGTACCAGATGCCCAGTGCAATCAGCACGAGCAGAAGGGTGGCGAGCAGAGCGGTGTTTTTCTGGATTCGCATGCGAGTGGGGCGCCAGGCAGGAGGTGGACTTTGAATGGTGATTTATACCTCCCTTATAGCCCTGTTACACCGTCAGGAAAGTGACTGCAAACTGACAGCGCCGTCAGTTTGGCTGGGGAGGTGCTGCGCGAAATTCTGTTACACCGACCGAAGGTGCGCGTGCGTGGATTGATCGGGCAGGTATACTGCCGCCTTTCGCGGCTCGCTGACCGGGCCCGACTCTATTGCATCACCCGGAGCTTTCATGACTTCCCCGACACAACCGCCGGTTGCCGACGCTTCGAGCGACGTTCCGGCAGACCTGCCAGACAGCGTCGACTCCAGCGCAGACAGCGAAACCAAACCTGCAATCCCGGCATTCAAATTCCCGTTCAAGCCGGGCGAACTGGCCGCTGCGAAGAATGCCAATCAGCCTTGGTACAAGAATGGCGCGAAGAATGGCCATACCAAGACCCCGGGCGCTGCGCCGCCGGGTACTCGTCGGTCGATGGGCAAGCGCTAAGCTTCGAGATTTTGCTATCTGTTGCACCGCTATCGCGAGCAGGCTCGCTCCTGCAGGGGAGGCTGCCCGCGACAGGTATTCAGATCAGGCCGCCCGCAACGAAATAAACGCGTAGTTCAGGGCTGCACCGTCGGCCAGTTCAGCACCAGCGGCTTGGACCTGGCCGGCGATGTCGTCGCCCGAGACATGGAACAGCCACTCGCTGGCCCATTCCGGCAGTGTCTGGCCGGCCAGCTCATCAAAGATCGTGGCGAATTCGGCCATATCCGGCAGGTACGCGGTAAAACCATCGCCCTTCAGCGCCGTGGTACGTATCCCCAATAGCGCGCACATCGCGTCCTTGACCAGCACATCATCCCGATCCGCCTGGCGTGAGCGCTGGATCAGTTCGGCCAGTGGCTGGTCAACCAGTGCGCCACCCACGATCAGCTCCGGCCCACTCTCCCACGACTCTGGAGGACATTCCTTTACCGCGATGTTGAGCGGGATGTGTGGGTTGATTTCCATCGGATAGATGCGGCAAACCAGGGGGCGGCGATCATAGATGCGGCACAGGTTGTCTTCGTCAAGATTCCGGCAGCGCCCCAGGTTGTAGGCAGCAAAGGTGATGGCCACGAATGCCGCGGATTCGCCGCTGCTCACCCGCGCCGAACGGCGCTCGGCATGCTCGCGTTGCTGCGCTGGCAGCCCCAGGCCACTGTCGAGGAAAGCCTCGACCAGCACGATCACCTGACCGCCGTCACCAGCCCACATACGGGCTTCATCCAGGGTCAGGGGGACATGGTGATCGGTGCAGCATTTGCCACAGCCTACGCAGGAAAACGTCGTATTCATTGAGCGGTCAGTCGCATCCGGAAGCAGGAGAACGGTGACGGAAAATCACCGCGAAGGCCTGCGTGGAAGCAAGTTATGCGCCACTCATTGGGTTTTGCCCGGCGCGCGGATCGAATCCCATTCGGTGGCGTAGGCTGTTTTGCTTTTCTTGTTGTAGAGGCACAGCTCGGTGCCTTGCTGGCCTTTCATGTGTTTTTGCGGGTACTGGCCCTGCAGCAGCAGCGCGGTGTAGCCGACGCGATCATCGAATTGGGCGGCGGTGCCGACCGGCTTGGGGTTTTTCAGGCCGCTGGCCTTGGTGCAACTGGCGAGCACTGCTTTGTCGAAGGCTGCCCAGGCGTCGGGGCTGGAGGCCTGGGCTTGAGTGGCCAGGGCAGTGAGGCAGATGACGGTCAGGGTGATTGCTTTCATGGGGGCAGGGATCCTTGGTGATGTCAGGTCGAGTATGCCTCAAGAGGGTAGGGTTGCCTGAAATCGCCAAAAGATCGCAGCCTTCGGCAGCTCCTACGGGGTGGCATGCGTTCGCCTGTAGGAGCTGCCGAAGGCTGCGATCTTGGCGCCATCAGGCAGGAACCCGCTCCCGGCGAACCACAGACATCCCGACACTTTCATACAGCCGCTGCGCCCTGAGGTTGTCTTCCAGCACCTTTAAATCGACAAACCCTTCGCGCCTTTGCTGAAACACGTTGAAAGCATGTAGCAGCAGCGCCCGGCCCAATCCTTGGCCCTGAGCCCGTGGATGCACCACCAGGTTTTTGATGTAGGCGCTCGTCCAGCACTGGCAAACTCCGACAATACCTGCGGCATCCAGTGCGATGAAGCACAGGGACGGGTCGTATTCCGGATCGGTTGCAAAACGCTGTTGCCAGACATCCAGTGCCGGCACGCGGCCGCCACCGTGCTCATAACCCGATTCCATCAAGCGATGAACGGCTTCAGCGCTCTCCGGGCAGTATTCGCCGAGGACGATTCCCCGGGGCCAGGTGATCGCAGGCACAACTTCAGCAAGGTTGCGCCGCATCAGAAAGCAGTAATCCTTGCTCAAGCCTCAATGACCTTGTTCTGCGACAGCCCTGGCGGCTTCGATCAGGCACTTGGTCAACTCTGGCGAGGAGAACTTGGTCAGCACCGCGTTCGCGCCAGCGAGACGGGCCTTTTCACTGTTCATCGCACTGTCCAGGGAAGTGTGCAGCAGCACATAAAGGTGCGCGAAGTCCGGCGTTTCACGCAAGGTTCGGGTGAAGGCATAGCCGTCCATCTCCGACATCTCAATGTCTGAAACGATCAGGTTGATCTGCTGTTCGGTGCCTTGCAAGTCCAGCAGGCAGTCGATGGCTTCCTTGGCGCTGCGCGCGGTGTGGCATTGCAGGCCGAGATTGCGCAGGGTGTGCACCGATTGCTGCAGCGCAGTCTGGCTGTCGTCGACTACCAGTATCCGTGCATTGCCGAGTGTTTCGGCGTCTTCCATGCTGAGTTCGGTCGGCGCCGATTCGATCTGGGCCGGGGCGATGCCGTGAATGACCTTTTCGATATCCAGAACTTGCACCAACGTGCCGTCGACCGAAGTCACCCCGGTGATGTACGAGCGCAAACCGCCAGAGCCGTAGGGCGGAGGGCGGATGTCAGTGGTCAGGCAGTGGACGATCTTGCTCACCGCCTGCACGTGCAGGCCCTGCTTCGAGCGGCTGACGTCGGTGACGATCAGGCAGCCACCGTTGGGATCTTCCAGCGGCCTCTCGCCGATGGCGCGGCTGAGGTCGATCACCGACAACGACATGCCGCGCAGGGTGGCGATGCCTTTGACGTGGGGGTGTGACTCCGGCAGTTTGGTCAGGGCTGGGCAGGGGATGATTTCACTGACTTTCAGCAGGTTGATCGCCATCAGCTTGCCGCTGCGCAAGGTAAATAGCAGAAGCGAAAGTGAGTCTGCGCGGGCTTTGGTGGAGGACATAAAAACCTTCTGTGGAAAAAGGTGAGGGCGCTGTGGGGAGCGCCAACAACTATCGATGCCGGGTTATCGACTTGTTGCGGGCAGGCTTTAGGTTAAATACCGGTATTGTCGGCTGACGCGACCTTTGTAGCAGCTGGCGAAGCCTGCGTTCGGCTGCGTAGCAGTCGTGAATCCGGATAACGCGGTATAACCGCCGATTTTACGTCTGCTGCGCAGCCGAACGCAGCCTTCGGCAGCTGCTACACGGGCATTTTCATCCTTTCAATTTTGACCGGTCGAGCTGGGTTCCTCGCTATTTCATGCCGAGGCGCTTGGCCATCCGCCCAAGATTCGCCCGATCCAGCCCCAGCTCCCGTGCCGCGCTGGCCCAATTGTTGTGGTGCCGTTCCAGACAAGCGCTGATCAAATGCCGCTGATAACTGTCGGTCGCTTCGCGCAGGTCTCCCGACACCAGTGCTGGCGCAGCCACGGTTGGTGGCTGCGCCAGTACTTCGACGCTGCCATTGGGCAGGTCGAGATCCGCCGCGCTCAGGCTGAGAATCTTCGGCCGTTCCTTGCACTGACCCAGCGCCTTCAGGGCACTCCTGCCGATCAGGTGTTCCAGCTCGCGCACGTTGCCCGGCCAGTCGTAGGCCAGCAGCGCAGCCTGGGCATCGCTGTTGAGGCGCAGGCTATTGAGGCCCATGCGTGAACGGTTCTGCTCCAGAAAGTAGCCGCTGAGTAGAAGTACATCGCGCCCGCGCTCACGCAGCGCCGGCACCAGCAGTGGGTAGACGCTCAAGCGGTGATAAAAATCGGCACGATAGCGGCCGCTGCGCACTTCTTCAGCGAGGTCGCGGTTGGTCGCCGCGATCAAACGCACGTCCACCTGATGTTCCTTGTCCGACCCCAGCCGTTGCAGCTGGCCGCTTTGCAGCACGCGCAACAGTTTGGCCTGCACGGTCAGCGACAGCTCGCCCACTTCGTCAAGAAACAACGTGCCGCCATTGGCCAGTTCGAATTTACCGCGCCGGTCACTGGTGGCACCGGTGAAAGCACCGCGCACGTGGCCGAACAGCTCGCTTTCGACCAGGGTGTCGGGCAAGGCGGCGCAGTTGAGGCTGATGATCGGTTTGTCGGCGCGGGCAGAAGAGGCGTGGATGGCCTGAGCCACCAGCTCCTTGCCAACCCCGGTTTCGCCAGTGATCAACACGGTCAGGTCGCTGCCGCCCACCAGGTCGATTTCTTCAACCAGGCGTTTATGCGCCTTGCTCTGGCCGATCATCTCGCGATTCTGCTGACCGCTTGCCTGGCGATATACCTCGGCGCGCTGATGTTCGTGTTCGGCCCTGTTGGCCAGGCGCTCGATCCGTTCCGCGGCATTGACTGTGGCCGCCGCCAGGCTGGCGAAGGCTTGCAGTGCATCCAGCTCAATCGGTTCGAAGCTTTGCGGATCGAGTGCATCCAGGGTCAGCAGGCCCCACGGACGTTCGTCGATAAACAGCGGGCAGCCCATGCAATCATGGACTTCCAAATGGTCATGCAGGCCATCCACCAACCCATCGTAAGGGTCCGGCAACTCGCTGTCGGCGGCAAATCGGGTGGGCCCAGGACTGCTGAGCAGCGCTTCGAAGCGCGGATGCTCGCTGATTTTGAAGCGTCGTCCCAGGGTGTCGGTGCTCAGGCCGTCGACTGCCAGCGGCACCAGCCACTCTCCGTCGATGCGCAGCAGGGCTGCGGCGTCGCACGGCAAAAGGGCGCGCATGGCTTCGAGCAGGCGTCGATAGCGCTCACCTTCCGGGAGTTCGCGGGACAGGTCGGAGACCAGGGGCAGCAGGGCGGTGAGCAGGGATTTTGCAGTCATAGTGACTCCATATAGTCGATTTGACTATAAAGCAACTCAGGTCTAAATGACTATATTAAGCATAACTAGCTGATTTATAACGATTTTAAAATTGGCATGAAAACTGATACCTAAGGGCAAACGAATAGAAACCCAGGAGTCACCTTATGCTGAGCGCTCAAGATCGTGCAATCGTCAAATCCACCGTGCCATTGCTGGAAAGCGGCGGCGAAGCGTTGATCACCCATTTCTACCGGATGATGCTCTCCGAATACCCGCAAGTGCGCCCGCTGTTCAACCAGGCCCACCAGGCCAGTGGTGATCAGCCACGCGCCCTGGCCAATGGCGTGCTGATGTATGCCCGTCACATCGATCAGCTCGACCAGTTGGGCGACCTGGTGGCGAAGATCATCAACAAGCACGTGGCGTTGCAGATTCTGCCGGAGCATTACCCTATTGTCGGCTCCTGTTTGCTGCGAGCCATCAGCGAAGTGCTGGGTGACGAGATCGCCACGCCTGAAGTGATGGCCGCCTGGGGCGCTGCTTATGGGCAACTGGCCGATATCCTGATGGGTGCGGAAAAGACCATCTACGACCAGAAGGCGCAGGCGCCTGGCGGTTGGCGTGGGGCGCGGGAATTCATCGTGGCGGCCAAGGTCGAGGAGAGCGCGGAAATTATTTCGTTCTATTTCGAGCCGGCGGACAAGGGCCCGATCCTGGCGGCGGAACCTGGCCAGTACATCGGCATGAAACTGATCCTGGATGGTGAAGAAATTCGCCGTAACTATTCACTGTCGGCCTTGGCCAACAAAGGGCAATACCGCATCAGCGTCAAGCGTGAGCAAGGGGGGCGTGCCTCCAATCACCTGCACGACCAACTGCATGTGGGCGCGTCCATCCAGCTGTTCCCGCCGTCGGGTGAATTCACCTTGAGTGCCAGCGACAAACCCCTGGTGCTGATCAGTGGCGGCGTTGGTATCACGCCGACCCTGGCGATGCTGGAAGCGGCGCTGGCCACTGAGCGACCGGTGCACTTCATCCACTGCGCGCGCAATGGCAGCGTCCATGCGTTCCGGGACTGGATCGACGGCCTTGCCGAACGTCACCCGCAGCTCAAGCGTTTCTATTGCTATGCCGAAGATGACGGCGTGAGCCCGGCCGCCGACAAGGTTGGTCTTTTAAGCCAGGAACAGCTGGGCGAGTGGTTGCCCGCAGAGCGTGATCTCGACGCTTATTTCCTTGGGCCCAAAGGCTTCATGGCAGCGATCAAGCGCCACCTCAAAGCGTTGGGTGTGCCGGAAAAACAAAGCCGCTACGAGTTCTTCGGCCCGGCATCCGCGCTGGAATAACCACCGCCCCTCTGACGGAGCCCGGCTTGCCGGCGATGGCAATCCCACGGCCGCCATCGCTGGCGAGCCCTGCAATCAGCCTTTGAGTTCCTTCAAATGCTTGTACACCGTGGCCCGTCCCATGTTCAGGACATTCGCCACATAGTTGGAGGCGCTTTTGCCTTTGAAGGCGCCTTCGGCGTGCAGGGCCAGGACCAGTTCGCGTTTGTGGTCGCGGGTGAGCATGCTCAGGCTCAGCTGGCGCTCGCGCAGCCAGGCGTGGAGGAAGGTGTTGATACGCTCCTGCCAGTCATCGCGGAACAGTGAGTCCGGTTGCGGTATCAGCTTGCTCGGCGACAGGAACAAATCCAGCGCCGCCTTGGCGTTCTCGAACAGCGAAATATTCAGATTGATGCACAGTACCGCCAAGGGGAGGCCATCACTGTCGCGCAACACACTGCTCAAGCTGCGAATTTTCTGACCATCCCAATTGAGCTTTTCATACGGCCCAATATTTCGTTCGCTGACCTCTTCACTGAGCATGTCTTCCAGCGAAGAGTCGTCGCCCACTTCGCGTTTCGACAGGTTGTTGGCGATGTAGTCGACTTTCTGCGTGCGCAGATCGTGCAGCACGACTTCGGCATGGGGAAAGAACAGCGTCGCAATCGCGTCGCTGATGGCTCGGTAGTTATCCAGGGCCGGATCTCTCTCGGGGGCGTTCATTCAGTGGCGCTCCAGGCGGCATCAGCGCCCACAAGGCAGGGCGCTGGAAGTTTGCCGCAAACGGCGGTGGACGTCACCCGACTAACCCTGTTTGCTCAGGCGCGCAGGGTCGAGCATGGCAGCGTTCAGGCCGAATCGGCTCAGCGCTTCGGGCAGGGGCTCGCCGCGCACCAGTGCGGCACTGGCCTGACCCATCGCCGGAGAGGTCTGAATCCCGTAACCCCCTTGAGCCGCCACCCAGAACAGCCCAGGTACCTGCGGATCGAAGCCGCAGAGCAAATCGCCGTCGCTGACAAAACTGCGCAACCCCGCCCAGGTGCGGGTCGGACGGCGGATAGTCAGGGTGGTGGCCTCCTCGATCTGGTAGATGCCCATGGCGATGTCCAGCTCTTCGGGCTGCACATCATGGGGCTGGACCGGGTCGGCATTGGCCGGCGAGCCGAGGAACATACCGGCGTCGGGCTTCATGTAGAACGATTCATCCAGGCTGACCAGCATCGGCCAGTGGTGGATGTCCACGCCTTCCGGCCCGGCGAAGATGAACGCCGCGCGCCGCTTGGGTTGCAGGCCCAGCGGCTGGGCGCCGGCGAGTTCGCCGATCTTGTCGGCCCAGGCGCCGGCAGCGTTGATAACGACCGGGGCGCTGAAGGTCTGGCCGTTGGTTTGCACCTGCCATAGGCCCTCGGCATCCTGGCTCAGGCTCAGCACCTCAGTATCAGTAAGGACCTGGCCCTGGTTGCGCCGGATACCGCGCAGGTAACCCTGATGCAGGGCATCGGTGTCGATGTCGCTGGCAGTCGGGTCATAGATCGCGCCATGAACTTTTTCCCGACGCAGGATCGGCAGGCGCACGCAGGCCTCTTCGGCGCTGAGCATCTGCATTTCCGGCACCGTGGCCTTGGCGCTCAGGTATTGGTTCTGCAGTTCGGCAGGGTCGCCGCTGAAGTCGACGGTCATCTCGCCGCGCGGAGTCAGCAGCGGGTGTTCGCAGAAACCGGCGGGTGGCGCGTCGAAGAAATCCCGGCTGGCCTGGGTCAACGCCCTGACCTGCGGCGTGCCATAGGCCGCGGTGTACAGCGCGGCGGAACGGCCGGTGGAGTGATAGGCCGGATGGGATTCACGCTCGAGCACAATCACTCGGCCATGCTGCGACAGCCAGAAGCCGGTGGAAGCGCCGGCAATTCCGCCGCCGATGATGATGAAGTCTGCCTGGCTCATGCATGTCTCCTGATGGGCGAAAATGCCAATGTTTCGATGATCTTTGTAGGAGCCGGCTTGCCGGCGATACAGGCGCCGCGGTCTGTCAGGGAACCGTGGTGATGCGATCGCCAGCAAGCAGGCTCCTACAGGGGGTGGTGGTGTTAGTGCTGTAGGCGGTAGATGGCATTGGCCAGTGCAATGTCTTCCAGGCCCAGGCCGATCGAGCGGAAAAACACGTGGCGATCGTAGGCGGGGCGTTGCACTTTGCCGCTGATCAAATCGGCCAGGTCGCCGACGATGGCGCTTTTGTCCCAGCCATGTTGTTCACCGGCAATCAGCATCTCGCCGGCCGAACCAGGCGTGGTCACCCGGTAGTCGCAGAACACCTGCATGGCGCTGAGACTTTGCGGCGGCACTTCGTGAGCCCGTGGCGCGTTGGTGCTGATGGAGGTGATCAGTGCCGGTTTGCTCAAGGTGGACGGGTCGATGACCGGGCCGGCGGACGAGGTACACAGCATGATCACATCGGCGTCGTGGATGGCCGCTTCGCGACTCGTGGCCAGTGTCAGGCGTGGGTCAAGGCCTGTGAGCCGCGCTTTCGTTTCAGCATCAAGACTGTCCAGGCCGGGGGAATAGAGGTTGATGCTCTGCCACTCACGCAGACCCTTCACATAATGCAGGTGCGCCTGGGCCACCTTGCCGCTGCCGATAATCGCCAGGCGCTGCGCCTTCTGTGGGGCCAGGGCATCGACTGCCACGGCGGTGGTCGCGGCAGTGCGTGCCGTGGTCAGTTCGGCGGCGTCGCACAGTAACAACGGCTGGCCGGTCTGCATCGACATCAGCAAGGTCCACGCAGTCACCAACGGGCCCTGCTCGCGCACGATGTAGGGTGAAGTCTTGACCCCGTACACCCCGTCTTCGGCCAGCACACCCAGGTAGTTGATGAAGTCACCGGCGCCTTGGGGAAATTCCACCAGTTGCTGCGCCGGTTGCACCGCGTGCCCGGCCGCCAGGTCGCGAAACAGTTTGCGCAGAATCTGCGGAACATCCAGTTGCGCCAGCAGTTCGCGGGTCTGGGGTTGGGTGATCACGTAGGGCGTGCTGGACATGAACGGCTCCGGAGACTGCATCTAAACTATTTTGTCCATTATGGACTTTTAGTTTTGTTGGGCAAGCCTGTTGAACGAAACCCGGACGAAAAAAAGGCGCAGTCCGTTGCCGGCTGCGCCTCTTGCACACGCCAGAAGTTACGGGCGCTTGCGCTCAACCGCCCGCAGCAGATGCGTCGGCGGCGTTTCACAGCTGATCTTGCGGCCCAGCAGCGCCTCGATGGACGGTAGCTGGTAGGAGTCGTCTTCACCGGCAAAACTGATGGACACACCGTCGGCGCCAGCCCGGCCGGTGCGGCCGATACGGTGTACGTAATCGTCCGGCACTTCCGGCAAGGTGAAGTTGATCACGTGGCTGATGCCGTCGATGTGGATGCCGCGACCGGCTACATCGGTGGCGACCAGTACGCGGATCTTGCCTTCGCGGAAGCCTTCCAGGGTCTTGATGCGCTTGTGCTGCGGCACGTCACCGGACAACTGCGCGGCGTTGACGCCATCGCGCACCAGGCGTTCTTCGATGCGCCGTACTTCGTCCTTGCGGTTGGCGAACACCATCACCCGCTCCCAACCGTTGTCGTTGACCAGGTTGTAGAGCAGCTTGTATTTGTCCGCACCGGCGACGGCGTAAATGTGTTGCTCGACGTTTTCGCTGGCCACGTTCTGCGACTCGATCTCGACGATCGACGGCTCGGTGGTCCATTGCTTGGCCAGGTTCATCACGTCTTCGGTGAAGGTCGCGGAGAACAGCAGCGTCTGGCGCTCGTTTTTCGGCGGGGTCTGGCGAATGATCTGCCGCACTTGCGGGATGAAGCCCATGTCGAGCATGCGGTCGGCTTCGTCCAGGACCATGACTTCAACCATGTCCAGGTGCACGTCGCCGCGCTGGTTGAAGTCCAGCAGACGGCCAGGCGTGGCCACGAGGATGTCGCAGTGACGGGCTTCGAGGTGCTTGAGCTGCTTGTCGAAGTCCATGCCGCCGACAAAGGTCATGACGTTGAGGCCGGTGTACTTGGTCAGGTCGGCGGCGTCCTTGGCGATCTGCACTACCAGTTCACGGGTCGGCGCGATAATCAGTGCCCGTGGCTCGCCCATGTAGCGCTCTTTGGGCGGTGGGGTTTGCAGCAGCTGGGTAATTATCGAAATCAGGAATGCGGCAGTCTTGCCAGTGCCGGTCTGGGCGCGACCGATGGCGTCTTTGCCGGCGAGGGTAAAACCCAGCACCTGGGCCTGGATAGGCGTGCAATACGGGAAGCCCAGGTCCTGGATCGCGTGCATCAGTTCGGGGGCGAGTTTGAAATCGTGGAAGCGGGTTTTACCTTCCTGGGGTTCGACGGCGAAGTCCTCGAGCTTCCAGGGAATAACCGGTGCCTTGGGCTTGGGTTCGCGCCGTGGCCTTGCCGGTTTTGCTGCTTCGCTGAGCGGCGGTTCGTCGGCAGTAACTGCGACGGAGGGGGCGACCGGTGGGGTCATCGGCTCGTCCTTGGGTACCGCTGCGGTTGCGGTCCGGCCAGGCTGATTACCGTCGGTGCGGTGGCTGGGAGTGTGAGACGGAGCGCTGGAGGCTGGCGCGAGCTGCTCAGTCTCGCTTTTACCGAACATTTTCTTGAGTGCTTTGAGCACGGTCATCTCATCAATTGATTAAGGAATGTACGCCGGCCAGTGTAATGCAAGAATCGGGCGCGGCGTAGTGTGATGATCAAAGGTGGCTTTTACACGAGTTGTTTAACGCAGGCGCTCGGTGAGCCAGACCCCGATATCGTGTATCTCCTCGGGTAACACTTCGTGACCCATTGGGTATTCCTGCCATGTCACGGTGACACCACGGGTCTTCAAATGCTCATAAGCGCTGCGCCCCATCGAGTTTTGCACCACGTCATCGTACTGGCCATGTAGCGACAGCACCGGAATACGCTGCTGGCTGGCGGAAATTTCCAGCTCGTCGCTGAATGTCGGCGCGTAGGTGGAGAGGGCAAGTACGCCACCCAGTGGCCCCTGCCATTTCAGGAAGGCGGCGTGCAACACCACGGCACCACCCTGGGAAAAACCCGCGAGGAAAATGCGCGAGGCGTCTATTCCGCTGGCGCGCTCAGCTTCGATCAAATCCAGCACCCGCTGTGCTGACTCGTCCAGCTGCTCGCGGCTGATTGCCCGGGCCGGGCTCATGGCCAATATGTCGTACCAGCTGGGCATCTCGTAGCCACCATTAATAGTGACTGGGCGAGTCGGTGCCTGGGGCAAAACGAAGCGGGTGCTCAACAGGGTTTCCTGCAGCGCTTCGGCCACCGGCAGGAAGTCGTAACGGTCGGCGCCCAGGCCGTGCAGCCAGATAACGCAAGCATCTGCTGGCTTGACGGGTTGAAGAATCAAGGGCTCGGTCATGTTCGCTCCATTTTTGTGCGTGCGCTCTCATTGAGTGCGAGTTCTGAGTGCGCGTCTGGTTGATCAGTTAAGAAGATGTCGCAAGGTTACAAGTTTTGCTATTGACCTGTCTTTGAATGGCATTGGCGAGTGGTCTGGTACGGGCTTTGCTATGGGAAAACCCGAGCAATCAATCCAGCGACTGGCGGTAACACTATCAGTGTACTGCTGGCGGCGGGATAGCAAAAAAAATCCGGTGATGGATGTTCGCCAGTGGCCGCTACGGGCTTCGCGAACGAGAAGGGCTACAGCCCGTTCGGCCGATTGGTGAGAAGTGAGTGGTCCATGACGTGGATTTTCTCCTACTAGACTCATAGCTAAGGTCCTACGTCGCTTGACCCTAAAAAAAGCCAACACGGGTCAACAACGCCTCATAAGGGTGCGACTGGACTCACGCTCCGACACAACAAGAGCAAAACTGGAGGTTTGAATGAAGATGTTGAAATCCACCCTGGCCGTCGTGACTGCAGCCGCAGTACTTGGCGTCAGCGGGTTCGCTCAGGCGGGTGCAACCCTGGATGCAGTGCAGAAGAAAGGTTTTGTACAGTGCGGTGTGAGTGACGGCCTGCCGGGTTTCTCGGTTCCGGACGCCACTGGCAAGATCCTCGGCATCGATGCTGACTTCTGCCGCGCTGTAGCCGCTGCGGTATTCGGCGACGCCAACAAGGTTAAATTCAGCCAGCTGAACGCCAAGGAGCGCTTCACCGCGCTGCAATCCGGCGAAATCGACATTCTGTCGCGCAACACCACCATGACCAGCTCCCGTGATGCGGGCATGGGCCTGAAGTTTCCAGGTTTCATCACCTACTACGACGGCATCGGCTTTCTGGTAAACAACAAGCTCGGCGTCAAGAGCGCCAAGGAACTGGACGGTGCAACCATCTGCATCCAGGCCGGTACCACCACCGAGCTGAACGTTTCCGATTACTTCCGCGGCAACGGTCTGAAATACACCCCGATCACCTTCGACACCTCCGACGAAAGCGCCAAGTCGCTGGAATCCGGTCGTTGCGACGTGCTGACCTCCGACAAGTCCCAGCTGTTCGCCCAGCGCAGCAAGCTGGCCGCGCCGAAGGACTACGTGGTTCTGCCGGAAACCATCTCCAAAGAGCCGCTCGGCCCTGTGGTGCGTAACGGCGATGACGAATGGCTGGCTGTGGTTCGCTGGACTGGCTACGCCATGCTCAATGCAGAAGAAGCCGGCATCACTTCCAAGAACGTCGAAGCCGAAGCCAAAGCCACCAAGAACCCGGACGTCGCTCGTATGCTCGGGGCTGACGGTGAATACGGCAAGGATCTGAAACTGCCGAAGGACTGGGTAGTACAGATCGTCAAGCAGGTAGGTAACTACGGCGAAGTGTTCGAGAAAAACCTCGGCAAGAGCACCCCGCTGGAAATTGACCGCGGCCTGAACGCGCTGTGGAACAACGGCGGCATTCAATACGCACCACCAGTGCGCTGATGGTTCTATCACCCGGTGGGCCAACCGCCGGGTGATGTTCTGTTCCATTTCTTGCGGGGCACTTCATGCAAAATTCAATCGGCGCACCAAAGCAGAGGCTCAGCCTCAGCGATCCCAAAGTGCGTGCGTGGCTATTTCAGATCATCACCATTGTGGCGGTGGTCTCGCTGGGCTGGTATCTGTTCGATAACACCCAGACCAACCTGCAACACCGGGGCATTACCTCCGGCTTCGACTTTCTGGAGCGCAGTGCCGGTTTCGGCATCGCCCAACACCTGATCGACTACACCGAATCGGACAGCTATGCCCGGGTGTTTGTCATCGGCCTGCTCAACACGCTGCTGGTGACCTTCATCGGCGTGATCCTGGCGACAATCCTCGGGTTTATCGTCGGCGTATCACGGCTGTCAAAAAACTGGATCATTGCCAAGCTGGCGACGGTGTATGTAGAAGTTTTCCGCAACATCCCACCGCTGCTGCAGATCCTGTTCTGGTACTTCGCGGTATTCCTGACCATGCCTGGGCCGCGCAACAGCCACAACTTCGGCGATACCTTCTTCGTCAGCAGCCGTGGCCTGAACATGCCGGCAGCGCTGGCGTCGGATGGTTTCTGGCCGTTCGTGGCCAGCGTCGGCGTGGCCATAGTCGCTATCGTGCTGATGAACCGCTGGGCGACCAAACGTTTCGAAGAGACCGGCGTGCCGTTCCACAAGTTCTGGGTTGGCCTGGCGCTGTTCCTGGTGATCCCGGCGCTGTGCGCGTTGATTTTCGGCGCCCCCGTGCACTGGGAAATGCCCAAGCTGCAAGGCTTCAACTTCGTCGGTGGCTGGGTGCTGATCCCGGAACTGCTGGCGCTGACCCTGGCGCTCACCGTGTACACCGCGGCATTCATTGCCGAGATCGTGCGCTCGGGTATCAAGTCGGTCAGCCATGGCCAGACCGAAGCGGCGCACTCCCTGG
This sequence comes from Pseudomonas sp. RIT-562, assembly GCF_026241895.1. Lineage (GTDB taxonomy): Bacteria > Pseudomonadota > Gammaproteobacteria > Pseudomonadales > Pseudomonadaceae > Aquipseudomonas > Aquipseudomonas mandelii_F. The sequence goes on along the minus strand of NZ_JAPJIV010000016.1, from coordinate 19,840 downwards.
GGCTGCGCAATGGTCCGACCCTGCGCAAGGTGATCATCCCGCAAGCCCTGCGCGTGATCATTCCACCGCTGACCAGCCAGTACCTGAACCTGGCAAAAAACTCCTCGCTGGCCGCCGGTATCGGTTACCCGGAGATGGTCTCGCTGTTTGCCGGCACGGTGCTGAACCAGACCGGGCAGGCGATCGAGGTGATTGCCATCACCATGAGCGTGTACCTGGCGATCAGTATCAGCATTTCCTTGCTGATGAACTGGTACAACAAGCGCATTGCGCTGATCGAGCGGTAAGGAAAAGCGCATGAGTACTCATACTTTCAAACCTGACATGCCGCCACCGGACCGCAGTATCGGTGTGGTGGCGTGGATGCGCGCCAACATGTTCTCCAGCTGGCTCAACACCCTGCTGACCCTGTTTGCGTTCTACCTGATTTACCTGGTGGTGCCGCCGATTCTCAGTTGGGCGATTATCAACGCCAACTGGGTCGGGACCAGCCAGGCCGACTGCACCAAGGATGGCGCCTGCTGGGTGTTCATCCAACAGCGCTTCGGCCAGTTCATGTACGGCTACTACCCGGTGGACCTGCGCTGGCGCGTGGACCTGACCGTGTGGCTGGCGGTCATCGGCGTGGCCCCGCTGTTCATCTCTCGCTTCCCGCGCAAAGCGGTGTACGGGCTGAGCTTCCTGGTGCTGTACCCGATCATTGCCTGGTGCCTGTTGCACGGTGGAGTGTTCGGCCTGACCCAGGTGGCGACCAGCCAATGGGGCGGCCTGATGCTGACACTGGTGATCGCCACTGTCGGTATTGCCGGTGCGTTGCCGCTGGGCATTGTCCTGGCGCTGGGACGTCGTTCGAACATGCCGGCGATTCGCGTGGTGTGCGTGACCTTCATCGAGTTCTGGCGCGGCGTGCCATTGATCACGGTGCTGTTCATGTCCTCGGTGATGCTGCCGCTGTTCCTGCCTGAAGGGATGAACTTCGACAAACTGTTGCGGGCACTGATCGGCGTGATCCTGTTCCAGTCGGCTTATGTGGCCGAGGTGGTGCGCGGTGGCCTGCAGGCGATCCCCAAAGGTCAGTACGAAGCGGCCGCAGCGATGGGCCTCGGCTACTGGCGTTCGATGGGCCTGGTGATCCTGCCGCAAGCCCTGAAGCTGGTGATCCCGGGCATCGTCAACACCTTCATTGCGCTGTTCAAGGACACCAGCCTGGTGATCATCATCGGCCTGTTTGACCTGCTCAACAGCGTCAAGCAAGCCGCCGCCGACCCGAAATGGCTGGGCATGGCCACTGAAGGCTACGTGTTCGCCGCCCTGGTGTTCTGGATTTTCTGTTTTGGTATGTCGCGCTATTCCATGCATCTGGAACGCAAGCTCGACACTGGCCACAAGCGTTAGGAGTTCTTTTTATGAGCGAAGCAATCAAACAGCCTGTGAGCCCTGAAGGCATTATTCAGATGCAGGGTGTGAACAAGTGGTATGGCCAGTTCCACGTGCTGAAAGACATCAACCTGAACGTCAAGCAGGGCGAGCGAATCGTCCTGTGCGGCCCATCGGGTTCCGGCAAATCCACCACTATTCGCTGCCTCAACCGCCTGGAAGAACACCAGCAGGGACGCATTGTGGTCGATGGCGTGGAGCTGACCAACGACCTCAAACAGATCGAGTCGGTGCGTCGCGAAGTCGGCATGGTGTTCCAGCACTTCAACCTGTTCCCGCACCTGACCATCCTGCAGAACTGCACCCTGGCACCGATGTGGGTACGCAAGATGCCCAAGCGCAAGGCCGAGGAAATTGCCATGCACTACCTGGAGCGCGTACGCATTCCGGAGCAGGCGCATAAATTCCCGGGGCAACTGTCCGGCGGTCAGCAGCAGCGCGTGGCGATCGCTCGCGCTCTGTGCATGAAGCCAAAAATCATGTTGTTCGACGAACCGACTTCAGCACTCGACCCGGAGATGGTGAAAGAAGTGCTCGACACCATGATCGGCCTGGCCGAAGACGGCATGACCATGCTGTGCGTGACTCACGAAATGGGCTTCGCCCGTACCGTGGCCAACCGCGTGATCTTCATGGACAAGGGCGAAATCGTTGAGCAGGCGGCGCCGAATGACTTCTTCGACAACCCGCAGAATGAGCGGACCAAGTTGTTCCTGAGCCAGATTCTGCATTGATCTGATTCAAGCATTGAAAGAAACCCGGACTCAGTTCCGGGTTTTTTTTCGCCCGCAGAAACGCTTTCTCACCTGTAGGAGCTGCCGCAGGCTGCGATCTTTTGATCTAGGCGTCCATGAGCTCACCCAGATCAGCGAAAAAGCAAGATCAACAGATCGCAGCCTTCGGCAGCTCCTACGGAGTGTGGTTGCCCTTTGATAGTTAGTTGACTAACATGTCAGGAAATTCATCCTATGATTGGATGACAGGGCGAATCCATGTCTGACATGTCACCGTTAATCAAGCGCTCCCTGGTCGATCAGGCCCTGGACCAATTGCGCCAGCGCATTACCGAAGGCGTCTGGGCGGTTGGGCAGCGTCTGCCCACCGAGCCGGAGTTGTCTGCGGAGTTGGGCATCAGCCGCAACACCGTGCGTGAAGCCATGCGCGTGCTGGCCTTTTCCGGATTGATCGACATTCGCCAGGGCGATGGCAGTTACCTGCGCGCAGTGATCGACCCCCTGGACACTATGAAGGCGCTGTCGCGCTGCTCCCATGAACAGGCCCGCGAAACCCGGCACATCCTTGAAGTCGAAGCGATTGGCCTCGCGGCCTTGCGACGCACCGACGAAGATCTGCTGGCATTGCGCGAAGCCCTGGGTGTCAGCGGCAGTCACTACCATGGTGATCTCGACAGCTACATCGCTTGCGACCTGGTGTTTCACCGGCGCCTGGTCGACGCCGCGCACAACCCCACGCTCAGTGAGCTGTATCGCTACTTTTCCAGAATCGTCGGCGCGCAACTGCGCCAGACCTTGACCGTCACCCCACGGCGCCAGGAAGTGTTCGACCTCCATGTCGAACTGCTGGATGCCGTCGAACAACGTGACCCGGAGCGGGCCAAAGCCCTGTCCAGGCAGTTGATCAATGAACCTTGAACCCAGGAAAACCATGTCCAGCCGTAACAGCAACATCCCTGAAGCCAAACGCACGGCGGAGCTCGAAGAGCTGCTGATAGACGCCGAAGCCGACGACGAAGAGGTGCAGAACAGCCACCCAATCCTGCGTCGGCCCTGGCTGTTGCTGTTGGGCTTGATTCTGGTCGCGCTTAACCTGCGTCCGGCGCTGTCGAGCATGGCGCCGATGCTCAGCGAGGTCTCGAAAAGCCTTGGCTTGTCCGCGGCCCAGGCCGGATTACTGACTACCTTGCCAGTGCTGTGCCTTGGGCTGTTTGCCCCACTGGCGCCAATCCTGGCCCGCCGCTTCGGCGCCGAGCGAGTGGTGCTGGGCATTCTGCTGACCCTGGCTGGCGGCATTATCCTGCGCAGTTCGTTCGGCGAAATCGGCCTGTTTGCCGGCAGCGTTTTGGGCGGCGCCAGTATCGGCGTGATTGGCGTATTACTGCCGGGCATCGTCAAGCGCGACTTCGCCAAACACGCGGGCACCATGACCGGCGTCTACACCATGGCCCTGTGCCTGGGTGCAGCGATGGCGGCGGGTGCGACCGTGCCGTTGAGCGAACATTTCGATAACAGCTGGGCCATCGGCCTGGGCTTCTGGATGATTCCGGCACTGGTCGCGGCACTGTTCTGGCTGCCGCAAGTCGGCCAGAAACACGGGGTGCACAATGTCGCCTACCGGGTTCGCGGCCTGCTGCGCGATCCCCTGGCCTGGCAAGTGACCTTGTACATGGGGCTGCAGTCATCGCTGGCCTACATTGTGTTCGGCTGGCTGCCTTCGATCCTCATCGGTCGCGGCCTGACGCCGACCCAGGCCGGGCTGGTGCTGTCCGGTTCGGTGATCGTGCAGTTGGCGAGTTCCCTGGCGGCACCCTGGCTGGCCACTCGCGGCAAGGACCAGCGCCTGGCGATCGTGATTGTCATGGCTCTGACCCTGGGCGGTCTGTTCGGTTGCCTGTATGCACCGATCGATGGCCTGTGGGGTTGGGCGATCCTGCTCGGCCTGGGGCAAGGCGGGGCTTTCAGCCTGGCGCTGACCCTGATCGTGCTGCGCTCGCGAGACGCGCACGTGGCGGCGAACCTGTCGAGCATGGCTCAGGGCTTTGGCTACACCCTGGCCTCCATGGGGCCGCTTGCGGTTGGCATCGTGCATGACTGGACCGGCGGCTGGGCGGCGGTCGGCTGGATTTTTGCGGTCATCGGCCTCGGCGCGATCCTTGCCGGACTGGGTGCCGGCCGATCGTTGTACGTCGGCGTAGTCAGCGAGAAGGTCTGACTCAAGCTCACCCTACCCGACGTCGCCGAGCCGTGGCGGTTGTCGCGCCAAACCTCTCGCCAGTTAGCTGACGAGAGGTTTCGTGCAAGGTCGGGAAATCAGTAACGGATTTCCAGTGTTGTGGAGCCGTCTATAGCCACTTCATTGCCAAGGTCCAGTGAGTCTGCCCTGGCAATGTAGGTGTTGATCAGCAGGTCTGTGGCCAGATCCTTGACGGCTATCGGAGTAGATGGATCAGCAGGGGAGCCGACTGCGTTAACTGCGTAGGGGAAGATAAAGGAGTTTCGATACCAGCTGTTGCCATTGTCTATGGAGCCCAGGGTGATTGCGGGCACACCGTCGGCTACAACATTGTGGAAGGAGGGCAGGAAGCCGCCGAGCCGCTGATCGCCGTTTATCTTGCCCAAACCGAAAAGCTCTCCGCGATCATGGTCGGTATTCGGTCTGTTATCGATCGGCTTCAACGTGAACACTGTCGCGGAATCGCAATTCACAGAGAACTGCAACGTATGTTGAGCCAAGCGTGTTTCCTTGGTCTGGTTCAGGTCCTGGGAGGAAATCTTGCCGTGATCGACGATTCCGCCACTGGACAATGTTGGTACGCACGCCGCTGGCGTGATGATGCCAGTGACTTTCAACTCGGTGGTCGAAGCCGCCACCGCAGGCGGGGCAACGCCGATTAGTGCAGTTGCGCAGAGTGCTGCCAAATACCGCTTGATCATTGTTTTATTCACTTATCTGGTCAGTGGCCCTGATGTTGATTGTCTCGATCAGTTCCGGGCCGGAGTTGCTGCCGGCGGTGTCCGTAGACGCCAGTGACGGGGGGAGGGGCCCGGAGCCTCTTGCCAGTTAGCTGGCGAGAGGCTCGGGGCTAGGTCGGGAATCAGTAACGGATTTCCAGGGTTGCGGAGCCGTCTATATTCACTTCGTTGCCGAGGTCCAGTGAGTCTGCCCTGGCAATGAACGTTTGGACTTGAAGGTCTGTGACCAGATCCTTCACGGCTATCGGAGTGGCTTGATCAGCGGGGGAACCGACTGCGTAAAGCATGTAGGGGTAGAAACCGGAAACTTTAGACCAGCTGTTGCCATTGTTTGTGGAGCCTAGTGTGATTGCGGGCACACCGTCGGCTACAGAGTTGCCGAAGTAGCCCTGGAAGCCGCCGAGCCTCTGATCGCCGTTTATCTTGCCCAAACCGAAAAGCTCACCGTTATCGTGGTCGGTATTCGGTCTGTTATCGATCGGCTTCAACGTGAACACTGTCGCGGAATCGCAATTCACAGAGAATTGCAATGTATATGGAGTCAAGCGTGTCTCCTTGGTCTGGTTCAGGTCCTTGGAGGATATCTTGCCGTGATCGACGATTCCGCCACTGGACAATGTTGGTACGCACGCCGCTGGCGTAATGATGCCAGTGACTTTCAACTCGGTGGTCGAAGCCGCCAGTGCAGAAGGGGCGATGCCGATCAGTGCGGTGGCGGAGAGTGCTGCTAAGTACTTTTTCATCATTTGTTTATTCACTTTTATGGTTAGTGGACTTGATGGTGGCGTTGCGCCCAACTGCGCTCACGATCCATCAGGTTCGGTTTGGGGGTTACAGGTACAGAATCTCGATCGTCGCGGCGCCATCGAGGTCGATGGCGCTGCTCAGGTCGAGGTCGTTGGTCGGGGCGATGACGGCTTGCACCGTCACCCGGGTAGCGAGTGTCTGGATCATCACCGGGCCGGAGGTGCTGCCGGCGGTGTCGGTAAACGCCAGGTAACTGGTCTTGCCGATGGGAATCGGATTGGCGCTGCTGGAACTCCAGGCTCTGCCACCGGTGGTGGAGTCGGTTCGATAAAGCTTGGGGTAACGGTCGGCGCTGGCGTCGTTGGGGTCGAAGTGCAGCGAGTACAGGCCAATTTTGTGGTCGCGGCTGTCCTTGCCCAGGCCGTAGTAGATGTCGCTGTCCACGGTCGCCGAGCCCAGGCGGTTGTCGTGCATGACCAAGGCAAATGCCGTCGGCGCGTCGCAGCCAACGGTCAGGGTCAAGGACTTGTCGGGCAGGCGAGTGCTTTTGTCGGCGTTCAGGTCTTTGTTTGACAGGGTGCCGAGGTCGACTAGGCCGCCATTGGACAGCATGGGTTGACAGGCCGCCGGGGCAAACCGGGCGCGCAGGTTCGCTTCCCGAGTGAGCCCCGGCGCGATGGCGTCGAATACCCCGGCGGTGTCCCAGGTGACCTCCTCACGTAGCAGCATCCCTTGTTCCTGAACCCACGCAGTGACCTCAAGCTGGGCGGAAAAAGTGCGACCCTGGGACGGCGCTCCCGCCTGTACCGCAACCACCCCGTGGCCCGGACGCCAGATCAGTGTCGAGGCCGTTTCGGTGGGCGGCTGACCCGGCCCGGCAATCAGGCCGATATCCACAGAATGACCATCGAGCACGGCATCGCGGATGCGGACCTGATAGCTGCCGCGATCGGCAAAGTGGAAGCGCTCGGCAGTCGCGGCCATGGCTCGGTAGAACAGGCTGACGTCGGTGGGCTGCGCACAGCTCAGGCTGAGGCTCAGGTTGCGCACACCAAGGTGGCGCTCCTGGCCGCCATTGGGCTGTATCGCGCGGTTCATCAGGCCGTAGTCGAGTAGCGGCTGGCTCAGGCTGAACTGACACTCGTCGGCCATGGCCAGCGAAGTCAAGCCGCTCGACATCAGGGGGGCGAGGAGCAGCAGCACGCGTGGCAGTTTCATAAAGTCATCCTCAGAGCGCCCGGCACTTGGCGGGTGCTGTTTCGTAGTAGGCGTCGGTGTCGGCGTCCGCCGGTAATTCGAAACTCAGTGCACAGCGTTCCATTCCCGGTGCGCTGATCCACAACGCACGGCGGTCGAGGGCGTTGGGCACGAACACCAGGCCGCCGTCCTGCACCAGCGTCACGAACTCACCATCCTCGGTGCTCACAGACGCGCCGCGGGGAAGCGGTGCGCCGTTGGCCGTCGTGGCTTTGAGCAGGGCGCGGCGGGTCAGGGTGATGCCGAATTCGACGTTGTCGACGGCGCCGCGACCGGCCGAGATCACTGCCAGGCCGTTGTTGATGTCGGCGTTGCGCGGCAGGGTCTTGGTGTCGACTTCCACGGCGCTGCGGCCGTAAGCCGCGACCTGCGGGATCACCGCCTGACCTTGCCAGTCGGTCCACACCGGGCCGCTGGGCGTGGACACCTTGATCGCGCCCATGTCGCCAACCGACAACAGGGCGAAGGTGTCGCTCACCGGGTAGGGCGACATGGTCACCCCACCGCCGTGCAGCACCGCTGCGCCGCGGGCGCTCGCCTGATAGCTGGAGCGGTCGGCATCGCTGCGGGTGTAATTGAAATCCAGCTGGGTGTAGCGCGGCAGCAGTGAAGCGCCGGCCGTGGTCTGGACCTGTTTGTCGCGAGTGTCGTGCTCGACGCCTACCCGGTAACCGAACTGGTCGTTGACCCGCTCGCTCAAGCCCACGCCGCTGCGGTATTCGCCGTCGGAACTGCGTACCCAGCTGCGTGCCTGGCGGTTCCCACCCAAGGGAAAGCTCAGGTTCAGGTAGACACTGTCGTCGTTGCGGTTGGCGCCGCTGACCTGCCATTCGGCAGTGGCGGATACCGATACTCCGGCGATGCTGGTGCCCCAGGAAGCGATGGCGCGGCTGCTGCTTTGGCCGTCGAATGAACTGGAGCGGCTCAAGCCGCTGCTGAACGCGCCCAGCCAAGCATGGGACCAGGACAAGGCCGCGCTCTGCTGATCGCGATAACGCGACTTGTGGTTGTCGTTGGTGCCTTCGAAGACCGCATCTTCCAGCTCGCGGTAACCCAGCGTGCGGTAGGAAGTGCCGGCGTTGAGTGCCCACTGATCATTCAAACGGTGCGACAGGCTCAAGTCCGCCTGCAGCCCCTTGCTGGCCTTCCTGCCGCTGGCGTTGGCGCCTGTCAGCGCCGCCTGGACCTGGGTGGACGCTAACGGCAGCAGGCCGATGCTGGCCCCTGCCGCACTGTACTTGGCAGCACCGGTCAGGCCGCTGCTGAGCAACAATTGCGGGGTGAGCGCGCCGCTCCAGCCGCCGCTGATCACCCAGGGATCGCTGCCCTCGGTGCCACTGACGCTGCGCACCCGACCGGCCGCCAACGAGTAACCCGGTGCGGGCAGGCCGATCCCGAGCATGGCCGCAGGCACGGTAAAACGGCGCTCGCTGCCGTCGGCCTCCTTGATCGTGACTTCGACGTCGGAACGGGTGTTCAGGCGCCGCACGTTATCCAGTGCAAAAGGACCGGCCGGCACCACCGTGGAATGGATCAGGGAACCGTTCTGACGGACTTCCACCTGCGCCTGGCTGTTGGCGATGCCCTCGATCACGGCGCCTTGGGATTCAACCTGCAGGGCCTGTTCGTTCAGCACTTGCACGCCGGTGATCTGGGCGCCAGCCAGCACCGGGTTGTAGAGGTTGATCTGGCCCGCCTGCAAGACCATTTCCTGGCTGGCAAAGGTTCGTTGGGCGTATGCCGCGATATGTGTGGTGCGGGACACGTCGTCCTGCCAGGTCTGCACCTGGCGACTGCGCACGATCCAGTCCCCGGCGTTGAAGCCGAGCTCGGTATTGGCGGAAGCGTAGCGGCTCGACTGGTCGCCATAGCGGCTGTGCAAACCGGTGACGTCGTAGTTGATCAGGCCGGCAATGCCGCCGGTTTGATAGCCGGAAAAGTCCCTGGCCGTCGGGCGAATCGAGTCAGTGGGCACAATCAGCGACAGGGCCAGGTTCGCCGGGTCCGGTTCGATGATGGTCTGCGGCGAAGTGCCAAGGAAGTCATGGCAGCGGCCATCGTCCAGCAAGTCCGCAGGCACATTCAAATTGGCGGCATCCACCAGGCCGCGATCGAAGCACAGCGCACCGTCTTCATTAAATGCGACGTCGACCCGGCCCTGGCGCTGGCCGTTGACGGTGAGCGTGACGGGGTGCCTGCCCGCAGTGAATCGCGGAGCATGCATCAGTAACGTTGCCAGCGCTGGATCGATGCCCCGCTGCAGCAACGTGTCCTCGTCGAACGAGGCTGGCACGGACTCGGCGCCATGCGCATAGAGCATCATCAATGCCAGAGTCAGCAGCAGCGCCAGCAGCATCAGCCTTCGCAACCACTTTGGTGCAGCGCTGGCACGAATCGCGGGCATGGCTTCGCCATCACGGTAATTCAATACGGTGTTCATCGGGCTCACTTGAGTTATTTCGGCGTGCCGGGCTGCTGTGCCTGGGGCTTAATCACGCGCGTGGCGAAGGGCTTGGAGGCCGTCGGCTGTGGATGCAGGCGCTCACGGTTTCTTCGTAGCGTGGTTTCAGGATTTGATGGGGGCTTCGTAATGCGGCACTGCAAAGCCGTAGACGGTTGCCGGTTGAAAGCGCACCTGCTTAGCGCTGCCCTCCGGCACCTTGATGCTGACGTGTTCGCCGGGCAACACGTAGCTTTTAGGTAGCATTGCGTTGCCTGCCGAGGGCAGCAGTTGCACTTCCTGGCTCAGTCGGACCACATACGGCGTGTCATTGCGCACGGTCAGTTGCCCGTCTCGCAGCGACCATTGCAGGTCGGTCCACGGCGTGCGATTGGGTGCCAGCCCCTTGGGGTGCAGAATCACCGGCAAGTTCTGGCGCAGCGTCACACCCACTCGTGCCTGGCCAGCTTCGGCGGCGGATTTAGCCTGGGGAATGCCTTCAAAAATGACTCGTTTCAAACGTTGGGTGAGCAACGGTTTCTCCGACTGCAGAATGAACCTTACCAGCTGGCTCTTGCCGGGTTCGACGCGCGCCAGCGGTGGTGTGACGAACAACAGGGACTCGCTGTCCTCGGCGATGTCTTCGAGGGTGACGTGCATCAATGCGAGGGTGGCATCGGTGTTGGTCACCGACACCGATGCTTCGCCGTCAGCTTCATTGACGATCACCACGGAAGTACTGGGCACCATGCCGTCGGCCTTCGCCTGCGCGCTCGGCAGCAGGGTGAGTGCGACGATGCCGGACAGCAGCAAACGGCGATTAAAATCTGAAAACATCAGCATGACGTTTCTCGTAAGTATTAGGGAATAGGCGGTACCCCACCTGTGATGTTGCCCGGTGTGGTGTTGGTGGATGCAATCTATCGATTGAGGCTGAGGGCTGAAATGCAACTAATACGAAAAACGTTGAAAGAGTTGATGGAAATGAGTTTTTGCCGTTTAACCGCTATTGTCTGTAGTCCTTTCGCACGGCTGTTGTAAGTAAGTCGCGTAGGAATTTTTTTTCTTTTGTGTAGGAGACCGGACAGGCCCCCGGTTGTATTGATCTTGGCGGATTTGCCATTGTTTGATGGTGTTGTAGTGGCGCTATGGCGGCGCTATTTTCCCCAATTCCAGTCACTAAACGGGATGAATCCTACAATGCGTGTAATCATCGCTGACGACCATCCTGTCGTCCGCATCGGCCTGCGAATGCTCGTAAATCTGAATGCGAACTGTGAGGTCCTCGGCGAAGCTGATGGCCCTGACAGCCTGCTCGACCTGCTCGCCACTACACCTTGTGATTTACTGGTCACAGACTTTTCCATGCCCGGGAACTCCCACGCGGACGGGCTGAAGATGTTGAGCCAGGTGCGGCGTACCTACCCGAAAATGCAGATCATCCTGGTGACCATGTTCGCCAACGTGATGACACTCAGGGCCACCTTTGCCCAAGGGGTCCAGGGAATCGTGGCCAAGGACGCGTCGGCGCAGGAGCTGCCCATGGCGATCAAGTCAGTGGCCGAAGGTCGCCGGTTTGTCAGCCGATCGTTGCGCACGACGCTGCTTCAGGTCGACGCCCGGAACCAGTCGAATCTCCCCGTATTGTCGGCGAAGGAGTATGAGGTCGTGAGAATGCTCGCCAGTGGCATGACCGTCAGTGAAATCGCCAATCGGTTCAAGCGCAGTGTTTCCACCATCAGCAAACAGAAGAACATGGCCATGCAGCGGCTGGGCATCGCCAATGATGTGGGCCTGTTTGCGTATGCCCGTGAAAGTGGCATGGTGCAGTAGGTTGCGCAATGGCCAAGGATATTCCCCACACTGATGCCGGTAGTGTTCGGCGCAGTAGTTGACTATCGTGCAGGCAATCTTGTGAAACCATTTGTTATCCAGGGAGCCTGTCCATGAGCGAAGCCCACCAAGCCTTGATTACCCGGTTCTACCAAGCCTTCCAGAGGCTGGATGCCGAGGCCATGAGCGCCTGTTACGCCGATGATGTGGTGTTCAGTGACCCGGCCTTTGGCGAACTGCGCGGGCGCGACGCGGGTGACATGTGGCGCATGCTCACCACCCGAGCCAGGGATTTTTCCCTGACGTTCGATGAGGTTCGCGCAGACGAGCATACGGGCGGTGCGCATTGGGTGGCCACGTACCTGTTCAGCCAGACCGGCAATACCGTGGTCAACGACATCCAGGCGCGGTTCGTATTTCGCGATGGAAAAATCTGCGAGCATCACGACAATTTTGACCTGTGGAGCTGGTCGCGCCAGGCGCTGGGTTTCAAGGGCCTGCTGCTGGGCTGGACGCCATTGGTGCGCAATGCCGTACGCGCCCAGGCCTTGAAGGGGCTTAAGGCATTTCAGGCGGGTCGCTGATAAGATTGCTGCTTGTTTCCTTTCAAGCCCTGACGCCACGTGAACACTCCGAGCGAAATGCCCGCAATTGCCGCCGAGCCCGCGCTGGTCAGTAAACCCTGGTTCGTCTACCTCGTTCGCGCGGCGAATGGATCGTTGTATTGCGGGATCAGCGACGATCCGGTGCGCCGCTTCGCCACTCACCAGCGAGGCAAAGGTGCGCGATTTTTCCTCTCAAGCCCCGCCGTGGCCTTGGTCTATACGGAAGTCTGTAGCGACAAGGGTGAAGCGTTGCGTCAGGAACGGCTGATCAAGAAACTACGCAAAAGCGCCAAGGAATGCCTGGTAGCGACCTTTGCTGCAGGCTTATCAATCTGACTGATCAGTTCCCATCAGGCAGACCCGTAGGCTGCTTCAAAATTGCGCGCTAAGCTGCCAATTCCTTATTCGCGCGGCGGAGCCGAGCATGTCCGAGTTGATTCTGCATCATTACCCGACGTCCCCTTTCGCCGAAAAGGCCCGCCTGTTGTTGGGCTTCAAGGGGCTGTCCTGGCGCTCGGTGAAGATTTCCCCGGTGATGCCCAAACCTGACCTGACTGCCTTGACCGGTGGCTATCGCAAGACTCCGGTCCTGCAGGTCGGCGCTGACATCTACTGTGACACTGCGTTGATTGCCCGGCGCCTGGAGCAGGAAAAGGCCTTGCCAGCGTTCTTCCCGGATGGCCAGGAAATGATCACTGCGTCGTTCGCCGCCTGGGCTGATTCAGTGGTGTTTCAGCATGCGGTGAGCCTGATATTTCAGCCGGAGTCGATCGCCGCACGGTTTGGCAATCTGCCACCGGAAGCGATCAAGGCTTTCCTGGCCGATCGCGCCGGGTTGTTCAGTGGCGGCAGTGCGAGCAAATTGTCGGCCGAGCAAGCGCGGCATCAGTGGCCAACGATCATGGCGCGGCTGGAACAACAACTGCAGCGTGAGCAGGGCGACTTTCTATTTGGCGAACCGTCGATAGCCGATTTCTCCCTGGCTCACCCAATGTGGTTTCTCAAGGCCACCCCGGTCACGGCACCCCTGGTCGATGCCTATCCGGCAATATCCGCGTGGTTGGGACGCGTGTTGGGGTTCGGCCATGGTGCTGCGAGCGAAATGACGGCAGAAGAGGCGCTTGAAGTGGCACGGGCCGCAACGCCTGCGCCGTTGCCGGAGGAGCATTTCGAGGAGCCCAACGGATTTGAGCCGGGTCAGCAGGTAGTGATCGCGGCTACCGATTACGGGGTTGATCCGGTGGCCGGTGAGTTGATGTTTGCCGGGAGTGAAGAATTGATTCTGCGGCGTGAAGACGAACGCGGCGGGGTGGTGCATGTGCACTTTCCGCGGTTTGGGTTTCGGATCGAAAAGCACTGATGGACAAACTGTGGGAGCGAGCCTGCTCGCGATGAGGGCGGCACATCAAACATCAATGTGACTGACACATCGCTATCGCGAGCAGGCTCACTCCTACAGGCAGGCGTTATTTCAAGGCCGCAAGAATTGCATCCGGGTCATACCCGCGAATCAACGTCCCGTTTACATCGATGATCGGGATCCCGCCACCGCCCAGCGCTTCATAGGCTTTGCGTGCTGCGGCGTCTTTCTCGATATCGAATTCCTTGTACGGAATGCCTTTCTGATCAAGAAAACGTCGGGTCAGCTTGCAGTAGCCACACCACTCAGTGGCGTAGAGCACCACATTGGCTTTGGCCTGGGTCTGCTGCGACACCACCTGGGACGGATTGAACAGCCGCTCGACCTTGCCCCAGTTCTGATAAACGACGACCACCAGCAGAATCAGCAGGAATTTTTTCAGCACGCCCTGGAGCATCAGTTGCGCCGCTTGAGCTGATCAGTAAGCTGGGTTGGCAGGCCCTTGATGATCAGGGTTCCGGCCTCTTCGTCGTACTCGATCTTCGAACCCAGCAGGTGCGCCTCAAAGCTGATCGAGAGGCCTTCAGCACGGCCAGTGAAGCGGCGGAATTGATTCAGGGTGCGTTTGTCTGCCGGGATTTCCGGCGACAAACCGTAGTCCTTGTTGCGAATGTGATCGTAGAACGCCTTCGGACGTTCTTCATCAATCAGCTCGGACAACTCCTCCAGGCCCATGGGCTCACCCATCTTGGCCTGGCTGCTGGCGTAGTCCACCAGGGTCTTGGTTTTCTCCCGGGCGGATTCTTCCGGCAGGTCTTCACTTTCCACGAAATCACTGAAAGCCTTGAGCAGTGTGCGGGTCTCACCGGGGCCGTCGACGCCTTCCTGGCAGCCGATGAAGTCGCGGAAATACTCCGAGACCTTTTTCCCGTTCTTGCCCTTGATGAACGAAATGTACTGCTTGGACTGCTTGTTGTTCTGCCACTCCGACACGTTGATTCGCGCCGCGAGGTGCAACTGACCCAGGTCCAGATGTCGCGATGGGGTTACATCGAGCTGCTCGGTCACGGCGACGCCTTCGCTGTGGTGCAGCAACGCGATGGCCAGGTAGTCGGTCATGCCTTGTTGATAGTGCGCAAACAGTACGTGGCCGCCCACCGAGAGGTTGGATTCTTCCATCAGTTTCTGCAGATGCTCTACCGCCACCCGGCTGAACGCCGTGAAGTCCTTTCCGCCTTCGAGGTACTCCTTCAGCCAGCCGCTGAAGGGATGCGCCCCGGACTCGGCATGGAACAAACCCCAGGCCTTGCCTTGTTTGGCGTTGTAGCTCTCATTGAGGTCGGCGAGCATGTTCTCGATGGCGCTCGACTCAGGCAGCTCTTCACTACGGGCGTGCAAAACTGCGGGAGTGCCGTCGGGTTTTTTGTCGATCAGGTGAACAATGCAATGGCGGATCGGCATGGGCTTCTCGGCTGATTGTAGAGGGGAGGGCGTGCTCCCCGAAAAAGCGCCCAGTGTACCGCAACCATTGGTTTTGGAGCGGGGTGAAGGGCAATTCCGAGGGGTGCGCTGCTGCTTATGCTGTTTTTTAACGTTTTAGAGCAATAAAGCTGACCAAATGGGTAGCTAGAAGCGGATATTTCCCCGTCTCTGTGCTAGTTTTGCCCGGTCTTGCGCGAAGTCACTGCGTTAAGCGTGCAATCAGCATTTGTCAGGTCGAACCAAACCCTGATTTCGGTATCTATAACCCCGATCCCGTGGTTATTGGCCGAGGGTGCCAGATCCAGAAGATCGGGCTCGATGGCTGACACTGCACTCTGCAATCCATATGAATTTGATAGGGAAGGAACACTACATGGCTCTTACTAAAGACCAACTGATCGCCGACATCGCTGAAGCTATCGACGCGCCAAAAACCACCGCGCGTAACGCTCTGGACCAACTGGGCCAAATCGTTGCTGATCAGCTGGAAAACGGCGGCGAAATCACTCTGCCAGGTATCGGCAAACTGAAAGTGACCGAGCGTCCTGCCCGTACTGGCCGCAACCCTTCGACTGGCGCTGCCATCGAAATCGCTGCCAAGAAAGTTATCAAGCTGGTTGTGGCCAAAGGCCTGACCGACGCTGTTAACAAGTAAGACGTGTAAAAAAAACCGTGCTCCGGAGTGATCCGGGCACGGTTTTTTTGTGCCTGCGATTTAATACCGACACCGCAAAACCAATGTGGGAGCGGGCTTGCTCGCGAAGACGGTGTGTCAGTCACCATTGAAGTCGAATGACACACCGCTTTCGCGAGCAAGCCCGCTCCCACAATTGATCTGCGTGGGTCAGTTACCCTTTCGGGTCCAGCGCTGACGCCAGACTTGCTGTTCGCTCTTGGTCTGGAACGTCCAGGCGACGAATCGGCTTTTCTTCTGGCCCTGGGACATTTCCACCACCTGGCTTTCCAGCACTCCGGCCTTTTTCAGGGCGATCTCGATGGCTGGCAGGTTCGATGCCTTGGACACCAGGGTACTGAACCACAACACCTTGTGCTGGAAGTGCGCGCTCTCGGCGATCAGTTGAGTCACGAAGCGAGCTTCGCCGCCCTCGCACCACAGTTCGGCCGACTGGCCACCGAAGTTCAGCACCGGCAGCTTGCGTTTCGGGTCGGCACGGCCCAGTGCACGCCATTTGCGCTCGCTGCCTTTGGTGGCTTCATCCATCGAGGCGTGGAACGGCGGGTTGCACATGGTCAGGTCGAAGCGTTCACCTGGTTCAAGCAGGCCCAGCAGGATGTGCTTGGGATTGCTTTGCTGGCGCAGCTGAATGGCCTTGTTCAGCCCGTTGGACTGGACGATGGCCTTGGCGGCGGCCACGGCAGTCGGGTCGATTTCCGAACCGAGGAAGTGCCAGCGGTAGTCGCTGTAGCCGATCAGCGGGTAGACACAGTTGGCACCCATGCCGATGTCCAGCACTTTCACCGGTGCGCCACGGGGGATTTCACCGTCGTTGACGCTGGCCAGCAGGTCGGCCAGGAAGTGCACGTAGTCGGCACGCCCCGGAACCGGTGGGCAGAGGTAATCTGCCGGGATATCCCAGTGGGCCACCCCGTAGAACGACTTGAGCAGCGCTCGGTTGAACACCCGCACCGCGTCCGGGCTGGCGAAGTCGATGCTTTCCTTGCCGTACGGGTTGGTGATCACGAACTTCGCCAGTTCCGGCGTGGTCTTGATCAGCGCCGGGAAGTCATAACGACCCTGGTGGCGGTTGCGCGGGTGCAGGCTGGCCTTCTCGCGGGGCTCCACGGCTTTGGCCGGGGTCGCGGATTCGGGCTTCTTGCGCGCGGGTCTTGGAGTGCGGGGGGCGTTCATGGGCGTGATCGATTCGGGTATGGCTGAAAGTGGGGGGTATTGTCCCACATCCAGGCGTTGTGAACGCAATCCCTGTGGGAGCGGGCTTGCTCGCGAAAGCGGCGGGTCAGCGAAATTGAAGTCGACTGACACGACGCTTTCGCGAGCAAGCCCGCTCCCACAGGGGGTATTCGGTGTCTAGAGGAGAAGGGCGCGCACAAAAAAGGGAGGCCATTTCTGGCCTCCCTTTTTCATTGCGATTCGCCGTTACAAACTGGCAATCCGCGCATGCTGCTCAGCCAATTTGCCCAAAGCCTGTTCCGCTTCGGCCAGTTTGGCGCGTTCCTTCTCGATGACTTCGGCCGGGGCCTTGTCGACGAAACCGGCGTTCGACAGCTTGCCGCCCACGCGCTGGACTTCACCCTGCAGACGCAGGATTTCCTTGTCCAGGCGCGCCAGCTCGGCATCCTTGTCGATCAGGCCGGCCATCGGCACCAGCACTTCCATCTCGCCAACCAGAGCGGTTGCAGACAATGGCGCTTCTTCGCCCGCAGCCAGCACAGTGATCGACTCGAGACGCGCAAGCTTCTTCAACAGGGCTTCGTTCTCGGTGAGACGACGCTGGTCTTCGGCGCTGACGTTTTTCAGGAACAGGTTCAGCGGCTTGCCTGGACCGATGTTCATCTCGGCGCGAATGTTGCGCGTGCCGAGCATCAGGGTTTTCAGCCATTCGATATCATCTTCGGCGGCCGCATCGATGCGCTGTTCATTGGCCACTGGCCAAGGTTGCAGCATGATCGTCTTGCCTTCGATGCCGGCCAGCGGCGCGATGCGCTGCCAGATTTCTTCGGTGATGAACGGCATGAACGGGTGCGCCAGGCGCAGGGCCACTTCCAGTACACGAACCAGCGTGCGACGGGTGCCGCGCTGACGCTCGACCGGTGCGTTTTCATCCCACAGCACAGGCTTGGACAGTTCCAGGTACCAGTCGCAATACTGGTTCCAGATGAACTCGTACAAGGCTTGTGCCGCCAGGTCGAAGCGGAATTGATCCAGTTGACGGGTCACTTCTGCTTCGGTGCGCTGCAGCTGCGAGATGATCCAGCGGTCTGCCAGGGACAGCTCGTAGGCCTCGCCGTTCTGGCCGCAGTCTTCGCCCTTGTCCAGAACATAGCGCGCGGCGTTCCAGATCTTGTTGCAGAAGTTGCGATAGCCTTCGACGCGACCCATGTCGAACTTGATGTCACGGCCGGTGGAGGCCAGCGAGCAGAAAGTGAAGCGCAGGGCGTCGGTGCCATAGCTGGCGATGCCGTCGGCGAACTCGTCGCGGGTCTGCTTCTCGATCTTCTTCGCCAGCTTCGGCTGCATCATGCCGGAGGTGCGTTTCTGTACCAGGGCTTCCAGCTCGATGCCGTCGATGATGTCCAGCGGGTCCAGGACGTTGCCCTTGGACTTGGACATCTTCTGGCCCTGGCCATCACGCACCAGACCGTGCACATACACGGTCTTGAACGGAACCTGCGGCGTGCCGTCTTCGTTTTTCACCAGGTGCATGGTGAGCATGATCATCCGGGCGACCCAGAAGAAAATGATATCGAAACCAGTGACCAGCACGTCGGTGGAGTGGAATTTCTTCAGGAACTCGGTCTGCTCAGGCCAGCCCAGGGTGGAGAAGGTCCACAGGCCCGAACTGAACCAGGTGTCGAGAACGTCGTTGTCCTGTTGCAGCGCGACGTCCGGGCCGAGGTTGTGCTTGGCGCGCACTTCGGCTTCGTCGCGACCGACATAGACCTTGCCCGACTCGTCGTACCAGGCCGGAATCCGGTGGCCCCACCACAGTTGACGGCTGATGCACCAATCCTGGATGTCACGCATCCACGAGAAGTACATGTTTTCGTACTGTTTCGGCACGAACTGGATACGGCCATCTTCAACGGCCGCAATCGCAGGTTCGGCGAGGGGTTTGGTGGACACGTACCACTGGTCGGTCAGCCACGGCTCGATGATGGTGCCGGAGCGGTCGCCCTTAGGCACTTTCAGGCCATGATCGTCGACGCTGACCAGCAGGCCGGCGGCGTCAAATGCGGCAACGATTTGCTTGCGCGCCTCGAAGCGGTCGAGACCGGCGTATTCAGGCGGGATCTTGCCGTCGATGCTTCCGTTCAGCGTGCCATCGAGGTTGAACACCTGGCAGGCCGGCAGGACAGCGGCGTTTTTGTCAAAGATGTTCAGCAGCGGCAGGTTGTGGCGCTTGCCGACTTCGTAGTCGTTGAAATCGTGGGCCGGGGTGATTTTCACACAGCCGGTGCCGAATTCAGGGTCGCAGTAATCGTCGGCAATGATCGGGATGCGGCGGCCGACCAGCGGCAGCTCGACAAATTTGCCGATCAGGGCTTTGTAGCGCTCATCGTTCGGGTTAACGGCCACGGCGGAGTCGCCGAGCATGGTTTCCGGGCGAGTGGTCGCGACGATCAGGAAGTCGTTACCTTCAGCGGTTTTTGCACCGTCGGCCAGCGGGTACTTGAGGTTCCACAGGAAACCTTTCTCGTCGTGGTTCTCCACTTCGAGGTCGGAAATCGCCGTGTGCAGCTTGGTGTCCCAGTTGACCAGGCGCTTGCCGCGGTAGATCAGGCCATCTTCGTGCAGGCGCACGAACGCTTCCTTGACCGCTTCCGAGAGGCCGTCGTCCATGGTGAAGCGCTCGCGGCTCCAGTCCACGGACGAGCCGAGGCGACGGATCTGACGGCTGATGTTGCCGCCGGACTGATCCTTCCATTCCCAGACCTTTTCGAGAAATTTCTCGCGGCCGAGGTCGTGGCGATTCTGGCCCTGGGCTTCGAGTTGACGCTCCACCAGCATCTGCGTGGCGATACCGGCGTGGTCGGTACCCGGTTGCCACAGGGTGTTGCGACCCTGCATGCGACGGAAACGGATCAGCGCGTCCATGATCGCGTTGTTGAAACCGTGGCCCATGTGCAGGCTGCCGGTGACGTTCGGCGGCGGGATCATGATGGTGTAGGACTCGCCCGCGCCTTGCGGGGCGAAGTAATTCTCTGACTCCCAGGTGTTGTACCAGGAAGTTTCAATGGCGTGCGGCTGGTAGGTCTTATCCATGCGCGG
>NZ_JAPJIV010000015.1 GCF_026241895.1 Pseudomonas sp. RIT-562 | reverse complement strand
TCTTGCAGCTGGAGAATTTGTTGGCTGACACTCCGCCATCGCGAGCAGGCTCGCTCCTACAGTGGGACTTCGTCGTACGCAAATATTGAATCCAATGCAGATCCCTGTAGGAGTGAGCCTGCTCGCGATGGTCTTTCAGCTGGAGAATTTGTTGGCTGACACTCCGCCATCGCGAGCAGGCTCGCTCCTGCAGTGGGACTTCGTCGTACGCAAATATTGAATCAAATGCAGATCCCTGTAGGAGTGAGCCTGCTCACGATGGTCTTTGAGCTGGAGAATTTGTTGGCTGACACTCCGCCATCGCGAGCAGGCTCGCTCCTGCAGTGGGACTTCGTCGTACGCAAGTATTGAATCAAATGCAGATCCCTGCAGGAGTCAGCCTGCTCGCGATGGTCTTTCGGCTGGAGAATTTGTCGGCTGACACTCCGCCATCGCTGGCAAGCCAGCTCCTACGGGGGGCGGGGGATCGTTAGCGGTTGCCAAACCGCTGCCCATTTGCTTGCATACCCCTCCTCGTAGCAGTGCGGTCAAGGAGACCAATGATGAAAACCATGGTGGTGGGTGCAAGCAAAGGTCTGGGCAAAGCCCTGGTCGAAGGTCTGGGTGGTGCAGGCGACACGCTGATCGGCGTTTCCCGCACGCGTCCCGACCACATCAAGCCCCAGGAGGGGGTGCAAGTGCACTGGGTGGAGGCCGATCTGGGTGATGCCATCACGGCAGCCAGGGCCCTTGAACACGCGGTGGCCGAGGACGGACTGGACACCCTGATCTACAACCTCGGGATCTGGGAAACCCTGGCGTTCGACCCTGCCTACGCGTTTCTGGCCGATGACGATGAGCAATTGCAGGCCATCGTCAATTGCAATATCACCTCGCCTATCATGCTGATCAAACGCCTGCTGCCGGTGCTGCTCAAAAGCGCCAACCCGAGAATCATCCTCACCGGATCGACTTCCGGTCTGGCCCGCAGCGGTCGCCCGGAAGTCGCGTTCGGCGCCTCCAAGTTTGCCCTGCGCGGGATGGCCGATGCGTTGCGCGAAGGCTACCGCGAGCAGCGTCTGGGCGTCACCTGCCTGAACCTGGGTTACCTCAATACCGAAGACGACTTCAATACCCCAAGGTCAACTGCCGAACAGCGCGGCGACGGGCAACTGATTCCGGTGCACGACGTGGTGCAGGTGGTGCGCATGGCCCTGAGTTTGTCTTCGGCCAGTTTCGTCAGGGAGATCACACTGCCGGCGATTCTCGACGAGCGTTTCTAAGTACATATGATTCGGCGAACGCGGGTTCCCCAACGGCGGCCTGATCGACTACCATGCGGCCGCCGGTTTCCACATGGGATTAATAGGGAATCCGTGATGCTCGCGCAGCATCAAACGGAACTGCCCCCGCAACTGTAGGTGCTGAGCCTGCTCCACGACTGCCACTGGGATCACGCCCGGGAAGGCCGGAGCCGGGTGATGACGCACCAGTCAGGAGACCTGCCGGCCAAGCAAATCACTAACCGGCGGGGTGTCCGGGAAGGACATCCTTGGCGTGTGGGTCACCCTGGTGATCAGCAGTGCACTGCATTTCCGGCAGCGTTCGATGATGTGTTTCCAGACCGTATACCTCTGCTCCGTATACGGTTCTACTGGAGATCGCCCCATGCTGCTGCCCCGCTTCGCCACCCTCTTCATGGGCCTGGGATTGTGTGCCCTTGCCCAGGCGGCACCGACTCAATACCCCCTGACCGTGGAAAACTGCGGCAGCACCCTGACTTTCCAGCAGGCGCCAAGCCGCGCCGTGACCATCGGCCAGGCCGGCACGGAAATGCTCTATGCCATGGGCTTGAGTGACCGCCTGGTGGGTACCTCGCTGTGGTTCAACGATGTGCTGGGGCGCTACCAGAGCGAGAACGCCAAGGTTGAACGCCTGGCCGATAACGAGCCGAGTTTCGAGGCGGTGATCGGCAAGCGTCCGCAGCTGGTGGCGGTGGAACTGGAGTGGATGGTCGGCCCGCAAGGCGCGGTCGGCACCCGCGAGCAGTTCCACGAACTGAACATCCCGACTTACCTCATGCCTTCCGACTGCGAAGCCAAGGACAACCTGGTGGGGGCCGACGGCACTCGGCTGGAGGCGTTTCGCATCGACAGCCTGTACAAGAGCGTCAGCCAGCTGGCGCAGATCTTTGATGTACAGGACCGTGGCGAACAGCTGACCGCCGAGCTCAAGGCCAGCCTGGCGAAGTCCATTGCCCTTGTGCAGGACAAGGACCTCAAGCACACCAGCGCGCTGTTCTGGTTCTCCAGCGCCAGCCTCGATATCGACCCCTATGTCGCCGGCCACAAGGGCATTCCCGACTTTATGCTTAACACCCTGGGCGTGCGCAACGTGGTGCAGTCCAATGAAGAATGGCCAACGGTCGGCTGGGAAACCATCGCCAAGGCCAACCCGACTTTCCTGGTGATCGCGCGGATGGATCGCCGCCGCTTCCCCGCCGACGACCATGAAAAGAAACTGGCCTTCCTGCGCAGTGACCCGGTCACTCGCAACATGGATGCTGTGAAAAACAACCGCATCATCATCCTCGACGCCATGGCGATGCAGGCCAGCCTGCGGATGTTCGATGGCCTGGAAACGCTGGCTACCGCCATCAACGGCTACGACCTGCCGAAATGAGCGCAACGCTGATTCGCACCCTGCTGGCCTTTGTCACCCTACTGCTGGCGGTAATCGCCGGCGTGGCCATTGGCGAAACGCCGATCGAGCCGGGCGTGGTTTTCCAGGTGTTGGCCAACAAGTTGTGGGCGGCCGGTCATGTACTCGACCCGATCGACGAGGGCATTGTCTGGAACTACCGCCTGACCCGCGCCCTGGTGGCCGCTGCGTGCGGCGCAGGGCTGGCAACCTGTGGGGTGATCCTGCAGTCGCTGCTGCGCAATCCACTGGCCGATCCCTACCTGCTGGGTATTTCCGCGGGGGCGTCCACCGGGGCGGTACTGGTGGCGTTGCTGGGGCTGGGTGCCGGGGCGATTTCGTTGTCTGTCGGCGCGTTTGCCGGGGCAGTCGCAGCCTTCGCCCTGGTGATTCTGCTGGCGCGGGTCAGCGGCTCGGCCAGCGGCACCGGGCAAATTATTCTGGCGGGGATTGCCGGGTCGCAGCTGTTCAACGCGCTGACGGCTTTCCTGATCACCAAGTCCGCCAGTTCCGAGCAGGCGCGCGGCATCCTGTTCTGGCTGCTGGGCAATCTCAGTGGCGTGCGCTGGCCGTCGGTGTGGTTATCGGTGCCCGTGGCGCTGCTTGGCCTGGCGGTGTGCCTGTGGCACCGGCGGGCGCTGGACGCGTTCACGTTCGGGGTTGACTCGGCAGCGTCCCTCGGCATCCCGGTGCGGCGCGTGCAATTCATATTGGTGGGCAGCGCGGCGCTGGTGACGGCGGTGATGGTGTCGATCGTCGGCTCGATCGGTTTCGTCGGGCTGGTCATTCCCCACGCCGTGCGCCTGTTGCTGGGCACTCGCCATGCGCGCCTACTGCCCGCCAGTGCACTGGGCGGCGCGCTGTTCCTGATCGCCGCAGACGTGTTGTCGCGAACCTTGATCAAGGGCCAGGTGATCCCGGTCGGGGTGATTACCGCGCTGGTGGGCGCGCCGGTGTTTGCGTTGATCCTGGTCGGGCGGAGGAATGCCCGATGAGTCTCGCCGAGGCGGTACTGAGCTGCTCCGGGCTGGGCTTCGATGTTCGCGAGGCGCGGCTGCTGCACGACGTTCAGCTGCAGATTCAATGCGGGGAAACCTTGGGCATCGTCGGGCCCAACGGGTCTGGCAAATCAACCTTGCTCAAGTTGCTCGCCGGGGTGCGCGAGCCTTCCCGGGGCGAAGTCATTCTGGGCGGCACACGCCTGGGCAATTTGCCACGGCGCACGATTGCGCAAACCCTGGCGGTGGTCGAACAGCAGGCGGACACCGATGACGCCATCAGCGTGCTGGACGCCGTGTCCCTGGGCCGCACACCCTGGCTGTCAGCGTTGCGTCCGTGGTCCCGGGAGGACGCGCAAATTGTCCAGCAGGCGTTGGTTGATGTCGACGCCGCGCACTTGAAAAACCGCACCTGGCGCAGCCTTTCCGGCGGTGAGCGCCAGCGCGTGCACATCGCCCGCGCCCTGGCGCAACGGCCGCAGATCCTGCTGCTGGATGAGCCCACCAACCACCTGGACATCCAGCATCAGCTGGCCATTTTGCAAGTGGTACACGCGCTGCCGGTGACTACGGTGATCGCCCTGCATGACCTCAACCAGGCCCTGACTTGTGATCGGCTGGCTGTGCTGGAGCGGGGTCAGCTGGTGGCGCTGGGCAAGCCCTTGGAGGTGCTCACTCCCGAGCGCCTGCAGGCCACTTTTGGGGTGCAGGCGCATTACCTGGTGGACCCGTTCGATGGTAAGCAGATTCTGCGATTTCGCGGTTAAGGGGACATCTGCGGACAAGAGTGGCCATGTAGGAGTGAGCCTGCTCGCGATTGCCCTGGGTCAGTTGACATAGATGTTGGATTTGACGGCCTCATCGCGAGCAGGCTCACTCCTACAGGGGGCTGCGATGGGCGATGGATCTGCGGACAACCATGGTGCAAATGTAGGAGTGAGCCTGCTCGCGATTGCGCTGGGTCATTTGACACAGCTGTTGAATGTGGCAGCCCCTCTTACGAATACGCTCCAACCATCCACTTAACCCGCGCCAACGCCATCTCAAGCGTATCGATATCCACCGACCCCAACGCCAACCGAATCGCATGGGGCACATGCGCCGATGTGGCAAACGGCTCAGCCGTCGACACAGCAATATTCGCCCCCATCAACGCCTTGGTAATCTGGTCGGCGCGGGCATCTTCGGCCAGCGGCAGCCACAGAAAATAAGATGAAGGATGGGTCACACAACGCAGCCCATCCAGCGCACGCAACGCGACGATTTGCCTGGCCTGGGCGTCCGCACGCTTCTCGGCTTCCAACTGCATCACCGTGCCATCGTCGAGCCAGGCGCAGGCGATCGCGGTCATCACCCCCGGGGTGTTCCAGGTGGTGGAGCGGATGGCTCGTTCAATAGCAGGCACCTTGTCCAGCGGCGCGGCGACGAAGCCGACTCGCAGCCCGGTGGCAATGCTCTTGGATAAACCGGACACGTAAACGGTCCGTTCCGGCGCCAGCGTAAACAGTGGTGGCGGCGGGTTTTCAGCGAGGAACGCGTAGGCCGCGTCCTCGATAATCAGCAGCCCGTGCTTGCGCGCAATCGCCACCAATTGCTCACGCTGCGCGGCAGGCATCACCCAGCCCAGGGGATTGTGCAGCGTCGGCATGCTGTACACCGCGCGCACTCGCCGACTGCTGCAGAGTCTTTCCAGGGCATCGAGATCCGGACCGCCGGCACCGCCAGGAATCGGCGCGATTTCCAGGTGCAAGGCTTCGGCCAGCACCTTGAAGCCTGAGTAGGTCAAGGCGTCTGCGGCGATCACATCGCCTGGTTTGAGCAACGCCATCATGGTCACCGCCAGGCCATGTTGGGCGCCGCTGACCATCAGTACTTGCTGCGCGTCGACACTCAACCCTCGCGCGCCCAGATGTCGCGCTACCGATGCACGCTCGTGCAGACGGCCCGCGTGCGGCTGGTAACGCAACAGCGCCTCCAGATCACCGCCAGCGGCCAGCTGGCGCAACGCACTGCGCAGCATCTCGCCCTGCCCCGGTAGCGACGGATAGTTGAAGTTGAGATCGATCATGCCGGCCGCGACGTCCTGCTGATCGATCCCCAGATTCGGTGGCAGCGAGGTCTCCCGCACGAAGGTGCCGCGTCCGGTTTCGCCACTGACCAGGCCCATGGCTTCAAGCTCGCCATAGACGCGGCTCGCCGTCACCAGCGCCAGCCCTTCACGGCTCGCCAGTTGGCGGTGAGTCGGCAAGCGGGTGCCAGGCAACAGGCGACCGGCGCGGATATCGGCGGCGAAGGCATCCACCAGAGATTTGTAGCGTGAGCGCGGCATGGGCGATGTATCCATGACAATTTTTTGATTGTTATCGATTCTCGACCCTAGGATGGATTTCTGCAAATTTGAGTGTGACTAAATGGAACGTGCATCGAACCTGCAAAACACCGGCCTGGAAAAAACCAGCAGCGGCTGGCTGAACGGATTCATCGGCGTGTTGATCTTCAGCGGCTCGCTGCCCGCCACCCGCCTGGCCGTGCTGGAGTTCGATCCGGTGTTCCTCACCGTCGTCCGCGCCAGCATCGCCGGGGTGCTGGCGCTGTGCATGCTCTGGCTATTCAGGGAACGGCGCCCTGCCCGGCAGCAACTGATGCCCCTGGCCATCGTCGCGCTGGGCGTGGTGGTCGGTTTCCCGTTGCTGACCGCACTGGCGTTGCAGTACGTGACGTCCGCCCACTCGATCGTCTTCGTCGGCCTGCTGCCACTGGCCACGGCGATATTTGGCGTATTGCGCGGCGGCGAACGTCCGCGCCCGGTGTTCTGGTTGTTCTCGATTCTGGGCAGCCTGCTGGTAGTCGGTTTTGCCCTGTCCCAAGGAGTGAGCGCTTCGCCTGTCGGCGACTTACTGATGCTGGCGGCGATCCTCGCCTGCGGCCTTGGTTATGCCGAAGGCGCAAAGCTGTCCCGGACCCTTGGCGGCTGGCAGGTAATCTGCTGGGCGCTGCTGTTGTCGTTGCCGGTAATGGCGCCATTGGCCTGGTGGCTGGCGCCACCGACCTTCTCGGGCATTACTCCGTCGGCCTGGGTGTGCCTGGGGTATGTGTCGATTTTCAGCATGCTGGTGGGCTTTGTGTTCTGGTATCGCGGACTGGCCCAGGGTGGTATCGCGGCGGTCGGCCAGCTGCAGTTGCTGCAGCCGTTTTTCGGCCTGGCTCTGGCGGCCACGCTGCTGCATGAGCAGGTCAGCCCGGCGATGCTGGGGGTGACGGTGGCGGTGATTGTGTGTGTGGCCGGGGCGAAAAAATTTGCCAGGTGACAGTGTCGGCGCCAGCTCCCACTCATGCAGCGATTCGTGATTTCATAGCACCTTGACTGGCAATTATTGAGGAAACATCGTGGTTACTTGTTATCTGAAGTACGTGCTTGATCCTTACCAACTGAAAGCGTTCGAGTACTACGCCAAGCTGTGGATTCCGTTGGTGGAAAAATTTGGTGGCCAGCATCACGGCTATTTCCTGCCTTCGGAGGGCGCGAACAATATCGCCTTGGCGATGTTCACGTTCCCGAGCCTGGCGGAGTACGAGCGTTATCGCCACGACTCAATGCAAGACCCGGAGTGCATGGCTGCCTTCAAATATGCCGAGGAAACCAAGTGCATTCTCAGTTATGAGCGCAGTTTTTTCCGGCCGGTGTTTGGGGATTAACTCAGGCTTTTTGTGAAACAAATCCTGCTTCGACTGCCGAATCGATGATCAAGCTGGCGGGGACATTGATCCAGGTTGCCGCGTCAATGTCGCCTGCCCCCGCCAGCCACTGTTCCACCATCTGATAACCGAGCGTGTAGCCCAGCCATTTCGGGTGAATTCCGGTGCCGAAAAACCACGCGTTGTGATCGTAGTACGTGGCGTCCAGGGCTTGGCGCTCGACCGGAGTACACAGCAGGTCGGCGCTGCTCACCGCCCTCTCCCACGGTTCCGCTTCGCTGCCGAGCAACTGCCGCACGAACTGGCCGGCCAGACCCTCGCTGATCAATGCCTCACCAAGGGTCCAGCCGTATCCGGGACCCGCCATGCGCAGGCAGTGATGCACCTCATGGATGATCTGCCGATGCAGGGTGCCGTTGCGCAAGCTCGCGAGGAAATTCGGATTGTGCGGATCGACAGTCATGGAAAACATGCTGCTGCGGTATGCGCGCCCGACGATGCCCATTTCCGGGATGGTTTCGCCGGGCAGTACCTGAATCAGAATATCCAGCCTGGGCGGCGGCCGCAGGCGCGAGAGAGTCTGGTAAGCCGCAGCGAATTCGCCGGTCAACTCGGCGCGAAACTCGGCCAGGTCGCCCGAGGCTTGCAGCCAGTGCAGTGTCCATGAGTCCATTCATCTATCCCTTCAATCGTGGTGGAAGCTAAGCTCAGCCAGCCAAGCGGCCAATCATATCCAGCGGAAGCCAGTCTGACCATGCGCCTGAGAACTGCAATCCTCGCCCTCCTGAACCTTGCCATATTGACCACGGCCAGCGCCGAGCCCCGGCCCGGGCACATGGTGTATTTGCGCACCATAGACCCGAGCATCGAGCAGGACATCCGTTACGCCAGTGCCCATAACTTTACCGGTCACGCACTTGATGGGTATCTCGCCGCCGAGTGCCTGTTGTCCCTGGAAACCGCCCAGGCCCTGGCCCAAGTGCAGAAGACCCTGCGCGCGGAGGGTTATGGCTTGAAGGTCTTCGACTGCTATCGCCCCAGCCGTGCGGTGGCCGACATGGGTCGCTTCGCGACTCAGCCGGGTGACCCGCGCAAGGCCGAGTTCTATCCGCGGGTGGACAAACAGGACTTCTGGCGACTGGGTTATGTGGCGCGGGTTTCGGGGCATTCCAAAGGCTCGACCGTCGACCTGACCCTGACTGGACCTGCGGCGTTGCCGGCGGCCAAATGGACCCCTGCGGCCACGCCGGTCGACTGCACTGCACCCGTTGACCAGCGTTGGCCCGACGGCGCGCTCGATATGGGCACCGGTTTTGACTGCTTCGATGAGCGCGCCCACACAGCGAGCACGGCGATCAATGCCACGGCACAAGCCAATCGCCAGCGGCTCACCAGCGCCATGGAGAAAGCCGGCTTTACCGGCTATTCGAAGGAGTGGTGGCACTTCACATACACTGGCGAAGGGGGAAACAAGCAGGTGATGGATTTCCCGATCACTGCCCTGAGCACCCGCGACCTGATCGACGCCAGTCAGCAGTTGGTGGTGGTCACCAGCAACAATTGGGACGACATTCAGGGTCGCGCCCAGCGCTATGAACGCGATGGCAGCACTTTTCGCAAATCCGGCGACGCCTTTGCCGTAGTTGTCGGCAAGCACGGGATGGCCTGGGGCAAGGGCACGTTCGAACCCGGCGCCGGCCCGGTCAAACGTGAGGGCGACGGCAAGGCACCTGCGGGCGTATTCCCCTTGGGCACGGCGTTCGGGTTTGATTCGAGCGCATCGACGAAACTGCCGTACCTGGCACTGACGCCGTCCATCGAATGCGTGGATGACAGCCAGTCCACGCGCTACAACGAACTGGTGGACGGCGCTGCCATTGCCAAGGACTGGAACAGCTCCGAGCACATGCGCAGCGAGGATGTGCTGTATCGCAGAGGCATTTTCATCCAGCACAACACCCCGGCAACCTCCGGCGCAGGCTCGTGCATCTTCTTCCACATCTGGCGCGGCCCCACT
The DNA here is from genome assembly GCF_026241895.1 of Pseudomonas sp. RIT-562. Taxonomy (GTDB): domain Bacteria; phylum Pseudomonadota; class Gammaproteobacteria; order Pseudomonadales; family Pseudomonadaceae; genus Aquipseudomonas; species Aquipseudomonas mandelii_F. Next base: position 152,932 of record NZ_JAPJIV010000015.1, on the reverse strand, counting down.
TCGCCGACAGCGGGGTGCACGGCCATGGACACGGCGGACATTACCCGTCTGCTGGATTGGCTGGACCCTGGTCAATCTCCGCTGCTGGTGCAAATGCCCGAAGCGCAATACCAACAAGTTCGCTCAGCCTGGGGCCTGCCGGAGCGCTGACTTTCAGCGCTGCTGCAAATCGAGGCAGTAGGTGTAGTAACCGCTGTCGCGCACGTAACCCAGCGATTCGTACAGGCGCTGGGCGTTGAGGTTGTCGGTGGCGGTTTCCAGCACCATGCCTTTGCCGCCCGACAACACGACATAGGAGCGTGCGGTGTTCATCAGCAAGGTGGCCACCCCGCGACCGCGGGCATTGGGCGTGGTGAACAGGTCCCCGAGCAGCCAGGTGCGGTGGGCGTCGATGGAGGAAAACGTCGGGAACAGCTGGACGAATCCCAACGCCTCGCCGGTGTCGTCCTGGGCCAGGAAAATCACCGATTCGTCCCGGGCGATGCGCTCGGCGACGAAAGCACGCGATTGCGCCAGGTTGGAGGGTTGGCGGTAGAAAACGCGATAGGCGTCGAACAATGGAGCGATCAGTTCGAGATGGCTGGCGTCAGCACGCAGGGCCTGGAGGGACATGGTCGGTTGTCTCTGTGGGGGTGGATTGGGGTATTGTTGGTAGGCAAGGATAGATCAAAAGATCGCAGCCTCGATTCTCTCCTCAGCCCCTACGACCCGCCTCTTGAAATGGACCTCAAATGAAAACCGACTGGCAACAAATCCGCGACATGATGAACACCGTCATCGATACCTGCGAACAGCTCGAAGCAGCGGGTTTGCGCGAGGAACATCGCGATGTGACCGTGCACGTCAACGGTATCGATTGCACGGTTCAGGAGTTTCTGATCAGTGCCTGGACCTTGCCGGAAAACATCCGCTACCAGATCATTCGTGAGCGCCACGAAACCAGGGATGACCTGCCCTACGTGCCCGAGGCGGCAAGGATCCTGGTGGCCATGGCGCAGGCATGCGCAGAGCTCGTGGGGGCCCGCGACAGTGCGCCGGCGAAGACTGCCATTGAAGGAATGAATCATTGGTACAAGGCTTATGCGGTGCCTCATATGACGGCTGCGATCAAGGGCGCTGGATAAAGATTAAGCGTGTATTCCATATGAACGCGGCGCCCTCAATACCTTCGCGAGCAAGCCCGCTCCCACAGGAATGTGCGTCGTTGTAAAACCCTTGTTCACCGCAGATACCCTGTAGGAGCTGCCAAGTGAAACGAGGCTGCGATCTTTTGATCTGGCTTTTCAGGGTCAACAGATCGCAGCCTCGTTTCACTCGGCAGCTCCTACGAAGCGTCCGGCAATCTAGAATGTCTTGCTGACGCTCGCGACCACCGTAGCCGTGCACAGATCACCATAGCCATACCAGCTTGCGCATTCGCTTTGCGACAGGTCGGTATCTACGTAGCTCAGCCCCCAGGTCACGCCGACAAAATCGCGGCTGAGTTTGGCTTCCCATTCGTAGTAAGCGTCGCGGTTATCGCCGCTGCCGGACCAGTAGGCCGGGTCCTTGACGTCGCCGCGACCCACGCGCAGGTCCAGCCCCACATCAGCTGGCAATTCGATTTTATAGGCGAGGTAGGTGTAGAGCGTATCCTGGTCTTCGCCAAACACGTTGGGCGTGTCGTTGGAGTAGTAGACGCCGAGCTTGACCCCGTAGACGTCGAGAATGCCGTACGCCTCACTGAAGTTGAATTGCCCCTCCTTTGGATAATCGTACTTGAGATAACCCAGGTCGAGGCTGATGGCATCGGTCGCCTGCCAGTAGTAACCGGCGAAATACTCGAGCTCCTGGCGAGTCTTGAACGGGCCGCCGAAATCCACGTTTGAAGTCCAGGCGCCAACGTACAGGCCGCTGCTGTGGACTAGCGTGGCGCCGGCCTGGAGCGCCGGATCCCCCAAGGTCTGGGAAATCCCGCGAGTACGGTAGTCGCTGACGGCGGCCAGACTCAGGTCCAGGCTGAAGTCTTCATCGAGCGCCATGGCCTGGGACGTCAAGGGCGCCAGGGCCAGGCTGGCGAGGGTGAACAATGCGCGCAAGTTCATACGATTCTCTTGTTGTTATGGGGTGGCAGGAATTTCGGGCGTGCGGATGCCGAGCTCCTCGTGGGGCGAGGAGCCAGGGGGGTTTTTTCAGGGGTGGTAAAGCCGCGGTCAGGACGCCGGGGCGTAGACCTCTTTGCCGGCGAAGAAGGTTTTCAACACCTGGGTGTCGAACAGCTCATCGTCGCTGACCTTGAACACGTCGCGGTCGAGGATGATCAGGTCAGCCTGTTTGCCGGGTAACAGCGAGCCGATCTGTTTCTCCAGGCGCAAGGCTTTGGCGGCGTTGATCGTGTAAGCATAAAACATGCTCTGGCGGTCGAGGCTTTCCTTGGCATTCAACACCCCAAGCGGGCCTTTTCGGGTGCTGGCCTGGGCGATGGCATTCCACGGATTGGGGCTGGATACCGGCCAGTCACTGCCGCCGGCGATCAGCGCGCCAGCGTCATGCAATGAGCGCGCAGGATATTGGTAGCCATAGGCAAACGCGCTGATGTACGGCTTGACCAGTTCCACGGTATAGCTCTCCCCCGTGGCCCACAGTAATTGCATGGAAGCGATCACCCCCAGTTGCTTGAAGCGGGCAAATTCCTTGGGGTTGACCAGCTGCAGGTGGCTGATGCTGTGCGGCATGGGCGTCGGATTGAGCTTGCGTGCATACTCAAAGGCATTGAGCGATTCACGCACCGCGCGGTCCCCGACGGCATGCATGTGCACTATCCAGTCGCGCTGTTCTGCGGCCACCACCAAGTCGCCGAAGCGGGCGGGATCAATCAGCAGTTGACCGTCTTTGCCACTGTTCTTGAATGGCACGATCACCGCGGCTGTCTGACCTGGGAACTCCAGCACGCCATCAGCAAAAATCTTCAGGCCCGGGAAGGTCAGGTTGGGCACGCCGGCAAATTTCTGCACGACCTTGTCCAGCACTGCCAGGTCGGCCGGTTTGCTCTTCGGATTGGTCAGCAGCAAGGCCGCCACATGCGCCGTCAGTTCGCCCTTCTCAGCCAGTTCGCGGTATAGCGGCAGCACGCCGAAGCTCTGCTCGGTGGCGTTAAAATCGAACAGCGAGTCAGCGCTGCCGGCGTTCGCCGCAGCGTCCATCCAGGCAGTGACGCCGTATTGATTATTGACCCTGACAGCTTCTCGCGCCGCCTGCAGCATGACCTGCTGGCTGGGTGGCGGAATCTGGCTGCGGACCTGGTCCCAACGCGACTCGGCAAAGTAACCGGTGGGCGTGAAGTCCTTCTCGTGGCCGACGTAGCTGCGCTCGGATTCCGACAGGCTCTGCACCAGCGCGGCGTCGATCTTCAGGCGCTTGAGCATGGCGTTGTTGGCCCAGCCGGTATGCCCGTCGATGCCGCTCAGCACCAACGGTTGATCGGCCCAGCGGCCCTGATTGAAGCGCTCGCCGAGCTCCCGGCTGTTCTCCCAATAGGCCGAGCTGACCCCGGCGATGCTGATGACGTCACCGGCACGAGCGCGTCCGGCCTGGTCCTGCTCGATGATCCATTGCTCAAGTTCCGGCAGCGGCTTGACCTCATCCAGCAGCGTCGCGCCCATGCTGTCGAACGCCGCCACCACCGGGTGACTGTGGCTGTCGATCATGCCGGGCATCAACACCTTGCCCGCCAGGTCGATGCGCTGGGTACGCTCATCGGCCAAAGCGTTGATCTGGGCATCGCTGCCTACCTGAAGAATCTTGCCATCTTGCACGGCCACGGCCTGGGCCAGCCCCTGCCCCGGTTCGGCGGTGAATACTTTGCCGTTGAACAACACCAGGTCGGCGGCAGCCAGCGCTTGCAGCGAGGTCACAGCCAGCGCGGCAGCCAACAGGTTGGGAAAAAATCGTTGCATGGGAGTGCTCTCTGGTTTTTTTATTGAGCGGTCGGGGTGACTGAAGCTTGGGACAACGCTTGCGGGTCAAGGCCTACAAAAGGCGCCTTGGCCCACACCACCTTGCCTCCGACGACGGTCAACAGCACCTCATTGCGGCCCAGTTCTGCTTCCGGCACCTGCATGAAGTTACGGTTGAGGACGATAAGGTCGGCGAACTTGCCGACTTCGAGCGAGCCGGTGACGCTCTCCAGCTTCAGCTGTTGGGCGGCATTCAGGGTGATGGCTCGCAGCGCAGCGCTGCGCGACAGGGCCGGGTCGGCATTGAGCTTGCCGGCATAGTCGGGCCCATAGCTGTGAGGGTTCAGCGGATCGCCAGAGCGGGTGACGCCAATTTTCAGCGCGAGAAACTCGTCCAGCGGATCGACCGGCCAGTCGCTGCCATAGGCAATGCGCCCACCGGCGTTGGCGATGCTGCCGGACGGTTCCATGCGGGCAAAACGTGCCGGCCCCAGATGTTCGTTGGTGCCGTCAACGGTGGACGGTGCCTGCTGCGCCCACTGAAAGGACATGGTTGCCGTCACATCGAGCGCCTTGAAGCGCGGATAGTCGGCGGGGTCCACCGATTCGGCGTGGGCGATGGCAGGTCGGAAATCGCTGCCGGGCAGCTGCCGGCGCACGTATTCGACACTGTCCAGCGAGGCGCGCACGGCCCGCTCGCCGGTTGCATGCAGGTGCGGATCCAGACCCGCCTCGACAGCCTTGAGCAACAACGGGTTGAGCGTCTGCGAGGGGAAATACAACTCGCCGAGATTTTTGCCCGGGGTCCACTTGGGGGCCTTCTCGGTCCCGCTGTTTTGCAGGTAAGGCGTCAACATCGCACCGGTGTCCGCAGGCGCATTGATGATGCCGTCCATGAACAATTTAACGTGGCGCATGCTCACGCCCGGCGTCGGTTGGGCTTCGCCCTGGTCGTAGGTGGCGGCCAGGGCCTTCGCTTCGGCGATGGTCTTGGTAGGGTCTGCTGCGGCGGCCGCCGGGTCCAGCTTGATGGCCAACAGCGCGCGGGCGGTAAGCTCGCCCGAGTGTTGCAGTTGGGTGAATGCCCGGGCAGTTTCCGCCCCCGACAAGGCATCGAAGAAACTGGTGATGCCTTGCTGGCGCATGGCGTCGAGTGCGGCGCGTATCTGCAGCAACTTCTGTGCATCGCTGGCAGGTGGTATCACGGCGGCCATCGATTCGGCGGCGCCGTCTTCGCAGATACCCGTGGGATTGCCAGCGCTGTCACGGGCGTACTTGCCGTCGCTGGGATCAACCGTCTGCTTGTCGATGCCAGCGAGCGCCAGCCCGCGTGAGTTGACCAGCACGGTATGGAAGTCGCTGGAGCGCACCTGGATCGGACGTTTGGTCTTGAGCGCGTCCAGCGTCGACTTGTCCGGGTCGCCATCGAGCCCGTCCATGCCCATGCGGTCCCAGCTGCCGACCTCCAGCCAGACATCCGGTCCTTTGTCCGGCTCGGCATCCAGGCAGGCTTGAATCCGTTCCTGGAATACCTTGCGGGTCATGGTCTGGTATTTCAGGTCGCACAAGGTCATGGCCCGGCCACCGTCACCGGGGTGCATGTGTGCATCGACGAAGCCCGGCATCAGCATGCGCCCGGCCAGGTCGATCAGCTGGGTCTGTTTGCCAATGTACGCTGCAGCCCCCTGGTCGCTGCCGACATAGACGATCTTGCCGGCCGTAACCGCGATCGCCTGTTGTACGGCATTCTGACCATCGACGGTGTAGACATAACCGTTGCGCATGACCATGTCGGCGCCGTTGGAAGCCTGGGTCTGACAGCCCACCAGTGACATGAAGGAAAATGCCGCTACCGCGATACCCAGCCTGGAGAATTTCACCTGCCTCACCTCTGTTTTTATAGTTTTCGAAGCGCCCGCTCAAACTGCCGTGCCAGCCCCGTATTTGCAGGGCCTACCCTATAGGGCGCGGCGTTTGAATGGACCTCTACAAATGAGGAGGGTGAGGGAAATAGTTGCGCTTGCGCGCGCTTCAGCCGGATTTGGCCAGCGTGTTGGCAGAGGGTGAGCGCAGCGCCGATCCGAGCTCGACCTTGCTCTTCACCCCAAGCTGCACATAGCAATTACGCAAGTAGGTGCGCACGGTTGCCGGACTCAAGGCGAGGATCTTGGCGATTTCCTTGTAGGAATGGCCGGCGGCAAACAACATGGCCGCCGTGCGCTCCCGGGGTGCGAGCACCACCCCGCGTGACAGGGATTCCAAGGACAGGATCACATGCTCGCCGTTAGGCGAAAGTGTCAGGGCGCAGCGCCCCAGGCGCATCACGCACGGCGCCTTGGCCAGCTGGGCAATTACCTCAAGGGGCAGGGTCGACCCGTCCCATTGCGGCAATTCGCGCTGGATCGCCGCGCCCAGGGCAGCACCGATGTACAGCAGGCTGCCATCCATGCGGGCGACGCCGAAGTCGCTCGCGCCATTGCCGGTGTCGACGCGGATCATGTCCTGCACCTGGAACCGCCACAGCTGCAGCAGATGATCACAGAAGGCGCTGAACAAAGCCGCCTCGCCCTGTTCGAACGCGAGTTCATGTTGGCCGCGATACAGGCACACAAAAAACATCAACCCGCTTTCGGGCAACTCGAAGGTGATGCACATCGCATGGAACAGGTCGTGCCGCCGGGCAAAGGCACTCACTACTTCGTCCAGATCGTCATAACCGCTGTCGCGCACGACGGTGCCGGGCTGGCTCAAAGTGTCATGGGAAAAACTGTCCGCATCGGCACCCTTGTGCCATTCCACGGCGAAGGATTCGGGCAGGTCGATTCGCCCGTGCATCCAGCTTTTCGGAGGGATATTGACGCCCGACACCGACATCTCGCCCCACCAGGCCGACGCAAAAGGCACCAGTGCACGGAACGCCTGCAGGCCGTCTTCGATGAATCGGGATGAACGAAGATCGCGGGCCAGCCGACCCAGTTCCAGTACGCAAAGATTGAACGCCTTCAGCGTTGCCACCGCTACCTTGGCGCCGCCCTCGTCTCCCTCCTCCATTGGTTTTTATCCTGATCATTACACAACGTATTGCTTTGACGATGCCATAGCCTTGGCTGTTGCGTCCAGTTCATCACGAGCTGACGCCAGCGCGGGGTTTGCGCCGATGGCCTGGGCGTAAAGACCTTGCTGGCGATCTCGCGCAAAGGCGTGAAGATCAGGTCGCCGAGCGAGTGGTAGCGCCCAGGGCCCTCGCCCGCGAGGCCAAACTGCAGTGTTTCAGGCTTTGAAGTGGTGAGGTACAGCGTGCCGAACATCCAGTCCCACAGTGACAGGTTAACGCCAAAATTCTTGTCGAAATGGCGCGGCGCATTGCTGTGATGAATCTGGTGCTGGGCCGGGCTGTTGAGCACGTGCTCGATGGCCGGGCCAAACGATAACCATACGTGGCTGTGCCGCAGGTTCGCCGCCAGGCCGTTGAGGATGAACACCAGGTAGGTCACGCCGAACAGGGTATAGCGGCTGACTTCGCCGCCACAGGCATACCAGACCACGCCGGCACAGGCGCCGACGCTCAGGCTGATGGAGAGTTTCTCCACGACCTTTTCCAGAAAATGCACGCGGCTGGCCGTGGCGGGCACAAGCACTTGCGCCGAATGGTGGACCTTGTGAAAAGCCCACAGCCAGCGAGTATGAAAGGCGCGGTGGGTCCAGTAGTGGGTGAAGTCGCGCATCAGAAACACGCCCAACCCATAGAGCATGGACAACCCGAGGTGTTGCTGCACCTGCACGCGCGCTCCCCACAGGTTGCTGAAAAACCCAACATAGTCGGCCGAGCGCAGGATGTAGGGGTCGACCAGGCCCACGATGGGCAGCACCAGCGCGACCTTGAGGATGGCGCGTACAAAGAAGTAGCGGTAATCCAGCAATGCAGAGGGGTGGAAGTGCACCTGGTTGGCACCGATGAATTGCCAGAAGGTTTGTGCATCCGTCAAACCGCGTTGCTTGCGATAGCGAAACAGGCTGTAGGCGACCGCGTAGGACACGCCAAGGAACAGCAGGCCGAAGCGCCCGTTAAGGTCGAAGATGCCCAGGAACTGCTGGACGACCGGTTCGATCACCCACGCCTTCAGGTAGCCAGAGAAAATCTCGACAACTTCCACGACAGGTTCGCCTCAGCCAAAGGAAGGACGTGGGGTTGATGGAACAGGCGATAAGTGTAGCTGTGGATCGAGATCAGAGCTTGATTTCGTTGGCGGGCGTGACGTCGATGCGACCCACCGGGCCGGTCAGGTGGGCCAGGGTCTGGTTGTGCTCGGCGATGATGTCTTCGGCAGTCAGATTGCCGTTGTCGACCGTGGAATGCGCGTCGGCGGCAAGTACCACGTCGTAGCCCAGGTCATGCGCCTGGCGCACGGTGGCGTTCACGCAGTAATCGGTTTGCAGGCCGCAGATGATCAGGCGATCGACTTCCCGCTCTTGCAGCAAATCTTTGAGTGGAGTCTTGTGGAAGGAATCCCCGGTGGTCTTGCGTACGCGCAGGTCTTCGGATGAGGTGACCAGCTCCTTCGCCAGTTGCCAACCTTCGGAGCCCCGTTGCAGCAAATCGCCCGGTTCTTCGTGCTGGACCAGCACCACAGGAATCTTGGCCGCCCTGGCCCTGGCACTGAGCGTGTTGATGCTGGCGATCACTCGTTGGATGTCGAAGCATTCGTACTGGCCGGTGCACAAGGCGTGCTGTACGTCGATGATCAGCAGTGCGGTGGTCATGATTGTCCTTCCTTGATGTGTGGAGACAGGCGGCACATCCGCCGTGCGTTGTAGCAGCGGCCGAGCCCCGCGAGGCTGCGTCGGCGGTCGCAGCATGTTAACTGGACAGCAACCGCTGCGCGATCGACGCAGCCTCGCGGGGCTCGGCAGCTGCTACAGGACAGAAAAATAATTCTGTGCCCTTTTGAAGATCAGTAACCGAGTGATAAGCCGGTGTTGCGTCGCGGGTCGTTGGCGCCGTAGAAGCGGTTGTTGCCAACTGGTTTACCCTCAAGCGAAGGCGCGCCGACGAGGATCGCTGCGACGTGGTTGGCGTCCTGGGGACCGGCAAATTTGTGGCCCATGCTTTCGAGCATCTTCACGGTGTCGGGGCTGGTGGTGAAGGTCTCCAGGTTGGTTTCTTCCGGCAGCCATTGCTGATGGAACCGCGGGGCGTCCACCGCTTCCTGGATGTTCATCCCGTAGTCGATCACGTTGAGGATGGTCAGCAGGGTCGCGGTAATGATGCGGCTGCCGCCGGGGGTGCCGACGACCATCACCACCTTGCCATCCTTGGTCACGATAGTCGGGCTCATCGACGACAGCGGCGCCTTGCCGGGAGCGATGACGTTGGCCTCGCCTTGCACCAGACCGTACATGTTCGGCACGCCGATCTTGGAGGTGAAGTCGTCCATTTCATCGTTGAGGATGACCCCGGTCTTGCTGGCCATGACGCCCGCGCCGAACCAGTCGTTGAGGGTGTAGGTCACCGAGACCGCATTGCCCCATTTATCGACAATCGAGTAATGGGTGGTGTTACTGCCTTCATGAGGCGCAACGCCGGGCTTGATCTCGCGGGACACGCCGGCCTTTTTCGGGTCGATGACGGCGCGGACCTTGGTCGCGTAATTCTTGTCGAGCAGGTGCTCGATCGGATTCTTCACGAAGTCCGGGTCGCCCAGGTAGCTGTTGCGGTCCACGTAGGCATGACGCATGGCTTCGATCTGGTAGTGCATGCCCTGGGCCGAGCGATAACCCAGATCCTTCATCGGATAGCCATCGAGGATGTTCATGATCTCGCAGATCACCACGCCGCCAGAGCTGGGTAGTGGCGCCGAAACCACGTGATAACCGCGGTAATCGCACTCCACCGGGGCCAGTTCGCGGGTCTTGTACTTGTCGAGGTCGGCCTGGGTGATGATGCCCTTGTTGGCTTGGCTGGAGGTGACGATGGCGTCGGCCACCCAGCCTTTATAAAAACCGTCGGCGCCCTTTTCGGAGATTTCCCGCAGGGTTTTGCCCAGGTCCTTTTGCACCAGTTTCTGCCCGACCTGCATCGGTTCGCCGTTGCTCAGGAAGATCGAGCCGGAATCCTTCATGTCTTTCTTGAAGACGTCGGTGGCGTATTCGAGCAGCTCGACATCGCCCTGCTCCAGGGTGAAACCGTCTTCGGCGAGCTTGATCGCCGGGGCGATGACCTCCTTGCGCGGCTTGGTGCCGTATTTCGACAGGGCCAACTCCATGCCCGAGACGGTGCCCGGCACGCCGACTGCCAAATGGCCGCGGGTACTCAGGTCCGGAACGACATTGCCTTCTTTATCCAGGTACATGTCGGCAGTCGCGGCCAACGGCGCTTTTTCCCGGAAGTCGAGGAAGGTCTTGCGTCCGTCGGCCAGCTGGATGGTCATGAAGCCACCGCCGCCGAGGTTGCCCGCTGCGGGATAAACCACCGCCAACGCATAGCCGACTGCGACGGCGGCATCGACAGCGTTGCCACCGTTCTTGAGCACGTCGACACCAATGTGGCTGGCCAGGTGCTGGGCGGTGACAACCATGCCGTTTTCGGCCGCGACCGGGGCCACGGAGGCGGCATAGGTAGAAAGGCAGCTGAGCGCCAGGGAGGTCGCTATGAGCGATTTGGCAAAGGGTTCGAACTTCATGATTCGGTCTCTTTTTGTTTTAAGGTTCGGGAGCAAACAGAGGAACGTTTCAAGAGCAGTACGAAGTATGGTCGCGATCGCGAATTGCGCCTCCCCGGCGCCGCGGTATCCTTTGTCGGAACCTCCTCAGGAAGCCTGCTCGAGCTGCTCGTCGAACTCTTTCAAATACTTGCCTGCCAGTGTTTTCTTCTGCGTCTCGCTCAGCAGTTTCCCGGCGCTCTGGAAGAATTTCTGCTCCTCTTCCTTCAAGTGGTGATGGACCTTCTCCGACAGTTTCTTCGCCGTAGCCAGCCAGGACGGGCTGGACATCTCGGTCTCGTCGAGGGTCTCCATCATCTCGTCCATCTCGTGATGCTCGGAAATTGCGTGACGGCTGAGGTCAACGCCGTTGTCGAATTCCATCAACGGGATGTAGAAATGCCGCTCCTCGGCAGTTTCGTGAGCCTGCAGTTCGGCCTTCAGGCGCTTGTAGGCCTCGGCCCGCTCAGGGGTATCGCCACTGGTCTGGATCAGCGCATCGGCATAGGTACGTTGACGTTCGTGGCTTTCACGCAAGGCTTCAAAAATATTCACGGGTGGTCCTCATCGGCTGCGTTCTCAAATGACGCTGTTAAGGCTAGACATTTGCGCTTGCGCGACAGTTCCACTGCAGGGCTGGATCAACTTCCCCGCGCCGCGCTACGCTGCAGGCCGATTCACTATGGCCATAAGGATTTAGCTGATGACGCTACGCATTGAAGCCACGCAAAACCCCACTGAAGAAGAGCACCAGGCGATTCTCCTGCCGCTGCGCGCCTACAACGCCTTAAAGGCGGGCGTCTCCAAACCGCAGCCGATCGCCCTGCTGGTGCGCGACGAGCACGGGCAGATCCTCGGCGGCCTGTATGGCCGGGTGTTTTACCAGTGGTTGTATATCGAGCTGCTGTCGGTGCCGGAAAGCGCCCGGGGACAGGGCCTTGGATCACGGCTGATGCGCATGGCCGAGGATCACGCCAGGGAGAAGGGATGCCTGGGGATCTGGCTCGACACCTTCGAGTTCCAGGCGCCGGGGTTCTACCGCAAGATGGGTTATAGCGAGTTCGGGCATATCGCCGATTACCCACCGGGGCACAAGCGCTTCTTTTTTCAGAAGCGCCTGATCAACGCCGCCTGACCCTGTAGGAGCAAAGCTTGCTCGCGATGGCATCGCCGATGGCGTACCGCGTTATCGTTCATCGCGAGCAAGCTTTGCTCCCACAGGGGGGGCTTCATCTACAGGCAGGTCGCCAACGCCGCCAATCGGCGCTTGGCCACGAAATCGTCCTGCTGGGCGTAATAGCTCAACACGGTCCCCGAAGCATCGGTGGTCACGTCCACGAACGATTCCGCCGCACGGGTGTAGACGGTCGACCCGCCCTTCTCGCCCGCCTGCAGGTAGGCGCCGGCGTCGACGCCGAACACCGCCTCGTCCTGCCAGGAAAACTGCACGCACTGGGCCACGACTTTTTCAGGTTTGTCCGACTTCAGGGTGCGGTATGGGGTTTTGCTTCGAGCATCGTTCATCACCGAGCCCGCGCAGCCCGTCAGCAGGGTAGCGGCCAGGGCCAGCAGGAGAATTCGCATTGCGTTCACTCATCAGGAAAAAGCCGACTGTATCATCCAGGCACTGCGTTTCATTCTGCTTTACTTTATTTATACCGCGACACCGCGTGATGATTCGCGCACCCTGTCGCGCCATAAACGTCGCATTGCCCCGATTTGCGGGCGCATTTTCTGGAAAGGCCATGACACCTAACGCCGAATACTACAAACCTACCGCCGAATACGCCGACAAGCTGATCAGCCAGATTGGCCAGACGCCGTCCTGGATCGCCAAGCGCATCGGCGTCACCGACAAGCGCATTCGCTACATCCTTGATGGCGAACGCACCGTCAAGGGCGAGACCACCCCGATCCAGATGACTTACCCCGAGCAATTTGCCCTCGAATGCCTGGCGGCTGCGGCCAAGGCCAGCAAGAAACAGAACGCGTAACCCTTGCAAAGGAGCAACCATGGCGGCATCTGAACAGCAACACGAGCAGGCACTGAAGAAGTTTCTCGACCAGCGCCCGCAATTGCGCGTCGAACTCGACAACCTCAACCCGCTGTTGGCCCAGGCCAAGGGCGAGACTGCCGCGCAGTATCGCGAGGAACGCCTGCACGAGGCTTTCGAGGCCGAGGCTGAAAACCTTGGTTTGTTTGCCTGGGAGCTGACGCTGCAACTGACCGCCGCCAGTGAGGCGGACTATCAGGCACAGCGCCTGGAAGTGCACCGCGAAGTGGCCGAGATGGCGGGCATGGACTGGCTGGAATATTGCGAGTTATATGGGTTGGGTAAATAACCCATGCTCAAGGATGCCAGCACCGATGTTGCCCTCGCCCTCCAGTAACCGCGCCAGCGACGGTCATCTGCACGCTCGTAAATGGCGCGGGCGCATCGGCCTGTCGCTGGTTGCCAGCCTTTCGGTGCTCGCCGGCATGACTGATGCCATTGGCTTCATGGCCAGTGGCGATTTCGTCTCGTTCATGAGCGGCAACACCACCCGCCTCGCGGTGGCCATCAGCGACGGCGATTTCAGCCTGACCTTGCGCCTGCTGATCCTGGTCGCCACCTTCGTCATCGGCAATGCCCTGGGGATCGTGGTCAGCCGGCTCGGCGGTCGTCGGGCGTTGCCGTTGTTGATGTGCATCGCCATGCTGCTGTGCGGCGCTGCGGCCTGGCCTTATGAAGAACAGTTGCCCGCCCTGCTGGCGGCGATTATTGCCATGGGCATGCTCAACGCCGCTGTGGAAGAAGTGAACGGCCTGCCGGTCGGCCTGACCTATGTGACCGGTGCCCTGTCGCGTTTTGGCCGCGGCCTGGGCCGCTGGATGCTCGGGGAACGGCGCAACGGTTGGCGGGTGCAACTGATTCCCTGGACCGGGATGTTCGTCGGCGCGGTGCTGGGGGCGGTGCTGGAACACTACCTGGGGCTCCAGGCGCTGTATGTGAGCGGGTTGCTCGCCGGGGTGATTGGGTTGTTGGCATTGAAGATTCCACGGCGGTGGCAGTTGGGGTATATGCCGCGGTAGATCCGGTATTGGTGTCGATACCAAGGCCGCTTTCGCGAGCAAGCCCGCTCCCACATTTTGATCGAGTACGCACTGGGGAATGCGGTCAACTGTGGGAGCGGGCTTGCTCGCGAAGGCCGCGACACAGTCTTAACCTAAACCCCCATAAAGCTTTATCATGCTCGCAGTTTCGCTGATCGAGTCCGTCATGAAGTTCGCCATCGCGCTGTTTTCCGCCGCCCATGCGCCCTCCTCGCGCCGTGCACTGCTGTTTGCCCAGGCCGCGCTGGCCGGGGGGCATGAGATTGTTCGGCTGTTTTTTTATCAGGATGGCGTCTACAACGCATCGACCAGCGTGGTGACGGCCCAGGACGAGCTGGACCTGCCGCGGCAATGGCGCGAATTTGTCGCCGAGCATCAGCTCGACGGCGTGGTGTGCATCGCCGCCGCGCTACGCCGTGGTGTGTTGAACGAAGAAGAAGCCAATCGTTACCAGCGCTCGGTCGCGGTCGGTGCGCCGTGGGAGCTGTCCGGCCTTGGCCAGTTGCACGACGCGGTCCAGGACGCCGACCGATTGATCTGTTTCGGAGGCGCGTAACATGGCCAAATCCTTGTTGATCATCAGCCGCCAGTCGCCCTGGTCCGGGCCCAGTGCCCGGGAAGCGTTGGACATCGTGCTCGCCGGCGGCGCCTTCGACCTGCCTATCGGCCTGCTGTTTCTCGATGACGGAGTGTTCCAGCTTGCCGCCGGACAGGACGCCAGGGCCCTGCAGCAGAAAGACCTCAGTGCCAACCTGCAGGCGCTGCCGATGTTCGGTGTCGACGACCTGTTCGTCTGCGCCGACAGTGCCGCCGCGCGGGGCCTGGGCAGTTTTGCCCTGGACGAGGCCCAAGTGCTGGGCAGCCACGAAGTCACCGCACTCATTGACCGTTACGACCAGGTGATCACCCTCTGATGTCGACCTTGCATGTGTTGTCTCATTCCCCGTTCGGCGACGACCGCCTGACCAGTTGCCTGCGCATCATCGGTGCAAACGACGGACTGCTGCTCAGTGGCGATGCGGTCTATGCCCTGCAACCGGGGACTGCGCCTTTCGACGCGTTGAACACTCGTGAACTGAACCTGTTCGTCCTGGCCGAAGACGCCCAGGCACGGGCGGTGAGCGTTCCAGGCTGGGCCACCAGCATCGACTACCCGGCCTTCGTCGGATTGTCGATCCGCTACGACAAGGTCAACACTTGGCTATGAAGACGCTGACTGTCGGCGCCCGCGCCATCGAAGTGGACAAGGACGGCTTCCTGGTCGAACTCGGCGACTGGTCCGCCGAAGTGGCCAGCGCCCTGGCCGCCGCCGAAGATATAGAGCTCGGCCCAGAGCACTGGGAGATCCTCGAACTGCTGCGCAGTTTTTATGCCGAATTCCAGTTGTCCCCGGCCACCCGGCCGCTGATCAAGTACACCGCGTTGAAGCTCGGTCCGGAAAAAGGCAACAGCCTGCACCTCAACCGACTGTTCAAAGGCACCCCTGCCAAACTCGCCGCGAAACTGGCGGGCCTGCCCAAACCGACGAATTGCCTATGACCGACTACCCAGTGCTGACCCTCGAAACGCCCGCCGAACACCCGTTCGCCCAGTTCGTGAGGATCCTCGGCAAAGGCAAGCGCGGCGCCCGCGACCTTACCCGCGAGGAAGCGCGAGAAGCGATGGGCATGGTGCTCGACGACAAGGTCGAGGACACCCAACTGGGTGCGTTTCTGATGCTGTTGCGGCACAAGGAAGAAAGCGCCGAGGAAATGGCCGGCTTTACCGAAGCCTTGCGTCAGCGCTTGCAGGCACCGCAGTTGCACGTCGACCTGGACTGGCCGACCTACGCCGGTAAAAAGCGCCACTTGCCCTGGTACTTGCTGGCAGCCAAGTGCCTGGCGCAGAACGGAGTGCGAATCTTCATGCACGGCGGCGGCGCACACACGGCCGGTCGGATGTACAGCGAGCAGCTGCTGCAAGGCTTGAGTATTCCGCTGTGCCGCAACTGGCAGCAGGTGGGTGCCGCGCTCGATAATGGCGGCCTGGCGTTCATGCCGCTGGTGGACTGGGCGCCGCAATTGCAGCGCATGATCGACCTGCGCAACACCCTGGGCCTGCGTTCGCCGATCCATTCCCTGACCCGCATTCTCAATCCGCTGGGTGCGCGCTGTGGCCTGCAAAGCATCTTCCATCCCGGCTACCAGGCGGTGCACCGCGATGCCAGCGGCCTGCTCGGCGACAACGCAATCGTGGTCAAGGGTGACGGCGGCGAAATCGAGATCAACCCGGACGCCGACAGCCACCTCTACGGCACCACCGGCGGCGTAAGCTGGGACGAGGAATGGCCGCAGATGTCCAGCCAGCGCCACGTTAAGCCTGCGGCACTTGACCCTGGGCACCTGCAAGCAGTCTGGCGCGGCGACGTGGTCGACAGTTATCCGCAGATGGCCCTGATTGCGACCATGGCCCTGGCCCTGCGCGGTCTCGGCCAACCCCGGGAGCAAGCCTTCGAAACCGCCCGGCAGTACTGGGAAGCTCGGGACAGATCGATTTAACCGATCATAACCGCCCAACCTTTGCGCTTTTTGTTCGAACCTATCGGAATAGACTCCTCTCCAACGCATATTGGTTGAGGAGTCTTGAACATGGGTTTGTTAGTCGAAGGTCGCTGGCACGACCAGTGGTACGAAAGCAGCAAGGACGGCGCATTCCAGCGCGAGCAGGCGCAGCGTCGCAACTGGGTGACTGCCGATGGCCAGCCTGGCCCTAGCGGAGTCGGTGGCTTTGCAGCCGAAGCCGGGCGCTATCATCTCTACGTTTCCCTTGCCTGTCCCTGGGCCCATCGCACCCTGATTCTGCGCAAGCTCAAAGGTCTGGAAGACCTCATCGACGTGTCGGTCGTCAGCTGGCTGATGCTGGAGAACGGCTGGACCTTCGACCAGAACCTCGGCTCAACCGGTGACCCGCTCGATCACTTCGAGTTCATGCACCAGCGCTACACCGCTGATACAGCGAACTACACCGGCCGGGTCACGGTTCCGGTGCTGTGGGACAAACAGCAGCAACGCATCGTCAGCAACGAATCGGCGGAGATCATCCGCATGTTCAACAGTGCGTTCGATGATCTCACCGGCAACGACCTGGACTTCTACCCGGCCCCGCTGCGTGGCGAGATCGATGCGCTGAACGAGCAGATTTATCCAGCGGTGAACAACGGCGTGTATCGCGCAGGGTTCGCCACCTCGCAGCAGGCTTACGAGGAAGCGTTCGACGAAGTGTTTGCGCAGCTGGATCGGCTGGAAGCGTTGTTAGACGCCAATCGCTACCTGGCAGGTGAATACCTGACCGAGGCGGATGTTCGGCTGTTTACGACCTTGATTCGGTTTGATGCGGTTTATCACGGGCACTTCAAGTGCAATCTGCGGCGGATTGCCGATTACCCGAACCTGTCGAATTGGTTACGCGAGCTGTATCAGTGGCCGGGGATCGCCGGGACCGTGGATTTTACTCACATCAAGAATCACTACTATGGCAGTCACAAGACCATCAATCCGACCGGGATTGTGCCTAAGGGGCCGCAGCAGGATTTTACTGCCGGGCATGACCGGGCGAGGTTGAGTGGGAAAGGGGTTTGGCAGCGGAGCTGAGTCTGATCTGGGTTCTGCTTTGGATTGTAAGGCCCAATCGCGAGCAGGCTCACTCCTACAGCGAATCGTGTTCAACCACAAATCTGTGGCAAACACCAATCTTGTAGGAGTGAGCCTGCTCGCGATGGGAGCAACTCGGACTTCAGACCTGCGCCTGAGCCCCTTCAAACCACGCCAGCTTCTCGCGCAATTGCACCACTTCCCCAACGATCACCAGGGTCGGAGCATGCACTTCATGGTCAGCCACCAGCCGTGGAAGATCGGCCAAGGTGCCGGTAAACACCCGCTGGTTGATGGTAGTACCCTGCTGGATCAACGCCGCCGGGGTATCTGCTGCGCGACCATGCTTGATCAGCTGTTCGCAGATGATCGGCAAGCCCACCAGTCCCATGTAGAACACCAGGGTCTGCGCCGGCGCGACCAGGTCGGCCCACGGCAGATCGGTGGAGCCGTCCTTGAGGTGACCGGTGACAAAGCGCACTGACTGCGCGTAATCACGGTGAGTCAGCGGGATGCCTGCGTACGCCGCGCAACCGCTGGCGGCAGTAATGCCTGGCACGACCTGGAACGGGATGCCATGGGCGGCCAGTTCCTCGATTTCTTCACCACCACGGCCGAAGATGAACGGGTCACCGCCCTTCAACCGCACGACTCGTTTGCCCTGCCTGGCCAGGTCCACCAGTTGCTGGTTGATCTGGTCCTGGGGCACCGCGTGATCGGCTCGGCGCTTGCCAACGTAGACGCGCTCGGCATCGCGGCGGCACAAATCGAGAATCGCCGGCGCTACCAGGCGGTCATACAGCACCACATCGGCTTGCTGCATCAGGCGCAGTGCGCGGAAGGTCAACAGGTCCGGATCGCCGGGGCCTGCACCCACCAGATACACTTCACCGGTAGCCACCGTGGCTTTGCCAGCGATTTTCGCCTGCAGCAGACGCTCGGCCTCGGCGCCCTGCCCGGCCAGTTGCCGGTCGGCAATCGGGCCCTGGAACACGTCTTCCCAGAACGCCCGGCGTTGCTGCACGTCCGGAAACAGCCCTTTGACCTGGCTGCGAAAACGCGCCGCCAGACCGGCCAGCTGGCCGTAGGTGGACGGAATCCAGGTTTCCAGCTTGGCCCGGATCAACCGCGCCAGCACCGGCGCATCGCCGCCGCTGGAGACCGCGATGATCAAGGGTGAACGATCGACGATCGCCGGGAAGATCACGCTGCACAGCGCCGGCGCGTCCACCACGTTGACCGGCACGCAACGCCGATGGGCATCGGCGGAGACTTGCGCGTTCAGCGGCTCATCATCGGTGGCGGCAATGATCAGCCCGCAACCGTGCAGATCCGCCTCGACGTAACCGCGCAGCACGCACTCGCCGCCGCTACCGGCCACCAGTTCGCGCAATTGCGGTTCGATATCAGGTGCAACCACTCGCAGCAGAGCACCGGCTTCGGCCAGCAGGCGGGATTTGCGCAAGGCAATCTCCCCCCCACCGACGACCAACACACGACTGCCGCGGAGGTTGTGAAACAGCGGCAGATAGTCCATTTAGCCGATGACCTCAAGGCCACCCATGTACGGCTTCAGCACGTTCGGCACGCGGATCGAACCGTCGGCCTGCTGGTAGTTTTCCAGCACGGCAACCAACGTACGACCGACCGCCAGGCCGGAACCGTTGAGCGTGTGCACCAGCTCAGGCTTGCCGGTTTCCGGATTGCGGAAACGCGCCTGCATGCGCCGGGCCTGGAAGTCGCCACAGTTGGAGCACGACGAAATCTCGCGGTATTTGTCCTGGCTCGGGATCCACACTTCCAGGTCGTAGGTCTTGACCGCGCTGAAGCCCATGTCGCCGGTGCACAGCGCCAGGGTGCGATATGGCAGCTCGAGCAGTTGCAGGACTTTCTCGGCGTTGGCGGTCAGGCCTTCCAGCGCTTCCATGGAAGTCGATGGTTCGACGATCTGGACCATTTCGACTTTGTCGAACTGGTGCTGGCGGATCATGCCGCGGGTGTCGCGACCCGACGCGCCGGCTTCACTGCGGAAGCATGGGGTGTGGGCGACGAACTTGATCGGCAGCAGTTTCGAGTCGACGATTTCGCCGGCAACGATGTTGGTCAGCGACACTTCGGCCGTCGGGATCAGGTACAGGTCCGCTTCGCCTTCGCGGGCGATCTTGAACAGGTCTTCCTCGAATTTCGGCAGCTGGCCGGTGCCTTGCAACGCCGGCGCCTGAACCAGATAAGGCGTATAGGCCTCTTCGTAGCCATGCTCGCTGGTGTGCAGGTTGATCATGAATTGCGCCAGGGCGCGGTGCAGACGAGCAATCGGCCCGCGCAACAGGGCGAAGCGTGCGCCGGACAGCTTGGCGGCGGTTTCGAAATCCAGCCAGCCGAACTTCTCGCCCAGGGCGACGTGGTCCAGGACCGGGAAATCGAACGCGGTCGGAGTGCCCCAACGGCGCACTTCAACGTTGTCGTCTTCATCCTTGCCGACCGGCACGGACTCGTGCGGCAGGTTGGGGATGCCCAGCAGGATCGAGTCCAGCTCGGTCTGAATGGCGTCGAGTTCGACTTTACCGGCACCCAGCTCGTTGGCCATGCGCTCGACGTCCGCCATCAGCGGCGCGATGTCTTCGCCGCGCTGCTTGGCCTGACCGATGGACTTGGAGCGCGCGTTACGTTCAGCCTGCAGTGCTTCGGTGCGGGTCTGGACGGTCTTGCGCTGTTCTTCCAGCGCTTCGATGCGCGCAACATCCAGGGCGTAGCCACGGGATGCCAGGCGGTCCGCTACGTCCTGGAGGTTGCTACGTAACAGTTTGGAATCGAGCATGTCGGTCTCTCGTTATCAAAGTTTGGTCAGGGACAGGCCGGCCCAGGTGGCGAGCAGCCCGCCGAATACGCTGATGGCCGCATAGCCCAAGGCTAGCAACACTTGCCCGCTTTCCAGCAGGCGCACCGTATCCAGTGAAAAAGATGAAAAAGTCGTCAGCCCCCCAAGGAAGCCGACCATCAACCCGGCACGCACCTCAATTGGCACTTCCGGGCGTATCAGAAACAGGCCGTACAACACGCCGATCAGCAGACAGCCCACGATATTAACGGCCAGCGTAGCGGTATAGAAGTGCCGCGGCCAATTTGCATTGACCCAATTACCGGTGGCAAAGCGCAACAACGTGCCGGCAATGCCGCCGAGCGAGACGCCGATAACCAGTGCAATCACTATTTTCTCCGCTGCCGGGGGCTCAGACGATCAAGTTGGGCCAGGTGATTGAGCTTCTCGCCGATCTTCAACTCCAGGCCACGGGGCACTGGCTGGTAGAACGGCTGCGGCTCGAGCTCGTCGGGGAAGTAGTCTTCGCCGGCGGCGTAAGCGTCTGGCTCATCGTGGGCATAACGGTATTCGTCGCCATAGCCCAGCTGTTTCATCAGCTTGGTCGGTGCGTTGCGCAAGTGCAGCGGCACTTCCAGGGAGCCATGTTCGGTGGCGCTGCGCATCGCGGCCTTGAAGCCCATGTACACCGCGTTGCTTTTCGGCGCACAGGCCAGGTAGGTGATGGCCTGGGCCACGGCGAGCTCGCCTTCCGGACTGCCCAGGCGCTCCTGCACTTCCCACGCTGCCAGGCACAGGCTGAGGGCGCGGGGGTCGGCGTTGCCGATGTCTTCGCTGGCCATGCGCACTACGCGCCGCGCCAGGTACAAGGGGTCGCAACCGCCGTCGATCATGCGCGCGAACCAGTACAGCGCACCGTCTGGGTTGGAACCGCGCACGGATTTATGCAATGCGGAAATCTGATCGTAAAACGCTTCGCCACCCTTGTCGAAGCGCCGACGGGTATCACCGAGCAGGCTTTGCAGCAGGTCGACGCCGATTTCGCTGTGGTCTTCTGCGAGGTCCGAGGCGTTTTCCAGCAGGTTAAGCAGGCGCCGGCCATCGCCATCGGCGGCGCTCAGCAGCATCTGGAAGCCTTCGTCACTGAGGCTCAGCTGACGTTTGCCCAGACCACGTTCCTCGGTCAGCGCACGCTGCACCAGTTTGCGCAGGGCCGCCTCGTCGAGACTTTTGAGCACGTAGACGCGAGCCCGGGACAGCAAGGCGTTGTTGAGTTCGAATGAAGGGTTTTCGGTAGTCGCGCCGATGAAAATCAGCGTGCCGTCTTCAACATACGGCAGGAATGCATCCTGCTGGGATTTGTTGAAGCGATGCACTTCATCGACGAACAGGATCGTGCGCTTGCCGTACTGGCCGGCTTGTTGCTTGGCGATCTCCACCGCCTGACGGATTTCCTTGACGCCGGCGAGCACCGCCGAGACGGTTTCGAAATGCGCGTCCGAGACCTCGGCCAGGAGTCGCGCCAGGGTAGTCTTGCCCACACCCGGCGGGCCCCAGAAAATCATCGAATGCAGCGCACCCTGCTCCAGGGCTTCGCGCAAAGGCTTGCCGCGAGCCAGCAGGTGTTCCTGGCCGACGTACTCATCCAGATTGGCTGCACGCAGGCGGGCGGCCAGGGGTTGAGCTATCGGGGCGCTGCTGAACAGGTCCATTAGTACCTCTGAAACCTTGCTACTTGGGCACTGCAGACCCCTGTAGGAGTGAGCCTGCTCGCGATGACGGCATTACATTCAACATCAATGTTGACTGGCCCGGCGCTATCGCGAGCAGGCTCACTCCTACAAGAGCACTGCATTACTCCTGGATTACATCGGCGCCTTTGGGGATGTCGAACTTGAACTTGGACGCCGGGATCGGTTCGTTGGCCTTCACCCCGGTGAACAGGATATTGGTGCGCTGGCCGACGCTGTCGATCAGTTGCATGTCATTGACCAGGCCGTTGCGGAACGATAGGCGCAGGCTGTCGAACAGCGTGTCCTTGGTCTTGGGCTTCAAAGTGAAGTCGATCACGCCGCCGGCTTCCTTGGCGCTGATGTCGAAGCTCTGGCTGATCTTGGACACGTCACCGGACAGCAGTAGGGCCGGGGTCTGGGTCAGGCGCTGGTCGAGGTTCTTGATGGTGACCTGCTCCAGGTCCGGGTCCCACAGGGAGACTTTCTTGCCGTCGGAAACCATCAGCTGTTCCTGCGGTGCGTCGGTGTGCCAGTAGAACAGGCCAGGGCGTTGCAGGGACATCTGCCCGGCAGTTTCCTGCAATTGGGTACCGCCGCCATCCAGGGTCAGCTGGGAGAAGCGTGCGCTCAGCGTCTGGGATTTTTCCAGGAGTTGGGTCAGGCGCGCCACGTCCTTGTCATCGGCGTGGGCCGAAAGCGTGGTCAAAGCCAGTACCGGCAGCAACAGCATGCGGATAAGACGCATGGGAGTCCTCTTGATATTCGTGGGAGTGCGGGCGACGCCCAGGACGCCACCCGTGCAAAAATCCGATCAGTCGCGAACCGGGCCTGGTGCCAGGACTTCGCGGGAACCGTTGGTATTCATGGACGTCACGACCCCGGCCATTTCCATGGCTTCGATCATGCGCGCGGCGCGGTTGTAGCCGATCTTCAGCTTGCGCTGGACCGCAGAGATGGACGCACGACGGCTTTCCAGCACGAACTGCACCGCTTCGTCGTACAGCGCATCGGTTTCTGCGTCATCATCACCGCCACCACCGCCGCCATTCTCAAAACCGCTGCCAGCTTCTTCGACACCGGCCAGGATGTCATCGTTGTATTCCGGCGCACCGCGCAGTTTCCAGGCTTCAACCACCCGATGAACCTCGTCATCGGAAACGAACGCGCCGTGAACGCGGATCGGCAGGCTGGTGCCGGGCGGCATGTACAACATGTCACCATGGCCCAGCAGTTGCTCGGCGCCGCCCTGGTCGATGATGGTCCGCGAGTCGATCTTGCTCGACACCTGGAACGCCATGCGCGTCGGGATGTTGGCCTTGATCAGGCCGGTGATCACGTCAACCGACGGACGCTGAGTCGCGAGGATCAGGTGGATACCGGCAGCACGGGCTTTCTGGGCGATACGAGCGATCAGTTCTTCAACCTTCTTGCCGACGATCATCATCATGTCGGCAAATTCGTCGACCACCACGACAATGGTCGGCAGCTTGGTCAACAGCGGCGCTTCATCGTGAATGCTCTCGCGTTTGTACAGCGGGTCGGTCAACGGCTCGCCAGCATCCTGGGCTTCCTTGACCTTGGCGTTGAAGCCAGACAAGTTTCGTACGCCCATCTTCGCCATCAGCTTGTAGCGACGCTCCATCTCCGCCACGCTCCAGCGCAGGGCGTTGGCGGCGTCTTTCATGTCGGTAACGACCGGGCACAGCAGGTGCGGAATGCCTTCGTAGATCGACAGTTCGAGCATCTTCGGGTCGATCATGATCAGCTTGGCGTCTTCCGGGCCAGACTTGAACAGGATCGACAGGATCATTGCGTTCACGCCCACGGACTTACCGGAACCGGTGGTACCGGCGACCAGCAGGTGCGGCATCTTCGCGAGGTCGGTGATCACCGGCTTGCCACCGATGTCGTGGCCCAGGGCCAAGGTCACCGGTGACTTGAAGTTGTCGTATTCCGGGGTCGAGAGTACTTCGGAGAAGCGCACGATCTGGCGGTCCTCGTTCGGAATCTCGATACCCACGGTGGTCTTGCCCGGAATCACTTCCACGACCCGCACGCTGGTCACCGCGAGGGAGCGGGCAAGGTCCTTGGCCAGGTTGGAGATGCGGCTGACCTTGACGCCGGCTGCCGGCTGGATTTCGTAACGGGTAATGACCGGGCCGGGGTGAATCGAGTCCACCGACACTTCAACGCCGAATTCCTTGAGCTTGATTTCCAGCAAGTGGCCAACCGCAGCCAGGGATTCGGGCGAATAATTGAGTTGTTTCTTTTCCGCCGGGTCGAGGATCGAGATCGGCGGCAAGGTGCCTTCGACGGCGCTGTCGACGAACAACGGCGCCTGTTTCTCTTTTTCCACTCGCTTGCTCGGCGCAGCCGGCTTGGGCGGCGCTGGGGCAATCACCGGCGGTACCTGCTTCTCGCGGTCCGACATGTGCTTGCTCAGGGCCTGCTCCCGTTCGATCAGGCGCTCCTTGACCTTGGCCTGCTCGCGCTTGTCAGTGACGGTCGGCGCCACTACGTCATGCACGCGGTCGTCGACTTCACGCAGTTGCGCGACCAGTTGCTTGCGCTCCACCCGGGCAGCCCACCAGCGATTGGCGGCGCCCTGGAACAGCTCGAACAGGTCGAGGGTGATCTTGCCTGTGACGTCCATCACCTTGAACCACGACAGGTCGGTGAACACGGTCAGGCCGAACAGGAACAACGCGATGAACAGCAAGGTACTGCCCTGGATGTTCAGCGCATTGCGGGCCAGGTCGCCAAGGCTTTCACCCAGCGCGCCACCCGCACCCGCCGGGAGTCCGGTGGCCGCATGGAAATGGATATGCGCCAGGGCCGCACCCGACAGCACCAGGAACACCAGGCCAATCAGGCGCCAGGAAAACAGCCAGCCGCTCCATTCCCACGGCTGGTGACGCTGGCGGAAGATCTGGTAGGCCTTGACCGCGAGCAACAGCGGAAAGATATAGGCGAAGTAACCCAGCACCATGAACAGGATATCGGCGCTGTAGGAGCCGGCAGGACCGCCGAAGTTCTGCACGTCGTCGATCTTGCTGTTGTGGCTCCAGCCCGGATCGTCCTTGCCGTAGGTCAGTAAGGCCATCATCAGGAACAGGCACAAGGCACCGATGGCGATCAATGCACCTTCCTTGAGTCGGTAGTGCAATTGTTGCCGCCAGAGCGGAACGACGACTGTTTTAGGTGCTGCGGTGGATTTCTTCAAAACGCTACTTTTCCTGCGCCTGAGGCGCGTCCATCTGTTGAATGACTATAAAACTGCCCAATCCGGACAGGCAAAAAAAGGTGATAGGCGCAACCGGGACTACTTTTAACACTGCATCGCGCATTTTATAAATACGGCGCAAGCTCAACATCATCTAGCAGCCCCGCATTGTACGGGTTTGTACGGCCGATGCCATGCTGGCAACTGCAGTTTCAAGCATAGCCAATGGCGTGCGACCTGCGGTCCAATTTGAGCATGCATTGTCTTTCGTGACAAAGGCTTATGAGGGATTCATCTAAGACCACATTCACATCGCCGAGTTGCACAGGCAGCCCAGGGGTGCAGCAGCAGTAAGAGGCCACGCACCAGCGCAAAATACATCGACGACATTTTCAGCGTTTGACGGCAAACTTGAGGGTGGGTCACGCGCCCACTACCGCCCTCCCCTTCTGCAAAGCCTGGATGCCATGCTGACTTGGTTACAACGCAACTCACTGACCTTCCCGCCGCTGGAACGAGCGATGCGCGACCCCAACGGCCTCCTGGCGGCGGGCGGCGACTTGTCCGCCGATCGGCTGATCCAGGCTTATCGCCATGGGTGCTTCCCGTGGTTCTCCGAGGGCCAGCCGATTCTCTGGTGGTCGCCGGACCCTCGCACAGTGCTGTTTCCCGACGAACTGCATGTCTCGCGCAGCCTGAACAAACTGCTGCGTCAACAGCGCTATCAGGTGAGCTTCGACCAGGATTTCGCCGCAGTCATCCAGGCTTGCGCGGCGCCGCGCGATTACGCCGACGGCACCTGGATCACCACCGCGATGCAGAACGCGTACCTTGAACTGCACAAGCGCGGCTTCGCTCATTCGGTGGAGGTGTGGGACCAGGGTGTGCTGGTCGGCGGTCTTTATGGCCTGGCGATGGGACAGCTGTTTTTCGGCGAGTCGATGTTCAGCCGCGCCGATAACGCCTCCAAATATGGCTTTGCCACCCTGGTGCGGCATCTGAAAGATTCGGGCTTTGTGTTGATCGACTGCCAGATGCCCACCGACCACTTGCACAGTCTTGGCGCCCGGGCGATTTCCCGCAGCGAATTCGCCGGTTACCTGGCGCGCCACCTGGATCAACCCAGCCGCGCCAGTTGGGTTTGCTGAGCGGCTTTCGCGCGCTTGGCTTACACTTATTTAAAGTTTATCCCCGAGGGTTGATCATGACCGAGTTGGCGCGCTTGAAGTTTTATGCCACTCAGCCCCACTCTTGCAGTTATCTGCCCGAAGAGCAGGCCACCACCCTGTTCCTCGACCCTAGCCAGCCCATGGATGTGCATGTCTACGCAGACCTGTCGGAGATGGGTTTTCGGCGCAGTGGTGATCACCTCTACCGCCCGCATTGCCAGAATTGCAATGCCTGCGTGCCCGCGCGCATCCCCGTGGCGCAATTTGCGCCCAATCGCCAACAGAAACGCATTTTCAAACGCAACCTGGATCTGCAGGTGCGCCCGGCCAAGCCGCAGTTCAGTGAAGAATATTTCGATCTGTACCAGCGCTACATCGAACAACGGCACGCCGATGGCGACATGTACCCGCCCAGCCGCGATCAGTTTTCCACTTTCCTGGTACGCGACCTGCCTTTTTCGCGCTTCTACGAATTTCGTCGCGACGGCCGGCTGCTGGCAGTGGCGGTCACGGATTTGCTACCCAATGGACTGTCGGCGGTCTACACCTTTTACGAACCTGCCGAAGAGCGCCGCAGCCTCGGCCGCTACGCCATCCTGTGGCAAATCGCCGAAGCCCGGCGCCTGGGGCTGGATGCGGTGTACCTGGGCTACTGGATAAAAAACTGCAAAAAAATGAGTTACAAGACGCAATATCGGCCCATCGAACTGCTGATTAACCAGCGCTGGGTTCTTCTAAGTTAGAGCAAACCCTAAACCCCTTGGCGTAAACACCATTTTTCGGGCACAATGCACGCCGCTTTTGCCTGGCGCAGTTGCACCGGGCCATTCATTGGACACCGAGGGCTTTACTGCATGTCGAAAGAAGACAGCTTCGAAATGGAAGGCACTGTCGTCGACACCCTGCCCAACACCATGTTTCGTGTGGAGTTGGAAAATGGGCACGTCGTAACCGCGCATATCTCCGGCAAGATGCGCAAGAACTACATCCGTATTCTTACCGGTGACAAAGTGCGCGTCGAGCTGACGCCCTATGACTTGAGCAAAGGGCGCATTACTTACCGCGCTCGCTAATCAGGTCAATACAAGACGCCCGGCTTATGCCGGGCGTTTTTGTTTGTGCGGGATTTAAGGTCTCTATTGCGAAATGCCCCCCCCGTGGGAGCAAAGCTTGCTCGCGATGGCGCCCTCGGAATCGCCATCGCGAGCAAGCTTTGCTCCCACAGGAGGAACTCCAACAGGAGGCTTTCATGGATTCAGGGCCTGGCAGACAGCAAAAAGGCGCCTCACGGCGCCTTTTGCTTTGTAGCGGTTAACGTCAGGCCATTTCTGCCGTGGTCTCGAACTCGAAGGTCAGCTCGCCGTCCTTCAGGTCGATGTGCACCACGCCGCCATGGTCGGCCAGCTCGCCAAACAGGATCTCTTCCGCCAGCGGACGCTTGATCTTGTCCTGGATCAGGCGCGCCATTGGTCGAGCACCCATCGCCGAGTCGTAGCCACCCGCCGCCAGCCAGCTGCGCGCAGCGTCGGTCACTTCCAGCTGCACGCGCTTGTCTTCCAGCTGCGCCTGAAGCTCGGTAAGGAACTTGTCCACCACGCTCTTGATAACCTCATGGCTGAGGCGACCAAACTGGATAATGGTGTCCAGGCGGTTGCGAAACTCTGGCGTGAAGCTCTTCTTGATCACTTCCATCGCATCGGACGAGTGGTCCTGATGGGTGAAACCGATCGAAGCGCGGGCTGCAGTCTCGGCACCGGCGTTGGTCGTCATGATGACGATCACGTTACGGAAGTCCGCCTTGCGCCCGTTGTTATCGGTGAGCGTCCCGTGGTCCATCACCTGCAGCAGCAGGTTGAAGACTTCCGGATGCGCCTTCTCGATCTCATCGAGCAACAGCACGCAGTGTGGCTGCTTGGTGATGGCTTCGGTCAGCAGACCGCCCTGGTCAAACCCGACATAGCCTGGAGGCGCACCGATCAGACGCGATACGGTGTGACGCTCCATGTATTCAGACATGTCGAAACGAACCAGCTCGATACCCAACGCCTTGGCCAGCTGACGCGCCGCTTCGGTTTTACCGACACCGGTAGGTCCGGCGAACAGGAATGAACCGACTGGCTTGTCAGGCGACTTGAGGCCGGCACGGGACAGTTTGATCGCAGTCGACAGCGAGTCGATTGCGGCATCCTGGCCAAACACCGTGAGCTTGAGGTCGCGCTCCAGGTTACGCAGCAACTCCTTGTCGGAGCTGGTGACGTGCTTTGGCGGAATCCGCGCGATTTTCGCCACGATGTCCTCGACCTGAGGCACTTCGATGCGTTTCACGCGCTTCTCGACCGGCTGCAGGCGCTGGTAGGCGCCTGCCTCGTCTATCACGTCGATGGCCTTGTCCGGCATGTGCCGGTCGTTGATGTAGCGTGACGCCAGCTCAGCAGCGGCACGCAGGGCCTCATCGCTGTACTCGATGCTATGGTGCGCTTCGAAACGCCCCTTCAAGCCGCGGAGGATACCGATGGTGTCTTCCACCGAAGGCTCCGACACATCGACTTTCTGGAAGCGCCGCGCCAAGGCACGGTCCTTCTCGAAGATCCCGCGGAATTCCTGGAACGTGGTCGAGCCGATGCAACGGATATCGCCCGACGACAGCAGCGGCTTGAGCAGGTTCGAGGCATCCATGACGCCACCGGACGCAGCACCCGCACCAATGATGGTGTGGATTTCGTCGATGAACAGGATCGCCTGCGGACGCTTTTTCAGCTCGTTGAGCAGCGCTTTGAAGCGCTTCTCGAAATCACCGCGGTATTTGGTCCCGGCGAGCAGCGCGCCCAGATCAAGCGAGTACACCACGCTGTTGGCCAGCAGGTCCGGCACCTGGTTATCGACAATGCGCTTGGCCAGACCTTCGGCAATCGCGGTTTTACCCACGCCCGCCTCGCCCACCAACAGCGGATTGTTCTTGCGACGACGCGCGAGGATCTGCGCGACGCGCTCGACTTCCATCTCGCGACCTACCAGCGGATCGATACGACCCTGGCGCGCGAGTTCGTTGAGGTTGCTGGCATAAGCATCCAGGGGATTGCCAGAAGAAGAAGACTCGCCGCCCTCGTCGTCCTGCATATCTTGCTCACCTTCAGAGTGATCGCCATGCCCTGGCACCTTGGAGATGCCGTGGGCGATGTAGTTGACGACATCGATGCGCGCAACGCTCTGCTGTTTCAGCAGGAACACTGCCTGACTCTCTTGCTCACTGAAGATGGCAACCAACACATTGGCGCCGGTCACTTCGCGTTTGCCCGAGCTCTGTACGTGAAACACGGCGCGCTGCAGCACACGCTGGAAGCCCAGGGTTGGCTGGGTCTCACGATCCTCATCATGCACGGGGATCAGTGGCGTGGTGGAGTCAATGAACTCCTGCAGGTCATGTTTGAGTTTGTCGAGGTTGGCGCCGCACGCACGCAATACGGTGGCGGCAGCCTCATTATCCAATAGGGCCAGCAGGAGATGTTCGACGGTCATGAACTCATGACGTTTCGAACGAGCCTCCTTGAAGGCTAGATTGAGGGTGACTTCGAGCTCGCGGTTTAACATAGCTTCACCTCATACCCAAGTGGTCGGCGATTAACCGTCCTTCTCGATTTCACAGAGTAGCGGATGCTGGCTTTCCCTGGCGTACTGGTTGACCTGCATGGCCTTGGTCTCGGCGATGTCGCGGGTAAACACTCCACATACTGCCCGTCCTTCTGTGTGGACGGCCAACATGACCTTGGTCGCCAGCTCCCGATTCAGGTTAAAAAACACCTCGAGCACTTCGACGACGAAATCCATCGGTGTGTAGTCATCATTGAACAAAACCACCTTGTACATCGGTGGCGCCTGTAAAGCAGGCTTTGCCTCCTGAACAGCAATGCCTGCGGAATCGTCGTCGTGGGTCTCCGGACCGTCTTGCTGGAGAACCGTATGATCCTGATTGAATGTTAGTCGAATCTGGCTGATTGCATGCATGGAAAGAATGGTTCGTCAGTTGTGCGAATACAGTGGTGGGGGCGGTTATGGACGATTTCAACTGCGACTGCCCGGTCACCTTGACTATCGGCAAAACGGTGTTACAACCAATAGAGCCCACAGTGGGTAAAAAAGGTCCGCGGAGTCAATCTTATTTATGAGATTCGACTGCGGATTAACTGGATGATACTCCAGTGATGGAGTCAGTTGCAGAGGGATATGGGTATGTCAGGTGTGAAGGTCAGCGGCAAAGTCAAATGGTTCAACAACGCCAAGGGGTACGGCTTCATCAATGAAGACGGCAAGAGCGAGGATCTGTTCGCCCATTATTCGGCCATCCAGATGGAGGGATATAGGAGCCTGAAGGCCGGCCAGGCTGTGGTGTTCGAGATCATCCAGGGGCCCAAGGGCTTGCACGCAGTAAATATAGGACTGCCTACGGATCCCGCAAAGGCTACCAGCGCCACCGAGCAACAAACTGTAACTGCATAGTTTTCGCGCCCACCCTGCAGCTGCAAAAAAACCGCCCGGCTCATGACTTGAGACGGGCGGTTTTTTCGTTACAGGGTGCTTCTTACATGTGCGAAATCAGCGCATCGCCGAATGCCGAGGAGGACAGCAGCTTGGCGCCGTCCATCAGGCGTTCGAAGTCATAGGTCACGGTTTTGGCGGAAATCGCGCCATTGGTGCCCTTGATGATCAGATCCGCAGCTTCAGTCCAACCCATGTGGCGCAGCATCATCTCTGCGGACAGGATCAGCGAACCCGGGTTGACCTGGTCCTTGCCGGCGTACTTCGGCGCGGTACCGTGGGTGGCTTCGAACATCGCAATGGTGTCGGACAGGTTCGCACCCGGCGCAATACCAATGCCGCCCACTTCAGCCGCCAGGGCGTCGGAGAGGTAGTCACCGTTCAGGTTCAGGGTCGCGATCACATCGTATTCGGCCGGGCGCAGCAGGATCTGCTGGAGCATGGCGTCGGCGATGGCATCCTTGACGATGACGTTCTTGCCGGTTTTCGGGTTCTTGAACTGCATCCACGGACCGCCGTCGAGCAGGGTCGCACCGAACTCTTCAGCCGCCACTTCGTAGGCCCATTCCTTGAAGGCACCTTCGGTGAACTTCATGATGTTGCCTTTGTGCACGATGGTCAGCGAGTCGCGATCGTTGTCGACCACATACTGCAGCGCCTTGCGTGCCAGGCGCTTGGTGCCCTGCAGCGACACCGGCTTGATGCCGATACCGCAGTTTTCGTCGAACCGGATCTTGGTGACACCCATTTCCTCTTTCAGGAACTTGATGACCTTGGTCGCTTCCGGCGAACCGGCTTTCCACTCGATACCGGCGTAGATGTCCTCGGAGTTCTCGCGGAAGATCGTCATGTCGACGTCGCCTGGCTTCTTCACCGGGCTAGGCACGCCTTCGAACCAGCGCACCGGGCGCAGGCACACATAAAGGTCCAGCTGCTGGCGCAAGGCCACGTTCAGCGAACGGATGCCGCCGCCGACCGGCGTGGTCAGGGGGCCCTTGATGGAAACCACGTAATCCTTGACCGCGTCCAGGGTTTCCTGAGGTAGCCAGGTGTCCTGATCGTAAACTTGAGTCGCTTTCTCCCCGGCGTAGACTTCCATCCAGGAAATTTTGCGATCGCCGCCGTAAGCCTTCTTAACAGCAGCATCGACAACCTTGATCATGACCGGGCTGATATCAACGCCGATACCATCGCCTTCGATGAAGGGGATGATCGGGTTGTTAGGAACATTGAGAGAATGGTCCGCGTTGACGGTGATTTTGTCGCCGACTGCCGGAACCTGAATCTTCTTGTATCCCATGCTGAACTCCATTGTTTGGATTGAACATCTGGCTTGGTTCGAGCGTACCCCAGTTAATTCAGCGCGCAAACCCCATGTTCCACCCAACTGCCGTAAAGCTGTCCGGCTGCGGTTCTACAAGCCTGAATGCAAAGGGAAAAGCGCCAAACTCAAGCACGGTGCAAGACTCTACGCCCCACACTCCCCTGCGACCTTTAGACCAATGGACGACGCACGTTGTGTATGAACCATCGGCAGATTGCCAGCTACCTATGTATAATGCCGCCCGCTGACCACAGAGTCACGACGGCCGATCCCTCTAATGCGAGAGCTCCGGCCCGAAAAAGCAGGACCGCTACCGCAGTCCACCCGCTTGCCGCTCGACTGATGCACCCAACATCACCGCGCACAAATCTCGACATTCGGCTCATGGACGACTTTGAACGAACGCGCTTACCCGGCGCCCCTCGAGTTTCTGCGCACGCTTTAGCAAAGAAGAGAGAGTTAATCCGAATATGCCCACCCGCTCGAAGATCATCTATACCTTCACCGACGAAGCTCCCGCCCTCGCCACCTATTCACTGTTGCCTATCGTAGAGGCTTTCACTGCCTCCGCTGATATCGCCGTGGAAACCCGCGATATCTCTCTTGCAGGGCGCATCCTGGCCAGCTTCCCCGAGCAATTGGGTGACAAAGCCGTAGCCGACCACCTCGCCGAACTGGGCGACCTGGCCGTCACGCCTGAAGCCAACATCATCAAGCTGCCGAACATCAGTGCTTCGGTTCCGCAGCTGCAAGCCGCAATCAAAGAGCTGCAAGCCCAGGGCTTCGCGCTGCCGGACTATCCGGAAACCGTGACCAGCGACGCCGACAAGCTCGCCAAGTTGCGCTACGACAAGATCAAGGGCAGCGCCGTGAACCCGGTTCTGCGCGAAGGCAACTCCGATCGCCGCGCACCGTTGTCGGTCAAGAACTACGCCCGCAAGCACCCGCACAAAATGGGCGCCTGGGCTGCGGACTCCAAGTCCCACGTAGCGCACATGAGCACCGGCGATTTCTACGGCAGCGAAAAAGCTGCCCTGATCGACGCCGCTGACGCCGTGAAAATCGAATTGATCGCTCAAGACGGCACCACCACCGTCCTGAAAGAAAAAACCACCGTGCAAGCCGGTGAGATCCTCGATTGCGCGGTCATGAGCAAGAACGCCCTGCGCAGCTTCATCGCCGCCGAGATCGAAGACGCCAAGGCCAAGGGCGTGCTGCTCTCGGTGCACTTGAAAGCGACCATGATGAAGGTCTCCGACCCGATCATGTTCGGCCAGATCGTTGCCGAGTTCTATAAAGACGCACTGGCCAAGCACGCTGAAGTGCTGGCACAGATCGGCTTCAACCTGAACAACGGCATCGGCGACCTGTACGCTCGCATCAAGGCTTTGCCTAGCGATCAGCAAGCTGCGATCGAAGCGGACATCCAGGCGGTCTACGCTGTTCGTCCATCGTTGGCCATGGTCAACTCCGACAAAGGCATCACCAACCTGCACGTGCCGAGCGACGTGATCGTCGACGCCTCGATGCCAGCGATGATCCGTGACTCCGGCAAGATGTGGGGCACTGACGGCCAGCTGCACGACACCAAGGCAGTGATCCCGGATCGCTGCTACGCCACCATCTACCAGGCGGTGATCGAAGACTGCAAGGCTAACGGCGCATTCGATCCGACCACCATGGGCAGCGTGCCAAACGTTGGCCTGATGGCCAAAAAAGCCGAAGAGTACGGCTCGCACGACAAGACTTTCCAGATCAAGGCCAACGGCGTTGTTCGCGTCACCGACAGCAAAGGCAGCCTGCTGCTGGAGCAAGCGGTTGAAGCCGGCGACATCTTCCGCATGTGCCAGACCAAAGACGCGCCGATCCAAGATTGGGTCAAACTGGCCGTTAACCGGGCTCGCGCAAGCAGCACTCCGGCTATTTTCTGGCTGGACCCGATGCGCGCCCATGATGGCGTGGTGATCGAGAAAGTTCAGGCTTACCTGAAGGATCACGACACCGCCGGCCTGGACATCCAGATCATGGCGCCAGTCGACGCGATGAAGTTCACCCTGGACCGCACCCGTGCAGGTAAGGACACCATCTCGGTGACCGGTAACGTACTGCGCGACTACCTGACCGACCTGTTCCCGATCATGGAACTGGGCACCAGCGCCAAGATGCTGTCGATCGTGCCACTGATGAACGGCGGTGGCCTATTCGAAACCGGCGCTGGCGGTTCGGCACCGAAGCACGTGCAGCAACTGCTGGAAGAAAACTTCCTGCGCTGGGATTCCTTGGGCGAGTTCCTGGCCCTGGCCGCTTCCCTTGAGCACCTGGGTGTTACCTACAACAACCCTAAAGCGCTGGTGCTGGCCAAGACCCTGGATCAGGCCACCGGCCAGTTCCTCGACAACAACAAGTCGCCATCGCGCAAAGTCGGCAACATCGACAACCGCGGCAGCCACTTCTACCTGGCGCTGTACTGGGCACAAGCCCTGGCGGCCCAGACCGAAGACGCTGCGCTGCAAGCGCAGTTCGGCCAGCTGGCTAAAACCCTGACCGAGAACGAAGCGACCATCGTTGCCGAGCTCAACGCAGTCCAGGGCAAGCCAGTGGAAATTGGCGGTTACTACCACGCCAATGCCGAGCTGATCAGCCAGGCCATGCGCCCAAGCAACACCTTCAACGCAGCGATTGCTGCGCTGGTGTAAGGTTGTAAGGATGCAAAGAAGCCCCGGCCATGTGCCGGGGTTTCTGTTTTTGGCGCACATCACTCTGTAAACACCGGACCAATGTGGGAGCGGGCTTGCTCGCGAAAGCGGTGGGTCAGTCAATAGGGATGTTGAATAATAAGCCGCTTTCGCGAGCAAGCCCGCTCCCACAGGGGCCGGCTCCTGCATTGAAATCTTTGAAAAGCAAAATCGAGGAAGCTTCATGGACTGGAAACCCCACATCACCGTCGCCACCATCGTCGAAGACAACGGCCGCTTCCTGATGGTCGAAGAATCCAAAGGCGGACGAGCGGTACTCAACCAACCCGCCGGTCACCTGGATCCGAATGAAACCCTGATCGATGCCGCCATTCGCGAAACCCTCGAGGAAACCGGTTGGGACGTCGAGCCCACCGGCGTAGTGGGCATTTATTTGTATACCGCCCCGAGCAAT
This sequence comes from Pseudomonas sp. RIT-562, assembly GCF_026241895.1. Taxonomy (GTDB): domain Bacteria; phylum Pseudomonadota; class Gammaproteobacteria; order Pseudomonadales; family Pseudomonadaceae; genus Aquipseudomonas; species Aquipseudomonas mandelii_F. The sequence goes on along the minus strand of NZ_JAPJIV010000015.1, from coordinate 117,626 downwards.
GGCGTGACCTACCAGCGGGTCTGCTTCATCGCCAAGGCGTTGAAACACCACCCCGAATATCAGCTGGACGACGGCATCATCGGCGCCAAGTGGTTGACCCGCGAGGAATTAATCGAGCAGCGCGACAACTGGCGCAGCGAACTGATCATCCGTTGCATCGACGACTATCTGGGCGGCCTGCGCTTCGGTCTGGAATTGATCCGTCCTTCTCTTTAGCCTTGTGGCCTTGGGCCTGCTAGAATCGCGTCCTTTTTCAAGACACTCATTAAATCCCTATGCGTGATCCAGCCCCTTCTGACACACAAAAGAAGCGCGTCATTGTCGGCATGTCCGGCGGCGTGGACTCTTCCGTTTCCGCTCTCCTGCTGATCGAGCAGGGTTACGAGGTGGAAGGCCTGTTCATGAAGAACTGGGAAGAAGACGATGGAACGGAATACTGCACCGCCATGGATGACCTGGCGGACGCCCAGGCGGTGTGCGACAAGATTGGCATCAAGCTGCACACCGCCAACTTCGCCGCCGAGTACTGGGACAACGTGTTCGAGCATTTCCTGGCCGAATACAAGGCCGGGCGCACGCCGAACCCGGACATCCTGTGCAACCGCGAGATCAAGTTCAAGGCGTTCCTCGACTACGCCATGATGCTCGGCGCCGACCTGATCGCTACTGGCCATTACGTGCGCCGCCGCGACATCGACGGGCGCACCGAGCTGCTCAAGGGCCTGGACCCGAACAAGGACCAGAGCTATTTCCTGCACGCCGTTGGCGGCGAACAGATCGCCAAGACCCTGTTCCCGGTGGGCGAGCTGGAGAAGCGCGAAGTGCGTGCGATCGCCGAGAAGCACGACCTGGCCACCGCGAAGAAGAAAGACTCGACGGGGATCTGCTTTATCGGCGAGCGCCGCTTCAGCGACTTCCTCAAGCAGTACCTGCCGGCGCAACCCGGCGAGATCAAGACCACCGAAGGTGAAGTGATCGGCCGCCACCACGGCCTGATGTACCACACCATCGGCCAACGCCAGGGCCTGGGCATCGGCGGCCTGAAAGACGCCGGTGACGAGCCGTGGTATGTGCTGATCAAGGACCTGGAGCACAACGAACTGATCGTCGGCCAGGGCAATGATCACCCTTACCTGTTCTCCCGCGCCCTGCTCGCCTCGGACATCTATTGGGTTAACCCGATCGACCTGAGCGAGCCACGCAAGCTGACCGCCAAGGTTCGTTATCGCCAGGGCGACCAGCCATGCACGCTGGAAAAGACCGCTACCGGCTACCGCGCCATCTTCGATGACCCGCAACGCGCGGTCACCCCCGGCCAGTCCGTAGTGTTCTACGACGGCGAAATCTGCCTGGGGGGCGGCGTTATTGAAGTTGCCGAGCCCTGGACGAGCAAAGGCCAGCAGCAATGACCCCGACCCAGGAGCAACTGACCGCGCTAGGTGGGGTATTTCTTGCCGCAGTCCTGGTCGACAAGATCGCCAAGACCGGCCAGACCACTGAAGCCGGCCTGACCTGCATGCTGGGCAGCCTGCTGATTCGCGACCCCAAGGACACCCTGGAGGTCTACGGCGGCGACGACATCAACCTGCGCGAAGGCTACCGTGCCCTGATCGGCGCCCTGGAACGCGACCCCAGCACCCTGCAGCGCGAACCGCTGCGTTACGCCCTGGCCATGCTGGGCCTGGAGCGTCAGCTGGCCAAGCGTGACGATTTGCTGGAAGTGATCGGCAAGCGCCTGCCGCAGATCCAGTCCCAGGTCGAGCACTTCGGTCCGGCCCACGAGAACGTGATTGCCGCCTGTGGCGGGTTGTACCAGGATACTTTGAGTACCCTGCGCCAACGCATCCAGGTGCACGGCGACATGCGCAACCTGCAGCAGCCAAGCAATGCCTCGAAGATTCGCGCCCTGCTGCTGGCCGGGATTCGTTCGGCGCGCCTGTGGCGCCAGCTGGGCGGCCATCGCTGGCAACTGGTGATCAGCCGACGCAAATTGCTCAAAGAGCTTTACCCGCTGATGCGCAGCAGCTGAACCGCGCCCGCCACACAGTTTTTGATCTGTAACGCGTAATACGCCGGTCAGTTGGCAACGGACCGGCGGATTTTTTCATGTATGATACGCGCCCCATTTCGTTGCCCGACTGTCCGAGAACACCCCATGCAGCTTTCTTCGCTCACTGCGGTTTCCCCTGTTGACGGCCGCTACGCCGGCAAAACCCAGGCCCTGCGCCCTATTTTCAGCGAGTACGGCCTGATCCGTGCCCGTGTTCTGGTTGAAGTGCGCTGGCTCCAGCGCCTGGCCGCTCACCCTGCCATCAGCGAAGTGCCGGCGTTTTCCGCCGAAGCCAACGCTGTGTTGAACACCCTGGCGGAAAATTTCTCTCTGGAACACGCCGAACGCGTCAAAGAGATCGAGCGCACCACCAACCACGACGTCAAAGCCATCGAATACCTGCTCAAAGAGCAAGCGGCCAAGTTGCCTGAGCTGGCGGCTGTCAGCGAATTCATCCACTTTGCCTGCACCAGCGAGGACATCAACAACCTGTCCCACGCTTTGATGCTGCGCGAAGGCCGTGATGATGTGATGCTGCCGCTGATGCGCCAGACCGCCGAAGCCATCCGCGAGCTGGCGATCCGCTTCGCTGACGTGCCGATGCTGTCGCGCACCCACGGTCAACCGGCCTCGCCGACCACCCTGGGCAAAGAACTGGCCAACGTGGTTTACCGTCTGGAGCGCCAGATCGCACAGGTGGCGGCCGTGCCGCTGCTGGGCAAGATCAACGGTGCCGTGGGCAACTACAATGCTCACCTGTCGGCCTATCCTGAGATCGACTGGGAAGAAAACGCCCGCGCCTTCATCGAAGACGAGCTGGGCCTGGGTTTCAACCCGTACACCACGCAGATCGAACCGCACGACTACATCGCCGAGCTGTTCGACGCGATCGCCCGTTTCAACACCATCCTGATCGACTTCGACCGCGATATCTGGGGCTACATCTCCCTGGGTTATTTCAAGCAGCGCACAATCGCTGGCGAAATCGGTTCGTCGACCATGCCGCACAAGGTCAACCCAATCGACTTCGAAAACTCCGAAGGCAACCTGGGTATCGCCAACGCGCTGTTCCAGCACCTGGCCAGCAAGCTGCCGATTTCCCGCTGGCAGCGCGACCTGACCGACTCCACCGTACTGCGCAACCTCGGTGTCGGCTTCGCCCACAGCGTGATCGCCTACGAAGCCAGCCTCAAAGGCATCAGCAAGCTGGAGCTCAACGCCCAGAAGATCGCCGCCGACCTGGACGCTTGCTGGGAAGTACTGGCCGAGCCGATCCAGACCGTCATGCGTCGCTACAACATCGAAAACCCTTACGAAAAGCTGAAAGAATTGACCCGCGGCAAGGGCATCAGCCCTGAAGCGCTGCAAACTTTCATCGACGGCCTGGACATGCCAGCCGCGGCCAAGGCCGAGCTGAAACTGCTGACTCCGGCGAACTACATCGGCAACGCTGTAGAGCAAGCCAAGCGCATCTGATCGACCGCTGTACCCGTTTGAGACGCCCGGCAGCGCCGGGCGTTTTTATTCCCGTCTGAAAAGTGCTTTTTTTCAATAGGTTACACATGAATCCTGACATTCCTCTTCAACTTCTGGGCGGCATCACGGCGCGCGAATTCATGCGCGACTACTGGCAGAAAAAACCCCTGCTGATCCGCCAGGCGATTCCTGATTTCGAAAGCCCGATCGACGCCGATGAACTGGCCGGCCTGGCGCTGGAAGAAGAAGTAGAGTCGCGCCTGGTGATCGAAAATGGCGAGCGCCCATGGGAATTGCGCCGCGGCCCGTTCGCCGAAGACGAATTCAGCAAACTGCCGGAGCAGGACTGGACCCTGCTGGTTCAAGCCGTTGACCAGTTCGTCCCGGAAGTCGCTGAACTGCTGGAAAACTTCCGCTTTCTGCCGAGCTGGCGCGTCGATGACGTAATGATCAGCTTTGCCGCCCCGGGTGGCAGCGTCGGCCCGCACTTCGACAACTACGACGTGTTCCTGCTGCAAGGCCACGGCAAGCGCAACTGGAAAATCGGCCAGATGTGCGATTCCGAGAGCCCGCTGCTGCAACACGCCGACCTGCGCATCCTGGCCGAATTTGAAGCCACCGATGAGTGGGTCCTGGAACCGGGCGACATGCTCTACCTGCCACCGCGCCTTGCCCATTGCGGCGTAGCCGTGGATGATTGCCTGACCTACTCGGTCGGCTTCCGTGCGCCAAGTGCCGCCGAAGTGCTGACCCACTTCACCGACTTCCTCAGCCAGTTCCTGTCGGACGAAGAACGCTACACCGACGCCGATGCCCAGCCGGTGAGCGATCCACACCAGATCCAGCATGACGCACTCGGCCGCCTCAAGGGTCTGCTGGCCGAACACATGAGCGACGAGCGCCTGTTGCTGACCTGGTTTGGCCAGTTCATGACCGAGCCGCGCTACCCGGAGCTGGTGGTCGGCCCAGAAGAGATTGAAGAAGACGACCTGCTCGCCAGCCTTGAACAGGGCGCTGTGGTGATTCGTAATCCGAGCGCACGCCTGGCCTGGTCTGAAGTCGATGACGACCTGTTGCTGTTCGCCAGTGGCCAGAGCCGTTATCTGCCAGGCAAGCTGCGCGAACTGCTGAAATTGATCTGCTCCGCCGATGCGCTGCATATCGATAACCTGGGTCAGTGGCTGAGCGACGAGGATGGTCGTGGCCTGCTGTGCGAACTGATCAAGCAAGGAAGCCTGGGGTTTGCCGATGAATAAAATTCACGTACGTGTCGCAGACTGGCTAAAGGACAACGCCGAGATCCGGCGCATTCGTGAGACGGTGTTCATCGCCGAGCAATCCGTTCCGCCCGAGCTGGAATGGGATGCTGATGACGCGACAGCGGTGCATTTCCTGGCCTTCGAGGGTGACTTCCCGATTGGCACTGCACGCCTGCTGCCTGACGGCCACGTCGGGCGGGTGTCGGTGCTCAAGGACTGGCGCGGTTTGAAAGTCGGTGACGCACTGATGCAAGCGGTGATCGGCGAAGCCGAAGAGCGCGGACTGAAGCAGCAAATGCTCAGCGCGCAGGTGCAGGCCACGGCGTTCTACGAGCGCCTGGGCTTTCGTCTGGTCAGTGAGGAATTCCTGGAAGCCGGGATTCCGCATGTGGACATGGTTCGGCATTCGGCTTGAGACCGAGGTAACCCCATCGCGAGCAGGCTCACTCCTACAGGGATAGCGCCGGACCATGTAGGAGCGGGCTTGCTCGCGAAGAGGCCATCAAAGACACCACAAAACGCCCCGCCATCCACCGATGCCGGGGCGTTTTGCTGTCTGCAATTCAACTTGCCCCCCTCCAGGCCGACAAACTGGCAATATCAACACATCAAAATGCCGGAGATAACGGACATGTCCCTACGCACCCTGCTCACCACGCTGCTGCTGACCTGCAGTTTTTCGCTCAGCGCGGCCACCGAGATCGTGCCGCTGAACTACCACACCAGCGCCGACATGCTGCCCATGGCGCAGGATTTCATCGGCAAGGACGGTCAGGTCAGCGCCTACGGCAACCAGCTGATCGTCAACGCAGATCAGCGCAAGATCGACGAACTTAAAGCGTTAATCAACCAGCTGGACACTGCACCAAAGCGCCTGCTGATTACCGTCGACACCAGCGAAAACAACTTCCAGGCTGACCAGGGCTACTCGGTCAACGGTGCCAAGCCCAACCAGACCCGCATCATCAACCGCAGCACCGACAGCCGTGATGGTGGTATCCAGCAGATTCAGGCCAGCGAAGGTGCGCCCGCATTGATCCAGGTCGGCCAGAGCGTGCCGCTGACCAGCAGCCAAAGCGATTCCTACGGCGACCTGCGCAGCCAGACCGAGTACCGCAACGTCACCCAGGGTTTCTACGTGACCGCAAGCGTCACCGGCGACATCGTTCACCTGGACATCAGTACCAACCGTGACCGCATGAGCCAGGAACGTCCTGATGTAGTGAACGTGCAAAGCACCGACACAACGGTCACCGGCCGCCTTGGCGAGTGGATCACCCTGGCCGGCGTCAACCGCCAGACCCAGGCCGACAAACAGGGCCTGACCCGCAGCTACTCGACTCAGGGCCGCGATGATATGACCCTGCGGGTGAAAGTCGATACTTTGGACTAAACCACCGAAAACTGACTGATTAGTCGTATTAGACCAAAGATGTAGTGCTCGAAAAAAAGCACTACAAAACGTTTGACGAGGGAAAAAAGCAAAGGCATGATGGCCTCGCTCCCGCTAATCAGGGGCCCTGGCAAGGGCCTTCGAAGCGATGTTCGCACCTACCCCGCGAACCGTTTCGTGTCTGTACCGCCCACAAGGTGTGTTTGACGAGGTTGCCGACTGGAACGAAGTTGTCCCGAGGGACGGAAGCGTAATTAGGTAACCCGGCTCCACACTGAAGTCTGCACTAAGGCCCACGATGCCCGAATGCGTTCGCCAGTTCGCCCTTACCTGCTCACTTCCCCTCGAGCCTATCGTTCATCCCGTCGCCAACCCCGCCGAATTCGACTTGACCGCCTAAGCTTCTGGTCTGCGAGCGCATGAATTTTCCACCGCAGAACAACTTTCCGTAAAAGACGCGACGAGGTTTATCTCCATGGCACTGACACGCGAACAGCAAATTGCAGCCCTCGAAAAAGACTGGGCTGAAAACCCGCGCTGGAAAGGTGTGACACGCGCCTACTCCGCTGCTGACGTCGTCCGCCTGCGTGGCTCGGTTCAACCTGAGCACACCTTTGCAAAACTCGGCGCCGAGAAGCTGTGGAACCTGGTCACCCAGGGTGCCAAGCCGTCCTTCCGCCCAGAGAAAGATTTCGTCAACTGCATGGGCGCCCTGACCGGCGGCCAGGCTGTACAACAAGTCAAAGCCGGTATCCAGGCGATCTACCTGTCTGGCTGGCAGGTTGCTGCGGACAACAACTCCGCCGAATCGATGTACCCGGACCAGTCGCTGTACCCGGTGGACTCGGTTCCAACCGTGGTCAAGCGCATCAACAACTCGTTCCGTCGCGCTGACCAGATTCAGTGGAAAGCCGGCAAAGGCCCGGGCGACGAAGGCTACATCGACTACTTCGCGCCAATCGTGGCTGACGCCGAAGCCGGTTTCGGTGGCGTACTGAACGCCTACGAACTGATGAAGAGCATGATCGAAGCAGGCGCCGCCGGCGTTCACTTCGAAGACCAGTTGGCCTCCGTGAAAAAATGCGGCCACATGGGCGGCAAGGTACTGGTTCCTACCCAGGAAGCCGTACAGAAGCTGACCGCTGCTCGCCTGGCTGCTGACGTTGCTGGTACTCCGACCATCATCCTGGCCCGTACCGACGCCAACGCTGCTGACCTGCTGACTTCCGACTGCGACCCGTACGACCAGCCGTTCGTAACTGGCGAACGTACCCAGGAAGGCTTCTACAAAGTACGCGCCGGCCTCGACCAGGCTATCGCTCGCGGCCTGGCCTACGCGCCGTACGCCGACCTGATCTGGTGCGAAACCGCCAAGCCGGATCTGGACGAGGCTCGTCGCTTCGCTGAAGCGATCAAGAAGGAATACCCGGACCAACTGCTGTCGTACAACTGCTCGCCTTCCTTCAACTGGAAGAAAAACCTGGACGACGCGACCATCGCCAAGTTCCAGCGCGAACTGTCCGCCATGGGCTACAAGCACCAGTTCATCACCCTGGCCGGCATTCACAACATGTGGCACAGCATGTTCAACCTGGCGCACGACTACGCCCGCAACGACATGACCGCCTACGTGAAACTGCAAGAGCAAGAGTTCGCTGACGCCGCCAAGGGTTACACCTTCGTGGCTCACCAGCAGGAAGTGGGCACCGGCTACTTCGACGACATGACTACCGTGATCCAGGGTGGCTCGTCTTCGGTTACCGCGCTGACCGGTTCGACTGAAGAAGAACAGTTCCACTGATCTGATTCATCTGCACAAGCGGCCGTAGCGGACCGTCGACAAACCTAACCGCTACGCCTCACATCTGACGCCCCGACTGGTTCGGGGCGTTTTTTTGCCCGGGATTTACCTGACACCACAAAACCTCGCAGGAGCTGCCGAAGGCTGCGATCTTTTGATCTTGCCGCAAAAAAAGCCAAGAGATCGCAGCCTCGTTTCACTCGTCAGCTCCTACAGTTACGCGCATATAAGACAACTTCCCAAGCATAAACCCGATAAACAGTTTGAAAACCAGCGCAAACAATATTGATTATCATTTAGTGAATGCCTTTGTTCGTTACATTCATAACAAAACAATATTGATGAAAAGCCTGCTAATGCCCGCAATGCATGGCCTACGGCGCTTTTGGCATGCGCTATGTCCTTATTCTTATAAATAATTTCGCTATAGGAATTTTACTTGCGGGGTGTTGTGCCATAAAATCAGCGTGATTGATTGCTGCGACATATCGTCACTGCGTTGTTTCTTATTCAAGCTCAGAGACCTTTGCTCTCTGTTAAGGATTTCCAGCATGCCCGAAGCGACAGGACTCATGGCCCACAACTGGGGCTTTGCCATTTTCCTTCTGGGCGTCGTCGGCCTCTGCGCCTTCATGCTTGGCGTTTCCAGCCTCCTCGGGTCAAAAGCCTGGGGCCGCAGCAAAAACGAACCGTTCGAGTCCGGCATGCTACCTACAGGTGGCGCCCGCTTGCGGCTCTCAGCCAAATTCTATCTGGTCGCGATGCTCTTCGTGATCTTCGATATCGAAGCCCTCTTTCTCTTTGCCTGGTCTGTGTCCGTCCGCGAAAGCGGCTGGACCGGATTCGTCGAAGCTCTCGTTTTCATAGCAATTCTGTTGGCAGGTCTTGTCTACCTGTTCCGAGTGGGCGCCCTTGACTGGGCTCCAGAAGCGCGGCGCAAGCGGCAGGCGAAGCTGAAACAATGAGGCTTTGGCAATGCAATACAATCTCACCAGGATCGACCCCGATGCTCCTAACGAGCAGTATCCGATTGGCGAGCGGGAAACCGTTTCCGATCCGTTAGAAGATCAAGTCCACAAAAACATCTTCATGGGCAAGCTCGAAGACGTGCTTAACGGCACGATCAACTGGGGGCGCAAGAACTCCCTGTGGCCGTATAACTTCGGCCTTTCGTGCTGCTACGTGGAAATGACCACCGCCTTCACGGCGCCCCACGACATCGCGCGCTTTGGCGCCGAGGTTATCCGGGCATCGCCGCGTCAGGCGGATTTCATGGTTATCGCCGGCACCTGCTTCATCAAGATGGCGCCGATCATCCAGCGTCTCTACGAGCAAATGCTCGAACCTAAATGGGTTATCTCCATGGGTTCGTGCGCCAACTCCGGTGGCATGTACGACATCTACTCAGTCGTTCAAGGGGTGGACAAGTTCCTGCCCGTGGACGTCTACGTGCCTGGCTGCCCGCCCCGTCCTGAAGCTTTCCTGCAAGGCTTGATGCTGTTGCAGGAGTCGATTGGACAGGAGCGTCGTCCGCTTTCCTGGGTCGTTGGTGATCAAGGCGTCTATCGCGCCGAGATGCCTTCCGAGAAGGAAAAGCGCCGCGAACAGCGAATCGCAGTCACCAACCTGCGCAGCCCCGACGAAGTCTGATCCAGATCTGCTTCTTTTATAGAACGAGAAACTGGCTTCATTCTTTACGTTGACCGAAAGCGATAAATAACCATGACTACAGGCAGTGCTCTGTACATCCCGCCTTACAAGGCAGACGACCAGGATGTGGTCGTCGAACTGAACAACCGTTTTGGCCCCGAGGCGTTCACCGCCCAGCCGACCCGCACCGGCATGCCGGTGCTTTGGGTTGCCCGTGCCAAACTTTTTGAAGTCCTGAGCTTCCTGCGCAACCTGCCCAAGCCGTACGTCATGCTCTATGACCTGCACGGCGTGGACGAGCGCCTGCGCACCAAGCGTCAAGGGCTGCCAAGCGGCGCCGACTTCACCGTGTTCTATCACCTGATGTCGATCGAACGTAATAGTGACGTGATGATCAAGGTCGCCTTGTCCGAGAGCGACCTCAGCGTACCGACCGTCACCAGCATCTGGCCGAACGCCAACTGGTACGAGCGTGAAGTGTGGGACATGTACGGGATCGACTTCAAAGGTCACCCGCACCTGACCCGCATCATGATGCCGCCGACCTGGGAAGGTCACCCGCTGCGCAAGGACTTCCCGGCTCGTGCCACCGAGTTCGACCCGTTCAGCCTGACCCTCGCCAAGCAACAGCTTGAGGAAGAAGCCGCGCGCTTCAAGCCTGAAGACTGGGGCATGAAGCGTTCCGGGGCGAATGAGGACTACATGTTCCTCAACCTCGGCCCTAACCACCCTTCCGCGCACGGTGCGTTCCGCATCATCCTGCAGCTGGACGGTGAAGAGATCGTCGACTGCGTGCCGGACGTCGGTTACCACCACCGTGGTGCCGAGAAAATGGCCGAGCGTCAGTCCTGGCACAGTTTCATCCCGTACACCGACCGTATCGATTACCTCGGCGGCGTGATGAACAACCTGCCGTACGTGCTCTCGGTCGAGAAGCTGGCCGGCATCAAGGTGCCCGAGAAGGTCGACGTCATCCGCATCATGATGGCCGAGTTCTTCCGGATCACCAGCCACCTGCTGTTCCTGGGTACTTATATCCAGGACGTCGGCGCCATGACCCCGGTGTTCTTCACGTTCACCGACCGTCAGAAGGCGTACACGGTGATCGAATCCATTACCGGTTTCCGTCTGCACCCGGCCTGGTACCGCATCGGTGGCGTCGCCCACGACCTGCCGCGTGGCTGGGAAAAACTGGTCAAAGACTTCGTCGAGTGGATGCCAAAGCGTCTGGACGAATACCAGAAAGCCGCACTGGACAACAGCATCCTCAAAGGCCGGACCATCGGCGTTGCCGCCTACAACACCAAGGAAGCCTTGGAATGGGGCGTCACCGGTGCAGGCCTGCGTTCGACCGGTTGCGACTTCGATCTGCGTAAGGCCCGCCCGTACTCCGGCTACGAGAACTTCGAGTTCGAAGTGCCGCTGGCTGCCAATGGCGATGCCTACGATCGTTGCATCGTGCGTGTCGAAGAAATGCGCCAGAGCATCAAGATCATCGAGCAGTGCATGCGCAACATGCCGGAAGGCCCGTACAAGGCGGATCACCCGCTGACCACGCCGCCGCCGAAAGAACGCACGCTGCAGCACATCGAGACCCTGATCACGCACTTCCTGCAAGTTTCGTGGGGCCCGGTCATGCCGGCCAACGAATCCTTCCAGATGATCGAAGCGACCAAGGGCATCAACAGTTATTACCTGACGAGCGATGGCGGCACCATGAGCTACCGCACCCGGATTCGCACCCCAAGCTTCCCGCACCTGCAGCAGATCCCCTCGGTGATCAAAGGCAGCATGGTCGCGGACTTGATCGCGTACCTGGGTAGTATCGATTTCGTTATGGCCGACGTGGACCGCTAAGCATGAACAGCACGCTTATCCAGACAGACCGTTTCACCTTGAGTGAAACCGAGCGCTCGGCCATCGAGCACGAGCTGCATCACTACGAAGACCCGCGCGCGGCGTCGATCGAAGCCTTGAAGATCGTCCAGAAGGAACGTGGCTGGGTGCCGGATGGCGCCTTGTACGCCATTGGCGAAATCCTCGGCATCCCGGCCAGCGACGTTGAAGGCGTGGCGACGTTCTACAGCCAGATCTTCCGTCAGCCGGTTGGCCGCCACATCATTCGCGTCTGCGACAGCATGGTCTGCTACATCGGCGGCCATGAATCGGTGGTCAGCGAAATCCAGAGCAAGCTTGGCATCGGCCTGGGTCAAACCACCGCCGACGGTCGATTCACCCTGCTGCCGGTCTGCTGCCTCGGCAACTGTGACAAGGCACCGGCGTTGATGATCGACGACGACACTTTCGGTGATGTGCAGCCTGCCGGCGTTGCCAAATTGCTCGAGGGCTACGTATGACCCTGACTTCCTTCGGTCCTGCCAACCGCATCCAGCGGTCGGCCGAGACTCACCCGCTGACCTGGCGCCTGCGTGACGACGGCGAAGCCGTGTGGCTCGACGAGTACCAGGCCAAGAACGGTTATGCCGCTGCGCGCAAAGCCTTCGCCGACATGGCCCAGGACGACATCGTCCAGACCGTGAAAGACGCCGGCCTCAAAGGCCGCGGCGGTGCAGGCTTCCCCACGGGCGTGAAGTGGGGCCTGATGCCCAAGGACGAATCCATCAACATCCGCTACCTGCTGTGCAACGCGGACGAGATGGAACCGAACACCTGGAAAGACCGCATGCTGATGGAGCAACTGCCCCATCTGCTGATCGAAGGCATGCTGATCAGTGCTCGCGCGCTGAAAACCTACCGTGGCTACATCTTCCTGCGTGGCGAATACACCACCGCCGCCAAGCACCTCAACCGTGCCGTGGAAGAAGCCAAGGCCGCCGGCCTGCTGGGTAAAAACATCCTGGGCAGCGGCTTCGATTTCGAGCTGTTCGTCCACACCGGCGCCGGGCGTTACATCTGCGGTGAAGAAACCGCACTGATCAACTCCCTCGAAGGCCGCCGCGCCAACCCGCGCTCCAAGCCGCCCTTCCCTGCCGCCGTTGGCGTGTGGGGCAAGCCGACTTGCGTGAACAACGTTGAAACCCTGTGCAACGTGCCGGCGATCATTGCCGACGGCGTCGACTGGTACAAATCGTTGGCCCGTGAAGGCAGCGAAGACATGGGCACCAAGCTCATGGGCTTCTCCGGCAAGGTCAAGAACCCGGGCCTGTGGGAGCTGCCATTCGGCATCACCGGTCGCGAGTTGTTCGAAGACTACGCCGGCGGCATGCGCGACGGCTTCAAGCTCAAGGCCTGGCAGCCAGGCGGCGCCGGTACCGGTTTCCTGTTGCCGGAACACCTCGACGCTCAAATGTACGCCGGCGGCATCGCCAAGGTGGGCACCCGGATGGGTACCGGCCTGGCCATGGCGGTGGACGACAGCGTCAACATGGTGTCCTTGCTGCGCAACATGGAAGAGTTCTTCTCCCGTGAGTCTTGCGGTTTCTGCACCCCTTGCCGTGACGGTCTGCCGTGGAGCGTCAAGCTGCTGCGCGCGATCGAGAACGGTGAAGGGCAAGCCGGCGATATCGAGACCCTGCTGGGTCTGGTCGGTTTCCTCGGCCCAGGCAAGACTTTCTGTGCTCACGCACCGGGCGCCGTGGAGCCGTTGGGCAGCGCAATCAAATACTTCCGCCATGAGTTCGAAGCCGGCATCGCGCCTACCAGCGCCGTCGTCCCGCCTCTGGCAAGGCCGATCGTAGTCGGCGCGTAAACGCTTAAAAAGGCGAAGGGTCCGTGCCCTTCGTCTTCTCGTGTGATGACGCCTTGAACGGCTGTGTTGATTCACGCGAACAACAAGATTCCATTAGCCACGCCCGCTGACACCGGGCCAACGAAGAACTTTGAACCATGGCCACTATCCACGTAGACGGCAAAGAGCTCGAAGTCGATGGGGCAGACAACCTGTTACAGGCATGTCTGTCGCTAGGCCTCGATATTCCGTATTTCTGCTGGCACCCCGCCCTAGGCAGCGTTGGCGCTTGCCGCCAGTGCGCGGTCAAGCAGTACACCGACGAGAACGACAAGCGTGGTCGGATCGTCATGTCGTGCATGACGCCTGCCACCGACGGCAGCTGGATCTCCATCGACGACGAAGAAGCGAAAGTGTTTCGTGCCAGCGTCGTTGAATGGCTGATGACCAACCACCCTCACGACTGCCCAGTCTGTGAGGAAGGCGGTCACTGCCATCTGCAAGACATGACCGTGATGACCGGCCACAACGAGCGCCGTTATCGCTTCACCAAGCGCACCCACCAGAACCAGCAACTGGGCCCGTTCATCTCCCACGAGATGAACCGCTGCATCGCTTGCTACCGCTGCGTGCGCTTCTATAAAGACTACGCTGGCGGCACCGACCTCGGCGTATTCGGCGCCCACGACAACGTGTACTTCGGTCGCGTTGAAGACGGCACCCTGGAAAGCGAGTTCTCCGGCAACCTCACCGAGGTCTGCCCGACCGGTGTGTTCACCGACAAGACTCACTCCGAGCGCTACAACCGCAAGTGGGACATGCAGTTCTCGCCGAGCATCTGCCATGGCTGCTCCAGCGGTTGCAACATCTCCCCGGGCGAACGCTACGGTGAGCTGCGTCGGATCGAAAACCGTTTCAACGGTTCGGTAAACCAGTACTTCCTGTGCGACCGTGGCCGTTTCGGCTATGGCTACGTCAACCGCGAAGACCGCCCGCGTCAGCCTCTGCTGGCCAACGGCGCCAAGCTGAGCCTCGACGAAGCGCTGGACAAAGCCGCAGACCTGCTGCGCGGTCGCAACATCGTCGGCATCGGTTCGCCCCGTGCCAGCCTCGAAAGCAACTACGCGTTGCGCGAACTGGTTGGCGCCGAGCACTTCTACTCGGGTATCGAAGCTGCCGAGCTGGAACGCATTCGCCTGGTCATGCAGGTGTTGAAAGACAGCCCGCTGCCAATCCCGAACATGCGCGACATCGAAGACCACGACGCGATCTTCGTCCTCGGTGAAGACCTGACCCAGACCGCCGCCCGCATGGCGCTGTCGCTGCGTCAGTCGGTCAAGGGCAAGGCCGAAGACATGGCCGACGCCATGCGCGTTCAGCCTTGGCTCGACGCCGCCGTGAAGAACATCGGCCAGCACGCGCTCAATCCGCTGTTCATCGCCAGCCTGGCTGAAACCAAGCTCGACGACATCGCTGAAGAGTGCGTTCACGCGGCTCCAGATGACCTGGCGCGCATCGGTTTCGCCGTGGCTCACGCCCTCGACGCCAGCGCCCCTGCGGTTGAAGGCCTGGACACCGAAGCGCTCGAACTGGCCCAACGCATTGCCGACGCTCTGCTCGCCGCCAAGCGTCCATTGATCATCGCTGGTACCTCCCTGGGTTCCAAAGCGTTGATCGAAGCCGCTGCCAACATCGCCAAAGCGCTGAAGCTGCGCGAGAAGAACGGTTCCATCAGCCTGATCGTGCCAGAGGCCAACAGCCTCGGCCTGGCCATGCTCGGTGGCGACTCGGTCGACGAAGCGCTGCAGGCTGTGATCGATGGCAAGGCCGACGCTCTGGTCGTGCTGGAAAACGATCTGTACACCCGTACCGACAAGGCGCTGGTCGATGCAGCCCTGAACGCTGCGAAAGTACTGATCGTCGCCGATCACCAGAAGACCGCCACCAGCGATCGCGCGCACCTGGTCCTGCCAGCCGCCAGCTTCGCTGAAGGCGACGGTACGCTGGTCAGCCAGGAAGGCCGCGCCCAGCGTTTCTTCCAGGTCTTCGACCCGAAATACATGGACGCCAGCATCCTGGTTCACGAAGGCTGGCGCTGGCTGCATGCCCTGCGCGCCACCCTGCTGAACCAGCCGATCGACTGGACCCAGCTGGACCACGTGACCGCTGCCGTTGCTGCAAGCACGCCGCAACTGAACCGTATCGTCGATGCCGCACCGTCCGCCGCGTTCCGCATCAAGGGCATGAAACTGGCCCGCGAACCGCTGCGTTACTCCGGTCGTACCGCCATGCGCGCCGACATCAGCGTGCACGAACCGCGTACCCCGCAAGACAACGACACCGCGTTCAACTTCTCCATGGAAGGTTACTCGGGCTCGGTTGAACCGCGTCAGCAAGTACCATTCGCCTGGTCTCCGGGCTGGAACTCGCCGCAAGCCTGGAACAAATTCCAGGACGAAGTCGGTGGTCACATCCGCGCTGGCGACCCGGGCACCCGCCTGATCGAAAGCAGCGGTGATTCGCTGAACTGGTTCGCCGCTGTTCCACGTGCGTTCAACCCGGCTCCAGGCACCTGGCAGGTCGTGCCGTTCTTCCACCTGTTCGGCAGCGAAGAGAACTCTTCCAAAGCCGCGCCGGTTCAAGAGCGCATTCCGGCTGCCTATGTCGCTTTGGCCAAATCCGAAGCCGATCGCCTGGGTGTCAATGACGGCGCCCTGCTCAGCTTGAACGTGGCCGGCCAGACCCTGCGTCTGCCGCTGCGCATCAACGAAGAGCTGGGTGCCGGTCTGGTGGCCTTGCCAGCGGGTATCGCCGGTATTCCGCCAGCGATCTTTGGCAAATCCGTTGACGGTCTGCAGGAGGCAGCTCAATGACCTGGTTCACGCCTGAAGTGATTGACGTGATCATCGCGGTCCTCAAGGCCATCGTGATCCTGCTCGCCGTAGTGGTGTGCGGCGCGCTGCTGAGCTGGGTCGAGCGTCGTCTGCTCGCCCTCTGGCAGGACCGTTATGGTCCGAACCGCGTCGGCCCGTTCGGCGCGTTCCAGATCGCGGCCGACATGATCAAGATGTTCTTCAAGGAAGACTGGACTCCACCGTTCGCCGACAAGATGATCTTCACCCTGGCGCCGGTCGTGGCCATGAGCGCGCTGCTGATTGCCTTCGCGATCATCCCGATCACCCCGACCTGGGGCGTGGCGGACATCAACATCGGCATCCTGTTCTTCTTCGCCATGGCTGGCCTGTCGGTCTACGCGGTGCTGTTCGCCGGTTGGTCGAGTAACAACAAGTTCGCCCTGCTGGGCAGCTTGCGGGCCTCGGCGCAGACCGTGTCGTACGAAGTGTTCATGGGCCTGTCGCTGATGGGCATCGTGATCCAGGTCGGCTCGTTCAACATGCGCGACATCGTTGAATATCAAGCGCAGAACCTGTGGTTCATCATTCCGCAGATCTTCGGTTTCCTGACCTTCTTCATCGCCGGCGTCGCCGTGACTCACCGTCACCCGTTCGACCAACCGGAAGCGGAACAGGAACTGGCCGACGGTTACCACATTGAATACGCCGGCATGAAATGGGGCATGTTCTTCGTCGGTGAGTACATCGGCATCGTGCTGATTTCGGCGCTGCTGGTGACCCTGTTCTTCGGTGGCTGGCATGGCCCGTTCGGCATTCTGCCGCAGATCCCGTTCATCTGGTTCGCGCTGAAAACCGCGTTCTTCATCATGATCTTCATCCTGCTGCGCGCCTCGATTCCGCGCCCACGGTATGACCAAGTGATGGATTTCAGCTGGAAGTTCTGCCTGCCGCTGACCCTCGTCAACATGCTGGTGACCGCTGCGATCGTGTTGCTCAACACGCCCGCCGTCGCGGCTCAGTGAGGATAGAGAATCATGAAGTACATAATTGACATCGTGCATGGCTTCTTCACCCAGCTTCGCAGCCTGGTGATGATCTTCGGCCATGCCTTCCGCAAGCGCGACACGCTGCAGTATCCGGAAGAGCAGGTCTACCTGCCGCCGCGCTACCGTGGCCGTATCGTCCTGACCCGCGACCCGGATGGCGAAGAGCGTTGTGTAGCCTGCAACCTGTGCGCCGTGGCGTGCCCGGTGGGTTGCATCTCGCTGCAGAAAGCTGAAACCGAAGACGGTCGCTGGTACCCGGACTTCTTCCGCATCAACTTCTCGCGCTGCATTTTCTGCGGCCTCTGCGAGGAAGCCTGCCCGACCACCGCGATCCAGCTGACACCGGATTTCGAGATGGCCGAGTTCAAACGTCAGGACCTGGTTTACGAGAAAGAAGATCTGCTGATCTCCGGCCCCGGCAAAAACCCTGATTACAACTTCTATCGTGTTGCAGGTATGGCGATTGCCGGTAAGCCAAAAGGCGCCGCGCAGAATGAAGCCGAACCGATCAACGTGAAGAGCTTGCTGCCTTAAGGAAGAAAGATGGAATTCGCTTTCTATTTCGCATCGGGTATCGCTGTGGTGTCCACGCTTCGCGTGATCACCCACACCAACCCTGTGCACGCCCTGCTCTACCTGATCATTTCGCTGATCGCCGTGGCCATGACGTTCTTCGCCCTCGGCGCACCGTTTGCCGGTGTTCTGGAAGTGATCGCCTACGCTGGCGCCATCATGGTGCTGTTCGTGTTCGTGGTGATGATGCTCAACCTGGGCCCGGCCTCGGTTCAGCAGGAGCGCGTGTGGCTCAAGCCCGGCATCTGGCTCGGCCCGACCATCCTCGGCGTACTGCTGCTGGTTGAACTGCTGTATGTGCTGTTCGCTCACCAGAGCGGCGAGGCCATCGGCCACACCACCGTAGACGCCAAGGCCGTGGGCATCAGCCTGTTCGGTCCGTACCTGCTGGTGGTCGAACTTGCCTCGATGCTGCTGCTTGCCGCAGCCGTCACGGCGTTCCACTTGGGCCGTAACGAAGCCAAGGAGCAATGACGATGCCTGCTATCCCTTTGGAGCATGGTCTGGCGGTTGCCGGCATCCTGTTCTGCCTCGGTCTGGTCGGCCTGATGGTCCGCCGCAACATTCTCTTCGTGCTGATGAGCCTGGAGGTCATGATGAATGCCTCCGCGTTGGCGTTCATCGTCGCCGGTAGCCGCTGGGGTCAGCCGGATGGACAGATCATGTTCATCCTGGTGATCAGCCTGGCAGCCGCCGAGGCCAGTATTGGCCTGGCGATTCTGTTGCAGCTGTATCGCCGCTTCCACACTCTCGATATCGACGCTGCCAGCGAGATGCGCGGATGAATCTTCTCTATCTGACTTTCGTATTCCCTCTCATCGGTTTCCTGCTGCTGTCGTTCTCCCGGGGACGCTTTTCGGAAAACCTTTCGGCGCTGATTGGCGTCGGCTCCATCGGCCTGTCGGCGATCGTCACTGCCTATGTAATCTGGCAGTTCAACGTCGCACCTCCTGAAGGCGGTCACTACACCCAGGTGTTGTGGCAGTGGATGGCGGTTGACGGCTTCACGCCGAACTTCGCGCTGTACCTGGATGGCCTGTCCGTGACCATGCTCGGCGTGGTGGTTGGCGTTGGCTTCCTGATCCACCTGTTCGCGTCCTGGTACATGCGTGGTGAGGACGGTTACTCGCGCTTCTTCGCCTACACCAACCTGTTCATCGCCAGCATGCTGTTCCTGATCCTGGGCGATAACCTGTTGTTCCTGTACTTCGGCTGGGAAGGCGTGGGCCTGTGCTCGTACTTGTTGATCGGTTTCTACTACAGCAACCGCAACAACGGTAACGCGGCCCTCAAGGCCTTCATCGTGACCCGCATCGGCGACGTGTTCATGGCCATCGGCCTGTTCATCCTGTTCGTGCAACTGGGCACGCTGAATGTTCAGGAGCTGCTGGTGCTGGCACCGCAGAAGTTCCAGGTCGGTGATTTCTGGATCGTCCTGGCGACCCTGATGCTGCTGGGCGGCGCTGTCGGTAAATCCGCGCAACTGCCACTGCAAACCTGGCTGGCGGACGCGATGGCCGGCCCGACCCCGGTTTCGGCACTGATCCACGCCGCAACCATGGTCACCGCCGGTGTCTACCTGATTGCCCGTACCCATGGCCTGTTTGCACTAGCGCCGGACATCCTGCAGCTGGTCGGCATCGTCGGCGGCGTGACCCTGGTGCTGGCAGGTTTTGCCGCCCTGGTGCAAACCGATATCAAGCGTATCCTCGCCTACTCGACCATGAGCCAGATCGGCTACATGTTCCTGGCCCTGGGCGTTGGCGCATGGGATGGGGCGATTTTCCACCTGATGACCCACGCCTTCTTCAAGGCGCTGCTGTTCCTTGCATCCGGTGCGGTGATCGTTGCCTGCCACCACGAGCAGAACATCTTCAAGATGGGCGGCCTGTGGAAAAAACTGCCATTGGCCTACGCCAGCTTCATCGTCGGCGGCGCCGCACTGGCGGCCCTGCCACTGGTGACTGCGGGCTTCTACTCCAAGGACGAAATCCTCTGGGAAGCGTTTGCCAGCGGCAACCACGGTTTGCTGTATGCCGGCCTGGTCGGCGCGTTCATGACTTCGCTGTACACCTTCCGCCTGATCTTCATCGCGTTCCACGGTGAAGCGAAGACCGAAGCGCACGCGGGTCATGGCATCGCCCACTGGCTGCCCCTGTCGGTGCTGATCGTATTGTCCACCGCCATCGGCGCGATGATCGTTCCGCCACTGCACGGTGTCCTGCCGGAAAGCGTCGGGCATGCCGGCGGCGAAGCCAAGCACAGTCTGGAAATCGCCTCGGGCGCCATCGCCCTGGCCGGTATCCTGCTGGCCGCATTGCTGTTCCTCGGCAAGCGTCGCTTCGTGACTGCGATCGCCAACAGTGGCATCGGCCGCTTCCTTTCGGCCTGGTGGTTCGCTGCCTGGGGCTTCGACTGGATCTACGACAAACTGTTCGTCAAGCCATACCTGGCGATCAGCCACGTACTGCGCAAAGACCCGCTGGACCAGACCATTGGCCTGATCCCGCGTATGGCCAAAGGCGGTCATACCGCCCTCAGCCGTACCGAAACCGGTCAACTGCGTTGGTACGCGGCATCGATGGCAGCCGGCTCCGTGCTGGTCATCGGCGCCATCGTGCTGGTAGCGGTCTGAATATGAACCTTGCGAACTTGCGAAAGGAATTGAGCCCGTCATGATTCTGCCTTGGCTAATCCTGATCCCCTTCATCGGCGGCTTGCTGTGCTGGATGGGTGAGCGCTTCGGCGCTACCCTCCCGCGCTGGATTGCGCTGATCACCATGTCCCTGCTGCTCGCTCTCGGCCTCTGGCTGTGGGCAACCGGCAACTATTCATTTGCCCCGGCGCCTGGCGCCGATCCGACCTGGGCGCTTGAGTTCAAGCACACCTGGATCCAGCGCTTCGGCATCAGCGTGCACCTGGCTCTCGACGGTCTGTCGCTGTTGATGATCCTGCTGACCGGTCTGCTGGGTATCCTCTCGGTACTGTGCTCGTGGAAAGAGATTCAACGTCACGTTGGCTTCTTCCACTTGAACCTGATGTGGATCCTGGGCGGTGTCGTTGGCGTGTTCCTCGCCCTCGACCTGTTCATGTTCTTCTTCTTCTGGGAAATGATGCTGGTGCCGATGTACTTCCTCATCGCGCTCTGGGGTCACAGTTCTTCGGATGGCAAGAAAACCCGGATCTACGCGGCGACCAAGTTCTTCATCTTCACCCAGGCTTCCGGCCTGATCATGTTGGTGGCGATCCTGGGCCTGGTGCTGGTCAACTTCAACAGCACCGGCGTGATCACGTTCAACTACGCCGACCTGCTGAAAACCAAGATGTCGCTCACTACCGAGTACATCCTGATGCTCGGTTTCTTCATTGCCTTCGCGGTGAAGCTGCCGGTCGTGCCGTTCCACTCCTGGTTGCCTGATGCTCACGCCCAGGCGCCAACGGCGGGTTCGGTTGACCTGGCCGGTATCCTGTTGAAGACCGCTGCCTACGGCCTGCTGCGTTTCGCCCTGCCGCTGTTCCCGAATGCCTCGGCCGAGTTCGCGCCGATCGCCATGACCCTGGGTCTGATCGGGATTTTCTACGGCGCATTCCTGGCGTTCGCACAAACCGACATCAAGCGTCTGATTGCCTTCTCGTCCGTTTCCCACATGGGCTTCGTCCTGATCGGCATCTACTCCGGCAGCCAACTCGCGCTGCAGGGCGCAGTCATGCAGATGCTGGCGCACGGTGTTTCGGCAGCTGCGCTCTTTATCCTCAGTGGCCAGTTGTACGAGCGTACTCACACCCGCGACATGCGGCAGATGGGTGGCCTGTGGTCGAAGATCGCCTACCTGCCCGCCATCAGCCTGTTCTTCGCAGCAGCGTCCCTGGGCTTGCCGGGTACCGGTAACTTCGTCGGTGAGTTCCTGATCCTGATCGGCACCTTCGCCAGCGCTCCATGGATCACCGCGATTGCTACCACCGGCCTGGTGTTCGGTTCGGTCTACTCGCTGATCATGATTCACCGTGCCTACTTCGGCCCGTCCAAGTCGGACGCGGTGCTGCATGGCATGGATGCTCGCGAACTGATCATGGTGCTGGGACTTGCGGTACTGCTGATTTACCTTGGCGTGTACCCGCAACCGTTCCTCGACACCTCTGCCGCCACGATGCATGGCGTGCAGCAATGGCTCAGTACCGCCTTCACTCAACTCGCTTCGGCCCGGTAAGAGCGCTATGGAATTCACGACTCAACACTTTATCGCGCTGGCGCCGCTGTTGATCACCACCGTCACGATCATCGTGGTGATGCTGGCAATTGCCTGGCGCCGCAACCACTCGCAGACCTTCCTGATTTCCGTGGCAGGTCTGAACCTGGCGCTGCTGTCGATCCTCCCTGCCCTGAAAGTCGCGCCCCTGGCCGTGACTCCATTGCTGCAGATCGATAGCTTCGCCTGCCTGTACATGGCGCTGATCCTGGTAGCCACCCTCGCCTGTGTGACCCTCGCCCACGCCTACCTGGGCGATGGCGGCTCGGGTTACCCGGGCAACCGTGAAGAACTTTACCTGCTGATCCTGATGTCCGCCCTGGGCGGACTGGTCTTGGTCAGCGCGCAGCACCTGGCCGGGTTGTTCATCGGTCTGGAACTGCTCTCGGTACCGGTCTACGGCCTGGTGGCCTATGCCTTCTTCAACAAGCGTTCGCTGGAAGCCGGCATCAAGTACATGGTGCTGTCGGCTGCCGGTTCCGCGTTCCTGTTGTTCGGTATGGCCCTGCTCTACGCCGACTCCGGCAGCCTGAGCTTTGTCGGTATCGGCCAGGCCATCGCGGCTACCGGCCTGCCAAGCTCGCTGGCGCAACTGGGCCTGGGCATGATGCTGGTCGGCCTGGCGTTCAAGCTGTCGCTGGTACCGTTCCACCTCTGGACTCCGGACGTCTACGAAGGTGCTCCAGCACCGGTGGCAGCCTTCCTGGCCACCGCTTCGAAAGTCGCTGTATTCGCCGTGATGGTGCGGTTGTTCCAGATCTCGCCTGCCGCAAGCAGCGGTGTCCTGAGCGACGTGCTGACCATCATCGCCATTGCGTCGATCCTGTTCGGTAACCTGCTGGCCCTGACCCAGAGCAACCTCAAGCGTCTGCTGGGTTACTCGTCCATCGCCCACTTCGGCTACCTGCTGATCGCCCTGGTGGCGAGCAAAGGCCTGGCCGTGGAAGCCATCGGCGTGTACCTGGTCACCTACGTGATCACCAGCCTCGGCGCCTTCGGCGTGATCACGCTGATGTCCTCGCCGTACAACGGCCGTGACGCTGATGCCCTGTACGAATACCGCGGCCTGTTCTGGCGCCGTCCGTACCTGACTGCCGTATTGACCGTGATGATGCTGTCCCTGGCCGGCATCCCGCTGACCGCGGGCTTCATCGGCAAGTTCTACATCATTGCCACCGGTGTCGAGTCGCATCAATGGTGGCTGGTCGGCTCCCTGGTACTGGGCAGCGCCATCGGCGTCTTCTACTACCTGCGTGTCATGGTTACTCTGTACCTGATCGAACCCAACCTGCGTCGCCACGATGCGCAACTGCACTGGGAACAACGTGCAGGCGGCGTGATGCTGCTGGCTATCGCTTTGGTCGCGTTCTTCCTCGGCGTTTACCCGCAGCCATTGCTGACGCTGGTTCAGCAGGCGGTATTGGCGGGCTGATCACCTGTTGGTAATCGGTAAAAACAGAAACGGCACCTTCGGGTGCCGTTTTTGCGTTTGAGAGATCTGTAGGATTTTTTACCGCTGCCTTCCCTCCTCCCAAATCTTCCGAAATCTCTCGCTGATCTCGCCGTCTCGTCATACATTCGGCGCGGGGGTGTCTGGCTCTATCCTGTGTGTCTTCCTTAGTGAGCGGCCAACCAGAGGGCGACCGATGAACCGTGAGATTTTTACCGAACTGGTAGAGGGGTTTGACTCCTTGTCAGTCAATCGCCGGGGCACTGTCGCGCCACGAGCCTACCCAATGAAACCTTGTTCTTGGTCCCCTGCTATCTGCGAAGAGTCATACACCTTTGCTGCTCGACCGAATTCTATATTTGTCCAGAATATGGGGGAAAGGCCATTCTGGCCTGAGCTTCATGCAGAAATAATGTCGACCGACCTGACGCTATCGCGAGCAAGCCCGGCTCCCACAATGGCCGAACTGGCGCCGAACCCTGTAGGAGTGAGCCTGCTCGCGAGGGCGGTGGCTCAGCCAGCAATGGTGTTGACTGACCTGACGCCATCGCGAGCAGGCTCACTCCTACAAGAACCAGCGGTGATCGCTGGATTTCTCAGCGACACATAATCCGTGGGAGCAAGGCTGCCCGCGAAGGCCGTGTTGGCGCTCAAGTTCTGTGACCGGCGAAAACCCTGTAGGAGTGAGCCTGCTCGCGAGGGCGGTGGCTCAGCCAGCAATGATGTTGACTGACCTGACGCCATCGCGAGCAGGCTCACTCCTACAGGACCAGCGGTGATCGCTGGATTTGTCAGCGACACATAATCCGTGGGAGCAAGGCTTGCCCGCGACGGCCGTGTTGGTGCTCAAGTTCTGTGACCGGCGAAAACCCTGTAGGAGTGAGCCTGCTCGCGAGGGCGGTGGCTCAGCCAGCAATGATGTTGACTGACCTGACGCCATCGCGAGCAGGCTCACTCCTACAAGAACCAGCGGTGATCGCTGGATTTCTCAGCGACACATAATCCGTGGGAGCAAGGCTTGCCCGCGATGGCCGTGTTGGTGCTCAAGTTCTGTGACCGGCGAAAACCCTGTAGGAGTGAGCCTGCTCGCGATTGCGGTGGCTCAGCCAGCAATGATGTTGACTGACCTGACGCCATCGCGAGCAGGCTCGCTCCTACAGGACCAGCGGTGATCGCTGGATTTCTCAGCGACACATAATCCGTGGGAGCAAGGCTTGCCCGCGATGGCCGTGTTGGTGCTCAAGTTCTGTGACCGGCGATAAACCTGTAGGAGTGAGCCTGCTCGCGATGGCGGTGGTTCAGCCAGCAATGATGTTGACTGACCTGACGCCATCGCGAGCAGGCTGACTCCTACAGGACCAGCGGTGATCGCTGGATTTGTCAGCGACACATAATCCGTGGGAGCAAGGCTTGCCCGCGATGGCCGTGTTGGTGCTCAAGTTCTGTGACCGGCGATAACCCTGTAGGAGTGAGCCTGCTCGCGATGGCGGTGGTTCAGCCAGCAATGGTGGTGACTGACCTGACGCCATCGCGAGCAGGCTCACTCCTACAAGGACCAGCGGTGATCGCTGGATCTGTCAGCGACACATAATGCTGTGGGAGCAAGGCTTGCCCGCGATGGCGGCTTTTCAAGCACAACGAAAAAACGGCACCTTCCGGTGCCGTTCGCATTTCACATCCTCAGGTTTTACTTACGCGCCGCCTCCCACGATTTGAGCAATTCGGCATAACTTACGGTTTCACCCTGCGGCTTCTCGTTCGCCAGTTTCGGTTTCGGCGCACCCGGCTGATCGAACCAGTACTGCGCATCGCGTTCCGGGTTCATTTTAGGGGCGCAAGTAGCTTGGGCCTTCGAGCGTTCCAGTCGGGTCATGATCGCGTCCTGGTCCTTGGCCAGGCCATCGAGTGCCTGTTGCGGGGTTTTCTCACCGCTGGCGGCTTCGGCGATATGGCTCCACCACAACTGCGCCAAACGCGGATAATCCGGCACGTTGGTGCCGGTCGGGGTCCATTGCACGCGGGCCGGGCTGCGGTAAAACTCAACCAGACCGCCAAGTTTCGGCGCGAGGTCGGTCATGGCTTGCGAGTTGATGTCCGACTCGCGGATCGGGGTCAGGCCGACGATGGTTTTCTTCAGCGAGACAGTTTTCGAAGTCACGAACTGTGCGTACAGCCAGGCCGCGAGTTTTTGCTTCTCGGGCGTGGACTTCATGAACGTCCAGGAGCCCACGTCCTGATAACCCAGCTTCATGCCCTCCTCCCAATACGGCCCGCGCGGCGACGGCGCCATGCGCCATTTCGGCGTGCCATCGGCGTTCATCACCGCCAGGCCCGGCTTGGTCATGTCGGCGGTAAACGCGGTGTACCAGAAGATCTGTTGGGCGATGTTGCCTTGGGACGGCACCGGCCCGGATTCGGAGAAGGTCATGCCCGCCGCTTCCGGTGGTGCATATTTTTTCATCCAGTCCACGTACTTGGTGGTGGCGAACACCGCCGCCGGCCCGTTGGTATCGCCGCCACGGGTCACACTGGAGCCGACCGGATGGCAGTCCTCGACGCGGATCCCCCACTCGTCCACCGGCAAGCCATTGGGGATACCCTTGTCGCCGCCACCGGCCATGGAGAACCAGGCATCGGTGAAGCGCCAGCCGAGGGACGGGTCTTTTTTGCCGTAGTCCATGTGCCCGTAGATCCGCTTGCCGTCGATTTCCTTGACGTCTTCACTGAAGAACTTGGCGATGTCTTCATACGCCGACCAGTTCACCGGAACGCCGAGTTCATAGCCGTATTTCTCCTTGAACTTGGCTTTGAGGTCCGCGCGTTCGAACCAGTCGGCCCGGAACCAGTAAAGGTTGGCGAACTGCTGGTCGGGCAGTTGGTAGATCTTGCCGTCCGGCGCAGTGGTAAAGGAGATGCCGATGAAGTCCTTGATATCCAGGGTCGGCGAGGTGAAGTCCTTGCCTTCGTTGGCCATCAGGTCGGTGATCGATTCAGTCTTGCCGTAGCGAAAGTGTGTACCAATCAGATCGGAGTCGTTGACCCAACCGTCATAGATGCTCTTGTCCGACTGCATCACGGTTTGCAGCTTCTCCACCACATCGCCTTCCTGCAGCAAGTCATGGGTCAGCTTGATCCCGGTAATTTCGGTGAAGGCCTTGGCCAGCACCTTGGACTCGTATTCGTGGGTGGCGATGGTTTCCGAGACCACTTTGATGTTCATCCCGCGAAAGGGCTCGGCAGCCTTGATAAACCATTTCAGCTCTTCAAGCTGCTGCTCTGGCGTCAGGGTAGACGGCTTGAATTCGCTGCCAATCCACTTCTTCGCGGCATCTTCATAGGCATCGGCCCAGGCCGCAGCGCTCAACCCGCTGAGTGCCAGCATGGCTGCCAATGAAACGCTATGTCGCAGCTTATTGTTTTTGTTGAACATAGAGACCTCCTGTTTGAGTTTTGGAGCAACCATGCCGAGCGATGTCGACTAGCCCCAGCGCATCACAGCCAACAGCCACACCAGGGACAACGCGGACGCTACCCAGATGCTCCAGTCGGTGGCGCCAATCACCAGCAAATGCAGGTAGGCGCTGCCGAGAAGACCGATAAACAGCCGATCGCCACGGGTGGTGGCAATCGGTAAAAAACCCCTTCGGAGGACACTCGGCGAACGCAATTCCCAAGTCGTCATGCCCACCAGGATCAGACCAATGACGATGAAAAACGCCGCAGTGGGGACAGTCCAGCTCATCCATTCCATCATCAGCTCCTTATACCCGACCCAGGGCAAAGCCCTTGGCCACGTGGTTGCGCACGAACCAGATCACCAGCATGCCAGGCAG
The DNA here is from genome assembly GCF_026241895.1 of Pseudomonas sp. RIT-562. Taxonomy (GTDB): domain Bacteria; phylum Pseudomonadota; class Gammaproteobacteria; order Pseudomonadales; family Pseudomonadaceae; genus Aquipseudomonas; species Aquipseudomonas mandelii_F. The sequence goes on along the minus strand of NZ_JAPJIV010000015.1, from coordinate 90,305 downwards.
GATAGTCAACACCCCCGCCGCCGCCAGCACTCCCCAGTCGATGCCGGACGCCGAGACGGTGCGGGTCATCACCGCCGCGATCGGCTTGGCGTTCACCGAAGTCAGGGTGCGCGCCAGCAACAGCTCGACCCAGGAGAACATAAAGCAGAAAAACGCCGTGACACCGATGCCGGAGCCAATCAGCGGGATGAAGATCTTCACGAAGAACTTGGGAAAACTGTAGCCGTCGATGTAGGCCGTTTCGTCGATTTCCTTGGGCACCCCGGACATGAAACCTTCGAGAATCCACACCGCCAACGGCACGTTGAACAGGCAGTGCGCCAGGGCCACGGCAATGTGGGTATCGAACAAGCCGATCGAGGAATACAGCTGGAAGAACGGCAGCAGGAACACCGCAGGGGGTGCCATGCGGTTGGTCAGCAGCCAGAAAAACAGGTGTTTGTCGCCGAGGAAGCGATACCGCGAGAACGCATAGGCCGCGGGCAAGGCCACGCTCAGGGAAATCACCGTGTTCAGGCTGACGTAATAGAGCGAGTTGAGGTAACCGGTGTACCAGGCCGGGTCCGTGAAGATGACCTTATAGTTGGCGAACGTGAAGTCCTGCGGAAACAGGGTCAGCCCGCTGAGGATTTCGGTGTTGCTCTTGAAGGACATGTTCAGCAGCCAGTAGATCGGCACCAGCAGGAACAGGATGTAGATCAACAGAGGTATCAGCTTTCTTTTGCTCATGGCGCGGGCCTCAGCGGTTGGCGTCAGAGTGAGTCATGGCGGTGTAGAACAGCCAGGACACCAACAGGATGATCAGGAAGTACACCAGCGAGAAAGCTGCAGCCGGGCCGAGGTCGAACTGGCCGATCGCCATCTGGGTCAGGGTCTGGCTGAGGAAGGTGGTGGCGTTGCCCGGGCCGCCGCCGGTCAGCACGAACGGCTCGGTGTAGATCATGAAGCTGTCCATGAAGCGCAGCATTACCGCGATCAGCAGTACGCTTTTCAGCTTGGGCAGCTGGATGTGCCGGAACACCGCCCAGGCCGAGGCCCGATCAATCCGTGCCGCCTGGTAGTACACGTCCGGAATCGCCCGCAAGCCTGAGAAGCACAGCAGCGCCACCAGCGAAGTCCAGTGCCACACGTCCATCACCAGCACGGTCACCCAGGCGTCCATGGTATTCGCCGCATAGTTGTAGCTGATGCCCATGGCGTTGAGGCTCGACCCCAGCAAGCCGATGTCCGCCCTGCCGAAAATCTGCCAGATGGTGCCCACCACGTTCCACGGGATCAACAGCGGAATCGCCAGGATTATCAGTACCAGTGACGACCAGCGGCCCTTGGTCGGCATGGTCAGGGCGATAGCAATGCCCAGGGGGATTTCGATCAGCAACACACACCCGGAGTAGATGAACTGGCGCAGCAGCGAGTCATGCAGCCGCGGGTCCAGCAGCACCTGTTTGTACCAATCGGCCCCGACGAAGTAGCGGCTGGATTGATCAAAGATGTCCTGCACCGAATAGTTGACCACGGTCATCATCGGGATCACCGCGCTGAAGGCCACCAGCAGGAATACCGGCAACACCAGCCACCAGGCCTTGTTGTTCTGCACCTTGTTCATGGCTGCGTCTCCAGCAGGTAATCATCGGCGTAGACCATCAACCACTGGGCCGGGAAACTGATGTAGGCAGTGCCTTGCGGCACCGGCTTGTCTTCGGCCAGGCGCACTTTCAGCGGCGCGCCGTCGAGGTTCAGGGTCATGATCTTGTAGGTGCCAAGGTCCTCGACGTGTACGACTTTTGCCTGCATCGCATCATCGAATGGCTCGTCCCATACATGGATGAACTCCGGGCGGATGCCAACTTTCAGAGTGTGCCATTCCGATTCAGCGATACGCTGCTGTTGCGCTTCGGACAACGGCAAGTGGGTCGAGGCAAACCCAACGCCCCCGGGCTGGGGCTGCACGTCGATCAGGTTCATCCCGGGGCTGCCGATAAAGTAGCCGACAAAGGTGTGGCTCGGCCGTTCGAACAGTTCCCGCGGAGTACCGAACTGCACGATCTGGCCGCCGTACATCACGGCAATCTTGTCGGCAAAGGTCGAGGCCTCCAGCTGATCGTGGGTGACGTAGACCATGGTGATGTTGAACTGTTCGTGAATCTGCTTGAGCTTGCGCCGCAGCTTCCACTTCAGGTGTGGATCGATCACCGTCAGCGGCTCATCGAACAGGATCGCCGAGACATCGTCGCGCACCAGCCCACGACCCATGGAGACTTTCTGTTTTTCGTCGGCAGTGAGGTTGCGCGCCTTCTTGCCCAGCAGCGCCTGCAGGTCGAGGACCTCGGCAATCTCCTGCACCTTGCTGTGAATTTTCGCCTCGGCCATGCCCTGGTTGCGCAAGGGAAAGGCCAGGTTATCGAACACCGTCATGGTGTCGTAGACCACCGGGAACTGGAACACCTGGGCGATGTTGCGCTTCTCCGGGGTGAGGTCGTTGACCACTTTGCTGTCGAACAGGACCTGGCCCTGGGACGGGCTGAGCAGGCCGGAAATGATGTTGAGCAAGGTCGACTTGCCGCAGCCCGAAGGTCCGAGCAAGGCATAGGCCCCTCCCTGCTCCCAGATGTGATCCATCTCGCGGATCGCGTAGTCCTCGGGACCGCTCGGCGTGCGGGTATAGCTGTGAGCGAGGTTCTGCAAACGGATCTCGGCCATCAGGCAACCCTCGCGATACGCCGTCCGGGCGCCTGGACCAACCGGCCCTGGGCATCGAACACAAACAGTTTATGGGTCGGGATATAGATGCGTATCGGCGCATCGACGTCGTATTCATGAACTCCGGGCAAGTGCAGCACCAGCAGGAAGTGTTCGTTGCGCACGTGCAGGAAGGTTTCCGAGCCGCTGATTTCCGCCACCTCCACCGTCACCGCCAGCTCCAGGTCATCGTCGTTGCTCGGCACCAGCGAAATATGACTGGGCCGCACGCCAAAGCGGTACTCGCCCTCGCCGACCGGCCGCAAATCGACGTTCAATGGGAAATGCACAAAGTTGGCGAAGCTCACTTCGTTGCCGGCAATGCGCCCGGGCATCAGGTTGATTGGCGGCTCGGAGAACAGCTCGGCCGCCAGCACGGTCTGCGGCTGGTGATAGACCTCGGACGACTTGCCACTCTGGATCACCCGGCCTTCGTGAAGGATGGTCGTGGTGCCGCCCAGTGCCAGCGCTTCGTTGGGTTCGGTGGTGGCATAGATCGCAATGGTGTGCCTGGCCTTGAACAGCTCGCGCATTTCCTGGCGCAGCTCTTCGCGCAGCTTGTAGTCGAGGTTGACCAGTGGTTCGTCGAACAGGATCAGTTCAGCGTCCTTGACCAGGGCGCGGGCCATGGCGGTGCGCTGTTGTTGGCCACCGGAGAGTTCCAGTGGGTGGCGCTGGAGGAATTTCTCGATGCGCAGCATCTTTGCCGTTTCCATCACCTTGCTCTCGATCACCTCCCGGGACACTCCGCCCTGGCGCAAGGGCGAGGCGATATTCTCGAAGACGGTCATGGTCGGGTAGTTGATGAACTGCTGGTAGACCATCGACACGTTGCGCAGGCGCACCGGGCGCTGGGTGACGTCGACGCCATTCATCAGGATGCGCCCGCTGTCGGGCTTGTCCAAACCGGCCATCAGGCGCATGAGGCTGGTTTTGCCGGACAGCGTGCGACCGAGCAGAACGTTGAAAGAACCGGGTTCGAAATTCAGGCACGCATCGTCGATCCAGGTCTGGCCCTCGACGGTGCGGCTGACGTGCTCCAGGGTTAATGACATGGCTCGGCCTTTTTTATTTTTGGAGTCAAGCGACCGTAGCGATAGAGCGACATTCGTGCCAGAAATCACAAGTGGTTGATCTGGTTTGAAAATCTTTGGAAACAGCGAAAAATTGCGTTCGTTGCTGAACAGAAATGAACAATCGCAGCTGAACAATTGAACACTTCAGCCGTTGACAATGAACAATAGTGAACAACACTCTACGGATGCTTTTACTGCGCAAAATCCCCAATTGCACACCGCCTTGTAGCAGCTGCCGAAGGCTGCGTCCGGCGACGCAGTCGTCGTAATTGCATCAGGCCGAAACAACCGGTAAAAAACGCACAATGCGTTACCCATAACAAAAACAATAAAAGCTCTGCTCAGAGATCGACTGCCATGGCCGCACCCGCCTCGCCGCTCTCCCACGACGCCATCATCCAGGACTCCTGGTCACGCTGCCGCGCGTTCGGTCTCGATCACCAGAGCACCCCGGCATTCGATCAACTGCCCGCTGCAGGCATCGCCCAATTGCTGGAGAGCCAGCATTCACTGGTGCAGACCACCCATCAGGAAGTGCTGCCCTACTACGAGAACATCCTCAGCAACTCCAATTGCCTGATCATGCTCGCCGATAACCAGGGCCAAGTGCTGACGTCCTGGGGTACCCAACGGTTTATCGAGCCGAAACTGACCCGGGGGTTCAGCGCCGGCGCCAGCTGGATGGAACGCTGCAGCGGAACCAATGCGATCGGCACCGCCCTCGCTTGCGAGCAAGCGGTGCATATTGAACACGATGAGCATTTCCTCAAGGCCAACCGCTTCATGACCGGTTCCGCCGCGCCGATCTTCGATGCCGAGCGCAAAGTAATCGCCGTGCTGGACGTGTCCAGTGACAGCTACCTGCCGCCGTCACACACCCTGGGCATGGTTAAGATGATGAGTCAGACCGTGGAGAACCGGCTGATTCTCAACCTGTTCCACGGCCAGCACTTCCAACTGACCTTCAACACCGGTTTAAACAATCTAGACAGTCAGTGGGCCGGCTTGCTGATTTTCGACGAGAGCGGCCAGGTGCTGTCGGCCAATCGCCGGGCGGACAATCTGCTGGGCATCAGTCTGTCGCGAGTGAGCGTTGAAAGCCTGTTCAAGGTGTCATTGCTGGAACTGTTGAATCAGCCGGATGATCTGCCATTCGCCCTGCAGACCTCGGGACGCAATCGCTTTCAGTGTCTGTTGAAACGGCCCAAGCAAGTACCGGTCAAGGCTCGAGTGTTCGTCGAGCAACCAGCAGTGCCATCGGCCGCCATCAGTCTCAATACCTTGCACTTTGGCGACAGCCGGGTGGAAAAAGCCGTGCGCCAGGCCGAGCGGTTGCTGGAGAAGGACATTCCGCTGCTCATTCACGGTGAGACCGGTGTGGGCAAGGAAGTTTTCGTCAAGGCTTTGCACCACGCAAGCTCGCGCAGCAAACAAGCGTTTATCGCGGTGAACTGTGCAGCGATCCCCGCCGAACTGGTGGAGTCGGAGCTGTTTGGCTACGAAAAAGGCGCGTTCACCGGCGCAAACCAGAAAGGCAGCATCGGGCTGATTCGCAAGGCCGACAAAGGCACACTGTTCCTTGATGAAATCGGCGACATGCCGCTGCCGACCCAGGCTCGGCTGCTGCGCGTTTTGCAGGAGCGTTGCGTGCAACCGGTCGGGAGCAGTGAATTGTTTCCGGTGGATATCCGGATTATTTCGGCGACCAACCGCTCGTTGCGCGAGCAAGTTCAATTGGGGCGGTTTCGCGAAGACTTGTATTACCGAATCGGCGGCTTGACCCTTGAGTTGCCGCCGTTGAGAGAGCGCAGTGACAAGCAGGAGTTATTCAAGCGGTTGTGGGAACAGCACCGCGAGCCTTCGCAGTGGGCGGGGTTGAGTCGTGAGGTGCTGGAGTTGTTTGCTCGCCACCCGTGGCCGGGAAATCTGCGCCAGGTAAGCAGCGTGATGCAGGTGGCGCTGGCCATGGCCGAGGAACAGCCGGTACGGCCGGAGCATCTGCCGGATGATTTTTTTGTCGATCTGGAGATGGAGCCGGTGGATTCGCCGGAGCCGCTGGCGGTGGATCTTGATAATGTCGAGGATTTAAATCGGCAGTTGCAGGCGGTGGGGGGAAATATTTCGCATCTGGCTCGGCGGTTGGGGGTTAGTCGCAATACCTTGTACAAGCGGTTACGCCAGCCTTAGCAGCCAGGATCTTTTGACTTTAAAAAAACAAAAACCCGCACAAGGCGGGTTTTGTTTTGTAGCTAAAAACGCGATCAGTCAGCCAAGCGCCAGGTCGTCCCGCCCTTGCCATCTTCCAGCACCACGCCCATGGCGGTGAGCTGGTCGCGGATGCGGTCCGATTCGGCCCAGTCCTTGCCAGCCCGAGCTGCCAGGCGTGCAGCAATCAGCGCATCGACTTCGGCGGCATCAACCCGCCCTTCGGCACCGGCCTGCAAAAAGTCATCCGCTTCGAGCTGCAACACACCCAGCACACTGGCCAGTTCCTTCAAGCGCGCAGCCAGACCCGCCGCCGCGTCGAGATCACTCTCGCGCAGGCGGTTGATCTCGCGCACCATCTCGAACAGCACCGCGCAGGCTTCAGGCGTGCCGAAGTCGTCGTTCATCACCTGGGTGAAGCGCTCGACAAAGGCTTCACCGCCAGCCGGAGCAACACTCGGCAGCCCTTTCAAGGCGTGGTAAAAACGCTCGAGTGCGCCCTTGGCGTCCTTGAGGTTGTCTTCCGAGTAGTTAATCGCGCTGCGGTAGTGGCTCGATACCAGCAGGTAACGCACGACTTCCGGGTGGTACTTTGCCAGCACGTCGCGAATGGTGAAGAAGTTATTCAAGGACTTGGACATCTTCTCGCCATTGATGCGAATCATGCCGCAATGCATCCACGCGTTGGCGTAGGTCTTGCCGGTGGCCGCTTCGCTCTGGGCGATTTCGTTTTCATGGTGCGGGAACTCCAGGTCACTGCCGCCGCCATGAATGTCGAACGTCTCGCCCAGGCAGCAGGTGGACATCACCGAGCACTCGATGTGCCAGCCCGGACGACCCTCGCCCCACGGCGAAGGCCAGCTTGGCTCGCCCGGCTTGGTGGCCTTCCACAGGACGAAGTCCAGCGGGTCCTGTTTCGACTCGTCGACTTCGATGCGCGCGCCGATGCGCAGGTCTTCGATCTTCTTGCGTGACAGCTTGCCGTAGCCCATGAACTTGGCGACGCGGTAGTACACGTCGCCATTGCCAGGGGCGTAGGCGTAACCCTTGTCGATCAGGGTCTGGATCATGCTCAGCATGCCCGGGATGTGATCCGTGGCGCGCGGCTCCATGTCCGGCTTGAGGATGTTGAGGCGCGCCTCGTCCTCGTGCATCGCAGTTATCATGCGCTCGGTCAGCACGTCGAACGGTTCACCGTTCTCGCGCGCACGGTTGATGATCTTGTCTTCGATGTCGGTGATGTTGCGCACGTAGGTCAGGTTGTACCCGCTGAACCGCAACCAGCGGGTCACCAGGTCGAACGCAACCATGCTGCGGCCGTGACCAATGTGGCAATAGTCGTACACGGTCATCCCGCAGACGTACATGCGCACATTGTTGCCATCCAGCGGCTTGAACACTTCTTTGCTCTTGGTGAGCGTGTTGTAGATCGATAGCACTTTAGTCGTTTCCTTGAATCACTGGCCCCACGAATCACGCAAGGTCACGGTACGGTTGAACACCGGATGACCTGGTTTCGAGTCCTTGATATCCGCGCAGAAGTAACCTTCGCGCTCGAACTGGAAACGGTCTTCCGGCTGTGCATTGCCCAGCGAAGGCTCGGCACGACAACCGGTGAGAACTTGCAGCGAGTCAGGGTTGATGTTGTCCAGGAAACTGGCGCTGTCTTCGGCCTTCTCGGGGTTCGGCGAGCGGAACAGGCGATCGTACAGACGCACTTCGCACTCGACGCTGGCCGCAGCCGGCACCCAGTGCACCACGCCTTTGACCTTGCGGCCTTCAGGGTTCTTGCCGAGGGTGTCCGGATCGTAGGAGCAACGCAGTTCGACGATGTTGCCAGCGGCGTCCTTGATCGCTTCGTCGGCACGGATCACGTAGCTGCCGCGCAGGCGCACTTCGCCGTTCGGCTCCAGGCGCTTGTAGCCTTTTGGCGGCTCTTCCATGAAGTCATCGTGGTCGATGTAGATTTCACGGGCGAACGGCAGCTTGCGCACGCCCAGCTCTTCTTTCTGTGGGTGACGCGGCAGTTCGAGGTTTTCGACCTGGTCTTCAGGGTAGTTGGTGATCACCACCTTCAGCGGACGCAGCACACACATGGCGCGTGGAGCGTTCTGATCCAGATCCTGGCGGATGCTGAATTCAAGCATGCCGAAATCAACGACGCCGTCAGAACGGTTGGTGCCGACCATGTCGCAGAAATTGCGGATCGACGCAGGCGTGTAGCCACGACGGCGGAAGCCCGACAACGTCGACATGCGCGGATCGTCCCAGCCGAACACGTGCTTTTCATCGACCAGCTGCTTGAGCTTGCGCTTGCTGGTGATGGTGTAGTTCAGGTTCAGGCGGCTGAATTCGTACTGGCGCGGGTGCGCCGGCACTGGCAGCGCGTCCAGGAACCACTCGTACAGCGGACGATGGCTTTCGAATTCCAGGGTGCAGATCGAGTGGGTAATGCCTTCGATGGCGTCCGACTGACCGTGGGTGAAGTCGTAGTTGGGATAGATGCACCACTTGTCACCGGTCTGGTGGTGGTGAGCGTGGCGGATGCGATACATGATCGGATCGCGCAGGTTCATGTTCGGCGAGGCCATGTCGATCTTGGCCCGCAGTACCCGTGCACCGTCCTGGAATTCGCCGGCTTTCATGCGCGCGAACCAGTCGAGGTTTTCTTCCACGGAGCGGTCACGGAACGGGCTGTTCTTGCCCGGCTCGGTCAGGGTGCCACGGTATTCCTTGGCTTGTTCCGGGCTCAGGTCATCGACGTAGGCCTTGCCGGCCTTGATCAGCTCGACGGCCCAGTCGTGCAACTGGTCGAAATATTGCGAGGCGTAGCGCACTTCGCCGGACCATTCAAAGCCCAGCCACTTGATGTCGCTTTCGATCGCATCGATGTATTCCTGGTCTTCCTTGGCCGGGTTGGTGTCGTCGAAGCGCAGGTGTGTGACGCCGCCGAATTCCTGGGCCAGGCCGAAGTTCACGCAAATCGACTTGGCGTGACCGATGTGCAGGTAACCGTTGGGCTCAGGCGGGAAACGGGTGACGATCTGCGTGTGCTTACCCGAGTCCAGGTCCGCCTGGATGATCGGGCGCAGGAAATTGACCGGCACGGCAGGGCCGGTCTTGGCATTCGAGGTAGGTTCGACAGTGGGCTTGCTCATAGGATCCTTGAACGTACAAGTGCGCGGCCGCAGACGGGGCCTGACAAAACAAAGCCGCTATCATAGCCGATGCCGTCAAGCTGCTGACAGAGCAGGCCGGAAAACGGCTGCATTTAATCGCCTGCAAATGAAAAACAGCCTCGAAATTCGCGCCTGTCGCGCTAAACTGCGTTTCTTGGCCAACATCAGGCTGAACCGGTTGCAGGCGCTAATGCCCAAAACCACGAATTCATTGAAAACGCTTTATCTCATGAAGCTTTAATTCATCAAGAGTACCGATCATGACCCAAGTCAAACTGACCACCAACCATGGCGACATCGTCCTGGAACTGAACGCTGAAAAGGCACCGCTGACCGTTGCCAACTTCATCGAGTACGTCAAGGCCGGCCACTACGAAAACACTGTGTTCCACCGCGTCATCGGTAACTTCATGATCCAGGGCGGCGGTTTCGAGCCAGGCATGAAAGAGAAGAAAGACAAGCGCCCAAGCATCCAGAACGAAGCCGACAACGGCCTGCCGAACGAAAAGTACAGCGTCGCCATGGCCCGTACCATGGAGCCGCATTCGGCCTCCGCGCAGTTCTTCATCAACGTGGCTGACAACAGCTTCCTCAACCACAGCGCCAAGACCACCCAGGGCTGGGGCTACGCAGTATTCGCCAAAGTGGTTTCCGGCACTGAAGTCGTGGACAAGATCAAAGGTGTTTCCACCACCAGCAAGTCCGGCCACCAGGACGTACCAGCAGAAGACGTGATCATCGAGAAAGCCGAGATCATTGAGTGATATTGCTGATTTCAGACTTGCATCTGGAAGAGGAGCGCCCGGACATTACCCGGGCGTTTCTGGATTTGCTTGCCGGGCGGGCCCGCTCGGCAAGTGCGTTATACATTCTTGGCGACTTTTTCGAAGCGTGGATTGGCGACGATGCCATGACCGCCTTCCAGCGCTCCATCTGCCAGGCCCTGCGCGATCTCAGCGACAGCGGCACGGCCATTTTCCTGATGCACGGTAACCGCGACTTCATGCTCGGCCAGGCCTTCTGCAAACAAGCCGGCTGCACGTTGTTGCAGGACCCGAGCGTCGTGCAACTCGCAGGCGAACCGGTGCTGTTGATGCACGGTGACAGCCTGTGCACCCGCGACGAAGCTTATATGAAGCTGCGGCGCTACCTGCGTAACCCCGTCACCCTGTTTATCCTGCGCCACCTGCCCCTCGGCACCCGGCATAAACTCGCGCGCAAGCTTCGCCGCGAAAGCCGGGCGCAGACCCGCATGAAGGCCAATGACATTGTCGATGTGACCCCCGAGGAAGTGCCACGGGTGATGCAGCAATATGGCGTGAAGACCTTGATCCACGGGCACACCCACCGTCCGGCGATCCACAAACTGCAGATCGGCGAGCAGGCGGCCCGGCGCATTGTGCTGGGGGACTGGGATCGCCAGGGGTGGGCGTTGCAGGTGGATGAGAATGGGTTTGCGTTAGCGCCGTTCGATTTCGCAGCCTCTTGAGATCAAAAGATCGCAGCCTTCGGCAGCTCCTACAGGTGTACACATAGTCCTGTAGGAGCTGCCGAAGGCTGCGATCTTTTAACGGGCACCGCTAAATCAATGGCCGGAGGCCGCTGGCCCGGCCTTGGCGGCAAACGGCGGTTTTGCCAGCCACACGATCAGTATCAAGCCCATGAACCCCCATCCCAGCAGCGTGAAGTAATCCACCGTGGACAGCATGTACGCCTGGCTGGTCAGCACGTGATCGAGCTGCGCGTAGGCCGGGTTGCCCGGACCGCCGAGGGCATTGAGCGCCTCACGGGTGGCCGGTTCGTAGGTGCTGATGCTTTCGCTCATATAGGCGTGATGCTGATCCGCCCGGCGAATCCAGATCCAGGTCGTCAGTGACGCCGCAAAGCTGCCGCCCAAGGTGCGTAGGAAGGTAGCCAGCCCGGCGCCATCGGCGATCTGGCTCGGGGGCAGGTCCGACATCAGGATGCTCAGCGTCGGCATGAAGAACAGCGCCACGCCGATCCCCATGAACAACTGCACCAGGGCAATGTGCTGGAAGTCCACTTCATTGGTGAAGCCGGCGCGCATGAAGCAGCTTAGGCCAATCGCCAGGAACGCCAGCCCCGCGAGCAGGCGCAGGTCGAATTTGTGCGCATATTTGCCGACGAACGGCGACAGGATCACCGGCAGGATGCCGATCGGCGCTACCGCGAGGCCGGCCCAGGTGGCGGTGTAGCCCATCTGGGTTTGCAGCCATTGTGGCAGGATCAGGTTGATCCCGAAGAACCCGGCATACCCCAGCACCAGCACCAGCGTGCCGATGCGAAAATTTCGGTGGGCAAACAGGCGCAGGTTGACCACCGGGTGCTGGTCGGTCATTTCCCAGATGATGAACACCGCCAGGGCGATCACCGAAATGGCCGCGCCGATAATGATGAAGTTGGACTCGAACCAGTCCAGGTCATTGCCCTTATCAAGGATCACCTGCAAGGCGCCGACCCCAATAATCAAGGTGATCAGGCCGACGTAATCCATGGGCTGGCGGCTGGTCTGCACCGGGCGCGCTTTGAGCTGCTGGCGCACCACCATCACCGCAAAGATGCCGATCGGCACGTTAATAAAAAAGATCCACGGCCAGCTGTAGCTGTCCGTGATCCAGCCGCCAAGGATCGGACCCGCAATCGGCGCCACCACCGTGACCATCGCCAGCAACGCCAGGGCCATGCCGCGCCTCGCGGGGGGATAAACGGCAATCAGCAACGTCTGGGTCATCGGGTACAACGGCCCGGCCACCAACCCCTGGATCACCCGGAACAGAATCAGCTCCGGCATCGAGGTGGAAATACCGCACAGGAACGAGGCGATCACGAACAGGATGGTGGCCCAGAGAAACAGCTTCACCTCACCGAATCGCCGACTGAGCCAGCCGGTCAGCGGCAGCGCGATGGCGTTGCTCACCGCGAACGAAGTGATCACCCAGGTGCCCTGCTCCGAACTCACCCCCAGGTTGCCGGAGATCGTCGGCAGGGCCACGTTGGCAATGGTGGTATCGAGTACCTGCATGAAAGTCGCCAGCGACAGGCCGATGGTGCTGAGCAGCAGGCTGGGCGGCGTGAAAGACGCGTTATTGCTCATCGCGAATCCTTTGAAACCTGATTGGCGCCGCGCCTGTTACAGACGCCGCTGACCCCTGTAGGAGTGAGCCTGCTCGCGATGGCGGACTTACATTCAACATCTTTGTTGGTCAGCCCACCGCTATCGCGAGCAGGCTCACTCCTACAGGGTCGAGGTGATGGCGATCAGCGTTGCGCGGTCTTGCTGACGGCGGCGCTGTTGTCGTGGATGAGCTGGGTGATCATCGCATCGGCTTCGGCCAACTGACGGTCGTAGACGTTGGTGCTGAACGAGGCCTTTTGCGGCGGCTGTTGCGCCAGTACCGGACCACTCTGGTCGTGCAGGTTCACCTCGACCTGGGTCGACAGCCCTACGCGCAGCGGATGTTTGGCCAGCTCTTGGGCGTTGATGTGAATCCGCACCGGCACCCGTTGGACGATCTTGATCCAGTTACCGGTGGCGTTCTGCGCCGGCAGCAGGGCAAACGCGCTGCCGGTACCGGCGCCGAGACTGTCGATGGTGCCGCTGTATTTCACGTCACTGCCATAGAGGTCGGCCTCGATGTCCACCGGCTGGCCGATGCGCATATCGCGCAATTGGGTTTCCTTGAAATTGGCGTCGATCCACAGTTGATCCAGGGGAATCACCGCCATCAGCGCAGTGCCCGGCTGGACTCGCTGGCCCAACTGCACCGTGCGTTTGGCGACATAACCGGTGACCGGCGCGATCAAGGTGCTGCGGGCATTGGTCAGGTAAGCCTGGCGCAATTGCGCAGCGGCGGACATCACGTCCGGGTGCGAAGAGACCACGGTGTCATCCACCAGCGCACTGGTGGTTTTCAGTTGCTGGCGGGCATTGGCCAGGGCGTTTTGTGCCGAGGTCAGGTCGTCCCGGGCGTGGGACAGCTCTTCCTGGGAGATCGCACCGCCGGCTGCCAGATTCTTGCGTCGATTGAAGTTGTCCTGAGCCTTCTGCACTTCCGCCTGCTGGGCGTTGACCTGGGCTTTCATGCCGTCGACATTGCTGTACAGGCCGCGAACCTGGCGCACGGTGCGGGCCAGGTTGGCCCGGGCACTTTGCAGCCCGACTTCGGCGTCGTTCGGGTCGAAATTGATCAGCACCTGGCCTTCATGCACCAAGTCGCCATCATCTGCTCCGATGCTGACCACGGTGCCGGTGACCAGCGGGGTGATTTCCACCACGTTGCCGTTCACATAGGCATCGTCGGTGCTCTCGTTCCAGCGCCCGTAGAGTTCGTGATAAGCCCAGACGCCGACGCAGCCGAGGACCACGACAATGGCCAGAATCACCAACATGATCTTGCGCTTGCGCGGATTGCCGGTGTCCTGCGGGGAATCAGGGGCTTGAGTATTTTCGGCAGTGGCCATGACAGTTACCTTGAATTAGTTGTTCTGCGTGGCTGAAGGGGCGGCCGCCAGGGTTTCACCCTGGAAGCCGCCGCCCAGCGCCTGCATCAGTTGGATCGACAGGTCGATCTGCTCGGCATTCAGGTTGGCCAGCTGACGCTGGGCCTGGAGCAGCTGCTGCTCGATGCTGAGCACGTCCAGGTAGTTACCGATACCGGAACCGTAGCGCTGGACCACGGTGTTGTAGGAATCCTGGGCGATGTCGGTGGCGTGCTGCTGCGCGCCAATCTGCCGGCCGATATCGCGCAGCTGATTGATCGAGTCGCTGACATCGCCAAGGGCTTTCACCAGGCTTTTGTTGTACTGCGCCACCGCCAGGTCGTAGTCGGCGTCGCGGGAATCGAGGTCGGCGCGCAGGCGGCCGCCGTCGAAAATCGGCAGAGAAATGGTCGGCCCGACGTTGAAGAACCGACTGGCCGAACCGAACATTGCATCACCCAGCAACGACTCGAAGCCGGCGGCGGCGCTCAGGTTGAGGTTGGGGTAGAAGCGAGTCTTGCCGGCGGCGATATTCTTGCTTGCCGCTTCGACCCGCCAGCGCGCGGCGATCAGGTCTGGTCGACGCCCGAGCAATTCGGCAGGCAGCACCGATGGCAGCGCCACGGCGCCGGCCTGAAGGACTTTCGGCCGGGCGATTTCATTGCCACGGTCCGGGCCTTTGCCGAGCAGCACCGCCAGGGCAATTTTCGCGCTGTTCAGGCGCTTTTCCGCGTCGATCAGGCTGGCCTGCGAACTGGCTTCCAGGCTTTCGGTCTGCTGGAACTGGTACTGGCTGTCGATACCCGAACTCAGCCGGCGCTTGCTCAGGTCGAGCATCTGCCGGGTGCGCTTGAGGTCTTCGCTGGCCAGGTCATGGATGATGTGGGCCTGGCCGAGATCGCTGTAGGCCCGGGCAACGTCGGCGGACAAGGTCAGCTGCGCCGCCTGCTGGTCGACTTCGGCGGCACGGGCCTCACCCAGCGCAGCTTCCCAGGCGTCACGCTGGCCACCCCAGAGGTCGAAGTTGTAATTGAAGCTGGCACTCAGGTTGCGAACGGTTGAGTAAGCACCGCCCTGCCCCTGCGGGTCTTGATCCCGAGCCAGTCGCGAGCGACTGACGCCAGCACTGGCATCGAGCGTCGGCATGCGCTCGGCATCGGCGGCATAGGCTGCGGCGCTGGCCTGATGCGCGCGAGCCTGGGCAATCTGCATGTCTGGGCTGTCTTGCAGGGCTTCGCGAATCAACCCATCAAGCTGCGCGTCGCCCAGACTTTTCCACCAGTCGCTGGCTGGCCAGGCCGCCGGTGACAGGGTGACGCCGGTGAGGGACTGCCCGGCCTTGAGGCTTTTGGCATCGACAGTGACGCCTTCTGTCTTCAGGCCACTGTAACTGGCACAGCCTGCCAGGGTCATGGCCGCCAGCACCAGGCTCAAGCCGGTGCGCGAGGTTGTGCTGCTCATTTATCACCTACCCGCAGCAAGGTGATCGAGTCACCCGCCGCGACCAAAATTTTCTTCAGGATCTGCTCCAGGGTCGCCAGCTCTTGCCCGGTGATTGCGCCAGCCAATTCATTCATGGCGGCTGCGCCGATGTCCGGCAGGCGGTCAGCGAGCTGCTGGCCTTGCGCGGTGAGTACCAGTTGCACTTGACGACGGTCCGCTTCCGAACGCTGGCGGGCGAGGAACCCCTTCTGTTCCAGGCGATCGAGCATCCGGGTCATCGAACCGCTGTCCAGGGACAGGTGCCGGCACAGCTCGGCGGGAGTGTCGACGCCGAACTGGGCCATGATGATCAACACCTTGAACTGCGCGGCAGTGATGCCGTGGGGTTCCATGTGGGTGTCGATGATCCGGTCCTTGAGCAGCGCGGCGCGCCCGAGCAGGAGCCCGAGATGGCAGTTCTTGAAGTCGTCCGGGGTGAAGTGTTTCATCTGGCCACCGATTAGCTGCCTAGGCAGAGAATGTATGACGAGATGTTACTGCCTAGGCAGCGAATGTCAACGTAATAGTTAGGATGCTTTGTATTTGACTGATAAATGGGAGATTAAATGCGAAAAGATCGCAGCCTTCGGCAGCTCCTACAAGGTTCTGTGAACACCTGTAGGAGCTGCCGAAGGCTGCGATCTTTTGATTTTGGGGAAACTAGAAATCCCGCTTGTAGAAGATATCCAGCGAGCTCGCGACCCCACCCGCCGCTTCCAGATAGACCTTCTTGCTCAGCTTGTAACGCAACGCAATGGTATTGGCCGGCTCGAACACCCCCACCCCATATCGCAAGCTGAGTTTTTCCGAGATGTTGCCGCTGGCAACCACGGCGGTCTGGTCGCCGCTGCCCTGGGTGTCGAGCTGGAAATCCTGGATACCCAGGTTCTTCGCCAACCCGCCGGTCACCCCGGAACTGCCCATCAAGCCCAGGCCAAGCGCCGCTTGGGCGAGCATGTTGTTGTCGCCGCCATCGGTACTCAACGGCCGCCCCAGCACCAGGTAGGACAATGCCTGCTCCTGGCTCAGCGCCGGTTCCGAGAAGATCTGCGTGGTCGGCTGCTCGGCGCTGCCGCTCAGGCGGATGCCGGCGATGACGTCGTCGGTCTGGCGAATAGCCTCGATGTCCAGGTACGGCTGATCCAGCGGCCCGGCAAACAGCAACCGCGCGCGGCGCACGGTCAGGCGCTGGCCGTAGGCGCGATAACGGCCATCGTTGAGCCAGAGCTCACCACGGGTGTCCATGTTGTCGCCGATATGCACGTGGCCCTGCAGATTGGCGGTCAGGCCAAACCCAGTGAAGCTGAGTTTGTCGGAGCCAACCTCCACATCGATGTCCATTTTCATCGCCAGCGGCGGTTTGCCTTGCTCGGTCTGCTGGCCAACGATGACGGTGTCATCGGAGACCTTGACCGTCGACGGCGGCAACTCGCGCACGGTGATGTCGCCTCTGGGCACCAGCACCTTGCCGGCAACCGCCAGCTCATCGCCTTTCATCGAGATCTTCAGGTCCGGGGCGACTTCCAGCTTGGCGTAGGGTTCGACGGACACGGGCAGTTGCGAGCCCTTGAGTGCCAGGTCGACCACCAGGGCCTGGCCCCAGGCGATGTTGCCGTTGAGCGTGCCCTGCCCGGTCTTGCCGCTCTTCCAGCCGCCGTTCAACTGCACGGTTTCGCCGGCGATCACTGCCTGGAGCTGCAAGGCCTGCAACTCGATTGGCAGTTCCGGCCCGGACACTTCGCCATCGCTGAGCAGCAGATTGCCGTTGACCAGAGGCGCCATCAGGGTGCCGCCGATCGTGCCGCTGCCATTCAGGCGACCGGTGATTTTCTCGACCATCGGCACAAAGGGCCGCGCCACGGACAAGTCCAAACCGCTTAGGCGGAACGTGCCGCTCATGGGCTTGTTCGCCGGCAACGGGTTGATCTGTGCCTGCACCCGCAACTCACCCAGCTTGCCGCCGACGAAATTCAGGTCGGTGTCGATGCGCTTGGGGGTCATCTTGCTGGTGAGCAGCAGAGTCTGGTACGGAAAGTCCAGCCACTGGTCCTTGTCGCGCACTCGCAGGGTGCCGCCGCTGGCATCGATGCTGATCTGACCATTCGGCCCACTCGCGGGCAGGTCCAGCTGCAGGTCGGCATTGAGCGCGCCTTTCCAGGCGAAGTCCTTGGGCAACCACTGCGCCAGGCTGTCGATCGGGAATTGCTTGAGGTGATAACGCAGCTTGGGCTCGGGCATCAGGCGCTGGTCTTCACCGCACAGGCTGGCCGGACCCGAACGCCAGCAATGGGCGCCGAAGTTGATCTTGCCATCGGCCAGGCGCTCGAGCTTCGCCGGCGCCTGCAGCTTCCAGTCCTGACCGCCAGCCTGGATATCACCCGTGGCCAGGCGTCCGCGCCAATTGCCTTGAGCCAACGCGCCGTCCAGCCCCAGGGCGAGCTTGAGTTGCGGCCCTTGCAGGTCGAGGCTGAGTTTCTGCTGTTTGATATCGCCCTGGCCACTGGCGGTCAATGTGCCCAGCGCAGTGTCACCGGCGCGGATGCCGCTGCCCTTGAGGTCGATTTTCGCCCGCTGCGCGCTATCCAGCGTCGCATCGAGGTTGAGGCTTTGCAGGCGATTTTCCTGGAAGGCCAGCTGTGTCCCTTGCAAATCGAGCTTGCCTTGCGGGGCCTTCAGCGTACCGGCGACGTCCACCCGGCCATTGAGCTGGCCGCGCAGTTGTGGCCACAGCTGGGCCAGCCGCGGCATCTTGATCTCGATCTGGCCGGCGAGCTTCTGCTGCAGGCTGCCCTTGCCACTGATGCTGTTATCGCCCAGGCGAATCTGCAAGGCGCTGAGGTTCCACTGCTCGCCGCCGCCATCGGCCTTGGCCTGGATGATCGACGGTTGGCCGCGCAGCTTGCCCTTGAGGTCGAGGTCGGCATTGAGGCTGAGCTTGTCGTTTTTCATCTCCCCGGTACTGCGCAGCGGACCGGCCAAGGTGCCCGGCAACTCGGCGACCCAGTACGCCGGATCAATTGCCGATAGATCAAGGGCCGTATCCCAGGCGATGCCGTCGGCAAATTGCAGGTTCAAGTGCCCTTGGGCCTTGCCCTGCCCCGCTTCCAGCTGGATTTGCTGCAGGTAGATTTTGCTCAGGTCGCCAGCGAACGGGCTCTGCAGGCTGAAGGCCCCGGCCGGACCATCCAGTGCGGCCTTGAAGTGGCCCAGGTATTTGCCATCGGTATAGGAGACTTCGCCATTGAAGCTGCGCAACGCCACTTGCGGCTCATCAATCAGCGGATAGACGCGGTGCCACGGGAAGTCCAGCCAGTCGATCTTTGCATCGGCACTGAGGCCTTTGCTCCAGTCCACCTGACCGGTGAGATTGAGGTGCTGCTGGTCGCTTGCGCTCAGGTCGAGGCCGGCGATCTGCGCGCCGTTGGCGTCGACCTTGCCTTGCAGCGCCAGTGCGACCGGACCTTGTTCCGCCGGGAGCGTGGCCTTGCCGATTAGTTGGTAACCGTTTTTCAGGTCGCCAGCGCCCGAGAGTTCGAGCTGATTGAGTTGCAGGGTGTCCGGGAGATCGGCGCTGGCCTTGAAGCCATCAGCCGTGATGCGCACCTTGGCCGGGAGGTTTTCCACCAGCGGTTGCAACTCGCCGGTCAGCTGGCCATTGAGGTAGCCGCTGCTGTCAGCCTTCAGGTTGAGGGTTTTCAGCAAGTCGCCATCGACTTTCAACGCCAGCGCCCACGGGCCAGTGCCCGGCGCAGGCAGAGTCAGGGCTCCTTCGGCGGTCAGTGGCCAGTTGCCGCTGGGTTGCAGCAGCCCGGACAGATTCAGGCTCAGCTCCTCGCGCTGCAGCTTGAGCGAGTCGATCTTCAAGCCCTGGGCGGTCCAGTGCGCGGCCAGCTGCAGGCCCCTGAGTTCTTCGCTGCCGTTGAACAGCAGGCTGCCGACTTTGACATCGCCCAGCTCGATGGCCAGCGGCAAGTCCAGGTCCGGCAGCATGAGCGCGCCGCTGCTGTCTTCATCGGTACCTGGTGGAAACTGCAGGCTGACTTGATCAGCCTGCAGCTGCTCGATGCACAGGGTCCGACGCGCCAGGCACCAGGGAGACCAGGCGAAGATTGCCCGGCTCAGCTCCACCCGGCTGCTGTCCTGCTGCCACACCAGGTGATCGGCACTCCATTGTCCGCCCAGGCGACCCTGGAAATTGTCCACGCTCAGGCCCGGCACAAAACCCAATGCCCAGCGACTGCCCGCCGCCGTACCGAGCACGGTGGAGACTGCCAGAACAATCAGCAGCAACAGACCAAGAATGGCCAGCAGCGTTATCTTCAAACCACGCTTCACAACTCGGGCCCCATGGAAAAGTGCAATCGAACGCCACCGTCGTCATCCAGCGCATGGGCCAGGTCGAGGCGGATCGGGCCCACCGGCGAGATCCAGCGCACACCGATGCCGACGCCGGTCTTGAGGTTTGGCAGTTCGAGCGTATTAAAGGAGTTGCCCTGGTCGACGAAGGTCGCCACCCGCCATTTTTCCGCGACCGAGTACTGGTACTCGGCGCTGGCGGTGACCATGTAGCGGCCACCGATCCGGTCGCCCTCGGAGTTTTCCGGGGACAGGCTCTGGTAGTCGTAACCGCGTACGCTCTGATCGCCACCGGCGAAGAAGCGCAGCGACGGCGGAATCGATTTATAGCCGTTGGTGGCGCTGCCCCCGACCTGTACGCGACCAAGGAAGCGGTGTTTGTCGAACACCGTGGTCAGGCCTTTGACCAGCGCCGTGCCGTACAGCAGGTTGTTGTCCGAGCCCAATCCTTCCTTGGCCACCTTGGTCTCGAACTGCAGGCGATAGCCGTTGTGCGGGTCGATGCGGTTGTCACTTTTCAGATAGGAATAACTGACCCCGGGCATCAGCAGGGTACTGAGGCCCGAGTCGTCGCCGAGTCGATACTCCTCGCGCTGCCACTTCAGCGACACCACGCGCTGCCAGCCGCTGGGCAACTTGCTGTGCCACTCCGGACCGATCGTCAGCAGCTTGCTGAGTGAGTCCTTGTCGGCAATTTCTTCGCTCTGGTAGCCGCCGGCAAAACGCAACTTGTCGGTCAATGGCGGATCCAGGGGGATGTCGTAGAAAATCCCGACGTTCTGCCGCGGTGCCGATATTTCGGTTTCCCAGCCATAGCTGTGGCCCTGGGGATTGACCCAGTGGCGGGTCCAGTTGGCCTTGACTCGAGGGCCGACGTCGGTCGAATAACCCAGGCCGAGGCCCATGGTGCGAGGCTTGCGGGTGTCGAGCTTGACGTCGACCGGGATCACATTGTTTTTCGATGCAGTGGGAGCGGCGTCAACCCGCACACTTTCAAAATAGCCACTGGATTGCATGGCCTGATTGAGTTCGGCAATCAGCTCGGAGTCGTAGGGCGCCCCTTCCTTGAAGGGCACCATGCGTTTGAGCAAATCCTCATCGAACGGCGTGTCGCCTTCGAAACTGACTTTGCCCAGGGCGTAACGCGGACCGCTCTGGTAAACCAGATCGATATCGGCCACCCCGGCCCGCGGGTCGACCGACAGAGTCTGGCGGGAAAAATGCCCACTGAAAAAACCGAAACGCGAAGCCTGGTTCTGGATCAGGCGCTTGGCGTCTTCGTAATTGCCATGGTTGAGCACTGCGCCGGTTTTCAGCGCAGCACTTTTAGGCACACGAAAGGATTTGAGCGACGCCGCCGGGCCTTCGACTCGAATGGTGACATTACGCAGGTGGATAGGCTCGCCAGGATCGATGTTGAGGATCAGCCGAGGGTTCTTGCCGCCCTTTACGTCCACGTCCGTTTCGATCTGCGGCTGATAATAACCCAAGGCCTGGGCAGCTTTGCGCGCCTGTTCCTCGGCACCGCGACTGAAGCGCAACAAGGCTTCTTCGTCACGATCGCCGAGGCTGCCGATATAGCCCTCTATATTGGCCTTGAGTTCATCGTTGGACGGTTTGACCCGCACATCCAATTCACTTTGCGCCAGCGCTGCGCAGCTGGTTAACAGCATCAGCACGCTACTGGTAATTCTTCCTGGAAACTTCATAGGCGCGGATGCTATCACGAGCTTGGGAGCGTGATAGAGCCTGGTTTGCGCGCAAAGTTCGTCCTTTATGCGGTTGCGGTTTGCAACACTTGGGGATTGGCGTGGAAAAATACGTGTTCACGTACCGGGCCAATGGCGACTTCACCGATCTCTTCATAGCCCTGGCGCTTGTAGAATTCCAGGTAACGCGGGTTACCGGTGTCGAGGACGACTCCTTGGGAGTGTTCATCGACGGCACACCAGTTGTGCACAGCCTGTAACAATTGTTCGCCGAAGTGCTTGCCCTGAAATTGCGGGTGGATGCCGAGCAATGGCAGCAGGTGCACCGAGTCGGACGGCACGCACGCCATCACCGCACCGTGGTATTCCAGATAGCGGCGAGTGCAGCGGAAACCGGTGCTGAGCACCATGCGCAAACGCCAGGCCCAGCTTTCGGTGATCCCCAGGCGACGCTGCGGCGGCGCGATCAGGGCAATGCCTATCAGGCGGTCGTTGACCAGCAGGCCAATGGCGGGCAGGTCCTGGAGGAAATGCTGCTTGACCAGTTCACGCACGGTAGCGCGCACTCGCTGTTCATAGCCGGGGCGCTCGGATTCGAACAGATAGCTGAACGTCGGCTCATGGCGGTAGGCCTGGTACAGCAGCGAGCGGGCTTCGCGAGAGTAGCCACTGTCGAGCATGTGGATATCGGCGATGGCGGTCGAGGTTTCGGGCATAACGGTAAATCTCCCCGGGGCACCGCTCAAAATGGCGGCGCTCTTGTTGGTACGAGCCTCTGGGCGTGGGCACAGTTCCTTGCTGAGTTGAAAACAGCGGTCGGGCTGGGTCTAACAATGTATAGACCAATTGGGTCGGGGCACCCGAAAAAGCAGCCAACGGCTGGTCCCCTGCAACCATGTCAGTTAGCATCGCGCTTTTGCGCCAGGACTGCCGACCATGAAGATCGTCTCCTTCAACATCAACGGGCTGCGTGCTCGCCCGCATCAGCTGGCGGCGCTGATTGAAAAGCATCAGCCCGACGTGATCGGACTGCAGGAAACCAAGGTCCACGATGACCAGTTCCCGCTGGCCGAGGTTCAAGCGCTGGGTTATCACGTGTATTTCCATGGGCAAAAAGGCCACTACGGGGTTGCCCTGCTCTCTCGCCAGGAACCCCTGGAGCTGCACAAAGGCTTCACCACTGATGACGAAGACGCTCAGCGCCGATTCATCTGGGGCAAGTTTGCCGACGCCAATGGCCTGCCCATAACAATCATGAACGGCTATTTCCCACAAGGGGAAAGCCGCGACCACCCCACCAAGTTCCCGGCCAAGGAACGCTTCTACAGTGACTTGCAGCAACTGCTCGAAAGCCAGTTCAGCAACGAGCAGCCGGTCGTGGTGATGGGTGACGTCAACATCTCTCCAGAGGATTGCGACATCGGCATCGGCCCGGACAACATGAAGCGCTGGTTGAAGACCGGCAAATGCAGCTTCCTGCCGGAGGAGCGCGAGTGGATGGCGCGGTTGAAGAATTGGGGCCTGGTGGACAGCTTCCGGCATCTGAACCCAGACGTCGCTGATCGCTTCAGCTGGTTCGACTACCGCAGCCGCGGATTTGAAGATGAGCCCAAGCGCGGGCTGCGGATTGACCTGATCATGGCTTCGCATGGCTTGTTGCCACGGGTGAAGGATGCCGGTGTGGACTATGAATTGCGCGGGATGGAAAAGCCCTCGGATCATGCGCCGATCTGGCTTGAATTGAGCTGATCCTTGAGCATTTCCCGGTAGGTGTGAGCCTGCTGTCATCTTTGTGAAACCCTACTGACTTAATCTTCCGGCACTTCCTTTGTCTTGTAGGGTGCCGGCATGATGCTGCGCGTTTTGTTGCTGTTGACGCTAGGCATGCTCATGCCCGCATCGGTGTTCGCTGGCGCATTACCGCTGGCCGAGCACGGCCCGGTATTGCGCATCCAGGGTTCCAACACCATTGGCGCGGCATTAGGCCCGGCGCTGGTCGAAGGCTTGATGCGCGAGCAGGGTTTGCTGAAGATTCATCGCGAACCGCCGGACAAGACCAACGAACTACGGATCGTCGGCGAAACTGTCGAGGGCCGTCGGGTCGAGGTGGAGATCGCTGCGCATGGTTCCAGCACCGGTTTCACTGCATTGCAGAACGACTCTGCCGATCTTGCCGCCTCCTCGCGCCCGATCAGGGACAGCGAGCTAGCCGGCCTGCAGTCCCTCGGCGACCTCAAGAGCCCGGGCGCCGAGCAGGTTATCGCCATCGACGGCCTGGCGATCATCCTCCACCCGCATAATCCGCTGAAACAACTGACCACCACTCAACTGGCGAGCATCTTCAGTGGCGACATCCGGACGTGGGAGGAAGTCGGCGGCAGTGGTGGGACCATTCATCTTTATGCCCGCGATGATCACTCCGGCACCTACGATACCTTGAAGGAACTGGTGCTCAGCGGCCGTGGAAAAACCCTCAGCACCAGCGCAAAACGCTTTGAGTCGAGCGAGCAATTGTCCGACGCCGTCAGCCAGGATCCTCAAGCCATCGGCTTCATCGGCTTGCCCTATGTGCGCCAGGCCAAAGCCGTGGCGATTGCCGATGGCGCTTCCCAGGCGATGTTGCCGTTGAACAACCTGATCGCCACGGAAGACTATCCGCTGTCACGCCGGCTGTTCCTCTACCTGCCACCCAAGGGCGGCAACCCCTGGGCCCAGGCATTGGTAAAATTTGCCCAAGGCAAACAGGGCCAGGAGATCGTCGCAGCCAGCGGGTTTATCGCGCAGACCGTCCAGGCCATGGCTGTCGCACCCAATGCGCTGATGCCGGAGGAATATCAAACCCTCAGCCGCCATGCGCAGCGCCTGACCGTGAATTTTCGCTTCGAAGAAGGCAGCGCGACGCTGGACAGCAAGGCACGCCAGGACCTGTCGCGGGTGCTCGACTATATAAAGCAGCGCAACAAGACCGATCGGCAGGTGACACTGGTGGGGTTTGGCGATGCCAAGGCTGAGCCGGGGCGCGCCGATCTGTTGTCGAAACTGCGTGCCATGGCAGTGCGCCGGGAACTGGCTAAAAGCGGCGTGGTACTGCGCGAGGTCCGCGGCTTTGGCGCCCAGATGCCAGTGGCGGCGAACAGCGCCGATGAGGGACGGATCAGAAACCGAAGGGTTGAGGTCTGGGTGTACTGACGGCTGGATGCAGTGGCAGCTGCTACAGAGTGGCCAGCCTTGCAATTTTCCCAAGTGGCCGCAATCGCGTAACTAGCCTTGCAGTTTTCCAGGTGGCCGCACGCGGCTAATCAGCCCTGCAATTTCTCCAGCTGCGCCGTGGTATCCACCGCACCCATGGTCCTGGCTGCATCCAGCGCCGATACGCCATTGGCATCCTTGGCCTTCGGATCTGCGCCTTTACTGATCAGATAGTCGACGATGGCAACTCGGTTGAACATGGCCGCCATCATCAGTGCGGTACGGCCGTCGAAGGACGAGCCTTCAACCTGCGCGCCACCGTCGACCAGCGCGCTGACTACCGCCAGGTCGCCCTTGAACGCTGCGCCAGCAATCGGGCTCTGGCCATTGTCGTTGCGGATTTCCGGGTCAGCCTTGTGCTCGAGCAGTACTTTTACCGTCTCGACATGCCCATGGTAGGCAGCCAGCATCAACAAGGTGTCACCCTTATGGTTGCGCAAGTTTGGCGGCAGGCCCTTGGACAGCAACGCTGCCATCATGGCCGCATCGCCCTCGCGCGCCTTGTTGAATACCTGTTCGGCAAATTCAGCGGCTTCTTCGGGGGTCATCTGGCGGCTTTGGTCTGACATGGTGGCTCCACTTTTCTGTGTAGGTGCAAAAGGCGACAGTTTCCCGAGCAGCCTCGGGGCTGTCACTTGCTTTTTTTGATCAAGGGTCATAGCCAGATTTAATAACGGTATTTGCCGTCGTGAATCTCGGCCAGCACCTGTTCAGTCACCTGCACATAGGTGTGAGTTCCCGGCAGCCAGGCATAAATGGGATCGTCACCGGTTTTGCCAGGGTCAAAGCCTTCGTCCTTGAGCCGGGTCTTCTGGTATTTGAAGGTGCCGGTGGTCTCCATTTTTACTTTGACTCGCAGGAACAACGGCACCGCGTACGCAGGCATGTGCTCGCGCGCGAACGTCAGCAACTCGCTGAAATCCAGGGTCGCCAGGGATTCGGCCGGGGTGATCGCCGCCATTCCGGCCCGCCCGTTGGTATTGTGCACTTCCACTCCGTAGGCCACGGCCTCGGAAATATTCGGATGCCGCAGCAGGATGTTTTCCACCTCCGTGGTCGAGACGTTCTCGCCCTTCCAGCGATAGGTGTCGCCCAGCCGATCGACAAATTGCGCGTGACCGAAGCCGATGTTGCGCAACAGGTCTCCGGTGTTGAAGTAACGATCACCCTTCTCAAACACGTCGTGCAGCACCACTTTTGCAGTCTTCTGCGAGTCGGTGTAGCCGTCCAGTGGCGCCTTGTCGTCGATCTTTGCCAGCAACAAGCCCTGCTCGCCCTTGGCAACCTTGCGCATGAACCCCCTGCCGTCTCGCAGAGGCTCGCCAGTGTCATGGTCGTAGGCGGCCAGTTCCCAGGACATCAGGGAAAAACCTACGGTGTTGTCGAAGTTGAGCACGTTGGTAAAACCGATATTGCCGTCACTGGCGGCGTACAGCTCGCAGATGTGATCAACCGCAAAGCGCGTCTTGAATTCAGCCCAGGCGCCGGGGCGCAGGCCGTTGCCGATCATCTTGGTGACCCGGTGCTGGCTGTCTTCGGCAGTGGGCGGCTGATCGACCAGGTAGCGGCACAATTCACCGACGTAGCCCAGGGTCGTGGCGCGGTACTTGCGCACATCGTTCCAGAACTGGCTGGCGCTGAACTTGCGGCGAATGGCGAACCCCGACGCGCCGCTGATGGCTGAGCCCCAGCACACGCACAGCCCAGTGGCGTGGTACAGCGGCAGGGTGCAGTAGACGACGTCATCCGGGCCCATATCCAGCGCAATCATGCCGAAACTGGCGGAGCTGCGCATCCAGCGCCCGTGCTTGAACACCCCCGCCTTGGGCAACCCGGTGGTGCCCGAGGTGTAGATGTAAAAGCAGGGATCGTCGAAAAAGATCTGCTGACTGGTCGCCGGGTTTTCGCTGGGGCTGTCGGCGATCGCCGCCATCAGGTTGATGAAACCATCGGGCGCAATACCCGGGTGGCGGTAAGTATCCTGATCCGCGACGTACCAGGTGCGCGCCGGATCGATCGCCACGCGCTCGCTGACCGCGCAAAACGCCGGCACCAATTCGCCGCCGACGATGATGGCTGCAGGTGTCACCAGGTTCAGGCTGTGGGCCAGGGTGTCACGGGTTTGCGAGGTATTGAGCAGGGCACTGATCGCACCCGTCTTGGCCACCGCGAGGATAGTCACCAGCAGTTCCGGGCGATTCTCGATGAACACCGCTACCACATCGCCCTTGCGGATGCCCTGGGAGCTGAGGTGGTGGGCAATGCGATTGGCCCACTGGTTGACCTCGGCGTAGGTCAGCAGCACATCGCCCTGAAGTAACGCCGGGCCGTCGGGATTGCGCAGCGTCGCTTGCTCGAAGCTCCAGCCGAGACCACATGATTGGGTCGGATCCTTGACGTTGGCGGCCTTCATGCCCCGCACCACTCGAGGTAGCGCCTTGGCGATGGAAGGCAGTTTGCGGAGCATCATGCCCCAGGTAATCGTGTGGTTCAGCGCGCGGCTCATGGTTGCTCCCGTTCGATCTTTTTATTGTCGGGTGGCGGTGTCTGAGGCCGAAAGTACGTGAGTGGTTCAGGGGCTGTACACGCGGTTTTTGCAATGTTTTGTATCCGCCTATCACCTCGGTGGCAGCGTGAGCGCGGAATGTGCGAATGGTTCCGTTGAAACCGAAGCAATCTCGCAAAATGCAGGATGCACGATGGCCTTTCATGCAGATTGCACGAGAGGCAAAAATGCCAGATTTTTCATCTCATTGATTTATAAGGGTTTTTTATATTTAGAATACTGGCACAAAGGGTGCAACTACCTCTCCATGCTTGCTAATCAAGTGCTAACGGAGCTGATAGACATGAGCCTGATCCAAGAAAAATTTACCTCCCTGTTCTCCAACTTCGAAGTGAACACTCAGCCACGCCCCGACGGCGGCATCCTGCTGACACTGCGCAGTCAGGAAGGCAAAGTCTTCAAACGCTCGATTTCCTACCAGCAGCTGCATGCTGGTGACCAGTTGTCGTGGGTGATCAGTGCGATCCGCCGCGACCTGGCTGAACAGGCCAGCGAACTACCGCAGATTTCGATGCTGCAAAGCCAGCAACGGTTTGCTTTGCCGACTTATCATTCGGCGTAAATTGTTCGAATGCTTCAGCGGGTTTAGAGCTGTAAATGTTCTAAAGCTGTAAATACTGTGGGAGCAAAGCTTGCTCGCGATTGCGATGTGTCAGGAACGGTTGTTCAACTGACGCCAAAGAATCGCGAGCAAGCTTTGCTCCCACAGGTGTTTGTGCTGCTACAACGTTCTTCCAGCAGTTGTTTTAGAATTTTGCCGGGTCGATGTTTTTGAAGCTGTCGACGGTCACGTGACCAGGCAACTCCCCTCCTTCTCGCGCCAAACCGCACGTAGCCATTCCAGCTGCCCGCGCAGCATCCAGTTCTTCGACGATATCCGACAGAAACAGTATCTGTGCAGCGTCAAGGCCAATCGCCTGGGTGATCCGCTGGTACGACTGCGCCTCTCGCTTGGGACCTGAAGTGGTGTCGAAATAGCCGCTAAACAGCGCAGACAAATCCCCCGCTTCCGAACAGCCGAAAATCAGCTTCTGCGCCTGAATCGAGCCTGACGAGTAAACATAAAGTTTAAAGCCGGCCTGATGCCATGCCTTGAGCGCTTCGACGGCATCCGGGTACACATGCCCCTGCAACTGCCCCGCCTGGTAGCCCTGCTCCCAGACCATCCCTTGCAACGCCTTCAACGGCGTGGCCTTGCGGTCTTCGGCAATCCAGCCAAGGAGAATCTCGATGACCCGTTCGACATCCGCCTCTGGCTCGTTGCTGTCGCGGCGCACCGCGTCCAGTTGCTCGGCCACATCGGCGCGCCCGGCCTGTTGCCGAACGAAGTCCGGCAGGTGCTTGGCAGCGTAGGGAAACAGCACGTCGAACACAAAGCTCACGGCGCTGGTGGTGCCTTCGATGTCGGTGAGGATCGCTTTGATCGGCATCGGCTCAATCCTCCAGTCGCGGGAAGCGATTGGCGATGTCTTCGCCGGTGAAGTTAGCCACCCAGCCTTCAGGGTTGTTGAACAGGCGTATCGCCACGAAGTGCGGATGTTCACCCATGTCGAACCAGTGCGGGGTACCGGCAGGCACCGAGATTAGGTCGTTCTTCTCGCACAGTACGGCATAAACGTAATCGTCGATGTGCAGGGTGAACAGCCCACGGCCGGCGACAAAAAAGCGTACTTCGTCCTCACCATGCCGGTGCTCGTCGAGGAACTTGGCGCGCAGTTCGGCTTTTTGCGGGTGATCGCTGTTCAGGCTGATGACGTCGACCGTCACGTAGCCGCGTTCGGTCATCAGCTTGTCGATCTGTTCCTGGTAAGCCGCGATCACTTCTTCCTGGCTGGCGCCGGGCTGGATTTTCGCTGCGGCTTGCCAGCGGTCGAAGCGCACACCCTGCTCGGCCAGGGTCGAAGCGATGTCTTCGAAATGCGTTAGCACCTTGTTCGGAATGTCAGGGCTTGAGACGTGGTAAACGGACAGGCTGCTCATCAGGGCAACTCCTTAACGGTTCATGCGTTACGGTTGGAGAGCGAGCGCATCTTCAACTCGCACTCAAACAAAAATTCGAAGGCCTCGATCTGCCGCAACGCGTCACTCATACGCGCGCCCCAGGTGTAGAGGCCATGGCCGCGAATCAGGTAGCCGACGCAATCGGGGTGAGCCTCCAACCAAGGCTGCACCTTGGCGGCGAGGCGCGCAATGTCCTGGTCATTGTCGAAAATCGGCACTCGCACCCGGGATTCGTGGGTCGATATGCCACTGAAGGCCTTTTGCAGCTCGTAATCCTCGAACTCGATGAAATCCTGCGGGGTCAGGCGCGACAGCACCGTGGCATTCACCGAATGGGTGTGCAGCACCGCGCCGATGTCCGCGCACCAGCTGTAGAGCTGGGTGTGCAGCAAGGTTTCGGCGGACGGTTTTTTGCCCGGTTCCAGGCTGTTGCCCGACAGGTCGGTGGCCAGCACATCATCCAGGCCCAACTGGCCTTTGTGCTTGCCGGACACGGTCAGCAGCGCTTCGGTCGGCGACAGGCGCGCCGAATAGTTGCTGCTGGTGGCCGGCGACCAGCCGCGGCCATACAGGAAGCGCCCGGCATCGATGATTTCCTGGGCGAGATGTTCACGGGTAAGGCTCATGGCCTGTCCTCTTGCATGCGTGTGGCTATGATAACGGCAGCGGCGAAGGCTGCGAGACTGGCGATACTAAAGGTGAACGTGGCCCCGAGGGCATTCCAGCTGTAGCCGGAGTACAAAGCGCCCAGTGCGCCGCCGGTGCCGGCCAGCGCTGCGTACAACGCCTGGCCCTGCCCTTGCTGGCGCGAACCGAAACTACGTTGCACGAACTGGATGGCAGCTGCATGAAAACTGCCGAAAGTTGCGGCGTGCAGCACCTGGGCAAATAGCAGCACCCACACATATTCGGCGAACGAGCCCAGCAACAACCAGCGCAGCGCCGCCAGGAGAAAACTCGCCAGCAGTACCCGGCGCACGGAAAAACGCGCAAGAATCTTGCTCATGCCCAGGAACATCAGGACTTCGGCCACCACCCCCAGCGCCCAGAGCAGGCCGATCAGCCCACGGCTGTAGCCTAATTGCTCCAGGTGCAACGTCAGGAAGGTGTAGTACGGGCCGTGGCTCAGTTGCATCAGGGCCACACAGGCATAAAACGCCAGGACCCCGGGACTGCGCAACTGTTGCACAAAACCTTCGCCGGCGATGCGTTCACCCTGCACCGGCTGGGCATTGGGCACCCACAGGCTGCTGACCACGATCCCGGCCATGATCAGCACCAGCGCCAGGGGATAAATGTCCAGGCTCAACCACTCGAACAAGCGTCCCAGCGCGACCACGGTGATGATGAAACCGATGGAACCCCACAAGCGGATCTGGCTGTAGCGCGAGGTCTGGCCTTGCAAGTGTGCCAGGGTGATGACTTCGAACTGCGGCAGCACCGCGTGCCAGAAGAATGCGTGCAAGGCCATGACCATCGCCAGCCAGGCGTAGGTCTTGCTGACGAAAATCAGCGCAAACGACAGCAGGGTGCACACCGCGCCAAAGCGCACGATGGCCAGGCGCCGGCCGGTGTAGTCCCCCAGCCAGCCCCAGATGTTCGGCGCCACGCAGCGCATCAGCATCGGAATCGCCACCAGCTCGCCGATGCGCGCACTGGAAAAACCCAGGTGATCGAAGTACAGCGCCAGGAACGGCGCTGTCGAACCGAGCAAGGCGAAATAGAACAGATAAAAACTGGAGAGCCGCCAGTACGGGAGCGCCGCTGTCGTCATCAGACTGCAGCGGCCATCAGGTCAGCCATTAAAGCTGACCCAGCACCGGCGTGCTGACGCGCACATCGGCGTTCTGCCCGCGGTGGCGCAGCAGGTGATCCATCAG
Organism: Pseudomonas sp. RIT-562; assembly: GCF_026241895.1. Classification (GTDB taxonomy): domain Bacteria; phylum Pseudomonadota; class Gammaproteobacteria; order Pseudomonadales; family Pseudomonadaceae; genus Aquipseudomonas; species Aquipseudomonas mandelii_F. Next base: position 59,363 of record NZ_JAPJIV010000015.1, on the reverse strand, counting down.
CACGATGGCCATCATCGCTTCGGCGATCGGCGTGGCGCGGATGCCCACGCACGGGTCGTGACGCCCCTTGGTGATGACATCCACCGGATTGCCATGAACGTCGATAGAAAGGCCCGGCGTGGTGATGCTCGAAGTCGGCTTCAACGCCAGGTGCGCGACAATCGGCTGGCCGGACGAGATGCCGCCCAGAATGCCGCCGGCGTTATTGCTGAGGAAACCTTCCGGGGTCATTTCGTCGCGGTGTTCGGTGCCGCGCTGGGCAACGCTGGCGAAACCGGCGCCGATTTCCACGCCCTTGACCGCGTTGATGCTCATCAGCGCATGGGCCAGTTCGGCATCAAGGCGATCGAAAATCGGCTCGCCGAGGCCTGGCATCACGCCTTCGGCAACGACGGTGATCTTCGCGCCAACGGAATCCTGATCGCGGCGCAGCTGGTCCATATAGGCTTCCAGCTCCGGGACCTTATCCGGGTCAGGGCTGAAAAACGCGTTGTCTTCCACCGAATCCCAGGTCTTGAACGGGATTTCGATTGGGCCTAACTGACTCATGTAACCGCGAATGACGATGCCCTGGGTGGCCAGGTATTTCTTGGCAATCGCGCCGGCCGCCACGCGCATGGCAGTTTCCCGCGCCGAGCTGCGACCGCCGCCGCGGTAATCGCGCTCGCCATACTTGTGGTGATAGGTGTAGTCGGCGTGGGCGGGGCGGAACAGATCCTTGATCGCCGAGTAGTCCTTGGACTTCTGGTCGGTGTTGCGAATCAGCAGGCCGATGGCGCAACCGGTGGTGCGACCTTCAAATACGCCGGAGAGGATTTCGACTTCGTCGGCTTCCTGGCGCTGCGTGGTGTGGCGGCTGGTGCCGGGTTTGCGGCGATCGAGGTCGCGTTGCAAATCCTCCAGGGAAATTTCCAGGCCCGGCGGGCAGCCGTCGACAATGGCGACCAACGCCGGACCATGGCTTTCGCCCGCGGTGGTGACAGTGAACAGCTTGCCGTAGGTATTGCCGGACATGCAGGACGCTCCGTGAATTGAACCTGAATACGTAATGCGCGCCAGTATACGCAGGCTACCCAAGTAGTTCATCCTCGAACCTTATGGGTGCGCGCGAGTCCAACCGGCACCTTTGTGAATGATGGCGTGATGATGCTGCGAGTTCTAGCCTTGAGTCTTACCTTGTTTACCGGATTTGTGCAGGCCACTGTGCTGCAACGTCCCATCTCGCTGGATACCGGCAACGGCGAACTGTTTGGCTCGCTGTTGCTGCCCAAATCCGACACACCGGTGCCCGTGGTGCTGATTATTTCCGGCTCCGGGCCGACCGATCGCGACGGCAATAACCCGGACGGCGGGCGCAACGACAGCCTCAAGCGCCTGGCCTGGGTGCTGGCCAAGCACAATATCGCCAGCGTGCGTTATGACAAGCGTGGAGTCGCCGCGAGCCTGCCTGCCACCCCGGACGAACGCAATCTGTCGGTGGAAGGCTACGTGTCCGACGCCCAGGCGTGGGGCCGCAAGCTCAAGGCCGATCCGCGATTCGGTCAGCTGATTCTGCTGGGGCACAGCGAAGGCGCCTTGATCGCCAGCCTCGCAGCGCCCGATATCGATGTCGCCGGGGTTATCTCCATGTCTGGCAGCGCCCGGCCGATAGACCAGGTACTGCGTCAGCAATTGGGCAACCGCCTGCCGCCCCCCTTGATGTTGCGCGCCAACGAATTGCTCGACAGCCTCAAGGCTGGCCACACCGACGCCAATGTGCCGCCGCAATTGCAGGTGATTTTCCGCCCGAGCGTGCAGCCGTATCTGATTTCACTGTTTCGCCAGGACCCGGCGGCGGCGTTTGCCAGGCTGAAGATGCCGGCCCTGATCATCCAGGGCAGTAACGACATCCAGGTCGGCGTCGGTGACGCCAAGCTGCTTAAGCAAGCCAAGCCCGATGCCGAACTGGCGTTGATCGAGGGCATGAACCACGTGATGCGCATCGTGCCCAACGACGTGAAGCGCCAGTTGGCCTCGTACAAGGATCCGAATTTGCCGCTGGCCGCCGAGCTGGGTTCACGGATCCTCGGGTTTATTGACGGACTTCGTGCCAGTTAAGCGCTATTTTCCCTCCAGTCCTGCAGAAAACGGCCGATAAGCCGGTGTCGCCAGCATTAAGCCTGGCGACATGCCGAGCTTGGACAGGACCTTGCCGTTATGACTGACACTGCGACTTCACCCGCCACCCCAGCCGAACAGGACGCACCGCCAGCGGTCGAGCTGCCTTGGGCCGACGTGCACGCCGAGCATCGCCAGATGCTGCGCCTGGCACCGCTGCAGACCGACCGTAACACCGGCGGGCGACCGCTGCGCTTTGTCGAGTTCGGCTACGCTGAACGTCATGACAAGGACCGCAGCCTGCTGCGCATGAGCATCACCCTGCCCGGCCAGCGAGTGCGCAAAGAGCAGAATCTGCTGGATGTGTGGGTCGATCACCAGGACAAAAGCGTGGCCCTGGGGCCCGACAACGGTTTGCAGATCGAACCGATGAACCGTGGCGTCGGCCGCTTCATGGCGACTCATGGCATCAGCTGGCTGAAGCAGCGCTGGCCCGGGTACACGGTCAACGGCCGCAACCTCAATAACAAGGACGCGCTGAACGAGGACACCCGCCTGCGGCGTGATGATTTCCTCAAGGGGCATGGTTTCGAAGTGGTCTACGCCGATGCCCAGCACCTCAAGGGCAGCGTCAAGGGCGTATTGGTCAGCGACTTGAAGGCGCAGTGGAACAGCGAGAAGGTGCAGGTGGTGGAAGTTCTGGAGGCGGCGCAGATGCTCCAGCAGGCCGAACAGAACCTGGCCGAGCAGGAAGTCAAACTCAAGCAGCACGAGGAAAAGGTCAGCAAGTACCGGCGCGAGGACACTGCACTGCGGTTTACCATTTCATGCCTGGTGGCGTTTGCGGTGTTTCAGGCGGGGCTGTTGATCTGGATTGCTACACATAGATAGATAGATAGATAGATAGGCGCTTGGGGCTGTGATGCCGCCATCGCTGGCAAGCCAGCGATGGCGTCCTCAGGTCAGACGCGGGACGCGAATAGCGCCTGATGCTCCCGGCACTGCTCGGCCGTCAGCATGAACACCCCATGCCCTCCGCGCTCGAAGTCGAGCCAGGCGAAGTCGACTTCCGGGTACAACCCTTCGACGTGCACCTGGCTGTTGCCCACTTCGACTATCAGCAAACCCTTCTCGGTCAAATGCTCAGCCGCTTCGGCGAGCATCCGGCGCACCAGGTTCAAACCATCGTCGCCGCAGGCCAGGCCGAGCTCGGGCTCGTGCTGGTACTCGTCCGGCATGTCGGCAAAATCTTCGGCATCGACATAAGGCGGGTTCGACACGATCAGGTCAAAACGCTGCCCTGGCAGTCCGTCAAACCCATCACCCTGCACCGTGTACACGCGCTCATCTACGCCATGGCGCTCGATATTCTGGTTTGCCACTTCCAGCGCTTCGAAGGACAGGTCGGCCAGCACCACCTCTGCGTTCTGGAACTCGTAGGCACAGGCAATCCCGATGCAGCCGGAGCCGGTACACAGGTCGAGGATGCGCGCAGGCTCGCTGCCCAGCCATGGCTCGAAGCGTTTTTCGATCAACTCGCCAATCGGCGAACGCGGGATCAGCACGCGTTCGTCGACGATGAACGACATGCCGCAGAACCACGCTTCGCCGAGCAGATAGACGGTGGGAATACGCTCTTCGATCCGACGCTTGAGCAGGCGCTGGAGGTTGACCAACTCGTCCTCTTCCAGGTTGCAGTCAAGATAGCTGTCGGCCATTTCCCACGGCAGGTGCAATGCACCCAGCACCAGTTGACGGGCTTCGTCCCAGGCGTTGTCGGTCCCATGGCCGAAGAACAGATCCTCCCCATGGAAGCGGCTGACGGCCCAACGGATATGGTCGCGCAGGGTACGAAGTCGGGAAGTGATCACGGGGGCAAACTCTCTGAAAAAACGACTGGCAATTCTACCAGCCAAAACGCCTGGCGACGACGCCGTAAAATCATCCGGACAAATGTAGGACTTTTCTGTTTTTTCGCTAGGCTATTGAACAAATCGTGAGTATTGACAAGGCTGCGAGCCAGTAAAGACGGCATCTGCGATGGTAGCGATTCACAGAACCGCTCAGCCAGAGGACAATGTCGCAAAAGCCCCACCCGAAGGAGCCCCAGAATGTCCGTTCCAAAAACGATGTTTCAACTCAGCGGCCGCGGTTATGCAGCAGCCAACCTGAGTCATGCGACCCTTGTCATCATCGATGCCCAGAAGGAATACCTCAGCGGCCCCCTGGCCCTGACCGGCATGGATGCTGCCGTCGCGAACATCAAGCAACTGGTGACTGCTGCCCGCGCAGCCGGTCGGCCGATCGTGCATGTACGCCACCTTGGTACCGTGGGTGGGCTGTTCGACCCCCAGGGTGAACGCGGCGAATTCATTCCGGGCCTGGAGCCACTCGCCGACGAAACCATCATCGGCAAATTGCTGCCCAGTGCATTTCACGGCACCGAACTGTTGGAGCGCCTGCAGACTCTTGGCTCGCTGGACCTGATCGTGTGCGGCTTCATGAGCCATTCCAGCGTCAGCACCACTGTGCGTGCAGCGAAAAACCTGGGGTTTCGCTGCACCCTGGTCGAAGATGCCTGCGCCACCCGCGACCTGCCCTACAAAGGCACAGTGCTCAGCGCCGAACACGTGCAGCAGACCGAAATGGCGATCATGGCGGACAATTTTGCCACCCTCGCCCTGACTCATGAGCTGATTTGATCGAAACCTGGTGAGCGGCGCACATCGCCGCTCATCCGCAAAAGCCTCTCATTAGCTGTAATTGTCTTAGCCTCAGGAACATCCCGGTCAACTCCCGGTCGAAGGGCCGATACCCATTGAGGAAGGTCGGAATGAAGTTATCCGATGGTTTTGACGCTCGCCGCCTGCGCCCCAAAGGCCAAAGCAACTGGCGTTTTCGTTTTGGCGCCGCGTTTGCCGCATTGCTGGCGACCTGCGGCGTACTGCTGGCCATGGCCGGCGCGGCCAGCCTGCTCGGCCGCCCACCCGCACTTGGCGAACTGAATGCAAGCCCGCTGGGCTCGGCCATCATCCTGGCGGTCGGGCTGTTCGTGCTGTACCTGGGCATTTGGTTGTGGCGCCGCTGCCGCCGTCGCGCGCGGCAGTCGCGGGAACTCAACATGTCGCCGCACCTGATGAAAAAACACGATTGATGCACCGGCCCGGCGCTGACGGGTCGCAATTGTTATGGCTCACGCCTCGACTTGGGTAAACTGGCCGCCCTTCGCGGAGGCTGACATGCAAGACGACGATTTTTCCCTATTCAAAAGTGCGATCCAAGGCGTCAAGCCGATCAAGCACGATCGCGCCGAAACCGGCAAACCCAAGGCTGACCGCGCGCAGATCGCCAAGCTGCGCCAGGCCGCCACCGTGCGCACCGATGCCACCACTGTTGACGGCCTGTCCGACCAGTTCGTGATCGACGTCGGTCCCGAAGACGAGCTGATGTGGGCCCGCGACGGCGTGCAGGAAAGCCAGATGCGCAAGCTCAAGGTCGGCCAGATCCCTTTCGAAGGCAGCCTCGACTTGCATGGCATGACAGTGGAAAAAGCCCGGGAGACCCTCTGGGCGTTCCTCGCCGAAGCAACCAAATTCGAAATCCGCTGCGTGCGCGTCACCCATGGCAAGGCAGTGCGCCTGGACGGTAAGCGCCCGATGATCAAAAGCCACGTCAACACCTGGCTGCGCCAGCACTCCCAGGTGCTCGGCTTCACCTCGTGCCAGCCCCGACACGGCGGCGCCGGAGCGGTTTATGTGATGCTCAAACGCACCATGATGGAAGGTCGCGACGAGTAAACCTGTCGCTTCACGCTTGCAGCGCCGTGTCCGCCACCGTACCCTTGCCCTTTGCGTAAAATCCCACAGGTAGTTTCATGTCCCTGGAACAGAATTACACCGCGATTCTCGGCCAACTGGGCGAGGACGTTTCCCGCGAGGGCCTGCTCGACACGCCAAAGCGTGCCGCCAAAGCCATGCAGTACCTCTGCCGCGGCTATGAACAGACGCTGGAAGAAGTCACCAATGGTGCCTTGTTCAGCTCCGACAACAGCGAAATGGTGCTGGTTAAGGACATCGAGCTCTACTCGTTGTGCGAGCATCACCTGCTGCCGTTCATCGGCAAAGCCCATGTCGCTTACATCCCGAGTGGCAAGGTGCTGGGCCTGTCGAAAGTCGCGCGGATCGTCGATATGTACGCTCGCCGCCTGCAGATCCAGGAAAACCTCAGCCGCCAGATCGCCGATGCGGTAATGGAAGTCACCGGCGCCCTGGGCGTTGCGGTGGTGATCGAGGCCAAGCACATGTGCATGATGATGCGCGGTGTGGAGAAACAGAATTCGTCGATGATCACTTCGGTGATGCTGGGCGAGTTCCGTGAAAACGCCGCGACTCGCAGCGAGTTTCTCAGCCTGATCAAGTAATACGCGTCACGAAGAAAACCGGCATTCATCGCCGGTTTTTTTTCGTCCGGCAAAAATCAGGTAAGCTGCGCGCCTTCCGCTTGCCCCCAGTGAGGCTTATACCGTGTTCGTCAAAGCGCTTCGTGTCGGCCTAGGCCAACTGATCATCTTCATCGACTTCATCACTCGTCCGGGCAAGAAACAACGCCCTGCCGAGGTTCAGGCGCAGGTCAACGCCGCCGCCAAAGGCCTGACCCTGTATCAGTTCCACGCCTGCCCGTTCTGCGTGAAAACCCGCCGCACCCTGCGCCGCCTGAATGTGCCGGTAGCGCTGCGCGATGCGAAGAACAACGAACAGGATCGCCAGGCGCTGCTGGAGCACGGCGGCAAAATCAAAGTGCCGTGCCTGCGCATCGAAGAGAACGGGCAGACGACCTGGATGTATGAGTCCAAGGTGATCATCGATTATCTGGATAAGCGGTTTGCTGCGGCCTGATTCATTGAGTTGTCTGCCTGACGCCATCGCGGGCAAGCCTTGCGCCCATAGGATGGGGGTGAGGCTGCTCCGGTCGTCGTTTGGACGATGAGGCCAGTACAGCGCCACAAATCCTGGAAAAAAATAAACCGGCCCTTGCGCCGGTTTATTTGTTTCTGGGCCGCGGTTGAATGAGTTTGGCTGCGGTGTGGTGGTGCCTGTGTAGGCCCCATCGCGAGCAGGCTCGCTGCTATAGGGTCAGCGCGGTCTCTGTAGGAGTGAGCCTGCTCGCGATGGGGCCCTGCAGGCGATATACTCCGATCGCCAAACTTTTCGTCTACAAAAGCAAAAACAATATTTGCTTTATTTGTACACAAAAGCATAATCCACTTCGTGCGAGTTCCTGACCAAGCGGTCAACAAATTCGCAAGTGCCTCAAAGGACCGCTGCCGCCCTCATGGGTCCGGTCCTGGAAATAACAATAAAACTCTTGAGGAGTACTCGCTGTGGAAAGCCGCAAATCCGAAGCATCGACGCTGGACCTCTCGCCGCCCGCCCCTACTGGCTTGCTGGAGCGTCTGTTTAAACTCAGCTTGCATGGCACCACGGTGAAGACCGAGCTGATTGCCGGTCTGACAACCTTTATCACCATGGCTTACATCATCTTCGTCAACCCCAACATCATGGCGGATGCCGGGATTGACCACGGCGCCGCGTTCGTCGCTACCTGCATCGCTGCCGCGCTGGGCTGCCTGCTGATGGGCCTGTATGCCAACTGGCCGGTCGGCCTGGCACCAGGCATGGGACTCAACGCATTCTTCACCTACACCGTAGTCGGCACCATGGGCTACAACTGGGAAACCGCCCTCGGCGCGGTATTCGTTTCCGGTGTGCTGTTCATGTTCCTGACGTTCTCGCGAATCCGCGAATGGCTGCTTAACAGCATTCCAGTCAGCTTGCGTTACGCCATGGGCGCGGGTGTTGGCTTGTTCCTGGGGCTGATCGGGCTGAAAACCGCAGGCATCGTCGTCGATAGCCCGGCGACCCTGATCAAGCTGGGCTCCCTGCGCGAACCCGGCCCACTGTTGGCGGCCATCTGCTTCCTGATGATTGCGGTGCTCAGCTATCATCGGGTATTTGGCGCGATCCTGATCAGCATCATCACCGTGACCCTGGCCGGTTGGGGTCTGGGCCTCGTTCATTACGAAGGCATCATGTCGGCCCCGCCAAGCCTGGCCCCGACCTGGATGGCCATGGACGTCGCCGGAGTGTTCAACATCAGCATGATCAGCGTAGTGCTGGCCTTCCTCTTTGTGCACATGTTCGACACCGCCGGCACCCTGATGGGCGTAGCCCAGCGCGCTGGCCTGGTGAATGCCGACGGCAAGATCGAAAACCTCTCCCGCGCCCTCAAGGCCGACAGTGCTTCCAGTGTATTCGGCGCGGTGGTCGGTGTTCCGCCTGTCACCAGCTACGTGGAAAGTGCCGCCGGCGTTGCCGCAGGTGGTCGCACGGGTCTTACCGCAGTCACGGTGGGTGTGCTATTTATTGCTGCGATGTTCTTTGCACCGCTGGCCGGCATGATTCCCGCCTACGCCACCGCCGGTGCCCTGATCTATGTCGCGATGCTGATGATGGGCGGCATGGCCCACATCGAATGGGACGAAGCGACCGATAGCATTCCGGCGATTGTCACCGCAATCATGATGCCCCTGACCTTCTCGGTCGCCGACGGTATCGCCCTGGGTTTCATCACCTACGTGGCACTGAAAGCCGGCACTGGCAAGTACAAGGAAATTTCCGTCAGCCTGTGGGTGTTGTGCGCGATCTTTATCGCCAAGTTCGTTTTCTTGTAAGCGTTACGCAGTAAGCGTTTCGAACCAGCCTCACCCCGTCGGGTGGGGCTTTTGCGCAAATGGAGGAAAGTGATGAGTCTGGAAACCTGGCTGCTGTTCAGCGGCGCTGCACTGGTAGTGATCCTGATCCCGGGACCGCTGTCGTTGCTGATGATCAGCAACAGTCTGAATTACGGGTTACGGCGTTCTTACCCGGCATTCCTGGGAGGCGTGATTGCCTCGATCTGCCTGCTCAGCGCCTCGGCACTGGGCCTGGGCGCCCTGCTGCTGGCGTCGGAACAGCTGTTCAGCGCGCTGAAGATCGTCGGCGCGCTGTACCTTTTCTACCTCGCCTGGCAGAGCTGGCAGCAATCGCGCCAACCCTCCCAGGGTGCCGAAGTGCCCCAGGCCGCGCCGGTGCCGCGGTTTCGCGCATTGTTCGGCCGGGCGTTTGTGCTGGGCGCCAGCAATCCGAAGGACATCCTGTTTTTTGCCGCTTTCCTGCCGCAGTTTCTCAGCGCTGAACAGCCGTTCCTGCCGCAGTTACTGGTAATGATTGCGACCTGGACTGTGCTGGACCTGTTGTGCAAATTGGCATACGGGCTGGGAGCACACGGCGCGGCCAGGTACTTGCGCAGCGGCAAGGGCCAAAGTTGGTTCAACCGTATAAGCGCCGGGTTGTTCGGTGGTGCGGGCGCTGCTTCTTTGTTGAGCAGCCACTGATACTTTAAAAAAGCACCCAGGATTGTTCGCCATGGATGGCAACAATTCGCACGCGCCACGCAACGTCTCGAAACACGCAATATGGATATCTACATCGGACAAACACGAGCGTTCCCTAACATGATCCTGCGTTTTTGCACCCAAGGACATGATAAGGAAATCAAATGGCAGCCGATCACACCTCTCCCGATGCCGACAATTACAACATCGTCGAAATCAACGATATTCATCCGATAGCCCGACAGCCCTCGCCCTCCACCATCAGCTTCGAAAACGACAGTATTCAAACAACAAACCCTCAGCGCGCGCAGCTTAAAGTCGTAGATGAGTTGTTGGGTCCAATCAGGATTGGACCGTTCTCCATTACCCGAAAAGCCCTGGACTCGTTGGGCGCCACTACCAATGGCCAGCGACTGGACGGAAACAACACGTTCTTCCGACATGCCAAGCGGTCATTCATCCACTCCATCCAATTCGACCCGCTACAAGTCGAAGCGCGCCTGCGCTCCTATTCGACAGGCGACGACTACAGACTGACATCGCTTTTGTTCGAGATGGCTTCCCGACGCCCCCTCACATCGCCCCCGCTGTTAACCAATGTTTCAGCTTCCCTTGCGGATTCCGCACAGTATCGACGCAAACTGGACAAACTGCTGAAGTCGGCACAGAAGCTCGATATCGGTCACCATCACCTGCCCAAACACACTCCACACTGGGCCAACCGGGTGAAAAGCAGCGGCATGCTCGGCGTTGGTGTCGGACTTCAGGCCTTCGGTATTTACAGCGGCCTGCGCGGACTTCAGGACGCAGTGGCACGCAAGGACGAAGGTGAAATCATCTTCAACAGCCTGAGCATTTCGAGTGAGTTCGTCTCCCTGGGCATCGAATTAGCCGTGACGAGACAAGCGAAGTACATGATCAATGCCGGGCAAAAAGCCTTCGGCGACTTTGCCAAAACCAGCATGGGTGTGCGCCTGGCTCGAGGCGGGGGATTGATTGGCGCCGCCGTGACCTTGCCATTCGACATTATTTCCGCCGTCAAATCGTTCAATAACGCCGCCAACACGACGGGCAAGGAAGCGATCGATCATTATGTGAGCGGCGGCATGAGCGTAGTCAGCGCCGCCATGTCCCTGATCCTTGGAGGCGCTGCACTGGCGGGCTTTTCCATGGCTGGGCCGATCGGCCTGGCGGCCGGGCTGTTGCTGGTCGCAGGTTCCCAGATATATGCGGCAGTGCGCATAGTTGACGAAATCGACGATTACATTGAACTGAGTACTCATGAACGGCTGCGTACCGGCTGGTTCGCATTTTGGGGCATCAGCCCCGATGAAAGCATCGAAGACCGTGTGGCGATCGCCAAGGCAACCACTGCTCATTCGAAGTTACTGCAGGCGACTGCACGAGAGATGCTCGACGGCAGATTGAAAGAACGCATTGAAGTTATCGTCAACGGTAAATTCGACGTTGAAATGGCGCCCACTCAAGTGCGTTTTTACGACTGGGACGCCAACAAGGACAGTCACAAAATAATCAAAAGCCCGAAGATCATCGACGGGGACGACACCATTGATGCGCGTTACGGAGTGCCAATTGACACCCCCGGTGCAAACTTCGGCACCGAAGGTGCCGCAAAAGGTGTCGCCTGGTTCATCGGCGGCGGAGATGACACGATTCGGGGTGTTAAAAACAAACCCAACAGCTTTTATTTTGGCCCAGGGAAAAAAACGCTTGAGGGGGGCCTGAAAGCGGACGAATTCATATACGAAGGGGCCGGCGCTGCATTGTCAGCTGCCAGTACGAATTTGCGTCAGAGCATCATTAAAGGGGGAGACGGAACCGACACCCTCGTGCTCGCAGGCAAGGCAGATAAATCCAGTGCGCAGAGCTCCGGGTATCTCATCGATTTACCGAACGGGAAGCTGGAACTACTCAAAACCGCTACAGAACAAGGCCCGCGCCACACCCTCGCGGTTCTTGATAGCATCGAGAATGTCGAGACCCTGGCGGGCGCCTCCAACAAAGTCATCGGTACGGCGGGCGACAATACCATCGTAGCCCACGGCAATGACCAGATCCTGGCGGGCGCCGGCGATGATCAGATCTCCATACTCAATGGCGATGGAATCGTGGATGGCGGCCCCGGCAAAGATCGTTATCTGATCGCGCACAAGGCAGGGACGGTCTATGTTATCGAGGATGGCAAAGACGACAGCGTCATCGTACTGGACTGGCGAATGGAGCTAATCGACGGCTGGCGCATCGTCGCGAACAACTTGATCATCACGTCGAAATTCGACAGCAACGATCATTTGAAACGCCAGTTGATCATAGAGGGTGTATACAGGCTCGAAGGTTCGAATCGCATACTGCAAAATCGCCTGCTGACTTTCGTGACTTCAGATGGCTTCCAACTGGTACCGGATTGCCCCGAAAGCGTTGCCGATGATTTTCCTTTTTACGTCGATGCAGTCATTACTGCACCGGGCAAAGCGAGACCATCGAGCCTGGTAAACACGGCGGGCATTGCCATTGCAGCGGATGGCAACAGAAACTATTTCATCCCCAGTCACCTGGAGCTCGCGACGCTGCGCATAAACCATAAAAGAGAAAACGCGATCAGCTTTTTGTATATCGATTTCGCCAGTACCGAATTGACATCAATCAAGACGCACTACTCGATGGAGCTCGAAGCGCGCAAAGATATTGCGCATCCGCTATACAAGAGTTGCGATCTGTTCCTAAACTTTGGCAAAAAGCATGTAGCCTTATACAACCTTGCCAGCTCTCCTACCCGTGGCCACGTTGTATTGTCAAACCAACGCACCCGCCCCTTTCTGGAGCTGCATCATCAACTCATTATAATCATGAACGATGGAGTGTCGTATCGCCCATATACGCCAGAATTGAGTGATCAAGATATAGTCAACATGCCCGGCCCTGGCCATATTCCCCGAGACACTCCTACTGCGCTTATTCGCAGGCAGGGACTGTATAGTTTCAAGCCGCCGGAAGAAAATGAACCTCATGCATTGGATGAAGTAGATCAATGTGTCAATCTCACCGCCCCGGCCGAACAAACATTTGTTGAAGTTTTAGAAGGCGCGGGCTGTAGATATCTGATTCACTTGAGCAAAAATATGACATTGCGTGTCACAACTCCCGGGGCTTATGCAAATGCGAACATTCGTCTGCCCACAGCCTCCACCTGGGAATTTGACGCCGAGGCGCTAGGCACCAGCAACCCGAAACTCGTCGACAATCAATTGGTGATCGGTTCGGCCACTGTTCAGCTGCCCCGCTACGACAGTCCAGACGACTTGATTGACTTGATACGGGTCATCACTGCCGAGGGAATCGTATATGTCGTCGACCTGGCCTTCGACGCGCTATATATCGATTATCTGGACGGCCGCTTTTTCGATGATCAAGCTCAAGCACCGACGACCTTGATCAACGAAATGGCGAGTATTAAAAAGACGTCAATCAGTGTGCGAAATATCACAATGAAAGACGGTACCTCAGGCACGATATCTTACAACCCATCGACACAGCGCTGGATTCTCGATAGCGATCTTTCACGACTCATAGATATGAAGGATTTATCACCTCTCAACCGGTGTATGCATCAACTCGTGCATTGATACGCAACGATGAATGCCCAAGCAGGTGCGCAGGGGTATAACCATATAACGCACTGCTCTTTTCATCTCAATCAATACTGTCTTTCGCTAACCGTGCCGACCCATTTGACAACCATCAAATAAGTCAGCACGGAGCATTTTCATTATTTTATGAGACTGGTATTAGAGGCATCATTATGGCTAAACCACCTATCAAACAGCCGGTAACGTCTACCCCTTCCCCCCCGCATCCCAGGGTGCCATCCCCGGACAATACACCCGGTGGGACGCCTATAAGCCGCCCCGTCACACCGCCTCGTGATGGAGCTCCGAAGCCCGGTGTATCAGGCACGAATATTCCAGGGGAGACGACTCCCAAACCAGTCGTAGTGACTGACTTACCTTCCAGCACTACTCGACCATCGCCAAACCTGGACGCAATGATCACCTGGCCCCGCGAGCAGGTCGACCAGTTGATCCAGATTGGCGATAGCGGGCTTTTCATGAGCAAGGACCAGCATCTGTACGCGGATATGGACGCAGCAGGCATCGGCCGAGTGGAGCCTGGTGAGAATGGACATTATCAGGTTCACATGCCGCAGATGGCCACCCAGGCCGGCCCGGTGGTGATAAAAATCGAAGGCCGATCAGCCTGGCGGATCGTGTCGCCTGATTCGACTTCAGCGCCCGGGTCTTCCAGCGCTATACGCCAGGTCGAAAAGCCAGGCGTGCACCTGATCAATTCCCTAGTTGCACAACGCTTACCGCTGGCGAACGAATCGGGAATACGCTGGCACAACTTGAGAAGTTATGTCGATTTGATCGATGAAGGTGTCGTGCAAGTTGCCAGGAATGCTGAGGGACACTATCAGGCAACACACACCCAGGAACTGACGCCTTCCGGTCCTGTGCTTGAAAGAATCGGGCAGACTCAATTATGGCAGCGCAAGGCACTGGACTCCGATGTACCCCCTGACAAGCGGCCGCGATTGGAAGTGAGTGACGAACCTGCCCTGCCAGGCGCGCCGGTCGATCTACACTTCTCTCTTTCGGCGAACTTCCCTTCGAGTCAGAATCCGTACCTGTGGGTGTCATGGGGAAAGCTCGAAAAAACTCTGGGAACCGAATCCATCCAAATAAGCGGATTACATTACCAAGTGTTTCCAGCTGGTGCAAAAAAACGTCAGTTCGTCGCATATCTCCAGCACCCGGAGTTTACCCCCACGAGCTACGAAAACTTCGAACAACTTCTGCATACCAAGCCTTGGTTACAACCCGTACCCGTACTGTCTACCAAAGAGGGTCAATGGGCCGTGGACGCCGGCAGGCGGATATTTGATAACACAATGGTTAATACCGTGGCGCAATCCTTTCCGGACTTCACGCCAGTCACCGCGCCGGCCGCTGCCAAAAAACTATATGAGCTATCCGCTGAGAACAACCGAATAAATCGAGACAGCATCTATGACATCTCAACGGCGCTCCGTCACTGGAAGGAACCAATAGGAATATTTGATCCTGATTTCGAAAATCCTATTGAGCTATTACCTGTAGCGCCACGCGAACCAAGCCAAGCCAACGCGATCAGCATGACGCCTCCAACAGTGGAAGATCCATTGTACAGGCTGGATTTTGCTCCAGTGCATTTCAAAAAGGAATGGGATACCTACATGGCTGATCGTTCCGATGAAAGTCTCAAACGGCTGGTTGGCACTGTGCTTATTCGTAATGGCTACGACGTATTCCCCATGCAAAGCCAACACCGATATCCGAAACTGGTTTTCAAACGACCAGGCCACGACAAAATTTATTTTCTGAAACTCGGAGTATCCGAAAGAGAAGTGATCCGGCTTAACTCCGCTCCGACCCCGGAACTGGCTAATCCGCTGCTACCTTCGCAGGTCGGCGTGGAGGCTGTACTTGAACTGTCCGCCGCCAATGCGCGAAACAATGTGGTCTGGTTACTGGGTGGTGTGCAGACAACCTCGTCAGGATGGCGATCAGTCTTCATTATAAAAGAGCGTTGATCGCGCCTCGCATTCAAACAAATGACAGATGCATTCATCTACGGTAATTAATTATGACCAAACCACCCAAAACCACCAAACCCGGCAGTAACACTGACTCCTCCAGGCCCTCAGGGGGCGACACCCGCAATCGTGGTGAAAGCTCGACACACGTTCCGCGGCCTCTACCGGACATTGAGCGCCCTTCCGGCCCGGACACCTTGGCCCCGGCAAGTGATGCATCAGGCACTGCGCCACATCGCCCGGTAGTGATTACCGAGATGCCGACTGCGACCAGTAATCTCGCTGATGCAACTCGCATGATTTCGTGGCCACGCGAGCAGGTCGACCAGTTGTTCCGTATCGACAACACCGGCCTGTTCATGGATAACCAGGACAACCTTTACGCGGACCTGGGCGCAGAGGGCATATTTCG
The DNA here is from genome assembly GCF_026241895.1 of Pseudomonas sp. RIT-562. Classification (GTDB taxonomy): domain Bacteria; phylum Pseudomonadota; class Gammaproteobacteria; order Pseudomonadales; family Pseudomonadaceae; genus Aquipseudomonas; species Aquipseudomonas mandelii_F. The sequence goes on along the minus strand of NZ_JAPJIV010000015.1, from coordinate 43,769 downwards.
TGTCGAAACAAATGCCAACGACCAGTTCCAGGTGCCCTTGCCATTTGCTCCCGGGCAAGCCGGGCCGATTCTGAAGAAAGTGCCAGGGCAGCCGCATTGGCGGATCGCCATCCCTGGGCAGGTCAATCCAGTCGCCCCTCCCGCAGCACCCGCGACCTTCGAGGTGATTGCAGCGCATCTAGCTGAAAAGCTGACAAAACCGGACTCAAATGGCCTGCGCTTCGACAAGCTGAAAAGAGCCTACGTCGATCTGGCAGACGGAGGCACAGTGCTGGTTCGTAAAAACGCCCAAGGCGATTTCCAAGCTTGCTCGAACAACGAGTCGACACTTTCGGGCCCGGTACTCGAAATCATCGAAGGGATGACGCTCTGGCAACGCAAGTTACCAGATGCCATTCCAGAGCCGGAAGACGCAGGCCCAGGTCCGAGCAAACGACCTCGCCCGCAAGAGGATTTGGATACACCCGGCCAGAACGCCGATACTGACATCACCGCAAGCAACCCCTATTTGTGGGCATCCTGGGGTAAAACCAGTAAGCCCGTGTCAGGAGAGTCCATCCAAATTGGACAGCTGTTCTACCGGATCTTGCCCAAGGGTTCATTGACCGGCCACTTCCCTTTGGCATTCCTTGAACACCCCAATTTTGCGCCTGGGCGTTTCGAACCTTTCGAACGCATGTTGCAGGAACTGCCTTCACTGCAACCTGTTATCGCTTTGCGCTCGACGCCTCAGGTCGCCAGCAGTGCCATCCGGCCGTTTTCCAAGCCACTGACTGACCACGTCGGCGACGTATTCAAAAGCTTCACGCCAAACACATCACGTGCGGTAGCCAAGCGTTTGTTCGAAGTCTCCAGCGGCTCGCTGGACATCGATGGTAGCGGGATGGCGCGCATGATGCAGGCCTTGCGCCACTGGGAGGGCAAATCCAGCATCTCTGTAAAAGGGATGGGGGACCCGATGGACCTGTTGCCGGTCGCAGCAGGCAGCGCAGGACCGACGCGAAGAGTGCAATTACATCCTCCGGGTTCAAATATGCCGTTACAACAACTGAATTTAAGCCCAGAAACATCCCCGACCTGGAACCTGTTCAAAGACCAGCTTGAAGCACCTGGCCGTATCTCGTTGCTGCTTTCGAGCCTGCTCAGCCAGAGCAATTACAAAGTCTTCCTGCCCTCCGGCGAGGGCCTTGGGCTCAATCCGCAGACGCTGGTATTTAAGAGGGACAATCATCAGAAGGTCTACTTTTTGAAAATAGGCTATCTGACCACTGACACGCTCGAAATCTACCACCCGAATTTGCCAGAACTGGCGGACCCCATGCTGCACCGGCGAATTGGCGCCGACGGCCATCAGGCACTATTGGCAGCGGATGCGCGGGGTGATGTGGTCTGGTTGATTGGCGGTGTGCAGCATTTGCCCGGGGCAGATCCAACAGTCTTCATTATCAAGGAACGCTGACACGGATTCTTGTAATCATTGCCGCCAATGGGCACATGATCGTCATAGTTACGCAATATCGAACCGACCAACATCAAGAAATTAACTATTACTCATTGGAATATTTATGAGGAAATTGACATGGCCAAACCACCGATTAAGGTTACAACCCCTGACAACAACAAACCGCCATCGACTTCACCCCACAAAGCCCCCGACCAGACGTTTCCCATCAAACAGATGGCCAAGGCACTGTTCGTTTGCCTGACTATCATTTGCCGGGTACAGATAGAACCACGAACAAACCGCCAGCGAACTCGACACCCGAGAACACTCGGCCCACTGATCCGGTCGTTGTTGTTACGGATCTTCCATCGGTCGGACTCGGCACCTGATTTCCCTGAAGACATGCTCATCTGACACACATTGGCGAGATTGCTATACAAATAAACTCCAAGGGTCAGTTTGAAATTGCCACGGGGTCCCAATACCGCATGGTACTGGAACAAATAGAAGGCACCCCTCAATGGCAAAAGAAAGTGTCCCTTTCTGATCCAGGGGTGAGTCGGGGCGAGTCAATGACAAGTTCCAGTTTTCCTGTCCCTCTCGATAGACTTTTCATTGCGATCACATCTGCAGTATGGCGAATCGAGCAAGACGGACCCGGCCCGAGCAAGCGACCGCGTGTCGACGAACCCAGCAACGCCTTACCTGCGCAGCCTGAGCCCTTGCAACCGACAACTGTCTGGGATGGCACGTGGCAACCAACTGCGGGAGGCGCAATTCGTACAGACGCTCACACAGTGGGGCCCGAAAATCGATCTGCATGCGTTACGCTTCCTCAAAGTGCCGGGACAGGTAGTGACCGAAGTACTGGACATGAACGGTGGCCTGATTGCTGACATTCTCGGTCATAAGGTCCATGGCCAACCAACGATTCAACGCTTCATAGAACCCATGTCCGGATCAGGCTTTTATACCAATTATGCAAGGACAGTCGGCTTCCAAGCTAGCAAGGCTTTCACCCAATCGGCGAAAGTTAGAGAATACCGGGGCGCAGTTAAAAGCTATTTCGACGAAATCATTGATGTGGTAGTGGATTTGAACGATGGGCATATCGAAATCACCCGACCTCCCACTGAAAGAGCTTCAGTCATCGTCAGGGCACAAGGCAGTGAAATAATTATCAGCGCTCCGCCCACCTCGGACAATGGCAAAGCATTTCTTGCCGCCGTCATCTATATTGCGCAAAACAACAACACAAAAAATTCGGGCACTGTAGAAATAAAGCAATTGAACAATGGCCAGTATAGTTTTCACTTTCCTGTCACCACAATGTACAAGGAAGATGTCAAAGTACGATTACTTAAAAGCGGATTAGTCAACAACGGGCACATAAACTACATCAGCGACTTGCACACCAGCGACTTGATCATACTCAGCGGCCACTTCAGCGATATTTACCTGACCGAAAGGGACTTTATCAAAAAAATCATGCGGCACGTCATGCCACTCAGTGAAAATGGCGCAAGTATTATAATTACCAACTCTTTTTCACATTACAAGGAGACTGCGTTCAACACGCTCGGATTCTCCACTTTCAAAAAATCCAGGGCGAGCAACGATAATGCCAAAGGCGATTATTTGCTGGCGCTCAACGAGCACGCCATGCGGGCAGCTTTGGTTGAAACACCATAAAAAAAGCCCGCAGTGTGAGCGGGCGAAATACCAAAGAAGCTATATGCGCAGTCGCTTCCAGGTTGGGCAGCTGCTTGGGGGATCAGCTGCCGCGGTACGTGGAATAGCTATACGGCGAAATCAGTAACGGCACGTGGTAGTGATCCTGCTCGGCAGAGATCCCAAACCGCAGCACCACTACATCCAGGAATGCCGGCTCGGGCAGCTGCACGCCGCGGGCACGGTAATAATCGCCTGCATGAAACTGCACCTGGTAAACCCCGGTCCGATAGTCATCGCCTTGCAGCAGCGGTGCATCGACACGGCCGTCGCTGTTGGTTATCGCGCTGGCGACCAATTCCAGCTGCGAGCCTTCAACGCGGTACAGTTCGACCTTGATCGAGCTGCCTGGGCAACCGTGTGCTGCGTCCAAAACGTGAGTAGTCAAACGTCCCATTGATTCTGCGCACCCACCTGCTTTGAGCAGTCAGGCCTCGCGCCTCCCGAAGTCAGTTAAACGGAGACCGCACCGGTTCGGAGCACGAAACGCTGCGGCGAGGAACTGATTAAGACACTTTTCAAAAAAATTGTACACAATAAAAACGACATTTTTCATCCTCCGCCCGCCAACCGGCGATCTGCGCCGAATCTGCCTACTGAGCAGAGGAATACAGGACCTTCGATCCATTAGCTGACCAATCAGGCAGGTTTCTTGCACTGCTACTGCAAGATGGCCACAGGTGAAAAATGCAAAAATTCAGACTTACAATGTGCGCATAAAGTTGTATACAATCACCCCATCGCTGTGACGCCAGCCTGCGATTCTACCGCCAGGCCGCCACACAACCTGTCAACGAACAAGAAGGAAGACTGCAGTGAGCGCTGACTACCCACGCGACCTGGTCGGTTACGGCAGTAACCCTCCGCACCCACACTGGCCGGGCAACGCCCGCATCGCCTTGTCCTTCGTACTCAACTACGAGGAAGGTGGCGAGCGCAACATTCTGCATGGCGATAAAGAGTCTGAAGCCTTCCTCTCGGAAATGGTCTCGGCGCAGCCGCTGCAAGGCGCGCGCAACATGAGCATGGAATCCCTTTACGAGTATGGCAGCCGCGCTGGCGTGTGGCGGATCCTCAAGCTGTTCAAGGAATTCGACATTCCGCTGACTATCTTTGCCGTCGCCATGGCGGCTCAGCGCCATCCGGACGTGATTCGCGCCATGGTCGATGCCGGCCACGAGATCTGCAGCCACGGCTATCGCTGGATCGACTACCAGTACATGGACGAAGCACAGGAACGCGAGCACATGCTTGAAGCGATCCGCGTGCTCACCGAAATCACCGGTGAACGCCCGCTGGGCTGGTACACCGGTCGCACCGGCCCGAACACCCGGCGCCTGGTGATGGAGGAAGGCGGCTTTCTCTACGACTGCGACACCTACGACGACGACCTGCCCTACTGGGAACCGAACAACCCGACCGGCAAGCCGCACCTGGTGATCCCATACACACTGGACACCAACGACATGCGCTTCACCCAGGTCCAGGGTTTCAACAAGGGCGACGATTTCTTCGAATACCTCAAGGACGCTTTCGATGTGCTGTACGCCGAAGGCGCCGAAGCACCGAAAATGTTGTCGATCGGCCTGCACTGCCGCCTCATCGGCCGTCCGGCGCGTCTGGCCTCGCTCAAACGCTTTATCGAATACGCTAAAAGTCATGAACAGGTGTGGTTCAGCCGTCGCGTTGACATTGCCCGCCACTGGCATGAAACCCACCCGTACCAAGGGGCTGCCAAATGAGCACCTTTCAAACGCTGAAACCCTCGACCCTGAGCCGCGACGCCTTCGTCAACGCCTTCGCCGACATCTACGAACACTCGCCATGGGTGGCCGAAAAGGCCTTCGACCTGGGTCAGGACGTGTCGATCGACCAGATCGAAAACCTGCACCAGCGCATGAGCGACATCCTGTTGAGCGCCGATCACGCCAGCCAATTGGCATTGATCAACGCTCACCCGGACCTGGCCGGCAAAGCTGCCGTCCAGGGCCAACTGACCGAAGCCAGCACCAATGAACAGGCTGGCGCCGGTATTCACCAATGCACGGCCGAAGAGTTCCAACGCTTCACCGAGCTGAACGACGCCTATAAAGCCAAGTTCAAGTTTCCCTTCATCATGGCGGTAAAAGGCAGCAACCGGCATCAGATCCTCGCGGCGTTCGAAACGCGCATCAACAACTCGGTCGACACCGAATTCAAATGCGCGCTGGCGGAGATCAACAAGATCGCCCTGTTCCGATTACTGACCCTATAAGCGAGCCTGGCTCTGGTGTCCTCAAACGCAAATGACACCCGGCGCCTCGCAAGCATCCCAAGCCAACTTATTAAAGGCAGACAAGAAGAATGAAAGCTTACGCCGTACCTTTCGAGAAGTTCGTCAACCTGGCCGACGCCCGTCTGGGCACCAAAATCATCTCGGTCACCGATGACTGGTTCGCCGACGCCAACCGTCTGTTCCAACCGACCCCGGCCGTATGGAAGGAGGGCGTGTTCGATGACAACGGCAAGTGGATGGACGGCTGGGAGTCGCGCCGCAAGCGCTTCGAAGGCTACGACAGCGCAGTGATCCGCCTGGGTGTACCGGGTTCGATCAAGGGCGTGGACATCGACACTTCATTCTTCACCGGCAACTTCCCGCCGTCGGCCTCCCTGGAAGCCTGCTTCCTGGCCTCGGGCGAACCGGACGACAACACCCAGTGGACCGAAGTGCTGTCGGCTGTCGAGCTGCAGGGCAACAGCCACCACTACCACGAAATCAGTAACGACCAGTCGTTCAGCCATCTGCGCTTCAACATCTACCCTGATGGTGGTGTAGCCCGTCTGCGTGTGTACGGCATTCCGTTCCGCGATTGGTCGGCCGTTGGCGACAATGAGCAAGTCGACCTGGCTGCAGCCCTCAACGGTGGCCGCGCCCTCGCCTGCTCCGATGAACACTTCGGACGCATGAGCAACATCCTCAACCCGGGCCGTGGCATCAACATGGGCGACGGCTGGGAAACCGCACGTCGTCGTACCCCGGGCAACGACTGGGTCATCGTCGCACTGGGTCACCCGGGCGAGATCGAAAAAGTCATCGTCGACACCCTGCACTTCAAGGGCAACTACCCGGACACCTGCTCGATCCAGGGCGCGTTCGTGAAGGGCGGTACCGACAGCCAGATCGAAACCCAGTCGCTGTTCTGGCGTGAGCTGTTGCCAGCACAGAAACTGGAAATGCACGCTGAACACACTTTCGCCGAGCAGATCAAGGCGCTGGGGCCAATCACCCACATCCGCCTGAACGTCTTCCCGGACGGTGGTGTGAGCCGCCTGCGGGTATTGGGCAAGGTAGCGAAGTAATGCTGAGCCTGTAGGAGCTGCCGCAGGCTGCGATCTTTTGATCTTGTTTTTAAGGTCAAAATCAAAAGATCGCAGGCTTCGCCAGCTCCTACAGGGGCGCAGTGAACCGATAACGAATTTGGATAAGAAGAACAGCATGCGCACACTGACGATTGAACCGCTGACCAAAGAAGCCTTCGCCCCTTTCGGTGACGTGATCGAAACCGACGGCAGCGATCACTTCATGATCAACAACGGTTCGACCATGCGCTTCCATAAACTGGCGACGGTTGAAACCGCTACGCCGGAGGACAACGCGATCATCAGCATTTTCCGCGCCGACGCGCAGGACATGCCACTGACCGTTTGCATGCTGGAGCGCCATCCGCTGGGCAGCCAGGCTTTCATTCCGCTGCTCGGCAACCCCTTTCTGATCGTGGTCGCGCCACTTGGCGATGAACCTGTATCAGGCTTGGTCCGCGCCTTCGTCACCAACGGCAGGCAGGGCATTAATTACCATCGCGGCGTTTGGCACCATCCGGTGCTGACGATCGAAAAGCGGGATGACTTCCTGGTGGTTGATCGCAGTGGCACAGGCAATAACTGCGATGAGCATTTTTTCAAAGAGGATGAGCGTTTGATCCTCGCCCCCCACCAATAAGAGAAGGTCTGATCACTCGAATACAGAGTGACAGGCGAGAGGTAAAGACTGTGGAAGCACATCTGTTGGAATGGCTGAACCTGAGCGTGCGCTGGGTTCACATGATTACTGGCGTGGCCTGGATCGGTGCGTCGTTCTATTTCGTCTGGCTGGAAAACAACCTCAATCGGGTTAACCCGAAAAGCGGTTTGGCCGGTGATTTGTGGGCGATCCATGGCGGCGGTATCTATCACCTGGAAAAATACAAACTGGCTCCACCAACCATGCCGGACAACCTGCACTGGTTTAAATGGGAAGCCTACTTCACCTGGATGTCAGGGATCGCGCTGCTGTGCGTGGTGTTCTACTCCAACCCGACGCTCTACCTGCTGGCTCCCGGCAGCAGCCTGACCGGCCCTGAGGGTGTCCTGCTGGGCATCGGCTCACTGTTCGTCGGCTGGTTCGTTTATTCCTTCCTCTGCGACTCGGCCCTGGGCAAACGCCCTGCCCTGCTGGGTTTCATCCTGTTCGTGCTGATCATTGGCGCCGCTTACGGCTTCAGTAAAGTGTTCAGCGGTCGTGGTGCGTACCTGCACGTCGGCGCGATCATCGGCACCATCATGGTCGGCAACGTGTTCCGCATCATCATGCCGGCGCAACGTGCACTGGTGGCGGCGATCGCCGAAAACCGCACGCCCGATCCGGCACTGCCGGCCAAAGGCTTGCTGCGTTCACGACACAACAACTACTTCACCTTGCCAGTGCTGTTCATCATGATCAGCAACCACTTTCCGAGCACCTATGGCAGCCAGTACAACTGGTTGATCCTGGCCGGGATCGCGGTGCTGGCGGTGTTGGTGCGTCACTACTTCAACACCCGTCACGACAGCCACAAATTTGCCTGGACCCTGCCAGTGGCAGCGGTGGGCATGATTTGCCTGGCCTATGTGTCGGGTCCGAAGCCGATGTCCAGCGCGCCTGAAGTCGCCAAGGCCGCCATCGAGTATCAGCCACTGCCGGAAACCGCCGTGGGCGGTGGCAAGAAGCCGGCTGAAGCTGCACCGGCACCTGCTCCTGAAACTGCACCAACCCAGGCAGCCAACGCCGGCCCGGGGTTTGACAAGGTGCACAACGTGATCCAGGAACGCTGCACCGTCTGCCATTCCGCCAAGCCCACCAGCCCGTTGTTCAGTGCTGCACCGGCCGGCGTGATGTTCGACACTCCTGATCAGATCCGCCAGAACGCCCCGCGTATCCAGGCGCAAGCGGTCACCAGCCAGATCATGCCACTGGGCAACATCACCCAGATGACCCAGCAGGAGCGAGACCTGATCGGCGCCTGGATTGTGCAGGGAGCCCAGACCAATTAACCGCTGAAAGCATCGCCGGCAAGCCGGCTCCTACACAGGTTGCACATGACCTGCAGGAGCCGGCTTGCCGGCGATCGGCCGCACTGCGGTCCCCTGATGCACAAAATCACAAGAATAAAAAAGATCCGAGGTGTTGCATGTCCGAGCTATCCGAAGCGCGCATCCCCGCCGCACCCGCTATTCAGCGCTTGCCCCTGTTGCAACTGATTCTGGTCGGACTGCAACACGTTCTGCTGATGTACGGTGGGGCCATTGCGGTGCCGCTGATCATCGGACAGGCCGCCGGCCTGAGCCGCGAAGAAATCGCCTTCCTGATCAACGCCGACCTGCTGGTCGCCGGCATCGCCACCATCGTGCAGTCCCTGGGCATCGGCCCGATGGGCATCCGCATGCCGGTGATGATGGGCGCCAGTTTCGCCGCTGTCGGCAGCATGGTCGCCATGGCTGGAATGCCTGGCATCGGCCTGCAAGGCATCTTCGGCGCGACCATTGCCGCCGGCTTTTTTGGCATGCTCATCGCCCCGTTCATGTCCAAAGTCGTACGCTTCTTCCCGCCACTGGTGACCGGCACGGTCATCACTTCGATCGGTTTGTCGCTGTTCCCCGTGGCCGTCAACTGGGCTGGCGGTGGCGCCGGTGCAACGCAATTCGGTTCGCCCATCTACCTGGGCATCGCCGCCCTGGTGCTGGGCACTATTTTGCTGGTGCACCGTTTTATGCGCGGCTTCTGGGTCAACATTTCGGTACTCATCGGTATGTGCCTGGGCTACGTGATCTGCGGCCTGATCGGCATGGTCGACCTCAGTGGCATGGCCCAGGCGCCCTGGGTGCAAATTGTCACGCCGCTGCACTTCGGCATGCCCAAATTTGAACTCGCACCGATCCTGTCGATGTGCCTGGTGGTAGTGATCATCTTCGTCGAGTCCACCGGCATGTTCCTCGCGCTGGGCAAGATCACCGGTCAGGAAGTCTGCCCGCGGATGCTCCGGCGCGGCCTGTTGTGCGATGCCGGTGCTTCGTTCTTCGCCGGTTTCTTCAACACCTTCACCCACTCCTCGTTCGCCCAGAACATCGGCCTGGTGCAAATGACCGGTGTGCGGTGTCGCTCAGTGACCATCGTCGCCGGTGGCTTGCTGATCGTGCTGAGCCTGCTGCCGAAAGCGGCGTTCCTGGTCGCGTCAATTCCGCCGGCGGTATTGGGCGGTGCAGCCATTGCGATGTTCGGCATGGTCGCTGCGACCGGGATCAAGATTCTGCAGGAGGCCGATATCGGTGACCGGCGCAACCAGTTGCTGGTGGCGGTGAGCATCGGCATGGGGTTGATCCCGGTGGTGCGTCCCGAATTTTTCGCCCACCTGCCGTTGTGGATGAGCCCGATTACCCACAGCGGCATCGCCATGGCGACCTTGAGTGCCCTGGCGCTGAACCTGCTGTTCAACATCCTCGGCGGCAAGGAACGCGCCGCGATCAATGACTGCCACGCGCACTGACAGATAACCGACACGACCCGTACAGGGTCGGCGTCAACCTGCACCTTGAACAATAAAAACAAGAAGGAGCACCAGATGATCAGAACTCAGAAAAACCTGCTGTTGAGCGCTACCCTCCTGACCGCGAGCCAGGCCATGGCCGGTGACCTGCTGCTATGGCAGACCAACAGCCTGAGCTATCTGTATGGCAAGGACTTCGCGGTCAATCCGTCGATCCAGCAGACGGTGACGTTCGAGCATGCCGACAAATGGAAGTACGGCGACAACTTCATGTTCATCGACAGTACTTACTACAACGGCGAGCAAGACCGGAACAAGGGCGTTCACGCCTATTACGGCGAGTTCAGCCCGCGACTCTCCTTGGGCAAGATCCTCGACCGACGCTTCGAATTCGGCCCGATCAAGGATGTGTTGCTGGCCCTGACCTACGAGAATGGCGAAGACGACAGCGAGGCCTACCTGATCGGCCCAGGTTTCGACCTCGCGGTACCGGGCTTCAACTTCTTCACCTTGAATTTTTATTATCGCAAGACCGAAGGCTCGCGCGCCGGTGACGGTGTCTGGCAGGTCAGCCCCGCCTGGTCCTACACCGTTCCACTGGGCAGCTCGAGCGTGCTGATCGACGGCTACCTGGACTGGGTGGTGGATAACGACCAGAACTCCCGTGGCACTTATCACGCCAACCTGCACTTCAACCCGCAGATCAAGTACGACCTGGGCAAGGCCATGGGTTGGCGGGAGAAACAGGTGTACGTCGGCGTCGAATACAGCTACTGGAAAGACAAGTACGGCATCGAAAACAGCGCCAATTTCGACACCAACGAAAACACCACCAGCCTGCTGGTGAAGGTGCACTTCTGACATGACCCGCAACCGTGCCCCAAACCTGTCGTCAGTGCGCTGTTGCGGGGCACTTGAGACCTTGCCACGGAGCCAGTATTCTCCGCGGCCGCCTGAATCCGCTTTAAAAAAAAGCCCGGATTTAATTCCTGACCAGAAAGCCAACTTATCCCGGCCCTGGACGGTATCAAGGCATCACCAAACCACTCTCAATCGACTGTTTTTACGCAGCCGAGCGGGAGTTTTTTGGTTTTCTGAAAGCCTTGGCGCAGCTTTTGCTAACAGCAATAAAGCTGACCGAATGGATGATTTTTTGCAGCTAAAGAAAAAGGCGCCACACCAGAGCGCCGACCTTAAAAAAATAACGTGATACCACTACTTTTTGGGAGCAACCGAATGAAACGTACGTGCACTAGCCTGATGCTGGCGGGATCGTTGCTGGCGGGGGGCCAGGCCATGGCAGGCGACTTGCTGCAGTGGCAGGACAACAGCCTGACCTACCTGTATGGCAAGGACTTCCAGGTCAACCCGCGCATCCAGCAGACCGTGACGTTCGAACACGCCGACGGCTGGAAATACGGCGACAACTTCTTCTTCATCGACAAGATCTTCTACAACGGCAAGGAAGATGCTTTCGCAGGCGAGAACACTCACTACGGTGAATTCAGCCCGCGTTTGTCGTTCAACAAGATTTTCAACCAGAAGCTGGAGTTCGGTCCGATCAAGGACGTGCTGCTGGCCATGACCTATGAGTTCGGCGAAGACGACACCGAGTCGTACCTGATCGGCCCGGGTTTCGACCTGGCCATCCCCGGCTTCGACTACTTCCAGCTGAACTTCTACAACCGTCACACCGAAGGCGACCGTCCGGGTGACGATGTGTGGCAGATCACTCCGGCCTGGTCCTACACCATCCCGGTAGGTGACTCGGACGTGCTGATCGACGGCTTCATGGACTGGGTCGTCGACAACGACGTGAACGACAAAGGCGAATACCACGCCAACCTGCACTTCAACCCGCAGGTCAAATACGACTTGGGCAAAGCCCTGAACCTGGGTGCCAAGCAGTTGTACGTAGGTGTCGAGTACGACTACTGGAAAAACAAGTACGGTATCGAAGACAGCCAGGGCTTCAAGACCGACCAGAGCGTGACCAGCTTCCTGGTCAAGGTGCACTTCTGATTTAACATCAAAAGATCGCAGGCTGCGGTAGGAGCTGCCGAAGGCTGCGATCTTTTGCTTTAAACGGTCAACCCCAGAAACCGCGACAACTCCCCGCGCTTGGCCAACGCATCCCGCCGCCCCAGTTCAATCAACTCGCTGCAATACCCCGCCTCGAACAACAGATAACTCAACACCCCTGCCCCACTCGTCTTGGTCGCCCCCGGCCCGCGCAGGAACAGGCGCAGCGCCGCCGGTAATTCCTGGCGATGGCGTGCGGCAATTTCATCGATCGGCTGGCTCGGGGAAATCACCAGCACCTCCACCGGCGCCACCCCGAGCGCACGGGTCGGAGTGCCATCGGGCAGCAGATGACTGAACTGGTTGAGCCGCTGCAGCAGTTCGATGTCACTTTCCAGGCTGTCGATGAAGGTGCTGTTGAGCATGTGCCCGCCAATCTGCGCCAGGGTCGGCTGCTGGCCGGTGTAGGCGCGTTGCAGCGGTTGCTCGGGGTCGACTCCGCGCGGGTTGCCGCTGACGCCCACTACCAGCACACGGCTGGCTCCCAGGTGCAGGGCCGGGCTGATTGGCGCTGATTGGCGAACCGCGCCGTCGCCGAAATACTCTTCGCCGATTTTCACCGGGGCGAACAACAGCGGAATGGCGGAACTGGCGAGCAGGTGCTCGACCGTCAGCTGCGTAGGCACACCGATACGTCGATGGCGCAACCAGGCGTCGATGGTGCCACCGCCCTGATAGAACGTGACCGCCTGACCAGACTCATAACCGAACGCAGTCACGGCGACGGCCTGCAGCTGTTTCTGCGCGATCGCCTCGGCAATCCCCGACAGCTGCAATTTGTCGTCGAGCAGCCCACGCAATGGCGAGCTGTTGAGCAAGGCCACCGGCACCTGGGCACCGATCCCCAGCAGGCTGTGGCCGACAAAACGGCTGGCCTGATGAATCACCCCCGGCCAGTCGCTGCGCAACACCAGATGACTGCGAAAACCTTGCCAGAACGCGGTCAGGCGTTCGATGGCGCCGCGAAAATCCAGCGCGCCACTGGCCAGGCTGACCGCATTGATCGCACCCGCTGAGGTCCCGACTATCACGGGAAAGGGATTGCTCGCACCTTCCGGCAGCAGTTCGGCAATCGCCGCCAGCACGCCCACCTGATAGGCCGCCCGAGCCCCGCCGCCGGAAAGAATCAAGCCTGTAACCGGTTCAGCAGGACTCATCGCAACGCTCCATGGTGCCGATTATTTTCAACCGCGTTTGGCGTACAACTTGGGCTCACCGGGTGGCCGGCTCTTGAAGCGCCGATGCGCCCACAAGTACTGCTCCGGACATTCTCGCAGCACGCCTTCGACCCATTGATTGATGCGCAGGCAATCGGCTTCCTCGGATTCGCCGGGAAAACCTTCGAGCGGCGCATGGATCACCAGTCGATAACCGCTGCCGTCCGCCAGACGTTCCTGGGTGAACGGCACCACCAGCGCCTTGCCCAGTCGCGCAAACTTGCTGGTGGCCGTCACGGTGGCCGCCTGAATGCCAAACAGCGGCACGAAGATGCTTTGCTTGGCGCCGTAGTCCTGGTCCGGTGCATACCAGATGGCACGCCCGGCCCGCAGCAGCTTGAGCATGCCGCGCACGTCGTCACGCTCCACTGCCAGGGAATCGAGGTTGTGGCGCTCGCGGCCCTGGCGCTGGATATAGTCGAACAGCGGGTTTTTGTGTTCGCGATACATGCCGTCAATGGTGTGCTGCTGGCCGAGCAGTGCCGCGCCGATTTCCAGGGTAGTGAAATGCACCGCCATCAGGATCACGCCCTTGCCTTCGCGCTGGGCTTTTTGCAAATGCTCCAGGCCTTCCACATGGGCCAGCTTTGCCAACCTTTCTCGGGACCACCACCAGCTCATGGCCATTTCGAAGAAGGCGATGCCGGTTGAAGCGAAATTTTCCTTGAGCAGGCGCTTGCGTTCGGCGGCGGATTTTTCCGGAAAACACAATTCGAGATTGCGTCTGGCGATGCGCCGTCTGTCGCCGGCCAGGCGATACATGACTGCGCCGAGCAGCCGACCGATGGACAGCAACGCCGGATAAGGCAGCTGGACGATCAGCCACAATAGCCCCAGACCACACCACAGCGGCCAGAAACGCGGGGAAAGAAATGCTCTTCGAAAACGCGGGCGATCCATTAAAGGTTCCGTCAAGACAATGGCCGCGCATTCTACATCGTTAGAGCCGGCTTGCGGCTCGCGGGCGTTCTCGTTATAAGTCTCGGCACTTTTAGTGACAAGTCGTTGTATGCCGACCATGAGCCAAACCGAACCGCTAGACAAAGATCCCGTGTTCCAGTTGAAGGGCAGCATGCTCGCCATTACGGTGCTGGAACTGGCCCGTAACGACCTCGAGAACCTCGATCGACAACTGGCCGCCAAGGTCGCCCAGGCGCCTAACTTTTTCAGCAACGCGCCACTGGTGCTGGCCCTGGACAAACTGCCGCCGGGCGAAGGCGCCGTTGACCTGCCGGGCCTGATGCGTGTGTGCCGTCAGCATGGCCTGCGCACCCTGGCGATCCGCGCCAGTCGGATCGAGGACATCGCTGCGGCCATCGCGGTCGATCTGCCGGTCCTGCCGCCGTCCGGTGCCCGTGAGCGAGCCCTTGACCCGAATGAAGGGGTGGTGGTGAAAAAACCGGAAAAACCGCCGGAGCCGACGATCAAGCCAACCAAAATCATCACCTCCCCCGTGCGTGGTGGCCAGCAGATCTACGCCCAGGGTTGCGATCTGGTGGTGATCTCCTCCGTCAGCCCGGGGGCGGAACTTCTTGCCGATGGCAACATCCATGTATACGGCCCGATGCGCGGTCGCGTGCTGGCCGGGGTCAAAGGCGACACCAAGGCCAGGATTTTCTGTCAGCAGATGAGCGCTGAACTGGTCTCCATTGCAGGCCACTACAAGGTTTCGGAGGACCTGCGGCGCGACCCCTTATGGGGTTCGGGCGTTCAGGTCAGCCTGTCGGGCGATGTGTTGAACATCATTCGGCTTTAACGGATACTGCCGCATTTTCCAAGCATCTCTAAAACGTAGCGAAAACGGCTTGAACGAAGTCGGAAAACGGCCACAAAGCAGTGCTTACCCAAGGTGAGTGCCGTTCAGGGCCGGATTCCAGCCAAGGCTGTCCGACTGCAGTAGTTTTCCAGAGATGTTTTTTCAGGGGCTAAATGTCCTTTTTCCTTAGGGGTGAAACACCTTGGCCAAGATTCTCGTGGTTACATCCGGCAAGGGTGGTGTGGGTAAGACCACCACCAGTGCCGCTATCGGTACCGGCCTCGCACTGCGCGGCCACAAGACAGTTATCGTCGACTTCGACGTGGGTCTGCGTAACCTCGACCTGATCATGGGTTGCGAACGCCGCGTGGTGTATGACTTCGTCAACGTGGTCAACGGCGAAGCCAACCTGCAGCAGGCCCTGATCAAAGACAAGCGCCTGGAAAACCTGTACGTACTGGCCGCCAGCCAGACCCGCGACAAAGACGCGCTGACCGTCGAAGGCGTGGAAAAAGTCCTGATGGCGCTGAAGGAAGACTTCGAATTCGTGGTCTGCGACTCCCCGGCAGGCATCGAGAAAGGCGCCCACCTGGCCATGTATTTCGCTGATGAAGCGATCATCGTGACCAACCCGGAAGTGTCCTCGGTACGTGACTCGGACCGCATGCTGGGCCTGCTGGCCAGCAAGTCGCGCCGCGCCGAAAAAGGCGAAGATCCAATCAAGGAACACCTGCTGCTGACCCGTTACAACCCACAACGGGTGAACGACGGCGAAATGCTCGGCGTCGAAGACGTCAAGGAAATCCTTTCCGTTACCCTGCTGGGTGTGATTCCGGAATCCCAGGCTGTGCTCAAGGCTTCCAACTCGGGTGTACCGGTGATTCTCGACGACCAGAGCGATGCCGGCCAGGCATACAGCGATGCCGTCGATCGTCTGCTGGGCAAAACCGTGGAGCATCGTTTCCTCGATGTCACGAAGAAGGGATTCTTCGAGCGCCTGTTTGGAGGTAGGTAATGAACATTTTTGACTTCTTTCGAGCCAACAAGAAGCCAAGCACAGCCTCGGTAGCGAAAGAGCGTCTACAGATCATCGTGGCGCATGAACGCGGCCAACGCAGTACTCCGGACTACCTGCCAGCCTTGCAGAAGGAACTGGTGGAAGTGATCCGCAAGTACGTCAATATCGGGTCCGATGACGTGCATGTCGCTCTGGAAAACCAGGGCAGCTGCTCGATTCTGGAACTCAATATCACCCTGCCCGATCGCTGAGTCGATCCGGCTGGAGCCACGGCGGCTCAGGCGTCGCAGTTCCTGTAGGAGCGAGCTTGCTCGCTCCTACAGGAACTGCGACGCCTGAGTCGCCGTTGGCGTTTGTTACGAGGCTGTTTTAATGCCGCTGTCCAACATCCAGATCATTCACCAGGACGCCGCCGTCCTGGTAGTGAACAAACCGACCTTGCTGCTCTCCGTGCCTGGCCGGGCGGAAGACAACAAGGACTGCCTGATCACCCGCCTGCAGGAAAACGGCTACCCCGAAGCCCGTATTGTCCACAGGCTGGACTGGGAGACGTCGGGCATCATCCTGCTGGCGCGTGACCCGGACACTCATCGCGAGTTATCCCGGCAGTTTCACGACCGCGAAACCGAAAAAGCCTACACCGCCCTTTGCTGGGGCCAACCGCAGCTGGACAGTGGCAGCATTGACTTGCCCCTGCGCTACGACCCGCCGACTAAACCCCGGCATGTGGTGGATCATGAATTCGGCAAGCACGCGCTGACCTTCTGGCGCGTGCTGGAACGTTGCGGCGACTGGTGCCGGGTCGAACTGACACCGATCACCGGACGCTCCCACCAGTTGCGAGTGCACATGCTCTCCATCGGCCATCCGCTGCTGGGTGACGGGCTGTATGCCCACGAACAGGCACTGGCCGCTTGGCCACGCCTGTGCCTGCACGCCAGCATGCTCAGCTTCACCCACCCGCAAACGGGCGAGCGCCTGCGATTCGAGTGCCCTGCGCCGTTCTAGGCCGCTCATTGTTCGCGGGAATCGGAAAACTGTAGGAGCCTGGCTTGCCAGCGATGGCGGCGTGACATTCACCATCGCAATCGCCGGCAAGCCGGGCTCCTACGCGCATCCAGCCAATCTGAGGGCAGCCCCGACACCAGTCCAGCGCCAATTCTCCAGCCAATACGTTAAACTGGCGCCACTGCTGTCTGGAGCTTTTTATGCGCGAAGAGTTGAACCAAGGCCTGATCGACTTCCTCAAGGCCTCCCCTACCCCCTTTCATGCCACTGCCAGCCTTGTACAGCGCCTGGAAGCGGCGGGCTACCAGCGCCTGGACGAGCGCGAGTCGTGGAATACCGAAGCGAACGGTCGCTACTACGTCACCCGTAACGACTCTTCGATCGTCGCGATCAAGATGGGCCGCCACTCCCCGCTCAACAGCGGCATCCGCCTGGTGGGCGCGCACACCGACAGCCCGTGCCTGCGCGTCAAACCGCAGCCGGAACTGCAGCGCCAGGGTTTCTGGCAGCTGGGTGTTGAAGTCTACGGCGGCGCCCTGCTCGCCCCCTGGTTCGACCGCGACCTGTCACTGGCCGGCCGCGTGACGTTCCGCCGAGATGGCAAGGTCGAGAGCCAGCTGATCGATTTCAAGTTGCCGATTGCCACCATTCCCAACCTGGCGATTCACCTCAACCGTGAAGCCAACATGGGTTGGGCGATCAACGCCCAGACCGAGCTGCCGCCGATCCTGGCGCAGTTTGCCGGCGAGGACCGCGTGGATTTCCGCGCGGTGCTCACCAACCAGCTGGCCCAGGAACATGGGCTCAACGCTGACGTGGTGCTCGACTACGAGCTGAGCTTCTACGACACCCAGAGCGCTGCAATCATCGGCCTGCATGGCGACTTCATTGCCGGCGCGCGCCTGGATAACCTGCTGTCGTGTTATGCCGGCCTGCAGGCGCTGCTCACCGCCGAGACCGATGAAACCTGCGTGCTGGTGGCCAACGACCACGAAGAAGTCGGCTCCTGCTCGGCCTGCGGTGCCGATGGTCCGATGCTCGAGCAAACCTTGCGCCGCTTGCTGCCCGAGGGCGACGAGTTCGTCCGCACCATCCAGAAATCCCTGCTGGTGTCGGCAGACAACGCCCATGGCGTACACCCCAACTACGCGGACAAGCACGACGCCAACCACGGCCCGAAACTCAATGCCGGCCCGGTCATCAAGGTCAACAGCAACCAGCGCTATGCGACCAACAGCGAAACCGCCGGGTTCTTCCGCCACCTGTGCATGGCCGAGGAAGTGCCAGTCCAAAGTTTTGTAGTGCGCAGCGACATGGGCTGCGGCTCGACCATCGGCCCGATCACTGCCAGCCATTTGGGCGTGCGCACCGTCGACATCGGCTTGCCGACGTTTGCCATGCACTCGATCCGCGAGCTGTGCGGCAGCCATGACCTGGCGCATCTGGTGAAGGTGCTGAGCGCGTTTTACGCCAGCCACGAGTTGCCATGATGCCCTTGTAGGAGCCTGGCTTGCCGGCGATGGCGTCATCATCATCGCCATCGCCGGCAAGCCAGGCTCCTACAGGCCGGTGTTCGATTCCCCAAACCCACCTAGAATTCAAGTAACCCTTTTCGACAAGGCCGTCGCCATGATCACCATGCAATCCTTCCACGCCATGCTCATCCCGATTCTCACCGGGATGATCCTGCTGGCTATAGGCTTCAATTTCCGCGACAAGAATGCCGGCGTGTTTGCGATGTGGATTGGCATGCTGACGATCCTTGGCACTGTGGTGTTCAAGATCCTGGCCAAACTCAACGAATAAATACTCGCCCCGACTCGCATTGATTTTGGCGGGCTCGTACACTCGGTCAATCCGCTCTTCCCGAGGTTGACCGCCTAGTGTCTGTACGTCTTTTTGCCCTCCCGTATTTCCTGCTCATCTGCCTGATGACGCTGCTGCCGCTGACGCCTGCCCAGGCGGTCGGCCTGCCTGGCCTGCTAAACGGCTCGGCGAAAACCCAGCCGGAGGCGCAAGAGCCTCTCGGGCAGTCCCTCGACGAAGTGATCAAGTCGCTGGAAAACGATCAGCAACGCAGCAAGTTGCTGGCCGACCTGAAAAAACTCCGCGATGCCACCAAGCAAGCCCAGCCCGCAGCTGAACCGGGTGTACTGGGATTGATCGGCGGCACGCTGGCCAGTTTCGAGAAGCAGTTTTCCGGAGCCGATAGCCCGATCACACGCTGGTCTGAAGAATACGACCTGGCCAAGGACGAGCTGCAAGCCTTGATTGTGCCGGCCAATGAATGGCTGCCGATCATCTTCGCCTTCGCCATGATCCTCATGGTCTGGAGCCTGCTCGCCGCCGTGCTGATCTGGCTCGGCCACCGCGTACGCATGCGTTTTGGCCTGACCGAAGAGCTGCCCCAGCACCCCAAGGCGCTGGACATGTTGCGCTTTGCCCTACGCAAACTCGGCCCCTGGTTGATCGCCCTGGTCATGACCGTCTACATGACCTACGCCCTGCCCTCGTCACTGGGCAAAAGCCTGGCCATGGTCCTGGCCTATGCGCTGGTGGTCGGCACCTGCTTCTCGGCCATCTGCGTGATTGCCTTTTCCGTCCTGGACGGCCCGCACCGCCACCGCGCCTTGTACATCTTGCGGCACCAGGCCTTCCGGCCGTTGTGGCTGATCGGCAGTTTCGCCGCGTTCGGCGAGGCACTGAGCGACCCGCGGCTGGTCGAAAGCCTCGGCAGCCACCTGGCGCATACCGCGGCCACCATCGCCAATGTCCTGGCGGCGCTGTCCACCGGCCTGTTCATCCTGCGTTTTCGCCGGCCCATCGCCCACCTGATCCGCAACCAGCCACTGTCGCGCCGCCTGACCCGCCGCGCACTTAGCGACAGCATCGATATCCTCGGCACCTTCTGGTACGTACCGGCGCTGGTGTTGGTGGCGATCTCACTGTTTGCCACGTTCGTGTCGGCTGGAGATACCAGCACCGCCTTGCGCCAGTCGCTGATCTGCACCGTGCTGCTGGTGTTGTGCATGGTGATCAACGGCCTGGTACGCCGTCACTCGCTCAAGCCGCAACGCGGGGTAAAGCGCCACGCGCTGTATTCGGATCGCCTGAAAAGCTTCTTCTACACCCTGGCGCACCTGGTGGTCTGGCTGGCATTTATCGAACTTGGCCTGCGAGTCTGGGGCATGTCGCTGATTGCCTTCACCGAGGGTGAGGGGCATGAAATCAGCGTCAAGCTGTTCAGCCTGGCCGGCACGTTGATTTTCGCCTGGCTGATCTGGATTCTCAGCGACACCGCGGTGCACCACGCCCTCACCCGCTCGCGCAAAGGCCTGGCCAATGCCCGCGCGCAGACGATGATGCCGCTGATTCGCAACGTGCTGTTCGTGGCAATTTTCATCATCGCGCTGATCGTCGCCCTGGCGAACATGGGGATGAACGTCACGCCGCTGCTGGCGGGTGCCGGCGTAATCGGCCTGGCTATCGGTTTCGGCGCGCAATCCCTGGTCGCCGACCTGATCACCGGCTTGTTCATCATCATTGAAGATTCGCTGGCAATCGACGACTACGTAGACGTCGGTGGGCACCTGGGCACCGTCGAAGGCCTGACCATCCGCACGGTACGCCTGCGGGACATCGACGGTATCGTCCATACGATCCCGTTCAGCGAAATCAAAAGCATCAAGAACTACTCCCGGGAATTCGGCTATGCCATTTTCCGCGTGGCCGTGCCGTCGAGCATGGACATCGACGAAGCGATCAAACTGATGCGCGACGTCGGCCAGAAAATGCGCACCGACCCGCTGCAACGACGCAACATCTGGTCCCCGCTGGAAATCCAGGGCGTCGAAAGCTTCGAGTCAGGCAACGCCATCCTGCGCGCCCGGTTCAAGACGGCACCGATCAAGCAGTGGGAAGTGTCCAGGGCGTTCAACCTGTCGTTGAAGCGCCATCTGGATGAGGCCGGGCTGGACCTGGCGACGCCGCGCATGAGTGTGCAAGTGGTCACAGCCGGAGGCGGCCCGGTGGCGGAGTAACACTAACACCCTATCTTTTGTAGCAGCTGGCGAAGCCTGCGTCCGAATGCGCAGTATTCGCCACCCCATCAGCGAGCGCTGCGCACTCGAACGCAGCCTCGCAGGCTCGGCAGCTGCTACACGGACCGAGATGATAAAAAAGTGCAAAAAAAATCCCCGAACCAGTCGGGGATTTTTTATGTTCTTTCAATCAACCCAAGGGTTGATCAATCTTCGCGATAGCGACGCAGCTTCAACTGCTTACCGGCAACGCGAGTGTCCTTCAGCTTGGTCAGGAGTTTTTCCAGACCATCTTCCGGCAGCTCGACGAGGCTGAAGCTGTCACGTACCTGGATGCGACCGATGGCTTCACGAGCCAAACCGCCTTCATTCAGGATGGCGCCCAGCAGGTTCTTGGCAGCGATACCATCACGCGCACCCAGCGCGGTACGGCAACGAGCACGACCTTCAGCCAATGGAACCGGAGCACGACGCTCGCGATCACCACGGTCTGGACGGTCACCAGTACGCTCTGGACGATCGCCACGCGGTGCGTTGTTCGGCACCAATGGACGTTCTTTCTCGATTGCAGCCAGGGTCAACGCCTGAGCATTGGTTGCCTTGCGCAGCAGAGCAGCGGCCAGTGCACGTGGAGTGCAACCGATGTCGGCGGTCAGGCGATCCAGCAGATCACCGTGGGTCGACTCGGCGTCAGCTACCAGCGGCGACAGGCTGTTGGTCAACTTCTTGATGCGAGCATCAAGAACAGCTTGGGCGTCCGGCAGGCGAACTTCGGCAACCTTTTGACCGGTTACACGCTCGATCACTTGCAGCATGCGGCGCTCACGTGGAGTCACCAGCAACAGCGCACGACCTTCGCGACCGGCACGGCCAGTACGGCCGATACGGTGAACGTAGGACTCTGGGTCGTACGGCATGTCAACGTTGAAAACGTGAGTGATGCGCGGAACGTCCAGGCCACGAGCAGCAACGTCGGTCGCCACAACGATGTCCAGACGGCCATCCTTGAGGGATTCGATTACGCGCTCACGTTGGTTCTGGGCAATGTCACCGTTCAGCGCAGCGGCTTTGTAGCCTTTGGCTTCCAGGGCGCTGGCCAGGTCCAGGGTCGCTTGCTTGGTACGCACGAACATGATCAGCGCGTCGAAATCTTCAACTTCCAGCAGGCTCAATACAGCCGAGGTCTTCTGGTCAGCGTGAACCAACAGGTGAGCCTGTTCGATCGCGGTAACGGTCTGAGTCTTGGTCTGGATCTTCACGTGTTGCGGATCGCGCAGATGGCGTTCGGCAATGGCACGGATCGACTGTGGCAAGGTTGCCGAGAACAATACGGTCTGACGGGTTGCAGGCAGGGCCTTGAAGATGACTTCGAGGTCGTCCATGAAACCCAGTTTGAGCATTTCGTCAGCTTCGTCGAGAACCAGGTGGTTCACGGTAGCCAATACTTTTTCGTCGCGACGCAGGTGGTCGCACAGACGACCCGGAGTGGCGACAACAATCTGTGCGCCATTACGGATTGCTTTCAGTTGTGGGCCCATAGGGGCGCCGCCGTAAACGGCCACAACGGTAACGCCCGGCATTTGCTTGGCGTAGGTTTCGAAAGCGGTTGCTACTTGCAGCGCCAACTCACGGGTTGGCGCCAGGATCAGGGCTTGCGGCTCGCGCTTTGCAGGATCGATGCGATGCAGGATCGGCAGGGCGAAAGCGGCGGTTTTACCCGTACCGGTTTGCGCCTGGCCAATCATGTCGTGGCCGGCCATGATGATCGGGATCGATTGCTGCTGAATAGCCGAAGGCTCTTCGTAGCCGGTCGCGATGACGGCTGCAAGGATATTCGGATTAAGATTAAAAGCGGCGAAGCCGCCGGTTTCCTGGGTCATGGGTCTGCCTCTAAGTGCATCCGCAAAGACCCATGCTCCAAAGCTGCGCATGCCGTGTAAGACTCAAGAGTCGCCCTGGCTGCTTTGTCGGCGGGGATTTGCGAAAACGAATGAATGAAAAAGATTCGTCAAGGGAGAGTCCGCTGTGCGGACGTGCAGCCGAAGCTGACTTCGGGGAATTGCGCTACCTAAACGCGGCCCGGTTAAAGGCCGGCGCGCACTATACCGGAATTCGGGCAAAAAGGGAGCATTATTTGTCGGAAAACTAACGTATACGCCGTTGTGTCACAGGCTTTGCGCAGAATCCAACCAGGGTCTACTTTTCAAAGGCCCGGCCCTGCTGGAGATGGCGCTAAAACGGTTCACCCGAATGGCCCATCACCTATACCCCGCGCCCGGCGCCCGCCCCCTTTGCGCCACGAGGAATTACCCCATGAATCAGCCCTGCTCCAGTCGAGTCAGCCGCGAACGCCGTGGTCACGTGCTGTTGATCGGCCTGGACCGAGTGGCCAAGCGGAATGCATTTGATCTCGAGCTGCTGAACGAACTCAGCCTGGCCTACGGCGAGTTTGAAGCCGACGGCGAAGCCCGGGTGGCCGTGGTGTTCGGCCATGGCGAGCACTTCACCGCCGGGCTCGACCTGGTCAGCGCCAGCGCCAGCCTGGCCGAAGGTTGGCAGGTTCCCACCGGCGGCTGCGATCCATGGGGCATCCTGGCCGGTCCCCGGGTGAGCAAGCCGGTGATAGTCGCCGCGCAGGGCTACTGCCTGACCATTGGCATCGAGTTGATGCTGGCCGCCGATATCAACCTGTGCGCGAGCAATACCCGCTTCGCGCAGAAAGAAGTGCAGCGCGGGATCTTCCCGTTTGGCGGCGCCACACTGCGCCTGCACCAGGTTGCGGGCTGGGGCAATGCGATGCGCTGGCTGCTGACCGGCGACGACTTTGATGCCCATGAAGCGTTGAAGCTGGGGCTGGTTCAGGAAGTCATGGCCAGTGAGGATTTGCTGCCACGGGCGATTGAGCTGGCGGAACGGATCGCCCGGCAGGCGCCGCTCGGGGTTCAGGCAACCCTGCTGTCGGCCCGACAGGCGCGTTATGAAGGTGAAACAGCGGCGGCGCAGGGGCTAGCGCCGCTGGTGAAGCAGTTGTTGGGCAGCGAGGATGCCAAGGAGGGTGTGCGCTCGATGCTGGAGAAGCGCCCGGGGGTCTTCAAGGGCTGCTGAAATCTCGCAGTTAACACGACTCCTGTAGGAGCTGCCGAAGGCTGCTCCTACAGTGCAAGCTCACAACCTTCAGGTGGCCGGGCGAATCACCTTGATCAGCGACTGCAACGAATACCCCAACCGCGGCGCCAGCTCTTCGGCCCGGGCGACCAGGCCATCCAGGTCCAGCTCCTGATCCAGCTCCGACGGCACCAGCAGAATCACATTGCCCTCTTTGACCGGCAGCTCCCAGTAATGCCGATGATAGAGCCCGCGCAGCAAAGCGGCGCCCAGCGGTTTACCGTCGTCGGTGGCCCACTGGTTGATCACCAACCAGCCCCCCGGATTCAGGCGCTTCTGACAGTTTTCCAGAAAGCTCCAGGCCAGGTGGCCAACCCCCGGCCCGACATCGGTATAAAGGTCGACGAAAATCAGGTCTGCGGGCTCTGCAGTATCGAGCAACTCCAGCGCATCACCGACCCGGATATACAGCCGGGGATCATCATCCAACCCCAGGTATTCGATGGCCAGGCGCGGCACATCGGGGCGCAGCTCAATGGCTTCGACGTCTTCCAAAGGCAGGAATTTCAGGCAGGCCTGGGTCAACGTACCGGCGCCCAGCCCCAGGAACAGCGCACTCTCCGGCTGCTCATGGCACAACGCACCAATCAGCATCGCACGGGTGTAATCGTATTCGAGCCAGCTCGGGTCGGCGGTGAATACGCAACTCTGTTCGATGGCGTCACCGAACTCGAGAAATCGGTAATCCGCCACTTCCAGCACACGTATCACGCCGAACTCATCCTGTACTTCGGCGAGCAGATGCTCGACGCGCTCCTCGGTCATTTCCTCTCCTGATCGTCATCGGGCCTGCAGCGCGGGGAAACAGCAGTGCAGTCAACCGCAGATGCGGCTGCAAAGGCGCGATTGTCCTTGAAGCGACGGGAACAGGTCACGCACTAATTGCTGATAACATGAGGACCCGAGCGTAAAACTACCGAGACCGTGATGAGCCAACCCTGGAGCCCTGACAGCTGGCGCGCCCTGCCGATCCAGCAACAACCTGCCTACCCCGATGCGGCACATTTGCTGCAGGTCGAGCAAACCCTGGCCAGCTATCCGCCGCTGGTGTTTGCCGGTGAAGCGCGGGAGTTGCGTCGCCAGTTTGCCGAAGTGACCCAGGGCCGGGCGTTTCTGTTGCAGGGCGGAGATTGCGCCGAGAGTTTTGCCGAGTTCTCCGCAGCGAAGATTCGCGACACCTTCAAGGTGCTGCTGCAGATGGCGATCGTCATGACCTTCGCCGCCGGCTGCCCGGTGGTCAAGGTCGGGCGCATGGCCGGGCAATTCGCCAAACCCCGTTCGGCCAATGATGAAACGATCGGCGGTGTGACGTTGCCGGCCTACCGTGGGGATATCGTCAACGGCATCGGCTTCGACGAAAAGAGCCGCGTGCCCGACGCGGAACGCCTGCTGCAGTCCTACCACCAGTCCACCGCCACCCTCAATCTGCTGCGCGCGTTTGCCCAAGGTGGTTTTGCCGACCTGCATCAGGTGCATAAATGGAACCTGGACTTCATCGCCAATTCGGCACTGGCTGAAAAATACAGCCACCTGGCCGATCGCATCGATGAAACCCTGGCGTTCATGCGCGCTTGCGGCATGGACAGCTCGCCACAGCTGCGCGAGACCAGTTTTTTCACCGCTCACGAAGCCTTGCTGCTGAACTACGAAGAAGCCTTTGTACGGCGCGATAGCCTGACCAACGACTACTACGACTGCTCTGCGCACATGCTGTGGATCGGCGACCGCACCCGTCAGCTGGACGGTGCTCACGTCGAGTTCCTGCGTGGTGTGAACAATCCGATCGGGGTCAAGGTCGGCCCGAGCATGAACCCCGACGATCTGATCCGCCTGATCGATGTGCTCAACCCCGAAAACGATCCGGGCCGCCTCAACCTGATTGCCCGAATGGGCGCCAACAAGGTCGGTGACCACTTGCCGGCATTGATCCGCGCCGTGCAGCGCGAGGGCAAGCAGGTGCTCTGGAGCTCCGACCCGATGCATGGCAATACCATCAAGGCCAGCAGCGGCTACAAGACCCGCGATTTCGCGCAGATCCTCGGCGAAGTGAAGCAGTTCTTCCAGGTTCACCAAGCCGAAGGCAGTTATGCCGGCGGGATTCATATCGAGATGACCGGGCAGAATGTGACCGAATGCATTGGTGGCGCGCGCCCCATTACCGAGGATGGCCTGTCGGACCGGTATCACACCCATTGTGATCCACGGATGAATGCTGACCAGTCGCTGGAATTGGCGTTTTTGATCGCCGAGACGTTGAAGCAGGTTCGGCGGTAAGCCTGCAGGTTTTTTATTGCCCAGATACCGTCATCGCGGGCAAGCCTTGCTCCCACAGGAGCTAGCCACATTATCTGTGGTGTAAACGACTCTTGTGGGAGCAAGGCTTGCCCGCGATGACGGTATGTCAGACGCAACCAATCCTCGCCAATACCTCGCGCAACCGCCCCGCACTCTCTCTCTGGCAATTCAACTGCACCCGCTCAAGCCCCAACCAATCAGCCATGCGCCGCAGATTCAACGCCAGTGCGAACATCCCCTCATCATCCAGCCCCGGCTCTTCCTCGTGCACTGCATGCACAGCCAACCGCCCCAACGCTCGCTCGGCACGTAAATCGACCCGCGCCGCGATGCGTTCGTTGTGCAGGAATGGCAGCACGTAATAGCCATACACGCGCTTGGCTTGCGGCGTGTAAATCTCCAGGCGGTAGCGAAAATCGAACAGGCGCTCGGTGCGACTGCGCTCCCAGATCAATGAATCGAAAGGCGAAAGCAGCGCACTGGCTTCAACCTTGCGCAACACCCTTGCCTGCGGCAAGCAGTAAGTGGTTTGTTTCCAGCCCTGCACTTCACAGATCAGCAACTCGCCCGACTCGACCAACTCCGCCAGGCGCGCACGAGCATCGCCGGGGTTGAGCCGGAAGTAATCGCGCAAGTCCTTTTCAGTCGCCACGCCCAAGGCACTCGCTGCGTGTTTAAGTAGTGCGCGTTGAGCCTCTGCTTCCGAAAGCAGGGGTTGCCGCAGGATGGCCGAAGGAATGACTCGTTCTGGCAAGTCGTACAGTCGCTCGAATCCGCGCCGTCCGGCGACGGTGACTTCACCGGCGGCAAACAACCATTCCAGTGCGTGTTTTTCCGCGCTCCAGTCCCACCATGGTCCGGCACGATTCTCGCGGGTTGACAGGCTGCCTGCGCCCAACGCGCCAAGCTGCTGAACCGAGCCAAGCACCCGGCGAATGGTGTCCTGCTGCTCGCGACCAAATCGCGCCAGCTGCTGATAGATGTCTTCGCCACGGGAGGCCCGCGCCATCCTCCAGCGCATCATCGGGAACATCGACAACGGCAGCAACGAGGCCTCATGCCCCCAGTATTCGAACAGCGTGCGGCGCCGGCCCGAACTCCAGGCCGCCTGGTCGAGCAAGTCTGGCGAATAATTGCCCAGCCGCGAAAACAGCGGAAGGTAGTGCGAACGCACCAGGGCATTGACTGAATCGATCTGCAGAATACCCAGCCGTTCGATCAATCGATTGAGCTGGGTCGATTTGACCAGGGCCGGCGGCTGACGCCCGCCGAAACCCTGGGCGCTCAACGCCAGGCGCCTGGCTTGCAGCAAGGAGAAGTGCGAGGAGGTAGGCATTCAACGACTCGTGTAGAGGTCTGTGCCCACCTTAGCGGTCCGCAGATGAAACGCCAATGGCGTCAACTCATCGCTTGAGTGGATCATCCCAGAATGGCCGGGTACATTCGCGCCTGACGTCAGATCGACTCAAGCCGATATCCCGCAGACAGTCATCACTCAAACGCGCCAGCTCGGCGCGATCCCTGCTCAGTTGGCGCCAACGCCCGATCTGGGAAGTTATCCCAGACAATGCGCTGGAAAAGGAAATGAAGTTACCTGGTCTTGCGATCAACATCCGTTTCATGATGGTGCTCCTCAACATCGAGGCGACATTTTTCAGGGGCTGCTTGCCATGTTCCAGCGATTGAATATGACCGCCTGTTGCCGCCCATGAAAAACCCCATTCCCCGGGCTTTCGCCGCGTGTCATGGGGTTGTGACCAGGCATGTACGATGGGCATTACCCATCATTTACCGTTGCTCATCGGGTCCTGCCAGAAGTGCCGCTCTGCTTCCTGCGTCACGTCCGCGCGACTCAGGCCAATGTCCTTCAAGGCCTCATCGCTCATGCCCGCCAGCATCTCCCGTTCGCGGTGCAGTTCGTACCAGCGGGTCAGCTTGTGCAGCAGATCCGATACGACATGGATGGAGTGTTTTTCGACTGCGTTGACAGCGTGTTGACCTTTCATCTTGTTGCCCTCCGTTTGGGATGGCTCAAGTGTCGCGCTGGCGCTAAGATCAATCCAACGAATGTTTCTTATGCAATACATCTCGGAGATTGATGTATGTCGGCCTACCCAAGTATCGATACCGAAGTGCTGCGCACCTTCGTCGCCATCGCTGACCAGGGTGGCTTCACCCGCGCGGGCGAGCAGGTCAATCGCACTCAATCGGCCGTGAGCATGCAAATGAAACGGCTTGAAGAGGACGTGCTGCAGCGCCAGCTCTTTCAACGCGACGGGCGCCAGGTGCGGCTGACAGCCGAGGGCCAGGTGCTGCTGGGTTACGCCAGGCGCATCCTCAAGCTGCACAGCGAGGTGTTCAACACCCTGCGCGAACCACACATGGTGGGCATGGTGCGAATCGGCACGCCGGATGACTATGTGATGCGTTTTCTGCCGGGGATCCTGCGGCGCTTTGCCCAGTCCTATCCGCTGATCCAGATCGAGGTGCATTGCGAACCATCAAAACAATTGTTGCTGCGCCAGGATCTTGACCTCTCAATCGTCACCCGCGAACCCGGTAACGAAATCGGCCAACTGCTGCGCAAGGAGCGTTTTGTCTGGGCTGAAGCCCAATGTTTCAGTGCCCACGAGCAGACGCCGTTACCACTGGCAATGTTCAACAGCGATTGTTTCTGCCGCTTATGGGCGTGCAATGCACTGGATGCCATGGGCCGTGATTATCGGGTGGCCTACAACAGTTCCAGCCTGTCGGCGATCATGGCAGTGGTCAGCGCCGGCCTGGCGGTGACCGCGCAGCTGGAAAGCCTGATCACCCCGGACATGCGCATTCTGGGTGAGGCCGAAGGTTTGCCGCAGCTGCCCGAGGCCAGCATCATGCTGGTGCGCAACCTGCACACCCCCTCGCCCATCACCGAATGCCTGGCAGAACATATAGTCGACGGTTTTAAACTTTAAACGCGAGCATCACCGCACAGAGCACCAGAAAACCGCAGAACAATCCGCGCAGCAGGCGCTCCGGCATCGCATGGGCAATCTTCACTCCCCAGCTGATGCTCAAAAGGCCGCCGATGGCCAACGGCACGCCGATCATCCAGTCCACTTGATGGTGTACGGCGTAGGTCACCAATGTCACGCCGGTGCTGGGCAGCGCCAAGGCCAGGGACAATCCCTGGGCAACGACCTGAGTAGTACCGAACACGCTGGTCAACACCGGCGTTGCCACCACCGCCCCACCGACTCCGAACAGACCGCCCATGGTCCCGGACGCTGCGCCAAGTACACCCAGCCAGTGCCATGAATAGCGCATTTGCGCAGTGGCTGGCGGGTTGCTGGTGAACATTCGGACAAGGTTATAGGCCGACAGGGCGACCAGGAATGCGACAAATCCGGCGCGCATGGATTGCGCATCAATGCCTACCGCCCAGATCGAGCCGATCCAGGCAAAACAGAAGCCCATCACGGCCAGCGGCAGCGCGTGGCGCAACTCGATGCGGTTGCGTTGGTGATAACGCCTAAGGCCAGCATCACGTTCGGTACCACCATGACCAGTGCCGTACCTTGGGCAATTTGCTGGTCGAGCCCGAAAAAAACCCCCAGCAATGGAATCGCGATCAACCCGCCGCCGATGCCAAACAGCCCTCCCAAGGTGCCCAGGGCCGCGCCAAACAGCAGATACATCAAGAACTCAATCACGATCACATTCCTGTCGAAGTCAGGGGTTCATGCTACGCATTCATGGCTGGCAGTGAAACGCACAGCAACGCACAATGGCTGTGCCAAATCCGCATAAGCGCCTGATGATGAACCCCAACCAGTTAACCGAACAGCTTGCGCTGTTCCTCGATGTGCTGGAAACCGGCAGTTTTTCCGCCGCTTCCCGCCGATATCCGCTGACACCCTCCGCAGTGGCCCGGCGTATCGATAGCCTGGAAAACGCCGTCGGCAGCCAGCTGTTCATTCGCAGCACCCACGCGGTGCGGGCGACGCCGGCAGGCCTGGCGTTTGCCGAGCGTGCACGGCGGATCGTCACGGAACTGCGCCTGGCGCGGGCCGAAGCCGTTTCCCTGAGCAGTGCACCGGAGGGCTTGATCCGCATTGATGCACCTGCCGCGTTCGGGCGGCGGCATCTGGCGCCGGTGATTGCAGACTTCCTGATGCTCTACCCTGGCCTCGACGTGCAACTGCATCTGATCGACAGTTTTGTCGATATGCAGGGCTTGAACCTGGGCAAGGTCGACCTGGTGCTACGCGCCGGGCAAATGGCCGACACCCGCCTGGTTGCCACGCCACTGGCGCGCATGGTGCGCATCGCCTGTGCGAGCCCGGCCTACCTCAAGCATCGTGGCGTACCGAGCGACCCGGCGCAGCTGATCGAACATGACGGCCTGGACTGGGACGGCCTGGCTCCGCCCTTCGCCTGGCGCTTCGAACGTGACGGTCAGCTGCAACTGCACCGCCCGGCGCGCATCCGCATGAGTGCCAACAATGCCGAGGCGTTGGTGTGCGGCGCGCTGGCCGGGCTGGGCATCGCCCATTTGCCCACCTGGCTCGCCAGCGAATACCTGCTGCGCGGCGAACTGCAACCGCTGTTTTGCGACAGCGGCCTGCCGGCTCCGGAAAGCACGGGGATCTACGCGTTGCGCCTGGAGCAGCAACCCAACCCACGCAGTCGTTTGCTGCTGGAGTACCTGAAGACCCGTTTCAGCCCGATACCTCCATGGGATCTGGCGCTGCAGAACAATCTGGGCCGGCACTGACCGCGAATTATCTGGCGCATTAAAGATTCGCCCACTAGATTGATGACGATCACTGATCAAGGTTTTGAAATGACTGACAAGCGCAACACCCCGGATAACTGTGACCACCTGCTGCTGGACAACCAGGTGTGTTTCGCCCTGCACTCCACTTCGCTGATGATGACCAAGGTTTACAAACCGCTGCTGCAGGCTCTGGGCCTGACCTATCCGCAGTACCTGGCGATGCTGGTGTTGTGGGAGCGCGATGGCTTGACCGTGAGCGAGATCAGCGCCCGGCTGTTGACCGATCCCGGATCGCTGACGCCGCTGCTCAAGCGCCTTGAAGTCGAGGGTTTGCTCAGCCGTACCCGCAGCCGCGAGGATGAGCGGGTGGTGATTGTCGAGTTGACCGGGCCAGGCCGCGCGTTGCGGGACCAGGCGCGGGATATTCCGCAGTGCATCCTGGGGGCGAGTGGGCAGACCTTGCAGCAGCTGCAGAAACTGCAGGCAGAGTTGCAGGAGTTGCGCAGTCACTTGCAGGATAGCCTCTGAAAGCGCGCACAATGTGCGAGCAAGCCTTTGTGGGAGAGCAAAGCTTTATGGGAGCAAAGCTTGCTCCCGATGGCGTCCTAAGGATCAACACAATTGTGTAGGATCCCGGCGATAACAATTTTCGAAATTTATCTTGCGCGCTAACTATTAGCGCGATACATTCATTTCGCACTTACTTAGCGCGCAAACAGTTAGCGCGAAATCCATCAGATCTGGCGAGGCTTTCATCATGCAAACTCTCTACACCGCAATCGCAACCTCCACTGGCGGCCGTGATGGTCGTGCGGTTTCCAGCGACAACGTCCTCGACGTCAAGCTCGCCACTCCTAAAGAGCTCGGCGGTGCCGGCGGCGCTGCGACTAACCCCGAGCAACTGTTCGCAGCCGGCTACTCCGCCTGCTTTATCGGCGCCCTGAAATTCGTGGCCAGCCAGACCAAGCGCAGCATCCCCAACGACGCGTCAATTACCGCCCATGTCGGCATCGGCCAGATCCCTGGCGGTTTTGGTCTGGACATCGACCTGCATATCAGCTTGCCGGGCCTTGAGCAGGCCGATGCGCAGTCGCTGGTGGATGCCGCTCACCAGGTATGCCCGTATTCGAATGCGACCCGTGGCAATGTGGATGTGCGTCTGCATGTGACGGTTTAAGCGCCAGCTATCTTTCAAGCAGACACAAAAAAGCCCGACTCAATGGTCGGGCTTTTTCATTCCTCAAGCTGTGCTTATTTAGCACGGCCTTTGTAGGAACCGCCTTCGCGGGTATCGATCTCGATCATGTCGCCGATTTCGATGAAGTCAGCAACCGACAGCTCGGTACCGTTCTTCAGTTTGGCAGGCTTCATCACCTTGCCGGAAGTGTCACCGCGAGCGGAACCTTCGGTGTAGTCAACCTGACGCACGATAGTGGTCGGCAGCTCTACGGAAACCAGACGCTCTTCGAAGAAGATCGCTTCGCAAACATCGGTCATGCCTTCTTCAACGAAAGGCAGAACGGCTTCGATGTCTTCAGCGTTCAGCTCGTACATGGTGTAGTCAGTGGTGTCCATGAACGTGTAGGTGTCGCCGCTGATGAACGACAGGGTCGCTTCTTTGCGGTCGAGGATTACGTCGTCCAGTTTGTCGTCGGCGCTGTAAACGATCTCGGTCTTGTAACCGGTCAGCAGGTTTTTCAGCTTGGTCTTCATGATCGCGCTGTTACGACCGGATTTGGTGAATTCAGCTTTCTGAACCAGCCAAGGATCGTTTTCGAGACGGATCACGGTACCGGGTTTCAGTTCTTTACCAGTTTTCATTGCGAATATCCGAATTTGGATGGGATTTACAAAAATCTAGGCCGCGTATCATATCCAATTTACATAAAACTGTACCAGCGCCGCGGCAAGATCATCTTGCAAGGCCTGTTCCAGACACCACGCTTCGGCGTGATGCTGCAGTTCTGGCGCGCATTTGCGGGTGGCATGCCAGTGATCGGTCATTGTTGCACCGTGATTCCAGGCTCGCCACAGACCGCTGATCGCCTCACTCGCCGCTGGCGACAGGCCTTTGGTGTACAAAGTGAGGAAAGCTTCGAGCTTGTCCAGGTGGATATCTTCGTCCTGCCGATAGATGTGCCACAGCAGCGGACGACCCGCCCATTGGGCGCGCACGAACGAGTCCTCGCCGCGCACAGCATTAAAATCGCAGCTCCACAGCAGCAGATCGTATTGATCCTGTCGGACGAATGGCAGCACCTGCACGGTCAAAGCGTCGCGCACATGCACGTCGCCTGCTGCGAGCCCTGCAACGCCGAGCCAGCGTTCGACGTCGCCAAGGATCCGCCCTTCGGGCACCAACATGTGCGAGGGTGTCGAATCGCTCGCAAGGCAATCAAGCCAGCTGGCCAACCCGGCATTCTCATAGGCGAACAGCGATATCAACTGGCTACCCGGGACTCGATCGATGCCCAGGCTGCGCAGGAAATCGCTCTGGGCTTGGGCATCTTGCTGGAATTGCCGGCGTCGCTCGAGCAAGTCGCGCTCGCGCAGCAAGCCGCCCGTGTCCTTGCGAAACCCCGGGAAGAAAAAGTACTTCTGCACGTGGCGGTATTTAACCGAAGGCAAACCGTGGCAACCCACCACCCAGTCTTCGGCGCTGAGGTAATCAAGGTTTAGCCACAGGGGTGACTGCTCGCGCGCAGCCATGGCATCCATGTAAAGCGTCGGCAACTGACAGGCAAACGCGGCGATCACCACATCAGCCGCCTCGACCGGCTGCCATTGCGCAGGCCAGTGTCGCACCTCCACCCCTTGTTGCCATTGCTGCGCCAGCTGGATGTCGATCTGCGGGCACATCCGCTCGAAGGCACGCAGGTCATCGACCCACAGGCGCACCTGTACCGAATGCTCGGCTACCAGTTGCCGGGCCAGCCGCCACGTCACCCCGATGTCGCCATAGTTGTCGACCACGGTGCAGAAGATGTCCCAGCGGGTGTTCGTTTCAGGCATTCCAGGCTCCCGTTGGCAAAGGTGGCGATTGTCCGCATAAATTACCCCGCGCAGAAGAGCCGACGGCGATTAATCTTCATGCGACAATCGCCCATCGCTCGCAACCAGCCGCCAGGAGGCCGCCATGCCCTACCGCCCCAACCCGCGCCGCGCACTTGCCGTACGACTCAACGTGCTGCAACTGAGTGCCAGCATTGCCTTGGGCCTGTGGCTTGGATTCCTCGCCATCGCGCTGACCTGCTGGCTGGCCTCACGCCTGTTGTTCAGCACGCAGTTGGCACCCGTGGCTGCAGCAGTGGAACAACTCGCCAGGCCGCCGGTGCCGGAGGTGACGCAACCGCGGCCCGACATTCCGCCGCAGAGTCCGCTGTTCGAGCAATACGAGGAGAACCTGCGCAAGAACGAGCAACAGCAACGACTGGATCAGGCCCGTGGCAGCAGCCGCAACCTGGCCAACCCGAAATGCCAGTTCTGGCTGCAGCAGGACCAGAACGCACCGAGCGAAAAAAGCCGCGCCAACGTCCAGCAATTCTGCGATTGATGAAACCCGCCATGCACAAGAAAACCGTTCACCAATTGATACTCGACAAGCTGCGCATCGATCTCGACATCGCCGAACGCGCGGCGCAGACCGCCTATGAGACCGCCACACACGAAGAAAATATCGCCGAGAACAAATACGACACCCTGGGCCTGGAAGCGTCTTACCTTGCTGCGGGCCAGGCCAGGCGCGTAGAAGAAATCAGGCAGTCACTGGCCCTGTGCCAGAACCTGAACCTGCGGGCCTATGACGAACAACGCGGCATTGAAGTCGGTGCCTTGCTGGGGTTGGAGGACGAGAAAGGTCGCGAGCAGTGGCTGTTCCTCGCGCCCGACGCGGCCGGGTTGAAGATCGATATGGTGGGGCAGATCATTACCGTCATCACCCCCCGCTCGCCCCTGGGCAAAAGCCTGCTGGGCAAGTTCGAAGGGGACGAAGTGGACATTCTGGTGGCGGGAACCCGGCAACAGTTTGCTGTCACCGAGGTGTTCTAGACCGGGGATCAATGCACCGGCAATTCGACTCCGTCGAACAGCTCTTCCAGCTCCTGCTTGTTGTGGCACTGGATCGCCTTGGCCATGACTTCGCGAGTCAGGTGCGGCGCGAATTTCTCGATGAAGTCGCACATGAACCCGCGCAGGAAAGTGCCGCGACGGAAGCCGATCTTGGTGATGCTGGACTCGAACAGATCGCTGGCATCGAGCATCACCAGATCACTGTCGAGCTTGGCGTCGACGGCCATCTTCGCCACGATACCGACGCCCAGGCCCAAGCGAACGTAAGTCTTGATCACGTCGGCGTCGGCAGCGGTAAATACTACTTTCGGTGTCAGGCCACGGTGACTGAACGCTTCGTCGAGCTTCGAGCGGCCGGTGAAGCCGAACACATAAGTCACGATCGGGTATTCGGCCAGCGCTTCGAGGGTCAGCTTCGACAGCTTGGTCAACGGGTGGCCCTGGGGCACGACCACGCAGCGGTTCCAGCGGTAGCACGGCATCATCACCAGGTCGCCGAACAGTTCCAGCGCTTCGGTCGCTATCGCAAAATCCACGGTGCCGTCTGCGGCCATTTCGGCGATCTGCATCGGCGAACCCTGGTGCATGTGCAGGGCCACATCGGGGTATTGCTTGATGAAGTTGCTGATCACCGGCGGCAATGCGTAGCGCGCCTGGGTATGGGTGGTGGCGATCGAGAGGGTGCCCTTTTTCTCGTTAGAGAATTCCTGGGCGATCTGCTTGATGCTTTCGACTTTGCGCAGGATCTCGCCAGCGGTGGTGATGATGCGCTCGCCGGCCGGGGTAACGCGAGTCAGGTGTTTACCGCTGCGGGCGAAGACCTCGACGCCCAGTTCGTCTTCCAGCAGTCGGATCTGTTTACTGATGCCCGGTTGCGAGGTGTATAGGCTTTGGGCTGTAGCTGAAACGTTGAGGTCGTGGTGCGCCACTTCCCAGATGTAGCGCAATTGTTGAAGCTTCATATGAATCCCTCAAAGCAGGTAGACGCCACGGGCATCAGCGACGGTATATAACTATATTAATGGTTTGAAGAATAAATCTAGAACTTTTTATCAGTGTGCCACTATTCGTGTCCTAGCGATCCCCTTGCCGACGACGCTCAACCAGCGGCACCAGGTAGACCGGCACCCTCGCCAGTTGCAACACCCGCGCAGCCGTGCGGCCCAATGGCGTTTCCGCACCCGCACCGTGGCTGTGACTACCTACGATCAGTAAATCCACAGAGAGTTTCTGCGCCTGTTCGAGAATCACCTGCGAGGGGTCGCCCTGGATCACCCGCACCGCCTGGATTCGCGCCAGGTCCTGGTCCCCCTCCTCTCCCAGCTCCTCGCGAAAGCTGTCGAGTACCCGCTGCTCGATATTGGCGATTACCGTATTCAGGCCCTGGCTGTGGAAATCGTTCAACGCCTGCTCATCAAGGTAGCTCTGCAATACCGACTCGGCGAACAGGCCCATCGGCTCCACCGCATGCACTACATACAAGTCGGCATCGAATGTCCGAGCCAAGGCCAAGGCGTGCTGCATCACTAACGGTGCGTACAGGCCGAGGTCGGTGGCATACAGCATCGAACGAATCATATGACCTCCTCGTCTGCCAACATGGCGGAGATTGATTCAGCTTAGCAGTGCCTTGGCGAGTACGGCGGCCGGCGTAACGCATTGAACGGCGGGCTTAAACTTTTTGCTCATTGCTTATGCCATGGGGCACATGACCGGTGGCCACCACTTCCCGGGCCAACTCGCAATGCCCGGCCTGATCGTCGAAAAACACATCGGCGGCGAAGGCTTCGAGAAAAGCCGACTTGGTCAGGCCGCCAAGGAACAGCGACTCATCGAGGCGGATATCCCATTCGCGCAACGTGCGGATCACCCGTTCATGAGCGGGCGCCGAACGTGCAGTCACCAGGGCAGTGCGGATCGGACAGGCGTCATCCGGGAATTCACGCTGCAGCAAATTAAGAGCCGCAAGAAAGCCCTTGAACGGTCCGCCGCGCAACGGTTCCCGGGCGGACTCGCGCTCACTGGCTTGAAAGGCTTCCAGACCACCAGCCTGGTACACCCGCTCGGATTCATCGGAAAACAGCACCGCGTCACCGTCGAAGGCGATGCGCAGTTCGTCGCTGGCCGCGCGGCTGGCACCGCCGGACAGGATTGTCGCCGCAGCAAAACCGGCGTCCAGCGCACTGCGCACGTCTTCGGCATGAGTCGACAGGAACAGGTCGCAACCGAACGCCTTGAGGTAGGGATAAGGACTGCGCCCGCCGACAAATGCCGCACGCGAAATCGCCAGGCCATAATGGTGGATCGAGTTGAACACCCGCAGCCCGGTGTCTGCACTGTTGCGCGACACCAGGATCACCTCGACCCGGGCGCGACCCAGGCTGTTGTTGAGGTTGAGCAGTTTCTGCACCAGGGGAAATGCATCGCCGGGTTCGAGGATTTCGTCTTCGTGCTCGATCTGGTACTGCCGATACGCTTCCACGCCGCTGGACAAGTACACCTTATGGCTTTCGCTCAGGTCGAACAGCGCTCGCGAGGAAATCGCCAGCACCAGTTTGTCATCGATATTCTTCGCCATACCTTCCCTCTCTGGATGATCGACTCAAACGGCATGTCGATCGATGAAAGCCAAACTGCGAAACAGGGCTTCGATTCGCGGCAAGTCGCAGCCTGCCGCCTTCGCGGCAGCCAGGGGCCGGGCGTAAATCGCCTCCAGCTCCAGAGGCCGCCCATGCAGGTGGTCGTGGTACATGCTCGGCCAATAATCGGGCATCCTCTCGGTCATCGTGAACAGATGCTCGGCGTACCCGGCGGGCACCTGATACCCGCACGCGGTGGCGCCCTGCACCACTTCGGCCATCAACGCCTTGATCAATTCCCGGCTGTCGGCATCGGCCATCAACGGCGTGGTGCTCGCGCGGAGCAGCACGGAGAGCCCGTTGTAGGGGATATTCCAGACCAGTTTCTGCCAGCGAGCCTGATGCAGGTTGGACATGGCCTGGGAATCGATGCCGGCGTCGTGGAATAGCCCGGCACCCTCTTCGACTATGGCCCGGCGCGACTGCGGGTCGGCGGCTGGGCCGCTGTGGTAGCCGACGTGCACCGCGCCAAGGGCTTGATGAGTAATGATTCCGGGCGCCTCGCGGTGGACGCAGATGTAGCAGAGCCCACCGAGCACATGCAGCGAATCCGAAAGCGATTGGCGCAGGCTGTCTTCGACATCCAGGCCATTTTGCAACAGCAGCACCTTGGCGTTTGGGGCGGCTGCTCCAACGATGGTCGCCGCCAAGTCGGCGTTACTGGTAGTTTTTGTCCCGACCAGCAACCAGTCACAGGGCGGCATGTCCTGCGCCGAGGAGTAGGCCTGGACCGGGTAAACGTTCAGCGTGCCATGCTGTGCACTGCGCACTTGCAGGCCACGCTCGGCCACGGCGTGGAACTCGCTACGTAACAGAAAGTGCACATTGAAACCGGCCCGCGCCAGCATCGCTCCGTAAAATCCACCGATCGCCCCGGTGCCGATAATGCCGATTGTCGGCTTGGCTACTGCTCCCATCAAGGCAACTCCTCCGCTGTTCTGGTCAGCGCCACGGCCACCGCTTCGTTAAGCTCGGTCGCATCAAGGCGCGCATTCACTGCCCCGAAGAACTCACCGTCGCGCACTACAAACAGCGCTGGCAAGTGAAAAACCTGGTAACGCTCGACCACGCCGCCATTGCTGCCGGCGTCGATCCAGCACAGCCGATCTATCGCCAGCTGCAACTGGGGCAATCGGGCGCGGGCAAACCGGCAACTGGCGCAGCCGACGCTGGTGAAAATCACCAGGGAAATGCCGCCAAGCGCCAGCAGCCGTTGGTCGGCATCGAAATCGGTCAGTTCCGATTCGACCACTATACTGGGGGAAACACAGTCAGATGACCGACACATGGAGTCCGTGTTCATGGGACGTTTTCTTCCTCACCCTGACGATGTGCCCGTTGAATTAACGTTGCTCAAACATGAATGCATATCACGGCAACGGCTGCACACTATCAGCCTCGGCGGCATGGCTTGCAATTACCACCGCGCGTGGCGCCATGGCACGGCGCTGGAAGTGCGCATGCCAACCCTCAACCCGGACCTGCGCTACCTGGGCTATGTAGCCTGGTGCCTGCGCCGCAAGCGCGGCTACCTGGTGGGCATTGCGTTCGTCGACGAGCAGATGCTGTTCAGCGCAAGAATGGGCGAGCAGGCTTGCCAGATCGAGCGCTATTGCCGTCTGCATGAGCCGCAAAGCGAGCGTCAGGACAATCAGGCCCTGGCGCTTGAGTGGGTCCAGCAGCATGCCGACGAGTTCTCCCACGACACGGTGTGTAAGGCTTTTGCACAGCCTGTGCTGGATTAAAGCCACTTCTGCCCATTGTCGAGCCACGGTGTAACGCGCTAAGGTTCCGCTCCCCGACGCGCTTAATTTGCTGTGCTCCGCCGCGCGGGTTCGCTGGCGGCCGGCACCCGTGACCTGACGAGTAAACGATGGCTGATTTACCGATCAACGACCTAAACGTCGCCTCCAACGAGACGCTGATCACTCCTGACCAGCTCAAGCGTGATATTCCCCTGAGCGACGCTGCCCTGAGCACCGTCACCAAGGGTCGCGAAGTCATTCGCAACATTCTTGATGGGACCGACCACCGCCTGTTCGTCGTTATCGGGCCTTGCTCGATCCACGACCTCAAGGCCGCCCACGAATACGCCGAGCGCCTCAAGGTGCTGGCCGCTGAAGTGTCCGATACCCTGTATCTGGTCATGCGCGTGTATTTCGAGAAGCCACGCACCACCGTTGGCTGGAAGGGCCTGATCAACGATCCATACCTGGATGACTCCTTCAAGATCCAGGACGGCCTGCACATCGGTCGTCAATTGCTGCTGGACCTGGCGGAGATGGGCCTGCCCACCGCCACCGAAGCCCTGGACCCGATCTCCCCGCAGTACCTGCAGGACCTGATCAGCTGGTCGGCCATCGGCGCGCGCACCACCGAATCCCAGACTCACCGGGAAATGGCCTCCGGCCTGTCCTCGGCTGTCGGCTTCAAGAATGGCACTGACGGTGGCCTGACCGTAGCAATCAACGCCCTGCAGTCGGTTTCCAGCCCGCACCGTTTCCTGGGGATCAACCAGGAAGGTGGCGTGTCGATCGTCACTACCAAGGGCAATGCTTACGGTCATGTGGTCCTGCGCGGTGGCAATGGCAAGCCCAACTACGACTCCGTCAGTGTCGCGCTCTGCGAGCAGGCGCTGAACAAAGCGAAGATCAAGCCGAACATCATGGTCGATTGCAGCCACGCCAACTCCAACAAGGACCCGGCCCTGCAACCGCTGGTGATGGAGAACGTCGCCAACCAGATCCTCGAAGGCAACCAGTCGATCATCGGCCTGATGGTCGAGAGCCATCTGAACTGGGGTTGCCAAGCCATCCCCAAGGATCTGGCCGATCTGCAATATGGCGTTTCGATCACCGATGCCTGCATCGATTGGTCTGCCACCGAGACCACCTTGCGCAGCATGCACGCCAAGCTCAAGGATGTGTTGCCAAAACGCTCTCGCAACTGATCGCGGCCAAGCTGATCAGTAAAAGTCGAGCATAAAAAAACGCCGGGGGAGCCCGGCGTTTTTTTTGCGTTGCGTTTACTGGCTCAGCTTGGCGGCATGCCGCTGGTGACGTTCCATGTAACGCTCGACATAGGAGCACGATGGAATGACCGTGTAGCCCATTTCCTCGGCGTATTGCAGCGCCTGCTCGGTCAACGCTGCGGCGATACCACGACCACGCAGCGCGTTGGGCACAAATGTACGATAAATATCCAGGGTCTGTTTACCCAGGTCCATATAGGTCAGGTAGGCACGATGACCGTCCACATTGGTCTCGAACTGATGACCAGCCTGGTCATGGTGGATGGACAACGCCTCGCTCATCACTACTCCTCGCGGGTCTTGAATTCTGACCCCTACCTTACCGATGTTTTTCCGGCGAAGGAACATCTACGCCACCCCGTGCCTGAAAGGACACCGAGAAGAGCCGCACCAATCTCGCGCAACCGGGCACGTACAAATAGTAGGCACCATTGGCAAAAATGCTCAAGGTACGCTCGTCATCACGCAGGTTGGCGGGTGCTGCTCCGGGGTGAGGCAGGGACTTCTGGACCAGGGATTCCCCGCGGTCGATTACCTGAACATTGCCGGATGTTGAGACTTAAGACGAGCGCCCGTTGTTAAAGTCACCTCAACTAGCAGAAAGATATGCGAGGCGCTGCTCAAATCCCGAACAAAAGAGTAGACGAAATCATTTAGAAAGACTTTAGCCAAGACCGCAAAAACAGCGCTGGGGTCCGGGAACTTTTTCCGGGCGGCTCGCTCAGATCGGGGCTTGCAGCTGGATATTTTTTAAACAACGCAGTTAAAAGTTGCTCGAAAAAGAATCAACGCCTACAATTTTTTTTGCTTCTTGCTACACGTCAGTTTACTTACTACAAGTAATGGGTAGTATGTACGCCGGCTATTTCCTCACTCTGAGGAGACAGCTACTTAATAGAAAGTCCTTGAAGGGGAACACGATGAACAACGTTCTGAAATTCTCTGCTCTGGCCCTGGCCGCAGTTCTGGCTACCGGTTGCAGCAGCGCATCGAAAGAAACCGAAGCACGTCTGACTGCTACCGAAGACGCAGCAGCTCGCTCCCAGGCTCGTGCAGACGAAGCTTACCGTAAAGCTGATGAAGCTCTGGCTGCTGCTCAAAAAGCACAACAGACTGCTGACGAAGCTAACGAGCGCGCTCTGCGCATGCTCGACAAAGCTAGCCGCAAGTAATAGTCCTTCGGGATTGTTATCAAGCCGACCCATTTTTTGGGTCGGCTTTTTTATTGCCCGAATTTTCCTGCGGGCAATAAAAAACCCGTCGACGCGATTCACGTCGACGGGCTGTTAGAGACGCTTACTGCTGCAGGTCGATCGGCGAACTGCTCACCATCGGCGCCGCGCCATTGGGTATGGCGATCTCCACTGGCAAGCCATCTTCGGCGGCAACTACATCACGCACCACGTCCCAGTTCATGCGCAGGTTGTTGGTGATGTCCTCACGCTTGAGCATCGCGTTGATCACTGCCGTGTGCTTGTCGACCACCGACGGGTTGCCGTTGTCGTCCAGCGGCGTATGCGCCTCGAGGTAGACCTTGCCGCCACTCACGCCGAACTTGTACGGGTCGTTGATGATGCGCACGGAGGTGCCCACCGGCACCATGCTCGCCATTTCCAGGACGTTGTTGTTGAACATGCGGAAGCAGCCATGGCTGGTGCGCATACCGATACCAAATTTCTTGTTCGAGCCGTGGATCAGGTAGCCCGGGGTGCCCAGGTTGAACTTGAACGGGCCCAGTGGGTTGTCCGGACCCGCCGGCACGACGTTCGGCAGCGGATCACCATCGGCAAGGTGCTCGGCCTTGATCGACGCCGGCGGCGTCCAGGTCGGGTTGGGGGTCTTGGCAGTGATCGTGGTGTGGGCAATCGGTGAGCCCCAGCCTTCACGGCCAATGCCCAACGGAAAGGTGTACACCACGTCCCGACCTTTTGGATAGTAGTAGAGACGGTATTCGGCCAGGTTGATCACGATGCCTTCACGCGGCCCCGGCGGCAGGATGAAGCGCGTCGGCAAGATGATTTCGGTGCCGGCGCCAGGCAGCCAGGCGTCAACGCCCGGGTTGGCGGCGACCATTTCCGAATAGCCCAGGTCGTAGGCGGTACCAAGGTCGGCGAAGGTATCTTCGTACTTGGCCTTGATCACTTGGACCTGGCCAATGATGTCTTCACCGGGTGGCGGAAGAGGCAACTCCAAGGCTGCCACGGGACCTGCGGCACAGAGCGCGGCAAGTGTCAGGCAGCGGGTGACGGCGGGAAAGCGCGGCAACATCCGGAAAATCCTTCGCATGATCGACAAGGGTATAAGAACGCGATTGTACACTGGCGCTTCGGTATTCGGGGAGTCGCACCGATAGAGCGCGCGTTGGCTGGGGGCTTGCTGGGTGGGGTGTTTGGTTTTTTGGAAACCCCTGCTAACGAATTTACCCCTGGGCTTTTGGGATGGTTGGGCGTGTGGGATCTGTTGGATCTGCTGGATCTGTTGGATCTGTTGGATCTGTTGGATCTGTTGGATCTGTTGGATCTGCTGGATCTGTGGGGTCTGTGGGATCTGTGGGGTCTGTAGGGTCTGTAGGGTCTGTGGGTCTGTGGGTCTGTGGGAGCAAAGCTTGCTCGCGATGGCGGTTTCAGGTGTACATATCCGGTTTTGCGGTCATGGCTTGTATTGGTTCCGCCCTTAC
This sequence comes from Pseudomonas sp. RIT-562, assembly GCF_026241895.1. Lineage (GTDB taxonomy): Bacteria > Pseudomonadota > Gammaproteobacteria > Pseudomonadales > Pseudomonadaceae > Aquipseudomonas > Aquipseudomonas mandelii_F. The sequence goes on along the minus strand of NZ_JAPJIV010000015.1, from coordinate 18 downwards.
GGCGGGTTACTTTGAAAA
>NZ_JAPJIV010000014.1 GCF_026241895.1 Pseudomonas sp. RIT-562 | reverse complement strand
TTGGAAAAGCGCCAAGTAACCAAACGCTTTTTGCCCCTCCACTTGGCACCTCGCCTAGGCTCGGTGTGCCCGAACGCAGGCATTGCGCAGCGGGTCGCCGCGATGGGCCGTCCCTGGCCCAGCGCGGCTAAACCGGCATCCTTGCCGGTTTCCCCGCTGCGCAATACCTGCGTTCGGCCAGCGTGGTTAATGGGGCGTCCGCGATCAACAACCGTGCCGTGGCGGCCTTCGGGCCGACCAAGGCGTCAAGCCGGCGCGCTGCGCTTGTTTGCGTGTGCAGCCCGAATACGCCATCGTCAAAACGCCACCCAGCGTTCTCATGCAAGCAACGTTAACGCCTGATCCGCAGTGCAGCCTCACGCAACAGCCGCTCCGTAGCACTCCAGCCCAGGCAACCGTCGGTCACCGACACGCCATACTGCAAAGCCCCTCCCAACGGTTGGCAGCCTTCAAACAAATGGCTTTCGATCATCATCCCAATCAGCGAGCGATCACCCTGCAGGCGTTGCTCAAGCACCTCATTGAATACCGCCGGTTGCCGCAGCGGATCCTTGCCACTGTTGGCGTGGCTGCAGTCGACCATGATTCGCGGCGGAATTTTCAGGCGGGTCAAGTCGCTGTTTACCTGGGCTACGCTGGCGCGATCGAAGTTCGGGCCGCGATGGCCGCCACGCAACACCAGGTGGGTGTCGGGGTTGCCCGGGGTCTGGATGATCGCCGGGTGGCCCTGGCTGTCGACGCCGAAATGGCGGTGCGGGTGTGCGGCCGAGCGCATCGCGTCGCTGGCGACGGCGACGCCGCCATCGGTGCCGTTTTTGAAGCCGACCGGCATGCCCAGGCCGCTGGCCATTTCCCGGTGGATCTGCGATTCGGTGGTGCGCGCGCCTATGGCCACCCAGCTCAGCAGGTCATCGAAGTAGCCTGCCGCCATCGGTTGCAGTAGTTCGGTGGCGATCGGCAAACCGAGCCGCAGCATTTCGCGCATCAATTCCCGCGACAGCGTGAGGCCGCCAGCCATGTCATCGCTGCCATCCAGCTGGGGATCGTACGCCAGACCCTTCCAGCCAACAGTCGTACGCGGTTTTTCGACGTAGGCGCGCATCACCAGCAGCATTTCGTCGCTGACTTCAGCGGCCAGGCGTGCAAGGTTGGCGGCGTATTCGAGGGCGGACTGCGGGTCATGAATCGAGCAGGGACCGACAATCATCAGCAGGCGGGAGTCTTCACCGTTGAGGATCGCGCGGACTGCGTTGCGATGCGTGGCGACTTGCTGGATCAGGGCGTTACTGAGGGGCAATTGCTGCTTGAGTTGCAACGAGCTGGGCAGACGCAGGGTCAGCGCTTCGTTGGCAGGGCTCAGGGTGGACAGCGGCAGAGCGGAGACGGACGAGTTCATATTCAGGCTTCCTGGGCGAGTGGCGGGTGCGTTCCCGCGCGCTCGGCCCTACTGGGGTGTTCGACAATTAGCCGGATTGGCTGCGTGTGTGTGCTTGCCACCTGTGGGTGACCGATCGGAGGCGGCAGGCTGTCCCGAGCGGAGGCTGGTAAATCGCCAGGTGGTAAAAGTGTCGTAACGGTAATAAGTGGCGTAGTTCATTGGATAATCCTCAAGGTGTCTGGTGTGAAGCTGAAAATGTGTGGAGCCGAAAAAAACAAAACCCCCGGTCGGGAGGCCGACCGGGGGTTGAGAAAACTCTGGTGGCGACCCGTTTGCAGTGGGCGCCGTGTGGGTATCAGGCGCGCCAGTGGCTAAACCAATACCCAAAATAAAAGCTGACCGGAGCACAGGCGCCATTCACCCGCGCAGCCGCAACCGAGCGCGGGGCGCTGGCGGTACGAAGCTGTGGATGGGTGTTGAACATGGTCTGTCTCCGATGGATGGATCGAGCTTACTAGAGGCTGGTGCACGGATTCAATCAGAAATTGCCATTGTCCGCACAATTCCCTGGAACGCGCAGGCAACAAGCCTTACAGAACGTATTGATACTTTTAATATGGCGCTTGGCGCTAGGTCTGGCAGGCGCTTTTTGCTAAGGTGTCCGGCAACCACAAAGACCATTGCGTGAGGTGTCTGCTTGATTAGGGTGCTAGTAGTCGATGACCATGATCTCGTTCGTACAGGCATTACACGAATGCTGGCTGACATCGATGGCCTGCAAGTGGTCGGTCAGGCCGAGTCAGGGGAAGAGTCCCTGCTCAAGGCGCGCGAGTTGAAACCCGACGTGGTTCTGATGGATGTGAAGATGCCCGGCATCGGCGGACTTGAAGCCACCCGCAAGCTGTTGCGCAGCCATCCCGATATCAAGGTGGTCGCGGTGACCGTGTGCGAAGAAGATCCGTTCCCTACCCGGTTATTGCAGGCCGGGGCGGCGGGTTACCTGACCAAGGGCGCCGGGTTGCCGGAAATGGTCCAGGCCATCCGCCTGGTATTTGCCGGGCAGCGCTATATCAGCCCGCAAATCGCCCAGCAACTGGCAATCAAGTCATTCCAGCCCACCAGCGACTCACCGTTCGACGCATTGTCCGAGCGGGAGATCCAGATTGCGCTGATGATCGTCGGTTGCCAGAAGGTGCAGATCATCTCCGATAAATTGTGCTTGTCACCGAAAACCGTCAACACCTACCGATACCGCATTTTCGAAAAGCTTTCGATCAGCAGCGACGTCGAGTTGACGTTGTTGGCGGTGCGTCACGGCATGGTCGATGCCAGCCTCTGAAATGACTGAAACTTTCGATCCCAGCGCATTTCTGTCCACGGTAAGTGGGCGCCCTGGTGTGTATCGCATGTTCGACAGCGATGCGCGCCTGCTCTACGTCGGCAAGGCCAAGAACCTCAAGAGTCGGCTCTCCAGCTACTTTCGCAAGTCCGGCCTCGCGCCCAAGACGGCCGCGCTGGTAGCGCGTATCGCCCAGGTCGAGACGACCATCACGGCCAACGAAACCGAGGCATTGTTGCTCGAGCAGACGTTGATCAAGGAATGGCGGCCGCCCTACAACATCCTGATGCGCGACGATAAGTCCTATCCGTATGTGTTTCTTTCGGATGGTCAGTTCCCAAGGCTCAGCATTCATCGTGGCGCCAAAAAGGCCAAGGGCAAGTATTTCGGCCCCTATCCCAGTGCGGGGGCCATTCGCGAAAGCCTGAGCCTGCTGCAGAAGACTTTTTTTGTTCGCCAGTGTGAAGACAGCTACTACAAGAACCGCACGCGCCCGTGCCTGCAGTACCAGATCAAGCGCTGCAAGGCGCCCTGCGTAGGTCTGGTTGAGCCTGAGGTATATGCCGAGGACGTCCGCCACTCTGTGATGTTCCTCGAAGGTCGCAGCAACGCCCTGACCGATGAATTGTCTGCGGGCATGGAAGAAGCCGCGATCAATCTCGAGTTCGAACGGGCGGCCGAGTTGCGCGACCAGATCTCCCTGCTGCGCCGGGTCCAGGATCAGCAGAGCATGGAAGGCGGGACCGGCGACGTCGATGTCATCGCCGCGTTTGTTAACCCGGGCGGTGCCTGCGTGCACCTGATCAGCGTGCGCGGAGGCCGGGTCCTTGGCAGCAAGAATTTCTTTCCGCAGGTGGGTATTGACGAAGACGTTTCAGAGGTCATGGCGGCTTTTCTCGGTCACTACTTCATCAGCAGCCCCGAGCGCGACTTGCCCAGCGAGTTGATCGTCAACGTGGTGCATGAAGACTTCCCGACGTTGATCGCGGCGATTGAAGAGCTGCGCGGTCGGGAGTTGTCCATCAGTCATCGGGTGCGTGGCACCCGGGCACGCTGGCAGCAATTGGCGGTAACCAATGCCGAACAGGCCCTGGGTGCGCGCCTGGCCAACCGGCAACATGTTGCGGCACGTTTCGAAGCCCTGGCAGAAGTGTTGAACCTCGACGAGCCGCCGCAGCGCCTGGAGTGCTACGACATCAGTCACTCCAGCGGCGAAGCCACCGTGGCCTCCTGCGTGGTGTTCGGCCCCGAAGGACCGATCAAGGCCGACTACCGACGGTACAACATCGAAGGAGTTACCGCAGGCGATGACTACGCCGCCATGCACCAGGCCCTGACCCGGCGCTTCAGCAAACTGAAGGAGGGGGAGGGCAAGTTGCCGGACATTCTGCTGGTGGACGGGGGCAAGGGTCAGCTCTCCATGGCCCGCGACGTGCTCAATGAGCTGGCGGTGCCCGACCTTATCCTGTTGGGCGTGGCCAAGGGTGCAACCCGCAAGGCCGGGTTTGAAACCCTGTACCTCAACGATGCTGCCCATGAATTCACCCTGCGCGGCGATTCACCGGCCTTGCACCTGATCCAGCAGATCCGGGACGAAGCCCACCGATTTGCCATTACCGGTCACCGTGCGCGGCGTGGTAAAACCCGTCGCACCTCTACGCTGGAAGGCGTAGCCGGAGTCGGGCCGACCCGTCGACGTGATTTGTTGAAACATTTTGGTGGATTGCAGGAGCTGTCTCGTGCCAGCATCGAAGAGATCGCCAAAGCTCCCGGAATCAGTAAAAAGCTCGCAGAGTTGATTTATGCAAATCTACACAGCGAGTAGAATGCCACCTCACCTCGTAGCCAGTTGTGCCGATGAATATCCCTAATCTGATTACCGTTTTACGCGTCCTGCTCATCCCGATCTTTATTTTGCTGTTCTACCTGCCTTACCAGTGGAGCTATATGGCCTCCGCGTCGGTCTTCGCATTTGCCGCCGCGACGGACTGGCTGGACGGGTATCTGGCCCGCCGCCTGGAACAGAGCACTCCGTTCGGGGCGTTTCTCGATCCGGTGGCCGACAAGCTGATGGTTGCCGTCGCGCTGGTGCTGCTGGTGCAGGAACATGGCAACCTGTGGCTCACGCTGCCAGCCGCCGTGATCATCGGGCGCGAAATTGTCGTGTCTGCATTGCGCGAGTGGATGGCCGAGCTCGGCGCCCGTGCTCACGTAGCGGTGTCGAACCTGGGCAAATGGAAAACTGCCGCGCAAATGCTTGCACTGGTCATCCTGTTGGCCAACCCATCGGATTTCACCTTCTGGGTGTTGGTGGGGTACGCTCTGCTGCTGATATCGGCTGGCCTGACTTTGTGGTCGATGGTCCAGTACCTGCGGGCTGCCTGGCCGCATCTGAAGACCGAGGTTGAAAAGAAATAAAACTTTTTTGAATCAAGGGGTTGACGGGGCTTCTGGATTCTATAGAATGCGCCACACCAAGACGCGGGAATAGCTCAGTTGGTAGAGCACGACCTTGCCAAGGTCGGGGTCGCGAGTTCGAGTCTCGTTTCCCGCTCCAAGTTTGTACACATTTGATGTTGCGCTACACGACACCAAATGTTTTGAGGCCGAGTAGCAAAATGGTTATGCAGTGGATTGCAAATCCACCTACGCCGGTTCGATTCCGACCTCGGCCTCCACTATTAAAAAACCCGTAACTCAGTGAGTTACGGGTTTTTTTTGCCTGCAAAAAAGTAAGGTGCTCTTCACCATGAAGCCGCGTTGCTGCGCCATGGGGGCGGCGAGAATGGCACCCGCCTATTTATTTTTTCAACGGTGCTTTTTCCCACTGATCACGGCTCATCGCTAAGCGAAAGCCGAGATGGGACATGGAGTTCATAGGGTCGGCACCCTGCCGGGCACTGGTTCGAAAGCTCGTACAGTAGCTGTCGCTGCAAAGAAACGAACCACCTCGGATCACTCGTTGGGGGGCGTTGGCCGTTACACCGAGTTCCGGGTCGTAGCTGTCGGATGGCCCCATCGGGTTCACTGCCACCGCACCCGCCGGCTGATGGCCGACGCTAAACGCATCGGCACGGTACCAATCGGCGACCCACTGCCAAACGTTGCCCGACATGTCGTAGAGCCCGTAGGCGTTAGGTCTGTAACTGCCTACTGGTTTGGTGCCGATCTTGAATTTTTCAATGGCCCCGGTCACGGGAAACGGTTGCACCTCATCCCAGGTGTTGGCCATCTTTTCTCCACCGGGCGAGAAATCAATGCCCCACGCATAGGTCGCTTGTTCCAGTCCGCCTCTGGCGGCGTATTCCCATTCAGCTTCGGTCAGCAGCCGCTTATGCGCCCATTCTGCGTACGCCTGTGCGTCCTCGCGTGAAACCTGAACAACTGGATGGGTTTCCTTGCCCTCGATCGTACTGTCGGGGCCCAACGGGTGGCGCCAGTCGGCCCTCGGGACAAACGCCCACCACTGACTGAAGTCATTCAGAGGGACTGGTCTGTCCGTGCCGACGAAAACCAACGCCCCAGGTACCAGGACACTGTCGTCCGGTTTTGGAGTACCTGGCGGTAGCTGTACCTTCAGATCGTCCCATTCGGGTTTGCGTTCGGCGGTGGTGACGTAATGCGTTTCAGCGACGAAACGGCTGAAATCAGCATTGGTGACGTCGTAGCGGTCGATCCAGTAGCCATCGAGTCGAACCTTGTGAGCCGGTCCCTCATTAGGTCGCGCTTGCTTATGATCGCTGCCCATCAAAAACTCACCCGCAGGCAGCCAGACCATGCCCACGGGTCCATTTATCCCATCACCGAGTGTCAAGGGCGCCGGCCCGCGAACGTTCTGGTACACAGCAAACGCCAGGCCGGTCGACACTACCGCGACTGCAACCAAAGCAAACCCCAACCGCTGTTTCGTGATAAGCATCTGCGCTCCCGTTGGTTTCTGCAGGTTGTGTTCAATCGCGCTGTGCCTTCGCGTCCATTGCCGCCTGGAGCTTCTTGATGTCCTCGGGTGACAGTTGCGGGCGATCGACCTTGATCGTCAGCTGGTTGAGTTGGGCGGTCAGCGGGAAGGGCGGTTGGTAGTCCGTATCGTTCACTCCGGTCAGTGTGTCGGATCCGATGTCGAATGCTTCGTCCCACTGGAGGATCATCGGCAGCGTGCGCTCCATGCGTTGTGTGGCGACTACTTGGTCATCCACCTTGAGCGTGCCAGTGCCGGGCTGGGCGAGGCCGCTGAAGTCGTTGAACTCGAGTGTGCCCACACCCGTTCCGTCGTACTTGAAGTCAAACTCGATCATGTGCCGGCCCGGCGATAACGCCTCAGTGCCTTCCCATTTCACGCGTTGCATATCAATCAGGTTCCACAAGAACACGGGTTTGCCCTTGAGCAGGTAGAAACCATAGCCGGCGAACCGTCCGCCGGACGTCAGGATCATGCCCTCGGCGCCACCCTGCGGCACTTCAATGTCGGCGCTAATGGTATAGGAGGTGTTTAGCAGCAGTGGCGAGTCGCCCTGCGGCAATCCGGTCATCGGCTTCTTGTAGACGAACTCCGTGCGCCCGGCGGTGATGTTCGGGCGCGGTGCAATGATCCGCGCAGCCACCGAGGCGTCCAGCGGCAGAACCTGGTACTTCCTGGCCTCGGCGATGAACATCTGCTTCATCTCTTTGACCCTGTCCTGGTTCTCAGCAGCGAGGTTGTCGGTCTGGTTGAAGTCGGTGTTCAGGTTGAAGAGCTCAAGCTCCTGGTTGTTCAGCGGATCGGCATTGGCCGGACCAAAAGCTTCCCACGGCGCACGATTGACCTTCGTGCTCAGAAACCAGCCGTCCTTGTAGAGGGCCCACTGGCCCATCATTTCAAAGTATTGCGTCGTGTGCTGGGACGGCGTCTTGGCATTTTTCGCATCGAAGGTGTACAGAAAGCTCGTCCCCTCGATCGGTTTCTGCGGGATGCCGTCCACCGCATCGGGCGCTCGGATGCCGATCGCCTCGAGAATCGTGGGCACCACATCGATCACGTGCACGAACTGCTCGCGCAGACCGTCCTTGTCCTTGATCTGCGCCGGCCATGACACCACCATGTTCTGGTTGATGCCGCCGAGCTGCGAGGCATTTTGCTTGAACCAGGAAAACGGTGTGTCGAAGGTCCAGGACCAGCCGGCCGACATATGGTTGTAGGTTTGCTCGGTGCCCCACACGTCGTAGAACTTCATCTGCTGCGCGACCGGCACACTCACGCCGTTGAAAAATGCGACTTCGTTGGGTGTGCCGAGTGGTCCACCCTCGGCACTGGTGCCGTTGTCGCCGTTGATATAGATGACCAACGTATTGTCGAGCTGGCCCAGGTCCTCGACCGCCTGGACGACGCGACCGATCTCACTGTCGCTGTAGGCGACATAGGCGGCGAAGACTTCGGCCTGGCGGATAAAGAGTTTCTGCTCCTCGGCCGTCAGTTGGTCCCAGTCTTTAAGCACATCTTTCGGCCACGGGGGCAACTTGGCATCTTTAGGCACCACCCCCAGACGCTTCTGGTTTTCGAAAATGCGCTCGCGCACTTTGTTCCAGCCCTCGTCGAAGAGTTTCATCTGGCTGATCTTGTCTACCCACTCCTTGGTGGGGTGGTGCGGCGCGTGCGTGGCGCCGGGCGCGTACTTGATGAAAAACGGTTTGTTGGGGTCGATCTGATGGATGCGTGTCATCCAGTCGATCGCGTCATCGGCCATCGCCGTGACCAGGTTCCAGGTGCCGGGCGGCTTGCCAAGGAACGGATAGATTTGGGTCGTATTGCGGAACAGGTTGGGCTGCCATTGATTGGCATCGCCACCGACGAAGCCGTAGAAGTACTCAAAGCCCATGCCGGTTGGCCATTGATCGAAAGGCCCGGCCTGGCTGGCAGCGAAGACGGGGGTGTTGTGGTCCTTACCGAACCAGGAGGTGGAGTAGCCGTTGTCACGCAGGATGCGCCCGATAGTTGCCTTGTCCCGGTCGATGATGCTGTTGTAGCCGGGGAAGCCGGTCGACTGCTCGGAGATCACACCGAAGCCCGCCGAGTGGTGATTGCGCCCAGTGATCAGCGCGGCCCGGGTTGGCGAGCACAGCGCCGTGGAGAAGACCCGGTTGAAGCGCAGGCCTTGCTGTGCGATGCGATCCATTGTCGGGGTAGGAATAACGCCACCGAAGGTGCTGGGTACGCCAAAGCCGGCGTCGTCGGTGATGATCAACAGCACGTTGGGCGCCCCTTTCGGTGGAACCACGCGGGGCGACCACCAGGGTTTTGAATGCAGGGCGTCTTCCTGAATGACGCCCCCAAATTTCGGATCGGGTGGGGGCAGTTGCGTACCGCTGATATTGATGGTGGCACTGGGTGCACCCAGCGTGCCGGTCACTTGCTCGGCAAATACGGCGGGCGCTCCCAGGAAGACGCCGACCATCGCAGCACAAAGGAAAGCGATCAACTTGAAGGGGCGCATAGCTCTTTGCTCCATTCGGAACTGTTCGAGTTCGATGGGCACGCTCAGAACTGCGGGGCGTAGGTTGTTGTGGCACAGCCATTGAAGCGTAGACGCGCAATCCTCAACGATAGTGCGGATTGGCCCTCATTGGACGGGCGGTAGTGCGGGGCGGTTGATGGCGGATTTCATGACCCCATTAACGCTGCGCTATTGAGGTTCGTAACGGAGATTGAAAGCAGTTTTTCGCCAAACTGATCGAGGCAAAGGAATGCAGGAGTGTATTTTATCTGACCAGGCGATTGATTCCGCCTTTACCGCCCAGGCAAGCCAGGTCGTCCAATGCTGACTTGGTAAAAACATTTTGATGCACGTAAAGGTTGCCTAATGTCCTAAGTGATTGATTCTGGTTTTATTTTAGGGTTAAATCAGCGCCTGCTTTTGCATTTCCCATGCCCCGATGGTGAAATTGGTAGACACATCAGACTTAAAATCTGCCGCCGCAGGGCGTGCCGGTTCGATTCCGGCTCGGGGCACCACTTCAAACTCCGCTGCATCTCCCCAATTCCATCCCTGTCACTTGGGTCTTAGCGACTCTGGCCTTACCGCCCACCCCCCCCAGAAGCTGCATGGCATCTTGTAGAGTAGATGTTCCAGCGTGCTGGCGACTAATCCGTCCATAGTAATCAACCTTTCGTCCGTCGCGCCGGCGCAGTCCTGGCTTCGTGCTGAACTATTACGCACGCAGAACGAATCGGGGATCACCATGGCGACCATGAAAGCGGCAGTTTTCGTTGAAAAAAACCGGATTGTGTTGAAGGACAAACCCGTCCCCGAGGTCGGGCTGCTGGATGCGCTGATCCGTATCACCACCACGACCATTTGTGGTACCGACGTGCACATCTTGCGCGGCGAGTATCCAGTGGCCAAAGGGCTGACTGTGGGGCATGAGCCGGTAGGCGTGATCGAACGGCTGGGGTCTCAGGTGCGCGGCTTTGTCGAGGGGCAGCGGGTCATTGCCGGCGCCATAACGCCCAGCGGGCAAAGTTACGCGTGCCTGTGCGGTTGTGCCTCGCAGGATGGCCCCGACACAAGTCATGGCTTTCGTGCCACGGGCGGCTGGAAGTTCGGCAACATCATTGATGGCTGCCAGGCCGAGTACGTGTTGGTGCCAGACGCAGTTGCCAACTTGTGCCCAATCCCGGATGGCCTCAGTGATGAGCAGGTGCTGATGTGCCCGGACATCATGTCCACCGGCTTTTCCGGGGCGGAGCGCGGCGAGGTGAGCATCGGCGATACCGTTGCCGTGTTTGCTCTCGGGCCAATCGGCCTCTGCGCAGTCGCCGGTGCACGTCTCAAGGGCGCGACCACCATCATTGGCGTTGATGCCGTGGCGGAGCGGATGAGCGTTGCGCGGCAGTTGGGCGCGACCCATGTGGTCAATTTCAAGGACGGCAACGTCGTCGAGCAGATCATGGCCCTGACCGATGGCCGTGGTGTCGATGTGTCTATCGAGGCGCTGGGCACTCAAGGGACTTTCGAGTCCGCATTGCGGGTTTTGCGTCCTGGCGGCCGGTTGTCCAGCCTCGGCGTTTACTCCAGTGATCTGCGCATTCCACTCGATTCCTTCGCCGCCGGACTGGGGGACTACAGCATCGTCACCACCCTGTGCCCCGGAGGCAAGGAACGCATGCGGCGCTTGATGGCGGTGGTGAATAGCGGCGGAGTCGACCTGTCGCCACTGGTGACTCACCGTTTCAAACTCGACGACATTGAAGCGGCCTATGAGTTATTTGCTCACCAGCGGGACGGTGTGATGAAGGTGGCGATCACGCCGTGAGGGTGTGTGACGCCCGGCTTGAGTTATTGCATGCCTATGACTGGACGGCCTTGTATGCCCAGGACTTGTCGGCTACTTGGAATGCCTCTGCAGTTTGGTGCTGGGCACAAAGCGCTTGGGCAGGATTCGGGTGAGGGTGTTATCGCGCATCCAGTAGTGATGAAAAATCCCGGCGCAGGCATGCAAGCCAATCACCCAGTAGCCGGCGTTGCCCAACCATTCATGCCAGTCCTTTAATTGCTTGGCCAGATCGGGATTCAGTGCGATGGGCGAGGGCAAAGTAAAGGCGAAATACGGGATCGGTTTACCGGCAGCACTGAGCATCAGCCAGGCGAGCAGCGGCGGCACGATCATCAGCCCATACAAGGCCAGGTGGGTGAGGTAGGCGAGCGCATTTTGCCAGGCAGGGGGGCGAGGCGTGATGGGCGGGCGTTTTTGCAAGCGACCCAGTAACCGCACCCACACCAAAGTGAAAATCGCCAGTCCAAAAAGGGCGTGGGTGCCCAGCAGTACACCCTTTAATGGATGCTGACGAGGAAGCCAGCCCCTGATTTCGATACAGGCATAGACCCCGACAAACAGCCCGAGCATCAGCCAGTGCATGGTGATTGAGAGTTTTGCGTAGCGGTTGTGAGCGAGTAAATCGCCAGTCATGACGGGCCTCCGGAGCGTTATTGTGGCGGCGGACTCATGCGCGCAGCCTGGTTTTGACGGTCAGCGAACCGACCGGCGCCAGCGTGCCCAACCAGCCTTAAGGCTATCTGAAGACCGGCCCTGCGGATCCTTTTGTCACCTTCAGACTCCGTTAAGAAATGCCTCGGATACTCCTCCCACACTTACCCGGGAGGCGTCTTCCAATGCCCGAATTTGACTGGAACATCGTTCTGCCCCTGCATTTCGGCCAGGCCGAAACACCGCCCATGAGCCTGGCCCGAGCGCTGCCGGGCGAACCTCTGCGTCCCGTGTTCGAAGCCTTTATCCAGCAACGTTTCCGCAAGGCCCATGGGGCCGACATCCGTCAGTTCATGCCGCAGCTGTTTGGCATGAACAACCCCTCAGGTGAACTGAGTGCAGTGGCCGGCGTGCGTCTGGCGAGCAGTGAATCGCTGTTCCTGGAGCGCTACCTGGACGAACCGATTGATCCGCTGATCAGTGCTGCGGCCGCTTGTGCAGTCGATCGCAGGGGCATCGTCGAGGTGGGCAACCTGGCCGCCAGCGACACCGGCAGTGCGCGCATGAGCATCATCGCCATCACTTACCTGCTGGCCATGGGCGGCCTGGAATGGGTGGCGTTCACCGGCAATATCGGCCTCGTCAACAGCTTTCACCGCCTGGGTTTGAAGCCCGTGACCCTGTGCGCTGCAGATCCTGCGCGGTTGGGCGACGATCGCCACAGTTGGGGCAGCTACTACGAGAGCAAGCCCTGGGTGCACGTGGGCAACATCCGTAGCGGATTCATTCATTTGCGCAACATCGGGATGTTCAATCGCCTGGGGTTGCCAGCGTCCATGGAGGCGTCCAGCCATGTCGCCTGAAATAGAACGTTTTAAACAGGCCCTACGCTCCCATGCTGAACGCAAGACCAATGCCATCGCCATTTGGGGGGACCACCTGAAGCTGGACTACGCCACGCTCTACGCCGAAGTGATGTACCGCCAGCAGCGTGTGCGGGATGAAAACGTCCAGGTGGTTGCACTGGCCCTGGACAATGGCGTCGATGCCATGCTCTGGGATCTGGCCGTGCTGTTCGAGGGCTTGACCTGCCTGATGTTGCCAGCTTTTTTCAGCCCGGCTCAACGTCAGCATTGCCTGACGCAAAGTCAGGCGGCCCTGGTCATTGCCGAGCCGGAGCTGGAAGCGGAATTACAGGCGGTCGGCTACGAAAAGCACGGTGAATTCTGGCGGCGCACCTTCAGCGGTCCGAGCCGGATGCCCGAAGGCACCGCCAAACTGACCTTCACCTCGGGCACCACCGGTACCCCCAAAGGCGTATGCCTGAGTGCCGAGAGTATCCTGCGGGTCGCCCTGGAACTGGATCAGGCCAGCGAGGCCACTGATCCGCAGCATCACCTGGCGCTCTTGCCACTGGCCATCCTGCTGGAAAACATCGGCTGTTATGCGGCGCTCTACGCCGGCGCGAAGCTGAGCCTACCCAGCCAGAAAACCCTGGGTATCGAGGGGGCCAGCGGCGTAGATGTGCCGCGACTGCTTGGCTGCCTGGCGGCCCGTGCGCCCGAGAGTGTGATCTTGGTGCCGCAGCTGCTGTTGTTACTGGTGAGCGCCGCCGAGCAAAGGGCCTTCAGCCCTTACTCGTTGCGTTTTACTGCGGTGGGCGGGGCTCGGGTCAGTGAAGAGTTGCTGCACCGGGCACGCCGGGCCGGTCTGCCAGTTTACGAAGGCTACGGGCTCTCGGAGTGCGCATCAGTGGTATGCCTGAACCGGCCGCAGGCGCGTCGCGCGGGCAGTGTCGGGCGGCCGTTGCCCCATGTGCAAATCCGTCTGGCGGACGACGGCGAAGTGCTGATCAAGGGCTCGACCCTGCTCGGATACCTGGGCGAGCCTGCGCACACCGATGAGTGGTGGCCCAGCGGCGATCTCGGTGAATTCGACCCTGAGGGCTTCCTCTACCTCAAGGGGCGCAAGAAACACCAGTTCGTCACCAGTTATGGCCGCAATGTGAACCCCGAATGGGTCGAGGCCGAACTGACCCAACGCCAGGATATCGCCCAGGCTTTTGTCTACGGCGAAGCCATGCCGAGCAATCACGCGCTGCTTTGGCCGCATCGGCCGGAGTGCACAGACGCAGAGCTGGCCGCCGCAGTGGCCTGCGCCAATGAAGCCTTGCCCCATTACGCCCAGGTCCACCACTGGACGCGCCTGACCCAACCCTTCACCCCCGCCAATGGCTTGCTGACTGCCAACGGCCGACCCCGCCGAGACGCCATCGTCGAGCAGTATCGCGAGCAACTGTCGACTGCGGCTTTTTCAGAGGAATCTGCGTCATGAGTTTTTTTGACACGCTGCAAGAAGCCACACAACACGAACGCCACACGCTGTTCAATCTACCGGTCATTCGCGACGCCCTCCAGGGCAAGGTCAGCGTGGAAAGCTACCGGGCCTTTCTCGCCCAGGCCTATTACCACGTGCGCCACACCGTGCCCCTGATGATGGCCTGTGGTGCACGCCTGCCGTCGCGGCTGGAGTGGCTGCGCAAGGCAGTGTGCGAATACATCGAAGACGAATACGGCCACGAGCAATGGATACTCAACGACATCGAAGCCTGCGGGGGCGACAAGCTGGTGGTGCGCGACGGTTGTCCGTCGTTGCCGATCGAATTAATGGTCAGCTACCTCTATGACCTGATCGCCAGGGGCAATCCGGTCGGCCTGTTCGGCATGGTCAATGTGCTGGAAGGTACCAGCATCGCCCTGGCGACCCATGCCGCCGACAGCATCCGCGAACGCCTGGAATTACCGCAAAGCGCGTTCAGCTACCTCAGCTCCCATGGCTCGCTGGACATCGAGCACATGCAGACCTATCGCCGCTTGATGAACTCACTCGATGATCCTTGTGACCAGGCCGCGGTGATCCATGCCTCCAAGGTGGTGTACGCGCTGTACACCGATATGTTCCGCGGCTTGCCGCGCGACGGGGAGGCTCCCCATGCGTCTGTCTGAAGCTCGGGTGGTGCTGACCGGCGCCAGTGGCGGCATCGGCCTGGCAATCGCCACCGCCCTGTGCGCCAGTGGCGCCAAGGTGTTGGCCGTGGCCCGCCATCGGGAACCCTTGGCGCCTTTGCTCGAACGCTATCCGCAGCAGTTGTCGTGGGTCGGCGCCGACCTGACGTTCCTCGCCGACCGCCGCAAGGTACTGGCCGCCGCCGATGCCATGAGCGGCCTCAACCTGCTGATCAATGCCGCCGGAATCAATCACTTCGCCATGCTTGAACAGCTCGAAGACAGCGACGTCAACGCCATGTTGGCGGTAAACATCAGCGCGCCGATCTGTCTCACCAAGTTGTTGCTGCCACTGCTCAAGCAAGCGCAGAGCGCCATGGTGGTGAACGTTGGCTCGACCTACGGCTCCATCGGTTATCCCGGGTACGCCAGCTATTGCGCCAGCAAGTTTGCCCTGCGCGGGTTTTCCGAAGCCCTGCGCCGGGAACTGGCCGACACCCGGGTTGGGGTTTTATACGTCGCCCCGCGCGCCACCCGCACCAGTATGAACAGCGCCGCCGCGCAGGCCCTGAACGATGCCCTCAAAGCCAACGTCGATGACCCGCAGACAGTCGCTAGCGCGGTGATTCACGCTATTGCCGGTGAACACCGCGACCTGTACCTGGGCTGGCCAGAACGCTTTTTTGTGCGCCTCAACAGCCTGTTGCCCAACCTGGTGGATCGCGGCTTGCGCAAACAATTGCCGCTGATCCGTCGCCTGAGTCAGAAGCCTGATAACGAGAACCTCAAGCCATGAACACATTCATTGCCGGTGTGCTGCTGGGCGCCTTGAGCGCAAACGTCTGGGCGCTGGACGCCACCGATCAACTACGCCTCAGTGGCATCCAGCAAAGCTGGGTGCACATTCAATACGAGGTGCCCGCGGACCAACGCACGGCGGCTTTTGAACAGCTTGCCGGCCAGGCGTCGGCCTTCACTCGGGAGCGCCAGTCAGTGGCCGAAGCCTGGATCTGGTCCGGTATCGTCACCAGCAGTTGGGCCGGCGCCCAGGGCGGGCTTGGGGCTCTGAGCAAGGTCAAGGCGGCTAAAGTCGACCTGGAGAAGGCTCTGGCCCTGGACCCAAAAGCCTTGCAAGGCTCGGCCTACACCAGCCTCGGCGCGCTGTACGACCGCGTGCCAGGTTGGCCCATCGGTTTCGGCGACGCCGACAAAGCCGAACAGTTACTCAAACAGGCCTTGCAACTCAACCCGAACGGCATCGATAGTCTGTACTTCTGGGGAGATCACCTCTACCGACAAAAACGCTACAGCGAGGCCCGGGGTGCGCTGCAAAAAGCCCTGCAGGCTGCCCCAAGGCCAGGACGCGAACTCGCTGATGCAGGGCGGCGCAAAGAGATCGAAGCGTTGCTGGTGGACGTGAACAAGAAACTCGACTGACAGGAGTCCATGTGCGCTTATTACTGATTGAGGATGACGTGGCGCTGGGGGAGGGCATCCATCAGGCCCTGGGCCGCGAAGGGTATACCGTCGACTGGCTGCAGGACGGTAGCAGCGCCCTGCATGCCCTGCTCAGCGAATCCTTTGACCTGGCAGTGCTCGACCTCGGACTGCCGCGCATGGACGGGCTGGAAGTGTTGCGCCGCCTGCGTGACAGCGGCTCCAAACTGCCGGTGCTGATCCTCACGGCGCGCGACGCCACCGAGGACCGTATCGCCGGCCTCGATGCCGGGGCCGATGACTACCTGATCAAGCCCTTTGATCTGGCGGAGCTCAAGGCCCGTCTGCGGGCGCTGTTGCGGCGCAGTGCCGGTCGCGCGCAGATGCTCATCGAACACGCCGGCATCAGCCTCAATCCCGGCACCCAGCAAGTGAGCTATCTGGGTGAACCAGTCGCGCTGACGCCCAAGGAGTATCAGCTGCTCCACGAATTGCTGTCTCCGCCGGGCCGGGTCATGACCCGCGATCACCTGATGCAGCTGCTGTACGGCTGGAACGAGGAGGCCGAAAGCAACACCCTGGAAGTGCACATCCATCACCTGCGCAAGAAATTCTCCACTGAGCTGATCCGCACCATTCGTGGTGTCGGTTATCTGGTCGAGGAGCGCCAATGACGTCCATTCGGCGCCGTACCCTGACGCTGATCATCGGCCTGATGCTCGCCGGCCTCGCCGTGATCAGCGTGTTCAACTGGCACGACAGCAACCACGAAATTGCCGAAGTCTACGACGCCCAACTCGCGCAGAACGCCCGGTTGCTGCAGGGGGTGATGCGCATGCCGCTGGCCAGCGAGGAACACGCAAAGCTTTACCAGGCGTTCAACAAGGCCTTGGGCGAAGCGGTGCCCAGGGTCGATGGGCACCCTTATGAAAGCAAGATTGCCTTCCAGGTCTGGAACCGCCAAGGCCAGGTGCTCGTGCACACCGCCAGTGCGCCGTCTTTTGCCACACCGCCGGGCACGCCAGGGTTCAGCGATGTGGTGGACCTCAACAACCGCCACTGGCGAGCCTTCATGCTGGAAGACAAAGAAACCGATCTGCGGATCTGGGTGGGTGAACGGGACGATGTGCGTTCGGATCTGGTGGACCGCATCCTGCGCCATACCCTGTTGCCCAACGTGCTGGGCAGCCTGATTCTGGCGGCGATGGTGTGGCTGGCCATTGGCTGGGGCCTCAAGCCCCTGGCCGATATGGCGGCGACGCTGCGGGCTCGGCACGGCGGCTCGCTGGAACCGCTGCAACTGACCCCGTTGCCCAGCGAGCTTGAACCAATGCAGGCGGCGCTCAACCGCATGCTCGCGCAAATCCAGGAAGTCATGGGCCGCGAGCGACGCTTTATTGCGGATGCGGCCCATGAAATGCGTACGCCGCTCGCGGTGCTGAGGGTTCACGCACAAAACCTGATGGAGGCGGGCAGTGAAGAGGATCGGCGTGAGTCCCTGGAACATTTGATCGCCGGGGTCGACCGTACCAGCCGCCTGGTCAATCAGTTGCTGACCATGGCACGACTCGAACCGCGATCAGCGATACCTGCGTCCCCGGCCATCGATCTGGTGGCGACTGTGCGTGCCAGCCTGGTCCAGCTGACCCCCTGGCTGTTGAACAAGGGACTGGAGCTGGCATTCGATGCCAGCGACGAAATAGGCCCGCTCAGGGTCGACGCCGCCGCCATCGATATTGCCTTGAACAACCTGGTGACCAATGCCGCCAATTTTTCTCCCAGCAACGGCATGATCACAGTGCGGTTGTGTAAACGAGCGGATCACTACGAGCTGTCTGTCGAAGACGAAGGGCCGGGGATTAATGAGGCGGATCGCGATCGGCTTTTCGAGCGTTTCTACAGCCGTGGTAACGATCAAGGGGCGGGCTTGGGGTTGAACATCGTGCAGGTGATAGCCGAACGCCTGGGTGGGCAGATTCGGTTGGAGAATCGCCCTCCAACAGGATTGCGCGCCACGTTGGAGATTTTTTATTTTTGACGTAGCCACATTGAATGTTGAGCGACAACTTTTGACGAATGGCGTCACTTATCTCCAAGTTGCTCATCCGGCCCTTTGTATTGCGTATGGTTCAACCGCACCGGTTACTTGGCCTTCCAACTGCCGCCACCGCTCTCGCAATCGATCTTCGACTGGCGCAAATTTTCGGCCCCGTAATAAAACGTAGTGACTTGCGCATTATCAGGAATGTTTATCGACTGGCTGTTCTTGTCCTTGCTGGTCGATTGCGCATTGGCCAGGGATTCCTGGGTCAAGGTCGCCCGGCAGGTGGCCTGATAGTGATCGTCACACTGTTCGACCTTCTTCTTGGTGCTGGTGAGCATCTCCCGACTTTCGTTGCTGCAGGACCAGTCGATGGCGTCGACCGGCATGCCTTCGTATTCGTAGCAGGTGTGGGATTCGACCACCGGCACTGAAGGGCTCTGGGATCGGGTGGTGACGTCACATCCCTGGGCCATTGCCAGGCCTGGACTGAGGCTGGCGAGCAGAAGCAGGATTCTGGTGTTCATCGGCAATTCCTCTGCGAAGCCCCAAGGTGAAGCCAGGGCTTATGGAATTTGAAACGCGATGATCTGGCTCGTTCCGTTTAATTGAGCCCGGTTGCCTCACGCAGGGCAAAAAAATGGCCCGCATGCGGGCGGGCCAAGGGGATACATCAAAAGGAGTGAGGTCACTGTAGGGCAGCGGATGTGAAAGGGGCGTGAAAGAACCTGGGTAAAACCAGGATAAAAAACGCGGGGACGCATCCGGTGACGATTGCGTCGCCGTTCATGCGTCCTGGGTCAGGCCAGCGTCGGCCTCGAGGTGTGCAGATCGATTTACCTGAACCGCGGCAGCGGCCGGTCAACTGGTCGTAGCGAGGACAGCGTGTTGCGAATCAGCGGGGTGTCCTTTTCAATATCGTTGAGTCGGTCACGGATGCGCAGGGCAGTCGGATGCCCGCCTTGATGATCAACCCAGTCGGCAATTTCCTTGCACGCAGCCGCCAGTCGCGCCTGGCGTGAATCCAGCAGAGTAAGCAGGGTGGTGATGGACTCTTTTTCGGACATGACACACCTCCGTTCAAGAAACCTGGCAAATGGCAGGCGGAAACCCGCGAGGGCGAGCAGTCTGCCGATGGGGTTGGCCGCAGCGTCAGCGATTCAAGTATAGACCCGTACTTCAGCCTTGGCGGGCTGTCACGCGGGACCGGTCGTTGAGGCGCTGGCACTCGCGACGCGCGTCTTCTTCGTGATCAAATCCGTCGCCGATGAAGCCGCGGGTGCGGGTGTCCACTACGCGAAACCAGACTGTGGCGTCGGGCGGCGCATGGCTTACTTCACCGGCTCTGCGGCCATGGATGATGATCTTGTTGCAACGCTTGACGAGAAAAATGTCTTCCATGGCTCCACCGCAGCAGATTCTTGTTCACATTAACTATAGAAGCCATTTGCAAACGTGCAAAAAATCCTACGGGTTGCCCAGCTCGGCGCTTTGGCTCGCCTCGACCATTTTGTCGAGGAACATCGCCAATCCGACTTCCTCGGCTCGCAGGCCCTTGCGTGTTCTGGGCCTGGGCAGTTGAGCCAGCGAGCCCAGCAGGAAACCCTCCAGCACCGCCGGATGGATGTAGCACTTGCGGCACACCGCCGGGGTATTGCCCAGCTGTTTGGCGACGTTCTTCACCATTTCCACCACGTGCCGCTTGGCGTCCGATTCCGGTTCCCAGTGCAACTCGCGCAGCACCGATAACGCCAGGGCGCTGCCGGCCCAGGTGCGGTAGTCCTTGGCGGTGAAGTCGGCCCCCGTCAGTGTCTGCAGGTAGGCGTTGACGTCGGACGAACTCACCGTGTGGCGCTCACCGTTTTCGTCCAGGTACTGAAACAGGTTCTGCCCCGGAATTTCCAGGCAGCGCTTGATGATCCGCGCCAGGCGCCGATCCTTTACGGTGATCTGATGCTCAACGCCGCTCTTGCCGCGAAACTGGAACAGGATCGCGCTGCCATTGACTTCAACATGCCGGCTGCGCAGGGTCGTCAGGCCATAGGAGCGGTTGTCCCGGGCATATTGAGTGTTGCCGACCCTGATGAGGGTCGCGTCAAGCAAGGTGATGACGGTGGCCATAACCTTGTCGCGACTGAAACCCGGGGCCTCCAGTAAGGCTTCAAGTTGTTTGCGTAACTTGGGCAAGGCCAGGCCGAAATCCCGCAGGCGCGAATATTTGTCGGCGTCGCGCACTTCGCGCCAGCGCGTGTGGTAGCGGTATTGCTTGCGACCGCGCGCATCACGCCCGGTGGCCTGCAGGTGGCCGCGCGGATCGGCGCAGATCCAGACGTCGGTGTAGGCGGGTGGCACCGCGAGGGCATTGATGCGCTTGACCTCGTCCTGGTCGGTGATGCGCTGGCCAGTCGGGTCGAAGTAGCTGAACTTGCCCCGCAGTTTCCTGCGGGTGATTCCAGGTTGTGTGTCATCGACATAATGCAGGTCGGGTGGCAGCACAACGGGCAGATCGGTATCGGGCATGGCGGTAATCCTGGCTGGGAATCAGTGGCCGTTAAGCCATTGACCGCACGCTGTTGCAGTGGTGCCGGCGGATTTAAGCCAGCACCGCCACCGCCTTGATCTGCGCCCACAGTTGCTGGCCGGGGTGCACGCCCAGCTGGTCCCGGGAATAGCGGGTAATGCGCGCCAGCAGTGCAGTGCCGCCAGCTTCCAGGCGGATCAACACGTGAGCGCCATTGTCCGCCGGCATTTCACTGATCACCGTGACCGGCAGGCGATTGAGAATGCTGCTGTGCTCGGCGCTGTGCAGGCTCAGGCTGACATCCCGGGCCTGCACCTTGCACCGCAGCGCCTGGCCCTGGGTCATCGGCGCGTGCGCCACCCGAATGCTCATCTCACTGGCGGGCAGTTGCAGCGTTAACAACTGGTAGTCGGCATCGTAGGCGCTGACATGGCCCTCGATCACCACGCCGGCGTCGTCACCCAGCGCCAGCGGCAGGTCGAGACGCGCCAGGGTGGCGCCGATCGGGCCGCTCGCCAGGGCCTTGCCGTCGCTTAGCAGGACGATATGATCGGCCAGGCGCGCTACTTCATCCTGCGAGTGGCTGACGTAGAGCAGCGGAATTTCCAG
The DNA here is from genome assembly GCF_026241895.1 of Pseudomonas sp. RIT-562. Classification (GTDB taxonomy): domain Bacteria; phylum Pseudomonadota; class Gammaproteobacteria; order Pseudomonadales; family Pseudomonadaceae; genus Aquipseudomonas; species Aquipseudomonas mandelii_F. The sequence continues at coordinate 146,361 of NZ_JAPJIV010000014.1, read as the reverse complement.
TTCGTCGTGCAGGCGCTGCAGGTACGGCAGGATCTCGTTCTTGCGCTGGCTGTCGAGCGCCGCCAGTGGCTCGTCCATCAGCAACAGCCTTGGGCTGGTCAGCAGTGCTCGGGCGATGCCAACGCGCTGGCGTTCACCGCCCGACAGGTTGAGTGGATGACGCTCAAGCAGGTGGCCGATGCCGAGCAACTCAGTGGCGTGCGCCATATCGACCCGACGCTGCGACAGTGGAATGCGCTTGAGGCCGAACTGCAGATTGGCCAGCACCGAAAGATGAGGAAACAGGCTCGCCTCCTGGAACACGTAGCCCAGGGCGCGTTTGTGCGCGGGCACGAAAATCTTTTTCGCGCTGTCCTGCCAGACTTCATCGTTGACCTGGATAAAACCCTGCTGCGCCTTCTCGAGGCCAGCGATGCAACGCAGGCAAGTGGTCTTGCCGGAGCCGGAGTGACCGTACAGCGCCGTCACTCCACGGCCGGGCAGTTGCAGGTCGACATCCAGGGCAAACCCCGGGTAGTCCAGTTTCAAGCGCATATCAATCATCGATCAGCTCCAGCCCGCACGGGTTTTGCGGCTGGAGTAGAGCGCCAGCAACACGGCAAACGAAAAGACCAGCATCGCCCCGGCCAGCCAATGGGCCTGGGCATATTCCATGGCTTCGACGTGATCGTAGATCTGCACCGAGACCACTCGGGTTTTGTCAGGAATGTTGCCCCCGATCATCAGCACTACACCGAACTCACCGACCGTGTGGGCAAACCCGAGAATGGCCGCAGTAATAAAACCGGGGCGTGCCAGGGGCAGGATCACGCTGAAAAATGTGTCCCAGGGATTGGCCCGCAGTGTTGCCGCGACTTCGAGTGGGCGCGTGCCGATCGCCGAAAAAGTGTTTTGCAGGGGTTGCACCACGAACGGCATGGAATAGAGCACCGAGCCGATCACCAGGCCTGCAAAACTGAAGGTGAGGGTGCCCAGCCCGAGGGATTGGGTGAATTGGCCGACGAAGCCGTGGGGGCCCAGCGCCAGCAACAGGTAGAAACCGATGACGGTGGGCGGCAGGACCAGGGGCAGGGCGACGATCGCCCCGACCGGCCCGCGCAGCCAGGAAGTGGTGCGCGACAGCCACAACGCAATCGGAGTGCCGATCACCAGCAGGATCAGCGTCGTCAGCGACGCCAGTTTCAGCGTCAGCCAGATCGCCGCAAAGTCCGCACTCGTCAGGCTCATTTAAAGTTGATAACCGTAGGATTTGATAACGGCAGCGGCTTTTGGCCCCTTGAGGTATTCAACCAGTGCCTTGGCGGCAGGATTGTCCTTGCCTTTGTTGAGGATCACCGCGTCCTGCTTGATCGGGTCGTGCATGTCGGCCGGAACGATCCAGGCCGAGCCGCCGGTGACTTTGCCGTCCTTGTAGATCTGCGACAACGCGACGAAACCGAGTTCGGCGTTGCCGGTAGATACGAACTGGTAGGCCTGGGTGATGTTCTGGCCTTCGACCAGCTTGGCTTTGACCTGATCGGTCAGGCCCAGCTTGGCCAGCACCTGAGTGGCGGCCAGGCCGTATGGGGCGGCTTTCGGGTTGGCAATGGAAAGGTGTTGGTACTGGTTTTTGCTCAGGACCTCGCCCTTGCTGTCGACGTAGCCTTCCTTGGCCGACCACAACGCCAGGGTGCCGATTGCGTAGGTGAAGCGCGAACCCTTGACGGTATCGCCTTCTGCTTCAAGTTTCTGCGGAGTACTGTCATCGGCCGACAGGAACACTTCGAAGGGCGCGCCATTCTTGATCTGGGCGTAGAACTGGCCGGTTGCGCCATAGGCAGCGACCAGCTTGTGCCCGGTATCTTTCTCGAAATCGGCAGCGAGCGCCTGGACGGGCGCAGTGAAATTGGCCGCGACGGCGACCTGCACTTCGTCGGCATGGGCCGAGCCCAACGCGAACACGGCCAGCAGGCTGGTTAGGGCGGTAGAGGCGAAACGTGAGGCGCGAAGTGTCATGAACGGCTCCGAGGGCAGGTATGGCAGAGGGGCTTAAGCGCTATGTAGCGAAATATATAGCGAAATGCCTGCAAACGGAACACGATTGTATACATGATCCTCGCAATATCGTTGGCAGCCCCAGCCGGGCGTCAGCGTTTCAGCTTCGCCAAGCCTTCCTCGGCCAGCTGTCGCGTCAGGTCTGCGGTGCTCATCTCCACCCCCAGCGTAAACGCCTGACCCGCCCACAGGTTGCTGAAATCCGCTTCACCCTTCGCCCGCAATGGCATCAACGCGCCGCCTGCGAGCGGAAAGGCGGGCGCCTTGTCGCTCATCGGCCCCAGCTCGCGCATCACTCGATTAAGGATGCCCCGAGCCGGGCGGCCGGTGAAAATATTGGTCAACGCTGTTTCGCTTTCCTTGGCCGTGCGCAGTGCCTTGTGGTGGGACGCGCTGACCTTGGCTTCCGGGGTAAACAGATAAGCCGTGCCGACCTGCACCGCACTGGCCCCCAGCATGAACGCCGCTGCCACGCCGCGAGCATCACTGATGCCGCCTGCCGCGATCACCGGGACTTTCACCGCATCGACAATCTGCGGCACCAGGGCGAATGTGCCAACCTGGCTGCTGACGTCATCGCTGAGAAAAATCCCGCGGTGACCACCCGCTTCGTTGCCCATGGCGATGATCGCGTCGCAGCCATGCTGCTCCAGCCAGATCGCCTCTTCGACAGTCGTGGCTGACGACAGCACCTTGGCGCCAGTGGCCTTGACGCGGTCGAGCAGGGATTGTTCCGGCAGGCCAAAATGGAAACTCACCACCTCCGGGCGCAGTTCCTCGACCACTTCGCAGGTGGCGTTATCAAACGGCGCGCGGTTGGATACCGGGGTCGGCGCATCGAAGTCCAACCCCAGTTCACGGTAGTAGGGTTCGAGCAGATTTTTCCAGTCCCGGGCGCGCTGTTCATCGGCCACAGGTGGCTGATGGCAGAAAAAATTCACGTTGATGGGGCGCTGGGTTTGCGCGCGGATCGCCTTGAGTTCTTCGCGCAGTTGATCGGTGCTCAACATGGCGGCAGGCATCGACCCCAGCCCTCCCGCGTTACTCGCGGCGATCACCATGGCCGCACCGGTCGCGCCCGCCATGGGCGCCTGGATGATCGGCAGTTCGATGCCAAGCAGGTCAAGAATTCGGGTGTCGGGCCATTGACTCATTTTAGGGGCTCTCCGGCAGGTGAACAGGGCAGGGACGGTCGGGTGGAATTTGTACCAGCAATGGCTGGGCCAAGGCCAGCCAGCGAGTCGCCTTTTGCTCCCAGAGGTTTTCATATCCCGCCGCTTGGATGTCCCACCGGTGTAACGGCAAGCGCCTCGCGTTCCAGCAAATCGCGCTTACGCTCCACTCCCCACCGGTACCCCGAAAGATCCCCATCACTGCGCACCACTCGATGACAAGGAATGGCCACCGCCAGATGATTCGCGCCGCAAGCCTGGGCCACCGCCCGAAAGGCTTTGGGGGCGCCGATGCGCTGGGCGATCTCGGCGTAGCTGGCCGTACTGCCCAGCGGAATCTCCCGCAACGCCTGCCAAACCCGTTCCTGAAACGCCGTACCGCGCACATCCAGGGGCAAATCCAGGCCCAGGGCGGGAGCCTCGATAAAACCGACGACCTTGGCAATCAACTGCTCAAATTCCAAATCAGCCCCCAGCAGATTGGCCTGCCGGAACCGATCCTGCAGGTCGCACACCAGCTGATGCGGATCGTCACCCAGGAGGATCGCGCACACTCCGCGCGCGCTCTGCGCCACCAGAATCGCCCCCAGCGAACACTGGCCCACGGCAAATCGGATGTCATTGTTCTGTCCGGCGGCGCGGTAATCGGCCGGCTTCATGCCCAGTACCTGGTCTGCTGCAGCATAAAAGCGGCTATTGGAGTTGAACCCCGCGTCATACAGCGCGTCCGTCACCGAGCCGCCATCGGCCAAGCGCTCACGCACCTTGCGCGCACGATACGCCGCTGCATAACCCTTGGGAGTCAGGCCGGTGACAGCCTTGAACACTCGATGGAAGTGAAAACTGCTCATGGCTGCGGCGGCGGCGAGTTGACCCAGCGCAGGCAAATCCTCAGCGGCTTCGATCTGGCGGCAGGCCGCAGCCACCGTCGCGGCATGTTGCGCGGCGAGCTCACTCTGGTCTTTCGCGGCCCTTTTGCTTGGGCGAAAACCGGCTGCCTGGGCTTGCTCGGCCGTGTCGAAGAACAGCACATTCTGCGGTTTGGGTAAACGCGCCAGGCTGCTGGGGCGGCAATAGATGCCCGTGGTTTTCACCGCATAGACGAATTGCCCGTCGGCGCGCGGATCCCGTGCGACCACCGCAGCCCAGCGGGGATCGTCCTCGATGGCGATAGTCGAAGGAGTGGTCATGGCTTCACCTGCATTGAAGTGTTTGATCCAGACTAATACGTCGAGCGAGATACAACACTCCGCGCCTTGCGGTTGAACTCGAAAGATTCACCGGGCGGCGCGGAAGGTGAAGTTGATGCGCTGCTCCCCGAGCTGGGGATGGTGGCCGTGCTTGATTGGCAATACTCCGTGATAGCGCAAGCGATCGACGCCGCCCCACACCACGACATCGCCATGCAGCAATGACACCCGCTGACACTTGTCACTTCGTTCGAATCCGCCAAACAGGAACACCGCCGGCAGTCCGAGGGACACTGAGACAATGGGCGCCGCCATGGAGGTTTCGTCCTTGTCCTGGTGCAGCGACATCTTGGCCCCGGGGGCGTACCGATTGATCAGGCAGGAGTCAGGGACGAAGCCGGCAAAACCTGCTTGCAGTGCCGCGGCCTGGGCGAGCTGGAAAAAGCCATCGGGCATGGGCGGCCAGGGTTTGCCGTTCGCCGGGTCATGACGGGTGTAGCGATAGCCGCTGCGGTCAGTGGTCCAACCCCAGGTGCCGCAGCTGCTCAGGGCGGCTGACATGGTAAAACCACCGGGGGTGACCATCTGCCGAAACGGCGCGGCGGCGAGCACTGCGTCGAGTTCCGGCAGCAGGCGCTCGAGCCAGGGCAGGACAAAGCCGCGCAGCACCCACGATTGTTCGGCGATCTGCTCGCGCTTGGGCGGTTGCACAGGTTCGTGATCGGCGAACAGATCCAGATTCAAAGGGCTCATTGGTCATAACCCATCGTGACGATGAACTGCGTTACAGCGCCTTGCTCACGCTGATCTCGCTGATGACATCTTCGCCCTGGCCGTGGATCGCGTCCAGCGCAGCCTTGGCTTCTTCGGCGGTGCCGTTTTCAAGCTGGGCGAACTCGAACCGGCGTTCGCCGTTGAGCTTGTATTTGATGACGTACTTGGTCGTCTGGGCCACGTTCATACCTGCAAATTCGTAAGTGGAAATGCCACTCAGCTCAGTTTCGAGCTGGAGCGGCGGATGATCTTGATCGAGTGCGTGAGGTTCGGCTTGCGGGTCACGCTGATCGCCCGGTTGCTCACCGTGTCGATGGTGATGTTCCAGAAACCGGTGCTCGGTGCCGTGATGCGCGCCGGGAACGTGTCAAAGGCGCCGCCGTGATAGGTGTGGCGACCGCCATTCTTGAAGCTGCGGAAGTTGGCGTCGTTCATCAGGCGGATGTTGCAGGTTTGCGAGCATTGAATGACGACGATGTCGTCTTCGTTGAGGTGCTCGCGCTGGTGGATAAATTTCATGAGGCGCCTCCAGAAGGGCTTTTTCTACTAAATCAAAACGATAGCTTGGGCGATTGGCGCAGTTTATCAGCCCGAACAGGTTATTATCCGGTCGCCATGGTGCACTTTGCCAATTAAAACCAGTTATTTGGCCATCCATGAGCAATAAACGCAGTGAGCCTCGGAGAAAAACAGCATTTGTGCTGTCGGAGGGTCTTTATCGGAGGTTTTGTATGAAGTGGGGTGTATGGTTCCTGCCGTTGTCGTTGGTGGTCAGTGGTTGTGCGAGTGTCTCGGAGATTAATGAAACGCTGCCGACCATGAGCGTGATCTCCGGCAAAAAGCCCCATGAGTATGCGCAGTGCCTGACCGAGAAGCTCGCCAGCAGCCGTGGCGCCCTGCAGGTCGAGCCGCAGAAGGATGGCGTGCGGGTGATCGTGCCGCAGAAGTTTTCTTCTGGGCCGGCCGCGGTGTTTGACATCGAAGATCGTTCCACTGGCAGCAGCATCAAGCTGCACGAGCGCATCTCCAATGTGCCGTTGCGCCCCTGGGATGTACGCAATGCTGCGACTGCCTGCATTTCCGGCTGATAGAATGCCGCCCTGTCAGCACTGATGCCGCCATAGCGTCGCTTTGGCGGCATTGTCATTTCTGGAGTCGAGCATGAAGCGAGAGCAGGTACGGGAGCGTCACGCCGAAGGGCATATTTCGGCTACCCACGTGATTCAGAATCCAGCGAATTCGGGGGAGTGGATCGTGTTCTTCAAGAAGAGCGCCGGGCGCAGTTACTTCCTGGTGGATGACAATGACGAAGTCGAGTCCTTCAGTCGCCTGGACGATCTGATCGAGACCGTGCGCGGCCTCGGGATCAAATTTGCGGAAATCCACATGTAGGGCAGGGCGCCTTACTTGCAGACCACTACGACGCTGCGGTTCTTGAAGTTGCCGACGTCTACCCCGAGGGTCTTGTCGCTTTCCTTCAACGACGGCGTACCGTCGGTGCCGACGATGCGGTAGCCGGTACCGGCGCAGGATGCATCGGCTTTCTCATAGCAGGTCGCCCAGGAATTGGCTTCCCCGGAGCAATCGATGGCCAGCCCTTGTTCCCCGTTGTTGAGGTAGGTGGTTTCGGAGGTGGCGCAGCCGCTCAGGGCCAATGCTGCAATCAGTGGCAAAAATTTATTCATGTCGTTGTCGTCGTCAGGATGATGGGGCTAAGCCTGTGACAGCGCTGGCATCAAAAGGTTATAGCCAAAGGCCACTCTATTACGTTCTTTTCGTAAAAAAGCCCTGCGTGAAGCAGGGCTTGGCGCGACTAACTCTTATCAGCGCTTGTCTTTACCGCGTTTGCCAGTGCTCGCGTGTTCCAGCTCCAGCACCGAGGCCACCTCGATCGCCATCGCTTCGGTCGGAAACGTTCCCGCGCCGGTATCTTCACCGTTGGCACCGGCTACTCGCCATTCGCCCGGCTTGATTTGCTTGATCTGGTATCCGTTGACAATTTTTACTTCCGACATCTATCTGCCTCGTTGGCTGGTTCAATTGCGCAATGATAGCGCCAAATGCCTTCGTCGGGTGTTGATGGGCGCCGGGGATGTGATCTGCTATCTATAGAAGGCGGACGGTTCCGGGGAACTATCCGACAGAATATTTCTCTATGATGGCATCGGTTAGCCAGCGCGGGGCATTGTAAGGTGCCCGCCGCCTGATTAGACTGCGCCGAAACTCGTACACACAGCCCTTACAAGGACTTTTATGATCAAGAAATGCTTGTTCCCAGCAGCCGGTTACGGTACTCGCTTCCTGCCAGCGACTAAAGCCATGCCCAAGGAAATGCTGCCGGTGGTAAACAAGCCACTGATCCAGTACGGCGTTGAAGAAGCCCTGGACGCTGGGTTGACCGAAATCTCCATCGTGACCGGCCGCGGCAAACGCGCGCTGGAAGACCACTTTGACATCAGCTACGAGCTGGAAAACCAGATCAAGGGCACCGACAAGGAAAAATACCTGGTTGGTATCCGCAAACTGCTGGACGAGTGCTCGTTCTCCTACACTCGCCAGACTGAAATGAAAGGCCTGGGCCACGCCATTCTGACCGGCCGCCCGCTGATCGGCGACGAACCGTTCGCGGTAGTGCTGGCGGACGACTTGTGCGTCAACCTCGAAGGCGACGGCGTCCTGACCCAGATGGTCAAGCTGTACGAGCAGTATCGCTGCACCATCGTGGCGATCCAGGAAGTGGACCCGCAGGAAACCAACAAGTACGGCGTGATCGCCGGCGAACTGATCGCCGATGATTTGTACCGCGTGCGCAACATGGTCGAAAAACCAGCACCGGAAGACGCTCCGTCGAACCTGGCGATCATCGGTCGCTACATCCTGACCCCGGATATTTTCGACCTGATCAAGCAGACCGAACCAGGCAAAGGCGGCGAGATCCAAATCACCGACGCCCTGATGAAGCAGGCCAAAAACGGTTGCGTGATTGCCTACAAGTTCAAAGGCAAGCGTTTTGACTGCGGTGGCGCTGAAGGCTACATCGAGGCAACCAACTTCTGCTTCGAGAACTTCTACAAGACTGGCAAGGCTTACTGATAGCCTTCGTTCCACTTGTATGAAAAGCCACCTTCGGGTGGCTTTTTCGTTTGCGGCTGGTGACCTCGCAAGTGGCGCGAATCCGGGTAAAAGCTGCACAAATCCTAGGGGCAACGGTCGACTTCGAATGGCGAAACAAAATCCTTGTAGCAGCTGCCGAGCCTGCGAGGCTGCGTTCGGCTGCGCAGCAGTCGCGAAATCAGTCGCCGCGGTGCGTCAGGGGGTGCCAGAGTTGCAGGTTTTACGACTGCTGCGCAGCCGAACGCAGCCTCGCAGGCTCGACAGCTGCTACGCCGGACAAGTGCGCCGTAGGAGTGCCACCAAGGGGGGGCTGTTCAGAAATAGCGTTCAGTACTTGCCCAACAAGCGTCTGCAGGTATGCTGTTGGCCTGCCGAGGAGATTGAAAATGGCCTACGATTTTGACCTTTATGTGATTGGTGCCGGTTCCGGCGGAGTGCGGGCTGCGCGGTTTGCCGCTGGCTTTGGCGCGAAAGTGGCTGTGGCCGAGAGCCGTTACCTGGGTGGCACTTGTGTAAACGTTGGCTGTGTGCCGAAGAAGTTGCTGGTGTACGGGGCGCATTTCGCCGAGGACTTCGAACAGTCGTCCGGTTTCGGCTGGACACTGGGCGAGGCAAAATTCGACTGGGCGACCCTGATTGCCAACAAAGACCGCGAGATCAATCGCCTCAACGGTATCTACCGCAACCTGCTGGTCAACAGCGGAGTAACCCTGCACGAAGGGCACGCCAAGATCGTCGATCCGCATACGGTGGAGATCAATGGTGAGCGCCATAGTGCGAAGAACATCCTGATCGCTACGGGCGGCTGGCCACAAATCCCGGAAATCCCCGGCCACGAGCACGCCATCAGCTCCAACCAGGCGTTCTTCCTGAAAGAGCTGCCCAAGCGCGTATTGGTAGTGGGTGGCGGCTACATCGCCGTCGAATTCGCCGGGATTTTCCATGGCCTGGGCGCCGACACCACTTTGTTATATCGCGGTGACCTGTTCCTGCGCGGCTTTGACGGCGCAGTCCGCAAGCATTTGCACGAAGAGCTGAGCAAGCGCGGCATGAACCTGCAATTTAATGCCGACATCGAACGCATCGATAAGCAGGCCGATGGCAGTCTCAAAGCCACCCTCAAGGATGGTCGTGAGCTGGAAGCGGACTGCATTTTCTATGCAACGGGACGCCGGCCGATGCTGGACAACCTTGGCCTGGAAAATACTGGGGTCAAGCTCGACAAAAAAGGCTTTGTCGAAGTGGATGCGCAGTACCAGACCGCCGAGCCGTCGATCCTGGCCTTGGGCGATGTGATCGGCCGAGTGCAGCTGACACCGGTGGCGCTGGCTGAAGGTATGGCAGTGGCGCGTCGGCTTTTCAAGCCCGAGCAGTACCGTCCGGTGGATTACAAGATGATCCCGACAGCGGTGTTCAGCCTGCCGAATATCGGCACCGTTGGCCTGACCGAAGAAGAGGCGCGGGAAGCCGGGCACGAGGTCGTGATCTACGAGAGCCGTTTCCGGCCGATGAAGCTGACGTTGACCGAGTGCCAGGAGCGCACCTTGATGAAGCTGGTGGTTGACGGCAAGTCCGACAAGGTTCTGGGGTGCCACATGGTCGGCCCCGACGCGGGTGAAATCGTTCAGGGCCTGGCTATCGCACTGAAGGCCGGTGCGACCAAACGCGACTTCGACGAAACCATCGGCGTCCATCCTACGGCCGCCGAAGAGTTCGTCACCATGCGCTCGCCTGTCGGCGGTTAATCGGCTTTCGCCGGGTTTGGCGCTGCCGCAACGGCAGCCGCCAGACGCATGCTCTCGTCAAGACTCGCCCGGGTCTTGAGCAATTCGATTTCCAATCCCTGGTTTGTCTGCGCCTGATCTTCAACGTTCTGTTTAAGCGACTGGCTCTCCAGCAGGGCTGCGCGCAGGCGTTCCTGGAGGAGGGTGCGCTCGCTGTCGATGCGGTTGACCTGTTCCAGCAACTGATCCTGGCGACTGTGGGTGTGCTTGAGCTGTTCCTGCAGCAGGCTCAGCTCCCGTAGCGTGCCACGGTTTTCTGTCAGCAGGCGTTCGTTGTCCCGGTGCAGCTGGGTGATTTCGTCCTGGCGAACCAGGGCACTCTGCTGGGCCTGGCGCAATTCCATCTGAATCTGTTGCACCTGCCCTTCATGGCGACGCTGGTCCTGTTCGCGCTGTTCCTTGACCGCGTTACGGTAATGCTCCAGCGCATCACGGGCGTGCAGATGTTTTTCTTCAAGGGAGCGAATCTGCTCGTCCTTGTCCTGCAAACGCAATTCGAAATCCGCCAGCGCCTGGTTCAACCCGGCGTTGCGAGTCTGCTCCGCCTGCAATAGCTGCTGCGTGTTGTGCAGGGTATCGGACTCCTGGGTCAGGGCCAGGGTCTGTATTTCGTATTGCTGTTGCAGTTCGCTGTTGGCTTCCTGAGCGTGCGCCAGCTGGGCATCCAGGGACTTTTTCTGCTGATCGAACTGCGCGCGCGCCTGTTCGATGGGTTCTTGAGCCTGCTCTTTGAGGCGTTGCGCGAGGCGCGATACCAGGCTCGCGAGCTCGTCGTCGATGGGTTCGGCGCTTGCTTGTGTGGACTCAGCTCCGTCGTCGAGCTCCTTCAAATAGCGGTGAATAGTGGTCTTTGAGCCGGTATTGCCCATTTCGATGCGCACAGCGTCGATGCTTGGGTGTTCGCCCCTGGCCAGAATTGCCAGGCGTGCCGTTTGAACCACTGCTTTGTTGATGCCGCCGCGAGCCATGAGCTCTCCTACGATTACGTACTGTGGTACATACCACACAAACACGATTGTACCATGATTCAACAATCAGCAAATAATCGGAGATACTAATACGGGATAATTAGGTATTATCCCGCGTGATAAGCAATTTGACGTTTTTTTGGTCGCAACTCCGTACACAAAACCCTGTAGGAGCCCGTGCACACCATCGCCAGCACGCCGGCTACAGCGAGAGAGAATTCCATGAGCGATTTGGATCGTTATTTAAACGCTGCCACTCGCGACAACACCCGGCGCAGCTACCGCGCGGCCATCGAGCACTTCGAAGTCAGCTGGGGTGGTTTCTTGCCGGCAACTGCGGACAGCGTTGCGCGTTATCTGGTGGCCCATGCCGGGGTGCTTTCGATCAACACCCTGAAACTGCGCCTGTCGGCACTGGCCCAATGGCACAACAGCCAGGGTTTTGCTGACCCCACCAAGGCGCCGGTGGTGCGCAAGGTATTCAAGGGCATCCGTGCGCTGCACCCGGCGCAGGAAAAACAGGCTGAGCCGTTGCAGCTGCAGCATCTGGAACAGGTGATCGCCTGGCTTGAGCGCGAGGCGCAGATCGCCCAGGCCGAACACGACCACCCGGGGCTGTTGCGGGCCAGACGCGACACGGCGCTGATTCTCCTTGGGTTCTGGCGCGGTTTCCGCAGCGACGAGCTATGCCGGGTGCAGATCGAGCACGTCCAGGCCAGCGCCGGTGCCGGCATCAGCCTGTATCTGCCGCGCAGCAAGAGCGATCGTGACAATCTCGGCAAAACCTACCAGACGCCAGCGCTGCAGCGCCTGTGTCCGGTCCAGGCGTATATCGCCTGGATCAGCGCCGCAGCGCTGGTGCGCGGTCCAGTGTTTCGCGGTATCGACCGCTGGGGGCATTTGAGCGATGAGGGATTGCACCCCAATAGCGTGATTCCACTACTACGCCAGGCCTTGCAGCGTGCGGGCATCGCCGCCGAGCACTACACCAGCCATTCCCTGCGCCGGGGTTTTGCTACCTGGGCCCATCAAAGCGGCTGGGATCTCAAATCGTTGATGAGTTACGTCGGCTGGAAGGACATGAAGTCAGCCATGCGTTATGTGGAAGCCAGTCCATTTCCCGGCATGGCGCGCCTTTCTGAAAAGCCATTGACGCCCTAGATTCCGTTTTCTTCTATTAATACTGTCAGCTAATAGCGAAAACCAATCAGCAGCATGAGGTTTGCCAATGAGCCATCGAGGGATCGGATAGGTAGGATTCATCTCATCAACTTTTCAACCCCTGACGGAGAGTCATCGATGCCTATCATCAACAGCCAAGTTAAACCGTTCAAAGCTGACGCCTTCAAAAATGGCGATTTCGTAAAAGTCTCGGACGCTGACCTCAAAGGCAAATGGTCGGTTGTATTCTTCTACCCGGCCGACTTCACCTTCGTGTGCCCAACCGAGCTGGAAGACCTGGCCGAGAACTATGACGCCTTCCAGAAACTGGGCGTCGAGATCTACAGCGTTTCCACCGACACCCACTTTGCCCACGCTGCCTGGCACAACACTTCGCCAGCCATCGGCAAAATCCAGTACACCATGATCGGCGACCCAACCCACGCCATCTCCCGCAACTTCGACGTGCTGATCGAAGAAGCTGGCCTGGCCGACCGTGGCACCTTCGTGATCAACCCTGAAGGCCAGATCAAGATCGTTGAACTGAACGATGGCGGCGTTGGCCGCGACGCTTCCGAGCTGCTGCGCAAAATCAAGGCGGCTCAATACGTCGCTGCTCACCCAGGCCAGGTTTGCCCTGCCAAGTGGAAAGAAGGCGAGGCCACTCTGGCTCCGTCCCTGGACCTGGTCGGCAAGATCTAAGTCAGTGACAAAAGCCTCACCAGGGCGGTTTTCCGCACCTCAGTAAGCTGCAACCGCCCAATAAAAACGCCCGGGCGAGATTCGCTCGGGCGTTTTTTTATGCCTGCTTTATATGAATCAGTAAAAAGGAAATCGCCCGTATGTTGGACACCAATCTTAAAACCCAGTTGAAGTCATACCTGGAACGGGTCACCCAACCGATCGAGATCGTTGCGTCCCTCGACGACGGTGCGAAATCCCAGGAGATGCTCGAATTGTTGAAAGACGTTGCCAGTCTTTCCACACACATTACTTTGCTCGATAACGGTGACGATGCACGCAAACCATCGTTCTCGATCAATCGCCCGGGTGCCGATATCAGCCTGCGTTTTGCCGGCATCCCCATGGGCCACGAATTTACTTCGTTGGTGCTGGCCCTGCTGCAAGTCGGCGGCCACCCTTCGAAAGCCAGTGTTGAAGTGATCGAACAGATCCGCTCGATCAAAGGCGAGTTCAGCTTCGAGACTTACTTCTCGCTGTCCTGCCAGAACTGCCCGGACGTGGTCCAGGCGCTCAACCTGATGGCGGTATTGAATCCGAACATTCGCCACGTGGCCATCGACGGCGCGCTGTTCCAGGCCGAGGTCGACGAGCGCCAGATCATGGCCGTGCCGAGCATTTACCTTAACGGAGTCAACTTCGGTCAGGGCCGTATGGGCCTGGAAGAGATTCTCGCGAAGATCGATACCAGCGGCATCGAGCGTCAAGCCGAGAAGATCAGTGCCAAGGAAGCCTTTGACGTACTGGTCGTCGGCGGCGGTCCGGCCGGCGCATCGGCGGCGATCTACGCTGCTCGCAAAGGTATTCGCACCGGTGTCGCGGCTGAGCGTTTTGGCGGCCAGGTACTGGACACTATGGCTATCGAGAACTTTATCTCGGTGCAGGAAACCGAAGGGCCGAAACTGGCTGTCGCGCTGGAAGAGCACGTCAAGCAATACGACGTCGACATCATGAACCTGCAGCGGGCCGACAAGCTGCTGCCGGGCAAGAGTGGCGAGTTGCACGAAGTCCACTTCGTCAGTGGTGCGACCCTGAAAGCCAAGACCGTGATCCTTGCGACCGGTGCGCGGTGGCGGGAAATGAACGTCCCGGGCGAGCAGCAATACCGCAACAAAGGTGTGGCGTACTGCCCGCACTGCGACGGCCCGTTGTTCAAGGGCAAGCGTGTGGCGGTGATTGGCGGCGGCAACTCGGGTGTCGAAGCGGCCATCGACCTGGCCGGGATCGTAGCCCACGTGACGCTGCTGGAGTTCGATGTCCAGCTGCGCGCCGATGCGGTCTTGCAGCGCAAGTTGTACAGTCTGCCCAACGTGACTGTGATCACCAGTGCGCAAACCACCGAAGTGACTGGCGACGGGCAAAAGGTCAATGGCCTGCGTTACAAGGATCGGCAGTCGGACGAACTGCGCACGGTCGAGTTGGAAGGGATCTTCGTGCAGATCGGTCTGCTGCCTAACACCGATTGGCTCAAAGGCACCATCGAGCTGTCGCCACGCGGCGAGATCATCGTCGATGCGCGGGGCGAGACTTCGATGCCTGGCGTGTTCGCTGCCGGTGACGTGACTACGGTGCCGTACAAGCAGATCGTGATTGCGGTAGGCGAGGGCGCCAAGGCATCCCTCAGCGCATTTGACCACCTGATCCGCACGTCGGCCCCGGCATAACACCACAAGCCGAACAACACCAAACCCCATGAGCAATCATGGGGTTTTTTGTGGGTGGGCCAAACCCGTTGCGGCCGGGTGTACGCCGGATTTGAGCTCGGCACAATCCGTAGGAGCCCGGCTTGCCGGCGATGGCGATTTCGCGGGCGCCATCGCCGGCAAGCCAGACTCCGACACGACTGGCGTCGTGGTTCAGAGCGGGGCGGGTTGGATGATTTCGACCCAGTAGGCATCCGGGTCCTTGATGAAGGCCAGGCTCTTCATGCGGCCATCGGTCAGGCGCTTCTGGAAGTCGCAGCCCAATGCCTCGAAGCGCTCGCAAGCTGCGACGATGTCCGGCACCGAGATGCAGATATGACCGAAACCGCGCGGGTCGGTGTTGCCGTTGTGGTAGGCAAAGTCCGCATCGTTTTCGGTGCCATGGTTGTGGGTCAGTTCCAGGATGCCTGGGATCGACTTCATCCACTCGGTACGAGCAGCGGCGTCGGCCGGGATCTGGTCTTTGTCGACCAATGCCAGGAAGTACAGGCTGAACTCCGCTTCCGGAAAATCGCGTTTTTCCACCAGGGAAAAGCCGAGGATGCGCGTGTAAAAGTCCAGCGACTTGGTGATGTCTTTAACCCGCAGCATGGTGTGGTTGAAAACAAACTTCGCCGTGGCGGTGTCAGGTTGTGCGGTGACGCCAGGAAAGGCGTTCAATTCGTGCAGGCTCATGGGCCCTCCGGTCGATAAATGGGGCTAACGAATGGTGGTAATGATACGCAAGGGATCCGACATCACCAAACCCAAAGCGTCCGCTATTGCCTGACAGGCGGGGCGGGGCCAGACTTGGTCGCTCATCCCTGGAGTTCGACTGTGCAATGATTCGATTCTGTTTACTGATCGGCCTGCTGTCGGTGATCACCGCCACCCACGCCGAACCATCGCAGATCACCTGGCCCGACGGCTGGGTAGTGGAAGACGTTCCCCTGACGGACCCCGCCTCAAAAGTCTCGCGCCAGCGCGCAGTAAAAAACGATGAGGGCGGTACCCCCTTGTTGGTAATGGAGCTGACCACGACCCCGGTGGAGCCCGGGCATCAGGTCAACTTGCAAGGGGTGTTACTGGAGATGCGCAAGTCGCTGCAAAAAGACTTTTTCCGCAGTGGCTACCAGAGTGTTTGCAACAAGATCCACGAAGCCCGCTTGAGTGATTTAAAGGCACTGGAAACAACCTGCACCATCACCCAAAACGGCCGGCACGTGCTCACCCAGACATTGGTTGCGGCAGTGGACTCCGATAAAGCCTACGTACTTTCTTATGCTGGGCAGGCCGAAGCTTACAAGGCAGGTCAGGAAGAGATAGCCGGTGCTCGAAACAGTTTGAAACTTTAGTAGCGAGCTGAAGAGTTGAATAATATTGCCCTAACGAATTAAGCATAAAGTTAGTAGCAACATGTATTAAAAAGCCCTGCATCGGCAGGGCTTGTTGTTATGACGGTGAGTATTTAGCCGCGCAACCAGGACTCAACAGTCGACGCACCGTACTGCTCCTTCCAGGATTTCAGGCCGCGGTGGTTGCCGCCCTTGGTCTCAATCAGTTCACCGGTGTGCGGGTTGTGATAGACCTTGACCACGCGGGCGCGCCGGGTTTTCGGTGGCGACGCCGGCTGCAGGCCCGATTTCGCCGGATTTGGATCGAGTATGGCGATGACATCGCGCAAGCTCTTGCCATAGGTTTTCATCAGCCCTTGGAGCTTCTCCTCGAATTCCATTTCTTTCTTGAGCCCGGCGTCGTTCTTCAAGGCTTCAAGCTGCTTGAGCTGTTCCTGAAGGGCTTTTTCAGCTGCACGAAATTCAGCGAGTCTGGACAATATTTTTACTCCAATAGTGTATAGGGCTGACGCCAACCGCCAATACAGCGATAAGCCACGCGCTTTGAAACGAATCAGTGCTAGCGGCTCGCAAGATGATCTTGGTGCGAGCAGTAAAAATTGTAGTAGTTAATCGAAAAAGAGTAAATCATGACTTTTTCTACATGTAACAACAGTCGCTGGTCGAAGCTACATTAGTGCCTCGGTAGAGCTGATAAGTTAATGCGCTGTTAATGCTTTTATGAACTGCTCGCCGGGCATCGGTCGGGCGAACAGATAACCTTGCAGGAACCCCACTCCGCGCGCGGTCAGGTATTCGCTTTGCTCTTCAGTTTCCACTCCCTCTGCAACGATGCCCAGGTTGAGCTTCACCGAGAGCTCGATGATGCTGTCGAGAATGTGTCGGGACAGCGCATCGGCGCCGATCATGGCGACGAAACTCTGATCGATTTTCAGGAAGTCGACGTTGAACTGACGCAGGTAGCCAAGGCTTGAATGACCAGTGCCGAAGTCATCGATGGCGATTTTCACCCCCAGTTCATGCAGTTGTTCGAACAGCCTGTGGGTGATGTCTGTCGGCTCGATCAGTTCTCGCTCGGTCAACTCCAGTACCAGGCACACCTTGCCGTGAGTGAAATGGCTGAGGAATTCGCGGCAGTCGTTGATCAACTGCAGGTCTTTGCAATGACTGGCGGTGATGTTGACGCTGATGCGCAGGGGTTGCTCGAAAGCGCTGGCGACGGGCGCCAGCAGTTCGGCGGTCTGTTGCATCAGTGAGCGGGTCATGGGCACGATCAGCCCGGAGTGCTCGGCAAAGGGTATGAACATGTCGGGCCGCACCAGGCCTTCCTTGGGATGGTTCCAGCGCATCAACACTTCTGCGCCCGACCATTGTTTGCTCTCACCCAACACCACGGGCTGGAAGTACGGCACAAACTCCCTGGCTTCCAATGCCCGTTGCATCTCGATACTCGGCGAGGTCGAGCGCTTCTGCAGAACGTGGCCGATCAACCCGGACATCACGCCAAAAAATATCAGCAGGCTGAACAGAGGCGGGTATTCGCTCTTGATGTAGCGCCAGGTTTCGCCCTCGGGGAAACCCGCCCTCACGTTAAAGGCGTAGTGTTGCGAACTCAGGGTCGTTTGCGCCACAGGCAAGTCGGGTAGGGGACCTTCATGGAACTGTCCATCAGCCCGCAGCCAGTTGGGGCCGACCTGCAACAGCAGAAGGGTCTTGCGGCCGATCAGGCGCAAAATGTTGCTCAGGTGATAACCGTCCAGGGTGCTCATTGCCCCCTGTTTGCCCTTGCTCAGCCGGTACACCAGCAGAGCGGTATCGGGCGTCACCGGATTGCCTTTCATTAGCAACAACTGGCCTTCGTTATAATCACCCGGCGCGATTTTTTCCTCGATCTCGCCGAACAGCGAACTGCAATAGAGGATGTCTTCCCACAACAGGTTGGTCGAGCGCACAAACGGTCGGCGGGTGACCTGTTCGCGCAGGGCGAGATTGACGTCGATGCACGGTTGGCCCGCCAGCGGCAGCAATATGCCTGCGGCCTGGGCGGTGTTGTCGAGCATCAGGTCGAACTGGCGGATGGCCTCCTCGGCGGTCAGGCGCGAACTCTGTTCCAAAGTGCGTTGCGCCTGCAGGTACAGAATCCCACCGCCCAGCACGATCGGCAGCAGTGCGCTGAGCAAGGTGACGACTATCCGGGAGCTACGTTTACGGCGAGTGTTGGCGCTCAATGGCATTTGGCAAACCTGGGTGACGAGATAGGGCTCTCAACGGCTGGCAGGACCACCACAGGCCTTGCAAAAAAGAGTATGACAGCGGGCATGATAGTTGGCCTTTTGCCAGTCTGCCCAAGTCAATAACCGCTTGCGCCTGAGCGTTGAATGGGGATTTCATGAAGAAGGCGGACAAATATGTTTACGCTGTGTAGAATCGAGTTACGCATACAAGAATAATCGTCTTCTGGCAGCAGAAGCCTCGCCCGTCTTAGCCTTGGGTCGACAATGAAGATATTTGGGTTTCAACTGATCTATGGTGACTTCCTCGCGCGCAGCGTGAGAGGTATTTCCTGCGCGCCGCCCGCCGACCTCAACATTGCCAGCAACTAACACTTGTTAATTCCAAAAGCATGATGAGGCGCCGACCATGGCAGATTTATACGAAAACCCAATGGGCCTGATGGGCTTTGAGTTCATCGAATTCGCATCGCCAACCCCGAACACCCTGGAGCCGATCTTCGAGATCATGGGCTTCACCAAGGTGGCTACCCACCGCTCCAAGGACGTGCACCTGTATCGGCAGGGCGCGATCAACCTGATCCTCAATAATGAGCCGAACAGTGTTGCCTCGTACTTCGCCGCTGAACACGGCCCTTCGGTGTGCGGCATGGCGTTCCGCGTCAAGGATTCGCAGAAGGCTTACAAGCGCGCCCTGGAACTTGGTGCCCAGCCGATCCACATCGAGACCGGCCCGATGGAGCTGCACTTGCCGGCAATCAAGGGCATTGGCGGCGCGCCGCTGTACCTGATCGATCGTTTTGGCGAGGGCAGTTCGATCTACGACATCGACTTCGTGTTCATCGAAGGCGTGGACCGCAATCCAGAAGGCGCGGGCCTGAAGATCATCGACCACCTGACCCACAACGTGTATCGCGGACGCATGGCGTACTGGGCGAATTTCTACGAGAAGCTGTTCAACTTCCGCGAGATTCGTTACTTCGACATCAAGGGCGAATACACCGGCCTGACCTCCAAGGCCATGACCGCACCGGACGGCATGATCCGCATCCCGCTGAACGAAGAGTCGTCCAAGGGCGCCGGTCAGATCGAAGAGTTCCTGATGCAGTTCAACGGCGAAGGCATCCAGCACGTGGCCTTCCTCAGCGACAACCTCATCGACACCTGGGACCGCCTGAAGAAGATCGGCATGCGCTTCATGACCGCGCCACCGGAAACTTACTACGAGATGCTCGAAGGCCGTTTGCCTAACCATGGCGAACCAGTCAACGAACTGCAGATGCGTGGGATTTTGCTCGATGGTTCTTCCGAGTCCGGCGACAAGCGCCTGCTGCTGCAGATCTTCTCGGAAACCCTGATGGGGCCGGTGTTCTTCGAATTCATCCAGCGTAAGGGCGATGATGGATTTGGCGAAGGCAACTTCAAGGCGTTGTTCGAATCGATCGAACGGGATCAGGTTCGTCGTGGCGTGCTGTCCACTGACTGATTGGTTAGCGCTGTAAAACTGTGGGAGCGGGCTTGCTCGCGAATGCGCTGTGTCAGTCACCAGTAAAGTTGACTGATACGGCCCTTTCGCGAGCAAGCCCGCTCCCACATTTGTTTTGTGTGCGCTTAAGGTCTGCGATGCCGCATCAAATGCTTGAACCCCTCAAACACCAACACCACTACCGCCATCCAGATCGGAATATAAGTCAGCCATTCACCGGGCTTGATACTTTCCCCCAGCAACAACGCCACCCCCAGCAACAGCACCGGCTCGACGTAGCTCAATAACCCGAACAGACTGAACGGCAGCAAGCGGCTGGCGATGATATAGACCACCAGCGCCGAAGCGCTGATCAAGCCCAGCAGGGGAATCAGCCAAGCCAAGGCCGGGTAAAGATCGAAGACCCCGAAACCCTGTTCGCCACCCTGCACGAACCAATACGCGAGCGGCAGCATCAGGGTCATGTCCAGCCACAGCCCACCAAGGTTGTCGGTCTTCAGCCATTTACGCAGTACGAAATACAGCGGGTAGCCCACGACCACCACCAGGGTCGCCCAGGAAAATCCGCCGACTTGATACAGCTCGTTGACCACGCCTACGCTTGCGAAGAACACCGCGACTTTTTGCAGGTATGACAGCCGTTCACCGTAGGCAATGCGCCCTGTCAGGACCATGGCCAGCGGCAACAGGAAGTAGCCCAGGGACACATCGAGGCTGTAGCCATTGAGCGGCGCCCACATGAACAGCCAGAGCTGTACGCCCAGTAGCGCCGATGACAGTACCAGGCCGCCGATCAGCTTCGGTTGCGCACCAACCCTGCGCAGCAGGTCGAGCACCCGTCGCCATTCCCCGGACACCAGCATGAACAGGGTCATGCAGGGCACGGTCAACAGCATGCGCCAGCCGAAAATCTCCACGCCGCTCAGAGGCTTGAGCAGCGAAGTGTAGTAATACATGACGGCAAACAGCACCGAGGCTGACACCGATAAAGCGATACCTTTTGACAAGCTGTCCTCGCGAGGTTGAACGTAAAACGGGGGGGGGCGGAGGATACGTGGTTTTGTGCTGAATATCGCCCGGGCGATCAATATTTACAACATTGCGCAGAGGCTGGTACTCCGAAGATCGAAGTTATCTGTTGCTGTCGAAAGAAACGAGGCTGCGATCTCTTTTAACCCAGATCAAGTTCGAGGCGTGATTTCAACGCGATGCTGGCGCGTTTCAGGATTTCAGATAGGGTTGAGGCTGGGAGTACACGCGCGACAGGAGAACTACATGCGCTATTCGGCCTTGACCCATCGAATCGCCGGTGACGGAGCGGCGGCCTGGCAGATTCACGATCGGGCGTTGGAGTTGCGCGAACAGGGTGTCGATGTATTGCTGCTGTCGATCGGCGACCCGGATTTCGACACGCCGCAACCGATCGTTCAGGCGGCTATCGCCAGTTTGCTCGCTGGCGACACTCACTATTCCGAAGTGCGCGGCAGCAGAGGCCTGCGCGCTAGCATCGCCCGTCGGCACCGACAACGCAGTGGCCAGGCGGTGGATGCCGACAATGTGATCGTGATGCCCGGCGCGCAATGCGCGGTGTATTCGGTCGCGCAGTGCCTGCTGGACCCGGGCGATGAAGTGATCGTCGCCGAGCCGATGTATGTCACTTATGAAGGCGTGATTGGTGCCTGCGGGGCCAAGGTGATACCGGTGACGGTGCGCCCAGAGAACGGCTTTCGGGTCGACCCCGCGGATGTCGCGGCCTTGATCACTTCGAAGACCCGCGCCGTTTTGCTCAACAGCCCCAACAACCCATCCGGCGCCAGTCTGTCGTTGGCGATCTGGCAACAACTGGCATCGCTGTGTGTCCGTCACGACCTGTGGCTGATCAGCGACGAGGTCTACAGCGACCTGTTGTACGAGGGCGAACACATCAGCCCGGCGGGTTTGCCGGGCATGGCCGAACGCACCGCGACGATCAACAGCCTGTCCAAATCCCACGCCATGAGTGGCTGGCGAGTGGGCTGGGTGATCGGGCCGAAGTCCTTGGCCGAGCACCTGGTGCACTTGTCGTTGTGCATGCTGTTCGGCATTCCGGATTTCATTCAGATCGCCGCGCAGTTGGCGCTGGATGAAGATCTACCGGAAGTGGCGATGATGCGCGAGGAATATCGCCAGCGTCGCGACCTGGTGTGCGCCCGTTTAAATCACTGCCCTGGCATCCGGGCGATTCGGCCGGATGGCGGGATGTTCGTGATGGTCGACGTCCGCAAGACCGGGATGTCTGCTCAGCACTTCGCCGAACGGTTGTTGGAGGGCTATGGCGTCTCCGTGCTGGCCGGGGAGGCATTCGGGCCAAGCGCCGCAGGGCATATTCGACTGGGGTTGGTAGTGGACCAAAGCAAACTCGCGGATGCCTGCCGACGCATTGCGCTGTGCGCGGCAGATTTGCTGGAGGCGCGGCGGGCCTGAAGGTTTTGCGTTACTTGTACTGGCCCTATGGCGAGCAAGCTCACTCCCTCAGTTGGACGATTGTCAGGCACATGATCGCTGTACGACATCGATCCATTATGGGAGCGGGCTCGCTCGCGAAGACTGATTCACACGCGCCAAGTTTTTCAGCCCTGCCACGCAGCGCCATTCACCAGAATTCCTCCCCGACACCCATCCTGTATAGATCCCCACCTGTCAACTCTGACAGTTTCGCGATTTGTGAAAACAGTGCTTACTTTGCCTCAACGCAGAACGGCGGGATGCAGGCGGTGGTGCCCGGTAGTCATTGATCTGCTTTTCAATTCTGGAAGCCATGGGGTGTTCCATGGTTGCACGTTGCGAAAACGGAGAGAGATAACATGGCTGGTTCAGATAAAAAACAGCAGAAGCTGGCTTCACGCGAATCCGCATCTGACGCTGCAGCGCCCCTGGCGGTACAGGACCCGGTCGTCGCTCATTTTGTGATGACTGGGGATCCGGTAGGGTTGATCCCCAGAGCAAAGCTCAATGAAGATCAGAAGACGACGATTGCCACTTGGGACGCGACGATTCCCGGTGGGGTGGACGAATTTTTCAGATTACAAGTTGCGCGTGGAGGTAGTCAGGAGTGGACGAATCTCCAAGAGCATACCGTTACCGGTGGGGGGGGCTGGGTACCTTTGGACTTCACTATTCCCTCAACGTTTTTCCTGGATACGGTCAATGAAGGTCCCTTTGACCTCAGGTATGAACACGAAAACGCGGGGGGAGTCTCAGACCACTCGAATCGGGTTCGCATTCAAATTGACAAGACCCCGCCCAATGGCGCGCTTCCTCCGGCAAAAATGGCGTTTACCGTCACGCCTCCCATCACTGATGCATCGTTTGCCGGGAATGATTATCTTGAAGCAACGATTCCGTTATGGAATGGCGAGCTCCTCGACGTTAATGTCGCTTTTGGCTGGTTGAAAGGAGAGCTACCCGAGGACCCTGCCGATATTGACCTGATCGGTCCGCAGCCAATTGCCCCAGGCGGGACGGTACGAATTCCCAAAGACAAGTTCATCAACGCAGGTGACGGGCTGTGCTGTGGCGGCTATGTCCTCATCGACAAGGCCGGCAATATCAGCGCGTTGTCTATGTATGAACTGATGTCCGTGGCGCTCGGAGCGTTGCCGCTCATACCTCTAGCCCCACCCACGGCGGCAGATGCCACCGGCGGTGAATTGCTGCGCTCCGATATTGTTGATGGCGGGGTACTGGTCAATGTGCCCCAAGTTACCAACGGCAAGTCTACTGACACGGTGGTTGTGAAGTGGAAAGATCAAGAGATTACGCCCGGCACGCCTGTCGGGGGCAATCCTTCCAGCGGCCTCAACATTTTCATATCCTGGGACAGGATTTGGGCAGCCTATGGTAGTGCGACCGTAGGGGTAGTGGATCACCCATTGACCTACCAGGTCTTGCGCGGCGTAGAACCTTATGACTCAGAAGTTGGGACAGTCAAAGTCAACCTGTCTGCCGCGGGGCCAGTGAATCCGCTGCCCGATCCGGAACCTGGTAACGATCAGTTGAAAGGGGTCGATATTGTCGGCGAGTCAGGCACAGCTAACGAGCTGATCGATACCGATGAAGACAAGGAAATCAACGCAAAAATAGAACTCGTCGCACCGCTGGCGGACGGTGATTCCTATCAAGTGGTCTGGAACGGAACACCCATCGGCGCTCCCTATGTCATTGATGTCGCCAGCGACACCGTGGGCGAAACGATCGAGATCGGGCTCGACTGGGACACGATCCGCAGCCAGGGTCCCAATGACAAAATGCCGGTCTGGTACGAGTTGCGTAAAGCATTCGCAAATGATGAAGAAGGTGCCATTCTTGCCTTGATTCGTACTATGTCTCGTAATGGCGGGAATTTTCCGGGGAGTAACTACAAATACTTGATTCCGGATGATGCCGGGAAGGATTATTCAGCAACAGTGCTGTTTGATCGCAGGCGAACGGCGGGCGCTGCTCTATTGAGTGAAATGATGAGCCTGCTCGGGCATAACGACTTGCCAACCGTTATCAGCGTCGACAATATCGTCCTTGGAACCCAGACGTTCGACGGGCTGGGTCGCATGTTCGAATCGGACACTGGTGGGCGCAAGCAGGTGTTCACGTTTAAGCCGGGCCAAAGCGAACCCAACACGGTCACCACCCCCAGCGGGGAGGTCATCGAGTACGACTACCAGCCTCAATTGGGCAAAGAGCCTATCTTGCGTCGCCTGCCCCGCGTCGGGGTTCAAGGTGAATTCGACGATGCCCGCTACACATACGATGGCAAAAATGCGCGCCTGCTTTTTTGCGAGGAGCAGGGGCTGGCGCTATCGCGCACCTACTACAGCACCGGTGAGCTGAAGAGCGAGAAACGAGTCGTGGTTGACGGCGAATACACCATGGACTATCAGTACAGCCGGCTCGGACGCTTGCTTGGGTACACCGATGTTCTGCGTCAGACGCAGGGTTATGAGTATGACGGCCAGGGCCGCTTGACCAAGACACAGTTGGGCACGACTGCCTCGACATTTCCCTCCACAATACGCATACGCGTTCACTCCCCCTTCCTCGAACGGACTAAAAACATCCGGACTGTAAAATCTCATCAAACTCGGGCTATAAGCTCGATGACCATTGCCTAGAAAATAGTAACCGGTTCGCTTCTCCAACAATTCACCGTTAAAGCCCAAAGCGCTGCTCACCGACGATTCATCCTCCCGATGCCCATATGCCGAATAGGCGATGTCCTTGCGCCCAGACTGTCTCAGCTCACACAGGACACTGTCCTTGTGATCACTGGCCAGCATCAGGGACTTTGGGTCAGCACCTTCCTGGTGCTCGGCGAGCACGACTCCATCACCACGAAAAAAAGTGCTGCTTTCGTTGCCCTTGATCAAGTTCGCCACGTTGCCATCCTGGTAAAAACGGTGCTCGTTCTTCCCACCGTCATCCTGGCTGGCAAGCTCGTTCAGCGCCGTGTAGTCATAGGACAGGGTCGATCCACCAGGCCCACCTCTCACTTCAATCAACCGGCCGAGGGGGTCGTATTCGAGGGTGCGCTGTTCTTCGTCGAGGATAAGGTGACCGTCCGGGTTGTACAGCAGATCAATCTGCGGCGGATAGTCCGCATGATTGTTAGTGACCTTGCTCAGTTGCGTCTTGTCCACGTTGTCGTAGAAATACCGTGCCCGGTTGCTGCCCGTGCCGAATGTCGTCATTACGATAGTCAGGTTGTCCCGGGCATCGAACGAGAACATCTGTTTACGGATAGGCTTGCCATAGGGATCAACCGGTAGTTGGGTGCCGGTGCACTCGTAGGTGATCAGTCGCCCGCGCTTGTCATAATCATATAATTCGTCACGCAGTACGGTGCCCCCCTCCTTTAAAGTCCGCTGTTTCAGGCCATCGACATCGTTGTACACCTGGCTCAATGTCTGCTTGACCCCATTGAGGTCAAAGGCGCGCAGGGTTTCACGATCAAACTCGTCGTATGTCAGTTCAATGCCTACTGTTTGCGTACTGACGCTGTCGTGGGTGGTGATGGTTGCCGTCCGCCCGAATGCATCGTAGGTAACCCGGCCGACTACGTGGATCCAACGGGAACAATCTACGGTTTTGGTTGGATATCAAAGCTTGCTACAAGAATCACAAAGGTATTTTCACGTACCAAGCCCGCACCAAAGATGGGGGGGCATATGAAGTCAAGCTATGTTCCCGAGTACCACAAGGCTGGGTTCAGACCTCTACCCAAGTACCATGGTCAGCGCCTTAAATTGAGTACACAGGCGTCCCAGGGTACGTCGGATCCAGGGAGTAGCTGGAGTTCGATGGGTCACCAGCGGGCGCGTGATTCGCTCGATTCGTTCGATAGTGCATTGTTTGGCTCAAAGGCACCATCGACCACCGGCTCGGTAAGAAGCGCACTCAAGGGTTTCGATTCTCTCGATGACGTTGAAGCTTCCAGGAGGGCCTCTATAGAAAATCACGTGTATGAAACGATCGATGAAGTTCGAGCACCCAAGACGAGCGTTCCGAAGGCGCCAATGAAAAAAACCCCTGCCAAAGCCCCTAGGGCTGACGTCCATGCCGAAAAGAGGGCCCAACGACTGCAGAACGCCAAACTGGCCGAGCAGAAGATGAAAGATATAAGAGCTAGGGATGGCAAAAGGCTGTAGCAATTTGCTCACTGCCGTGGATGAGTTCCAACATCCATGGCAGTGGGTTCGCCCACACATCTCAAGGAAGGTTGATCAAACCTAGTGCCAGCGCCTTGAGCACAGCCGCCCCGCGCGAACTCACACCGAATTTGCGACGAATATTACTGAAGTGGTAATTCACACCCGCTTCGGTGCAGTTGAAAATCCGCCCGATTTCCCAAGAGGATTTACCCGCGGCACTCCACTGCAGCACCTCTTTTTCCCTGGTAGTCAGGGTTATCGCCGAGGGGAGTTGGTGCTCCTGAGGCGCACGGTTAACTGCGGCGGGTGATGAGCTGACCGGGGTGGGATGGGCAGGGTACATATCGGTGTCTCCCATTTATCATCAATGATCACTGGGGCGTGAAGAAACGCCTGCTCCGCAACGGAGCGCGCTGGGGATTTTCAGGTTCGAACCATTTATAACGCGATTACAAAATCATGGAACCTGTCACAAATGACAGGTGACAGTCCGAATCGTCATAACCTATTGAAAAATATCATCAACCTCCAATAAAAAATCCTCAGACTCGCGGATGACCGACTGTGCATAAACCTTAATGGAACCCTCACCGTACCTGTACAACCGTACGGATGACCCTATCAGTTCTGATAGTAGGCAAACTGTCGATCAAGGCGTAAAACCCTATCAACGCGGCCTGATGGCTAACAGGTGTATAAATACTACTGTGAGGTGTGCAACGTGGCAGATAACTCTTTATCCAGTCTATTGGCGTGGATGAAAGAAGATACGCGCCTGTTAAATTGGGGGCTTGTAGTCGCGTTTGATCGACGCAAGGCCAATCTATTGATTATTCAGGAGTATATACAGCGCTTCGGCACTGGAAGTTATTTTCGGGTCACGGGCGAAGTTCCGATTGTTGAAAATCAACATATGGAATACATCCATGATTTTGTGCTGGATGTTCCACGACTGTCTTTTGGCAGCGCAGATCTGAATGACTCCAAGGCAGTGCTTACCATGGCGATCATGGGGGGGCGCCAGTTCTCACTGAAAAAAGAGGGCGGTGGTTGGAAGGCCGATAGAGTGGAAGAGATAGATCCCTTGCAAGGTCCAAGGTTGTACCTGGACTTGCTGCTCAATCAAGTGCCAGGTGACGTAGAAGCAGATGGACGCGTCATGCTGGACCTGAGCAAAAGCGATAACTTCCACCTGACCTTCAGCCAGACAGCCCAAGCGCAACGCTTGGGCGGCGATTATTTCAAGGACTTGTTCAAGGCCTTGCCCGCTGAAGAGCGCACCTACACCTTGGGCAGGATACAGCCAGGAGCCAATAAGCTGATGCGCCCGCAGTCCTTTGAGCTGCGAACCCAAGCGCGCAAAGCCTGCGCGACAGATCAAGAGGGCGCCATTCTTGCCCTGGTTCGCATGATGGCTCGAAATGGCGGGAATTACCCTGGGGGTGGATATAAATATCTGATTCCTGATGACGCGAGCAAGGACTACTCGGCAACCGTGCTGTTTGATCAGAACCGGGTAGCGGCAAGCGTGCTAATAGCTGAGGTAGCAAATTTTTTCGAAATTTCTCAGACCGATGACTTCGATTATTTATTTGACGAAAGTGGAAAGTTCTTGTCGGCGACACCGAAGTCAGGTGTGCTCCACGCGCCAGCGGTAGATGAAGTCGTGGTGGTACGGTTTAGCGATATGATGATCGAGGTTGATTTAAAGATTGATCAGTTTCAATTTTTGGCTACGCATCCGAATGTTTTCACAGTTGAGCTGGATGCTGGGAAGCTATCGATCCGTTGGACGACATCGGTCGAATCACAAAGTCATCTGTCCGTATTGAGTCCAGGTTGGGGGAGCTCCGGATATTTCACCGACGCTGCACGCTACCATTGAGCTGAGCGCACAGTATGAGGTAGTAGAGGGTGCGGGTGGCGAAGTATCACTGCGCCAAATGTCTATTGAATGCAAGGGTGCAGCTAGGTTTGTGGATTTGTCCCCTGTGGAAGTGGGAGAGGGATGGAGTTCATTTATTATAAGTTACATAACCGACCGCGTAGAAAAAAGCTATTTGGTAGAGGGCGTCGGTGGACGTTTAAAGGACGCGTTCAAGGCCGCATTCAGCGCTGATATTTTGATCCGCGATTTTATCGAGCAAACCATCAAGTTGAATTTTGGCCAGGCAATACAGGGCAATGAAGTCTATGCGCCTACCGATATCGGTTTTTTCGGTCGAATCAACCCCACCCATACTTCGTTCGCCATCAAACAGATGGAGCCGCTGTTATTGCACGGCGAAGAGTTTACGTTCACCACCGAGCCTCCCGTGCCTGGCGTGAAGTGGAGCGTGGATAACCTGGTGACCAGCACCAGTCTTCCAGGGACGATTAACCCAGATACTGGCAAGTACGTCGCGCCCGAAGCCACAATGTTCGAGGGCCGCTACACCCGTGTGCGGGTTACGGCCAGTGCACCCAGCGGGGGTTACTCCAGTTCGGCATTGGTGACCGTGGTGGCCAATAAATTGACCGTCAACCCTTTGATCCAGACTTGCAAGATTGGCGCGACTGTCGAATTGTCGGCGGGCCATCTGGATGCGGGTACGTTGAAATGGGAGATCAAGAATCCAGTGCCGGGCGAGAGCGGCACAGTGCGGCCGAGTGAGAAACCTGAGGGCGATCACACGTATCATCACGGAGGGCCGGTGGAGGAAAAGACCTATGTCCTCGACGAGATAGAGGTCAGTACCCCGACAGGTGACAAACGCTCGGTCCATGTTCTGGCATTGATGCAAGAACCTGGACTTACGATCAACATCGTAAATATGGATATTGCCAAAGGAGAGGTTCAGCTGGAGGCCATCGTCAATAAAAAAGTGATGCCCGCCGAATGGAACCTGCCTTTGAAAGGGCCGGGTTCGATAGATGCCAGCGGCCTGTACCGTATGGCGCCAACCGCCACTGACCAATTCGTGCTCATTTTCGCTGTGGTGGACGGTGGGCCATTTGGCAAGTTTGAAGGCTATTTGATTCTGCCATTGCCTTTAGTCAAGTTTCCGACGCTGCTTGAGTTGTTATCGCAAAAGTAACGTGTGCCGCGGGCTCCGGCAAACCCGCCCATCAAGGAAGGCGGGATTTGCTCTTGATCGCCAGTGACGCGCGGAAAACCTGGTCAGGGCTGCCGATTTATTGATCTTCAGCCCCTCCAGGCCCGTGTATTCACCAAGTTGGCCGGCCGCTCTCCAGTCAGCGCCGCCAGCAAATTATCGACAGCACAGGCCGCCATCGCCTCCCGAGTCTCATGGGTCGCCGAGCCCATGTGCGGTGTCGCCACCACGTTATCCATCTGCAACAACGGCGAGTCGTGGTTCAACGGCTCCCGTTCAAACACATCCAGCCCCGCTGCGCGAATCTGCCCCGTACGCAGCGCCTCGATCAGCGCCGCTTCATCCACCACCTTGCCCCGGGAGATGTTGATGAAGATGCTTTGCGGGCGCATCAGGGCGAATTCCTCGGCGCCGATCAGTCGCTCGGTTTCAGCGGTCAATGGCAAGGTCAGGCAGATGAAATCCGCCTGCTGCAACAGCTCGTTCAGGCTGCGGTATTGCGCATCGAAACGCTGTTCTACCGCCAGTTTTGGTGAGTGGCTGTGGTAGATCACCGGCATGCCGAAACCGCAGTGTCCGCGCTGGGCGAGCGCCTCGCCGATGCGGCCCATGCCGATGATGCCCAGGGTTTTGCCGTGCACGTCGGTGCCGAAATGCGCGGGGACGAGGTTACGTTGCCATTCGCCTGCGCGAACCATGTTCGCCAGTTCCACCACGCGTCGGGCAGTCGCGAGAATCAACGCAAAACCGGTATCGGCGGTGGTTTCGGTGAGCACGTCCGGCGTGTTGCTGAGCAGGATGCGCCGCTCGGTCAGGTAGTCGATGTCGTAGTTGTCGACGCCCACCGAGACGCTGGCGATGGCTTCCAGGTCGGGCGCCAGATCGAGCAGTTCGGCATCCAGCTTCAGGCTGGCACCGAGCAAGCCGTGGGCGCGGGGCAGGGCATCGCGCAGTTGGGCCAGGCCTTCGGTATCGAGGCTTTCGATCAGCGTCACTTCCGCTTGCTCATGCAAACGAGCCATTAGCGATGGCGAGAGTTTCTTGTACAGAACAATGTGCTTTTTCATGTCGTCATCTCAATCAGGAATGTGCGGCGGTGCGGGTCACAGCGACTGTGGGGCGCTCCCGATCACTGGCACCGGGCTTGAGGAAAATCGTCAACACCACCGAGAGCATCAGCGCGCCGCTCATCAACAAGTAAGACGCGCCGGGCGAACCGGTGGAACTGTTCAGGTAACCGACCAGGTAGGAGCCGCCGAACGAACCAAGGGCGCCCATGCTGTTGATCAGCGCCATGGCGCCACCGGCGACGTTGGCCGGGAGGATTTCCGGAATGATCGCGAAGAACGGCCCGTACGGCGCGTACATGCAGGCGCCGGCAATTACCAGCAAGGAGTAGGACCACCAGAAGTGTTCGGCACCCAACGCGTAGGAACCGTAGAACGCGAACGAGGCGATCAGCAGTGGCGGCCAGACGAAGCGCTTGCGTTTTTGCAGTTTGTCCGAGCCCCAGGACACCAGCAGCATGCCGATCACCGCCGCCAGATAAGGCAGCGCCGACAGCCAACCGGCTTCGACCATGTCCATCTGCGCGCCGGCCTTGAGGATCGATGGCAGCCACAGCACGAAGCCGTAGACGCCGATGCTCCAGCAGAAAAACTGCAGGGCCAGGATGATCACTTTCGGCGAGCGGAAGGCTTCGGCGTAGTTTTTCACCGCCTTGATGCCGACCTGTTCGGCGGCCAGGGCGCTTTCCAGATCCTGTTTCTCCTGATCGCTGAGCCATGTCGCTTGGGCCGGACGATCATCGGCCAATTTCCACCAGATAAATGCCCAGAGCACCGCCGGCAGACCTTCGATAATGAACATCCAGCGCCAGCTGTAGTGCTGCACCAGATAGCCGGAAACCACCGACATCCACAGCATGGTCACCGGGTTGCCGAGGATCAGAAAGGTGTTGGCCCGCGAGCGTTCGGCGCGGGTGAACCAATGGCACAGGTAGATCAGCATCGCCGGCATCACTGCTGCCTCGACCACGCCGAGCATGAAGCGGATGACGATCAGCCAATAGGCATTGGAGACGATCCCGGTCAGTGTCGCCAGGCTGCCCCAGAGGATCAGGCTGACAAATATCAGCTTCTTCACGCTGTGCTTCTGGGCGTAGATCGCCCCCGGTACCTGGAAGAAGAAGTAACCGAGGAAGAACAGTGCGCCGAGCATCGAAGACAGGCCCGGAGTGATCATCAGGTCGGCGGCCATGCCGGAGGCGGCGGCGAAGCCGTAGTTGGCGCGGTCCAGATACGCCAGGCTGTAGGTGATGAACACGATGGGCATGATGTACCACCAGCGGCGGGTGGCGAGGGTTGCGGTTTTCATGGTGGTGCTCCTGAGCTTGTTGTTTTTGTCGCAGCAGGTATCGGATCAAAATCTTCAGTCAATGGTCGCGGGCAAGCCTTGCTCCCACAGGACCGGGTTTATGCAGCTCTACTGCTGTGCAACCTGTGGGAGCAAAGCTTGCTCGCGATTGGGGATCCTGAATTCAGCGACCATCTCGGTTCGGGTCGGCAACCCCTCCATGTCCCCACGACTCTGCACCGCCCGGCTGCCAACCCAGTTGGCCCGCTGCACGGCATCGGCAAAGCTGTGGTTCTCCAGCAACGCACTGATCATGCCGACGGCAAAGCCATCACCGGCACCGACCGTATCGACCACTGTTTGCACCGGCACGCCGGCCACAAAACCCTGATCCTGATGAGTCCGGTAATAAGCGCCATGCGGCCCCAGCTTGATCGCCACCGCTTCGGCACCCTGATCGAGGTAGAACGCGGCAATGTCGGCCGGGTCTTCGAAACCGGTCAACAGGCGACCTTCGCTCAACCCCGGCAGCACCCAGTGGGCGAGGGCAGCGAGGCGGTTGATTTCGCGGATCATCTGTTGCTCGCTGGCCCATAGGCTCGGGCGCAGGTTTGGGTCGAAGGACACGCTGCGGCCGGCTTCGCGCATGCGGGTCATCAATTCGAATGACATCTGGCGTGCTGTTTCCGACAGCGCCGGTGGGATGCCGGTGGCGTGCAGGTGCCGGGCCTTGAGCAGTTCGGGAGCGATCGACTGCGGTGCCAGGTGACTGGCCGCCGAACCGCGGCGAAAGTACTCGACGGCGGGGTCACTGCCATCCTCGGTGCGCGACTTGAGCTGGAAACCGGTGGGATGTGCGGAGTCGATGTCGACATGCCGGCAGTCCAGGCCTTCCTTTTCCAGCGTGTCGATCACGAACCGGCCCAGTGAGTCGGCACCGACCCGGCTTAGCCAAGCCACCTTGAAGCCCAATCGCGACAGGCCGATGGCGACATTGCTGTCAGCGCCGGCGATGCGTTTGTGGAATTGACCGATGCTGGCCAGATCACCGGTTTGCTCGGCGACGAACATCGCCATGGTTTCGCCGAACGACAGGATATCGATCTCAGACATGCGCGTGCTCCCGCTGCGATTGGCCCAGTTGGGCGAGGGCGGCGACGTGTTCGCGGGTCAACTGCACCAGGTCATCGCCTTGCAACGGATATTCCGCCGCGCGCATGACACCCTGGGCCATGTGCCGCAGCAGCTGTTCCCACTGTTGCAAGTCGCTGGCGACGGGTGGGATGGCGACCAATTTGCCGTCGGCGCGACGGGTCACCGCTTTGCAGTGCACGTAGCCCACATGGCGTCCGAGCAACCGCGCCGCGCTGGCAGGCGACTGGTCCTGCCAGTGCCAGTTGCCGATGTCGAAAGTCATCTTGATCGGCAGGTTATGCTGCTCCACTTCATCGAAAAAGCGCTGGAAGGGTTCGATGCGACCGCCGTGCAGGGTCTGATCGTTTTCCACCAGCAGTTGCACGCTGCTCTCGGTCAGCACCCTGGCGAGTGTTTGCAGATCGCTGTTGTCGGTGAAATAACCCAAGGAAACTTTCAGCCATTTGGCGCCAAAAGCCTGGGCGCGCTGTAACGCTTCGATCAATTCGCGATTGGGTTTTGACTGGCCGGCCAGCCACAATTCCATTGGCGAGGAATACACGCTTTCAAGGCCCTCGGCTTGTGCGGCGTCGGCGAGTTGCTCGGGGACTTCAACGGTCAGCAATTCTTCGCGCCATTCAATGCGCGTGGCGCCAGCGGCGGCCAGTATTTCGATGAAGCTGCCTTGGCCACGCTGGCGCACGAGGTCGGCACCGTAGCTGGAAAGGCTGATGGAAACGGCTGGTTTATTCATTGTTTTTTACCTCTGAAACCGGTTTCATTTTTGTTCAAAAAAATAGTGATCTTTCGGGCCTCATCGCGACCAGGCTCTCTCCTGTAGGAGTGAGCCTGCTCGCGATGGGGCCGCTGAAATCACCGAAAATCTCCAAGCGTCGACCCCCGCACAATCAACCGCGCCGAAAAATCCAGCGTCCGCACCGGACCATCATCCCCGCGTAAACGCTTGAGCAAACACTCAAACGCACTGGCGCCAATCTCGCTGGTCGGTTGGGCGAGGGCGGTGATGCCGTTGCCCACCAGCGGGTACCAATCCAGGTCATCCAGGGCAATCAACCCGACATCCGCGAACAACTGGCAGTCGAGCTCGCGCAATGAATGTGTACTGGCCAACGCTGCAATCCCGTTCGCGCAAAACAGTGCCTTGGGACCGGGTCCGGATGAGTCGAGGAAGGTTCGCAGAGTTGCCGTCAGCTCGCTGCCGGTTTCCGTGATTGACCCACGAAGCGCGGGCCGCTGCTCGATCTGCGCCTTGAAGCTGCTGACCCGTTCGATCCGCGAACTGGTGCCGTCAAAAGGCTCGGTCACCAGCATCACGTCGCGGTAACCGCGTTGTTCAAGATGGGCGAGAGCCATGTCGACGGCTGCCGGGTTATCCAGCCCGACCATGTCACTCTCGAGGTGCTCGACCTTGCGATCCACCAGCACCAAGGGCATTTCCCGGTGCAGTTCGTGCAATTCGTCACGGTGATGGCCGAGGGTATTCACGATCAGGCCTTCGATGTTGTACGAGCGCAACAGTGCCAGGTGTTGGCGTTCCTGCTCGTCATCGCGGTCGGTGTTGCACACCACCAGGCTGTAGCCGTGCTGACGGCAGGCGGTTTCCACCCCGTGCATCACGGCAATCGAATAAGGGTTACGGATGTCGGCCACCAGCATGCCGATCAGGCGCGTGCGCCCGCGTTTCAAGCCGCGGGCCATCTGATTAGGGCGGTAGCCCAGCTCGGCAATTGCCTGCTCGATGCGCTGGGCAATGGCATCCGAGAGCAGGGCGCGGTCGTCGCCGATGAACCGCGAAACGCTGGCCTTGGAGACCTTGGCGTGTGCGGCCACGTCGAGCATGGTCACGCGGCTGCGCTGGGCGGCGGAGAAGTCGTTCACGGTCTGAAACCTTGTTATTGGATTTATGAGGTTCAGCGCATGGTGCTGAAACCGGTTTCAGAAGACACCAGAAACCCATTGCTCGTCAAGTGTCGGGATGGTCGTGACGTGAAGAATGTCGACCTGAACGGAGTCGCAATAGCACAAAGTCTCGGTTGCGCCACTAACTGTTCTGCTAGTTGTACCGCGCAGGGGAACGTTTCACTCTATCGCATCGGGGGAATCCTATATTACAAGGACGCACGCCATGAACCGATTAGTGCCGGGCACCAGTGACGATCCAACGGGTACAGTCATCGTCCCCGAATCCTATGAGGGATTTCGCATTTGCGCTCCGGGTAATATAAGAGTTAGGAGAAATTCCTCAACTACCGCGATTCTGACGTGGGACGAGCCCTACTCATTGTGCAACCTGTGTCCGGATGCCATTGGGTATGAAGTGTTCGGAGAGAGATTCTCCAGGCAAAGCGTGACTCGACCACCCTGTGAAATCAGGGGGTTGTCACCAAGTGTCGAATACTTGTTCCATGTCACCGCAATTGCAGCCGGGAATAACGTTTCAGACCCCGGTGTGTATCGCCTGCTGAAAATGGCTCCGCCCGGCCGGCCGGCCGTTCCAAAAGTGAGCGCGTTGACCTATGCCAATGTGACTTTGACATGGGCACCGTCAATTCAACAAGACAGAGATCTTCGATACCACGTTTATCTGAACGGCATTCTCAAAACCAAGACTAAGGAGCCGAGCGTCACACTCGCGCACCTGCAAAGTTATACTCAATATTTGGTTGAGGTACGGGCAGTTAATGCCGCCGGTGATTCCGAGCCTAGTGCTACTACCTTTAAAACTAAAGTGCGGCCGCCCACCAACCTTAGATTCAGATACCAAAACGGGTTGTGCAGACTGTTGTGGGACCCCGTTTTCAGGCACCGCCCAATTTATGAAGTGTCCATTAATGGCAAGTCTTTCAAGACTGTTCCCGGAATCTGGGGGTACAACTTCCAGCTAGCTGATGTCTCGCCTGGCCCGGTGCCACACCACTTGAAATTTTCGGTTCGTGCTCAGTTGGACGGTGACTTTTCTGAAGCAGTTCTGCTCGAAAAAACTGTTGTTGACGGCGTGCCTCCGAGCCAACCCGGAGCTCTGGTAGTGAGTGGAATAACAGACACGGGCGCAGTACTGGCATGGGAACCATCGAGTGACGATATTGCCGTCGCCGGTTATCACGTTCTGCTCAATGGATTTATAAGGTTCCCAGCACCTAACGCTTTCTTCACGTTTACACAACTGACGAGTGGCGCCTATCACTGGGTAATGGTGCGTTCACACGACAAGCAGGGAAACGTCTCCAAATACAGCCAGGCCGCTGTATTCAAGACCAATGGCCAAGCACCGCAGCCGGCGCCGGATTCGCCAGGCGTGAAGATCACGCCTCTGACGTCAACTACAGCGAAATTGGAGTTTTCACCAGGGGTAGTTGCCGGGGTGGGGCATCGAGTCGTGGTCAACAATGAGCACCGTGTCGATACAATAATGTTCCCCGTTACTCTAAATCTGCAGGTTAACGTTGAGCATACTATCAGCGTGTCAGCGTTTGATTTGTTCGGACAGCTATCTGAACCCACTGTGCTGATATATGTACCCAAGGACATAATCGCGCCCAGCATGCCGGAAAATCTACTCGTTGCTGCAATGAGCCCTTATTCGGTCACGCTGGCCTGGGAGGCTTCGACAGACGACATCGGTATACATGGGTATGTGATCTACAACGATCACGAATACTTCGATAGCACATCGCTAACGTCTTACTCGGCCTTCGACTTGCTTCCCGGCAACTATTCATTTGAGGTCTGTGCCCTGGATTTTTCCGGTAATGCCTCAGAACCAGCTGCAATAACCATTGATATCGGTGACCCGCCAAACAGCATATCGACCAACTTTCGGTAGATGTCAGCCGAAGAGTCCCGCTGCGATGTTGATCGAAAAGCCAAGAATCGCCGTATTGAACAGAAAACCGATCAGTGACTGCGCCAGCACTATCTTGCGCAGACCCCGCGTCGCCACCCCGACATCGGACGTCTGCACCGCCACGCCAATGGTGAACGAGAAATACAGGAAGTCCCAATAGTTGGGTGTGGTCAAACCCTCGGCAAAGCGCAGCGCCGGTTCCTTGCCGTTCCAGGTGTAGAAGAGTCGCGCGTAGTGCACGCTGAAGATCACCCCGATCAGCAGCCATGAACCGATCACAGTGAACGCCGTGAACCCGTAGTGCAGCAGCTTGCGGGTGGTCTCCAGGTCTTTGCTGCCGGCCAGTTCAAAGGCGATGGTGGCCAGGCTGGCAATCGCTGCGATGCACACCACGAACAGCACCAGGCCGGCGTTTTCGTCTTCGATCTCGGCTATGCGCTTCACGTCGGTGGCCTTGGAGCGCAGGGTGAGCCAGAACATCAGGAGCAGATAGGTCCAGACCCCGATGTTCCAGCCGATGAGGATTTTGCTGATGATCGAGTCGACAGGAGCCAGGATGCCCGCCGCGATACCGAATGTGGCCGCAGCGGACAGGCGAGGGTGGGTGTGGGTGAGGTAGGGCACGGCGGCTCACTTTGACGGAACGTCGTTGCACCATAGCGCAGGCAATCGTGCTTTTGGTAGGGGGATTTGTGTGGTTAGCGCTTCTTGCGCACCAGCTTCATCACCACCACAAAAAACACCGGCACAAACAACACCGCCAACGTCGCAGTGATCATCCCGCCGATGACCCCGGTGCCGATTGCCTGTTGGCTGGCCGAACTGGCACCGGTGGCAATCGCCAACGGCACCACGCCGAGGATGAAGGCCAGCGAAGTCATGACGATCGGTCGCAGGCGCAAGCGGGCGGCTTGCAGGGTGGCGTCGAGCAGGTCGTGGCCTTCGTCATACAGGCTCTTGGCGAATTCGATGATCAGGATCGCGTTCTTCGCCGACAGGCCAATGATGGTGATCAGCCCGACCTTGAAGAACACGTCATTGGGCATACCGCGCAGCGTCACCGCGAGCACCGCGCCCAGCACGCCAAGCGGCACCACCAGCAGCACCGAGGTCGGAATCGACCAGCTTTCGTACAATGCCGCGAGGCACAGGAACACGATCAGCAGGGACAATCCCAACAGGATCGGTGCCTGGCTGCCGGACAGGCGTTCCTGCAACGACAGCCCGGTCCATTCCTGGCCCAATCCGGCCGGGCCCAGCGCGACCAATCGCTCGATTTCCGCCATGGCTTCGCCAGTACTGTGCCCCGGTTGCGGCTCACCGGAAATGCTGATCGCCGGGTATCCGTTATATCGGGTCAACTGGGCTGGGCCCTGAGTCCATTTCGCCTCGACGAACGCTGACAGCGGCACCATTTTGCCGTTGTTGTTGCGCACGTGCATTTTCAGCAAATCGGCGACCTGGCTGCGTTGATCACCTTCGGCC
The DNA here is from genome assembly GCF_026241895.1 of Pseudomonas sp. RIT-562. Lineage (GTDB taxonomy): Bacteria > Pseudomonadota > Gammaproteobacteria > Pseudomonadales > Pseudomonadaceae > Aquipseudomonas > Aquipseudomonas mandelii_F. The sequence continues at coordinate 108,052 of NZ_JAPJIV010000014.1, read as the reverse complement.
TGCACCACCACCCGTTGCATGCGCCCCTGATTGGGGAAATCATTGACGTAGCTTGAGCCAACGGCGGTTGACAACAGGTTGCCGATTTCAGCGAACGACACGCCCAGGGCATTGGCCTGCTTGCGGTCGACGATCAACTGCACCTGCGGCGCTTCGGCCAGGGCGCTTTCACGCACGTTCATCAGGATCGGGCTTTTCTCTGCCGCCTCCAGCAACTCGGTGCGCGCCTGCATTAGCGTGGCATGGCCGAGGCCGCCGCGATCCTGCAGGCGGAATTCGAACCCGCTGGAGGTGCCCAGGCCGTCCACCGGTGGTGGCAGCACCGAGAACGCCACGGCATCCTTGATCTGACTCAGGGCGGCATTGGCACGGTCGGCAATCGAGCCTGCCGAGTCGTCGCTGCCACGCTCGGACCAGTCCTTCAAGGTGGTGAACGCCAGCGCCGCGTTCTGTCCGCTACCGGAAAAACTGAAGCCGAGGATCACCGTACTGTCACCCACTCCAGGTTCCTTGGCGTTATGCGCCTCGATCTGCTCGACCACCGCCACCGTGCGATTCTTGCTCGCGCCGGGCGGTAGCTGCACGTCGGTAATGGTGTAGCCCTGGTCTTCAACCGGCAGGAACGAGGAGGGCAGCCGAACGAAGCAAATCCCCAGGCCGATCAGCAACACGCCGTAGATCAGCAAATAGCGCCCCGTGCGTTTCAGCGCGTAGGCCACCCAGGATTGATAACGGTCGGTCAGTTGCTCGAAACGGCGGTTGAACCAACCGAAGAAACCACGTTTTTCATGGTGCTCACCCTTGGCAATTGGCTTGAGCAACGTCGCGCACAGGGCCGGCGTCAGGGTCAGGGCGAGGAACGCCGAGAACAGGATCGAGGTGGCCATCGACAGGGAAAACTGTCGGTAGATCACTCCAACCGAACCCTGCATGAACGCCATGGGGATGAACACCGCTACCAGCACCAGGGTGATGCCGATGATTGCCCCGGTGATCTGCTGCATCGCCTTGCGCGTCGCCTCTTTGGGTGACAGGCCTTCGGTGACCATGATCCGCTCGACGTTCTCCACCACCACGATGGCATCATCAACCAGGATGCCGATGGCCAGCACCATGCCGAACATGGTCAGCACATTGATCGAGAAACCCAGGGCCAGCATGGTGGCAAAAGTGCCCATCAGCGCGACCGGCACCACCAGGGTCGGAATCAGCGTGTAGCGGATGTTCTGCAGGAACAGGAACATCACCGCAAACACCAGCACCATGGCCTCGATCAGGGTGTACACGACCTTGGTGATCGAGACCTTGACGAACGGGGAGGTGTCGTAGGGGATCTTGTATTCGACGCCGGCGGGGAAATACCGCGCCAGTTCATCCATCTTCGCCCGCACCAGGGTCGCGGTGCTCAGGGCGTTGGCGCTTGGTGCCAGCTGCACGCTGACGGCGGTCGACGGCTTGCCGTTCAGACGGGTGCCGAACTGGTATTCCTGGCTGCCGATTTCCACCCGGGCGACATCGGCGATGCGCACGGTGGAGCCATCGGGATTGGCCTTGAGCACGATGTCGGCAAATTCTTCCGGGGTCGACAGCTGGCCTTTCACCAGGATGGTTGCGGTAATTTCCTGAGTGCTGCGGGTCGGCAGGTCGCCGATGCTGCCGGCCGAGACCTGGGCGTTCTGCGCGACAATGGCGGCATTGACGTCGGCCGGGGTGAGGTTGAAACCGATCAGCTTGCGCGGGTCGATCCAGATGCGCATGGCCCGTTCGGCGCCGTACAGTTGCGCTTTGCCGACTCCGTCCAGGCGCTTGATCTCGTTCATCACGTTGCGCGCCAGGTAGTCGCTGAGCGCCGTCTCGTCGAGCTTGCCGTCACTGGAGGTGAGGGTGATCAGCAACAGGAAGCCGGAGGAAACTTTTTCCACCTGCAGCCCCTGCTGGTTGACCGCCTGGGGCAGCCGCGACTCCACTACTTTGAGACGGTTCTGCACGTCGACCTGGGCCAGCTCCGGGTTGGTGCCCGGCTGGAAAGTGGCTTTGATCGTCGCACTGCCGAGGCTGCTCTGGGATTCGAAATACAGCAGGTTGTCGGCGCCGTTGAGCTCTTCCTCGATCAGGCTGACCACACTTTCGTCGATGGTCTGCGCCGATGCCCCGGGGTACACGGCATAGATCTCGACCTGCGGTGGCGCGACGTCGGGGTACTGCGCTACCGGCAACTGCGGGATAGCCAGGGCGCCCGCCAGCAGGATGAACAGGGCGACCACCCAGGCGAAAATCGGACGATCGATAAAGAACTGCGGCATAAAAAAGCGTCCTGCTTACTGGCCAGATACCTGGGCAAGTGGAAGAGGGGTGTCGTCGATCTGCACTTTCTCGCCGGGACGGGCGTGCTGCAGGCCTTCGATGACGATGCGGTCGCCCGGTTTCAGGCCGCCGGTGACGATCCAGCGATCGTTCTGCACCGCGCCCAGGTCGACCGGCTGCTGGCCGACGCGCTGCTCGGCATCGAGCAGCAACACCTGGGCAACCCCTGCGCTGTCACGCTGGATGGCCCGTTGCGGCACGCTGATGCCCTGTTGGTCGATCGCCTGTTCTACGCGCACCCGCACAAAGCTGCCGGGCAGCAGATCGAGGTCCGGGTTGGGGAATTCGCTGCGCAGAGTGATCTGCCCAGTGCCGGGGTCGACCGTGATGTCGGTGAACAGCAGCTTGCCGGGCAGCGGGTAGAGGCTGCCGTCGTCCTGGATCAGCGTGGCCTTGGCCTGGCCCTGACCCACCCGCTGCAACTGGCCGGAGCGGAACGCGCGGCGCAGGTCGTTGAGTTCTCGGGTCGATTGAGTCAGGTCGGCGTGGATCGGGTTCAGCTGCTGGATCAGCGCCAGCGGCGTGGTTTCGTTCTGCCCGACCAAGGCGCCTTCGGTCACCAGGGCCCGACCAATGCGCCCGGAAATCGGCGCGGTAACGGTGGCATACCCCAGGTTGAGCCTGGCGCGTTCGACTGCGGCTTTGTTCGCGGCGACGTCGGCAGCGGTTTGCCGCACGGCAGCCCGGGCATTGTCATAATCCTGGCCGCTGATCGCGTTGCCTTCCACCAACTGGGCGTAGCGCTGTTCCTGCAGGCGCGCTTGGAACGCGTTGGCCTCGGCCTTGCGCAGTGCGGCCTCGGCGCTGTCCAGGTCGGCCTTGAACGGGGCCGGGTCAATGCGAAACAGCACGTCGCCTTGCTTGACGTCGCTGCCTTCGCGGAAGGTGCGCTGCAGCACTACGCCAGGCACCCGGGCGCGGACCTCAGCCATGCGCGGCGCGGCAATCCGCCCGCTCAGCTCGCTGGTAATCGACAGTGGCCGCGCCTCGATAGTCTCGATGCGCACAGTGGCCAGCGGTGCCGCTTCTTCGGCAATCGACGACTTGTCACATGCGCCCAGCGTCAGCGCGAGTGCAATCAGACTGAGTCTGGACAGCGGATTTTTCGACATGTAATACCCCAATAGTGACCCCCCGGCATCCTACGGGGAGGCGGCGAGGGTAGCGGTGAAGCTTTGTACTTGCAGTGTGAAATTGTGTAAGGGTTTTACTCAGGGGTGGATGAGGGCGTATATCCTGCATGCCTTGATTCCCTGGTGTCGGTTGGATCGCTATCGCGAGCAGGCTCACTGCTACAGGGTTCTCGGTGGACACAAGTCCTGTGTACACCACAGATCCACTGTAGGAGTGAGCCTGCTCGCGATGGCGGTTTCACGGACCCACAGCACTTTCTGGAAACACCCCCATGCCCAACATCCTTCTGGTCGAAGACGACACCGCACTCGCCGAGCTGATCGCCAGCTACTTGGAACGCAACGGTTATTCCGTCAGCGTGATCGGTCGCGGCGATCATGTGCGCGAGCGTGCGCGGCTCAATCCTCCCGACCTGGTCATTCTCGACTTGATGCTGCCTGGGCTGGATGGCCTGCAAGTCTGCCGCCTGTTGCGCGCAGACTCGGCGACCTTGCCGATCCTGATGCTCACCGCCCGCGACGACAGCCACGATCAGGTGTTGGGCCTGGAAATGGGCGCCGACGATTACGTCACCAAGCCCTGCGAACCCCGAGTGCTGCTGGCCCGGGTACGCACTTTGTTGCGCCGCAGCAGCCTCGGCGAGCCGCAGACAGCCAACGACCGAATCCTCATGGGCAACCTGTGCATCGACTTGTCCGAGCGCACCGTCACCTGGCGTGGGCAACTGGTGGAGCTGTCCAGCGGCGAGTACAACCTGCTGGTGGTGCTGGCCCGGCATGCTGGCGAAGTGTTGAGCCGGGACCAGATCCTGCAACGTCTGCGCGGCATAGAATTCAACGGCACCGACCGTTCGGTGGACGTGGCGATTTCCAAGCTGCGGCGCAAGTTCGACGACACCGCCGCCGAGGCACGCAAGATCAAGACGGTGTGGGGCAAGGGTTACCTGTTCAGCCGATCCGAGTGGGAATGCTGAGGCCATGTTCAGAATCCTGTTCCGCCTGTACCTGGTCACGATCGTTTCCTACAGCGCGGCGATTTACCTGGTGCCGGACCTGGTGATCAAGCTGTTTCACGAACGTTTTGTCAGCTACAACCTCGACTATTCCCGCGGCCTGCAAAGCCTGATCGTCAAGCAGTTCCATGGCGTGCCGCAGGAACAGTGGCCTAGTCTCGCCGAGCAAATGGACAAGGAATTCGACCCGCTGCATATCGTGCTGGCGCCCATCGACGATAGCGATTTTTCCCCGGCGGAACGGCAGCGCCTGCAGCGTGGCGAAAAGGTCGTGCGCATCGGCGACTGGGGCTGGCGCACCCTCGCGGTGGCGCCCCTGAACGAGCATACGGTGGTGCAGATGGTTGTGCCGCCGGACCCGTTGGACGTCAACCTGTTGTATTGGAGTATCAACCTGCTGATCGGCGCGACCATGCTCGCCTGTCTGTTGCTGTGGTTACGCGCGCACTGGCGCGATCTGGAACGGCTCAAGGGCACCGCCGAGCGCTTTGGCAAGGGTCAGTTGAGCGAGCGCACGCAAATTTCGCCGCGCTCGAATATCGGCAGCCTGGCGAACGTGTTCGACACCATGGCCAGTGATATCGAAAGCCTGCTCAACCAGCAACGGGACCTGCTCAACGCGGTGTCCCATGAATTGCGTACACCTTTGACGCGCCTGGATTTTGGCCTGGCGCTGGCGCTCTCCGATGACTTGCCGGCAGCCAGTCGCGAACGCCTGCAGGGGCTGGTCGCGCACATTCGCGAGCTGGATGAGCTGGTGCTGGAGTTGTTGTCCTACAGCCGCCTGCAAAATCCGGCGCGCCTGCCAGAGCAAGTCGAGGTCGCGCTGGATGAATTCATCGACAGCGTGCTGGGCAGTGTCGATGAAGAACTGGAATCGCCGGACATCGTGATCGACGTGTGGCTGCATGGCCAACTCGAACGCTTCAGTCTCGACCCGCGCCTGACTGCACGAGCACTGCAGAACCTGCTGCGCAACGCCATGCGCTACTGCGAGAAACGCATCCAGGTCAGCGTGCAGGTGCTGGCCCATGGTTGTGAAATCTGGGTGGACGACGACGGAATCGGTATTCCTGATGACGAACGTGAGCGGATTTTCGAGCCGTTCTACCGCCTGGATCGCAGTCGCGACCGTGCGACCGGAGGCTTCGGCCTGGGCCTGGCCATCAGTCGTCGCGCCCTCGAGGCCCAGGGCGGGACGTTGACAGTGGAAGCTTCGCCTCTGGGCGGTGCGAGGTTCCGGTTGTGGTTGGCGAATCCAGCATGAGCTAACGATTCATTAACTGCTGGCAACTTCAGCCGTGAGTGGCGCTCTCGGCATCCGGCTGCAGGTTGCTGTCCTGCATCAGGCATTTCTGCTGCTTGCTGTCCCAGACCTGGCCCTTAGGGCAATTGGGCTTGACCGGCTCTGCTGCTTCATCATTGGTGGCGAAGGCAAGGGAGCTGGAGAACGCGACGGCCAGCAGCAGTGGAGAGCACCAGGCGATTCGAGTTTTCATGGGCTAATCCTCAGGGGAGATAGCTTTAGAACATCGCCGGGCGGCCAATCGTTCATTTCTTTGCGAGGCGCCCTGTGAGCCGGGAGTGCCGATCAAGTCAGCAAGCGGATCGGCGCTCCCGCCGACCAGGCCTGGATGTCTTCGATCATCTGCGAAAAGAACAGCTGATAGTTCTGCTGGCTGACGTACCCGACATGGGGCGTGGCCAGCACGTTGTCGAGGGTCCTGAACGGATGGTGGGCCGGCAAGGGTTCCTGTTCGAAGACGTCCAGCGCTGCGCCGCCCAGTTGGCGTTTTTGCAACGCCTTGATCAGCGCTGACTCATCCACGATCGGCCCGCGTGCAGTGTTCACCAGCAGCGCGTGCGGCTTCATCCAGCTCAGTGCCTGGGCGTCTACCAGCCCGTGGCTGCGATCGCTGAGCACCAGGTGCACCGACAGCACGTCGGCCTGTTCGAACAGTTGCTGTTTGCTGACATGAGTCACTGCGACTGCTGCCGCGCGCTCCGGGGTGAGGTTTTCACTCCAGGCAATTACCCGCATGCCGAATGCCTGGCCGAATTGAGCGACCTTCTGCCCGATGCTGCCAAGTCCGAGAATCCCCAGGGTTTTGCCGTGCAGGTCGCCCCCCAGCCCTTGTTGCCACTGCCCGGCCCGCAGGGCGTTGGCTTCGGCGAGCAGGTTGCGCGTGGCAGCCATGATCAGCGCCCAGGTCAACTCCGGCGCGGCGTGTTTGTAGCTGTCACTGCCGCTGACCTGGATACCCAGGGCAGCCGCAGCCTTCAGGTCCAGGGCGGCATTGCGCATGCCCCCGGTCACCAGCAGCTTCAGGTTGGGCAGGCGGCGCAGCAGGTCTTCGTCGAAACGGGTGCGTTCACGCATCACGCAGATGAGCTGGAACGCCTGCAGACGCTCGGCGATGCTGGCGTTATCGGCCGGGAAATCGTGCAGGAAACTCACCTGGCCAATGGCGTCCAGGACTGTCCAGTCCACCACCTGGCGCGCCACGTCCTGCCAGTCATCGAGCACCGCAATCTGCACAGCCATTGGCCTTACCTCATCAAGGGACAGGGTTGGTCTTGCTCAACCAGGCGAGCAGGGCCTGGTGAAATTTTTCTGGTTCTTCCATTTGTGGTGCGTGGCCCATGCCGGGAAACTCTACCAGGGTCGACTGCGGAATCAGTTTCGCCACTTGTTTGCCCAGCACCTGGTAATTGCCTATTTTCGCCTTGACCTCGGGCGGGGCGATGTCCTTGCCGATGGCCGTAGTGTCGGAGGTGCCGATCAGCAACAGCGTGGGCACCTTAAGGTCCTTGAACTCGTAATACACCGGCTGGGTGAAGATCATGTCGTAGATCAGCGCCGAGTTCCACGCGACCTGGGTCTTGCCCGGGCCCTTGGCAAGGCCGGCATACATGTCGACCCAACGGTCGTATTCAGGCTTCCAACGCCCGTCATAGTAAGTACTGCGTTCATAGTCGCGGATGCCTTGCGCGGTCACTTTCAGTTCCCGCTCATACCACTGGTCAACGCTGCGATAAGGCACGCCCAGGGCTTTCCAGTCCTCCAGGCCAATGGGGTTGACCATGGCCAGTTGCTCAACCTGCTCGGGGTATTGCAGCGCATAACGGGTGGCGAGCATGCCGCCGGTGGAATGCCCCAGCAGCGTGGCTTTCTGGATGCCCAGGGCCTTGAGCAGTTGCTGGGTATTGTTGGCCAGCTGCTGGAAGCTGTACTGGTAGTGCTGCGGTTTACTGGAGGTGCAGAAGCCGATCTGGTCCGGGGCAATTACCCGGTAACCGGCTTTGCTCAGTGCCTTGATCGAGGAGTCCCAGGTCGCGCCGCAGAAGTTCTTGCCGTGCATCAGCACCACGCTGCGGCCGTTGGCCTTGCCTTCGGCGGCGACGTCCATGTAACCCATCTGCAGGGATTCACCCTGGGATTCAAAGGCGAAATGCTTGACCGTGTAGGGGTACTCGAAGCCCTGCAACTGCGGGCCGTATTCCGGTCCGTCGGCGTAGGCAACGGCGGGCAACGCAGCGCTTAGCAGCAGACCAGGCAGCCAGCGGGAAAAGGCGAGAGGCATGTATGAACTCCTTGGTAGGCGACCGATCCTGGAACGGCCTCATTAGGGCAACATTAAACAGGCACTGCACAAGGCCGATGGTTCAACCGACCCAGCCCAGCGTCACCAGGGCCAGCACTGCGTAACGGGCACCTTTGGCGAGAGTGACAATCAGCAGGAAGCGCCCCAGGGGTTCGCGCATCACGCCGGCCACCAGGGTCAGCGGGTCGCCGATAATCGGCAGCCAGCTCAGCAACAGTGACCAATGGCCATAGCGCTGGTAGTGCGCCCGGGCTTTTTCCAAATGCCTGGGGCTGACCGGAAACCAGCGTCGCCGATGAAATCGCTCAATGCCGCGCCCCAGCCACCAGTTGACCAATGACCCCAGGACATTGCCCAGGGTTGCCACGGCCAGCAGCGCCCATAACCCATACTTGCCACTGAGCAGCAAACCCACCAGCAGCGCCTCCGACTGCAGGGGCAGCAAGGTGGCGGCGCCAAATGCGGCGAGGAACAACCCCAGATAGGCGCCAGCGATCACTTGGCCGGATAGTCCGCCACCACCACGTCGGCACCCGCTTTGGTCAGGCCGATCACCTGGTAGGCGTCGCTCATGCCGTCCATTTCCATCCCGGGCGAGCCCATCGGCATGCCGGGGGCGGCAACGCCCAGCAGGTCACTACGCTTGCTTAAAGCCAGGACCTGATCGGCGGGCACGTGGCCCTCGACGAATTTGCCATTGATCAATCCGGTGTGGCACGACGCGAGCCGGGGCGGCACGCCGTGTTTTTGTTTGAACGAGCTCATGTCGGCTTCAACGTGGTCCTGGACCTTGAAGCCGTTGGCTTCCAGGTGGCTGATCCATTTTTTGCAGCAACCGCAGTTGGCGTCGCGATGGACCTCGATGGGAATAAGGTCGGCGGCCTGGGTCAGGGAAGAAATCAACACGGCGCCCAGGGCAGCCAGTCGCAGGTAGGTTCGCATGGGTATCTCGTCTCGAATTGCGGCCGAAAAGATGCATTCTGACCATTTTCCACGGCCAGGCATTCAAGGAGTGTTTCGAAGTACTACAAAATCCAGCGGCAGGATCATGGTAGATCAACGCTGACGGGAGGCTGAGGCGGGTATTACAAACATGTCAGGTATTAAGCGTGCGGGACTGCTGTAACATGATGTCCCGTTTTGCAACGCAGACGGACACATCTTCACGTTCAGGAATTACCCATGACCCAGTCGCAACGCTTGAAATACTCGATTCTGATCTCGCTGGTAGTGCTGGCGATCATGTTCGGCCTGTCGTACCTGCAGAACACCGGCGTCATCGGCGAGAAAACCTTCCAGTACATTGCCATTGGCGTCGCGGTGCTCGTGGTGGTGATCAACGGCGTGATGCGTCGCAAGGTCAAGCCCTGATCGACGCAAGTCGGGCTGATTATTCGCCGTGCAGTGCGGCGAATGCCTGGGGATTGAGGCTATAGCTTTTGTCCGGGTTGAGGGTGATCACCCCTTCGCTGCACAAGCGTTTCAACACTTCACGCACGCTGAGAAACGACAGGGGAATGTCCAGGTCCAGCAGCTGGCTGTGCACCCCGCGCACGCCCAGGGTGCGATCATGTTCGGCGGCGTTCAGTAGCGCGTCGATGACCTTCAGGCGGATCAGGCTGGTGCGCAGGCCAAAGCTCTTGAGCAGGACCCTGATGCGTTCGTTGCCATGGCGATCGGTACGTTGATCGAAAACGCCGGAGCCAATGGATGTTCCCATTGGCGCAGTGCTACCGTCCGTTGGCAGTTGCGAGTTGTACATGCAAAAACTCCTTTTCCGAGCCTTATCCGGGAATTAATGGGTGCTCTCATTCAATAAGACGTATGAGATCGGCAAATCATGAAGGCTCAAATGTAGAAATTTTGTCGACGCCATGTCACCAAGGCGTGAGAAGCCTTGAGGCCGGGGGTTTGGCGGCTAAATTTTTAATCAGTTTTTTCGTTCTTGGGTTAAGACCAGTCGCGTGCGGGTATTCCCGTACAGCCAAATTGACTGGCATTTTCGATCAGGAGCGAGCGTGATTATTTCCAGGCAGTTGACCCGATTGAGTCTTGCGGGTGTATTGGCAGCGGTGAGCGTTGCCGCAAGCGCGCAGCCGACCCAGGCCAGCGCCGAAATCCGGCGTACCAGCTTCGGGGTGCCGCACATTCGCGCCGACGACGAGCGCGGCCTGGGCTACGGCATCGGTTATGCCTATGCGCAGGATAATCTGTGTTTGCTGGCCAATGAGATCGTCACGGTCAATGGCGAGCGTTCGCGCTATTTCGGTCCGACACAACTAACCGTGGAAGAGCGGGAGAACCAGGTCAGCGACGTGTTCTTCACCTGGCTCAACACGCCCCAGGCCGTTGCCGCATTCTGGCAGGCGCAGACACCGGCGGTGCGTGATCTGGTGGAAGGTTATGTCGCGGGCTACAACCGTTCCTTGAAACAGACCCGGGCCAAGGGCTTGCCCCAACAATGCCAAGGCGAATGGGTGCGCGACATCACCGCCCAGGACCTGATCAAACTCACCCGCCGTTTGTTGGTAGAGGGCGGGGTCGGCCAGTTCGCCGAAGCCCTGGCCGGTGCCACGCCGCCCCAAACGGTGGCGGCACACATCAGCCAGCCGGGTTCGTTTCAGTTGGCGGCGACACGCCAGCAGCGCTTTGCCCTGGACCGCGGTAGCAACGCGGTGGCCGTCGGCAGCGAGCGCTCATTCAACGGCCGCGGGATGTTGCTGGCCAACCCGCATTTCCCCTGGGTCGGCGGCATGCGCTTTTACCAGATGCACCTGACCATCCCCGGTAAGTTGGACGTGATGGGCGCCGCGCTGCCTGGATTGCCGATGATCAACATCGGGTTTAACCAGCACCTGGCCTGGACGCATACCGTGGATTCGTCCAAACACTTCACCTTGTACCGCCTGCAGCTCGACCCCAAGGACCCGACGCGCTATTTGCTCGATGGCAAGTCGCTGCCGCTGACCCGGCAAACCGTGACGGTCAATGTGAAAAACGCCGACGGCCAGCTGCAGCCGGTGACTCGCGAGGTCTTCAGTTCACAGTTTGGGCCGGTGGTGCAGTGGCCCGGCAAGCTGGACTGGGACTCGCAGTTCGCCTACAGCCTGCGCGACGCCAACCTGGAAAACGACCGGGTGTTACAACAGTGGTACTCGATGAACCGCGCCAGCAGCCTCGACGAACTGCAGTCGTCGGTGCACAAGCTGCAGGGAATTCCCTGGGTCAACACCCTGGCCGCCGATGACCAGGGCCAGACGCTCTACATGAACCTGTCGGTGGTGCCTAATGTGAACGCGGCCAAACTGGCCCGTTGCAGCGACCCGCGCGCCGGCCTGCAGATGATCGTGCTCGATGGTTCTCGTAGCGAGTGCGCCTGGGACATCGACCCACAGGCGGCGCAACCCGGGATTTATCCCTCCGCCGGTTTGCCGCAACTGCTGCGCAAGGACTTCGTGCAACACTCCAACGACTCAGCGTGGATGGTCAATCCGGCGCAACCATTGAGCGGATTCTCGCCGCTTATCAGCCAGCAGGATCAGCCGCTGGGGCTGCGTTCGCGCTTTGCTCTGGACCGGCTGCAAGCCCTGCAGAAAAAGGCTCGTATCGGCGCTGCGGACCTGCAACGCATGGTCCTGGATGATGAGGTCTACCTCGCTTCCCTGGTGATGCCAGACCTGCTGCAGTTTTGCGCTACCCACCTGGGCGGCGATGCGCCGCAACTCGCAGCGGCGTGCGACAGCCTGAAATCCTGGGACAACAAGGCGAATCTGTACAGCGGAGTCGGATTGGTGCACTTCCAGAATGTGATGCAGGCGCTGCAGGAGTCGCCGGATGTGTGGCGTGTCGGGTTCGATCCACAAGATCCGCAGCACACTCCGCGCGGATTGAATGTGCAACAGCCGGATGTCGCCGCGGCTGTACGTGGGGCGATGCTGGCCTCGGTGGAGCAGGTCGCCAAGATGGGCTTGGGTAAGGACAGTCGCTGGGGCGAGATCCAGGTGGTCAGCAGTGGCGGGCAACAGACGCCGATCCACGGCGGGCCGGGCACCTTGGGGGTGTACAACGCCATCCAGAGCGTGCCAAGGAGTGACGGCCGGCTGGAGGTGATCAGCGGCACGAGTTACCTGCAGGTGGTGACGTTCGATGAGCAGGGGCCGCATGCCCAGGGAATATTGGCGTTTTCGCTGTCCAGTGATCCGCAGTCGAAATATTCGCGGGACCAGACCGTGGCGTTTTCGCAAAAGAAATTGAGCGTGCTGCCGTTCACCCAGCAGCAGATCGAGGCAGATCCGCAGTATCAGCTTGAGCGGATCAGTGAGGCTGAACCGTTGTAGGAGCGAGCCTGCTCGCGATGGACTTGAGAACGCCACGTTGAATCAGTCACCCAGCGTAATCGTTGACGCCCATCGCGAGCAGGATCGCTCCTACAGGGGCATCCTTAAATTTTTGGGGCCTGTTGCGGCATGGCGTTTAACACCGGATTGCCATCCTTGTTGCGGGTCACGTAGACCGGCAGCACCTTGGGCAGCGATGCGACCAGGGAGTTGAGCTCCTTGATGTTGTAGATTCCGCCAATACGCAGGGCGGCGGTGTTGTGATCGGCGACCGCCAGCGGTTTGCTCAGGTAGCGGTTGATCAGTGGCAGGGCGCTGGCCAGTGTCAGGTTATCGAGCACCAGCTTGCCGCTGCGCCAGGCCAGCGAGTTATCGTTGTCGTAGGTCTGACTGATCCTGGGGATGTAGTCGCCGCGGCCATAACTGGCCTGCATCGCAGGACCCAGGCGCAACCCATCGCCTGGAAGGTCAGCGTTGCTGCTGACCAGCACCGAACCCTCGATCAGGTTGACCCGGACCTGGTCTTCATACATCCACACGTTGAATTGGGTCCCGGTGACCCGAATCCTGCCGTCCGCCGCCTTGACGATGAACGGATGGGCAGAGTCGTGGCTGACTTTGAAGAATGCCTCACCCCGCTTCAAGGTGACCCGCCGTTGATCCTTGTAATTGGTAAAAGTCAGCTCGCTGCCCAGATTCAGCTCTACCTCACTGCCATCACTCAGGGTCACGTGGCGCACCGTGTCGCCAGCTTCCAGGTGCTCGTAGGCATTAGGCAGCCAGCCAAGGTTCCAGCCGCTGTAGGCCGCCAGCGGCAGTGCCAGGGCGCAAATCGCTGCGGCGATACCCATGGTGCGCCAGGGGGTTGCAGGCTTGAATGCCGCCTTGAATGGAATAGTCGTCGCGTCGTCAGTAGCCGGGCGCGGCAGATCGCCAGCGACGTCCCAGATCTCCAGCATGGCCTCGTACTCAAACCCGTGCAGCGGATGAGCATTGAGCCATTGCTCGAACGCCAGGCGTTCCTGCGCGGTGCAGTCGCTGGCATGCAGGCGCATGCACCAATGCGCAGCGGCATCGGTAATGGCGTCGTATTCGGCTTGCGAGAGAGGGGTGTCGGTCATTGACTCATCCTGATTTCCTGCATTCTAACCTTTGGAGGAAGTCGGCGAGAACACCGTCATGGCAATTACCCATCAAAGAGCAATGTTTTTCATTCAACCCTTTGTTGAAAGGGCGTCTTGGAGTCGTAACGGCGCCAGCTCCGGTTGCAGCTGGCGCAGCTCCCAGGCTCCCGATCAGGGAACCACGACAGCTTCAGGATCCAGCAGCCTTCCCATTTCGCAGATCAGGTGAGTTACCGAGTCGGCATTGCGCAGGATCGTGTCAATCCGGATGTCGGCTGAGCTGCGGTCAAGAAATGCGTTACGCGCATCGCTCAAGGACTTGGTACGCGTGGTCTTCAAGACTTCTTTAGCCACGTCATAGGATTCACTGATGGCATCCAGGCTTACCCATTTGGAAAGTGTGCTGTTCCAATCGGAAAACAACTGATGGCGCGGCGTTGCCAGTGACAGCGCCTCGCGCTGGTACTCTTCCTGTTCGCGTTTGAGTTTGGCGCCGTAGGCGGTTGTCGTTTCAACGATGTCGGTAAACGGACGCCTGGCCTCCAGGTAGGCAATGTCGATAGTGTCGGCGAAATGGTGGGAAAACTCGTGGATCAGGGTCGCTGCCTGGGCATGGCCGTCGACATCAAAGGCCTCGGTGAGTCCGGTCTTGTACCAATCCAGTTTGGGATCGAAGAAGTGTTCGGAAAAGTAGACTCTTTTTTGCTTATCCTTTTGCACGACAAATGCTATGAAACTCGACGACTGCACAGTGCTGGAACCCACCACGAATCGTCGGGTGTCGAGTTCGTCCAGCCCAGGGTCCACTACTGCATTGCAAATGGGCACAATCACTTTTCTGATTTTATCCAGCACCCCTTGATCCACGGTGTCGATACCAAAGAACGACTTGAAGTAGGACTCCAGCCGTGTGCCATCGACGCTCTGGCGCAACTGCACCAGATTGTGCAGGCTTCTGAAGGCATAGAGCCGGGCGATGTCGAGGGCTTGGGTGATTGCCTGAGCTTTTTCGGGATAATGCCGGCGAATCTGATCCATGCCCTCGGCTTCGATATTGAGCCCTTCCTTTGCTTCGAGCTGGGTCACCAGGTTATTGGCGAACCGCGATATCGCTTTGCCGTACTGCACTGAGTGAGGGTGAGACGAGATCACCAGCTGGGGGCCGGGTGCCAGGTCGAGCAGCGGTCCTTTGTTCACGCCGTCAGTCATGTGCCATTTGCCGCTGTGCTGCGCGACGCGGTAGACCTTGCCGGATACCGGCGCGAAGTGGTGCGTGGTGGTCGTGTCACGGTAGGTATTGCTGACGGCGTTTTTTTGAAACTGCTGCAGATCGGCTGCCGGCGCTTCGTATACCTGCGCGGCGGTCCGGGTGGCGGAAGTGACGTTGATGGTCGACCATTTTGCTCCCGCAATGGCCTGGGTATTGTCGGGTACTACTGGGAGGGGTGGTTCGGGTGTGGCTTCCGGGCTGGCGTGCATCATCCGGCCGAGCGTGATCATTTGCGCGCCGCCGGCAACGAATGACTCCAGTGCTCGTTTCCAATGGTGGTCCTGCAGGGCCTCGGCCGAGTCCTTGAAATCCTTGTAGGCTTGCCATAGAACAGACACGCAGGTCAGCTTGCCGGGCAGGCAACCCGCCACCAGCTTGATCCCGGAACTGAACAGTTGCTTGACCTTGTCCCAATCAGATTGGGCCGTTGCGGTGTTCTGGCTACCCAGCATCTCTTTGAGCAGCGCAATATTGTCCTGGAACAGGCGCTCCAGCACATTGCCGGTGATCGGAGTATTCGCCAGGGTGATTTCGCTCGTGCCCCCGACGGAGTCGTTGTACAAGGTTTTGTAACTGGAGCGCGAGGCTTCGGGCAGGCGGCGGATCAATAGATCCTGCAACGGTCCTGGCAAGTTCAGCGCCGCCAACAGACTGCTCTCGTCGTCAAATTCTGTGAACGGTTCGCCGACGTAATAGGGGGCGTAGAGCACCTGCGGTTGACTGGCACCAGGATTTGCGCTGATCAGGTACATGCCCAGCGTTTGCACCGGTGTGGCGCCTGGCGTTGAAATCAAGGTCAATGGCCGGATGATTGCGTTGGCACCTTTGACTGCCGCCCTGGCCGTGGCGTTGGGCATGTCCAGCAACTGCTGGATGGCATCGAATGCGTTGGCAGACAACTGTTCCTGCAGCTTGAGGGCATGGGCCTCCTGCAACAGTTGCCAGGGCATTTGACGGAAATAGCGCAGCTTGCGCTCCAGGGCGTCGTCGCTGTCCCCCGACAGTTGTTCAGACAACAAACGGGCGTAGACCGATTTGATGTTCAACTGCAACAGCAGCTGGCGGATGGCCGCCGGGTCCATGCCTTTTGGCAACGCTTGCGAGGTTTTCGAGGCCACGGTGAAACTGGTGCCCTGAAGCACATTGACGTGGTTGAGCGCAAACTCGGTCAGCGATTGTGCCGGCCCGGCGATGGCCAGTGCCGGCGTGACTTCGACGTTGTCCGGGTCGATGTAATCGTCTGCGAAACGGGTCTTCTGCAGACATATCAGCTGTTCGTGGACGTAGACCGCGAGGGTCTTGATGCCATGCAGATAGTCTTTGCCCTCGTGCACATTGCGGCCGTGTTGCGCCATCAGCTCGATATGTTTCTGCTGCTCCGCCGGTAATGCCATGCCCAGCCAGGCAGGCAAGGACTGTTGGGTGGCGATTGCCTCACTGATCTCCTTGGCGCGCTGCAAATTAGTAAACAGCGGACGGTTTTTCAGCAGGTTCAGAGCGTCTGCCGTCTTGGATTGTCCCAGTTTTAATGAGCGCACCTGTTCGCACTCGGCGAGGAAATGATCGATGGCCGATTGCTGCAGATGTAGCAGGACATTGCTCTCGATCAGCCGAAACTGCCCCAGCCGGTATTTTGTATGAGGCCTGCGCTCATCCGGCAACAGGTTTTCCAGCAGCGCCAGGCGCTTGATCGGGTCCAGCAGTCGGCGCCGTAGCTGGGTCTTGGCGCTTGCCAGTGAAGTGAAAACCTCCAGCCCCGTGGCCGGCGTCCACAGGATTGCCCGACCGGAGTGGTGTGGGTCCAGGCCGCCGCGCTCGGTCAGCAGGAAACAATGCGCCACTTTAAACGAGCTGGAGTTGCTCGCCGTTTCCAGGCTGAACCAATACGCGTCCGGACGGAATCCATTCAGCGCCTTGCGTTGCGGGCGGGAAGGGTAGGCCGTATCGAGGACGCAGTCGACGATGCCGGCATCGGGTGCGTCCAAGCTGCGGTTAAGCAGGCGCAACCTGGCTTCCCCCCGAATGCCCACCGACATGGCATGGGCCAGCTGGGGTTTCAGCGACTCAAGGTAGGTACGTTGCGCAGCAGGGGTGATGACAGGTTGCGCGAGCCACTGCACCTCCAGGGCCAGCCTGACACTTTCAAAGGTTTTGGACTCTGCAACTGCCTTATCGGCCAGCACGATCGAGGGGCGCGCTTGCCCGGTAATTATCGGGCTGGTGCTCCAGCGACCCAGGGTCGGTAGGGCGGTTAACTTGGCGTCGAGCAGGCTGCGCACGTCCAGCGCTTTGTCGAACAGTGCCGCCATGTTCACCAGCCCATCGCTGTTGCGGAACACGCCCAAGGCGTACTCAACATTGCGCAGTTGTTTTTCGATAATCAGGTTAAACATCGATTCGAACAACGCACCGGTGATGACTTCACCGGACACCTGTGGCTGGTTAAACCCAATGAAGAGATTGCGTTCCTCCTGTGTCAGCAGTTCGTACAACTCGTCGTCATGCCCCTCGGCGCTGAACTTGGCGCGTACCGTCTTCAGCAGGTCGGGGTAATCCTCCAACAGCTGCAAGCCACTGACGGGGGTAAAGAGATACGCATCGGGGTGGCCGATCATGAACGATCCCGCCAGCTCGATATAGTTGGCGGAGTATTCCCACAGACGCACCGATTCCGCAGCCAGCGGCAATGTCGAACCTGTCGGGACGCTGCGATCAAACAATGTCACCAACGCCTGGGATTGCTCGGCAGTGATGATTGATTCCTGGCGTTTGAACAGGATATCCACGCGAGCCCTGTCGCTGATGGCCTGGACTGCTATATCGCGACGGCTCTGCCCATCGGGTAATAGGAAATTCCAGTAGTCCTGCAGTTTTTCCCCGAGTAAACGGGCCAACGTCGAAGAAACGGTCTTGACCGCGTTCTGCCAGACAACCTGATCCGTTTCGCCCTGGGTTAAAGAGCTTCCTGGATTGGAATACGTGACAACCTGGTCCGCCGGCCATCCCTGGTGGCGGTAGTAAAGCAGGAAGGCGTCACTGAGCGGCAGGACCTCTTCCACTATTGGGCTGACGCCGGGGAGGGAAACGAAGCGTACCCGGGTCTGGCTTTGCTTCAAGCCCGCAAACGCACCGTGCAGCAAGTCGTCAAACAAGGCGTTCAACAGTTCTGCAAGCGAGGGTAGCAGGAGCAACTGGTCGAGCAATTGCTGTGCGTTCTGGTTCTGATTGGCTTCGATAACGGTTTTTTGATCCTCGAATATCCCATCCGCGATGAGTTCGTGAGCCACTTCAGTGATCACCTCGCCATCGACTGCGGTGCGCTGGCTGATCGAGAGAAATCGCAGCAGCATTGCCCGGTCGGACGGTTGCGTCAGGCGCAGAACCAGTTCTGCCTTCAGTGCCTCGACATCGTCGAACTTCTCGATCCCGCCGTAAGGGCTGTACAGGACCGCAGCGGCATCATCCGGGGTCGACGACAACATGAAACATCCGGCCAGCGGGATGGAAGGCTTGCCCTTGACCTTGAGCAACAGGCGCTCAGCGGACATCGGCGGGGTCAGCGCCTGCCGACGAGTGTCGGTAGCCAGGTGTATATGTTCGAGCCAGCCGAGGTCCTTGCTGGACAGCGAGTGAGAGGTTTGTAGTTCGCGATGTGTGCCGGGCTCATTGAGCACTTGCGGGAAAAACAGCGGGGAGGCAGCGGTCATGGGAAGTCTCGAAGATTATCGCCCTGTCGGCGAGCAGTGAATAAGGCGCCAAACCTAAGTGCTGGCGCCCCGAGCAGGGTGGTAAATAGTTATTGCGAAATTCCCCGCCATGTCGGTTACATTGGTCCGGTTGCTCATCACACGCTGTTGCCCCCTCCAATAATTAATCTGGAGCTTCAGATGTCCGCGCCACATGACCTTGCCTCGACAAAAACTGCGCAAAGCCTGTCTTTTGCTGAATTAACCCAGCTTCTCGAAAAAATCTTCCTGCGCCATGGCACCTCGGGCGACGTCGCCAGGACCCTGGCCTGCAACTGCGCGGGTGCCGAACGGGACGGCGCGCACAGCCATGGCGTGTTCCGCATTCCCGGATATGTGTCGACTCTGCAAAGTGGCTGGGTCGATGGTCAGGCGGTGCCGGTGGTCGAAGACGTGGCCTCGGGTTTCGTTCGGGTCGATGCCGCTAACGGTTTTGCCCAGCCTGCGCTGGCGGCGGCGCGTGCCTTGCTGGTGGACAAGGCGCGCAGTGCAGGCATAGCGGTACTGGCCATCCGTAACTCCCACCATTTCGCCGCGTTGTGGCCGGATGTCGAACCCTTTGCCTACGAAGGGCTGGTGGCGTTGAGCGTGGTCAACAGCATGACGTGCGTGGTGCCCCACGGCGCCGATCGTCCGCTGTTCGGCACCAACCCGATTGCCTTCGCCGCACCTCGGGCCGATGGCGAGCCTATCGTCTTCGACCTGGCTACCAGCGCGATTGCCCACGGCGATGTACAGATCGCCGCGCGCAAGGGCGAGCGTTTGCCAGCGGGCATGGGCGTGGACAGCCTTGGCCAGCCTACTCAGGACCCCAAGGCCATCCTGGAGGGCGGCGCGCTGCTGCCATTTGGCGGGCACAAGGGCTCGGCCCTGTCGATGATGGTGGAGCTGTTGGCGGCGGCGCTGACGGGCGGGAATTTTTCTTTCGAGTTCGATTGGTCGAATCACCCCGGGGCCAAGACGCCGTGGACCGGGCAACTGTTGATTGTGATTGACCCCAGCAAGGCGGCTGG
Source organism: Pseudomonas sp. RIT-562 (assembly GCF_026241895.1). Lineage (GTDB taxonomy): Bacteria > Pseudomonadota > Gammaproteobacteria > Pseudomonadales > Pseudomonadaceae > Aquipseudomonas > Aquipseudomonas mandelii_F. The sequence continues at coordinate 88,447 of NZ_JAPJIV010000014.1, read as the reverse complement.
GCAGAGTTTCGCCGAGCGCAGCCAGGAGCTGGTGCGGCAGATGCATGGCGCAGGGCTTAAACGACTACCGGGCGATCGCCGGCATCAGCAGCGGGCGAAATCGGAAGCTGCAGGGATCGAGCTGGATGCGCAGACGCTGGATAACTTGCGTGTGCTGGCAGGGGACTGAAGCGTTCAGCAACGTTGAAGTTAATTAAATCCCGTAGCAGCTGGCGAAGCCTGCGTTCGCGAGTCTGCTTAGACCCTGTAGCAGCTGGCGAAGCCTGCGTTCGCGAGTCTGTTTAGACCTTGTAGCAGCTGGCGAAGCCTGCGTTCGGCTGCGAAGCAGTCGTAAAACCTGCGAGTGAGGTCTACCTGATACAACTCGCGCACTGATCTTACGACTGCTGCGAAGCCGAACGCAGGCTGCGCCAGCTGCTACACAGGGTTGGCGAATCAACGACGACCGAGCAGCAACCCCACCACCAGGCCGAAACCTGCGGAGATCGCCACGGTTTGCCATGGATGGCCACCAATGTAGCTCTCGGTAGCTTCAACCGCAGGCTTGGTCCGATCACGAACGCTGTTGACCGAATCCATGGCCTGCTGGAGTTTCTGGGCGACCTGCCCGCGAAGGGTCTCGGCCTCTTCACCGACCAGTGATGCGCTGCTCTTGAGCAGTTTGTCCGACTCTTCGATCAACGCTTGCAGCTCGCTGAACGCTTGATCCTTGATTTGATCTTCGGCAATTTGCGCGGCAGTTTTCCGGGCCATTGAAGTACTCCTTGCTGATGGATAGACAGTGATCAATGGAGTGTAGAGCGGCACGAAAAGTTGCAGGGATTTAGCGCGAAGATGTGATCCGCAAGAAAATCCAGCGCAGGACATTTCCTACCAGGGTGTAAGATGTCGCCAATTTACACAGCAGGAAAACCCCATGAGCTTCAATCTGGCCGACAAACCCCTTTCAGAGCGCGCGGCGCTTGAAGATGAAAAATCCCGTCTATTCGACCTCTGGCAAAGCAACCTGGGCAAAGCCAAGGGCGAGGCCGCTCGTTTATTTGGCGAGCGCGCTAAACGCAAAGGTAAATGGGCCGAGTGGGTCCGCTCCGAACTCGACACCATGTCACCCCCGGAATTTGCCAACATGGTGCGCAGTGAAGTCAATCGCTTGATGGCTGCCAAGTAGCCTGGGAACTGGCCTTACGAACTGGCCACGCTGGCGACAATCGCCTCGCGAACTTTAAGCACAATCGGATCCAGCTGGGTACTGGTGCGCCAACCCAGCTCTATGGGGTAACGCGGCAATGCCAGGGGGCAGGGCAGCAGCATCAGCCCACTGAGCGCGGCAATACTTTGCGCGGCATGGGTGGGGATGGTCGCCACGGCCTGACTGCCCTTGAGCAGGAACGGCAACGCCGCAAAATGCGTGGTAGCCGCACATACCCGTCGACTCAGCCCCAGCGCCGCCAGCCCTTCATCGGTGATGCCGATGAAACCACCCGAAGACACCAGGATGTGCTCGCGGGCGACAAACGTCTCCAGACTCAGGACTTGCCCCTCCATCAGGCTGGCGGGATCAACCAGGCACGCATAACCTCCTTCTCCCAGCACCTGGCGGCTGAGCAGGCGCTCGGCAAACCCTCCAGCGGTGATCGCCAGGTCGAGGCTGCGATCCATCAACGCCTGCGCCACGATCTGGCTGTGGGTCTGGCGGAAAATCAAGCGCAATTTCGGCGCGCGCCGAGCGACTTCATCCATCAACCGGCGCCCGTAGGCGATTTCAAAGTCATCCGAGAGGCCGACGATGACGCTGCGACCGTCGTAGTTTTCGGCTGAAGGGTCGACCATCGCCAGGCTCTGCCGGCATTTGTTCAAGGCGTCAACCACCACCGGCTTGAGTTGATCGGCCTGGAGCGTGGGGGCCAGGCCGCGCCCGGTGCGCACAAACAACTGATCGCCATACACTTCACGCAATCGACGCAAGGCTGCACTGACCGCCGACTGGGTGACTCCGAGGCGCAAGGCCGCGCGACTGGCACTGGACTCCTCGTGCAGGGCTTCGAACACTTTGAGTAAGTTGAGATCGACGTCTGCGATATTCATGGTCTTCATATCATTCAGCAGTGAACGGGGCTTTATTCATGATCCGGTGGCGCCGGAGAATGGGCAACCCTTTAGTGTTCACGGAGCGGCGCCATGCCCAAGTCAATCGTTGCTGCACTGCAAATCGGCGCCTTGCCAGGTGGCAAGGCCGAGACGCTGGAACAGATCCTCACCTCGGAAAGCGCAATCATCGAATCCGCTGCGAAGTTGGTGGTCATGCCCGAAGCGTTGCTGGGTGGCTACCCCAAGGGCGAGAGTTTTGGTACCCAACTAGGTTATCGCCTGCCGGAGGGGCGCGAGGCTTTCGCCCGTTACTTCGCCAATGCCATCGATGTGCCGGGGGCTGAAACCGACGCGCTGGCCGGGTTGTCGGCGCGCACCGGAGCGAATCTGGTGATTGGCGTCATCGAGCGGGCCGGCAGTACCCTGTATTGCACCGCGCTGCATTTCGACCCGCAGGTGGGGCTGCTGGCCAAACACCGCAAGTTGATGCCGACCGGCACCGAGCGCTTGATCTGGGGCCAGGGCGACGGCTCGACGTTGCCGGTGATCGAGAGTCAGGTTGGGCGTGTCGGCGCTGTGGTGTGCTGGGAAAACATGATGCCGCTGTTACGCACCGCGATGTATGCCAAAGGCGTTGAAGTGTGGTGCGCACCTACGGTCGACGAGCGGGAAATGTGGCAAGTGAGCATGCGCCATATTGCCCACGAAGGCCGTTGTTTTGTGGTCAGCGCCTGCCAGGTCCAGGACTCGCCTGATGTGCTGGGCGTGGACATTGCCAACTGGCCGGCTGATCGGCCTTTGATTGCCGGCGGCAGTGTGATCGTCGGGCCGATGGGCGACGTACTGGCAGGGCCGTTGCGTGGAAAGGCGGGTTTGCTGACGGCGCAAATCGACACGGACGATCTCATCCGTGCCCGGTATGACTACGACGTGGTTGGCCATTATGCGCGGCCAGATGTATTCGAGTTGACGGTGGATGAGCGGGCGAAACCAGGGGTTCGATTTATCGAGTAACGCCCAGTGGGCGCAAAATCAAACGTTCGGAGCAGCATCCATGTCATCCAGGCTCCCAAGTCAGCTTTACCAGGTGCCGGAAACCGTCCCCGGCAAACTGAGCTTGCCGCTATCGACGAAACGCATGGTGCCGAACAAGCCGCCGGCGAGTTTTCCGCGCAGCACGTATGGCAGGTTGTTCAGGGTCTGCGTCCGGCTCAATCCCAGGGTCTGACGCAACACCGAGAACGCCGAAACGCTGACCGGTACGGTCAACACGGTTTCGGCAAAACGTGGGATCGAGCCCGACTGATCGCTGACGCCCGAGGCCAGCGGCTGGCCATTGACCTCCAGGTCCAGGGCCACGCCGTTGTAGTCAATGGCACTGTCATTGGGATTCTGCACGCGGATTTTCAGGGCAAACCGGACTTCCATGTCCTGGCCCTGCAGCGGCTCGATGCCCACCACGTTGATATTCACCGGGTCGCGATTGGGGAGGAGGGCGCAAGCGCTCAGGGAGAGCAACAGCAAGGACAGGATGACGGCGTGAATACTGCGCATGGACAGGCTCTCTTCAAGTAAAGGGCTGAGCCGCTGCCGGCTCAACCCTCAAGCCTATCAGCGGTTCAACTGTGCGACCGCCGCTGTGGATGCCGGTTCAGCCTTGGCCGCCATATCAGGGTTTTCCATGACCTGGAGGATCGACGCTTCCGGGTCAAAATCGTCTTCTTCCAGTTCGATAAATTCTTCAGGCAGGAAGATGTTCAGCACGATAGCGCACAACGCGCCGACAGTGATTGGCGATTCGAAGATGTTGTGCAACGCCAGTGGCAGCTCGCGCAGCACTTCGGGAACCGCGGCGACGCCCAGGCCCATGCCCAGGGAGATCGCCACGATCAACATATTGCGTCGGTGCAGGCCGGCCTCGGCGAGGATCTTGATTCCGGCGACGGCCACGGTGCCAAACATCACCAGTTCGGCGCCGCCGAGCACCGGTTTTGGCATCAACTGCAGCACCGCGCCAATCATCGGGAACAGGCCCAGCACCACTAGCAGACCGGCAATAAAAAACGCCACGTAGCGGCTGGCCACGCCGGTGAGCTGAATCACCCCGTTGTTCTGGGCGAAGGTCACCATGGGCATGCTGTTGAACACGGCAGCCATGGCCGAGTTGAGACCGTCGGCGAGCAGGCCGGACTTGATCCGCCGAATGTACACCGGCCCTTTGACCGGTTGCCGGGAGATCATCGAGTTGGCCGTGAGGTCACCGGCCGCTTCCAGTGGCGACACCAGGAAGATCACGGCCACCGGGACGAATGCAACCCAGTCGAAATTGAATCCGTACTTGAACGGTACAGGCACGCTCATCAGCGGCACGTCGGGCATGCTCGAGAAACTGACGTCACCCATCAGCCACGCCACAAAGTAACCCAGGGTCAGGCCGATGACGATGGCCCCCAGGCGGAGGAAGGGCACGTCGACCCGGTTCAGCACCACGATGGTGCCCAGCACCAATGCGGCGAGCGCCAGGTGATGGGCGCCACCCAGGTCGGTGGCACCGAAGCCGCCAGCGATATCGGTCATCGCCACCTTGATCAGCGACAGGCCCATGAGGGTAATGATGGTGCCGGTCACGACCGGGGTGATGAGCATGCGCAGTTTGCCGATGAACTGGCTGAGCACCACTTCGATGAACGCTGCGAAAAAGCACACGCCGAAGATCGTCGAAAGGATTTCATCGGTGCCGCCGCCCCGAGCCTTGACCATGAAACCGGCACTTAGAATGACGCTGATGAACGAGAAACTGGTGCCTTGCAAACACAACAACCCGGAACCGATCGGCCCGAAGCGTCGCGCCTGGACGAAGGTGCCCAGGCCGGAAACGAACAGCGCCATGCTGATCAGGTAGGGAATTTCGCTTTGCAGGCCCAGGGCGCTGCCCATGATCAGGGTCGGGGTGATGATGCCGACAAAACTGGCCAGCACGTGCTGCAAGGCGGCGAACACGGTGGCGGTGAGATGTGGCCGATCGTTGAGGCCGTAGATCAGGTCGTTGTTACGCGTAGCGGGGGCTTTTTCAGAGGCGGTCATGGTGATGTGCGTGCCAAAAGGCGGGCCGGGTCAGAAAATGGAGGCGCAGGATGCCAGAAAGCGCGAGAAACAGTAACCAAGGGTTTCAGAAAACCTGCGGCAGCCGCGACGTTGGCCATGGCAATGCTGTGCCTGTATGCCGCCAGGCACTAAATCGATCGCTCGTAGGAGTCTGGCTTGCCAGCGATGGCGTCCGCGAGATCGCCATCGCCGGCAAGCCGGGCTCCTACGGATTTGTGCCGAGCCCAATCCCGCATACACCTGCATCGACCGTAGGAGCCTGGCTCGCCAGCGATGGCGTCAGAAAAAATCGCCATCGCCAGGACCTCATGCCCTAGCCAGGCGCCACATCAAGCCACCGGAATCTTCGGCAAATCCAGAACTCGATCGCCACTGAAGCGCGAAAAGGAACCCGCCAGGGTTTCATGCGGCACGCCCTTGGGCACGTCGCTCACTTCATCCAGCCGCGCCAGTTGCGCGGCATCCAACTGCACCGCCAATGCCCCCAGTGTTGAATCGAGCTGCTCGCGGGTACGCGAACCCAGAATCGGAATCAGCGTGGTGGTCGACTGCCGGGCTTTTTCCCGCAGCCAGGCGATGGCCACATGCGTCGGGCTGGCGCCCAGTTCCTCGGCAACGGCGAGCAGCGTATCGAGCAGGGCAGTCTCGCGGGCGCTTTTCTCCGCGTGGATCAGCATGCCCAGCTTGGCGGCGCGGTTGTCGCCATCGTTGTGGCGATATTTGCCCGTCAGGAAGCCGCCCCCCAAAGGCGACCACAAGGTCGCGGCCAGACCCAGGGCTTCGGCCATCGGCAGCTGCTCACGTTCGGCGCTGCGCTCGGCCAGGCTGTATTCGACCTGGATCGCAGCAATCGGCGCAAACCCCCGAACCTCCGCCAGCAGATCAGCCCGGGCGATGCGCCAGGCGGGGAAGTTGGACAAGCCCGCGTAATGAATCTTGCCGGCACGCACCAGGTCGTCGAAGCCGCGCAGAATCTCTTCCATGGGCGTGACGCCATCGCTCATGTGGGCCCAGAACAGGTCAAGGTGATCGGTCTTGAGACGGGTCAGGCTCTCCTCGACGGCGCGGACCATGTTCTTGCGGTTGTTGCCCGTGTGGGAAATGCCGTCTGCGGGGGTAGTCCCCAGGGTGTATTTGCTGGCGATGACCAGCCGATCACGTTCGGGGGCGATGAATTCGCTGAGCATGCTTTCAGACTGGCCGGCCTGATAGCCGTTGGCGGTGTCGATGAAGTTGCCACCGGCTTGCAGGTACCCGTCGAAAATCCGCAGGGCTTCGTCGCGCTCGGCGCCGTGCCCCCAGCCCGTGCCGAAATTACCGGCACCCAGGGCGAGTTCCGAAACACGCAGGCCGGTTTTGCGGCCGAATACTTTGTAGTGCATGGCGTTAACTCCTGAAATCACGGGCAGGGATATTTATATATGTTGCATGTAATGTATTAAATATGATGCTTGTAATATCTGCAGTCAAGGCATTTTTTTAACCACCTGAAGATGCCTGGAGAGCGCTCATGGCATACTGCCGCGCATGACCATCAACTCGCCGTTAAGCGCCTGGCAGCAGGCCATCGAAGACAAAGGTTTCGTCCAGGACGAAGCCCAGGAACACGCCGTGTGGGCGCTGCAGAAATGCTTCGAGGCCTTGCACGAAGGCCGCTCGCCGGTCACCGGGGTTTACCTGTGGGGCCCGGTAGGGCGCGGCAAGACCTGGCTGATGGATCAGTTCTATCAAAGCCTGCGAGTCCCGGCCCGGCGCCAGCATTTCCATCATTTCATGGGCTGGGTGCATCAACGTTCCTTTCAGCTGACCGGTACCGCCGACCCACTCAAAGCGCTCGCCCGGGAGCTTGCCGAAGAGGTTCGGGTGCTGTGCTTTGATGAGTTGTTCGTCAACGACATCGGCGACGCAATCATCCTCGGACGGTTGTTCCAGGTGATGTTCGAGCAGGGCGTAGTGGTGGTGTGCACCTCCAATGTGCCGCCGGACCAACTGTATGCAGACGGATTTAATCGCGAGCGTTTCGTGCCTGCCATCGAGGCGATCAAGCAGCACATGCAGGTGATTGCAGTCGATGGCGCTGAAGATCACCGCCTGCATCCCGGCACCGGGCTGCAGCGTTATTGGGTGGCAGCGCCTGGGCAATCGGCGGCCTTGCACGAGGTGTTCAAGGCATTGACCGTTGGCCAGACAGTCTCCAGCGCACCGATTGAGGTCGGCCACCGCTCTCTCAAGGTGCTGCAAGCCAGTAAAAGCGTCCTGTGGTGTCGGTATGCCGACCTCTGCGAGCAACCTTTCGCCGCGATGGATTTCATGGCCTTGTGCGATACCTTCAAGGCTATTCTGTTAAGTGAAGTGCCGAACCTCAGCGCGCAAAAACGCCTTGGACGCATCGCCCGGGGCACTGAAGACGGGGTCGAGCGGATAGTCGCAGGCGACCGTGAGCTACCGCAGTTGTCGGTGCATGACGACGGAGTTCGTCGGTTCATTGCCCTGGTGGACGAATGTTATGACCGCAAAGTGCCGCTGTATCTCGAAGCCGAGGTGCCGATGGACGTGCTTTACACCGAGGGTTACCTGGAGTTCCCGTTCCGCCGAACCCTGAGTCGGCTTCAGGAAATGCAGCTGCAACGTTTTGCCGAGGTTTGATCACCGGGAGGCGAGATCATGTCTCAAACGCTGTCGCATCATCTGCTGACCATGGCCTATCAGAACGCCTGGGCCAATCACCGGCTGGGCAAAGCCTGTGTCCGATTGAGCGCTGAGGAACTGGCGGCACCGCGAGTGAGCTTCTTCCCGACCATCAAGGCAACCTTGAACCATATTCTGACCTGCGACTGGTTCTATGTGGATGCGCTGGAACGGGAGTTGCGCGGCGACGATCCGCACCCTGACTGCCAGGTGTTCTTCAGGGTGGATGAGCCCTGTGGGACGGCGGCTGAACTGCAGCGCGAACAAGCGCTGGTGGACCGGCGGCTGATCGCCTATTGCGAACAGATGCGTGATGGCGATCTGGGCAAGATCGTGTCCATTGCCCGTGACACACCGCAGCACGACAGCCGATTGCGCCTGCTTTCACACCTGTTCGAGCATCAGATCCACCATCGCGGGCAGGTCCATGCAATGCTCAGCGGCACTTCGGTTGACCCGCCGCAGCTGGACGAATTTTTCTGTGCGGGGGAGGCGGGATTACGGGCTGAGGATTTTTCCGAACTGGGGTGGACTGAGGCGTTGATCTGGGGGCATTGAGCCGCCCCTTGTGCTGCGCTTGCGACTTGAGGTGCCCGCCAAGCCCGTAGGAGCCTGGCTTGCCAGCGATGGCGGCCGCGAGTTCGCCATCGCCGGCAAGCCGGGCTCCTTTCATTGCTTTTGCTTTGCGGTCGCCCTTGATAGATTCACCCGCAGCTACTTCACGTGTTCGAGGATGGAAATGGAATCCGCAGAAATTCTTGTGCTTCAGGCCAGTTACACCAACCCCCTGCATGCCGAAGCCATCAGCCTGGTGTTGAACCACTATGCCGAAGACCCGATGGGCGGCGGGCATTCCCTGCCGGCCGAGGTGCTGGAACACCTCCCGGCAGAACTGGCCAAAAGGCCTCATGCGTTCAGCGTGCTGGCCTTCGTCGACGGCGAGCCGGCGGGCCTGGTCAATTGCTTCGAAGGGTTTTCGACTTTTGCCTGCAAGCCGCTGGTCAACATCCACGACGTCGCCGTGATCAAAAAATTTCGCGGTCTGGGGCTGAGTCAGAAGATGTTGCAGAAGGTCGAGGACATCGCTCGCCAGCGTGGCTGCTGCAAAATAACCCTGGAGGTTCTGGAAGGTAACGCCATTGCCCAGGCGTCCTATGGCAAGTTCGGCTTCGCTGCGGGGATGTTCGATCCGGCCCATGGTCGCATGCTGTTCTGGACCAAGCCGTTGTAAAAGCAGGTGCGGCGGGGGAGCGAACTCCCGCGCCGCCACTTGATCAGGGTTTGTAGTGCTCCGTCATTTGCGCGGTTTGATCGTCCGGAACCCGCACTTGTGGCGTTTGCTGAGGCTGGTTCGCCTCTTGGCTTAATCGCAGGGTTTCGTAGTAATAGCGCATGCGTTCAGCGCCGCCTTCGGCCCAGGCGGCCGTGGAGCCCAGCATCATCAAGCTGGCGAGGATCAGGGTTGTACATTTCATGGTTGCCTCCCACTACAGATCAGGGGTGCCCTTTCGTCCATGAAGCAATGTCGAAAGGGCATTATCCGCCGATTCCGTTAATTGGGAATTAACAGCCTCTAAATTTTCCAATCCAGGCTCAGGGTTACCGTTCTCGGGTCACCCCAGTAGTTGCCGTTGTAGAACCCGACGTTCTCGTAGTACTTCTTGTCGAACAGGTTGTTCACATTCAACGAGGCCGACAGATGCTGGTCGAACTCGTAGCGCGACATCAGGTTGACCAGGGCGTAGGCGTCCTGACGAATATTGGTCCGCTCAGTGATGATTCTTCCTGCAGCGTTGCGCCCAACCGGACGACTCGCGGCGCGATAGATCTCGCTTTGCCAGTTGAGCGCGCCACCCACGGTCAGCGCATGCCAGTCACCTGGCAGTCGATAAGCGGTGGACAAGCGGAACATGTTCAAAGGCGCAGTGGTGTTGGTGCGGTTCTTTTCGCCATTGACCGAGTGGGTATAGGTGTAACCGGCGGTCATGTTCCAGTCGGCCAGCACTTCGCCCGACAGCTCGGCCTCGAAGCCTTCGACCTTGGTGCCCTTGCCATTGGCCTTGTAGAACTGTTCACCGGTAGCCGGATCCGGCGGCACCGAATCGTCCAGTTCGGCGACGTTATCCTGATCGCTCCAGAACAGCGCGGTGGCGAGGTTGAGTCGCTCTTCCAGGAGGCTGCCTTTGAGGCCCAGCTCATAGTTGCTGCCCACCACCGGTTCAAGGTACTTGCGGTTGGCGTCGCGATTGGTCTGTGGCTTGAAGATGTCGGTGTAGCTGACGTAGGCGGTGTACTGCGGGGTGATGTCGTACAGCAGCCCGGCGTAGGGCGTCCACATGTCGTTGTGTTTCTGGCTGGTATCGTCCACACCGCTCAGTACCTGATTGGCGTCGTAGCTGTTGGTGGTACTCGAGGATTTCCAGCTGCCGTAGCGGCTGCCCAGGACGGCATGCAATTCATCGGTCAGGCTCAGGCGCGTGGCCAGGTAGCCGGCTTTCTGCTCGGTGCTGCTGGTGGAGCCGGTGAGGCTGGTCACGGTGTCGGAGAATTTGCCGATATTACCCATGTATTTCCAGTCCGGCACGATCGCGTAGTCATCAGCCATCGGCCCGTCGGTGTAGGGGTTCTTGTCGCTGCGCTGCGCTTCGCCGTAGCCGACCATCAGCTCGTGTTCGCGCCCCAGCAGCGAGTAGGGGCCGGAGACGTTGAAGTCGTAGGCTTTCATTTTCTGGGTGCCGATCATGTGGCTGACGTTGGCGATCATGCCGCTGCGATCAGGCTCGGGGAAGCCGCCACCGGCGTAGTAGATCTTGCCATCGGTGTCGCTCTCGCGATGGGTGTACGCCGCCTTGAGGTGCCAGCCAGCGCCCAGTTGATGGTCCAGGTTGGCGAAGGCGGTCTGGTCCTTGAGCGGCCAGGAGCTCCAGGACGTTGCCATGTTGGTCGAGCGGCCAAGGTTGGCCTTGCTGCCGTCGGCGTTCCAGTAGGGCACGGTGCCCCAGGAAGTGCCCTGCACATGTTTGTTCTGGTAGTCGTAGCCCACGGCCAGGGTGGTGGCATCCGTGAGGTCGGCTTCCAGCACGCCGTAGGCGACTTCCCGTTGTTGCTGATATTTGTCGCGGAACGAATCGCTGTCGCGATAAGCCAGCACACTGCGCCCGCGCAGCCGGCCGTCGAAAGCCAACGGGCCGCCGACGTCCAGGTAGGTGTAGTAATTGTCGTAGCTGCCGGCGCTGGCACCGGTCTTGGCCTCCCACTGCGCAGTCGGGCGTTTGCGAACCATGTTGATGGTGGCAGACGGATCGCCCGCGCCCGTGGTCAGGCCGGTGGCGCCGCGCACGACCTCGATGCGGTCATAGATGATGGTGTCGGAGTCGGACTTCATGTAGCTGAAGGTATTGAGCATTCCATCAACCTGGAAGTTGTTGATCGAGTAGCCGCGGGAGGAATAGCTGACCCGGTCCGAGTCGTTGTGCTGCACCACGATGCCAGTGGTCTGGCGCATGGCTTCGGACAGCGAAGTGAGTTTGAAGTCGTCCATCTGCTGGCGCGTGACCACGGAAACCGATTGCGGGGTTTCCTTGATCGACAGGTTCAGGCGAGTGGCGCTGCTCATGGCGCCGGTGGTGTAGGACTGGGTGTTTTCGGTGTTGCTGCCCAGGCCCTGGGCGGTGACGCTGGTGGCGGTCAGTTCGAGGACGCCGCTGACCGGAGCCTTGTCGGTTTCGGTGTCAGCGAGCAGATCCGGGCTCAGTGCAACGCTGCACAGGCCGAGGGTGAAAGTCATGGAACGGGTGATAGGCGCGAACATCGCAGCCGACTCCTTGTCGTTGAGGGAAAAATTCCGTTTGCTCAAAGACGAAGGAGGGCGGCGATATTTAGTGGTAAACGATAATTATTACTATTATTGCTGAACTACTGCCACTGGCTTGGGTTTCATCAGGCTGAAGTCGATCAGCGGGCGCTGCTGCTTTTCATAGGGATTGCCGATCATCAAAGGCCGTGGCTTGAAGCTGTCGCTGACCAGGCTCTTGCTGCGATCGAGCTCATCGAAGTTCAACCCGGCCATGTCCGCCCAGGTGTGGATCAGGTGCGAACTGCTGTAGGGCCGGCTCAGGTCTCCATCGAAATTCCAGTCATGGGACTCACGCCATTTTGGCGAGGCCCAGGCCATGAACGGGATGGTGTACATCGGCGCGGTCGGCTTGCTTTCGTTGCGACCCAGAGTGCTATGACCCGGCGAGTCGAAGACGTCTTCGCCATGGTCGGACAGGTACAGCAGGAAGCCGTTGGGATCGGTCTTCGCGTAGTCCTTGATCAGGCTCGATACCACGAAGTCGTTGTACAGCACGGCGTTGTCGTAGCTGTTGTAGGTCGGCAGCTGATCGTCACGCACTCCGGCCGGTACACCCTGGCGATCCTTGAACTTGTCGAAGGTCGACGGATAACGGTACTGGTAGCTCATGTGCGTGCCCAGCAGATGCACCACGATCAATTTGCGCGGCGCGGCGTCAGCCAGGGCCTTGTTGAACGGCGCGATGACGTCACCATCGTACTGGGCGGCGTTCTGGTTGCGGTTGTTATTGAGGTACACCTGCTCGTCGGCCTGCTCGGAGAAGGTCGTGAGCATGGTGTTGCGTTTGGTCATGGTCTGCTGGTTGGTGATCCAGAAGGTCTTGTAGCCGGCCTGTTTCATCATGCTGACCAGCGACGGAGTCGACAGGTACAGCGCCGGGTTTTCCTCGTCGGCGAATGTCAGCACCTGTTGCAGCGCTTCGATGGTGTAGGGGCGCGGGGTGATGACGTTGTCAAACACCGACAGCTGATCCTTGAGTTTGTCCAGTTCCGGCGTGGTCGCTCGTGGGTAGCCGTACAGGCTCATACGCTGGCGGTTGGTCGATTCGCCGATGACCAGCACCAGGGTTGCAGGCTGGTTGGCCGCGACGTCGGTGAGGTTCTTCAGCGGGGCGATCTTGCTCGCGCTGTGCAACATATCCTGCATGCCGGCGAGGGTATCGAGATAGCGGTGGTAAGCCACCGCCATTTGCCATGGCACGGCAGGTTCAATGCGCGTTTCGAACTTCTCGAAACCTTCGGCCAGGCTGCCGGTGCGCAAGGTCTGCTTGACCAGCGGATAACCGATCACTGCGACCAGGATGGCCGTGGCCGCCACGAAAGCGCGGCCACGCGGCAGGTACACCGGGCGCAAGCGAGTCCACAGGAAGTAGGCAAACAGCGTGTGGGCGAGGAATGCCGCGACCATCCACCAGGCGAAATACTGGGTCATGTACTCGCCAGCTTCAGAGATGTTCGATTCGAACATGATGAAGATGACGCTCTGGGAAAATTCCTGCTGATAGATGAAGAAGTAACCCAGGCTGGCCATCGAGCACGCCCACAGCACCACGCCGATACAGGCGGCGAGCACGCGGGTCTGGCGGGGAAACAGCAGCATCGGCGCGAGCCAGATGGCACTCATGATGAAGGCCTGGCGAAAGCCAGTGAAGCCTGAGGTGCCAGTCAGTTGAATCAGCAGTTGGGTGATACCGGAAAAGTACCAGAAGAACACAAACAGCCAGGCAAGCCCGGCCCAGTCGAACCCTTTCGCAGTCGTATTGCTGCGTTTGAACAAAGCCATTCAGCGCTCCAGCCTAAATAATCGTCGACCGCCGCCAGTTGAACTGGTCGGCGAACGGGGGCGGCGCGCATACCGAGCGGCCACAATGGGGCCGGAGTATCTATGAGTGGGTGTGAAAAGTTTGTGAGTTGCTGGAGATTGCTGGCCTCGCTCCTACATAGCCCGCGGCGCCCTCGGGGGGTTCGCGAGCAGGCTCGCTCCTACAGGGGTGGGCGTTGATGCAAACGCCGGATGTCAGGCGCCCGGGGTAATCGTCGGCGCCAATCGTGCGGGTGCAGCGGTGATCAGGCGCGCTGTATGACAGGCAGGGCCTGTGGCTGGTGACCTTGGGTCAGTTGGCGCAACTGCGCGAGTTCCTGCTTGAGCAGGTCGCGCTCTTCTTTGAGCTGGCGCAATTCATCACGACGGATCGTGACGTAGAGAGTTTGTGCTGGCCGTGCTGCTTGTACTGTGCCCATTGCTCACCTCGCAAATGGTTGTTTCAACTGTGAACCTGCATCCAATGCCGGACCCTGATTCACTATCGGCTGCAATTTTGATTTCTTTTGCCTTCGAAGGGAACTTTTTTATTTTTCATGGTCGGTGTGTCTTCGCGACGATTCCCGACGTTATCAGTCTGGATCGGGCACAATGCACGGAAACTTCATGCCGACCTGTCTGACTAAGCTGAACAGGTTGCGTTGGGCTATAACCTTTGACACACATTATTTGCAGTAAGGAGCATCAGCACATGCAACTCGGGATTATTGGACTGGGCCGCATGGGCGGTAATATTGCGCGGCGCCTGATGCTCAATGGGCATTCCACCGTTGTCTACGACCGCAATACCGCTTTTGTCGACACCCTGGCCGCCGAAGGCGCCAAGGGTGTCATCGACCTGCCGGCCCTGGTGGCTGGCCTGGCCAAACCGCGTGCGGTCTGGGTCATGCTGCCGGCCGGCGCGCCGACCGAAGACACCATCGACACCCTGAGCACCTTGCTCGAAGCCGGCGACACCATCATCGACGGCGGCAACACCTTTTATAAGGACGACATCCGCCGGGCCAAGAGCCTGTCGGAAAAGGGCCTGCACTACATCGACGTCGGCACCTCCGGTGGCGTCTGGGGCCTGGAGCGCGGTTACTGCATGATGATCGGCGGCGAAGCCGAGGTGGTCAAACGCCTGGACCCGCTGTTCGAAAGCCTCGCACCTGGCATAGGCGACATCCCGCGCACCAAGGATCGCAAGTCCGATGACGACCGTGCCGAACGCGGTTACATCCACGCAGGACCTGCAGGTTCCGGGCACTTCGTGAAGATGATCCACAATGGCATCGAGTACGGAATGATGCAGGCCTTCGCCGAAGGTTTCGACATCCTCAAGACCAAGGCCAGCGAAAGCCTGCCGGAAGACCAGCGCTTCGACCTCAACGTGGCCGACATCGCCGAAGTCTGGCGCCGTGGCAGCGTGGTCTCGTCCTGGTTGCTCGACCTGACCGCAGACGCCCTGGCCAGCGACCCGAAACTCGAGGGTTACTCCGGCTCGGTAGCTGACAGCGGCGAAGGACGCTGGACCATCGAAGCGGCCATGGAGCAGTCGGTACCGGTTCCAGTGCTGTCGAACTCGCTGTTCTCGCGCTACCGTTCACGCGGGCAGGGCACCTTTGGCGACAAGATTCTCTCGGCCCAGCGCTTCGGCTTCGGCGGCCATGTGGAGACTTCGAAAAAATGACCGGCCTGATCCGCAATAAATCCAAGGCAGAACCGGCACCACCCACCACACTGTTCCTGTTTGGTGCCCATGGTGACCTGGTCAAGCGCCTGCTGATGCCGGCGCTGTACAACCTGAGTCGCGATGGATTGCTGGGGGATGGATTGCGGATCATCGGCGTTGACCACAACGCCATCAGTGACGAGGCCTTTGCGCAGAAGCTCGAGGACTTCATCCGAGCGCAAGCCCCCAACAAAGTCGGCAAGGGCGATGAAGCCCTTGATCCGGCGTTGTGGGCAACACTCGCCAAAGGCATCAGCTACGTCCAGGGCGACTTTCTGGACGACAGCACCTATTCAGCCCTGGCGGCGAAAATCGCCGACAGCGGCACCGGCAATGCGGTGTTCTACCTGGCCACCGCGCCACGCTTCTTCAGCGAAGTGGTGCGCCGCCTGGGCGCCGCAAAGCTGCTGAAAGAAACCCCCGAGGCGTTTCGTCGAGTGGTGATCGAGAAGCCTTTTGGCTCCGACCTGCAGACCGCACAAGCCTTGAACGCATGCCTGCTCAAGGTCATGTCGGAAAATCAGATCTACCGGATCGATCACTACCTGGGCAAGGAAACCGTACAGAACATTCTGATCAGCCGGTTCTCCAACAGCCTGTTCGAAGCATTCTGGAACAACCACTACATCGATCACGTGCAGATCACTGCCGCCGAGACCGTCGGCGTGGAAACTCGCGGCAGCTTTTACGAGCATACCGGTGCGTTGCGCGACATGGTGCCCAACCACCTGTTCCAGCTGCTGGCGATGGTTGCCATGGAACCCCCAGCCGCTTTTGGCGCCGACGCGGTGCGCGGCGAGAAGGCCAAGGTGGTCGGCGCGATCCGCCCCTGGTCAGTGGAAGAAGCCCGGGCCAACTCGGTGCGTGGCCAGTACAGCGCCGGTGAAGTTGCGGGCAAGCCATTACCCGGGTATCGCCAGGAAGGCAACGTCGCGCCTGACAGCACCACTGAAACCTACGTCGCGCTCAAGGTGATGATCGACAACTGGCGCTGGGTTGGCGTGCCGTTCTATCTGCGCACCGGCAAGCGCATGAGCGTGCGCGACACGGAAATCGTCATCTGCTTCAAACCGGCGCCTTATGCGCAATTTCGTGATACCGAAGTGGATGAGCTGCAGCCGACTTACCTGCGCATCCAGATCCAGCCCAATGAAGGCATGTGGTTCGACCTGCTGGCCAAACGTCCTGGCCCAGCCTTGAAAATGGCCAATATCGAGCTGGGGTTTGCCTACAAGGACTACTTTGAAATGCAGCCGTCCACCGGCTATGAAACGCTGATCTACGACTGCCTGACCGGCGACCAGACCCTGTTCCAGCGCGCCGACAATATCGAGAATGGCTGGCGCGCCGTGCAGCCTTTCCTCGACGCCTGGCAGCAGGACGCCAGCGTCGAGAGCTATGCCGCCGGTGAAAACGGGCCCCAGGCAGGCGAAGATCTGCTGACCCGCGACGGCCGCGTCTGGCACAGCCTCGGATGAGTGAGTCGACGCCCGCGCCCATCCGCTTCCTGCTCAGCGACATGGACGGTACTTTGTTGCTGCCCGATCACAGTCTGAGCCAGCGCTATCGAGGCCGTTCGATCGTTGCGTGACGCCGGAGTTCTGTTCAGCCTGGCCACCGGGCGTCCGCCCAAAGCCATGTTGCAGCAGATCGAAGCCCTGGGCGTCGATCTGCCGACGGCCGCCTTCAACGGTGGCACGCTGGTCAATCCCGACGGCAGCATCCTGGTTGCCCATTACCTGCCGGCGACCGCTGCCCTGACGGCGTTGGCGTTGTTTGCCGATCGCCCAGACGTGGAAATCTGGGTGTTCAGCGGCGGTGACTGGCTGCTCAAGGACCCAGACGGACCGATGGTGCCAAGAGAGCAACATGGGCTGGGTTATCCGCCGGTGGTGGTCGCAAGCTTCGAACCTTACCTGGAGCGCATCGACAAGATCGTCGCGACCAGCAACAACACTGACTTGTTGATTGAACTCGAAGCCCTGTTATTGCCCAAGGTAGAAGGCCAGGCGCAGGTCTCGCGCTCGCAGCCGGTGTATCTGGACGTGACGGCCATGCAGGCCAACAAGGGCGCGGCGCTGGTGACACTGGCCGAGTTTCTGGGAGTGCCACTGCAGCAGACGGCAGCGCTGGGCGATGGCGGCAACGACCCGGCGATGTTTCACCGGGCCGGCTTGTCAATCGCCATGGGGCAGGCGGAGGAGGCGGTGAAGCGCCAGGCTGATGTCGTCACCGGTTCCAATACCGAAGATGGCGCAGCCCAGGCTATTGAGCAGTACATTCTCCGGACGCGCACCTGAAAACCAATGTGGGAGCGGGCTTGCTCGCGAAGGCGGTGTGTCAGTCAACTATATGGTGAATGACACACCGCCTTCGCGAGCAAGCCCGCTCCCACAGGATCCAGCAGGCCCTCAGGTCCCGTCTACAACCAATAGCTCACCGCATACCACCCCAACACGCCCATCACCACCGTATACGGCAACGCCATCCACACCATCCGCCCATACGACAGGCGAATCAGCGGGGCGATCGCCGAGGTCAGCAGGAACAGGAATGCCGCCTGGCCGTTAGGCGTCGCCACGCTTGGCAAGTTGGTGCCAGTGTTGATCGCAATAGCCAGGGTTTCGAAATGTTCACGGCTCATGTGGCCGGAGACAAACGCCTGCTTCACCTCAGTGATGTAAATGGTTGCGACGAACACGTTGTCGCTGATGGCCGACAGCAGGCCGTTGGCAATGAACAACATGCCCGGTTGTTGTTCTGTCGGTAACGCCAGAACCCACTGAATCAACGGCGTGAACAGCTGCTGATCATGGATCACCGCGACGACCGCGAAAAACACCACCAACAGCGCGGTGAAGGGCATGGCGTCCTTGAACGCATTGCCGATGCGGTGTTCGTCGGTAATGCCGGTGAACGCCGTGATCAGCACGATTACCATCAACCCGATCAGCCCCACTTCAGCGACATGGAAGGCCAGGCACCCGATCAGAATCAACGCGGCCAGGCCCTGTACGATCAGTGCAGCACGCTGGCGTGAAGTACGCTCGGCGTTATCTTGCGCTGCGTAGTTGGCCAGCACGGCGCGAACGTTATCCGGCAGCAGCGTGCCGTAGCCGAACCAGCGCAGTTTTTCCAATAACACGCAGGTCACCAGGCCAGCCACCAGCACCGGCAACGAAACCGGAGCTACCTTGAGGAAGAACTCGGAAAAGTGCCAGCCCATCTCGTGACCAATCAGCAGGTTTTGCGGCTCACCCACCAGGGTGCAAACGCCGCCCAGCGCAGTGCCGACCGCGCCATGCATCAACAGACTGCGCAAGAAGGCGCGAAACTGTTCAAGGTCCTCGTGATGCAATTGCGGCAGGTGACGGTCATCGGCGAAGCCACTGTCCTGGCGCGGGTCATTGCCCGAGGCCACTCGGTGGTACACCGAATAAAAGCCTACCGCCGCGCTGATGATCACGGCGGTCACGGTCAGGGCATCGAGAAAGGCCGACAAAAACGCCGACAAGAAGCAGAACAGCAGCGCCAGCAACGCCTTGGACCGCACGCCGAGCAGCAGCCGCGAGAACAGGAACAACAGCAGGTCTTTCATGAAGTAGATACCTGCGACCATGAACATCAGCAGCAGGATCACCGGGAAGTTGTGCACCAGTTCGTCATACAGCGCCTGGGGCGTGGTCATCTTCAGCAGCAGGGCTTCAACCAGCAGCAGACCGCCGGGCATCAACGGATAGCATTTGAGCGCCATGGCCAGGGTGAAAATAAACTCCAGGACCAGCAACCAACCTGCCGCCACTGGGCCGACCGTCCACAACACCAGGGCGTTGAGAATCAGGAAGCCTACGATGCTCGCCTTGTACCAGCGGGGAGATTGCCCGAGAAAGTTATGCGCGAACGCCTGGGCCATTGAACCGGACATCGGCTGCTCCTTGTTTTAAGAAGCGCGCAAGTTGCCGTAAGAAGCGAGGAATATCAAGTCACCCCAAGTACCGCGCCACAATCGCCCGGTAATTGCCATCCAGCGAATGTCCTCCAACCAGTATCGCCCCATCCGTCTGGGCCACCAGCGAAGTCGCAGTATCCAGGCTGCGCCCCAGCCGAGTACGAACCCACCCCAGGCCATCGCCAAACTGCCGATCCAACTGCCCATCGGGCAGATACCGGGCCAAAATGAAGTCGGCTTCACAGCCGCCAATCGTCCCACCCGCCGCCAGGGTGCAGCCATCCGGCAAGGCCAGTGCCGCGCTCCATTGGCAGCCGCTGCGGCCAATATCCAGCAATGCCGGCTGGCCGCCATGGCAATGACTGTCCGCACGCCCGTTGCTGTGCAACTTCAAGGACAGGCAGTGCATGGGGTCGCGGCTGCTGCCGAAGCAGAGCAGCTCGTCATGGTGCTGCTGGACAATATGACTGACCTGGACGCTGCGCCCGCCGCAATTAAAACTCATGAAACCGTCGACGGCGAAGGTCGTGTCCAATTGCCCGTTTTCGTTGTAGCGGGCGAGCAACCCTTCCTCGGGGAAGTTGATCGAGCCACCCACCAGGATCCGACCATCTCGTTGCAGCAGCAGACTGCTGAGCCAGGTATTCATCAGCAAGTGCCTGACGATCACAAATCCGCGGCCGTTGAATGAACTGTCCAGTGAACCGTTGTGATTCAGGCAGATAAGCAAGCCGACATGATCGGCCAGCTCGAAATGGTGATTGGCCAGCAGCAAGATTCGCCCGTCTGGCTGCAGGCGCAGGTCACAGGCTTCGGCCCCCGGAACGCCGGGCGGCAACCAGGCATCACGCAAGCCCACGGCAAGATTGCCGGGCAGGCGCACCACGCAACGGCCATTTTCACCGAAGGCTCGCACCGGATTCCCGACGTGGTCAAACATCGCCAGGGCTGGAAGCGTCCGGTGGCCATTAAGGTAATGCAGCCCTGCCAGCAGGATATTGCCATTGGGCAGCACAGCAACCTTGCCGGCCATCGCCTCGAAACCATGCTCGAACTGGCCGATGACACTGCCTTGCTCACCGAAAGACAGGTCTGCAGAACCATCGGCCAGCAGGCGCGCCAAACCAAAGCGAGTGCCACCCGCCGTTGCGACCTTAGCGGCAACCAGGATGCGCCCGTTGGAATCGATGGCGACGTGATGGGTCATGCTTGAGAGGCTGCCGGCGAAATACACCTGGGCGATGCCCTTGGCGGCGAACGACAGGTCGAGGTGACCGGCTTGGCTGTGTGTTGCGGGGACGGCTAAGGCAACCTGGATTGACATGCACGCATCTCCTTGCGAGTCGTCGTCCAGAAATTAGGCCTGGCGACCTTATAAGGAAGATATTCAAACCCTGAATGGCAAAACGCACAACTGACAGAAATAACAGGCGGAGGGTCGCTGTGTGCCAGAACAGTGACTTTTTGAACCATTGGCAAGCCTGCCAAGTAATTAATACCTTGGCAGTATCAAAAATACGTGTCGGTTACTTGCTGATACAGCGGAGGGAGACGCGGATTACTGCACAGTAATCCGCGTCGTCATCAGTGTGGCATCGACCACGATTCAAGGTTGTAGCCGTCGCGGCTCAGTTCTTCGCGGGTTTGTTTGAGCACGCGCTCGAGTTGGGCCGGATCGGTGTAGGCACTGCTGGGGATCTGCTTGCGGCCTATACTGCTGTTGGTGCGGTCGATCACTGTCAGGCTGAGTTCACCGTTGCCATCTTGTAGAGACCAGGCCACGCATTGAAAAGGCTGGAATGCGCTGTCTGCAATCAAAAGAGCTTCGTTGATACGGAGCGGGGCGTTCATGGGATTCTCTCTCTATATGCCCAATCAGTAATAGGCCGATGGTCGGGCTGCCCATTCGGCTGGTTACTTGTACTGATGTCCGCAACCTGCAGTCGGGTCACACTCGAACTGAAGAATTTTCGACTTTCTTACACAAAAACTGCTTCTAACGCTGTTTTGAAAGCTGAATGAAAGGTTGAAGTTCGGTAGGTAACTAACCAAGTAGTTTCTTATAACCGATTTGGTGATAGCCCTATAGTCAATCGGTACAAGCAACTGTCAATTTCTTGCTAATGTTACAGCCAGGTCCGCCAAATGACTGTTTTTACTACTATTTAATCGAATTTGGCGCCAAGGAACAGTCATGAACGAAGCGCCTGCCCAACGACGTCTATTAGTGGTTGATCCTTGCGATGACTGCCATCGCTTATTGCCTGGGTTGCGAGCGATAGGCTGGGATGTCGACAGCTGTACTCTGGAAAACGCCCTCGATAAAACCTGTGATGTCGGTCTGTTGCGATTACAACCCTTTCATTTGGAGCGCCCCGAGGCGGTCAAGGAATTGATCAGTCGCAGTGGCACCGAATGGATCGCCGTGCTTAACCAGGAAGTTCTGCGGTTGCAGAATGTCGGGGATTTTGTCTGCGAATGGTTTTTTGACTTTCATACCTTGCCGTTCGATGTTTCGCGCGTACAGGTGACCCTGGGTCGCGCATTCGGCATGGCACGGTTGCGGGGCAAGGGCACTGTGCATGTTGACCAGCCTGAACACGAGCTACTGGGCGACAGCAAGCCGATCCGCGAACTTCGCAGATTGTTGAGCAAGCTCGCGCCCACCGAGTCGCCGGTGCTCATCCGCGGCGAAAGCGGCACCGGCAAAGAACTGGTGGCTCGCACTTTGCACCGGCAATCCCAGCGACACAGCAAACCTTTCGTCGCCATAAACTGCGGTGCCATTCCAGAACATCTGATCCAGTCCGAGTTATTCGGCCACGAGAAGGGCGCATTTACCGGCGCCCACCAGCGTAAGGTCGGCCGGATTGAAGCGGCAAATGGCGGCACGCTGTTCCTCGATGAAATCGGTGACCTGCCACTGGAGTTGCAAGCCAATCTGCTGCGCTTTCTGCAGGAAAAACATATCGAGCATGTTGGCGGCAGCCAGCCAATCCCGGTGGATGTACGGGTGCTGGCAGCGACCCACGTCGACTTGGAGGCGGCAATCGAGAAGAAGCGTTTTCGTGAGGATTTGTACTATCGCCTAAACGTCCTGCAAGTCGTCACTGCACCGCTGCGTGAGCGACATGGCGACTTGTCGATGCTGGCCAATCACTTCTCGCACTTCTACAGCCATGAAACTGGCCGTCGCCCCCGCAGCTTCAGTGATGACGCGCTGATTGCGATGGGTAAACATGATTGGCCGGGCAACGTGCGCGAGCTGGCCAACCGTGTGCGTCGCGGCTTGGTACTGGCCGAAGGGCGGCAAATAGAAGCCCGCGACCTGGGGTTGATCAGCCAGCATGCGGTGGTCGCGCCGATGGGTACGCTTGAGGACTACAAGACCCGGGCTGAGCGCCAGGCGTTGTGTGATGTGCTGAATCGGCATAGTGACAATTTGAGTATTGCGGCTAAGGTGCTGGGGATTTCCAGGCCGACATTTTATCGGTTGTTGCATAAGCATCAGATTCGTTGAGGGTTTTTGGGTTTTTGGGTTTTTGGGTTTTTGGTTTTGTACATATCCGTTGCTGCGGTTACGGCTGCTTATGGTTCCGCCCTTACGGCGGTTTACTTTGAAAAGCGCAAAGTAACCAAACGCTTCTTGCCCCACCACTTGGCACCTCGCTTAGGCTCGGTGTGCCCTCACTCCGGCATTGCTCCGCGGGTCGCCGCGATGGGCCATCCCTGGCCCAGCGCGGCTAAACCGGCATCCTTGCCGGTTTCCCCGCTGCGCAATACCTGCGTTCGGCCAGCGTGGTTAATGGGCGTCCGCGATCAAGAACATGGCCGTGGCGGCCTTCGGGCCGACCAAGGCATCAAGCCGGCGCGCTGCGCTTGTCTGGTCGTGCCTTTCCTCTCGCATTGCCGCCACCCCTCTGTAGGAGCGTGCCTGCTCGCGATGGACGTGAACGATTACGCGTCTTACTGAATAAACACGATTCCCTGTAGGAGCCCGGCTTGCCGGCGATGGCGATCTCGCGGATGCCATCGCCGGCAAGCCGGGCTCCTACAGGGGATTTTGGTTGTGCCAAAAATTCGCGTTCACGTAACACCGCCGATGCAAAGTCGAACTTCGTGCCAGGTCGGCTTTCAGGCCGCCTCGGCCCGGTTTTTGATCACGGACGCCCCGTTAACCACGCTGGCCGAACGCAGGCATTAGGCAGCGGGTAAACCGGCAAGGATGCCGGTTTAGCTGCGCTGGGCCAGGGAGGGCCCATCGCAGCGACCTGCGGAGCAATGCCTGCGTTCGGGCACACCGAGCCTAGGCGAGGTGCCGAGTGGTGGGGCAAGAAGCGTTTGGTTACTTTGCGCCGGGGCGCGCAGCCTTTTCAAAGTAACCCGCCGTAAGGGCGGAACCATTAGCAGCCGTTACACCAACAATGGATATGCACAAAAAACACCCCAAAAAAAACCGCCACAACATAAGTCGCAGCGGTCTTTACCAACATACATCCATACACCCCTCAGAAGTAATAAGGGAATTTCAGGCTAAACGAAAAGTCCGGCGAGTCGTCCGTCAGCCCAATTGCCAAGTTAGGCACGATGGTCAGCTTATCGGTAGCCGCCAACGTCATACCAATGTTGAAGTTCGCCGAGTTGTAGTCACTATTACTAATAGACTGCCAATCCCCGCCATCCGGCTTGATCTTGCTCTTGCGAGCAAACTGATCGGTGAACGAAAACGACATACTCATCTTCTCGTTCAGAGCGAACGCAATACCCGCGCCGACCTGCCAGGAATCCCCCAGTTTCACATCGCCTTTGACCTTGGAACCGACCTGAGCACTGATATCGCTGAAAGAATCCTGCATGTTATAGGTGTACGACAGACTGCCAAACAGCACCGCCGGGTCGAAGGTCTTGACCAGCGAGATGCCGGGCGTGATGGCCCAGACACCGTTACCGGTCGGCAGGTCTTCAGGCACTGCGAGGTTATCGTTGGTGGGGTCACTGACCAGCTTGATGCCATAGGGGTCCTTGCCGGTTGGCGCCTTGATCCGTAGTGTGGCGACCGCGTCAGGCAGGTTGACCGACTCGTCGAGGAATTTGTATGCCACACCAACGTTCACATCGCCAATGGTCGGGTCGCGAGTAACGGTTGCATCCGACGTCACCGGGCCTGCGCCACCTGCACCTCCGGAGGAATAAGTCGACTCTCGATAAACCACGGGCACGTTTATATCGAACTGCCAGCGCTGCGCCAGGTTGTAGCGAGCCGTGAGGTCCAAGGTCCAGTTATCTGCCTTGATACGGTCAAGGTTGATGTTGCCCAGGAAGATCGAGTCCAGTGCCAGGAAGCCATTGAGCGTCAATGCGCGAGTGTCGTAGTGGGTGTAGGTCAGGCCGGTTTCGACGCTGAATTTACCGCCACCGAAGAAGCCACTGGCTTCGTCATACAGGTTGGAAACGCTTGGCGCTGGCTCCGAGTCCTCCTTGAGCGACTGGCCATAGGAACTGCCAGTGGTTCCCGGGGCACCTGCGGCCACCGCCTGCCCCCCCCTGGCCGGGTCGGCGGGGGATTTGGTCAGGCGTTTGGGGGCAGGGGTCGTCGGGGTTTCCTCGACTTGACGCACCCGTTGTTCGAGTACCATCAGCGCGTTTTGCTGTACTTCGTAACGCTTTTTCAACTCCATGAGTTCTTGTTTTAGTGCTTCAACCTGGGGATCCGTCGCTGCGTACAACAGTGTGACCGGAGCCAGGCTACTCAAACAGACGATTGCTCTGAGCGTTAACGATCGGTGCATGGGTTAGCCGTCCCTTCTGACTACTTCTGATGAGACTGAGCGTAGATCAGAATCCGGCACTACGAAGACCTTTGAGTTGGTCCAGATTACCGGTCAGTGACCCGCCTGTAGTCGCACTGTCACGCAGCACCACATTGAACGACGTGAGGTTGCGCACCTGGTTGCTACTTCCGAGCAAAGTCGTGTTCTGCATCAGGCCACCCTGGGCCAGGCGTTGCATGGTGCTGCCCTGATTGTTGTTGGCGACGATGTTGAGTTGCACACCTGTGCCGGTCGACGAAACGCTCAGGGAGCCTGCGCCGCTGTTGCCCACCAGAGTCGTGCCTGCAGTCAGTGCCTGGCCCTGGGGTTGCATGACTGGCGCCTCGTTCGCCTTGGTCACGTTGATATCGACATTGTTGTAGGCAGTGTTGTTGTCGCCGGCCGCCCGCACGACTTGGGTAACACCTTCGGTGGTATTGAGGCCGTTGCCGCCAGTGACGGTGCCGGTGCCGGTCGAAGCGACGGCTGGGCTTGCGCCCCCTGTATTAGTAGCCGAATTGCTCGTGGTGCCTTGCGAACTGCTGGCACCTGGGGTTTTTTCGTCGATCATCGACACATAGAACTGCGGCTTGATCGTCGATTTCTGAATTTGCAGCGAAGAAGTGACGCCGATCAGCTCGCCTTTGGCATTTTCCCAGGTGCTGGTCATGGCGACGCCGAAGCTGATAATCCGTCCGGGCATGACATAGCGGCCGCGCAGGCTCGCCAGTTCCTGATCCTTCAGTTCGATGGGTTTGAATGTCTGTGCTTGTGTTGGCAGGCTGGCAGCCAGGCACACGACGGCCAGCCAGGTTGAAGTGTTCATTGAATGCTCCCGGAGCTTCATGCTCCCTTGTTATTAGAAGAAGTCGCTTTTTATGAACCCGAAATCCATCAGGTCTGCGTCTCGCACCGGGCTGAATGCATTGATACGGTTTTTGGCGGTAAGTGGCACAGGAGGGTCGAGCAAGGCGTTGGTTTTGTCATAGCCCTGACCGATAACGGCAAAGATGATGCCGTTCCAGCCTTTGACAAAGTCTTCGACCTTGAACCGTTTATGACCCAGTACCGGGTCCCCGATATACACCCAGCCATCGTGGACTCTTTGCATGACTACAAAGTGTTTGTAGCCACGAATATCCAGGAGCACCACCACCGGAATTTTCACCTCACTCAAGGTTTCCGGCGCAACCCGATAGCCACGGGCCCGCATGCCGATACTTTCCACGTAACGCTTCATGTCGAGCATGGAAAAGCCCTGGACCCGAACCAGATCCTGGTCGGAGTGGGCCAGCATGCCTTCGATGATCTGTTCTTCATTCACGTCCAGCCAATAGGCCTGACGCAAGATGGTTGCCAGCGCCGCAGCGCCGCAACTGAAGTCGGTTTTCTGCTGTACCAGGTCGGCAAATTTACGCTCGCGAATGCTCTGGATCGGTTTGTACACCACCGCGCCACCCGGCAGGATGACAGACAGCGGCATTTGAGCCGCCTCGATCACACTGGCCATGCAAAGCAAAAATGCCAAGGCGATGATGCGCATGGTAGGACGCCTTCTGGTTGCGTTGAAAAGGCCCCCGTGAGGGGGCCTCCAGACAACGATTAGAACGACTGGTTGGCAATGGACAGCGAGTTGCTTTGTTGGTTACCCACACCAGCAGCCACGTTCACACCCAGGTTGCCGCTGCCGCCGTTAACCGAACCACTGAGGGTTGCGGTGTTGGTGACAGGGTTGGCCCAGCCAGTTGGAGTCAGCACTTGATAAGAGTAAGTATTGCTCAAATCATATGCACTGCTCTCAGCGTAGGCTTTAGCTTTGTCATACGCAGATTCGGACGATTTGCTGCCCGATTTTTCGTATGCCGAGGCCTGGGCTTTTTCGTAGGCTTTGTCATACGATTTTTCGAACGAAGAGTCGTGCGATTTGGTGTACGACTTGTCTACGGTCACGTCCAGAGTGGCGTCGAGCGAAGCGTTGAGCGATCCGCTGGACTCAGAGCTGCTGCTGCGTTCGCGGCGGCCTTCAGTCCAGGTCGCGCTTCTGGCACGTTCTGCTGCAGCGTCAAGCGTAGCGCTCAAAGTAGCGCTCAGAGAAGCGTTCGAAGAACCGCTCGAATCGCTGCTGTGAGAGCCGCTGGCATTCCAGCTGCTGGATCCGCTGGCTGCTGAAGCTTGGGCGCCGGCCAATTCAAAGCTCGAGGAAGCGCTTTGACTGCCACTGGCAACGGACGCATAGCCTTGGGAAGCGCTACCGCTGGCTGTATTGGTAACGGTGATGGTATCCAGGCGATAAGTGCGGTCAGCATTGTTGTTGACTGTCAGGCCTGGGCCACTTTGATTGGCAGAAGCAGTGGCGGTTGCGTTGCCCAGTGGAGCATTGGCGTTAGCAATAGCCATGGTGTTTTTCTGCTGGTTGAGGTCGCCGCCAGCAATGTTGACACCCATGTTGCCGCTGCCGCCGTTAGCCGAACCACTCATTACGGCAGAGGAGGTGCTGCCGAAGTTGTTAACCGTGTTGTTGTTGCTGAACTGGTTAACGGTGGAAGTGGCAGAGGCAGTGCCAAACACGAAGCTGTTATCGAGACTGGAATCCGATGCAGCGTTGGCGATGGCAGCCGCGTTGTCTTGTTGGTTGCCATTACCTGCCGCCACGTTGACGCCGACGTTGCCGCTGGTGCCAGTAGCCGAATTGTTCATCTCAGCTTCGTTTACAGTCCCTTCATTGCGGATGCGGTTGCCAGTGCTGCTTTGGTTATCGATGGCATTGGCAGTCGCATAAACAGGGATCATGGTTGGAGGAGGAGTGCGTGGGCCTCCATTACCGTTACCATTGCCATTGTGATGGCCGTTGTTATGACCATTGTTATGGCCATTGTTATGGCCGTTGTTATCGTTTTGCCCAGCTTGTACAGCAACAGCCATGACCGCAGCAATTGCGAAAACCAGAGGCTTTATTGCCATCGAAGGTTTCATGGTGATTCTCCGTACTTATTTTAGGTTAAGTGTTGTTATTACCTGTTTGGGTCAATCCGCGACCCGTATGCTCAGGGTGTTACCCATTCGATTTCCCACCCCGGCACTCTGATTCAACTGAATTACCCCGCGGCTACCGGTGAAAGCCTGGTCACTGGTGGTGACCTGGCGATAGCCTGGTGCAGAGTCAATTGCATCGGAGTTGTTGAGCAGCGCCACGTTCTGTTGCATGAGGACGCTGTCGTCGATACTTTGCGGCTGGTCACTGACGCTGATGCGCAGTGCGTTCGCCTGCTGGTTGCTGGCGCCGGAGCTCTGGTTCACGCCCAGTGCACCGTTGCCGCGACTGAAGGAGTCGCCTTGAATGCTGGAGCTGGCATCCATCGCCGGGTTGCCAACGCTACCTGAGCGCTGGCGAATCTGCGTGGTCGCACTGGCGCCGTGGCCAATGGCGATAGCTCGGGCGTTGGCCTGTTGTTGCTGATCGCCAGCCGCCTGGTTAACCGTAAGGTTGCCTTGGTATTGCATGCCGGAATTATCGATTTCGGCGTTGTTGATCACCGGAGATTGGGCGAAGGTTGATGCACTGCAAAACATGGCGATGACGAGCAGCGTGCGGTTCATCCTAACGGCCTCCCGTTATGATGTTCAGCGTGCCCAGACCCTTGGTCATACTTGAATTGACCATGTTGGCAATGCCGCCACCCGAATTTCCCGAACGCCCGGCGGGCTGGTTGGAAAGTTGGGTTTGGTTCATATTGCCGGTCAGGTTATTGGTGTTCTGCGTGACCATGCGCGAAATACTGGCGCCGCTGGCAACGTTGGCAAAGTCGCCATCGCTCAACTCATTCGTCTGTTTGAGAATATGTTGAGACGGGTTGGCGTTGACGGTAGTCGGGTTCGGATCGGGGACCAGCGGAGGAATAACGGCATTGCGTGTTTGCACATCACGCTTGATTGTAATGATGCCGTTATCGGCATGTGCAGGCAGTGAGGCACTGATGGCGAGTGCGCATCCAATCAGTAGCAGGCCATAGATGCGATTATCGAATTTCCCCACGGCGGCAATTCCTTCTGTAAGTGAACGCTGGCCCTTATCAGCGTTGCGAAGGAGAGAGCAGAAGGTGTGCCGCTTTTGGGTTTTTCTTTAAATACAGATAGTTAACTTAATATTTAGGTTTGCTGGTTTGAGTTTTGTAAAGTCGGTGAGACAGAGTTGGGGAATATTCCCCGCAATTGAGGCGCTGGCGCTCGCTAACGCCGCCAAAGAGATGTTGTCTCATTGACTTAACAGTTTCGCGAATAACCCGCCAAGCCGCTTTAGCTCGTGGGTTTTCGCGTCAGGGTGTGTTTCAGGAATGGACAGTTGCAGCCGGTTGAAGCAAGCGTGATACGGCTTCGAAAGCCGCGACCTTGCGTTCCTGCCAGTCACCTTGCAGGACCTGGAAGGGCTGGTGGTGCTGTTGGAGCCATTGCTCGGTAGCCTGGAAAAATGCCTGACGTTCTGCCAGGTGTGGTTGGCAACGCTGGCCGTCGTCGTGCCAGTTGACGGCTTCCGGGCTGAGCAACAAATGCAGGTCGTAGTGCCGGGCCAGCAATGCCTGCTCGATCCAGGCCGGGCAGGCGCCAAACAAGGTGTTGCTCCAGAGGATATTGCTCAACAGGTGGGTGTCGAGAATCAGCAGCGACGGTTGCCCGGCGCGAGCCGCGTCCTCCCAGGCCAACTGGCCTTGGGCTATGGCTTCGATGTCTGCGTAGCAGGTGTCGCGAGCTTGGCTGTCGATGAAATGCCGAACGTATTCGCCGACCAGCACACCGCCAAAATGCGCCTGGATCAAGTTGGACAGCCAGCTCTTGCCGCTGGATTCCGGACCTGTGAGCACCACGATCTTCATGCGCGCAACGCCAGGTCGGAGCGCCATTCACGCCAGCCCTGGATCGCTATCAGGGTGAACAGCGTGTAAAGACCGGCGGTGAGGTACATGCCTTTGTAAATGAACAGCCCGACGAAAATCACGTCCAGCACGATCCACAGCGGCCAGCATTGCACGCGCTTCTGTGCCATCCACAGTTGCGCCACCAGACTAAACCCTGTGAGCGCGGCATCCAGCCAGGGTTGCGCCGCATCGGTCCAGTGCGCCATCGCTGCCCCCAGCGCGAGGCTGCCGATGGCGCCCAGGGTCAAGCTCAAGGCGATCGGTGCCGCCGTGAGCTGGCTGACCTGGCGCCCCAGCCGTTGATCACCGCCGCGCGTCCACTGCCACCAGCCGTACACTTGCAACGCGGCGTAGACCACCTGCAGCAGCATGTCCGAGTACAGCTTCACCTCGAAAAATACCCAGCTATAGAGCAGGACCATGACCAGGCCGATCGGCCAGCACCAGGGATTCTGTTTGACCGTCAACCAGACGGCGATGACACCGAGGGCGGCGGCAAACAGTTCTAGCCCGGACATGAAAGCTCCTTGGGAGGGGAAGGGGAGCGGATTGTACCGGACAGCCGCCACGCTGGCAGCGTCATTGTTGTCGGAGTATTTCGTTACACCCGAAACTGCTTGAGCAAGCCATTCAACTGCTCACTCAACCCCTTGAGCCGCACACTGGCCACGCTCGATTGCTCGGCCGCCAGCGCAGTGCTGTGGGACAAACCAGCGGCCTGGGTCACGTTCTGGTTGATATCCTCCACCACATGCGCCTGCTGCAAGGTGGCGCTGGCGATGGAGGCGTTCAGGCCGTTGAGGTTGCGCAAGGCCTGGCCGATGGCACTCAAGCTCGCGCCGGCGAGGCCTGCCTGTTCGATGGTCAGTTGCGATGCGCGGCTGCTGTCGCCGATCACCTTGACGGCTGCTTCCGAATGATTCTGCAAACGCTCGATCATCGACTGAATCTCGGCCGTGGATTTCTGCGTGCGCTGCGCCAGCAACCTGACCTCGTCCGCCACTACCGCAAACCCGCGCCCCTGCTCACCGGCCCGGGCGGCTTCAATGGCGGCGTTGAGTGCCAACAGATTGGTTTGCTCGGCAATCGAGCGGATCACTTCGAGCACCGTGCCAATTTGCGTACTTTCGGCGGCCAAGGTGCGAATCACTTCAACCGCCTGTTCGATAGTCCCGGACAATTTGTCGATTTGCTGCAAACTGCCGTCGATGTTCACCTGACCCTGCTGCGCCTGGGTTTGCGCATCGCGCATTTCGCTGGCGGCATGCTCGGCATTCTTCGCCACGTCCTGAACTCCGTACGTGACCTCGTTGATCGCCGTTGCCACCAGTTCCATTTGCTGGGACTGCTGCTGGCTGCGTTGTTGCGCCTCGGCGGCGTCATTGCCCAAGGCGCTGGACGATTCACCGAGATCGCTGGCGGAGATTTGCAGCTGACCAATGACCAGACGCAATTTGGCCGTAAACGCATTGAAGTGCTGGGCCAGTTGCGTGACCTCATCGCGACCATGGGTGTCGAGGCTGCGGGTCAGATCACTCTCACCGCTGGCGATATTGGCCATGGCATTCACGGTTTCCTGCAGGGGACGCACGATGCTGCGGGCAATCAGGATCACCAGCAGCGCCATGATTGCCGCGATCACCAGGCCGACCAGTGTCGCTTTCCACACCTGGGCGTAGAACTCGCCTTGCATGTCATCAATGTAGACACCAGAACCGATCACCCAGCCCCAGGGCTCGAACAACTTGACGTAGGAGGTTTTCTCTACCGGCTCACTGGCACCGGGCTTGGGCCAGCGATAGTTGACCGTGCCGGCACCCTTGGCCTTGGCCACCGCGACCATCTCGTTGAACAGGGCAAAGCCGTCCGGGTCGCGGATCGCTGATAAATTCTGGCCATCGAGTTTGGGGTTGGCCGGGTGCATGACCATGACCGGGACCAGGTCGTTGATCCAGAAGTAATCGTTCTGGTCGTACCGCAGGCCACGCACCGCCGTCAGCGCCTGCTTCTGCGCCGCCTCGCGGGTCAGCGCGCCGGTGGTTTCGAGGTCGTGGTAATAGTTGAGGATGCCGCTGGCGGTCTGCACCACGTGCTGGGTTTTCTGCGCCTTGGCTTGGTACAAGTCGGAGTGAATCTGCCTGAGCATCAATCCGCCCAGCGTCATCAGCATCATCACGGCCACAATCAGGATGAGCCACAGGCGGCGACTGATCGACATAGTGCGCAAGCTGTTCATAAGGCGGTTACTCCGGTTTCTTGTTCTTGTCATAAAGGATCGCCAGCATTTCACCCCGGATGGCAGGCTCGGGTTTGCACACAAGACCAATACTCGGCAGCGTAAAACGGACTTGTCTGATAGGATTTCGGCCCCGCGCGCCAAAACCTGAATCCGGCATGAACTTTCTACGCCAAGTCGTGGTTTATCCAGAGGTTGCGGCTCGCGGTGCGACAACCAGACTGATCGCAGTAAATGCATTGAAAATATTAACGGGGCATGCCGACGAGCATCGCTTCTTGGGGGATTGATGGATCTTTGGACCGCCTTTCAGGCATTGATACTAGGCGTTGTAGAAGGGCTGACGGAGTTTCTGCCCATTTCCAGTACCGGACACCAGATTATCGTCGCGGACCTGCTCAACTTCGGTGGTGAGCGGGCCATGGCGTTTAACATCATCATCCAGCTCGGAGCGATCCTGGCGGTGGTGTGGGAGTTTCGCCGCAAGATTCTTGACGTCGTCATCGGCTTGCCGACCCAGCCCAGCGCTCGCCGCTTTACCGTCAACCTGTTGATCGCGTTCACGCCGGCGGTGGTGCTGGGGGTGATTTTTGCCGACCTGATCCATCATTACCTGTTTAACGCCGTCACCGTGGCGACGGCGCTGGTCGTCGGCGGTATCGTCATGTTGTGGGCCGAGCGCCGCGAGCATGAAGTGCACGCCGAGACGGTGGATGAGATCACCTGGAAAGATGCCCTGAAAGTCGGTTTTGCCCAGTGCCTGGCGATGATTCCTGGCACTTCGCGGTCGGGCTCGACCATCATCGGCGGCTTGCTGTTCGGCCTGTCGCGCAAAACGGCCACCGAGTTCTCGTTCTTCCTGGCCATGCCGACCATGGTCGGTGCCGCCGTGTACTCGGGCTACAAGTACCGCGACCTGTTCGTTCCGGCGGACTTCCCGGTGTTTGCCGTGGGCTTCGTCACCGCGTTCATCTTCGCGATGATCGCGGTACGTGGGCTGCTCAAGTTCATCGCCAACCACAGTTACGCCGTGTTCGCCTGGTACCGCATCGCGTTCGGTTTGCTGATCCTCGCCACCTGGCAGTTCGGCTGGGTTGACTGGACCGCGGCCAAGCCATGATCGACAGCAGCGCGCGCCCTGGCAAAATCCGCAATCCACGACTCAAATCGCTGGTATTTGCGCTGGTGTGCGCGCTGCCGCTGACCGGCTCGGTATTGATGTGGCTGCAGGGGATCTCGCTGATTCCCCTGGCCGCCTACGGCATCGTCAGTGTGCTGGCGTTCTTGCTCTACTGGAGCGACAAGCACAAGGCTCGCACCGATCGTTGGCGCACCCCGGAGAATGTCCTGCACGCCGTGGAACTGGCCGGTGGCTGGCCAGGTGCCCTGGTGGCGCAGCAAGTATTTCGGCACAAGACCCGCAAGATTTCCTATCAGGTCCTGTTCTGGGCCATCGTCCTGCTGCACCAGGTGTTCTGGATCGACCAGCTGTTCCTCGGCGCCCATTTGTTCGCGCTGTTCTAGAGCAACAGTCCCACCTGGGTACGCTTGGGCAATTTGCTGACCACCAACTGGTGGGAGCGTTGCAATAATGCCTGCAGTTCTTCAGCGCCCAGCGGGTAGGGCGCGTCCATGATGATCCATTGGGCCCGGGCCAGGTAAGGCGCGGGATGGATGCCGGGGCGGTCGCAGTGTCCCAGAAACAGATCCTTGTCGACCTTGAAGGCCAGCGAGTCGCCGCGCAAACCCTGTAGCGCGAACATCTTGTTTGCGGCGATGGAAAATACCCGCACGCCACCCCATTTGTAGTCTTCCCGGGCACCCGGCAAGGCCAGGCAAAACTGCGCTACATCCGCTTCGCTCATCCGTGCAGTCTTCATAACAGTCGCTCTCCACAGGCGTTGAATGACTCGACCAGGTGATCGATCCAGGCGCGAACCGCCGGCATCACGCCCCGTCGATGCGGGTAGACAGCCTGCAGCCAGCCGCCGGGCAATGACCATTCAGGCAGCAGTTGCACCAGTGAACCGTCGTGCAATTCCTGCTCGCAGTACATCATCGGCAGCATGGTGAAGCCCTGTCCGGCCAGCGTGCACGCCTTGCGCACGATGAAATCGTCAATGCCCAGGCGCGCTTCCAGGGCAAGGTCGAAGCTCTTGCCGTGCTGGTCGAGCAGGCGGATATGCATCAGCCGATCCGCTTCCAGGGCTCCCAGGGCCGGGAGGTTTTTCAATTCTTCGGGATGAGTGATCTCGCGCTGCAGAAGAAAACCCGGGCTGGCCACCAGGGCCATCTGTGCCTGGCGCAGCCGACGAGTAACCAGCTGCGGGTCTTCATCGCCCAGCTCCCGCACGCGCAGGGCCACATCGATGCCTTCGGTAACCAGGTCGACGCGGCGGTTGAGCAGCATCACTTCCAGCTGCACCTGGGGAAACTTTTCGAGGAAGTTGCTGATGACACCGGGCAGAATTTCATGGACCAAACCGACCGGACAGGACACCCGCAGCCGCCCTCGCGGTTCGCTGGACATGCTGGCCACGGCTTCGTCAGCCATTTCGGCTTCCAGCAACATGGCCTGGCAGTGGCGCAAATAGCGCTCGCCTACGGCGGTTAATTTGAGCTGGCGCGTAGTGCGCTGTAGCAGGCGTGCACCCAGGCGCTCTTCCAGTTCGGCAATGCGCCGTGACAGGCGCGACTTGGGAATGCCCAACACGCGCCCCGCAGCGGCGAAACCACCGGCTTCGACCACCTTGGCAAAATAATAGAGATCGTTGAGATCTTGCATGGCCAGTCCGATTGTTCTATCAGTGGGACGAATAATCGCATTGTTGCTGACTAATCGGCTATTGGTTTCATCTGTAGGATTCACTCCATCAGATCGCCGGCTGGCGATCATCACCTTGGAGTTCCCTTATGAAACTGTTGCATATCGATTCGAGCATTCTGGGTGACAACTCGGCGTCCCGTCAGCTGAGCAGCGAAGTAGTCAACGCATGGAAGGCCGCTGAAGCAGGTACCGTGGTGACTTACCGTGACCTGGCCGCCGATGCCATCAGCCATTTCTCTTCCACCACCCTGGTCGCGGCCGGCACCACTGCCGAGTTGCGTAACGCTGCGCAACAACACGAGGCCGATCTGAGCGCCACGACCCTGGCTGAATTCCTCGCCGCCGATGCCGTAGTCATTGCCGCACCGATGTACAACTTCACTATTCCGACCCAGCTCAAGGCCTGGATCGACCGCATCGCGGTGGCCGGCCAGACTTTCCGCTATACCGAAGCCGGCCCTGAAGGCCTGTGTGGCGGTAAGAAGGTGGTGATTGTGTCGACTGCAGGCGGCCTGCACGCCGGTCAGGCGAGTGGCGTAGCCCATGAAGACTATTTGAAGCTGCTGTTTGGCTTCCTCGGTATCACCGACATCGAGTTCGTGCGTGCCGAAGGCCTCGCCTATGGTGACGAAGTGCGCACTAAAGCCATGAATGACGCACACACGCGCATCAATGAGCAGTTGTTCGCCGCCGCGTAAGGCTTGGGTAAAGAGCTGAAACAGCTCAGGCAATACACAAAAAACTCTGTATTCTGGAAGCGCAAGCGCCAGGTACGGAGTTTTTTGTTTCTGGCTATTTCATAGATGGCCCGAGTCGTGCAGCACAGGTTGTGGTCACAGGTCGGGTAACAGGGTAGGGCGTTCCATGGTGCGTCTTTGTGCAGCATTGCTGATGAGCCTGTGCGCCAGCCTGAATTTGGTGCACGCGGCGCCTGCGCTGCATCCCCACTGGAGCGTCGGGTATCACGAGATGACGTTTCTCGACCCCCTGGACTTGCAGCCGATGCGCGCCATTGCGTTCTATCCGTCGAGCGCCAAGGAGCACGCAAGCCAGCTTGAAGGCTACTCGGTCGAAGCGGGCGAGGACATCCCGGTGGCCATCGGTCGTTACCCGATGCTGATGTTATCCCACGGAAATACCGGCACGCCCCTGGCCTTGCATGACCTGATGACCTCGCTGGCGCGCAAGGGCTTTGTGGTGGTGGCGGTAATCCATCCGGGTGACAACTCCAAGGACCACAGTCGTCTCGGCACCTTGAGCAACCTCTATGGCCGGCCGATCCAGATTTCCGAAGCCATCACTGCCACCCTGGGCGATGCGATGCTTGCGCCATTCGTCAATGCCGGGCAAGTCGGGGTGATCGGTTACTCGGCAGGCGGCGAAACCGCGTTGATTCTCTCCGGCGCAACCCCCGATCTTGATCGCCTGCGCCGATATTGCCAGGAGCGTCCGGACGATCGCGACGCCTGCAACACCCAGGGCGAACTGATCGTCGACCGCGATGACCTGCAGCCTGTGGCCGATCCACGAGTGCATGCCTTGCTGCTGATGGCGCCATTGAGTCTCAAGTTCGGCCGACATACGTTGGCGGACGTGCACGTGCCGGTGCTGCTCTACAGCGGTGACGGTGACAAGCTGGTGGCTTTCGACAAAAACGCCGCCGCCCTGGCGCGCAAACTGCCGATCGCCCCGGATTTCAAGTTGCTGGCCGGCGCCGGGCATTTCGTGTTTATGGCACCCTGTAATGCAGAGCAGATAGCCGCGATGCCAGCACTGTGTACCGATGCCGATGGGGTTGATCGCGAGGATATTCATCGCAACATGATCAGCGAGGCGGGGCGGTTCTTTTCTCGGACGTTGGCCATGCCAAACCGCGCAGGCATGCAGACCGCCGATCAGTAACACCCACGCAATACCCCTGTAGAGACTCTGTTCCCGATCCAGTCGACAGCGGATCCCTCAGGCCATTGCTCGGCGCTTGAGCAACAGGGTTAGGCCAAGTCCTGTGACTGATAGCAGCGCTGCACAGAAGAAGATCCACGAATACCCAAGATTTAACGCAATCGCTCCCATCAGCGGCCCGGCGATTGCCAGCGCCAGGTCGAAGAACACCGCATAGGCACTCAATCCCGCGCCGCGACTGGAATTCGGCACCTGCTTGATCGCCTCCACACCCAGCGCCGGGTACACCAGGGACAGGCCGAAGCCGGTCAGCCCGGCGCCGAGCAACGCATATCCGGTCGAGGGCGCGAGCCAGAGCAATACCAACCCCACGACCTCGATGCACATGCAGGCGATGGCTGAAGTGAACCCACCAAAACGGCTGATGCTCGAAATAAACAGCACCCGGGCCAGGATAAAGCACACCCCGAACACCGTCAGGCAATACGCCGCACCCGTCCAGCCACGGTTTACGTAATACAGGGTGATGAAGGTCGTCAAAGTGCCATAGCCGATCGACGCCAGGCTAAGGCTCGCCCCGAATGGCGCGATGCGCCCGAACACTGCCCAGAATGGCAGGCGCTCGCCGCGGATCACCGGCACCGAAGGCTTGTTGCGAATCAGCAACAGCGCGACGCCCGCCAGCAGGGACAGGGCGATCCCCAGGCTGGCAAAACCCAATTGGCTGACCATCACAACGCCTAAGGGCGCGCCAATGGCTATCGCGCCATAGGACGCAATACCGTTCCAGGAAATGGACCGCGCGGTGTGTTCAACGCCAACCTGGCCCATGCACCAACTGATGGTGCCCACTCCGATCAGGCCTTGGGCGATCCCCAACAGCAAACGCCCGGCAATCAGGATCATCAGGCTCAGCAGCGGCATGCTTTGCAGGAGCGTAGACAGCAAGGTCAGCGCGCCGCTGAGGACAATCCCCGTCAACCCGTAGATGATCGCCCGCTTGGTGCCCACCGTGTCCGACATGCGCCCGGCCATGGGGCGGCTGAGCAGGGTAGCCAGGTACTGGCAGCCAATGGTCAGGCCCGCGACTATGGCGCTGAACCCCAACTGGTCATGGACGTAACCCGGCAACACCGCGATCGGCAGGCCGATGCACAGGAAAGCGACGAAGGTGTAGAACACGATAGAGACGATCTGCAGGGTGATCGCCATGGAGCTTTGCGGTGGCAGTTGCTGCGCAGACATGAGGGCTCGTTCGCGGGCGGCGGAGGGAGATCTGCATCATGGCGCGGGTAGGCAATAAATGAAAGCAGGCTAACGTTCTGGATTTTCGCTGTTGTCGAGGGCCTCTTCGCGAGCAAGCCCGCTCCCACAGGGTGACCGCATTCCAAACTGTGGGAGCGGGCTTGCTCGCGAAGCTTTTTGCACCAGAAAATCTCCGACTCCTGAAATGCAAAAAG
Organism: Pseudomonas sp. RIT-562; assembly: GCF_026241895.1. Taxonomy (GTDB): domain Bacteria; phylum Pseudomonadota; class Gammaproteobacteria; order Pseudomonadales; family Pseudomonadaceae; genus Aquipseudomonas; species Aquipseudomonas mandelii_F. Next base: position 50,081 of record NZ_JAPJIV010000014.1, on the reverse strand, counting down.
CCCCGTCATCACGACAGGGCTTTTCCTTGCAGCTAGCCGCTTGAAACTAACAGCTGCTCTTAGAACACCACACCCTGGCTACGCAGGTAATCATCATAGGTACCGCTGAAGTCGATCACGCCGCTTGGGCTGAGTTCGATGATGCGGGTGGCCAAAGACGATACGAACTCGCGGTCGTGGCTGACGAAGATCAGCGTGCCTGGGTAGTTCTCCAGCGCCAGGTTCAGCGCCTCGATGGATTCCATGTCCAAGTGGTTGGTCGGTTCATCCATGATCAGCACGTTCGGCTTTTGCAGGATCAGCTTGCCGAACAGCATGCGACCTTGCTCACCACCGGAGATGACCTTGACCGACTTGAGAATCTCGTCGTTGGAGAACAGCATGCGACCGAGGGTGCCACGGACGATTTGCTCGCCGCCCTGGGTCCACTGGCCCATCCAGTCGAACAGGTTGCAGTCGTCTTCGAAGTCGTGTGCGTGGTCCTGGGCGTAGTAGCCCAGTTCCGCGGCGTCGGTCCACTTCACGGTGCCGGCATCCGGGGTCAGTTCGTTGACCAGGGTGCGCAGCAGGGTGGTTTTACCGATGCCGTTCGGGCCGATGATCGCCACGCGCTCGCCAGCTTCAACCTGGAAGCTGAAATCCTTGAACAGCGGCTTGCCGTCGAAGCCTTTGGCCATGCGCTCGACGATGACCGCCTGACGGTGCAGCTTCTTGGTTTGCTCGAAGCGAATGAACGGGCTGACGCGGCTCGAAGGCTTGACCTCGGCCAGCTGGATCTTGTCGATCGCCTTGGCGCGGGAAGTGGCCTGCTTGGCTTTCGAGGCGTTGGCCGAGAAGCGGCTGACGAACGACTGCAGCTCGGAAATCTGTGCTTTCTTCTTGGCGTTGTCCGACAGCAGTTGCTCGCGGGACTGGGTCGCCACGGTCATGTACTCGTCGTAGTTGCCCGGGAACAGGCGCAACTCGCCGTAGTCCAGGTCAGCCATGTGGGTGCACACGCTGTTCAGGAAGTGACGGTCGTGAGAGATGATGATCATCAGACTGGAGCGCTGGGTCAGCACGTTTTCCAGCCAGCGGATGGTGTTGATGTCCAGGTGGTTGGTCGGTTCGTCGAGCAACAGTACTTCAGGATCGGAGAACAGCGCCTGTGCCAGCAAAACCCGCAGTTTCCAGCCTGGAGACACTTCGCTCATCGGGCCAAAGTGCTGCTCGATGCCGATACCCAGGCCCAGCAGCAGTTCGCCTGCACGGGATTCGGCGGTGTAGCCATCCATCTCGGCGAATTCGGTCTCCAGCTCGGCCACGGCCATGCCGTCTTCTTCGGTCATTTCCGGCAGCGAGTAGATGCGGTCGCGCTCGGCTTTAACCTTCCACAGCTCTTCATGACCCATGATCACGGTGTCGATCACGGTGAATTCTTCGTAGGCGAACTGATCCTGGCGCAGTTTACCCAGGCGCACGTTCGGCTCGAGCATGACCTGGCCGCCGGACGGCTCGAGATCGCCACCGAGGATTTTCATGAAAGTCGACTTGCCGCAGCCGTTGGCGCCGATCAGGCCGTAGCGGTTGCCCGCGCCGAATTTGACCGAAACGTTTTCGAATAGCGGCTTGGCGCCGAACTGCATCGTGATGTTAGCTGTAGAGATCAAAGGTTTTTCCTGCGAAGCATTCAGAGTAGCTAGGGTTGCGGCAGTACCGATTCAGTACCCGTTTCCGGTATTCGAACCACGGGAAATGCATCCCGGTCAGAAGCGGAAGGTCCATCTGGCAATAAGTGGACAGCAGCATATGGAGCGCTTGGCCCGAGTCGAAGTGCGCTGAAACGGGGTTCATTCCCGTCATCAACCAAGGGGGGCGCGTAATGTTTGGCGGCGATTGTACTGGTCTGGCACCTTAAACGATAGGGCATTGAGGCCACATGGCTGCTTTGGCAGCATCAGCGGGCGGTTTTTCGCCTGGATGAGTTAACCAACGCTTAGCAACTATGGCTAAAATGCCAGCATCCACCTGATGCCGACCGGCATGGATGCAGTATGTTCACTCCTGACTTGTGACGATTTCCGTGAAACTGATCATTGCCGCCATCTATATAGTGTCGATCGCTTACGTCCACCTGCGTGGGCGTGTGCGCCACAAATTGGGCCGGCAGCTGAGCGACCACTCGAGCTTTCTCGCTCCACTCAACTGTTTGCTCTACCTCTTCTCGAAAATGCCCAACAAACCTTACCTCGATCCGGCAGATTTCCCGGAGCTGCGCCCGCTACAGGAGCACTGGGAGGAGATACGTGCCGAAGGGCAAAATCTGCTTCGCGCAGGTGAAATCAAACGTTCGAGCCAATTTGACGATGTTGGCTTCAACTCGTTCTTCAAGACCGGCTGGAAACGTTTCTACCTGAAGTGGTACGGCGACAGTCATCCTTCGGCGATGAAATTGTGCCCGCGTACCACCGAGCTGGTGCAGGGCATTGGCTCGATTAAGGCGGCCATGTTCGCCGAGCTGCCACCTGGGTCGAAGCTGGTGCGCCACCGTGACCCCTACGCCGGTTCATACCGTTATCACCTCGGCCTGCAAACGCCCAACGATGCGGGCTGCTATATCAACGTCGACGGCGAAAATTACCACTGGCGCGATGGCGAACCGGTGATGTTCGATGAGACGTTTATTCACTACGCGGAGAACACCACGGAGCAGAACCGGATCATTCTGTTTTGCGATGTCGAGCGGCCGATGAAGTATCGCTGGGCGGCGGCGTTCAACCGCTGGTTCAGCCGCCATGTGATGTCCGCTGCCGGTGCGCCGAATGATACGGGAGACAAGACGGGCGGGATTAATCGGCTGTTTGGCCGGATCTACAAGATCCGCTTGAGGGGCAAGGCGCTGAAGAAGCGCAATCGCAAACTCTATTATTTGGAGAAGTGGGCGATATTTAGCGGGTTGCTGGCGGTTTTCGTATTGATCTGATGGTTTTGATGGGGGCAGGGCTGTACGCGGAATTTGGGCTCGACACAAACCCGTAGGAGCCCGGCTTGCCGGCGATGGCGATCTGGTGGGCATCATCGCTGGCAAGCCAGGCTCCTACAGGAGCGGCGTATCAACCGGTTGAGCGTTTGGTGGTTTTCTTCGCAGCAGGCTTGGCTTTGGTCGCAGGTTTGGCAGCGGCTTTCCCACCCAGGCTGCGTTTAAGCAGCTCGGTCAAATCGATGACATCGGCCGTTTTGCGCTCTTCCTCGCCAGTCGCCGTCTCCACATCCTCGATTTTGCCTTCATGGGCTTTCTTCTCGACCAGCGCCATGATCTTGTCCTCGAAACTGTCGCGATAGTCCTCCGGCGACCAGTCACCACTCATGTCCTGGACCAGGCGCTTGGCCATGTCGAGCTCGCCCTTGGCCAGCTTCGGCTCGGTGACTTCACTGCCCAGTTCCAGAGTATCGAGACTGCGAACCTCTTCCGGCCAGCGCAGCATCACCAGGACCATCGCGGACTCCAATGGCATCAGCGCCGCCAGATGCTGGCGGGTATGCAGGACCACGTGGCACAGGGCAACTTTATTGGTCTTGCTCAGGGTTTCACGCAGCAACGCATACACTTTACCGCCACGTTTATCGGGCGCCAGGTAGTAGGGGGTATCGATGTTCTGCAGCGGGATCTGCTCGCTGTCGACAAATGAAAAAATGTCGATGGTCTGGGTCGAGAGCGGGTGCGCCGATTTAATCTCCTCTTCACTGAGCACCACGTAGCGGCCCTTTTCGTACTGCACGCCTTTGACGATGTGTTCCTTGGTGACTTCCTTGCCGGTGACCTTGTTCACCCGTTTGTATCCCACGGGTTCCATGCTGCGACTGTCCAGCCAGTCAAAGTCCACGCCCTGGGAAGACGTCGCCGAGACCAGCGCTACAGGGATATGCACCAGCCCGAAACTGATTGCGCCTTTCCAGATTGCCCTAGCCATGGTTGCCTACTCGCGAGTGATGATCAGGTGACCCGCGCCCGTGGAAAAAAGTTTCAGCCAGTTGCAGCCGGCCCGCCTGGACGCGCGGCATACCGGTCAATTGGTGTTACATCTTCTGTGCGAGGTTTTGATTAACAAAACAGAACCCCCGGCGTAGCGTGGTATCGAAACGTAACCACGCGTAGCTCACTGGCATAGCCCAGAGGTGTCCCGATGAACAGGTTGGTGCTGGTCTTCACCGTGCTGGCCTCGAGTGGCGTACTGAGCCATCAGGCCCAGGCCGCAGCGCCACTTGAGTCGCTGCTACTGGCGCAAAGCCCCACTGGCAGTGCCAGTAATCCGTACAACAGCCCGATTCGTCGGGCGAACCCCAATAGCATGCAAGGCACGCAGCCCAGCGCACCGGTGATACGCGGTCCCAATACCGTGCCAGTCCCCCGGCCGCCGACGCTCGACAATGGTGGAATCGGTAACCGCTACCCGCAAAGCCGCCCGGTGCCGGACGGCCCGCCCAAATTCATACCCAATCCACCCCAGCGAGATGGCGATAGCAGCAATCGCTGACATTTTTGACGACATAAGGAACTGTGCATGTTGAGAAAAACCCTCCTGGCGAGCTTCTGCGTCAGCGTCATGTTCACCACTGCACCCACCGTCTTGGCGGCAGCTGTCCAGGAATTGAAGAGCGAGCAGGGCACACTTGAAGTCACGACCCTTACCCAAGGGCTCGACCATCCGTGGGCCCTGGCATTTCTTCCCGACCGTCAGGGCATGCTGGTCACCGAGCGCCCGGGCAAGCTGCGGGTAGTCGGTGCCGACGGCAAGCTGTCGGCGCCTGTCGATGGCGTGCCTGAGGTGTGGGCCGAGGGCCAGGGCGGTTTGCTGGATGTAGTGCTGTCACCGGACTTCCAGCAGGACCGCACCGTTTATCTGTCGTATGCCGAGGGCGGAGGCAAAGGCGACAAGGCGGGAACTGCGGTGGGCCGCGGGCAATTGTCGGAAGACCTGGCGACCCTTAGAAACTTCAAGGTGATCTTCCGCCAGGAACCCAAGCTCTCGGTGGGTAATCACTTCGGCTCACGTTTGGTGTTCGACCGCGACGGTTATCTGTTCATCACCCTGGGTGAAAACAACGACCGGCCAACCGCCCAGGATCTCGATAAGCTGCAGGGCAAGGTGGTCAGGATCTACCCGGACGGCCGCGTACCGGACGACAATCCCTTTGTCGGGCAGAACGGCGTGCGTCCGGAAATCTGGTCCTATGGCCAGCGCAATCCCCAGGGTGCGGCGCTCAACCCTTGGACGGGCGTCCTCTGGGAAACCGAGCACGGCCCGCGCGGTGGCGATGAAATCAATATCATCGAGCGCGGCAAGAACTACGGTTGGCCGACAGCCACCCACGGTATCAACTATTCCGGCCAGCCTATTCCCGAAGCCAGTGGCAAAACCGCCGAAGGAACGGTTGGGCCGCATCATGTCTGGGAAAAGTCCCCGGGGCTCAGTGGCATGGCGTTCTACGATGCTGATCGATTCAAGAAGTGGCAACACAATGTGTTCCTTGGGGCGCTGGTCACCCAGGAGCTGATCCGCCTGCAGTTCGATGGAGACCAGGTGGTGCATGAGGAACGCTTGATGGGCGAGCTGAACAAGCGCATTCGCGATGTGCGGCAGGGGCCGGACGGCTATTTGTACGTGCTGACCGATGAAAGCGACGGTGCGTTGTACAAAGTTGGGCTGAAGTAACGTTCGCGCCCTGTCAGTGGCGGTATAGGACGAATTGGCCATTGACTTGCCATCAATGGCCAGCTAATTTCAGCCCATGAATTTCAACGTATCGCGCTGCCAGCCAAGCATTATTACCGCCATTCCTTATTTGGCGGGCTAGCTTACGACTGCAGCACCCAACCCGCCCTGGAGGCGGGTTTTTACTATCTGTCTCCTGGGTTAAACGCCTTCACGGCAACGCCACCAGGGACGAATATGAACTACACACCCAGCCAGCAAGCCTTGCTCGCACATTACGCCAAGAAAATCCTCGCCGCGCCGGTCTACGAACTGGCCGTACGCACGCCGCTGCAACCCGCACCGGCGCTGTCCGAAGCGTTGGGCAACCAGATACTGCTGAAGCGCGAGGACCTGCAGCCGACTTTTTCCTTCAAGATCCGCGGTGCCTACAACAAGCTGGTGCAACTGGGCGATCAGCAAAAAGCCTGTGGCGTGATCACCGCATCGGCCGGTAATCATGCCCAAGGTGTCGCACTGGCTGCCCGTGTGCTGGGGATCGCCGCCACCATCGTCATGCCTGCCACCACGCCGGAACTCAAGGTGCTGGGGGTGCGCAGCCGTGGCGCCGAGGCGGTGCTCCACGGGGAGAGTTTTCCGTTTGCCCTGGCTTACGCCCTGGACCTGGCAAAACACACCGGCCGCACCTTTGTGTCGCCTTTCGATGATCCGGAGGTGATCGCAGGGCAGGGCACCGTTGGGATGGAAATATTGCGCCAACACCCGGGCCCGATTGACGCGATCTTCGTGCCGGTCGGCGGTGGCGGGCTGATCGCCGGCATCGCCGCCTACGTCAAATATCTGCGCCCTGAAGTACGCATCATCGGCGTAGAGTCTGAACATTCGGCGTGCCTGTGCGCAGCGCTGGACGCCGATGAGCGCGTGATACTGCCGAGCGTCGGGACATTCGCTGATGGCGTGGCGGTCGCGCAGATAGGTGAATACGGTTTTGAGGTGGGTCGCTTTGCTGTTGATGAGATGCTGACCGTCAGCAATGACGAGCTGTGCAGCGCAATCAAGAACATCTACGACGATACCCGCTCGATCACCGAACCTTCCGGGGCGCTAGCCGTGGCCGGCATCAGAAAATATGTGGCGCGCACCCAGGTCCGTGGTCAGACCCTGGTGGCTATCGACTCGGGCGCCAATATCAACTTCGACAGTCTGCGCCATGTGGCCGAGCGCGCCGCGTTGTGCGGCGCGCCAGCATGAGGCCAGCTATTCGCGGCTGGCCTGCTCGATCTTGCTCGATGCCGACCAGATGCGGTAATGCACTTCGATGTCCTTGGGCACGTAGAGCACGATCGGCAGCTTGCTGTTGTAGCGCAGCATGAAGCCGTCTCCCACCACCGGGACGAAGTCTTTTTTGGGCTGGCTGCCGGGGCAAGCCATCATCGTACTCATCGGGCCGATGACTTTATCCAATCGATAGAAAGGGTAGCCCCAGCCTTCAAGATTTTTCTCTTCAAGAATGCCGCCCAGGCGCGGGCGATTGCAGTCGACCGTCAGGGTTTGGCCCGCGAGGATTTCCACCTGAAAATTTTCTTCCTGGGGTTGCGCAGGGACGCGAATGACCTGGCGGGTATAGCCGGCGTCCGCTTTCGGGTACGGCGCGAATTCTTCAAGTGTCGCGGCGTGAGCCAGCGTTGACAGGCCGAACGCTATCAGCCCGACGGTCGAGTTAATGGTCAGAGATCCCATGATGCTCCTTGCTTGTGTTGGGGGAAGGGGGAGACTGCAAGTGATGGGCGCAATCTTAGCGGCGCGACCGGCTTATGCAACCAGATTGCAATTTGCAGGACCCTGAGAGGTGCTTCTTGCAATTTGCATGGGCGATTTGCCGGGCAGACTTGCTAACCCGTTGATTTGCCGATGAGCTGCACGGCGCAATCAGAGGCATGAATTATGCTGTAGCTGTCCTTAAGCTGACCGCGCAGTTCATTGAGTCAGCGCCGCTATTTTCGGCTATCTGACAATAAGGAGAGGGTCGCCATGTTTCTTTCTGCCTTGGAACTTCGCAATATCATTGAAAGCAGTTTTTTGCCCAAGCGTTGTTTATGTTCGTTGTCCCAAGACCTGTCCATGAGGGTAAAGGTCTATTCCGATCGTGTTACGGATCAGGTCGACCTCGATATGTCCGGTATCGATGCCAGGCATCTCAACGGCCATAGGGAGATCAGCGAGCTGATTGTCGACTTACGTTCGCAGATCGACCAAAAAACATCCAAGCAAACACTGCACCCGGACCGCAAAGCGTTCTAGGCGTCTAATCCATTCCTGAAAGTGTCTGGCCCGACCACGGGCCAGACACTGTCTCTTCAGCTTTGCAGGCTGCAGGCGTCCGACAATTTGCGATAGCTGATTTGCGCAGGTCGCCCAGAGGTGTCGATGTACTTCATCTCAGCCGTGATGACTTTGCATTCCATTGTCGAAGGCTCGGTCAGGGCAACCACCTTGGCGACATGCAGCACCATTCCATAATGGTAGGGCACCGCTTCAGAGGTGCGGGTGTCGTCGGCATTGACAATGCTCGCCCAGCAGATACTGGCGAGGGCAGTAGCGAACACAATTGTTTGAGTTTTCATAAATGTACTCCAGCGCAGACAAAGTCAGCTCGACCCTCAGGGTCAAGCGTGCCGCACTGGGCTGTCAGGCAAGCCTGCAGGCGTGCGGTCCAGTCAAGTCTTGGACCGCGCCGTTAACAGATGGTTAACCCGGCTGAATGCCACCTGTCGGCTGGGTGAATTATTGCAACTGATGTCGATACGGCAAATCGGGTCCGGTCTTGCCACAGGTCAGCGCCGCCGCCTGCACCGCGAACCGCAGCATTGCGTCGACCTGCCCGCGCTCCAGCTGCTGCAACCCCTGCACCGAATCCAGCTGCTGTTCCGTTAACCAGGTAATCAACGCCGCCTGAAAGGTGTCGCCCGCGCCCACGGTATCGGCGATTTTCACGGCAGTGGCCGGCACCGACCACGACCCGTGGCGACGGCTGAACACCGTGGCACCCTCGCCACCGCGGGTCAGGAACACCAACTGACTGCGATGTTCCAGCCAGCCCTCGATAATGCGCTGCGGCTCTTGTTCGGGATACAACAGGCCCAGGTCCTCGTCGCTGACCTTGATCAGGTCGGCGTATTGCACCAGGGTCGCCACTCGCGAGCGCCACAGCTCGATATCTGGCTCGGGATTGAGCCGCACATTGGGATCGAGGGTGATCAGGCGCCGGCCGCTCTCCCTGCGCACCAGTGCCAGCAGGGTATCGGCGATTGGCTGCACCACCAGCGAATAAGAACCGATATGCAGGCCTCGCACCTCGGGCCCGAGCAGCGGCAGATGCTCCAGGCGCAGTTGCCGGTCGGCGCAACCTTCGCCGCGAAAACTGTAATGCGGTGAGCCATTGGCGCCCACGGCGACCATAGCCAGAGTGGTCGGCGCAGCGAACTCCACCAGGAAGTCCGGGAACACGCCTTCGTCCGCCAACACCTGTTGCAAGCGCTTGCCCAGGTGATCGCTGGACAGCCCGGCAAACAACGCGGCCTTTACCCCTAATCGGCGCAATCCCACCGCCACATTGAACGGCGAACCACCGGCAATGGCCTTGAAAGTGACTTTCGACGCCAGGCCGCTAACGTCTTCTTCACTGAAAAAATCAAATAGCGCTTCGCCGCACACCAGATACATGATCGTTAACTCTTATTAGGGGGGTTACGACGGGCTGTCGATAAAGTTCATTGACCGCCCGCTGCGCAACTCGAACGGTTTTTCGCTTCAATCCATTGCGACATGTACTGGGTGCTCTTGTGCTGGTGATGGCGCAGCATGCCCCCAGTGAAATTGTCCCTGCGGATCGCCGGCAAGTGTTCACGGCAGTGATTCAGTCGCGTGATCAGCGCCGGGCCATGTTCCGCCAAGCGATATCGGCAAGCGAGCAACGCCAGGCCCTTGGCTTGTGCATCCAGCCACACCAGGCGGTCGTTGTGCAGTTGCACTGCCTGGTCGGCGAAAGCCTGGGCGGTGCAGGAAATCGCGCCCGGCCAGGGCTCCTCGCCTTGCATGCCTTCCGCCCCGATCGGCGTGGTGACATTGGGCGTACCACACAGCATCGCGTCCACCAGCTTGCCCTTGATACCCGCGCCAAAACGCAACGGTGCCAGGCACACCCGTGCCGCCGACATTACTTGCAACGCATCTTCAGCCCAGTTCATCACGTGAAATCCCTGGGCCGCGTTGTGCAGCGCCGTGGCCTTGGGTGGCGTGTACGCTCCATAGATGTGGAGCTGAGCAGCGGGCAACTGCTGGCGAATCAACGGCCAGATCGTGGTCTTGAGCCACAGCACGGCGTCCCAGTTCGGCGCATGCCGGAAGTTGCCGATGCTGAGGAAATGCGCTCGGTCTTCAAAGGCGACAAAGGGCCGGGGCGGCACTTCGATCATCAACGGGCACCAATGCAGCAAATTACGCGGTACGTTGAATTGCTGCACCAGCAACTCGATTTCCACCTCGGAGATCATCAGCGTCAGGTCGCAGCGATAAATAGCGGCAATCTCGCGCTTGGCCAGGTCGGACTCGGCCATCAGTTCAAATTCCTGGCGTAGTGCCGGTGCAAACAACTCGTTGAAATCGTCGAGGTCATCACTGGCCTTCAACCGCTCCTTGAGCCGTTGCTGCCTGGCGTGACGCAGGCTCTGCAGATCGGAAGTCTCAAGCACCCGCAAAGCATTGGGGCAGTGCTTTTCCACCCGCCAGCCGAACTGCTCTTCCATCATGAATTGGTCAAACAACACGATATCCGGGGCCAGCTCGCTGACGAAAGCGTCGAAACTGCTGTTGTTCAGCTCGATCGGCACCTGGCGAATGCCCAATGCGGCAAGGTCCGCCGGATGCTCGCCGGCACCGGCCGGGCTGCTGAATGTGATATCCCAGCCTTGCTGCAGGAAAGTTTCGAGGATTTGCATCACATGACCGCTGGCCGCCGAAGAACGGGGCTCGGGCCAAACGTAACCAATGACCAGGACTTTGGTTGCGCGGGGCTGACTCATTGAGGGTAGTTCCTTGAAGCGGGCAGGGGCCATTGGGCAAAAAATTGCGCGCAATTAAACCACAACGGCCGGCGCTCCTGGCGCCATGCGGGTCACTTTGCCGAGTGCAGGATGCCCTTGACCTTGTCGCGCAGTGCATCAATAGAGAACGGCTTGCCGATCACATGCATGTCCCCCGGCACATCGATGCTTTCGGCATAACCGCTGGCAAACAGGATCGGCAAGCTGGGCCGAAGCTTGCGAGCCTCACTGGCGAGTTCACGACCGTCCATGCCCGGCAAGCCCACATCCGTCATCATCAAATCGATGTGCTCACCCGGATTTTGTAAAAAAACCAGCGCCTGTTCACTGCCATCGGCTTCCAGCACTTTGAACTCCAGTTCCTCAAGGACGTCAACGATCAACATGCGCACGATGTCGTCGTCTTCGACTACCAGGATGATGGACTCGGCGGAAGGCATAATGGGGTTCCCAAAATTGAAATTGCAGGGCCGGTCGAGCAAATTCGCCGGGGTCTTGCTTGAGTAAACAGCGGGACCCGACAAGTTCCCGCCCGGTTGAAAAAAGAATAGCTGCACAAGCGCCGCAAGGATAACTGCTCCTTTGTCCTGGAGCATCTGAATGTAGGATTTTGCTGAAAATCCCGTCAGAAAATTGGATCACGGTAGCCCTTATGGGGCAAACTCCGTGTTTTTTAACCGTTCGACAAGGCTCCCACATGTCCACTGCGTCTTCGGTAGATGAGCAACGCTTTCGTAAACTCCTGAGTCGCAACGTCAGCCTCCCATTGGGCGTAGGCGTTGTCAGTGCAGTGTTCTTCGTGTCCCTGATTACTTACCTGCTGTCGACCATCCAGTGGGTGGAGCACACCGACCGGGTGATCAATAACGCCAATGAAGCGGTGAAGCTGACCGTCGATCTGGAAACCGGTATGCGCGGCTTTTTGCTCAGTGGCGACGACAAATTTCTTGAACCCTATGAAACTGCCCGCCCGCGGATCAAGGTCGCGCTCAACACATTGCTCGAACTGACCGGTGACAACCCGGTTCAGACTGACCGTCTGCGTCGCCTCGAAGCACTGCAAGCCGAGTGGGCCGCCTACGCGCAGTCAATGATCGATTTGCAACGCTCCAGCGGCGACTACCGTGGCGCGGTCAAGGCCGGGCGGGGCAAGCGCCTTACCGATGAGATTCGCAAGCAGTTCGAAGACGTGATCGAGATGGAGCAGCAACTGCGTGCCTCGCGTAATGAAGAAGTGCGCCGCACCACCATCTGGAGCATTGCCCTGTACCTGCTATTCGTCGCCGGGATCAGCGCACTGCTGGCCTATATCGGCCGGCGCGACCTGCTTAACCTGTCGCAGAACTACGCCGCCAACCTCGCGGCGCAGCAATCCAGCGCCAATCGCCTGGAGCAGCAAGCCTGGCTGCGCAACGGTCAGACCGAACTGGCCGAGCAGGTGTTGGGGCAGCTGTCGCTCAATGTGCTGGGGCGCAACATTCTGCAGTTTTGCGCGCAGTACCTGGGTTCGGCCGTGGCCGCCATCTACGTGCGAGAAGAGCATGGCGGCCTCAAACGCGTCGCATCCTACGGTTTTTCCCGGGAGCAGGAAGAGCGCGAGCACTACATTCATAGCGATGAAGGAATTGTCGGCCAGGTGGCCCAGCGGGCTCAGCTGATTCGCCTGGACAAAGTGCCCGGCGACTACTTCAAGGTCAGCTCGGCCTTGGGTGAGGGCCTGCCGCACAGCGTGCTGGTGGTGCCGACCAGCGACGACGAGCGGGTCAATGGTGTGGTCGAACTGGGTTTCCTGCGCCCACTGAGTGACCGCGACGTCGAGTTGCTGGAGTTGATTGCCGGCAACATCGGCACCTCGATCGAGGCTGCACGCTATCGCCAGCGCCTGCAGGAAGTGCTGGCGCAAACCCAGCAACTCAACGAAGAGCTGCAGGTCCAGCAGGAAGAACTCAAGACTGCCAACGAAGAACTCGAAGAACAGTCACGCATTCTCAAAGAGTCCCAGGCGCATCTGGAAACCCAGCAGGTTGAGCTGGAGCAGACCAACGAACAGCTGGCCGAGCAGGCGCAGATCCTCGCCGACCAACGCGATGCCATGGACCAGAAGAACACTGAACTCAATCAGGCCCAGACCCAGCTGGAAGAGCGTGCCGAGGAGTTGCAGCGTTCGAGCAAATACAAATCCGAATTCCTCGCCAACATGTCCCATGAGCTGCGCACTCCGCTGAACAGCTCGCTGATCCTCGCCAAGCTGCTGGCAGAGAACCCCCAGGACAACCTCAGCGCCGAGCAGGTCAAGTTTGCCGAGTCGATCTACTCGGCGGGCAACGATCTGCTGCACCTGATCAACGACATCCTCGACATCTCCAAGGTCGAGGCCGGCAAGCTGGAGATGCTCCCCGAGCACACCAGCGTCGCCCGCCTGGTGGACGGCTTGCGCGGGATGTTCCAGCCCCTGGCCACGCAAAAGCAGCTGGATTTCCAGGTGGAGCTGCAAGCCGGTTCGCCGATGATGATCTACACCGATCGCCAGCGCCTGGAGCAGGTGATCAAGAACCTGCTGTCCAACGCCGTGAAGTTCACCGAGAAAGGCACGGTCAGCCTGACGGTTACCAGCATGCCGGGCGATGGCATTGCGTTCGTGGTACGCGATTCCGGGATCGGCATCGCTGCCGATCAGCAGGAAAGCATTTTCGAAGCGTTCCGCCAGGCCGATGGCACGACCAACCGGCGTTATGGCGGTACCGGCCTGGGCCTGTCGATCTCCCGGGATCTGGCGGCACTGCTCGGCGGTTCCATCAGTGTCACCAGCGAACCGGGGCAGGGCAGTGTGTTCACCCTGGTGCTGCCGCAGCAATACATCGAGCCGGGTGAAAGCCCGGTTGAACAGCTGACGCCAGCGCCGGTCGTGGCTGCGCACCCGGTCACCGCGCCGGCGGCCCTGACGCCGCTGATTGCCCCGGTCGATATCCCGCGCTTCAACGACGACCGCAGCAAGGCACCGTTCGCCACTCGTTGCATCCTGGTGGTGGAGGACGAGCCGAATTTCGCGCACATCCTCTACGACCTGGCCCACGAGCTGGGTTACCAGTGCCTGGTCGCCCATGGCGCCGATGAAGGTTACAACCTGGCCCGGGAGTACATCCCCGACGCGATCCTGCTGGACATGCGCCTGCCGGACCATTCGGGCCTGACCGTACTGCAGCGGCTCAAGGAACACGCCGACACCCGGCACATCCCGGTGCATGTGATTTCAGTCGAGGATCGGGTGGAAGCCGCGATGCACATGGGCGCCATCGGCTACGCGGTTAAACCGACCACCCGCGAAGAGCTCAAGGACGTGTTCGCCCGCCTGGAAGCCAAGCTGACCCAGAAGGTCAAGCGCGTCCTGCTGGTGGAAGATGACGACCTGCAGCGCGACAGCATCGCCCGCCTGATCGGCGACGAAGACATCGAGATCACTGCCGTCGGCTTTGCCCACGAAGCGCTGGACCTGCTGCGCACCACCATTTACGACTGCATGATCATCGACCTCAAGCTGCCGGACATGCTCGGCAATGAGCTGCTCAAGCGCATGTCCACCGAAGACATCTGCTCGTTCCCGCCAGTCATCGTTTACACCGGCCGTAACCTCACCCGGGATGAAGAGGCGGAGCTGCGCAAGTACTCGCGCTCGATCATCATCAAAGGTGCGCGCTCACCCGAGCGTCTGCTCGATGAAGTGACACTCTTTCTGCACAAAGTCGAATCGCAGCTGTCCCATGAACGGCAGAAGATGCTCAAGACCGCCCGCAGCCGCGACAAGGTCTTCGAAGGTCGCAAAGTGCTGCTGGTGGACGACGATGTGCGCAACATCTTCGCCCTCACCAGCGCGCTGGAGCAAAAAGGGGCTGTGGTGATCATTGGCCGAAATGGTCGTGAGGCGATTGAAAAGTTGAATGAAGTCGAGGACATCGACCTGGTGTTGATGGACGTGATGATGCCGGAGATGGATGGCTATGAAGCCACCATCGAAATTCGCAAGGACCCGCGCTGGCGCAAGCTGCCGATCATTGCCGTCACGGCCAAGGCCATGAAGGACGATCAGGAGCGCTGCCTGCAGGCCGGTTCCAACGATTACCTGGCCAAGCCGATTGACCTGGACCGCCTGTTCTCGCTGATTCGAGTGTGGTTACCCAAGATGGAACGCATTTAGTGCAAGCCAATACCGAAATTGAACTGCGGCTGTTGATCGAGGCGATCTACCTCAAGTACAGCTACGACTTTCGCGACTATTCCGGCGCTTCGATCAAGCGCCGGGTCCAGCACGCTCTGGGCCAGTTCGAGTGCGCGACCATCTCGGCGCTACAGGAAAAAGTCCTGCACGACTCGACTGCGTTCATGCAATTGCTGCAGCTGCTGACTATTCCGGTCAGCGAGATGTTTCGTGACCCGTCGCACTTCCTGGCCATTCGCCAGGAAGTGGTGCCGCTGCTCAAGACCTATCCCTCGATCAAGATCTGGATCGCCGGCTGCAGCACCGGTGAAGAGGTCTATTCGATGGCCATCCTGCTGCGCGAAGAAGGCTTGCTGGATCGCACCATCATTTACGCCACCGACATCAACCCGCGCTCCCTGGACAAGGCCAAGCAAGGCATCTTCTCCATGGAAAATGTGCGGGCCTACACCGCCAACTACCAGAAGGCCGGTGGCCAACGCTCGTTCTCCGAGTACTACACGGCGGCCTATGGCTATGCGATTTTCGACAAGTCGCTGTGTGAGAACGTGACCTTTGCCGATCACAGCCTGGCGACCGACAGTGTATTCTCAGAAACTCAATTAATTTCGTGCCGTAACGTATTGATTTATTTCAATAAAAAATTGCAAGACCGGGCGTTTGGCTTGTTTCACGACTCCCTGTGTCACCGTGGCTTCCTGGTGCTGGGCAGCAAGGAAACGCCGGACTTCTCGGCCTTCGGCAAGCAGTTTGAACCCTTGGTCAAACAAGAACGGATCTACCGCAAATCATGAGCAATTCTTCGATAGAAGCCATCGTGATCGGCGCTTCGGCGGGCGGTGTCGAAGCCTTGCTGAACATCCTCGGTCCGCTGCGCGTAGGGTTTACGCTGCCGATCATCGTGGTGCTGCACTTGCCGGATGAGCGTCGCAGTCACTTGGTAGAAGTGTTTGCGCGCAGGGTATCGATGCCGGTGCTGGAGGCCAGTGACAAGACCCCGATCGTTGCGGGCACCCTTTACTTCGCCGCGCCCGGTTATCACCTTTCGGTGGAACAGGACCGGACTTTTTCCCTGAGCCTGGAAGCTCGCGTGCACCATTCGCGCCCGGCCATCGACTACCTGTTTGAGTCCGCAGCGGACGCCTATGGCGTGAATCTCGCCGCCGTGTTGTTGACCGGTGCCAACCGCGACGGCGCCAGCGGTTTGGCCCAGGTCAAGCAGCGCGGCGGCCTGACCATCGTCCAGGACCCCGAGGAGGCACAGGTCGCCACCATGCCGTTGGCGGCATTGGCCACCCACCAGCCGGACCACATTCTCCCCATCCACGGCATCGGCCGTCTGCTTGTCGAGCTGGAACGAATCGCATGCTAAGTAATATTCAAGCCAAACTGCTGATCGTCGACGATCTGCCGGAGAATCTGCTGGCGCTTGAAGCGCTGATCAAGCGCGAAGACCGTACTGTCTACAAAGCCTTGTCCGCTGACGAGGCCTTGTCCCTGCTACTGCAGCACGAATTCGCCATGGCCATTCTCGACGTGCAGATGCCCGGCATGAACGGTTTTGAGCTCGCCGAGTTGATGCGCGGTACGGAAAAGACCCGGAACATCCCGATCGTGTTCGTCAGCGCCGCCGGTCGCGAGCTGAACTACGCGTTCAAGGGCTACGAAAGCGGGGCCGTGGACTTCCTGCACAAGCCGTTGGATATCCATGCGGTGAAGAGCAAGGTCAATGTGTTCGTCGACCTCTATCGCCAGAGCAAGGCGATGAAGCAGCAGGTCGAGGCGCTTGAGCAAAGCCGTCGCGAGCAGGAAGCGCTGCTTGAGCAATTGCAGAACACCCAACTGGAGCTGGAGCAGGCCGTGCGCATGCGCGATGACTTCATGTCCATCGTCGCCCACGAAGTGCGCACTCCGCTCAATGGCCTGATCCTCGAAACCCAGTTGCGCAAGATGCACCTGGCCAGGGATAACGCAGCCGCCTTTACCCTGGACAAGATGCACGCCATGGTTGATCGCGATGAACGGCAGATCAAGAGCCTGATTCGCCTGATTGAAGACATGCTGGATGTCTCGCGCATTCGCACCGGCAAACTGTCGATCCGTCCCAGCCGTTTTGATCTCTCGGCCCTGGTGCGTGGACTGCTGCAAAACTTCGCCCCGCAAATCGACGCTGCCGAATCTTCGGTTTCCCTGGACGCCGATGAACCAGTGGTGGGCAATTGGGATGAATTTCGCATCGAACAAGTGATCTCAAACTTGTTGACCAACGCTTTACGGTACGGCGCCAAGAGCCCCATCACCGTGAAGGTGTACAGTGACAACGGTCAGGCGCGGGTCGAAGTGCGGGATCAAGGGATCGGCATCGGTGAAGAGAACCAGAAGCGGATCTTCCAGCAGTTCGAGCGCGTCACGGCCAAGCACGCCGTCGCCGGACTCGGCCTGGGCCTGTTTATTTCAGAGCAGATTGTGACTGCCCATGGCGGGACTATTACCGTCGAAAGCCGGATTGGCGAAGGCGCCCTGTTTCGCGTTTGTCTGCCGCTGTAGGAAATCAGCCAGATAAACGCAACCTCTGGTCGACCCCAGGGTCGTATCAGCAGCTATTGACCGAACAAAGGCTTCCCATGAGTGAAGATGCGCAAGATGTAGTACTTGTCGTCGAGGATGACCCCTCGATATTGATGGTGTTGTCCGCTTATTTATCGGGGGAGGGCTACCGCGTGCTGCAAGCGGAAAACGGTGAGCAAGCGTTTGCCATCCTCGCCAGCAAACCGCACCTGGACATGATGATCACCGACTTTCGCCTGCCAGGCGGCATTTCCGGCGTGCAGATTGCCGAGCCCGCAGTGAAGCTGCGACCGGAACTCAAGGTGATCTTCATCAGCGGCTACCCGCAAGAGATCCGCGAGACGGACAGCCCGATTACCCGTAAAGCCCCGATTTTGGGCAAGCCGTTTGATCTGGATGTGTTGCAGGAGTTGATGCAGGACATGCTTTCATAGGAGCGGCGCAGGAGCTGTGTAGGAGCTGTCGAGTGCAACGAGGCTGCGATCTTTTGACGTTAAAAAAATCAAAAGATCGCAGCCTTCGGCAGCTCCTACATAAGACAAAATCAAAAGATCGTCCGGTGTCAGATATGAATCATCTCCCGCACCTTCGCCGTCAGCAGGTCGAAGGTGAACGGCTTGGTGATCATCTGCATGCCAGGGTCCAGAAACCCCCCGCGCACTGCCGCGTGTTCGGCGTAGCCGGTGATAAACAGCACCTTGAGCCCAGGGCGGAACTGCCGACCGATTTCCGCCAGCTGCCGCCCATTCATTCCGGGTAGCCCAACATCACTGATCATCAGGTCGATGCGCTGCGTCGAGTCCAGAATCGGTAGGGCACTGTCCGCGTCGCCGGCTTCCACATAGGCATAGCCCAGATCGCTCAACACCGTGCTCACCAACACTCGCACCGCCGGGTCATCCTCAACGATCAGCACTGTTTCGCCATTTTGCGCAAAGGGTGCATGGGGTGCATCCACCGGGCAGTACTGCGGGACATCACCGCCAAAACGCGGCAGGTACAAGCTCACGGTGGTGCCGACGCCCACTTCACTGCTAATGGCGACATGCCCGCGTGACTGTTTGCTGAACCCATAGATCATCGACAGGCCCAGGCCGGTCCCCTGGCCGATGGGTTTGGTGGTGAAGAAGGGATCGAACGCCCGGCTGATGGTGCTTTGTGGCATGCCGCAGCCGTTATCCGTGACACTGAGCATCACGTAGTCGCCCGGCTCCAGGTTGGGGTGTGCGTCGGTAAAAGCCGCATCCAGATGCTCGTTGCTGGTCTTGACCACCAGCTTGCCACCATTGGGCATGGCGTCCCGGGCGTTGATCACCAGGTTCAGCAGGGCGCTCTCCAGTTGATTCGGATCAGCCTCGGCCACCCACAGGCGCTGATCGAGTTGCATGTCCAGCTGAATGGTTTCGTCGATGCTGCGCTGCAGCAGTTCACCCATCGACACCACCAGGGCATTCATCTCCACCGGCTTGGAATCCAGCGACTGCCGGCGCGAGAACGCCAACAGCCGGTGGGTCAGGCCGGCGGCACGATTGGCCGAAGTGACGCCCAGGTCGATCAGGCTGTCGAGATCTTCGGTGCGGCCACGGGCCAGTCGGCGGCGCAGCAGCTCCAGGCTGCCGATGATCCCGGTCAACATATTGTTGAAGTCGTGGGCGATCCCGCCCGTGAGCTGGCCCACCGCTTCCATTTTCTGCGACTGGCGCAGCACTTCTTCGTTGTGGCGCAGCTGCGCGGTGCGTTCCTCGACCTGTTGTTCCAGGGTTTCGAGGGTGGTCTGCAGGCGCAGCTCGCTTTGGCTCAGGTCGATCAACCGATCCCTGGCTTCATACTGTCGTCGGCGGCCGCGTAATGCGGTGGTCACCAGGCTGATCAAGGTCACCGGATGGAAAGGGCGCTCGAGGAAGGTCACGTTGCCCAGTTGCGGGCCAAAACGCGAGGCCGGGTTTTGCTCCGGACCGCCGTGATAGGTCAGCAACACGATGGGCAGGTCCGACCAGGCAGGCTGTTGTTCAATCAGCGCCATCAGCGGTCCGAGATCGCCGCCCAACAACGCCTCTGAAGAGATCAGCAACAATCCCGCACCCTGGACCAGCTCATCGCATAGGGACGGCAGGTCGCGGGTAATGACTGCGCAAAAGCCAGCTTCGTTGAGCATCATCAGGGCGATCTGGCTGTCACGTCCCAGCGGCGCGAGAATGATCGCGCGCTCGGACATTACCACCGGAGCCGTCACGGAGCGTCATCCCCGAGCAGCGGTTTGCTGGCCCCCATGTACGTGGGCACGCCGCGCAGGACCCCCTGGAACGCATCCAGCGGTTCACCGATGGTCATGCCTTTGCCACTGATGCGGTATTCACGGATGGTTGATTCGTGGCTGCCGGTGCGTTTCTTGATGATCGAAATCGCCCGTCGAACCTTGCCCAGCGCTTCGAAATAGCGCAGCAGGATGACCGTGTCGGCCAGGTAGGTGATATCCACCGGTGCCTGCATGTCGCCAACCAGGCCGTGCTGGGCCACCGTCATGAATGTCGCCGCCCCCTGGCGGTTGAGGTACAGCAACAATTCGTGCATATGCAGCACCAGCGCATTCTCTTCGGGCATGGCGGCCTGATAGCCGTTGATGCTGTCGATGACCACAGTCTTGATTCCGCGCTCATCGACGCAGCGGCGCACCCGGTGGGAAAACTCGCCAGGGGACAGCTCGGCCGCGTCTACCTGCTCGATCAGCAGGTTGCCGGTGTCCTGCAGGGCCTTGAGGTCGATGCCCATGTTCTTCATGCGCTCGAACAGCAGCCCCAGCTCTTCGTCGAAAATAAACAGCGCGGCCTTTTCCCCGCGCAGCACTGCCGCTGAGGCAAAGATCATCGAGATCAGCGACTTGCCGGTACCCGCCGGGCCCAAGATAAGGGTACTGGAACCAGTTTCGATACCGCCGCCGAGCAGCGCATCAAGTTCTTTGATGCTGCTGGTCAATTGCGTCCGAATGTACTTACCACGGTGTTCAGCCGCCACCAGGCGGGGGAATACATGCACACCGTCGCCCATGATGGTGAAGTCGTGGTAACCGCCGCGGTACTTCTGGCCGCGGTATTTCACCACCCGAATCCGCCGGCGCTCGGCGCCATAGTTGGGCGTCAGCTCTTCGAGGCGAATCACCCCGTGAGCCACGCTGTGCACGGTCTTGTCCAAGGATTCTGTGGTCAGGTCGTCCAGCAGCACGACGGTAGCGTCGTAACGCACGAAGTAGTGCTTGATGGCGAGGATCTGCCGGCGGTAGCGCAGGGAGCTCTGGGCCAACAGGCGGATTTCGGAAAGACTGTCGAGCACCACGCGGGTCGGCTTGACGCGCTCGACCACTTCGAAAATCTGCCGGGTAGCTTCGCCAAGTTCCAGGTCGGAGGAATACAGCAGGCTCTGCTGGTGTTCGGCGTTCAGCAGGCTTTCCGGTGGGGTCAGCTCGAAGATATGGATATTTTCATCCAGCTCCCAACCGTGGGACCGCGCCCCTTGGCGCAACTCTCGCTCGGTTTCCGAGAGCGTTATGTACAACGAGCGCTCGCCGGCTCGAGCGCCGGCCATCAAAAAATGCAAAGCCACCGTGGTCTTGCCGGTTCCGGGTTCACCCTCCAGCAAAAACACATGTCCGCGGGACAATCCACCGGCCAGGATGTCATCCAGACCCTCGATGCCGGTGGCGGCCTTTGCACTGAACAACTCGTTAGATGTAGACAAAAAAAGCCCTCTCATGACTAGGGGAAGCGAGGCCGCAGGCCTGAAGTGCCTGCTCGGACTGCCTGATCACTTGACCTTGTGCCATCACTACGGTTCCACACTGATTGCAGGTTTTGGCAAATTTTGGGCTTTGGCTGAATTTTGGGCTTTGGCTATTTTGGGAGCAAAGCTTGCTCGCGATCGCAGTTTGTCATTCAGCATCAATGATGAATGTATAGCCGCCATCGCGAGCAAGCTTTGCTCCTACAGAGTTCGGGATGTATGCGGGATTTGGGCTCGACTCAAATCCGTAGGAGCCCGGCTTGCCGGCGATGGCGATCTTGGGGGCGCCATCGCTGGCAAGCCAGGCTCCTACGGGAAGCGGGGTGTACGCGGCATCAAAGCCCCTGCTGCAATGCCGGATCATCCGGATTCATCTGCTCAAGCTGCGCCAGCAAAATCTGCACATTCTGCAACTGGCCGCTTTCCTTCCAGTAATTGATCAACAACACCCGGGCCCGACGGTCGGCGGGGTGGCGTTGGACGATCTCCTGCAGCTGTTTCTGCGCCGCTTCCAGCTCCTGCTCATCATGCAGGGTGGTGGCCAGGTCATAGCGGTAGTCCTTGTTATCGGGCTCCAGTTCGACCGCCTTGGATAACCCCAACACCGCGTACTCACTTTGCCCGTGATGCAACAGCCACATACCCAGGGCATGCTGCAGGTACGCCGAGTCCGGCTGGGCTTTGAGCTGTTTGGCCAGCAGCAGGCGGGCGGCGTCACTCTGGCCTTGGCGGTCCAGCACATCGATCTGCATCACCAATGCCGGCAGGTTCGCGGGGGCCAGGCGCAACGTGTTGTCCAGAGCCTGCTGTGCTTCCTTCAGGTCACCGTTATGCAGGTGCAGGCGAGCCAGCTGGTAATAGTTGTCGGCACTTGGCGGCTGAGCCTGCAAGTCCAACTCCCAGGCGTCGATCGCCTGTTCCAGTGGCCCGAAATACAAACCAAGGTCATCCGGCGAAAGGCCGAGCAGGGCATTGACTGCGGTATTGCGCACGGCCTGATCGCCGTCATCGAGCAACGGCCCGATCAACAGGCTGCGCTGGCCGTTGGGCACCAGGGCGCTAATACTCTTGATGGCGGCCACGCGCACTGCAGGCGATTCATGCTGCAAGTCCGCATCCGCCAGTTTCAGGGCGACCGAGCTTGGGTAGTTAGGCAGCTCGGCATGCAGCCAGATTCGCCGCTTGTCAGAGATGTCCGGGCGCGCCAGTTGTTGATAGAGCACGCGCGCCGCGCCAGGTTTGCCGGCGCGGGCCTGCTCCAGCGCTTCGCTGTAACCGCGCTTGATCGCAGGAGGGACTTGGGGGGTGGTGCTGCGCAGGAAAAACCAGGCAAGCACGACGGCGAACAGCACGCAGAGGCTGATGATCAGGTAGCGGCGGGACTGGGGCATGCAGGAATCCATTGCTGACAAGCTTGTGCAAAGGCGTCAGCTTCGGTCAGGCAGCGCCCGGAGTCAAACCCTGACATGTCTCAATCATAGGCGTCGACAGACTGCCGGCAGTGACTACGCTTGCTGGAACATGCGTAGTCGAGCTTATCCATGCAGCCGCTGCTTGAATATTTCAAGGCAATGCTCAACCCCGGACGAGGGGTGCTGTTGTTCGCCTTGAGAACCATCGTCGCCGGCCTGTTAACCCTGTACCTGGCATTCCTGTTTGATCTGGATCAGCCGAAGTGGTCGATCATGGCGGTGGTCATCGTCAGCCAACCCCTTGGAGGCATGACCCTGGCGCGCAGTTTCGGCCAAGTCATCGGCACGACGCTGGGTGCCGTGGTCGCCGTGCTGATCATGGCGATCTTTCCCCAGGCGCCGCTGCCATTCATCCTGACCCTGGCCTTGTGGCTGGCCCTGTGCACTGCCGGGGGCACGTTGTTGCGCTACACCAGTTCCCAGGCATTTGTGTTGAGCGGCTACACGGCGGTGGTGGTGGCCTTGCTGGCGGTGCCGGACCAGGATGGAATCTTCCTGCTAGCCGTCACCCGGGTGACCGAGACGTTGCTGGCGGTGGCCTGCGTCTGCGTGGTCAGCCTGCTCACGGCGCGCCCGGAGACAGTCGCCCGAGACTACTTCAGCCGGATCGACCGGGTGATCAAACTGCTCGCCACCCACGCGGGTGCAGTGATCCGCACCGAGGAAAGCGAGGCGGATTTCCAGCGTCGGCAAATGCAGCTGTTAGGCGAAATCAGCGCGCTGGAAGGGGTGCGACGTCACCTGTATTTCGATGCACCACGCCTGCGTAGCGCTAACGGACTCGTGCAGCTGCTGGGTAACCAGCTGGTGCTGCTGACCTCACGACTGACTGCGCTGCGTCATCAGAGACAACTGTTGACCGAGCGCTGGGAGGGCGATCTGCCGGAAGAGATCTTGCAGATACGCGCGCAAGAGCTGCAGTTTCTCGACGAACTGGCCCTCAAGGGACGCTCGCTTTCGGATCAATCCCGCCAGCATTTCAGCCTGCTGCAACAGCGTTTTGATGAGCTCGCCTATCGCGCCGAGCAACTGACCGAGACGATGCCCGCAAATTTGCGCTCCCTGGCCTGGTCGCTGCGCTGGGAGCAGGCGCGGCTGCTCGAACAATTGGGGCAGATTCTGGAGCTGAGCGATGCCATCCAGGAGGAGCGCCAGGCCAGCTCCGTGTTCCGTGGGCAGGATAATCCGCTGCATCTGGATTTCACCCTGGCCAGCATGAACGCGGTGCGCGCGTTTACGGCATTGGCGGTGGCGGGGCTGATCTGGATCGAAAGCGGTTGGGATGGCGCCCGGGGCGCGATGGTGCTGGTCGGTATCCTGTGCTCGTTGATGGCGACATTCCCGCGACCGCTGTTGGCGGCGCAGAGTTATGCCCGAGGGCTGGGATTGGCCCTGGTGGTCTCGGCGCTGTATCAATTCATGCTGGTGCCGATGATCAGCGATTTTGAAATGCTGGCTCTGTTGCTGGTGCCCTTGCTGTATGCCGTCGCGGTGGGACTGGCCAGCCCGCCCACCACAGGCACCGGGATTGGCCTGGGATTATCGACCTTCCTGCTGCTGGGCCCGCAGAATGTCGGGGTCGGCCAGAACACCGCCATCCAGTGGTTCGAATTCGCCGGCGCGTACATCTGCGCAACGGCCCTGGCGTTGAGTGTGTATGCGCTGATCTTTCCGTTCCGACCGGCCTTGCGCATTCGCCGCCTGTACTTCGAGAACCGGGCCCAGGTGTACGCCTTGCTGAAAACCCCGCCAAGCGATGAACAACAATTCGCCTTCGAGAGCCGTATGGTCGACAGGGTCACCACGATGCTCGGTTTGCTGCCGGCGGCGAGTGACAAATCCTCCAGGGCATTGTTCGAATTCAGCCTAGGCTGCATGGCACTTGGTGTGGCGCTAAACCAGCTACGACAACAAGGGCAGGGCAATCCATTGCTGAGCGACGAGGTTCAGCGCCGCTTGCTGGCCACCGTGCGTGAGACCGGGCGGCTGGTTGCCGGCCGCCAGGGCATCGAAGTGGCCGCAGTGCTGGGTCGCCTGCACCACCTGGGTGATTATCTGGACACCCTGCATTCAGGCGCGCATCAGCATTTGTGGAGCGTGTTCCGCATGCGGGTCGCGCTGCTGATCGTGGTGTCGTTCCTGGAGCGCCACCAGGCGCATTTTCAAACGGTAGACGTGGATGGAGTAGCCGATTTTGCCCATTGATCTGGAAATTGGCGGAGTGTACCTGCCACCTATCGCCCAGGCCTTGTTACTGGCCCTGGCGGTTTTCATTGCCCTGGACTGGGCCCTGCGGCGCATCGGCGTACTGCGTTTCGTCTGGCACGAGGCGCTGTTTGAAGGCGCGCTGTATGTGTGCGTGTGTGCCGCGCTGATTCTGGTGATGGGAGCCTGACCCCTTGAAGAAAATACTGCCGCGTTTAACCACCCTCGCAATGGTCCTGCTGGCCTTCGTACTCGGCTGGTTTGCCTGGGATCACTACACCCGCGCGCCCTGGACCCGGGATGCGCGGGTGCGTGCCGACGTGGTCACCTTATCCGCCGATGTAGCGGGGCGCATCGTCAGTCTTGGCGTGCAGGACAATCAACACGTTGCCAAGGGCCAGTTGCTGCTGCAAATCGACCCGGCCCGATACACCCTCGCTGTTGAACATGCCCGCCGTGCGGTGGAGGTATCGAAGGCCACCCTGGGCCAATCCGAAGCGACTATCGTGTCCAGCGAGGCATTACTCAAGCAGCGTGAGAGCGAAGAGAAGCGCCGGCGCAAGCTCAAGGAAGGGTTCGCCATTTCAGGGGAGGAGTGGGAGAAATCCAGTACCGAGGTGGCCGTGGCGAAGGCCGAGCTGCTGCGCAACCAGGCGAACCTGGGGTTGGCCCAGGCCAATGTGCAATTGGCGATCGCGGCGCTGACCCAGGCCGAACTGGACCTGCAGCGCACCCAGGTGCTCGCCCCGGTCAGTGGTTATGTCACCAACCTGCTGACCCGCGAGGGTGACTATGCGGCGGCGGGCGGCGCATTGCTGGCGCTGGTGGACAGTGATTCGTTTTACGTGGCGGGCTACTTCGAGGAAACCAAGTTGCCGCGGATCCGCGAGGGTGATCGGGTGAGGATTGAATTGATGAGCGGCGAGACCTTTGGCGGCACCGTGCAAAGCATCGCCTTCGCCATCGCCGACCGGGAGAACCTGCCAGGTGGACGGTTGCTGGCCAATATCAACCCGAGTTACACCTGGGTCAAGCTGGCGCAGCGGGTGCCTGTTCGTATTCAGATCGACGCGGATTACGCCGCGAAAAACCGGTTGAGGGCGGGGACGACGGCTACCGTGACAGTGCAGGAAAACACCGATCCTGAACATCACCCATAACACCTGTAGGAGTGAGCCTGCTCGCGATGGCGGACTTACAGTCAGTACCCCATCGTGTGATCCACCGCTATCGCGAGCAGGCTCACTCCTAGAGGAATACGATTCGACTCCCAAAACAGCGCACAAAAAAAACCCCGCGACCGAATGAGGCGCGGGGCTAAAAAATTGGTTGGTTGCGGCCAACCAAAGGGGCTCTTGAAACTGTTACTGGCTGGCGACCGTCTCCGGTGCCCAGCCGCCGCCGAGGGCCTTGTAGATCGCGACGATGCCGCGGTACAGATCTACTTCGGCCTGGGCCTGGGTGTCCTCTGCGGCCAGACGCTCACGCTGAGCGTCGAGCAGCACGAGGAAGTCCGCCGTACCTTCGCGGTAGCGGATTTGCGCCAGGTCGGCGGCCGCACGGCTCGATTCACTCTGACGAATCAGCGAGATCAGCCGTTGTTGCCGTTTGCCGTAGTCGCTGAACGCGTTTTCCGATTCCTCCAGGGCCAGCAGCACTTGCTGTTCGTAGGTCGCGAGTGCGCCTTCGGCATCGGCGTCAGCACCGCGCAAACGAGCGCGCACGCTGCCCAGGTCGAACGCCGCCCAGGTGATGCTCGGGCCCAGCGCCCAGGCATTGGCTGCCGAGGAGCCGATCTGCGAACCGCGCCCGGCAGTAAAGCCGAGGAACCCGCTGAGGCTGACCCGGGGAAACAGATCAGCCTTGGCCACACCGATCCGCGCGGTGGCCGACGCCAGCCGGCGTTCGGCACTCAGGATGTCTGGGCGGCGTTGCAGCAATTCACCCGGATCACCGATCGGTAGCGCCTTGGCGATGGCAGGTAAATCTTTGGGGCTCAGGTCGACGCTGAGGGTGTCCGGGCGCTCGCCCAACAGAGTAGCGATACGGTTTTTCTGCCGCACCTGCTCGGCCTGCAGCTGCGGCACACTGGCTTCTACTGAGGCCAGGCGCGCATCGGCCCGCTCGACATCAAGCTGATCGCCGACGCCGGCATCACGCAGGCTGATGGTGATTTTGCGCGACTCCTGCTGGTTGTTAAGGTTCGCCAGGGCGATCTTTTCCCGCAGTTGCGCGCCGCGCAGTTGACCGTAGGAGTCGACCAGCTCGGCAATCATGGTGACCTGCAGCTGGTACAGATCGGCCTCGATCCCTTGCTGTTCGGCGTCGGCCGATTCCAGGTTGCGCTGGATGCGGCCGAACAGATCAATCTCCCAGGCCATGTCCAGGCCCAGGTCGTAACGTTCGCTGTTGACCCGCTGGGTCGTCTGGCCCGGAATCTGCCCCTTGCCCAGGTCGCTGCTGGCGCGACTGGTGATGGTTGGCATGGCGTCGTTGCTGACATCGTCACGGATCGCACGGGCGGCTTTCCAGCGCGCGAATGCCACTCGCAGGTCGCGGTTGCCTTGCAGCGATTGGACCACCAGCTGGTTTAGGGTCGGATCCTCGAACTGCTGCCACCAGATGCCTTCGAAGCGCGAGCGGTCGAAGTTTTTCTGGCCGGCAGCACCATCGGTGGCATTGCTGATGCGTGCCGGTTCAGTCGCCGGGGTCTGATAGTCGGGGCCCACGGCGCAGGCACTCAGGGCCAGCACCAGCAGGCTCGGCAGGAAGGCTTTCAGGCTCATTGTTGCGCCTCCAATTTGAGCGCCTTGGCCGCTTTGCGTTGTTCGCCGCGCTCCACAAAGTTACGAATCAGCACGTAGAACACCGGCGTCAGCAACAGG
Organism: Pseudomonas sp. RIT-562; assembly: GCF_026241895.1. Lineage (GTDB taxonomy): Bacteria > Pseudomonadota > Gammaproteobacteria > Pseudomonadales > Pseudomonadaceae > Aquipseudomonas > Aquipseudomonas mandelii_F. The sequence continues at coordinate 22,169 of NZ_JAPJIV010000014.1, read as the reverse complement.
CCGAAGAAGGTCACCCCGAGCATCCCGGAGAACACCGCCACACCCATGGCATGGCGCATTTCGGCACCGGCGCCGCTGGAGAACACCAGGGGTACGACACCCATGATGAACGCGAAGGAGGTCATCAGGATCGGCCGTAGACGCAGGCGGCAGGCTTCGAGTACTGCGGCCAGCGGGTTCATGCCTTCTTCCTGTTTATCCTTGGCGAACTCGACGATCAGAATCGCGTTCTTACAGGCCAGTCCCACCAGAACGATCAAGCCGATCTGGGTGAAGATGTTGTTGTCGCCCCCCGAAGCAATCACCCCGACAATCGCCGACAGCAAGGTCATCGGTACGATCAGGATCACCGCCAGTGGCAGGCTCCAGCTTTCGTATTGAGCCGCGAGCACCAAGAAGGCCAGCAGTACGCACAGCGGGAAGACGAACAGCGCAGTGTTGCCGGACAGAATCTGCTGGTAAGTCAGGTCGGTCCATTCATAGGTCATGCCGTTCGGAAGTTCTTCCTTGAGCAGTTTCTCGATGGCTTTTTCCGCCTGGCCGGAGCTGTAGCCAGGGGCTGCCGCGCCGTTGATTTCAGCGGTGATGAAGCCGTTGTAGTGCATCACGCGGTCCGGCCCCGAGGTGTCGCTGACCTTGATGAACGTCGCCAGCGGGATCATCTCGCCTTTGTTGTTACGCACCTTGAGCTGACCGATCTGGTCCGGTTCGAGGCGGAACTGCTGCTCGGCCTGGACGTTGACCTGATAGGTGCGGCCGAAGCGGTTGAAGTCGTTGGCATACAGCGAACCCAGGTAGATCTGCAGGGTGTCGAAGATGTCGCTGACCGCCACGCCGTGGGTCTTGGCTTTTTCCCGGTCGATGGCAGCATCGACCTGGGGCACGTTCACCGTGTAGCTGGTAAACAGGCCGGCGAGTTCCGGCACGTTGTGGCTCTTGTTGATGATGTTCATGGTTTCTTTGTACAGCTCGTCGTAGCCCAGGTTACCCCGGTCTTCGATCTGCAGGCGGAAACCGCCAATGGTGCCCAGGCCTTGTACCGGCGGCGGCGGGAAGATCGCCATGTAGGCTTCCTGGATTCCGGCAAACTGGCCGTTCAACGCACCGGCAATCGCACCGGCCGGCATGCTTGGGTCCTTGCGCTCATCGAACGGCTTGAGCGTGACGAACACGATGCCGGCGTTCGGGCTGTTGGTGAACCCGTTGATCGACAGGCCAGGGAAGGCCACCGCACTTTCCACGCCAGGCTGTTTCAGGGCCAGGTCGGACATGCGCTTGATCACGTCTTCGGTGCGATCCAGGCTCGCCGCATCCGGCAGTTGGGCGAATGCCACCAGGTATTGCTTGTCTTGGCCGGGCACAAAACCGGTAGGCGTGTTGGCGAAACCAAAGAAGGTCAGCACCATCAGGCCGGCGTACAGGATCAGGGCGATGCCGCTGCTGCGGATAACCCGGGCGACCGTGCCGACATAACCGTGGCTGGCCTTGTCGAAGAAGCGGTTGAACGGACGGAACAACCAGCCGCCGAACAGTTTGTCGAGTACCCGGGAGAAGCGGTCTTTGGGTGCGTCATGGCTCTTGAGCAACACCGCCGCCAACGCCGGTGACAGGGTCAGCGAGTTGAAGGCCGAGATCACGGTCGAGATCGCAATGGTCAGGGCGAACTGTTTATAGAACTGCCCGGTGAGACCGGAGATGAACGCAGCCGGAATGAACACCGCACACAACACCAGCGCGGTGGCGATGATTGGCCCGGTCACTTCACGCATGGCGCGCTTGGTGGCCTCGACCGGCGTCAGCCCCAGTCCGATATTTCGTTCGACGTTCTCCACCACCACGATGGCGTCGTCCACCACGATCCCGATGGCCAATACCAGGCCGAACAGTGAAAGGGCGTTCAGCGAGAAGCCGAACAGGTGCATCACCGCGAACGTACCGATCAGCGATACCGGGACCGCCACCAACGGAATGATCGAGGCGCGCCAGGTTTGCAGGAACAGAATCACTACCAGGACAACCAGGATCAGTGCTTCGAACAGGGTGTGAACCACCGCCTCGATGGAGCCGCGCACGAAAATCGTCGGGTCATAGACGATGCTGAAGTCCATGCCTTCCGGGAAGTTTTTCTTCAGCTCCGCCATCTTGTCGCGGACCTGGTTGGAGATGTCGATCGCGTTCGAACCCGGACGCTGGAAGATCGGGATCGCCACCGCCGGCTGATTGTTCAGCAGAGAACGCAAGGCGTACTGGCTGGAACCCAGTTCTACCCGGGCGATGTCCTTGAGGCGAGTGATCTCACCGTTTTCGCCGGAGCGAATGATGATGTTCTCGAACTCTTCCTCGGACACCAGGCGGCCCTGGGTATTGACCGACAACTGGAACGCGGTGGCATTCGGAGCGGGCGGGGCGCCCAGGGCACCGGCAGCAACCTGGCGGTTCTGTTCACGAATCGCGGTGACCACATCGGTAGCGGTGAGGTTACGCGAAGCGGTCTTGTTCGGATCCAGCCATACCCGCAGCGAGTAATCGCCCATGCCGAACAGCTGCACATCACCGACACCGCCCAGGCGCGCCAGCTCATCCTTGATGTTGAGCAGGGCATAGTTGGACAGATACAGCATGTCGTAGCGTTGGTCTGGGGAGGTCAAGTGCACAACCATCGTCAGGTCGGGCGAGGCCTTGTCCACGGTGATACCGATGCGCGTCACTTCCTCGGGAAGCTTGGGCTCGGTCCGGGTCACGCGGTTCTGCACCTGCACCTGCGCGTTATCCAGGTCGGTACCCAGGGCAAAGGTGATGGTCAGGGTGATCTTGCCGTCGGCGGTGGACTGCGAGGACATGTACAGCATGTTCTCGACGCCGGTGATGGCTTGCTCCAGGGGAGCCGCCACGGTTTCGCCGATGACTTTGGGGTTGGCGCCGGGGAAGTTGGCACGGACCACGACAGTCGGCGGCACCACTTCCGGGTATTCGCTGATCGGCAGCTGGAACAGCGAGATCGCACCGGCAATCAGGATCAGCAGCGACAGTACCGCTGCAAAGATCGGCCGGGATATGAAGAATTGGGAAAAATTCATCGGAGTTGTCGTCCCTTAACCGCGTGGAGTCGCGGCAGCCACTTTCACAACCGAACCCGGCGCGACCTTGGCAGGTGCGACTTGGGGCAGGTTGCTGGCTTCCAGCGCTTGTCGTTGTTGGGCGAGTGCCGCGAGGGTTTGCTCGCTGGCCATCGGGATCACTTCAGGCGTCACCGGGGAGCCGGGACGGACCCGTTGCAGGCCCTTGACGATCACCGTGTCATCTTTGCTCAGGCCGCTGCGCACGATGCGCAACCCTTCGATCTTCGGCCCCAGCTCAACGGAACGGTAAGCGGTGTTGTTGTCGCCATCCATCACCAGCACGAACTTCTTGCCCAGATCAGTACCGACCGCTTCGTCGTTGATCAACACCGCAGAGTAGGTGCCGCTGCCGACCAGTTTCAGCCGCGCATAAAGGCCCGGGGTATAGGCGCCGTCAGTGTTGTCGAAGACCGCGCGACCACGGATGGTGCCGGTTTTCGGGTTGACCTGGTTGTCGACGAAGTTCATCACGCCCTGATGCGGGTTGCCTTCTTCATTGGACAGGCCGAGGTACACCGGAGTGGTTGCGCCGCGTTTGCCCTGGCGAGCGAGCTGGGTGTATTTGAGGAACACACGCTCATCGGCATCGAAATAGGCGTAGACCTTGTCGGTGGACACCACGCTGGTCAGCGCCGTGGTATCGGCGGTCACCAGGTTGCCGGCGGTGATTTCCGCACGGCTGACGCGACCGCTGATGGGCGCGGTCACTCGGGTGAAACTGAGGTTCAGTTTGGCCAGGTCGAGCTGCGCTTGCAGGGCACCGACCGCTGCGCGGGCTTCTTGCGAAGCACTGGTGCGCGAATCGGCCAGCTCGGCGGAAATCGCATTGCTGCTGCGCAGGCGCTCACCGCGCTGGGCTTCGTTTTCACTGCGGGTGGCGTTGGCGCGAGATTGAGCAACCAGGGCTTCGAGGCGGCGGACCTCTGCCTGGAACGGACGCGGGTCGATCTGGAACAGCAGGTCACCTTTCTTCACCAACGCGCCTTCGGTGAAGGCAACTTCATCAATCTGCCCGGAAACCCGCGGACGAATTTCAACGGTCTCCGGTGCTTCGAGGCGCCCGGTGAATTCGTCCCATTCGTTGACTGGCTGCTCCAGCACCTTGGCAACGCTGACCTTTGCAGCAGGCATGGCGGCCGCTGTCTCCGGCGCCTTGCCGCAGGCGCTCATCACCAGTACGGCCAGCACGGCCAACGGGAAGCGCAAATGTTTGAGTGACTGTTCCATGGATGCATCCGCCAATGTATTGAGAATGGACGGATGATGATCGGCAGGGTTGTATCGCACGAATCGAATGAAGCGAAGGTAACTATCATTCGGAATGATATAAGACCGGACGAAGCCCTCTAGCATGCACCTTTCGTTAGGTGGCTATCAATACGCTTGATGGAGATTGTTTGTTGCGGGGCGTGTAAGGGTGGAGGCGGGCGCGAGATGGATTAACTCCATTATTCTGTGTCTAATTTGTGTTCTTCCGATATAAAGACCAGAATAAAGGAATTAAGTCAGCTTTTTAATTAAACCTCATCACTGCAGATTTAGGCGCTCCTGCGCCGGAAGACACATTATGTTGGATTTAAGCTTCAGCAAACCGGAGGAGATCGTCAGGCGACTGTGCGCACGCCTGCGTACCGAACGGTTAGCGCAGCAGATGACTCAGGCTGATGTGGCCGGGCGCGCCGGAATCGGCACCAATACTGTGTCCAACCTGGAAGCTGGACGCAATGTGGGGTTCGAAAGCCTGGTCCGCGTGGCGATGGTTCTTGGGCGAACCAAAGACCTCGAAGGACTGTTCCTGCCCAAGCTGGAAAGCCTTGATGACATTCGCCGCTACGAAGCCAGTGCCACGCGTTCACGAATCAAGAGGAAGCCTGACAATGCTTGAGCAGGTTGACGTTTACTACACCGGCTGGGGCGAACGTTGGCTGTGGGGTTCGCTAGTGTCCACGACTGCCTTGACCGGTCGGCCGCAGATTGTGTTCGAGTACAGCAATGAAGCGAAGGAGCGGGGCCTGGAGCTGTCGTCCTATTTGCTTCCATTGCTGGGAGACAAGCTGCGCAGAGGGTTCCCCAGCCATCAGTTGGGCTTGCCGGGGCCGGTCTACGATTCTCTGCCTGACGGCTGGGGCATGCTGTTGATGGACCGTCTGTTCAGGCGTCGTCGACTCAACCCGGCGCGAATCGGGCCTCTTGAGCGCCTGACGTTTGTTGGCGACAGTGCGATGGGCGCCATGTCGTTCGAGCCCGTCGAACCCGAAGTGATGCCAAACGAAGAACCTGTATCCCTGGACCTCTTAGCGGCTGAGGTGCAGGAAGTTCTCAATGGCGAAGGCGGGGAATTCCTGCAGAAACTGCTGCAGGTGGGCGGTTCTCCTCAGGGAGCTCGGCCAAAGGCACTGCTCTATCGGGATAATCGGACCGGAGTCTTTACCACTGCGCAAGTGCGAGGCTTTGAAGCTTGGCTGGTGAAATTCCCGGCGAAGGACGAACACCCCGAGGTGTGCGCGATTGAAATGGTTTATGCCGAGTGCTTGCGCCTGTGTGGCATCCAGACCCCGGACACCCATTATTTCAGCTTGCCCAACGGGCTGGCGGCCTTCGCCACCAAGCGCTTCGATCGCCAGGACGGCCTGCGTGTACCGATGCAGAGCCTTGCGGCCTTTACCGGGGCGGACTTCCAGACGCCAGGTGTTCTGGATTACGTCAACTTCCTGCGTGCGACACAAATGTGCACCAACGACGTCCGAGAGAAAACGCTAGCGTTTGAGCGGGTGGTTTTCAACGTCGCATTTAATAATCGGGACGATCACCCCAAAAATTTCGCCTATGTGATGTCGCGCTCCGGGGCCTGGAAATTGGCGCCGGCCTACGATGTGACGTTTTGCGAGGGCCCCGGCGGGTATCACCAGATGGATGTGATGGGAGAGGCCCTGGCAGTCAGTCGCAAGGACATGCTCCAACTAGCCCTTGAAGCAGAGGTCCCTGAGGGCAGGGCAGGCGATATGATTGACGGTATTTGCCAGGTGGCCAGCCAGTTTGCCACAGTCGCTGAACAGAGTTTTCCAGGATTGATTACACAAGAGACCTTGCGCAACATTCAGGATCGCATCGATCAAAATATTCAGTTGCTTGGCTGAAGGTTTAGCTCCGGAAAGCCGCGGAAAACAGCCCAGCGTTACCTCAAGGCTTAGCCCTCAAAGAGGGCTTAGACCTCAATGCCCCGGCTGCTCAAGGCTATCCGGATCGCCAAAAAACATCTGAATCCGCGAACGCAACCAGCGCTCCCCAGGATCATTATCCTGCGACCCACGCCACGCCATGTGCAGCTCGAAGCTGCGCACCGGTAACGGTGGATCTTCGGCGCGTACGCCGCCGGCAGCCGTCAAGGCTTCGGCCGTGTAGTCGGGTACGGTGGCCACAATGTCGGTGCCGGACAGCAGGGTGCTCAGGCCGTTGAACTGCGGTACCGCGAGCACGACATGGCGCTTGCGCCCGAGCTTTTCCAGCTCTTCGTCGATAAAGCCACTCAGGTCACCCGCGAACGACACCAGCGCATGGGGGCGGGCGCAGAAGTCGTCCAGGCTCAAGGGCCCCGGCACGGTGTCGGCACGCAACAGCTTGGGCAGGCTGCGGCGTAGCACTTTGCGCTTGGCGTTGGCCGGCAGGTCGGCGGTGTAGCTGACACCGATGGAAATCTCGCCGGAGGCCAGCAAGGATGGCATCAGGATGTAGTTGGCGCGACGCACCACCAGCACAATCCCTGGTGATTCCGCACGCAGGCGCTTGAGTAGCATGGGCAGCAGGGCGAACTCGACGTCGTCCGACAGTCCGATGCGGAACACCGCAGTACTGGTGGCCGGGTCGAATTCTGCGGCGCGGCTGACGGCCGTGGAAATGGAATCCAGCGCCGGGGAGAGCAGGGCGAAGATCTCCACGGCCCGGGCGGAAGGCTCCATGCTGCGGCCGGTGCGGACAAACAACGGATCATCGAACAACCCGCGCAGGCGCGAGAGCGCGGCGCTGATCGCCGGCTGGCCAAGGAACAATTTCTCTGCGGCGCGGGTCACACTGCGCTCGTGCATGAGTGTTTCGAATACGATCAACAGGTTCAGGTCGACACGACGCAGGTCATTACGATTCATCTGGAGTCCTGGCAGAGTCAAGGCTTGACGGGGGCGGTCATATGAGAACAATGACCGGCATGAATCTTACGGGGAAAGGCTGGTACTCTGCACCGAATAATTCATTTTTACCGGTGCAGCCGACCCGGGTTTTGCCCAACCGTTGATCCTGTCGATGGTGCGAAATCAATCGCAGGCATGTCGACTATTAATAGCCACTGATAGTCTTGGCTACAAAGCCCATATAGAGTTCGGGGCATTAGAGGTTTCTTTGACGAGGTTTGCGATGTCACGCACGATCCGTTTTCACAAGTTTGGTCCGGCCGAGGTGCTCAAATGCGAAGAGCATGCGGCTGCTTTGCCCGCGCCGGGCGAAGTGCAGGTGCGCGTCGAGGCGATTGGCATCAGCTGGTACGATATTCTCTGGCGCCAGAACCTGGCTTCCTCCCATGCCCGCCTGCCTTCGGGGCTGGGGCATGAAATGTCCGGCGTCGTTACCGCGCTCGGAGAGGGTGTCGACGATCTGGAAGTCGGCGACAAGGTTGCCAGCTTTCCGGCCGAGAGCCCGAATGATTACCCGGTGTATGGCGAGCAGATCGTGCTGCCACGCACCGCTTTGACCCGCTATCCGGACGTGCTCAGCCCGATCGAAGCCAGCGTGCACTACACGCCGTTGCTGATCGCCTATTTTGCTTATGTCGACCTGGCGCGGGTCAAGCCTGGTCAGTTTGCCTTGGTCACTGACGCCAGCCACTGTGCCGGTCCGTCTTTTGTCCAACTCGGCAAAGCCCTGGGCATCCGGGTCATTGCGGCGACGAAGAGTGCCGAAGAGCGGGAAAACCTGCTGTCCCTTGGGGCCGAGAAGGTCATCGTCACCGAGGAACAGGACTTGCTGATGCAGATCAACAAGATCACCGATAACCGTGGCGTTGACGTGGTGTTCGATGGCCTGGGCGGGCCGCAGATGTCGATGCTCGGCGATGTGCTGGCACCCCGCGGCAGCCTGGTGCTGTACGGACTGCAAGGGGGCAACCAGACGCCGTTCCCGGCCTGTGCCGCGTTTCAGAAGAACATCCAGTTCTTCGTCCACTGCATCGGTAACTTCACCGGCAAGCCGGAATTGGGGATCGTCCAGGACCAGGTATCGTTGCAGCGCGCCTTGCGCGATATCAACCAGCTGACGGCAGACCGCGTGCTGTTGCCACTCAAGACTCGGGTGTTCCCGTTTGCCGAGTTCGTCGAAGCACACCGCTACATGGACGAATGTCCATGCCGCGAACGAGTCGCGCTGCAAGTCGAACCCGCCTGACCCTACCTCCCTGAAAGTCCGTGATCCCACGGACTTTTTTCGTTTTTGAACATCAAACTCTATCCTTTCGGCCTGATAATGACCCTGCTCAGCAACTGAGCTGGTTTTTCTTCACCATCTGTATCTTCTAATCAGCCAGTAAGCCTTGATAATTGAATGATTGCTTTCATCTCAAGGAATGAGTCATGACTGAGTGTCTAGTTGATACTTTTCAGTACTGCCCGTTGATATCCGCCGAACAATCATTTCGGCGCATATCCGCTGCCAACACAATATCGGTAATTCTCTTCCTAACTTCTCGTAGTAAGTATCTGTCAGACGTTGTCGGACATTTCCTAGGACGTCTGAGCAACCCACTGCGTACGGGCCTTTCAGCTGATCTAGTCCAACTATCCATGAGTAAGCCGTAGGCGCGCTTTATTTATTTCAAATAAAGTCTCGAACCTTAAAGTGATAGCATTTGATAATCAATCTCCGTCATAGCGGCGGGGTAGGCAAAACGCTGTGCAAAAACTATTTGCGCTGTCCGTGATATCGATTTTCCAGCACCAGGTATATAAATATGACCAGCATCCATGATCAAGCCATGAACCATGTCTACCAACAAATACTGCAACGTTTGCTGGGTTATTACTCTCGCGCAGAACGCACCGCATTACAGCTGTTAATTCAACGCCTGGTAGTTGCCGCAGGTGGCATGGAGCGCCTTGCCGATTACAAAGTGCTGGTGATTCAGACGGGCTCCAGAGACAGTTGTTACACCCTTGCGCTGTTGCGTGCCGCGCAATTGAGTATCGCCGGTCGGGCCCCGACCACCTTTCAGCTGCGTGTCGCCTCGCTGCAGCAGAATGGCGTCAGCGCCACCGTAATGGACAACATCCACAACAGTTGCAGCGCCTTGTTTCTCTACGACGACCCACGGGTCGAAGTGCTGATGGTCGATAATCGCGAGGTGCTGCCATTCACCCAGCCAACGCCGATTTCCGAAGCTGGTCGCGAGATTAACCGCGTGAATATGCTGATGGTTGGCCATCGCCGCGACAGCGATGATGCCCTCGATCTCTGGGACAACGGCTACCTGGCCATGGCTGAATTCTACGCACAGATTGCGCGCTGGGATGGCGGGGTCGACGCCTTGGTCTGCAGTGAAACGCCACGCCAGCAGAAGCACTTCCTGTACGGCCTCAAACGAGCGACGGCCAAGGCCGGCTTCCTGCCGTCACGGTACAACGAAACAGGCTTTGAAGACTTGTTCACGCTGCTCGATGAGCTGGGCGCGGAATACTATCGGGGCTTCGAGCCTGAACTGATGCAGCCACACTGGCGCCCCGCAGAACTGTTTGAAACCTGCCGCCGCGCTTCCTGCATCGATATCCACGACATGCTGGTCAGCAACCTCGAAGAGCGTTGGCCGCTGCTGACCGAGTTCCTGCGGTTCCAGCCCGACGGCCTCATGTCTTATGTCAGCGATAACGAACCGATTGGCCTTGAATTCAACGCGCATGTTCGTGGATTGCAAGCCTGCTTCATGCACGGCGACAGCTACGCCTGCGGGGTCGCCGAGTTCTTCCAGCGAACATTGGTGATGATGCGGCGCAAGAACCTTGCCGATCGCGTGTGCCTGCAGGCTGCGGAAGTGTTTGGCAAAATCTCGTCTGATCCCGAGCAGCGTGCCTTGTTAACCGCTATCACCCAGAAAAACCTCGGCCTGAGCGAAGCCCAACTGGTGTGCCTGCTGTTCGCTCCTTTCGTCAACAAGGGTGCAGGGCTGGAGCGTTTCCTGCGTCAGTGTCACCCCGGCATGCTGATCGGCATGCCGGACTTGCACCGGGCGATGCAAGGCCACGCCGTGCCCGATCAGATCCTGCAATGGATGGTCGACGTCAGTGGCTTGCCGGTCGCCTTGATCGGCAAACTCTATCGCATGGAGCAGGTGGTGGAAGGTGCACAAGACCCCGCCGCGCTCACCTGCGATACGGACACCACCCAAGAGGGTGAACGGTCAACGGGGCGTTGAATGGCGTGCGAGAAACCGGCTTCGCATATCAGGCGGTCTACCGCTACCTGACCCAGCTGATCAACGAGTCGGCCCGGGATGCTCGTGTGCGTCTGCCTTCCTTGCGGCAATTGGCCGACCGTTTGAGCGTATCGATCTCGACCATTCAGTACGCCTACTCGCTGCTGGAAAAGGAGGGGCGGGTGTACTCGGTGGCGAAGTCGGGCTACTACGCAGTACCGGTGTTGTCCATGGACACCCCTGGCCCTGGTCACGACTTGCTTGAGACAGTCTACGTCAACGCCCGCAGCCCATCGATGCTGGTCCTCAGCGCCGACGAGCCGACGCTGTTGCAGCCTCTCGACAGCCCGTTGTTGCTGCTGGAACGAGAGTTGCTGCGCCAGTATCCGCGCCAGCCGCAATCCGCCGCGCAACCGTGTGGCGAACTGGAACTGCGGGCTGCGTTGGCGGCGCGCTATACCACCTCACCACTGCGCTGCTGGCACGCCGATGACGTGTATATCGGCGCGGATCTGCGCGGAGTGCTGGAGATCCTGATCGAGGTCCTGAGCCTGCGACACTCTACCGTAGTGGTGGAATCGCCTTGCGACTGGCCCGTGCTGCGATTGTTGGAGTCGGCCCAGGTAAAGGTGGTTGAGCTGGCGGTACAGGCGGATGGCGAGCTGGATTACGACTCGCTTGAACGAATCCTGCAGTCGAGCCCCGTGCAACTGGTGCTGCTGTCCTCGCGGCTGAACATGCCGCGAGCCAGCATGGCCTCCGAAGACAACCGCCGGGCCATCGCGCGGCTTCTGCAACAGTACGCCTGCTGGGTCCTGGAAAACGACTGTCACGGAGAGCTCGGCTTCGAGCCGGACGGCCTGCGCTTTCGGGACCTGCTGGACCCCGATCGGCTGCTGGTGTATTCGACCTTTGAAAAAATCATCGGCCCTGAAGCACCCTTTGGCTATGTGCTGTCCCGGCACCTGCGCAGCGAACTGCAACGACAATTTCTGTTGCGTTCGTTCCGCCTGTCGCCGATTCGCCAGAAAGCCATTGCACGCTTGTACATCAACGGGCGCATCGACCAGCACCTGCAGGTGTTGCGCCGGCTGCTCAAGGATCGTTCGGTGCACATGAGTCAGCTGCTGCACGAACGCCTGGGCGACGCCCTGAGCTTTGTCGAGCCCCAGGGCGGCGCGACCATCTGGCTGCGCGCAATACGCCCGGTGGATGTGCGGCGGGTATTCCAGCGCCTGCTGCAACGCCAGGTACTGATCGCGCCAGGCGAATTGTTCAGTTTGCATGGGCTGCATGCCCAGCAGATGCGCCTGAGCCACACGTTCGGCGGCGATCATGACCTGGTGGCCGCCATTGGTTTTCTTGGCGATGCCTTACGCCTCGAGGCGTTGGATTGACAGTGTCGTGAAGGCGGGCGGATCGATCTGATCGCGTTGTGGTCAAACTGCCAGTAAACTGCGATCCAATTCCCGAACCAATAGATTCCAGAGGTTTTGCATGACACTCAATCCTTTTGCGGGCAAACCTGCACCGGCAGAACTGTTGGTCGATATCCCGCGACTGGTGACGGCCTATTACACCGGCCAGCCTGACGCCGCCATCGCCACCCAGCGCGTCGCGTTCGGCACCTCCGGGCACCGCGGCAGCTCGTTTGATTTGAGTTTCAACGAATGGCATGTCCTGGCCATCAGCCAGGCCATCTGCCTGTATCGCCAGGCCCAGGGCATCGACGGCCCGCTGTTTGTCGGCATCGATACCCACGCATTGTCGACGCCTGCTGGCGCCAGCGCCCTTGAAGTGCTCGCAGCCAATGGCGTCACTGTGATGATCGCCGAGGGCGACGAATACACCCCGACCCCAGCCATTTCCCATGCCATCCTTTGCTACAACCGTGGCCGGACCTCGGGCCTGGCGGACGGCATCGTCATCACGCCGTCGCACAATCCGCCACAAAGCGGGGGCTACAAGTACAACCCCACCAATGGCGGGCCGGCCGACACCCACATCACCAAGTGGATTGAAGCCAAGGCCAACGAACTGCTGGGCAACAAGCTTGCCGGCGTCAAACGTATCAGTTACGAGCAGGCGCTGAAGGCTGAGACCACCCATCGTCACGACTACCTCAATACCTATGTCGCCGACTTGATCAACGTGATCGATTTCGATGCCATCCGCGCGGCCAAACTGCGCCTTGGCGTGGATCCGCTGGGCGGAGCAGGGGTGCGCTACTGGTCGGCGATTGCCGAGCACTACCAGCTCGATCTCGAAGTGGTGAGCAAACAGGTCGATCCGACGTTCCGCTTCATGACAGTCGACTGGGATGGCCAGATTCGCATGGACCCATCGTCCAGCCATGCCATGCAAGGCCTGATCGGACTCAAGGAACGCTTTGACGTCGCCTTCGCCTGCGACCCGGACCATGATCGCCATGGCATCGTGACGCCGTCGGGCGGCTTGCTGGCACCCAACAGCTACCTCGCCGTGTCGATCGATTATCTGTTCCAGAACCGCCCACTGTGGCGCGCCGATGCTGCCGTGGGCAAGACCGTAGTCAGCAGTGGTCTGATCGATCGAGTCGCCAAGCGCCTGGGTCGTCGCCTGTACGAAGTGCCCGTCGGCTTCAAATGGTTTGCCGATGGCCTGTTCGACGGCTCCCTGGGCTTTGGCGGCGAAGAGAGTGCCGGCGCCTCGTTCCTGCGTAAGGACGGCGGAGTCTGGAGCACCGACAAGGACGGCCTGATTCCAGCACTGCTGGCAGCAGAAATGACCGCTCGTACCGGGCGCGATCCAAGCCAGGCCTATCGTGCCCTGACCGACGAGCTGGGCGAACCGTTCTCGGTGCGGGTCGATGCCAAGGCCAACCCTGAACAGAAAGCCCTGCTGAGCAAGTTGTCGCCTGATCAGGTGACATCGACCCAGCTGGCTGGGGAAGCGATCCAGAGCATCCTCAGCCATGCTCCGGGTAACGACCAGGCTATCGGCGGATTAAAAGTGATGACCGAAAACGGCTGGTTTGCGGCACGTCCGTCCGGCACTGAAGACATCTACAAGATCTACGCCGAGAGCTTCGTCAGCGACGAGCACTTGAAGCTTCTGGTTGCAGAGGCGCAGACGCTGGTGGACGGCGCCATCTCCTCGAAATAATCAACAGCAGCCACGCAGCAAAAAAGGGCGACCGTTATGCGGTCGCCCTTTTTTTTGCGCTACGGGTTTGTGGGTCAAGCCAGGTCCACCAACACCACCTCGCTGTCTTCAAGTGCGGTAACGCGCAGCACCCGCTCATCCGCGATAGCCACTCCGTCTCGAGCTTGTGCCTGCAAGCCATTGACTTCAATACGACCTGTGGCTGGAACCAGGTAGGCCCGACGGCCGCTGTCCAGTGGGTATTCTGCGGTTTCCCCGGCCTTGAGGTTCGCCGCGACCAGACGCGCATCGGCACGAATGCGCAGGCTCTGGTCATCTCCGGCCTTGCCGCTGGCCAAGGTCACAAACCCTTCACGTTGACCTTTTGGAAATGGCTTGGCCCCCCAGGAAGGCGCCGATCCGGATTCGTTGGGGATGATCCAGATCTGGAAAATCCGCGTCTCGGTTGCCTCCAGGTTGTACTCGCTGTGGGCAATGCCGGTGCCGGCGCTCATGACCTGAACATCACCGGCCTCGGTGCGACCCTTGTTGCCGAGGTTGTCTTCGTGAGTAATCGCGCCTTCGCGGACATAGGTGATGATCTCCATGTCGCGGTGCGGATGTTTCGGAAAACCGGTGCCGGCGGCGATCACGTCATCGTTCCATACCCGCAGATTGCCCCAGTTCATGCGCTTGGGATCGTGGTACTCGGCAAACGAAAAATGGTGATGCGCATCCAGCCAGCCGTGATGGGCACCGCCCAGGGAGTTGAAGGGTCTGAGTTCGAGCATGTTCGTCTCCTGCCAATAAGTGATTTATGGCAAGCATCATCTATCAGCCAAACATCGATAAAAAGCGTAAAAAATGCCTCAATACAATCGAATTAATAGATGCTTAAAAGTCTGAAATTCTTGTCATTCAAGCTTCAGTTCATCGCCTAAGTCAATGACCGACAAGCATTTCGCTAGAACTCACGGCCAAATAAAGACACCATAGCGCCCAACAGTTTTACAGCTTGGAGTCCATCCGCGTGCCGCAACATTCTCCCGACCTTCCGCCTGAACTTCGTCCGTTGGCCGAGATGCCATTGCTTAAACGCCTGGCTGCACGGTTCTTTGGCCACGGCCTGACGCGCCTGCGGGCCCAGCACCGGGCGTCGTGGTTACACGGGCAGGCGGACGGATTTCGCAGCGGGCATAGCGCCGGGGTGGATTACGGATATAAGGAAGGCAAGCTTGAAGGCCTTGAGGAGGGGCGCCAGGTTTTGTTGATCCGCGACTCACGCAGCACTGAGCATCGCCCACCTAACGTTGACGACTATCTGTTTGACGACTGGCGCCTGCCGTTGACGGCCGAACTGAAAAAACGCATGAAAGCCGATGTCGCCCGGTTACTGCCAGCCCACGCCCAGCCCAGCGCTGCGCAGTGGAAGATGATCTTCAGCGACACGCCTTCGACTTCGGTGATCGCCGGCGCTGGAGCGGGCAAATCGACGACCCTGGTCCTGCGCATACTGCTGCTGACTCATTATCTCGGCTTTGAACTTGACTCGATGACCGTGGTGACATTCACCCGGGAGTCGCGCAAGGACTTCATCAACAAGCTGATCGAAATGTTCGCGCTTTGGGGGCGGGCGCTGAGCTTCAAGGAGGCGCGAGACCTGGTGCGCACCTTCCATTCGCGGATCCTGCCCCTGGTGCGCAGCCTGCCAGGTTTCGAACGCCTGCAGGCCTTCGAGAACCTGAGCCTGCGTGCCCCCGGCCAAGACGATGATGTCGACAGCAATCCATTCGATTTGCGGATCAATGACGCCCAGCGCCAGCAGCTCAACGCCTGCTATCACAGCCTGCACACGCGCGATGCGCGCTTTCGCGATCTGATAACGCCGTTGTCCCGGCACGCCTTGCAGCTCAAGGAGCTGGAGCGCGATCACCCGGACGTGCAAAAGCGCGTGGCGGTGACCCAGTTGGCAGCCAATCGCGATGAAGAGCTGTGCGATACCATTGAAGACCTGTGGTTTCGCGCGGGTGCATGGCCGATCAAGGGCATCGAACCCAAGCGCCAGACATTCGACATCAATGGCTCGACCTTCCATTGCCACGGCTACATCCCGTCGCTGGACGCCTGGGTAGTGCTGGGTTTTGATCCGCAGGAAAACCCTCAGGTGAGCCGCCCGGGGTCCAAGTTGTCGGTGCGTGCGGAGTGGGCGGTCAAGCGCACACTGTTTCAAGCTTTCTGCCGTAAACCATTGATTTGGCTTGATAGTTATCAAGCTTCAAAGCGAGTGCTGGCCTCGCTTGCCGGAGATGCCAGCGCCGGGCCGGGCTTCGATTACAAGGTCAAGGGAGAGCTGGCGTCTGCACCGCTACTGGACTGTTTTGTAGCGGCTGCCGGCTTTATCGAGAACCTCGGCCTTGATGTTCCAAGCGCCGTGGGGCAGATGAGCTTTGCCAAGGACGATCCCGACCGGTTTTTCTTCGAGGCCTTGAGCCTGTATTGGAGAGCCCTGGAAGACCATCTGCTGGACCAGAAACCGCCCATCATGACTTACAACCGCATGTTCGCGTTGTTCAGCGAACATTCGCCGGAAAACCTCAAGCTGCTGAGCAACGAGCTGCTGCGCCCGCTGGCGCATTTGATGATTGACGAGTTTCAGGACGTGTCCCCGCAGATCGTCTCGTGGATTCGCGCCAGCCTGGCGGAAATCCGCAGTCGAGGGCCGGCGATGCATATCGGTCGAGGCGCGCAACGCTCATCGCTGTTGTGTGTAGGCGATGACTGGCAGTCGATTTACGGCTGGCGGGGCAGTTCGCCCAGCTATTTCATGGAATTCAACAAGGAGTTTGTGTCGCCGAGCACGACCAAGGTCATGCTCAGTGACAACTACCGCAGCCATCAACACATCATCGATGCTGCCGAACACATCGTGCGTGCCGCGCCGGCCATTGCCGGCAAGAAAGCCAAGGCCAATGGAGAACCGAAGGCCTTGCTGCCGGTGAATGTGCTGGATCGCGATGATCAAGGCATGGCCAGCCGGTTGATCGAACACTACCGCCAAGGCCATTCAATCTTAATGTTGTATCGAAAAAGTAGCGATAAGCTATTGATAGAACAGCATATTCAGTCAGTAGTTAATGTAGATTCTAGCTTACCATACGAGGCGCGTCGGTTGAAGCAACTGACCTACCACAGTGCCAAGGGATTGCAGGCGGATGCGGTATTCCTGCTCGGCGACTGCCAGCACCTGACCAGTTCGCCCTACAAGAATCAGGTGTATCGCATGGCGGGGTTAGGCAAAGCGGGCGACAACGAAGCTTACGACAACGCGCAAAAAGACGAGATCCTGCGCCTGGCTTACGTCGGCATTACCCGCGCCGTGAGCCACTGTTATTGGTATGTGGATGCCCAGGACACCCAGGCGGCGAACCTGCCCAAGGCTTCTGATCGGGTCGACAAGGGCAAGGCGTTCTTCGTTGATCACCGGGTGGGCAAAACATCTGCTTGAAACAGCCGCCAAAAAAAGCCCACACAGTGGGCTTTTTCAACGTAATTGGGATTTAGGCATAACTTCTAAACGAAACCGGCGGAACAAAGGCTTCCAGCTCGTCTTCAACCGCTTCAATGATGCGCTCGACGTCCGCAGCATTCATCACCGTTGCGCACGGAATACCGGCAATGGCGATCATGGTCTCGCCACTGACTCGATCGAACAGACGGGCAATCATGCTGCCCGGCGCGTCCATGCTCGCCTCGAAGCCCATGGGATGAAAATGCCAGCGCATCAGCTGGCAGGCGTTGGGGAATGTGACCTTGCTAAACCCTTTGTTCATGTATTGCCCGCCTTCTTCATCGAGCGCTTCCGTTAGCTCATGTTAGGAGGGAAGAGCCTTCATTGGCTCAACCGGTGACTGCCATTAAAAGTAGCATCCGGATGTGAAAATCTCGTGGTTTTCTCAAACCGTTTGGCGATTGCCTGCTGTTTTTTTGATGCAGATCACGCTTGGGCTAATTAGTCTGCGGCGCTGCGGTCGTCCCTGGCCATTGAAGCGCAGGCGGAAGTTGGGCAAGCTCGATTTTTTTCATTGAGTCGTTTATGCCCACCGACGATGACGGACCGCAGCAGACCCTCGCGACCAGCGAGACGGTCATGCGCTACCACCTGCGCTGGAAACACCGCGACCTTGACGGAGTGATGGCGCTGTATCACCCGCAGGTGCAGTACAGCGACTTTTTTCAGAACCGGGTGATGGGGCTCGGCGAATTGCGCGAGTACGTACGCAGCAGCATGCCCCGCGACCCCGACGAGGCCCTGGAACACACCGACCGAATCCGCCTCGACGGCAACACCGCGTTCATTCAGTACCGCATCACCCTGCGCGGCGGGGATGGCCTGGTGTCGTTCCGCGCCAGCGAGGCGATCACCGTGCGCGACGGCTTGATCTGGCGGGTCAACGAGTACGCCTCGCTGGTGCACGAGCAGGCCGGCAGCAAATCCCGGGGCAGCAACCGTCCAGCCGTCAGTCGTCTTGGCCTGTCCCCACGGCAGTTGAGCTTCATGGCCGACGACCTGCAGCAGTATTTCCAGCGCCAGCAACCCTACCTGGACCCCGAGCTCGACCTGCAGCGGGTGGCTGACGAATGCGGGTACAGCCGCAACCAGATTTCGTACCTGTTGAATCAGGTGCTTGGCCAGAGCTTTTACCGATACGTCAATCAGGCACGCCTGCAACACTTGCTGGCGGCGCTGGATGCCGCCACGCCACCGTTGCGCGTCGATGAGCTGGCCTTTGCCGCCGGGTTCAATTCGCTATCGGCGTTCTACAGCTGTTTCCGCCGGCACACCGGGCAATCGCCGAAGGCCTACGCCAAACAAATTTCTTTGCGTGCACGCGCGCAAGACAACCCCTGAGAGCACGCACTAGGATCACGTCATTGAAGTTTCAGTGGCGGAGTCCAGCATGCCAGCATGGCGCAAGATCAGTTTATGGATGGATCAGCTCGATGAGCCTTTGACCGCGCGAGCGGCGCTGGAGCACGACCTGGATGTCGACGTGGCCATTATTGGCGCCGGTTATACCGGGCTCTGGACCGCGTACTACCTCAAGCGTCTGGCGCCCGGCTTGAACATCGCCATCGTCGAGGCACAGACCGCAGGGTTTGGCGCATCGGGCCGCAATGGTGGCTGGTTGATGGGTAATCTGCTGGGTGAAGACCGTCTGCTGGCCAATCTGTCGCCCGCAGAACGCCGCGCCTCTTTCGATCTGCTGCATGCCATTCCAGACGAAGTGGAAATCATCCTTGAGCGCGAGGGTATCGACTGCGATTACCGCAAAGGTGGCGCCCTGTATTGCGCGGCGCGTTATCCCGAGCAGGAGACCAGCCTGCGGCGCTACCTGGATAACCTTTACCAGCAAGGCCTGACTGAAAAGGACTACCGCTGGCTCAGCCCCGAACAGCTGGCGCAACAGATTCGACTGGCCAGGCCCTATGGCGGCATCTACGCCCCGCATGTCGCCACCCTTCATCCGGCCAAACTGGTGCGCGGCCTGGCTCGGACTGTCGAGCGCATGGGCGTCAGGATCTACGAAAACAGCCCAGTCACCCATTGGCAGTCCGGCTCGTTGCGCACGGACAAGGCCCAGGTGCGCAGCCGCTGGATCGTACCGGCCGTAGAAGGCTACTCCGTCACTTTGCCGCCACTGGGGCGTTACCAACTGCCCGTGCAAAGCCTGATAGTGGCCACCGAACCGTTGTCCGCCGCAACCTGGGATGAAATCGGCCTGAGTCGCGGCCAGGCATTCAGCGAAAGCAGCCGTCAGGTCACTTATGGCCAGCGCACGGCCGACAATCGCCTGGTGTTTGGCGCACGGGGCGGCTACCAGTTCGCCGGCAAGCTGCGCCACGACTTCAACCTGACCTCCAGTGAAATCGAGTTGCGCCGCTATCTGTTTGGCGAGCTCTTTCCCCAGCTCAAGCACGTACAGATTACCCACGGCTGGGGCGGCAACCTGGGCATGTCCCGACGCTTCCAGCCGCACATGCTGTGCGATCACACCAGCGGTATCGCATTGGCCGGTGGTTACGGCGGGGAGGGCGTGGGTGCCAGCAACCTGGCTGGTCGCACCTTGGCCGACCTGATCCTGGAGCGCGACACCGAGCTGGTGCGCCAGCCGTGGGTCATGCCCCAGGCCGGTCTGGCCGCGCTACGCGCCTGGGAACCGGAACCCTGCCGCTGGCTGGGCTATAACGCAATCATCCGCAGCTTCGTCCACGAGGACCAGACCCTGGCCAACCCGACCACTGCGCCCTGGCGGCGCAAACTGGCAAGTGGCGTGGCGGGCCTGATGGAAAGTTTCATGCACTAAACAGCGTTTAAACAATAGGTACTCCCATGAGCATTACCCAATTCAAGAACACCGCAACCCTGGTACTGGAAGAGTCGAACCCGGTGGCCGTGCCGCTCGGAACGCCAGTGGCGGTAGCTTCAACCACCAGCGTCGAGCGCGACGACGGGGTAGAAACCGGCGTCTGGGAATGCACGCCGGGGCGCTGGCGCCGGCAGATCGTGGCCCAGGAATTCTGTCACTTCATCCAGGGTCGCTGCACATTCACCCCAGACGACGGCGAAACCCTGCACATAGAAGCTGGTGATGCACTGATGTTGCCAGCCAACAGCCTCGGCATCTGGGATATCCAGGAAACCGTGCGCAAGACTTACGTCCTTATTTTCTGATCCCTTGATTGCCTGCCAAAAACAACAACCCAAACAGGAATCGACTCATGCTGCGAAAGACCCTGACCCTGGCCCCCCTTGCACTGCTCGCGAGCCTCACCCAGGCGGCCGAGACCGTGAAGATCTATAACTGGTCGGACTACATTGCTCCCGACACCACGAAGAACTTCCAGAAAGAAACCGGCATCGGCTTCACCTATGACGTGTATGACAGCAACGAAACCCTCGATGGCAAGTTGATGACCGGCAAATCCGGCTACGACGTGGTGTTCCCCTCCAACCACTTCATGGCCCGGCAGATCCAGGGCGGGGCGCTGAAGAAACTCGACAAGAGCCAGCTACCCAACTGGAAGAACCTCAACCCGGTGCTGCTCAAGGCTTTGCAGACCAACGATCCAGGCAATGAGCATGGGTTCCCTTACTTGTGGGGCAGCACCGGTATTGGCTACAACGTTGCCAAGGTCAAGGAAGTGCTGGGCGATAACGCGCCGGTGGATTCGTGGGACCTGATCTTCAAGCCCGAGAACATGGAAAAACTGCAGAAATGCGGCGTGGCGATCCTCGACAACGGCCCTGAATTGTTGCCGGCCGCCCTCAACTATCTGGGCCTGCCACACCACAGTAAAAACCCCGAAGATTACAAGAAGGCCGAAGCACTGCTGATCAAGGTCCGGCCTTACGTCAGCTACTTTCATTCATCTAAATACACCAGCGACCTGGCCAACGGCGACATTTGCGTGGCGGTCGGTTTCTCCGGCGACATCCTGCAGGCAGAAAATCGCGCCAAGGAAGCCAATAATGGCATCCAGATCGGTTATGCGATTCCCAAGGAAGGCGCGGCGATCTGGTTCGACATGGTCGCCATGCCCGTCGACGCCCCCGATGAAAAAGCCGGTTATGCCTTCATGAACTATCTGCTGCGCCCGGACGTCATGGCCAGCGTCACCAACCATGTGCACTATGCCAATGGCAACGAGCAGGCGGACAGCCTGATCGATCCGGCCATCAAGAACGACACCAAGGTTTATCCGAGCCCGGAGATGATGGGCAAGTTGTTTGCACTGGAAGCCATGCCGTTGAACATTGACCGAATTCGTACGCGGGTATGGAACAAGATTCGCACCGGCAGTTGAGCAGTCATATCTTGTGGTTGTATGCTCCTGAATATCAAGGTGGAGGTGGGATAGATTTCGCTCCTCTTTCACTTCGACGAGGGCAATGGAATGCCTTATTGCATGAATGCAGGGCTTCTGCGCATTGGCCGTGTTTCAGAAGAGGGGCGCGTTTACCTGCTGACGACTGTCGTTGATAAGCGGCAGTCGTTTTTTGCTGATTGGCGAGTGGGGCGTCTGGTAGTTACGCAGTTGCGTGAGGCGCATGAGGACAAGTGCGCTGATTTTCTGTGTTGGGTGGTGATGCCGGACCATCTGCATTGCCTGGTGCAACTTCGCAACAAGACACTTGCCGAGCTGATGTGCCGAATCAAATCGCGCAGCAGCCAGGCGGTCAATGAAGCGCTGGGAAGGCAGGGGCGTTTGTGGCAGAAGGGCTACCATGATCGTGCGGTTCGGCGAGAGGAGGATATCAAGGCGCTGGCGAGATACGTGGTAGCGAATCCAATTCGAGCAAACCTGGTGAAACGCGTTCATGATTATCCACTGTGGGATGCCTGCTGGCTGTAAGTCGAACGCTTGACCCACACACCACAATCCCCCGTAGCAGCTGGCGCAGCCTGCGTTGGGTCGCG